>CAVYRR010000016.1:0-221652 GCA_963770985.1 uncultured Alphaproteobacteria bacterium | reverse complement strand
CATCATGGGCAAGAAAACATCATGACGAGGGCGGCATGATCGCGCGCCTGACCGAAGGCGTGCCGCGCCGGGCCTTGGCTCTCCTGGGAGGGCTGCTGGCAGCGCTCATCGCCGCACCGCTGGTGGCCGGAGACTACCTGCTGACCGTGCTGATCCTGATCCTGTACTTCGCCTATATCGGCCAGGCCTGGAACATCATGATGGGCTTTGCCGGGCAGCTTTCGCTCGGCCACGCGCTCTATGTGGGCTTAGGCGCCTATACCGCGGCCTCGCTCTACGTGCATTTCGGCATCGGCCCGTGGCTCGGGCTGCTGGTGGCGGTGCCGGTGGCGGCTTTGGCCGGCGCCTTCATCGGCTTTCTGGCGTTCCGCTTTCGCGTCGCCGGCGTCTATTTCGCCATCCTGACCATTGCCGTGGCTGAATTCGCACGCGTCGGCTTCGATCATTTGGAGTTGGACCAGCGGATCGTCCGGGCTGTTCCTGCCGGTCGCGCAATACACCCACAACGACCTCTGGCTGTCTGCGCGGCCGTCCGGCGATGTTCTATTACATCCTGCTGGCCGCGACCGTGCTCGCCTTTATTTTCAGCCGCGCCCTGCTGCAAAGCCGCGTCGGCTATTTCTGGCGAGCGATCCGCGAGGACGAGGAGGCCGCGCGCTCGGCCGGCATCGACGTCTTCCACTACAAGATGATCGCGGTGGTGATCTCCGCCGCCATGACGTCTTTTGCCGGCGTGATCTATGCCTTCTATTACAACAACCTGTTTCCCGAGCAAGTGTTTCACATTCTCGCGCTCGATCGAGATCATCCTCGGGCCGATTGTCGGCGGCGTCGGCACGCTGTTCGGTCCGATCCTTGGCGCTTTCGTGCTCACGGGCCTGGCGGAGACGCTCACGTCCGCGCTGGCCGCGCTCGGGATCGATCTGCCCGGCGCCAAGCAGGTATTTTACGGCATCTGCCTGCTGCTGGTGATTACGGCGTTGCCGGAGGGTGTGTGGCCGTGGGTCTGCAAGCGGATCGGCCTGGCGGAGCGAAACAAATGAGCGCGCTCTTGTCGGTCAACGGCGTGAGCAAACGCTTCCGCGGCCTGGTCGCAGTTGACCGGGTCAGCTTCGAGGTGCCCGAGGGTGGTATTTTCGCGGTCATCGGGCCGAACGGCGCCGGCAAAACGACGTTGTTCAACATGATCGCCGGAGTATTCCCATCCGACACCGGAACGATCACCTTCGCCGGCGAGCGCATCGACGGCCTGCCGCCCGATCGCATCTGTCGGCGCGGCATCGGCCGCACCTTCCAGATCGTGCGGCCGTTTCCGGCGCTCAGCGTCGAAGACAATGTGATCGTCGGCGCGCTGCTGCATCGCCATCACGTCGCCGATGCGCGCGCGCGGGCGCACGAAGTGCTGCGCCGCTTGGACCTTTACGACAAGCGCAACCAGCGTGCTTCGGCCTTGACCTTGCCCGATCGCAAGCGGCTGGAGGTGGCGCGTTCGCTCGCGACCGATCCGAAGCTGCTGCTGCTCGACGAGGTGATGGCGGGCCTGCGGCCGACCGAGATGGACCGGATCGTCGCAATTCTGCGCGAACTCAATCGCGAAACCGGGCTCACCATTTTGCTGATCGAACATGTGATGCGGGCGGTGATGGCGCTCGCCTCGCGTATTCTCGTGCTGCACCACGGCGCGGCGATCGCAGAAGGGCTGCCGGAACAGGTCGTGCGCGAGCGCGCAGTGATCGACTCCTATCTGGGCGTGGAGGCGATCACATGATGCTGACAGTCGAAAACCTCGACGTGTTTTACGGCGACGCGCAGGCGCTCGACGGCGTGTCGCTCGAAATCGAGCAGGGCGCGATCGTCGCCATTGTCGGCGCCAACGGCGCCGGCAAGACCTCGCTGATCCGCACCATCGCCGGCATGCATCAGCCCGCGCGCGGCCGCATTCTTTATCGCGGCACCGATATCGCCGGCTGGCCGAGCCATAGAGTTTGCGATCTCGGCATCGGCCAGGTCGCCGAAGGCCGCCAGGTTTTCCCCTCGCTGTCGATCGCCGAGAATCTGGCGATGGGCGCCATGCTGCCGCGCGCGCAAGGTTCGCGCGAACGCAATCTCGACCACGTCTACGCGCTGTTTCCGGCCCTGGCCGAGCGCAGCCATCAGCTCGCCGGCACGCTGTCGGGCGGCGAGCAGCAGATGCTCGCCATCGGGCGCTGCCTGATGGGCGCGCCCGATCTGGTGATGTTCGACGAGCCGTCGCTGGGCTTAGCACCCACCGTCGTGCAAAACGTGCTGCGTTGCGTGCGCGATCTCAATCGCGATGGCCTCACCTGCGTGCTGGTGGAGCAGAACGTGGCGGTCTCGCTCAAGCTCGCGAGCCGCGCCTATGTGCTGGAAAACGGGCGCATCACACTGTCGGGCTCAGGCGCGGCGCTGCTCACCGACGACCGCGTGCGGCAGGCCTATCTGGGCTTGTAGCGCTACTTCAGCGGCTGGCCGATGGTGACGGTAAGCTTGCCGACACCCTCGACTTCGCATTCCAGTTTGTCGCCGGCGACTGTCGCCGCGACGCCGGAAGGCGTGCCGGTCATGATGATGTCGCCGGCCACCAGTTCGACCATCTCGGACAGGTTGGAGATGATTTCCGGCACGTTCCAGATCAGCTGATTGAGGTCGCCGTCCTGGCGGAGTCTTGCCATTGCACTTGAGCGTGATCTTGCCCTTGGTCGGATGTCCGGCCTCGCTCGCCGGCTTGATCGCGCCGCAGGGCGCCGAATGGTCGAAGGCCTTGCCGATCTCCCACGGCCGCTTCAGGTCGCGCGAGGCGATCTGCAGGTCGCGCCGGGTGAGGTCGATGCCGACCGCATAGCCGTAGATGCAGTCGTTGGCCTTGGCGACCGGGATATTGCGGCCGCCGCTCTTGAGCGCGACCACCAGCTCGACCTCGTGGTGCATGTCCTTGGTGAGTGAGGGGTAGGGTACGGTGCCGCCGTCCGCCACGATGGCGTCAGCCGGCTTGGCGAAATAGAACGGCGGAAGCCGCTCGTCCTGCCCCATCTCGCGGATGTGCTCGATATAATTGCGTCCGACGCACCAGATGCGGCGAACGGGAAAAACTTTGCTGGTGCCGGCGACCGCAATGGTCGGCTGCGGCGGCGGCGAAATGACATAGTCCGCGCTCATGGGGAATTTGCCTTCTAGGATGTCTATGAGAATGTGTTAGCCGGCGGGCCCATCCGGTATCGCATATTGCCGGCCTGAACAAGGCGGAAAAAGCGCTCGTTCCATGCGCTTATAGCGCCGCGGCTTCGACCGGCGTGCGGGCTTCCTGCTGCTGGAGCTGGAGCCGATAGAACGAGGCGTAGCGGCCGCTTTTGCGCAGCAAGTCGTCATGCCGCCCGGATTCGACCACCTTGCCATCCTCGATCACGTAGATGCGGTCGGCGTGCGAGACCGTGTGCAGCCGGTGCGCGATCGCGACCGTAGTGCGGCCTTGGCAGAGAGTTTCCATCGCCTCGCGCACCTGCAGTTCGGATTCCGAATCGAGCGCGGCGGTGGCTTCGTCAAGCAGGATGATCGGCGCGTTCTTGATCAGCGCGCGCGCGATGGCGACGCGCTGGCGCTGTCCGCCCGACAGTTGCAGGCCATGCTCGCCGACCGGCGTGTCATAGCCGCGCGGGAAGGCGAGAATGAAATCGTGCGCATAGGCGCCCTTGGCGGCGGCCATGATCTCATCTTCGCTGGCGCCGGGCTTGCCGAATGCGATGTTGTCGCGGATCGTGCCGCGGAACAGGAACACGTCCTGCCCGACATAGGCCAAATGCTCGCGCAACGAGCGGCGCGCGACTTGGCGGATATTCTGCCCGTCGATGACGATCCTGCCGCGCTCGGCGTCGTAGAAGCGCAGGATCAAATTGATGATCGTCGTTTTTCCGCTTCCGGAAGGGCCGACCAGTGCGGTCAGTTTGCCCGGCTCCGCCACGAAGGATATGCCGCGCAGCACCGCTTCGTCGCTCCGATATGCGAAATGAACGTCGTCGAACTCCAGCCGCGGGGTTTTGATTTGCAGCGCCGGCTTGTCGTCGTCGACCGCCTCGCTCGGCGGCGAGTCGAGCACCTCGAACAGGATGCGCACGCCGACCAGTCCGCTGTTGAGCTCAATATTCAGGCGTGCCAGGCGTTTGGCCGGCTCATAGGCCAGCAGGAAGGCGGCGATGAAGGAAAAGAACTGCCCCGGCGTCGCTCCGGTCGCGATCACGCGATAGCCGCCATAGGTGATGGCGATCGCAACCGCGAAACCGCCCAATGTCTCCATCAGCGGACTTGAACGGTTGGAGACGCGCGCCATCTTGTTGGCCTCGTGCTCGACCGCCGCGACGTTACTGTCGAAGCGCTCGCGCATGATGTCTTCGAGCGTGAAGGCCTTGACGATGCGGATGCCTTGCAGCGTTTCCTGCAGCGTTTCGATGATGCGGGTGCCGCCATGGAACTGGGCGCGCGCGATACCGTAGATGCGGCGGATCAGTTTCCGCAGTATCAAGAACGCTGGCGGTGCCACCACAAAGCTGATGAACGACATCAGCGGGTCTTGCACCACCATCACCGTCAGCAGCCCGATCAGCGACAGGGCGTCGCGGCCGAGCGAGGTGATCAACAGGTTGATGACCTGGGTCGCGGCCGCCGCGCCCGCGCTCAGCCGCGCGATGAATTCGGTCGAATGTCGGTCGGAAAAGAAGCCGATCCCTTCATTGAGCAGCTTGGCGAAGACGGCGCGCTGATTGTCGGCGACAATGCGATTGCCAATCTGCGAGAGCATCACGCTGTGGCCGTAAGTGGCGAGCCCCTTGATGGCGAACAGCGCGGCGGTGATGCCGCCGAGGATAAAGATGCCGGTGAGATTCTTGTTGACATAAGCCTGGTTGATGACGTCGCCGATCAGATAGGCGCTGAGCGCCGTGCAGCTGGCGGAGATCGCCATCAAGGAGAACGCAAACGCGTACTTGCGCCAATGCACGAGGCCCTGTTCGGCCAGCAATCGCCGGATCAAGGCGAAGGTGCCGTAACGTATGTCGTCAGCCGATGGCAAAGTCTGGTCGTTCATCCGCCCTCTATCGGGCTCTGATTATGGCACAGGTTGAATGCTGTCTGGAGCAGACGTTTCCTTGCCTGCCGAAAGCGGATTTTTCAAGCTAAAAACGGGTCAAAAACGGAATCTCGTGTTCGAATTTGCCGAACGATCACGCCGAGGCTGATTCGCGCCGGCCCGGCAGCCGCCGCTCCCAGGCGAGCGCATGGCCGACGATGGTATCGAGATTCTCGAATTGCGGGTGCCAATCGAGCATCGAGCGGATGCGACCGACGTCGGCCACCAGCGCGGGCGGATCGCCTGGCCGCCGTCCGGCGATCTCGACCGGAAAATCGCGCCGGCTGGCGCGCCGCACCGCCTCGATCACCTGGAACACCGAAGCGCCATGCCCGTAACCGCAGTTGAAGGTCGCGCTGGCGCCGCCGCGGCGCAGATAAGCCAGCGCCGCCGAATGCGCGCGCGCAAGATCGCTGACATGGATGTAGTCGCGGATGCAGGTGCCGTCTGGCGTCGGATAGTCAGTACCGAAGACGTCGATCTTTTCCCGCTTGCCGAGCGCCGCTTCGCAGGCAACCTTGATCAAATGGGTCGCCATCGGCGTCGATTGTCCGGTACGCAGCTTCGGATCGGCGCCTGCGACGTTGAAGTAGCGCAAGATCACGAAGCGCAGGCCGTGGGCGGCGCCGGCATCGTGCAGCATGATCTCCGACATCAGCTTCGAGGTGCCGTAAGGCGAGATCGGCGCCGTGGTCGCATCCTCGCGTACCGGCACGTGTTCGGCATTGCCATAAACGGCCGCGGTCGATGAAAAAATGAATTGCTGCACGCCGGCCTTGATGGCGACGTCGAGCAGGGCGCAAGTGTTCATGGTGTTGTTGCTGTAGTAGCTGAGCGGATCGCGCACCGAATCCGGCACCACGATCGACGCGGCGAAATGGATGATGGCGGTCACGCCATGGCGGGTGATGGTCTGCGCGACCAGCTCGCGGTCGCCGGTCGAACCGGCAACGAACGGGACCTTGCCGGGGACCAGGAAGCGGAATCCGGTCGACAGATTGTCGAGCACGACCACCGGCTCGCCGGCATCGATCAGCTCATGCACCATGTGGCTGCCGATATAGCCGGCCCCGCCCGTGACCAGGATCGTCATGATCCATGCCCCTAATATTTGCCACGTCTTACCGGGCGACCGTGAAAGAGCGCTTAGACCGCGCGGTATGCGGTCATGGTTATGGCGGTCATGCTTAATGCTCGGTATATGACGCCGGCAGAGGCACAATGGCCAGTATTCTCTTCATCAAAACGTCGTCGCTTGGGGATGTGATTCATCACATGCCGGCGCTGACCGAGGCGCGCAAAGCCCGCCCCGACGCGCGATTCACCTGGTTGGTGGAGGAGGCTTTTGCCCCGCTGGTCGCCTTGCATCCGGCGGTGGCCGAGGTCGTTCCGGTGGCTTGGCGGCGCTGGCGCAAGTCGCTCTACGCGCCGGCAACGCTCGGCGAGATTGCCGGCAGCCTGCGCGCCATCCGGGCGCGGCGCTTTGACGAAATCGTGGACAGTCAGGGCCTGCTGCGTAGCGCCGTCATCGCCCGGCTCGCGCGCGGGCGGCGGCACGGCTACGACACTGCCAGCATCCGCGAACCGCTGGCCGCGTTGTTTTACGACGTCCGTCACCGCGTCAGCCGCGACCTGCATGCGGTTGAGCGCAACCGCATCCTCAGCGGCCTGGCGCTTGGCTACGCGCCGCAGGGCGCGCCCGATTTCGGCCTCGACCGCGCGCGGCTGGCGGCGAAAGGGGAGCGTTATATCGTGCTGCTGCACGCCACGGCGCGGCCGGCAAAGCAATGGCCGGAGGCGCATTGGATCGCGCTCGGACAAGCGCTCGGGCGTAATGGGCTCGATCTCGTGCTGCCGTGGGGCACGGATGCCGAGCGTGCCCGCAGCGAACGCATCGCCGCCCAGCTTCCGCGCGCGCGCATTCCCGAGCGGACGCCGCTCGACACGGTCGCCCGCCTCATTGCCGGCGCGCAATTCGTGGTCGGGGTCGATACCGGACTGTTGCATCTGGCCGCCGCGCTCGGTGTGCCGCTGGTGGCGATTTTTTCTGGCAGCAAGCCGGGCTTGACCGGCCCGGTCGGCAGCGGTCCGATCGCGGTGCTCGGGGCGGAGGGGACGCCGCCATCGGTTGAGGCGGTGAAGGAAGCTGTTGAAGGACTCTTGCGCTGAAGCCTGCCGCTGCTGTTCGTTCTGACGTGACACACAATGAGCAATGAATGATGCCGACGACAAGGCTTGAAGCGTTCAGCGATGGCGTGCTCGCCATCATCATCACCATCATGGTGTTGGAACTAAAGGTGCCGCACGGCGAGGACCTGAGCGTCCTTGCGCCGCTGCTGCCGGTATTCATCAACTACGTCTTGAGCTTCGTCTATATCGGCATCTACTGGAACAACCATCACCACATGATGCATGCCGTGAAGCGCATTTCTGGCGGCGTGCTGTGGGCCAATCTGCATTTGCTGTTTTGGCTGTCGCTGCTGCCGTTCGTCACTGGCTGGATGGGCGAGAATCACTTCGCGCGGCTGCCGACGGCACTTTACGGCGGCGTGCTGCTGATGGCGGCGATCGCCTACCAGAATTCTCGTCGCCACGATCATCCGGGCAGAGGGGCCGGATTCGCTTCTTGGCGAAGGCGGTCGGCAGGGACATCAAGGGCAATCTCTCGACCGTCGCCTATGTCGTGGCGATCGCGCTTTGCTTCTTCTTTAATCAGTGGTCCGCGCAGGCGATCTACGGTCTCGTCGCCCTGGTCTGGCTGGTGCCCGACAAGCGGATCGAGCGGATGCTGCCGCCGTCGGCCTAGCGGCGGCGCCGCGGCGCTTCACGCCGCGCCGGCGCGCAATTCGTGGTCGGGGTCGATACCGGACTGTTGCATCTGGCCGCCGCGCTCGGTGTGCCGCTGGTGGCGATTTTTTCTGGCAGCAAGCCGGGCTTGACCGGCCCGGTCGGCAGCGGTCCGATCGCGGTGCTCGGTGCAGAGGAAGCGCCGCCCACCGTCGAGGCGGTTATCGATGCGCTCAAAGCGCTCGCCCCTGCCGCGCGTTAGACGCTGCCGCACCGTGTTCTATTTGGTCTTAAGGCTGGCGCTTCAAAAAATTATTCAACGCATCCGGTTGGAAAATCCGACGGCTATCCACGGTCGGGAATTCGGTTCGAAATCGTTCAATCTTGTAATTATCGAGCGTAATATCCCGATAGTTTGCAACAATCTCGTCATAGGCATTAGGGAGAGTTTTCGAAGTAGGGTTAAGGCCTTGAACGACGACAAGGCCGGTCGGCTCGCAATCGAGTATCGTGACGTCAAGATCGGGCCGAAAATCGCGCAATATCGGCAAGAGTTTCCACACGTCGCCGGTCCACCAGCGACGCGTGACCGGATCAATTCGGCGATCATCGTTCTGTTCGCGATCTGCGATCTCGGTATTGACCGGGTAGCAATCATGCATTGCAACGACCGTATCGCTCCGCGAATATATTTCCGTGTTCATAAAGTCGCGCAATAGATACTCGAAATGGTGCATGCCATCGAGAAAGGCAAAATCAACGCCATCAGGGAGGAATTTCTTAAGGTCGTGCTTGGCGAAAAATTCATCCGACGCTAGTTGAAAAAGATAAGTCTCCGTCCGCGGACCGATTGGATCACCTTGAAGGTGAAATTCTGGATCGATTGCCACCGTCCGACACTGGGCAAATGCCAGGGTTGCCCCGGTTTCTACGCCAATTTCTAAATAGCTAGTCGGCTTCCAAACTCGATGGATTTGCTTCAGGTATTCTCTGAATTCAATGCCTTGATGGAATTTGCTGATCGACGACGAATCATTCGCATTCATCTTGATCGGATGTCGGAGCGATAACGATTCCAAATTTGGCAGTGCCTTTGAAGTTTCGTTGGCCATTGCGCCAGAACTCATCTTACGCCGCGCCGGCGCGCAATAGATCGTGGATGTGAATGACGCCGACCGGCTTACCGGCCTCGACCGCGAACAGCGCGGTCACTTTCGTCGAATTGAGGATTTCCAGCGTCTCGCTGATGAGCTGATCGGGCCGCACAGTCTTGGGCGCGCGCGTCATCACGTCGTCGACGCGCGCATCGAGCAGATTGTTGCGCATATGGCGGCGCAGGTCGCCGTCGGTGATGATGCCGACCAGCTTACCGTTCGGATCGATGATGCCGACGCAGCCGAAGCCCTTGGCGGACATCACGAGGATGGCATCGGACATGCGAGTGCCGAGCGCCGCGAGCGGCACCGCCTCGCCGTGTGCATAAACTCGCGCACCACCTTGAGCAGCGCGCCGAGCTTGCCGCCCGGGTGCAGCAGGCCGAAATCCACCGCGGTGAAGCCGCGGCTTTCCAGCAGCGCGATGGCCAGCGCGTCGCCGAGCGCGAGCTGCATCAGCGAGGAGGTGGTCGGCGCCAGATTGTGCGGGCACGCCTCGCGCGCCTGCGGCAGCGCGAGCACCACATCGGCGGTCGTCGCCAGCGTCGAGTCGGCGTTGGCGGTCATCGCGATCAAGCCGATGCGGAAGCGGCGCGAGTAATCGGTAAGATTTTTCAGCTCCGCCGTCTCGCCCGACCACGACAAGGCAATGATCACGTCGTTGCCGGCAATCATGCCGAGGTCACCGTGGCTGGCTTCGCCCGGATGCACGAACAGCGCCGGCGTCCCGGTGGAGGCGAAGGTGGAGGCGATCTTGCGCCCGACATGGCCGGATTTGCCCATGCCGGTCACGATCACGCGGCCTTGGGCAGCGCGGATCAGGTCGACCGCTGCGGCGAATGTCGAACCCAGGCCGTCGCGCAGCGCGGCGGCGAGCGCGTCGATGCCGCCGCCCTCCGCGTCGAGCGTGCGCAGTGCGGAATCGATCGCCGCCTGTGCGCGTTCGCTGCTCATATCGGCTGGCTTGGGTCTGGCCATGCGGGGGTCGCGGTCCTGTATCAACCGCGGACTTGATAGCATGGATCGAGCCGCCCGTCAGGCTTGAGACAAGTCAAACGTTAACGCCGCCGATTCTAGCGTGCGGCCGGCAATGACGTGGTTTGGGCCCAGAACGGCTGCCTCGGATCGAAGCGGAAAATCAAAGTGGCTGTGAAGAGATGGTCGGTAAAACTTTTGGTCGGGTCGTTTGAGTTATTCCAAAGGTATTTGTAATCGAGGCGAATATCTGTCTGATAGGACAGAATATGCGGGAACAACAAAGTCGCGCCCGGGACCAGCAGGTCGTCGGCACGCTTGTCTCCGGCCGGCGTCAGGTCATTGCGGTAGGCGCGCCTGCTGTACGACAAGTTGGCGCCGGCAATCAGCCAGTCGGTAATTCCCCGATAGCCTTCGACTTTGGCGCCGGCCTCGACATAGGCGCCTGGCGCCAGCTCAGTGAGCGCAGGCGAAATGGCCGTGCCCGGCGTGTCGCTATAGAGCAGCCATGGCGTCACGATCAGGACGCCGCTGTTCGCGATGGCATTGGGGAAGGCAAAGCGGCCGCGCGCCTCGGTATAGAAGCCGTCGCCGGAGGGAAAGAAGTCGGTATACGAGCGATGCGCAAGTCTCAATTGCAGCGATTGATAGAGACCTTGCGATGCGCCCTCGAATGTCGCGCTGATGGCGCCTTCACCGTAGTAAAAGTGTTGATCATAGAAAGCGGCCGCGCCGCCAATCGCGGGCACCATCGACACGCCGGAGAACAGATCGATCACCGGCCCGGTGTTGAGGCCGGCATAGCCATACCCGAGATCGCCGCTTTGGCTGTAGATTTGTCCTGCGACCGCGCCGGTCGTGCGCCAGCGAAGGCCGTTGATGGCGCGCTCGTCGCGCAGCGAGGCAGAAGCGAGGGCTTCACCCTCGGTCCGCCGTGGACCCAAATAATAACGCGGATTGGATTCAACGGCCGAGCCTAGCTCAACCGTCACCTGACTGTAGTCCGGCTGCAGCTTGCGGCGGATACGCTGCAATCCCGCTTGCGCCTCGGCATTGTTGGGATCGTTAATCGCCACACGCTCGTAGGCCGAAAGCGCCCATCTTAGGATGCCGGCGGTTTCGGCCTCGCGCGCGAAACTCAGATTGAGTTGGCTGTCTTCGGGATGCTTCAAGACCTGTGAATAAAGCGCATCAAGCTGATTGGATGCCCGCGCCGGCGAAACAAACAAAAGCGTCGATATGAATACCGACGCCGCAAGCGATGGAACTAAATAGCACCAAACAGGAACGCGCATCTGATGAAATTCCCACTTCGGTCAGGATTTCAATCCATGCAAGACCGGTGACTACCCGCGATACGATTGATCGTCTACGATAGCAGAACTAATATTGACGGCCAGACTTCGCGCCCGAAAATCTGTGAACGCCATGTGGAACTTCATACGTTTCATTTTGTATTTGAGTGCAATTGTAGCGATTGCCACGACCGCGTCGACCAGCGCCATGGCCGAAAAAATCGGCGTTGCTGCGGCGGTCGTCAATCAAGTGCGGGGCGTGTCCGGCGGCAATAGCCGCGCGCTGGCCGTCGGTAGCGATGTCTTCGCGCACGAACACATCGTTACGAACGATGCCAGCACCGCGCAGCTTCTGTTCCTCGATAAAACGAGCGTCAGCATCGGCCCGCGTGCGGATCTGGTGCTTGACAGTTTTGTCTACAATCCCAACCGGAGTACCGGCCGCGTTGTCATCAATGCTACGCAGGGTGCGTTCCGCTTTATCACCGGCGCGCAGAATCCGAGGAACTATACGATCAAGACTCCGGTTGCGACGATCGGGATTCGCGGAACTATTCTCGACCTTCTCATTACGGGCAACGCTTCTACGGGCTACAAACTTACCGTTATTTCCGTCGAATGCTGCGCGATCATCACGCTACCGTCGGGGCAAGTACTCAATCTTACGACACCCGGCACAGCGTATTCTTTGACCAGCGACGGAGGCGTGACGGGGCCCATTCAGTGGGACGGAACCATCGTCAACGCAGCAGGCGGTTTGCAATTTCCGCTCTTCGGCTGGTACTTCCAGGGGGAGCAGGGTCCGGATGGACTGCAAACGATTCACACCGGCGACATCGATCAGCTTAACGCCGTGATCGCCGGCCAACTCAAGACCATTCCGCCGGTTATTATAGACAATCGTGGTAATTTGCAGCGGTAACTGTGAATGCTCTCGGCATGGTATTGGTTGCCGGCGGCGCGCTAGCGTGGTTTCTGAATTACATCGCGCGCGGCAGCGAGTACCGTCTCGACCGCGACATCGGCGGTGCGCCGGTGGCTGACCGCATCGTTGCCTTCAATCTGGGCACGCTTGGCAGCGGCCTCGTCGCCGGGCGGCTCGAGGATGGCGGCGATCGGATTGAGCGGTTTCCAGTGCCACGGGCTGGTCGGGCCGAAGATCGCAATCGTGGGCGCGCCGATCGCCGCCGATACATGCATCAGTCCTGAGTCGTTGGTCACTGAAACATCGGCCGCGGCGAGCGCAAGAATGGCATTGCGCAAATCCGCGCCGGTGAGGTCGCGCACGCGCTTGCCCGCGGCTTCCACGATTTGTTTAGCGATCGGCGTTTCATTCGGCCCGCCCAGGATCCAAACCGATGCACCGTCCTTGACGAGCGCGCGCGCGAGCGCCGCATAGTGCCCGACCGGCCATGCTTTGCCGGCGCCCACCGCACCCGGCGACAACGTGACGATGGGTGGGTCGTCGTCGGAGAATCCTTGCCGGGTGCACCACGCATCGACTTCGCGCGCCGGCACCTTCAATTCGGGCAACGGCCATTCCGCGGGCAAGCGCGCGCCCTTTGGTAATGCCAACGCGCCCATCTGATCGATCATGCGCGGCAATTTACGTTCGCCGAAGCGCACGTCGTTGAGCAGCCCAAAACGGACCTCGCCGGCGAATCCGGTGCGCAGCGGAATGCCGGCGAGCCACGGCGCCAGCGCCGCCTTCCACTTGCGCGACATCACCAGCGCTTGTGCGTATTTATTTTTCCGCAGCCGGTCGGCCAATTGCCGTTGCTGGGCGATACCGAGCCGCCGCCGCGGCAGGTCGGCCACGATCGCCTGCCGAATATCGGGCATGTAATCGGCGAGCGGCGCGCATAGCGTGCTGCTGACGATGTCGACCGGCCGCTCGGGCGCCTGCGCGCGCAAGAGCTTCACCACCGAATGGCAGCGGACGAAGTCGCCGATCCAGACATAGGGGACGATCAGGATCGGACTGGTCACGGAGCTTGATTCAGGGGTCATTATTTGGCGGCTGCCCGTCCATCCGGCATGTATTCCAGCCTTGCAGGACAGGCGTTAGCCTGCACGAGGGAGAACTGTCCAGCCACGATTTTTACCGTATCCTGAGCCATTTACAGGGAAATACGCCCTAACGTTGCGCCGGTCCACGGACTGGGGCAAAGCTTTGCTGGGACGTAGGATTAGTCATGTTTTTAGTCACCGGCGGGGCCGGGTTCATCGGATCGAACGTGGTGGCCAGCCTCAACGAGGCAGGCGCCAGCGACATCGTGGTCAACGATCTGCTCGGCCGGGACGACGCCAAATGGCGCAATCTGGCCAAGCGCCAGGTCGCCGACTTGGTGCCGCCGGCCGAACTGATGGCCTGGCTCGCCGGCCGCAAGCTCGATGCCGTCATCCACATGGGCGCCATTTCCGACACCACCGCCACCGACGGCGATCTGGTGATGGAGAACAATTTCCGCCTGTCGCTGCGCCTGCTCGACTGGTGCACCGTCACCCGCACGCCGTTCATCTATGCCTCGTCGGCGGCGACTTATGGCGACGGCAACCAGGGCTTCGACGACGACTGGTCGCTGGAGGGACTACGCAAACTGCGCCCGATGAATCTTTATGGTTGGAGCAAGCACTTGTTCGATCTCGCGGTGGTCGATCGCTACGTCAAAAAACAAAACCTGCCACCACATTGGGTGGGCTTGAAGTTTTTCAACGTCTACGGTCCGAACGAATATCACAAAGGCCATATGGCGAGCGTACTGGCCAAGGTGTTCGACGAGGCCAAGGCCGGCAAGCCGGTGCGGCTGTTCAAGTCGCATCGCGACGGCATCGAGGATGGCGACCAGCGGCGCGATTTCATCTATGTGGACGACGCCATTGCGGTGCTGCGCTGGCTGCTCGACGCCACCTCGGTCAGCGGCATATTCAATGTCGGGACCGGCAAGGCCGAAAGCTTCCGCGACATGATCGGCGCCATGTTCAAGGCGCTCGGGCGGCCGGCCAATATCGAATATATCGAGATGCCGGACGCAATCCGCGGCCAGTATCAGTATTTCACGCAAGGCTCGGTCGAAAATCTGCGCCGCGCCGGATACAATGCCGGCTTCACCCCGCTCGATGCGGCCGTCGGCCAATACGTCACCGGCTATCTCGATCGCGACGACAGGTACCGATAATCATGTCTTATCGGCCGCAACGGTGGAACATTCCGCTCGTCCCCGCGAAAGCGGGGACCCAGGGGCAAAAAGTCATGGCGTTTGCGATTGTGGCTCTGGATTCCCGCATAGGCGAGCGAACGCTCGCCGTTCGGCGAGCTATGCGCGGGAATGAACGGAGTTAGAGATGTTCGACTTTGACAAACATCTCGCCGATCTCGCCGGGCAGACCGTGCTCTGCGTCGGCGATCTGATGTTGGATGAGTTCGTCTATGGCGAGGTCTCGCGCATCTCGCCGGAAGCGCCGACGCCGGTGATCGCGGTCAAGCGCACCGAAACGATGATCGGCGGCGCCGGCAACGTGGCGCGCAACTTGGTCGCGCTCGGCACCCGTTGCATTTTCGTCGGTGTCGTCGGCGACGACGATGCCGGCCGCGCCTTGAGCGAAGCGCTCGGCACCCATCCGCTGATCGAGTTCCACCTGGTGGTCGATTCCGCTCGGCAGACCACCCGCAAGGTCCGCTTCGTGTCGGAGCATCATTCTACCCATATGTTGCGCGCGGACTGGGAGATGGCCTCTGCCGTCGATGCGGCGAGCGAGGACGCGCTGATCGGCCATATCGTCAGGGCGATGCCGCGCGCGGGCGCGGTGGTGCTGTCGGATTACGCCAAAGGCGCGCTGACCCCGCGCGTCATCCGCGCGGTTATCGACGCCGCCAACAAAACAGGCAAGCCGGTCGTGGTCGATCCGAAAGGCCGCGACTATACTGTCTATCGCGGCGCGACTTTGATCACGCCGAACCGGCAGGAACTTGCCGACGCGACCCATACAGCAGCGATCACCGACGATGGCATTGCCGCCGCAGCCAATGCGCTGCGCTTGAAATTGGGTGCCGATGCAATTCTGGTGACGCGCAGCGAAGCCGGCATGACGCTGGTGGACGAGGGTGCACCGATTCACGTGCCGGCCTATCCGGTGCGCGTGCGCGACGTCTCCGGCGCCGGCGACACGGTGGTGGCGGTGCTTTCGGCCATGCTTGCCATGCAGGCCGATTTCGAATCGGCCATGCGCGCGGCCAACGCCGCGGCCGCGGTCGTGGTGGGAAAACGTGGTACCGCGACGCTCTCCGTTGCGGAATTGCGCTCGCGCATCCTGCCGGCGGCGACGCTCGCGCCCGAGGAAAAGATCGTGTTCGATTGGGCGCTGCTCGACGAGCATCTCGCCGAGTGGCGAAGGCAGGGCTTGCGGGTCGGCTTCACCAATGGCTGCTTCGATCTGCTGCATCCCGGACACGTCAAACTGCTGGCTGGCGCGCGCGCGGCCTGCGACCGCCTGGTGGTGGGCCTGAACGGCGATGCTTCGGTCACCCGGCTGAAAGGCGAGGGCCGCCCGGTGCAGCCGGTGCAAGCGCGCGCCGAGGTGCTGGCGGCGCTCGAAGCGGTGGATCTTGTCGTGGTGTTCGATCAGGACACGCCGGAAAAGCTGATCGGGCGCGTGAGACCGACGGTGCTGGTCAAGGGCGGCGACTACACGCGCGAACAAGTGGTCGGCCGCGACATCGTCGAGGCCGCGGGCGGCGAGATCGTGCTGATCGATCTGACGCCGGGACATTCGACCACGTCGATGGTCGAGCGCACGCGCGCGCCGAAGCGGCGGTGAGCGGCTTTTTCCCGTTCGTCCCCGCGAAAGCGGGGACCCAGGTCTTAAAAACTAAAAGTCAGCGGAAAGGCGCGGTTGTTCAGGCGCAGACAAGATCTTAAGGGCGTCGTTTTTCAGCGCGCCGGATGACACCCCTTCCATCAAAACGAAAGGCTGCATCTTTGGATCTCTAAATCTGTACTTGTAAGATCTCTCCTTGCCAAAGCGTTCCAATATTTCACCACGCTCCGCACTGCTAAAGGCTCCCAAATGATTTTGGAAGTTGGCAATATCAACCTTGCGTCCGAGAATTCCGGTTAGCGGCTCTACCACGTCTTTCGGGGTGAATTTTCCTTCGTCGTCACTTTTTGTTATAGCGCAAGCCAATAGAACTTGGCGGTAAAGCGCGTCCTTTCTATTGCTATCGACCGCTTTCTTGTACATTGACCTAGCTGATTGATCCGACTGAAGAAGTGTTTGTTGTATGCCTCTATCAACATCATCTTCATTTATTGCGAGTCGTTTTTCGCCAATCGCGATTAGAGCAGAAGCCCGCCCGAGCGCATGAGCATATTCAGGAAGGCCGCGCGCGAGCGTCACTATTTTCCATCTCGCGTCGCCATCGATCGTCATTCCGACCCTCTTGTATCGGCTGTTCAGGATTTCATTAAGTTCATCTTTCGACATTCGCGGCATCTTAATTTCTGATAGGTTTCGGGTAATCGACTGGTGCTCTTCGATCAATGTGTTGATGTCGTCTGCAACTCCGACCAAGACGATCGTGGCTCTCACTCCAGTGTCGGACAAGGCCTTGATCGTGTGCGACATCACCTTCTTAGTCGACTTATCTCCGATCCGATCGAACTCATCGAAAACAATTACGGGGTGTGAGTTTTTAGAAAAGCGCGAGACTTCGCGCACAACATCGTCCGGCTCAATTTCATTTGGATAGAAGTCGGCTATGGATTTAATTTCCACCGCCTCGTTGCCGTAGTCACCTTTACGTCTGCTTTCTAGGCTAACTTCCCGAAAGATTTTGCGCCAAAGCAACGTGTAAGTGTCGGCCGGTGATGCCTGCTTTCGAATCGGCATCAATGTGTCTGCATTATCGCTAATCAACTCATGAAACACGTTGGCCAATGACGTCTTGCCTACACCTCTTTCGCCATACAGCACCGCGTGCCGCCCCGTTTCTGCGATCGCTGCAAACAGCCGATGCAGTTGGTCTCTGCGACCAGCAAATAGTTCTGCCCGGCTGATCGGCGCTGCCGGCGTAAAAAGGGCCATTATTTCATAGCGAAGCTTCTCCCAATTCTGAGGCACCGCGTTCTCCATCAATTACTTGGTCAAGTAGATATACTACTTGGCCAAGTACGGTGTCAACAACGACAAGTGCCCTCCATAGCCGGCGTGAAAGCTACCAATTGTCGGAAGTTCTTGACTTTATTCCTAATAGGATTATATTCAAGCTATCCCGTCCCTCGTGACCGAGGGGTGTCTGATCAGCGTCTCCAGACGCGGGGCGGGGAGCGGTGGCCGGGGAATGACGGTTGCATCGGAGATGCGGTGCGCAGCGCCCGGCGGTCCAAGCCGCGCGAGGCCCGGCCACCCGGCAGGTGGTCACTTGGGCGTAGCCGGTGTCCGCAAGGGGCAAACTCCACCCAAAAGGGGAGCAAGTCCCTCCGGCGCCGGGGAAAGCCCTCTAGCGGTGGGTAACAATGTCTGCCCACCGGGGATTGCGCGGAGCAAACCTAACAAACACCGCGCGCGGGACGCCTTGGGTTTGGCGGACTTGCGGTTTTACGGATTTCGACAGGCCTCGATGTCGCGAGGCGTCGAGGTCCGCGGGTCCGTCTGGACCCCTGGCGTCCCGCGCGCCCTCGGTACTTGGGCGGCGGATGGAATGCAGGCGTACCCGGCGCCTGACAAAGAATACGGGCGATGACGCGCGTCTGCTCGCTGACTTTACGACTTGCGCTTGAGCGGCTTGCTCTCAGGCTCCTGCCAGCCTTGCGTCTCTTCGTAGCGCTTGGCGTAGCGGTAGAACGTGCCTTCGAAATTGCCCAAGGCAATGACGAAGCCGGCCCAGCCGTCGATAAAGCCGAGCTTGAAGATGTAGTGCTTGAGGAACGACCACAGGCCATGGCCAAGCGCGCCCGCCATCGACACGCGTTTGCCCGCGAGTTTTGCCGCGCCGAGCGAGGAGTACCGGTTGGTTTTCCGGATGACCTCTTCCAGATTGCGGAACGGGAATTGCCAAATAGCGTTGCTGAGCGTGCCGACCGGCTTGCCGTTGAGAATTTCATAGCCTTCGTGCACCGGCTCGAGTGTGTAGCGCATGCTGCCTTTGCGGAAGAACTGCGGCTGGCGGAAGTTCGGATACCAGCCCGAGCCGCGGATCCTGCGGCCCATCATGTAGCTGCGGCGCCGCACAAGATAGACGTCGAGGGGCGGGCCCTCGGCCAGCAGCTTGAGAATTTCGTCGCGCACCTCCGCGGTGCAGCGCTCGTCCGCATCAAGACTGAAGATCCAATCGTATTTGCAGGCTTCGATTGCGCGATTGCGCAGCTCGCCGAAGCCGTTAAAAGGCACCTGCACCACGCGCGCACCGAGCGCGCTGGCAATTTCGGTCGTGCGGTCGGTGCTGAAGGAATCGACGACCACCACTTCGTCGGCCCATAGCACGCTGGAAACCGCCGCCTCGATTTTGGCGGCCTCGTTAAAGCTGAGAATATAGGCTGATATCTTCTGCATGGAATCGTCGGCGCCCTCGGCGCCGCCAAGTTAGCATTGCGAGGCTGGTGCGCCCTAGGGAATTTGTCGCCGTCTGCGATTTCGGGTAAAGCCTGCGCCCAGAGGGACCCCCGTGGCCGAGCTGATATCTATTGTCATCGCGATCTATAACCGCGCCGACGCGCTTGAAGCGATTTTGCGCGCGCTGACGCGTCAGACCGACCAGGAGTTCGAGGTGGTGCTGGCGGACGACGGCTCGACCGACGCCACCGCCGCTGTGATCGAGGCTTGGCGCACCAAGGTCGGGCGCCGGCTCGATCAAGTCTGGCAAGAGCACCGTGGATTTCGGGCGGCCGAATGTCGCAACCGCGCGATCCTCATCGCGCGCGGCAACTATTTTATTTTTCTCGATGGCGACTGCATTCCGCGTGCGGATTTTGTTGCCAGCCATCGCCGCCTGGCCGAGCCGGGCTGGTTCGTCACCGGCAACCGCGCTCTACTCTCGCCGACGCTTACACGCAAAGTGCTCGACGAAAAGCTAACGCCGGAAGAATGGCCTTTTGGTCGCTGGCTGGCGGAACGCTGGCGCGGGGGCGTCAACCGTTTGTCGACGCTGGTGCGGCTGCCGCTCGGACCGCTGCGCCGCATGCGGCAGCGCGCCTGGCGTGGCGCGCGCGGCTGTAACCTTGCGATATGGCGATCGGATCTTGAGCGCGTGGACGGCTTCGACGCCGAGTACAGCGGATATGGCCCGGAAGATTCCGATCTCATCGTGCGGTTGATCCGCGCTGGCGTGCGCCGCAAGGACGGTATGTTCGCGACCGGTGTGCTGCATCTCTGGCATGCGCCGGCCGACCGTTCGGACCTGGCGAAATATCAACGCCAGCTCGTCGAGAATATCGCCGGCGACCGTATCCGCGCCCAGCGCGGGCTGTCCGCGATTCAGGCTGCACCTTCGCCTGTTTTGGCAAGGTGAACGATGGCTACGCTTTCGATCGCGTCACGTCTCGACTGGGCCCGGCTTGCCAAGATTGCCGACGAACTCGCCGTCGCCGTTGCCGTGTCGCTGCCTTGGTCGACCTCGGCGACCAGCATACTGCTGGCAGTGTGGCTGATCGCACTCATTCCCACACTCGAATGGAGCGATCTCCGCCGCGAACTCCTGAGCGCCGTTGGTGGGTTGCCGGTCTTGCTCTTTCTGCTCGGCGTCGTCGGAATGACCTGGGCGGATGCCACGTGGCACGAGCGCTGGGGCGGCCTCAGTGGCTTTCTAAGGTTATTGGTGATCCCGCTGCTGATGGTTCAATTCCGCCGCTCCGACGGGGGATATCGGGTGCTTATCGGCTTTCTGATCGCCTGCATGGCGCTGCTTATCGCGTCTTGGATCGTGACGATTTGGCCGGATATCCTCAGGGCCCCGCGTGATATTGGAGTCCCGGTCAAAACCTACATTGTGCAAAGTCTCGAGTTCGCCATGTGCGCGGCGGTCCTACTCGATCTTGCCGCGGCGAAAGCGCGTTTGCGGCAATGGAAATTGTCGGCGGCTTTAGCCGTTTTAGCTTTGGCGTTTCTCGGCGATATTTTTTTCATCGCTACCGGCCGCACGACGCTGGTCGTTATTCCAGTCCTTGTCGTGCTTTATGGAATTCGGCATTCCGGCTGGAAGGGCGTTCTTGGCGCCGCGGCCGTGCTGGTAGTCGTTGCCGCCGTTGTGTGGTCAGCTTCACCTTATTTGCGCGAACGCGTAACGGAATCGATCTCGGATACAGCACGATACGAACATGATAACGAAGTCACTTCAGCGGGCCTACGGATCATCTTCTGGACAAGATCGATTGAATTCATCAAGCGTGCGCCGATATTCGGGCACGGGACCGGTTCGATCCATGACCAATACCAGCGCGCTGCAGCTGGGCAAACCGGCTTGCGTAGCGCTGTTTCGGTCAACCCCCACAATCAAACTTTCGCTGTCGGTATTCAGCTTGGCCTTATCGGAATTGCGGTGCTGTGGGCGATGTGGATGTCCCAGTTGATGTTTTTCTGGGGGAATGGATCGCTGGCGTGGATCGGCCTGGTGGTCGTGACGGCGAACATCGTCGGTTCACTGTTCAATTCCTTCATTTTCGATTTCACCGAGGGCTGGCTCTATGTCATAGGCGTCGGTGTGGCGGCCGGCATGCTGCAGCGCTCGTCTAATGCGGCGCAGGTTCACGGCGACGCGGCCGCCAGCGGCGTAGCGCCAGGGTCATGAACCGGCTCGATCTTCCGCCCCGGCCGCGTATCTTGGTGGTCACCTTGCGCCGACTTGGCGATGTGCTGCTGAGCACGCCGCTGATCCGCTGCTTGCGGCGCGCATGGCCGGAAGCGCGGATTGAAGCGCTGGTCTTCGCCGATACCGCCGGCATTCTTGCAGGCAATCCCGATCTCGACGAAGTCAAGACCACTTCGCCGCAGCCCTCGACGGTGCAGACGTTTCGCCTTGGGCGCGCGGCTGTTCCGCCGCTACGATCTCGCGATCTCCACGCAGAGCGGCGATCGTCCGACCGGCTTTGCCATCGCCGCCGGGCGCGTACGCGTGGCGCCGGTGCCCGCCAACCTTAATGGCCGCGTAAAGCGGGCGTTGCTTCATCGCAGCATCGCCGTCACGCCCGGGCTGCACCGGGTCGAGGAGATGTTACGGCTCGCCGACGCGCTCGGCATTGCACGCGTGCCGGAGCTGGTCTGCCCGCGCGTTGCCGAGACGGGCGAACGGCCGGCCGGGCCTTATGCGGTGATTCATGCGGCGCCGATGTTTCGCTACAAGCAATGGACCGAAAGCGGCTGGCGTGAGCTTGCAGGCGCTCTTGCCGCGCGCGGGCTCAACGTGATCGCGACCGGCGGGCCGGCCGAGGCCGAGCGGCGCTATCTCGACGCGGTGTGGACCGGCGCTCCCGTCGCGCGGCGCGACGGCCAACTCGCCTGGCCGCAACTTGCCGGGCTGCTGTCGAAGGCGGCCGTCTATATCGGCCCTGATACATCGGTTACCCATCTTGCGGCTGCTTCCGGCTGCCCGACTGTCGCCATTTACGGGCCGACCGACCCGCGGCTTTGGGGTCCATGGCCGGTCGGCGGCTTGGATGCGTCCTGGGCCGCAACCGGCACAGTTCAGCGCCGCGGCAATGTCTGGTTGGTGCAAAATCCGCTGCCGTGCATGCCGTGTCAGCTGGAAGGCTGCGAGCGGCGGCTCGACAGCAACAGCCAATGCCTCGATGAACTGCTGCCGGCGCAGGTGATCGCCGCCGCCGATCAGGCATTGGCGGCCGCAAAGCGGTAAAGCAGCAAGCCGACCAGAACGCAGCCGGCGATCAGCGCGGCCGCGTGCAAAACATATGACGTCGTCAGCAAGGTGGTGACGGCGAGGGCAATCAGCGCGATATTTAGCACGAACACGCGACCGACGATCTGGTAGACGCTGAAACCGTTATCCGTTGCGCGCTGATAGAAGTGACTGCGATGGGCCTGCCAGATCGGCTCGCCGTTCGCCAGCCGGCGCAGCAGGGTGATCGTCGCATCGGCAAGATAATAGAGCGGCAGTAGCAGCGCCGCCGCGAAATGCCCGGTGCCGGCAAGCACGACCAGCAGCCAGCCGAGCAATAGGCCGATCGGCAGGCTGCCGACATCGCCGAGAAACAGCCGCGCGACCGGGCGATTGACGGGAGCAAAGCCGATCAGCGCGCCGCACAGCGCAATCGCTATGATCGTGGCATCGCGCGGAAGCGCGCCCATGGAGCCGAACAAGACAAGGCCGGCGCTGAGCGGCACCACTTCGGCGACCGTCATCCAGTCGATGCCGTCCATGAAATTCGCCAGATTGACGAACCAGAGGATGGCGAAAGCTAGGAGAGTGCGTTCGAGCCAGTAGGGAAGCAACGGTGCGACGCGCAGGTCGCCCGGCAACGCGGCGAGCACAATCGCAACCCCGACTATTTGCAGAATCAGCCGCGGCATCACTGCGATCGAACGAACGTCGTCGATTTCACCCACAAGGGCGATGAAAACCGTGGCGGCCAACACGAGCCAAAGGGCCTGTCCACCGAGGCCGGGTACGCCAAATAGAACACATGCGACGACGACGCCGATCGTCGCCGCAATCACCGCAACTCCGCCGCCCTGCGGCGTCGGTGTTTTGTGCGACGAGCGGGCATTGGGATGCGCGAGCGCATGGCGATTGAGCAGCGGCTGCAACAGCCAAATCAAGGCCGCGCTGACCAGTGCAGAGGCCACGAACACGAGCGCGCCGATGGTTGTCATCTCACAGCCGCCATAGCGCGATGCCGGTTGGAACGCGGCTGCGATCGAGGCGCGCCTTGACGTCGACGACGACGCCCTTGCCGTCGCGCAGCAGCGGCACGATCAGCGGCCAGCCGATCTTATAGGCATCATGCGCGACCGCCAGCACCACCGCATCGGCGGGCTGCAATGCCTCGAGTTCTGCCAGCTCGATGCCGTATTCTCGGCGCGCATGGGCGGGATCGGCCATCGGGTCGTGCAACTGCACGGCGACGCCGGACGCCGACAATTCGCGCACGATATCGACGACTTTTGAATTGCGGATATCCGGCACGTCTTCCTTGAAGGTGAGGCCGAGAACGGTCACGCGCTCGGGTTTTCGGCCGCCGTCTTTGATAAGGCGCAGGCATTCGCGCGCCACTTTCTTGCCAACCGCATCGTTGACGCGCCGGCCGGCGAGAATGATTTTCGGGTCAAAACCGGCTTTCTGCGCGCGGTGGGTCAGATAGTAAGGGTCGACGCCAATGCAGTGGCCGCCGACCAGCCCGGGCGTGAAGTGAAGGAAATTCCATTTCGTGCGCGCCGCGGCGAGCACGTCGCCGGTATCGATACCGAGCACGTGGAACAGCTCGGACAATTCATTCATGAACGCGATATTGAGATCGCGCTGGGTGTTCTCGATGACCTTGGCGGCTTCCGCCACCTTGATCGAGGGCGCCTTGTGGACGCCCGCCTTCACGGCCGAACCGTAAACGGCAGCGACGATTTCGAGCGTGCGCGCGTCCTGCCCGGCCACCACCTTGGCGATGGTCTCGAAGCGATGCTGCCGGTCGCCGGGATTGATTCGCTCGGGCGAATAACCAAGGGTGAAATCGCGTCCGCTGACGAGCCCGGAGGCGCGTTCGAGCGCAGGCATGCAGTCTTCTTCGGTGGCGCCGGGATAGACCGTCGAACTCGTAGACCACGATATCGCCCCGTTTGAGCGCGCGGCCGACCAATTCGGATGCTTTCAGCAATAGGCTCAGATCGGGGTGAAAATGCTCGTCAATCGGCGTCGGGACGGTGACGATAAAAAAATCCGCCGCGCGCAGGTCATCCGGGTCGGAAGTCCATCGTGCCTGCGCTGCACGCAACTCCTCGGTCGCGACCTCGCGGGTGCGGTCATTGCCCGCCGCAATATCGGCGATGCGTCCGGCATCGATATCGAAGCCGATAACGCTGGCGCCTGTGCGCGCAAATCCGACTGCCACCGGCAAACCGACATAGCCGAGGCCGATGACGGCGATCTTACGCGCATGCGCCACAGGGGTTTCCTTCGCTGGTGGGGTCCTTGTTTATCCGGGAGGTCCCGGTGGCCGCAATAGCTAGGCGGTGCCGGGATCGGACGACAGCAAACGCCGATAGAGCGCGACGATCTCCTGCCCGACGCGCACATGCGAGAATTCGTCTTCCACGATGCGGCGGCCGGCAGCGCCGAAACGGCAGCGCAGTTCGGCATCGTCGGCGAGTCGGTCGATGGCGTCGGCTAGCGCGGCGGCATTATTCGGCGGCACCAGCAAGGCGTTGACGCCGTCGCGCGCGATCTCGCGGCAGCCTGGAACGTCGGTGGCGACGATCGGCCGCGCGCAGGCGGCGGCTTCCAGCAGGCTCAGCGGCAGCCCTTCGCGCAACGACGGCAGCACAGCGATATGCGTCCGCGCCCAGAATGCGCCGATGTCGTCGACCTGCCCGAGCAAGGTCAGCCCGGGGCGTCGCTTCCATTCGGCAATAGTTTCCTGCGGAATAGAGGCGGGGTTGGGCGGATCAGGCTCGCCGGCGATCAGGAGTGCGACCGGCCGGCCGCGGCGCGCAAGCAACGCATGGGCCTCGACCAGCGTCGGCACGCCCTTGTCGGTGAGCAGCCGGCCGACGTAGCCGGCGGCAATCGGCGGCGGCGGCTCCGGCAAGGGGGTGAGCCTATCAATGTCGACGCCCGATCCGGCGATAAGCGTAATCCTGTTGGCGCTTATGCCGAGCGACTGGATGGCGGCGCGATCGTCAGGGTTCTGCACCAGGACGAAAGCGCGCGCGCGACCGAACAGCTGGCGCAGCATCGGCTCGATCAGCGCGCGGAGCAGCATGGCCTTGGGCGTGCGCGTGGTGAAGGCATAGCCGAGCCCCGCCATGGCATTGAGGCAGACGATCGGCAGTCCGAGCGCGGCCAGCGACCCGATAATGCCGGGCATCAAGGCGACGTGGTGGACAAGATCGGGCCGCACCCGCCGATACAGACGGCGGACCTCGCGCACCGCCGACAACAGGTGCCACGGATCGAAGCTGCCGCGACGCCAGCCGAGCGGATGCAAGATAAATCCCTCGCGCTCGATCGCGGCCGCGTGGCCGGCGACCCTGGTCGCGACATGGACCTCAAAGCCCGCGCCTAGCGCGGCTCGTGCCATCGGCAGGCGATGCGAAACGAAATACCAGTCCTCGGAAACGAGATAGAGAATCTTTTGCGCCATCAGAGGGACAGCCTATGCTGCCGCGAGAAGATTATTTCAATGCGCGAGACGAAAGGGCAGACGCTTCCCAGCGCTCGCGGCAATGGCAGAATTGTGCCAGGTTGCAAGCTACCCATTTGATCTCGACCGGTCATTCCGGATATTCACTACTCGCTCAGGCGCTTTGCAACAATCTTGCTGTTATCGGCCTGGATTCCAGGCTCGACGGCAGACAAAAGCCAGAAGGTATCGTTCCGTGGCAACTGTGGATCCCGTTCTGGTCACCGGCGCCGCCGGCTTCATCGGTTTTCACGTCGCGCGCCGTCTGGTGGAGTCTGGCCGCGAGGTGATCGGGATCGACAATCTCTCGCCTTACTATGACCCGAAGTTGAAGCAAGCGCGGCTGCAGCAATTCGCGGGCGCCAAGAATTTCAAGTTCGTACGGCTGGATTTGGCGGACCGCGCTGCCACCGCGGCGCTGTTTGCCGCGCATCGCTTTCCATCCGTCATCCATCTCGCCGCCCAAGCCGGTGTCAGGCATTCGCTGGTCGATCCGCATGCCTATGCGGACGCCAATCTGGTCGGCTTTCTTAATGTCCTGGAAGGCTGCCGCCACCAAGGCTGCCGCCATCTCGTCTATGCTTCGTCATCGTCGGTCTACGGCGCCAATACCAAGATGCCGTTTCGCACCTCCGAGAATGTCGATCATCCGCTCAGCCTCTACGGCGCCTCCAAAAAGGCAAACGAGTTGATGGCGCATTCCTATTCACACCTGTTCAAATTGCCGACAACGGGCTTGCGCTTTTTCACCGTCTACGGTCCGTGGGGACGGCCCGACATGGCGATGTGGATTTTCGCCGCTGCGATCAGCGCCGGCAAGCCGATCAAGCTGTTCAATCACGGCAAGATGCGGCGTGATTTCACCTATATCGACGACGTCGTGCAGGCGGTGGTGCGGCTGATCGATCGGCCTGCCCAGGGCGATCGCAACTGGTCGAGCGACGCGCCCGATCCGGCCAGCAGTTCGGCACCATGGCGCGTTTACAATATCGGCAACAACAGCCCGGTCGAGCTGCTCGACGTCGTCAAACTGCTGGAGCAGGGGCTCGGTAAGAAAGCCATCCGCGAGTTGATGCCGATACAGCCCGGAGACGTTCCGGCCACGTTCGCCGACGTCGACGACCTCAGGCGCGATGTCGGTTTCAAGCCGTCGACGCCGATTGCCGAGGGCGTCGCGCGCTTCATCGCCTGGTATAAAGAGTATCACCGCGCCGGTTGACTGGCATCGCGAAACCGTTTGCCGCGATCCAAGATCCAAATGGCGCCACCCAGGAGGCCGGCGGCGAACATGGCGATCCCGAACAACACCGACACAATGAGCCCGTCGCTCTCGGGCAATCCGGCATAGCCGAAGGCCAGAATCATCGCGGTCTCGCGCGTACCCCAGCCGGCAATGGACAACGGGATCGTCGCGATCAGCACGACCGGAAGAACGAGCAGCAGGGCCTCGCTCCATTCGAGCGGCGCCGCCACCGATTTGGCCAGGCACCAGGCCGCGGTAACCGACATCGCATGGATGAGCAGAGAGTAGGCGATGATCGGCATGCTGCTTGATGCTGAGCCGAAAACGCGGCGCGCCATTGATGCGGCCGCACCCAGTTGGCGTGTCAGCCACCAGCGATCCAGCCAGTGCCAGCGGACAAATCCAAGCGCCAAAAACACCAAACAGGCACCGATGCTGCCGAAACCGACGATCAGCAAAGCGATGCGGCCAGCGAGATTGCCAATGAGCGCAAACGACCACGGCAGGCACAGGATCACCAAGAGCGCCAGAACCAGCACGCCAGTGAGGCGATCGATGAGGACCGAATAGGTTGCTGCTCGCCAGCCGCCTTGGTCGCGCCCGAGCAGCCATATTCGGACTGCGTCGCCACCGACGGTCGATGGCAGTGTCTGGTTGAAAAATACTGCGATGAAAGTGTAACGCAACGCGCGAGGTATCGTGAATGGCGGGGCATCAGGCGGGTCGCAATGCAGGACAATTCTCTGCCAGCGCAGGGCGTTCAAGATCGTCTGCGCAATGATAATCAATACGGCCGCCGCCAGCCAAACATAATCAATGCGATCGAGCCGCTCACCGATAAGATTGAAATTCACCCGGGCGAACGCAATATATAGCAGAACGCCTGAAACGGCCGCTTTTAGAACAAATGTGAGCAGCTGGCGCATCGATCGGGAGCCCTACGGTAACCAACGAGCGTTTGTGGTGGGTGCCTTGCTGGCGTAAGCAAACAGTCGGCACGACGGAGAAGTGGACAATTCGATGGATTGCCATGCTCATAGCTTGATTGTGCTGCAATGAGAATGGGATAAATAGCGCTTCGCAAAGGTCACAAGCATGCCGAAACTGTCCGATCTCAAAGTCAAGCTGTTCACCGACGGCGCCGACAAGGCGCAGATCGTCGAGATGGCCAAGCAGGCCTGGATTGCCGGGTTCACTACCAACCCTTCGCTGCTCAAAAAGGCCGGGGTGAGCGACTACGAGCGCTATGCCCGCGATCTGGTCGGCGCTGTGCCTGATCGCCACATCTCGTTCGAGGTGTTCTCAGACGACATTCCCGAAATGGTCGCGCAGGCCCGCGTCATCACGACCTGGGGCAAGAACGTCCACGTCAAGCTGCCGGTGACCACCACGCGCAATGAGCCGCTGTTCGATGTGGTACGCTCGTTGTCGCGCGATGGCGTCAAGATCAACATGACCGCGATTTTCACATCCGAGCAGGTCGCCCGCGCGGTCGAGGCGCTCGACGGCGGCGCGCCGGCCTGCGTGTCGGTATTCGCCGGCCGCCTGGCGGATTTCGGCATCGACTATCGGCCCATCATGCAGGATGCGGTTGCCCGTGCGCGCAAGACGCACAATATCGAGATCATCTGGGCGTCTACGCGCGAGGTTTTTAACGTGGTGGAAGCCGACGCCATGGGCTGTCACATCATCACCGCGCCGGCCGACGTTCTGAAAAAGCTCCCCAGTCTCGGCACCAAGTCCGCGGCGGAGCTCTCGCTCGGAGCGGTGAAATCATTCCGCGAAGACGCGCTTGCAACGGCCTTGCATCTTTCGGTCCCCACCTCTCGCGCCGCCGAATGATATGAGCTTGAAGTCGTTCGCTGCGGCCGAATTTTGGACCGTTGTATTTCTGTAACGCTTTGAATCAAAACGTGTTCGCCGCGTTTTCCCAGGGTGGTCGCCAGCCGCCGCTGAGCGTGCTAGGGGAAGGCTTGGCTGGGGTCACGGCCTGGGGAAATCCGTCAGAACATGACGCAAGCGATAAAATCGGATGCGGAGTCTTCGTTGCGTATTGGCGTGATCGGCGTCGGCGTGATGGGCAGCAATCATGCTCGGGTGTTTACCGGACTACCGGGGGCCAAACTGATCGGCGTCGCCGATCCCGATCGCAAGCAGGCTGAATTCGTCGCCCGCACCCTCGGCTGCGCCGCCGTCGCTGACGTCAATGAACTGCTCGACCTTAAGGTCGATGCGATCACCATTGCGGCGCCGACCCATCTTCACCGCGACATCGCGCTCGCAGCAATCGCGCGCGGCGTCCATGTTATGGTGGAAAAGCCAATCGCGTCGTCGGTCGAAGAAGGTCGCGAGATCATCGCCGCCGCGCGCCGGGCCGGCGTCACGTTGATGGTCGGTCACGTCGAACGGTTCAATCCGGCGGTCGAGGCGATCAAGGACGCCATCCGCAACGAAGATATTCTCTCGATCG
The DNA here is from genome assembly GCA_963770985.1 of uncultured Alphaproteobacteria bacterium. Lineage (GTDB taxonomy): Bacteria > Pseudomonadota > Alphaproteobacteria > Rhizobiales > Xanthobacteraceae > Pseudolabrys. The sequence goes on along the minus strand of CAVYRR010000016.1, from coordinate 192,252 downwards.
CCATTACCCGGGTAGGGCCGTTCCCGCCGCGCATGTCGAATGTCGGCGTGGTCATCGATCTGGCCGTGCACGATATCGATCTGATCCGCTGGTTCACCGATTCCGACATCGTCGAGGTGCAACCGCAATTGTCGAGCGCGGTGGCCGAGCGCGAGGACATTGCGCTCTTGCAATTCCGTACCGCGTCCGGCGTGCTGGCGCACATAAACACCAATTGGCTGACGCCTTTCAAAGCGCGCAACGTGACCGTCGCGACTCGCGGCAAATACGTGATGGGCGATCTGCTCACCCGCCAGGTCACCGAGTGCTTCGGCTTCCAGCCGGATGGCAGCTATTCCATGCGCCACCTTTCGGTCGGGCATGCCGAGCCGTTGCGCTCCGAACTGCTGGCGTTCCTGCGCGCGGTGCAGTCCGGATCGGCAGCGGCGGTAACCGGAGAGGAAGGCGTAGCCAGCCTCGAAATCGCCATCCGCTGTCTTGCCTCTCGCCCGTTGCCGGCGTCGTCGTCACAGCGGCAGGCGCCGCGCGTGGTTGCCGGCTGACGGCGCCACTGCTTGGAATTCAGTATGAATCAACGACCCAATCCGCCCATGATTCCGTTTATCGACGTGGCCGCGCAGCGCCGCCGTCTCGGCGGTGCCATCGATGCCGCAGTTTCGCGCGTGCTCAGCCACTGCCAATTCATCCTCGGCCCGGAAGTGCGGACTTTCGAGGCCGAACTGGCAAAATTCTGCGGCGCCAAACATGTGGTGACCTGCGCCAGCGGCACCGACGCGCTGGTGCTGGCGTTGCGGGCCATGGGAATCAGGCGGGGCGACGCGGTGATCTGTCCGTCGTTCACGTTTTGCGCGACCGCGGAAGTGGCGGCGCTGGTGGGCGCGACGCCGGTTTTCGTCGATGTCGACGCCGCCACGTTCAATATCGACGCGAACAGAATCGCAGGCGCTATCGCGGCGGCAAAAAACGCGGGGCTCACGCCGAAGGCGATCATCCCAGTCGACCTGTTCGGCTTGGCGGCCGACCATGCTGCCGTCGCCGCGGCGGCCAAGACGGAAGGCCTGTTCATTCTCGACGACGCTGCGCAAGCATTCGGCGCGACGTTCAATAACCGCCGGCTCGGTACCTTCGGTCATGCCACTGCGACCAGTTTCTTTCCGGCCAAGCCGCTCGGCTGCTACGGTGATGGCGGCGCGGTGATGACCGACGACGATGCGATGGCCGATGTCTTGCGCAGTCTGCGCATGCACGGGCAGGGCACTGATCGCTATGATAACGTCCGTATCGGTCTCGCCTCTCGCCTCGACACCGTCCAGGCGGCGATCCTGATCGAAAAGCTGAAGATCTTCCCCGACGAGATCGAGGCGCGCAACCGCATTGCCCGCCGTTATTCCGAAGCATTGGGTGACATTGCGATCGTCCCCACGGTGCCGCCCGGTTCAACGTCGGTATGGGCGCAATACACCATTCGCGTCGCCGGCGGCCGCCGCGACAGGCTGACGGCTGCGCTCAAAGCCGAAGGCATTCCCACGGCGATCTATTATCCAATTCCGTTGCACCGGCAGCAGGCCTACAAGCATTTCCCGGTGGGCGAGGGTGGTGTGGCGGTGAGCGATCGGCTCGCAGCCGAAGTCGTCAGCCTGCCCATGCATGCCTATCTCGACGCTCCGACGCAGGATCGCATCATCGATGCCACGCGCCGCGCACTAGTGTCGTAAGGATTTAGAGGCTAATTTTTCCGTACCGCTTGTAAAATTGAAATAACAGTTTCTCCCGCAATCGATCGAAATGAAGTAGCTCTACCGGGCAAAGGGCTCGGATTGATCGGATGAATTGGCGTCACCAGAACGTTCGCCTGCGTCGGCTCGAGGCCGAGGCGCTCTATATTGTCCGCGAGGCTGTCAGCGAATTCCGCAATCCGGTGATGCTTTATTCGATGGGCAAAGATTCGAGCGCGCTGTTGCATATCGCGCAAAAGGCATTTCAGCCGGGGAAAGTGCCGTTTCCGCTGCTGCATGTAGATACGACGTGGAAATTCCGCGAAATGATCTCATTCCGCGACCAGACGGCGGCACGTCTCGGAATCGATCTGCTTGTGCATGTCAATCAAGAGGGGCTTGCGCGCGGTATTTCGCCGGTAGCCTCGGGATCCTCGGTCCACACCCAAGTGATGAAAACGGAAGGTCTGCGCCAGGCACTGGATAAGTGGCGCTTCGACGCCGCTTTCGGCGGCGCGCGGCGCGACGAGGAAAAGAGCCGCGCCAAGGAGCGCATTTTCTCGCACCGCTCCGCCGGCCACAGCTGGGACCCGCGCAATCAGCGTCCCGAGCTGTGGCGGCTGTTCAATACCCGCATCAAGCCCGACGAATCCATGCGGGTGTTTCCGTTGTCCAATTGGACCGAACTCGATGTTTGGGAATATATCAGGGCGGAGAAGATTCCGGTCGTGCCGCTGTACTTCGCCAAGCCGCGTCCGGTGGTTGAACGCGACGGCACGCTGATCATGGTTGACGATGACCGCCTGCCGCTCATGCCCGGCGAAAAGCCGCGGATGATGCGGGTCCGCTTCCGCACGCTGGGCTGCTACCCGCTGACCGGCGCGCTCCCCTCGAATGCCAGCACACTCGACGCTATCATCGCGGAAATGCGCGGTTCGACCAGTTCGGAACGGCAGGGCCGCGTCATCGATCACGACGAAGCCGGATCGATGGAAAAGAAGAAGCGCGAGGGATATTTCTGATGCGAAGTCCCGCGCCCATGGCCGCCGACGCGCTCGAGCGCAGCGATAGCGTCGATACGCGCCCGGCCTTGCGTTTTCTGACTTGCGGCTCGGTCGACGACGGCAAGTCGACCTTGATCGGCCGTTTGCTTTACGAGCAGCATCTCATCTTCGACGATCTTCTGGCCGCGCTCGAGCGCGATTCGAAGAAAAACGGCACCACCGGGGCGGACGTCGATTTCGCCCTGCTGCTCGACGGCTTGGAAGCCGAGCGCGAGCAGGGCATCACCATCGACGTCGCCTACCGGTATTTTGCCACGCCGCGGCGCGCTTTCGTGGTGGCCGACACGCCGGGCCATGAGCAATATACCCGCAACATGGCAACCGGCGCGTCCAATGCCGAGCTCGCGGTTCTGCTGGTGGACGCGCGCAAGGGTCTGCTGAGCCAGACCCACCGCCACGCGATCATTGCAAGCCTCATGGGCATTCGCCATATCGTCCTTGCGGTGAACAAGATCGATCTCGTTGGCTTCGATCGGGCCGTATTCGAGCAGATATCGGCAAACTTCAGCCGCTTTGCCGACGAGCTCGGCTTCAAGGACATCAAAGCGATCCCGGTGTCGGCGCGCTACGGCGACAATGTCTCAACGCGTAGCGAGCGGACGCCCTGGTATTCCGGGCCGCATCTACTCGACTATCTTGAAACGGTCGATGTCGAGGACAACCGCGCCGGCAAGCCGTTCCGTATGCCCGTGCAATGGGTCAATCGGCCGAATGCCGATTTCCGCGGCTTTTGCGGCACCATCGTCAGCGGCAGTGTCAATGCGGGCGATGAGGTCGTACTGCTTCCCTCGGGACGCGCGACCAAGGTCAAGGCGGTCATTGACCCGGCCGGCGATAGCGGTACCGCCCGAGTCGGGGATAGCGTTACCATTGCGCTTTCCGATGAAATTGATGTGACGCGTGGCGACATGTTCGCCGCGCTGCGCGACCGCCCGCAGGTCGCCGACCAGTTCGCGGCGCATCTGGTGTGGATGTCGACGGAAAGCCTTTTCCCCGGCCGATCCTATCTGATGAAGATCAACAACAACACGCTGCCGGCGACCGTGACCGAGCTCAAGCACCGGATCGACGTCACGACGCTGTCGAAACTCGCCGCCAAGACGTTGGCGTTGAACGAGGTGGGCGTGTGTAACGTTTCCGTTGCCCGGCCGGTCGCGTTCGACGCCTATGCGGACAACCGCGATACCGGCGCTTTCATCCTGATCGATCGCTATTCGAACGAAACGGTCGCCGCCGGGATGATCGATTTCGCGCTGCGCCGGGCGACCAATATCCACCATCACGATCATCTGGTGAGCAAGACCGGTCGCGTGAACCTCATGCACCACCGTCCTGCGGTCTTGTGGTTCACCGGTCTGCCGGGCTCGGGCAAGTCGACGATCGCGAACCTGGTCGAAGCCGCGCTGCACGCGCGCGGCGCGCACACCGTCATATTGGACGGCGACAATGTACGGCATGGATTGAACAAGGACCTCGGCTTCACCGAGCCCGACCGGGTGGAGAACATCCGGCGCATCGGCGAGGTGGCCAAGCTGATGACCGACGCCGGTCTCATCGTGCTTTGTTCGTTCATCTCGCCGTTCCGAGCCGAGCGCCGCATGGTGCGGGAATTGCTCGACAGCGGCGAATTCATCGAGGTCTTCGTCGACACGCCGCTCGACCAATGCATCGCGCGCGATCCCAAGGGCTTGTATCGGCGCGCGCTCGCCGGCGAGATCAAGAATTTCACCGGCGTCGATCAGCCTTATGAGGTGCCGGAAAATCCCGAACTCCATCTCCTGGCCGGAGCCAAAGAAGCCGATCGGCTGGCGAACGAAGTGGTCGACACGTTGGTGCAGCGCGGGATTTTGTAAGGCAATTTAGGCGGCCGATGTGACGCGATTTTCGCGCCCGATTTTGATCGAAATCAAGATCGCGGGTTACAACGCCTCTATCATATTTTGACTAACGAATATGACATTGCGCGGCCCGTCCAGGCGCGCAACGCATTGTGATGGAGATTTGCGGATGACGAATTGGCCGGAGCAAACGAAAGACCTGAGCGCGCATTTGCGGACTTTGCGGAGCGGCGCGCCCGAAGTCATGAAGGCATTTTCCGGTCTTGCACAAGCCGCCCTGGCCCCCAAGGCGCTCGACTGCAAGACCAAAGAGCTGATCGCCCTTGGCATTGCGGTGGCGATCCGCTGCGACGACTGCATCGGCTTTCACGTCAAGGCCGCGTTGGAGCAGGGGGCGTCGCGCGACGAAGTCTTGGAGACGCTCAGCATGGCCGTTTACATGGGTGCCGGCCCGTCGGTCATGTACGCTAGTCACGCACTGGATGCGTTCGAACAATTCAAGAATGCAACGGCTAAGCCTGTCGTCACGGCCGCCTGATTTCGCCGGCAGATAAACCGAATGACGAGGTCTCCTCGAAGGGGAGGCCTCGCGGTGGCGTCAACTGCGCTTGTAAATGTCCTCGATGCGCTCGATGTCGTCTTCACCGAGATAGCTGCCGGTCTGCACTTCGATCAATTCAAGCGGAATTTTTCCCTTGTTGGCCATGCGGTGGACGCTGCCGATCGGGATATAGACCAACTCGTTCTCATGCACGTTTTGAATCGTGTCGGCGATGGTGACCTCGGCGGTGCCGTGCACCACCACCCAGTGCTCGGCGCGGTGGCGGTGCTTCTGCAGCGACAGCACGCCGCCGGGAATTACGACAATGCGCTTGACCTGGAAGCGCTCGCCCATATCGATCGATTCAAAATAGCCCCAGGGTCGGTGCACGCGCTTGTGATCGGTGGCCTCTGGACGCTTGGCGGCTTTGAGCTTGGCGACCAGCTCGCGCACATCCTGCGAACGGGCGCGCGGCACCACCATCACCGCGTCCGACGTGCTCACCACCACCAGATCCTTGACGCCAATCGCGGTGACGAGTTGGCCGTCCGAGTACAGCACGCAGCCGGTGGCATCCATGGTCACCGCCGTCCCATGCACGACATTGCCGGCTGCGTCGGGCGGCGTGATGTCGAACAGCGCATCCCAGCTGCCGATGTCCGACCAGCGGAAATCGCCCGCCACCACCGCGGCGCGGTCGGTCTTTTCCATCACCGCATAATCGATCGACTTCTGCGGCGCGCGCGCGAATGCCTCCGGCTGCAGGCGCAAGAAGCCGAGGTCGGTCGTGGCCTTGGCGACCGCGGCCTCGATCGCTTCGGCCATCGCCGGCTCGAACCTTGCCAGTTCGGACAGCAGCACGTCGGCGCGGAACAGGAAGTTGCCGGAATTCCACAGGTAGCCGTCGCGCACGTAGCCGACGGCGGTGACGGCGTCTGGTTTCTCGACGAAGCGCTTGACGGTGCACACGCCGTTCTTGCCGATGGCCTCACCTGGCAGGATGTAGCCGTAGCTGGTCTTCGGCTCGGTCGGCTTGATGCCGAAGGTCACGATCCGCCCGGCCTCTGCCGCCTCGCGGCCGGCCAGGCAGGTGGCGCGGAACTGCGGCACGTCGAGGATGATGTGGTCGGCGGCCAGTGCCAGTACCACGGCGTCAGGATCGCGTTTGAGCGCCACCGCGGTCGCGGCCGCGATGGCAGGCGCGGAGTCCCGCCGCAGCGGTTCGATCACCACAGTCGCCTCGACGCCGGCATCTTCGGCCTGCCGGCGGGCGAAGAAGTGGAAATTCGGACCGGTAATGACGATGGGGGCTGCGAATATCGGGTCCTGCACGCGCAGCAGGGTTTCCTGATAGGTCGAGCGGTCGCCTACCAAAGGCAGGAACTGCTTGGGCAAGGCGTCGCGCGAGACCGGCCAAAGGCGGGTTCCAGCGCCCCCGGCCAGCAGGATGGGAATGATCGGCGAGGGCATAGTTGGGCGAGGCTCGTCCGGGCTCTATGTTCGGGTCGGGAATCGTCTTAAGGCAGTTCGGCGTATCTGGCTACGGCAATCGTTTCTGATTGGCCAAGCCCATTGAATTGAGGCGAATTAGCCAGTGCCCCGGCGGGTTTGACGATGATTGAACGCATGCTCACGGTCGGTGGTTTCACGCTGCTTTCGCGTATCACCGGCTTCGCCCGCGACATCGTCTTGGCCGCGATTCTCGGCGCCGGGCCGGTGGCCGATGCGTTCTTTGTCGCCCTGCGCCTGCCGAATCATTTCCGCGCCATCTTCGCCGAGGGCGCCTTCAATGCCGCGTTCGTTCCGGCCTATGCCCGCATCCGCGAGCAGGACGGGTCGACGCGCGCCGGGCTGTTCGCCGATCGCATTTTCACGCTGCTGCTGGGAAGTCAGATCGTGCTGCTGGCGGTGGCCTTGTTGTTCACGCCGGCGGTGATCGATGTGCTGGCGCCGGGCTTCGCGCGCGATCCGGAGCGTTTCGCGCTCGCGGTTGATCTCACGCGCATCACGTTTCCCTATCTGCTGCTGGTCACGCTGGTCACCCTCTATGGCGGCATCCTCAATGCGCTGCAACGCTTCGCCGCCGCCGCCGCGGCGCCGATCCTGCTCAATCTCTCGCTTGTGGTCGCGCTCGCGCTGGCGGCGTTTTTTCCGACCGCCGGCCATGCCGCGGCCTGGGGCGTGCTGGTAGCGGGTATCCTCGAATTCCTGCTGGTTGCCGGCGACGCGACCCGGGCCGGCGCGCTTGCCGCGCTGCGCTGGCCCGAGCTTGACGCCGACGTGCGGAAATTCTTTCGCGCGCTCGGGCCGGCCACGGTCGGCTCCATGGGCGTGCAGCTCGCCCTGTTTGCCGACACCATCATCGCTAGCTTCCTGCCGGCCGGCGCGCTGTCCGCGCTGTACTATGCCGACCGCATCGATCAGCTCCCGATCGGCGTCATCGGCATCGCCGCCGGCACCGTCATATTGCCGGAAATGGCGCGCCGCATCGCCGCCGGCGACGAAACCGGCGCGGCTAACGCGCAGAACCGCGCGATCGAATTCACGCTGCTGCTGTCGATACCCTGTCTTGCGGCGTTCTTCGTTGTCCCAGAGCTGATCATGCGGGCGCTGTTCATGCGCGGCGCGTTTACCGCGGCCGACGCGGTCGCCGCCGGCCGCACGCTCGTGGCCTACGCATTCGGATTGTTGCCTTTCGTCTTGATCCGCAGCACGGTCGCGACGTTTTTCGCCCGCGGCGACACCGCGACGCCGGTGAAGGCAGCGCTGATCGCCGCCGCCGTCAATATCGCGTTCAAGTTTGTGTTGATGGGCCCGCTGGCGCAGGTGGGTCTCGCGCTGGCGACCTCGATCGGCGCCTGGATCAATCTCGGCCTGGTGGTCTGGTTCGCGGCGCGTGCCGGTCACGTCCATATCGACGAGCGCCTGCGACAATCGACGCTCAAGCTGGCGGCTGCCGGGCTCGCGTTGGCCGCTGCATTGTGGTTAAGCGAGGCGCCGGTCGCGCATCTGTTTGCGGGCTGGCATCGGCTGGGCGATGTCGCAACATTGGCGCTGCTGGCCGCGATCGGCGGTGGCGTTTATGGTGGCATCGTATTGGCGCTGTTCGGAGCGCAGTGGCTCGCCGCATTTCGCGCCCGACGGGGCGGCTGACGCGAAGTTCCGTTTTCGCGGTCCTATTGCCGATCGGTCCCGGTGGACATACCTGACCGCCGACGCTATGGGGACGGTCCGGGCTATTCGTGGTTGGCCGGTAACACAGGTATTCATGAATTTCGCACGGGCAATTCCATCATTTTCGTTGATACGTGGCGGCCGCGACATCGTTTTGGTGTGCGCGCTTGCGACTTTGGTCGCAAGTTGCGGCGAGGGCCAGAAGCAGGGCGGCGCACCGCCGCCGCCGGCGGTCACCGTCGCCCAGCCGATCAAGCGCACGGTTTCCGATTTCGACGAATATGTCGGCCGCTTCGCCGCGATCAATTCCGTCGAGGTGCGCGCGCGTGTTTCCGGCTATCTCGATGGCGTGCATTTCAAGGACGGGCAGATCGTCAAGCAACACGATCTGTTGTTCAGCATCGACAAGCGGCCGTTCCAGAACACCCTCGATCAGGCGCGCGCCAATCTGGCGCAGGCCAAATCCAATCTCGCCTTTACCGAGGCGGACTACACGCGCGGCCAGCAATTGGTGCGCGACAAGACCATCACCGACCAGACCTTCGAGCAGCGCACACAGGCCTACCGTAATGCGCAGGCCTCCGTCAGCAACAACGAGGCGGCAGTGCGCCAGGCCGAACTCGATATCGAATTCACCGAATTGCGCGCGCCGATCAACGGCCGCATCGGCGACCGCCGCGTGTCGCCCGGCAATCTGGTGACCGGCGGCACCGCTGGCAACACCACGCTGCTCGCCACCATCGTGTCGACCGATCCGATCTATTTCGAGTTCACCTACGACGAGGCGTCATTTCTGCGTTACGAGCGAATGTCGAAGACCGGAAACGACATAGCCAGCCGCAGTGACGGCGTGCAGGTTGCGCTCAAGCTCATCGATGAGGATAAATTCGATCATCAGGGCCGCATGGATTTCGTCGACAACGTAATCGACCGTTCGACCGGCACCATTCGCAGCCGCGCGGCGTTTGCCAATCCGAACAATATTTTCACGCCCGGCATGTTCGCCCGCGTGCGCGTGCCCGGGTCGCCGCCTTATGAAGCCTTGTTGGTGCCGGACGCGGCCATCGGCACCGAGCAGGTGCGCAAATTCGTACTCACGGTCAATGCCGATAATACCGTGGTTCCCAAATATGTGACGCTTGGGCAGACTACCGCCGACAATTTGCGCGTGATCAAGAACGGCCTCGGTCCCGATGACCGCGTGATCGTGAATGGATTGCTGCGCGCGCGACCGGGTCAGAAGGTCACGCCGCAGGAAGAGGGCAAGCCGGGCGCCGCGCCGGCGCAAGGCGCGAGCCCGCCGCAGACGCCGAAATAACCCTGGCCGAAACCGATGCGCATCTCGCATTTCTTTATCGACCGGCCGATCTTCGCTTCCGTGGTCTCGATCGTGTTCGTGATCCTCGGCGGTATCGCGTTTTTGCGGCTGCCGGTTGCGCAATATCCAGAGATCGCGCCGCCGACCATCACGGTGTCCGGCCAATATCCCGGCGCCAGCGCGGACGTCGTTGCATCGACGGTGGTGACGCCGATCGAGCAGCAGATCAACGGCGTCGAGAACATGATCTATCTGTCGTCGAATTCGACCGCCGATGGACGCTTCACGATCTCGGTCACCTTCGACATCGGCACCAATCTCGATATCGCGCAGGTGCAGGTGCAGAACCGCGTCGCCATCGCGCAGCCGCGCCTGCCGGCCGACGTACGCGCCATCGGCGTCACGGTGAACAAGAGCTCGCCCGACCTGATGATGGTCGTGCATCTTTATTCGCCGGACAAGTCGCGCGACACGCTGTTCATTTCCAACTACGCCACGCTCGAAATCACCGACGCGGTGACCCGCGTCGACGGCGTCGGCTCGCTCATCGTGTTCGGCAGCCGCGATTACGCGATGCGGATATGGCTCGATCCTGATCGTCTGCAATCGGTCGGATTGACTGCGGGTGACGTGGTGACGGCCCTGCTGGGGCAAAACGTGCAAGTGGCGTCGGGCGTGCTCAACCAGCCGCCGATGGACAAGCCGGGCGCGTTCCAGATCTCGGTGCAGACGCAAGGCCGGCTCGCTGATCCGGACGAGTTCGGCAAAATCGTGGTCAAGCAGACGGCTAACGCGATTGTGCGGGTGAAGGATATCGCGACGGTCGAACTCGCGGCGCAGGACTATTCAACTAATTCCTATCTCGATCTCGACCCTGCAATCGCCATCGGCATCTTCCAGCGGCCCGGCTCGAACGCGCTGTCAACCGCGCGGGCGATCCAGAACACGGTGGAGGAGCTCTCCAAGCGGTTCCCGCCCGGCCTCAAATACACGATTGTCTACAATCCGACCCAGTTCATTCAGCAATCGGTCGAGGCGGTCGAAACGACCATCGCCGAGGCGATCCTGCTAGTCGTGCTGGTGGTTATTTTGTTCCTGCAGACGTGGCGGGCCGCGATTATTCCCATCGTCGCCATACCGGTGTCGCTGATCGGTACGTTCTTCTTCATGTCGATTTTCGGGTTCACGCTCAACAACCTGTCGCTGTTCGGCCTCGTGCTCGCCATCGGCATCGTCGTTGACGACGCCATCGTCGTGGTCGAGAACGTGCAGCGCAATATCGAAGCGGGGTTGAGCCCGCACGACGCGTCGATCAAGAGCATGGACGAGGTCGGCGCGGCGCTGGTCGCGATCGCACTGGTGCTGATCTCGGTGTTTGTGCCGTCAGCGTTTATCACCGGAATTTCCGGACAGTTCTACCGGCAATTTGCGCTCACCATCGCCGGCGCGACGATCATCTCGCTCACCGTGTCGCTGACGCTGTCGCCGGCGCTTTGCACGTTGCTGCTCAAGCCGCATGGAAGGCCAGAAGAAGATCGCTGGTGGAGCAGGCCGATCCACGGATTTTTCCGCGTGTTCAATCGTTATTTTAGCGCCCTGACGCGCGGCTACGGCTGGCTGTCGGCGCGCACGGTCCGATTCGCCGTGCTCATGCTCGTGGTCTATGCCGGCGTCATCGTTTTCGGCCTCAATGAATTCCGCAAAACTCCGATCGGCTTCATCCCGCAGCTCGACCGCGGCTATCTCATCATCATCACCCAGCTGCCGCCCGCCGCGTCGCTCGCGCGCACCGACGATGTTAACCGGCGCGCGGTGGAGATCGCTCTCAAAGTACCGGGCGTCGCGCATGCGGTAAACATCGTGGGATTTTCCGGTGCCACCTTTACCAATTCACCGAACGCGGGCGCGATTTTTGTGACGCTCGATCCTTTTGAGAAGCGCGCGCAGGATCCGCAGCAATCCGCCGCCGCCATCCAAGGCCAGCTGTTCATGCGGCTACAGGCGATCAAGGACGGCTTGATTTTCGTCGCCGCGCCGCCGCCGGTGGCGGGCATCGGCAATGCCGGCGGCTTCCGTATGATGGTCGAAGATCGCGCCGGGCTCGGCTCGCAGGCCTTGCAGAACGCGGTTTATGCGATGATGGGGCGGGCCGCAGAGACGCCGGGGCTCACGCAGGTCTTTTCGCTGTTCGAGAACACCACCCCGCAGCTCTATCTCGACATCGATCGCGTCAAGGCGCAGTTGCTCGGGATCAATATTCCGGATGTCTTCGCTGCGCTGCAGATTTATCTCGGGTCGGCATATGTGAATGACTTCAACCTGTTCGGCCGCACCTACCGCGTGGTCGCGCAGGCGCAGAGCGACTACCGCGACGATACCGAAGACGTCCTGAGGATCCGCGTGCGCAACAGCAGCGGTGATACGGTGCCGCTCGGCGCCTTCACGACGGTGCGCACCGTCACCGGGCCCTATCGCGTGCCGCGTTACAATCTCTATCGGGCAGCCGAACTCGATGGGACCGCGGCGCCCGGCTTCAGCCAGGGCCAGGCGATCAAGATCATGGAGCAACTGGCCGCCCAGACACTGCCGGACGGATTCTCCTACGAGTGGACTACGCTCGCTTTCCAGCAGTTGCGCGCCGGCGACACCGCGATCTTCGCCTTCGTGCTGGCGGTGGTGTTCGTGTTCCTGGTGCTGGCCGCGCAGTTCGAGAGCCTGACGCTGCCGTTGGCGGTGATCATGATCGTGCCGATGTGCCTGATCGCATCCATTGTCGGCGTGGTGCTGCGCGGACAAGACAACAATATTTTGACCCAGGTCGGGTTCATCGTGCTGATCGGCCTCGCCGCCAAGAACGCGATCCTGATTGTGGAGTTCGCCAAGCAGTTGGAGGATGCCGGCCGCGACCGCTTTGCTGCAGCGGTGGAGGCGGCACATCTGCGGCTGCGGCCGATCCTGATGACGTCGCTCGCCTTCATCTTGGGTGTAACGCCGCTGGTCTGGGCAGTGGGGGCGGGTGCCGAGCTGCGCCAGACCCTCGGCACGGCGGTGTTCTCCGGCATGATTGGCGTCACCACCTTCGGCCTGATCTTCACGCCGGTGTTCTATGTGGTTTCGCGCTGGTTCGCGCAGCGCTTCGCGCGGCGGCGGCCGCAACCGGCAGAATGACGATGAAGTTCGGATTCGGTCAACCGCTCACGCGCAAGGAAGACGACGCGCTGCTGCGCGGGGCAGGCCGTTACGTGGCCGACGTTGCGCCCGCGGCTACAGTGCACGCAGTAGTGCTGCGCTCGCCGCACGCGCACGCCCGCTTTACCATTCACGATCTCGACCGCGTGCGCGCCATGCCGGGCGTGCGGCTGGTGCTTACTGGAGCGGAGGTGACCGATCTTGGGCCGCTACCGACGCCCGGCGTGATCCCTGGACCCGAGATCAAGATTCCGGTCTATCCGATCTTGGCCAAAGATGTGGTGCGGCACGTCGGCGACGCCGTCGCTTTTGTGGTCGCCGACAGCCTGGCCGCGGCCAAGGACGCGGCGGAAGCGATCACGGTGGACTGGCAGCCGCTGCCGCATGTGATCGGCGCCATGGCGGCGCTGGCACCCGGAGCGCCGCAGGTCTGGGCCGACCGGCCGGGTAATCTCGCTTTCAAGACTGAACTGGGCGATGCGGCGGCCACCCAGGCGGCGTTTGCGCGGGCCGCGCGCACGGTCGCGCTCACCATCGTCAATCAGCGGCTGGTGACGAATTACATGGATACCCGCGGCGTGATCGCGGAATATGACGGGGAGCGCTATACACTCACGCTCGGCAGCCAAGGCAGCCACATCATTCGCGACATCATCTGCGGTCAGGTGCTCAAGCAGCCGCTCGACAAGATGCGGGTTATTACGCCCGACGTCGGTGGCGGCTTCGGCACTAAGCTGTTTCCCTACCGTGAATACGCGCTGGCCGCGGTTGCCGCCGAGCGGCTGCGCCGGCCGGTGAAATGGATTTGCGAGCGCTCCGAACATTTCCTCGGCGACAGCCACGGCCGCGACAACATCTCCAGCGCGCGGCTGGCGCTCGACGACAGGGGGCGTTTCCTCGCGCTCGCGCTCGATATCGTCGCCGACATGGGCGCTTATCTGTCATGCTACGCGCCTTACATTCCCTGGCTTGGCGCCGGCATGGCGACCGGCGCATATGACATTCCGGCCGCGCATGTGCGCTTACGCGCGGCCTATACCAACACCGTGCCGGTCGATGCCTATCGCGGCGCCGGGCGACCGGAAGCCTCCTATCTGATCGAGCGGCTGGTCGATGCGGCGGCGCGCGATCTCGACACCGCGCCCGACGCGCTGCGCCGCAAGAATTTGATCAAGCCGAAAGCGCTGCCCTACACGACGCCGACCGGGAAAATCTATGACTCGGGCGATTTTGCCGGCGGCATGGCACGCGCGCAGGAGATCGCCGATTGGAACGGATTCAATAAGCGCGCGGCGGCGTCGAAGCGCGCCGGAAAATTGCGCGGCATCGGAATGGCCACCTATGTCGAGGCTTGCGGAAATAACGGGCCGGAAACGGCGAACGTGCGGCTCGAACGCGACGGCGGCGTCATCGTGCTGATCGGTTCGCAGTCGACCGGGCAGGGCCACGCAACGTCTTACGCGCAACTGGTCGCCGAGCGGCTCGATCTGCCGCCGGAGCGTGTGCGCGTGGTGCAGGGCGATACGGATATGATCGCCTCGGGCGCCGGCACCGGCGGGTCGAGCTCGATTCCAGTCGGCGGCGTCTCGGTCGACCGCGCGGCCAAGACGCTGGCCGAGCAGCTCAAGCAGCTCGCCGCCGACGCGCTCGAAGCCGCGCCCACCGATATGGAAATCGCCGACGGAACGGTGCGTGTCGCCGGCACCGACCGCACGATTTCTTTTGTTGATCTGGCCGCGCATCCGCAGGCGACGCCCGAGCGACTTGGTGCGACGAAAGATTTCGGCACCGAGCAGCCGACATTCCCGAACGGCACGCACATCGTGGAAGTCGAGATCGATCCCGATACCGGCGCTACCGCGATTCTGAATTACGTCGTGGTCGACGATTTTGGCGCCACCCTCAACCCGCTGCTGCTCGCCGGCCAGGTGCATGGCGGTGCCGTGCAGGGCATCGGTCAGGCGCTGATGGAAGACACCGTCTACGATCCGGCATCGGGACAATTGCTCAGCGCGAGTTTCATGGATTACGCGATGCCGCGCGCCGGCGATGCGCCGTCATTCGTGTTCGAAACGCGCAACGTGCCGTGCAAGAACAATCCGCTCGGCGTCAAAGGCGCGGGTGAGGCCGGTGCCATCGGCTCCTGTCCGGCGCTGATTAACGCGATCCTCGATGCGCTTTGGCGCGCATACAAAATCCGCCACATCGACATGCCGGCGACCCCGCAGCAAGTCTGGGCCGCCATCGCGACGGCTAAGAAATCTCAATTGAATTAATGGCTTAGATGATCACGATTTTGTGATCAAGTAGCGCAGAACGGCCGTCGCGCGCGCCAATACCGCGCCCGCTGGAGGGAATAACCCGATCACGGAAGGGTTTTCCTGAGACAATAGTTTTCACAACGGAAAGCGGAATCGATGTTCACTCGGATAATTTTTGCCGCCTTGGCGGTGGGTCTCACTATTAACGCTGCTGTCGCTCAGCAAGATCCCGTGACGGTGCGCGAAGATCTGATGAAGAAGAATAACGATCACGCTAAAGCGGTCGTGCAGATGATGCGCGGGCAGGCGCCATTCGATGCGGTCGCGGTCGATGCCGCCTTCAAGCAATGGGCCGATACCGCGCAGAAGCTGCCGAGCCTGTTCCCGGACAATTCCAAGACCGGAGGCGACAACCGTGCATCGCCGAAGATTTGGGTGAACAAAAAGGATTTCGATGAGAAGGCCGCGGCCTTCGCCAAGGCCGTGGCGGAAAACCACGACAAGGCAAAATCGTCGCTCGATGGGCTCAAGGCCGCGATCCCGGTGGTCGGCAAGGCCTGCGACGATTGCCATAAGGAATATCGCCTGTCGAAGCAGTAGGCCTTGTCAAATTCGATGCACGACGCCGTTGCGATCCGGTCGCGACGGCGTTTTGATTCTTGTATGACATGCTTCAGCTTGGCCGGGGGACGCCGATGATTCGCAGACTGACTTTGCTGGCGGCGGTTGCTGCCGTGTTGCTGCTCGCGGCGTTGTGGTTTTTGACCGCACCCACCGCGGTGCCCGCGAACGCGCTCGGTCCCCATGTGCCCGATCTCGCCAACGGCAAGGAGATGTTCTACGTCGGCGGTTGCGCATCCTGCCATGCGGTACCGAAACAGCCGGACCAATTCAAACTCGGCGGCGGACTGGCGCTGAGCTCCCCGTTCGGGACTTTCTACGTTCCCAACATTTCATCCGACCCGAAGGACGGCATCGGCGCCTGGAGCGAAGCGCAATTCGTTACCGCTATGACCAAGGGGACCTCGCCTGAGGGCGAGCATCTCTACCCGGCCTTTCCCTATACGTCGTATCAGCGCATGCGGCTTGATGACCTGCGCGATCTGTTCGCTTTTCTCAAGACGTTGCCGGGCGTGGCGGGACGCGTGCGCGACCACGATCTGCCAATCCCGTTCAACATCCGGCGCGCGCTCGGGCTCTGGAAGCTGACGTTTCTCGACGGCAAGCCGTTCGAGCCCGATCCGTCGCACTCGGCGCAATGGAACCGGGGCGCCTACTTGGTCAACGGGCCCGGCCACTGTGCAGAGTGTCATTCCCCGCGCAACGCGCTCGGCGGCGTGATTGAGAGCCTGCGTTTCACCGGCGGGCCGAGCCCCGACGGCCAGGGCGGAGTTCCCAATATCACCCAATACAAGCTCAAGAACTGGTCGGAGACCGACATCGCCGGAACGCTTGAGGACGGCATAACGCCCGACTCCGACCGGGTTGGCGGCAACATGGTCGAGATAGTGCGCAACACCTCGCAACTGACTGCGGCGGATCGCATGGCGATCGCGGCCTATATCAAGTCGTTGCCGGCGGTCGAAGGACGCAAGCCGCCGCCGAAGAAAAAGGAATAAAGAGTGGTCGAGGCCGGGCCCGGCGAGTCGACATTGGCGCGGGCTGCTATAAGCCGGTCGCGATGAATCTATTTAAAGCCATCGGCTTCAAGCTGATCTCCGCACTGCTGTTCGCCGCCATGTCGGCGATGGTGCGCCAGCTGAGCGAGGTGACGCCGGTCGGGCAGTTGGTGTTCTTCCGCAGCGCCTGCGCGATCCCGCCCGTGCTGCTGATCTATGCCTTGCGCGGCGAACTGGCGAGCGCGGTCTATACCCAACGGCCACTCGGCCAGCTCGGCCGTGGTCTGCTCAGTGTGTTCGGCATGTTCTCCAATTTTTCCGCGCTCACGCGGCTGCCGCTGGCGGACGCGACCGCGATTTCTTTTGCCTCGCCGCTGTTCACCGTGGCGCTCGCCGCCGTCGTTCTGAAAGAGCGCGTGCGAGTTTATCGCTGGTCGGCGGTGCTGGTCGGCTTTGCCGGTGTGATCGTGATGTTGATACCGCATTTCGACGTCGGCCACTATGCCGCGACTGGCGCTGCCGCCACCGCCACGATCGGTTCGCTGTTTGCGCTTTTGTCCGCTGTCTGCAACGCCGGCACGGTGATCCAGACCCGCCGCCTGGTGCAAAGCGAGACCACGCCGTCGATCGTGTTCTATTTTTCGTTGGTCACAGCCGCCGCGGGCGCGCTCACGCTGCCGTTTGCCTGGCACATGCCGACCGGATCTGAGCTGACCGCGCTGATCGCGCTCGGCGTGTTCGGCGGCATCGCGCATATCTTCCTGACCGAGAGCTACCGCTTCGCCACCGCCTCCGTGGTGGCGCCGTTCGACTATTCCTCGATGTTGTGGGCGCTGCTGCTCGGCTATTGGGTGTTCGGCGAATTACCTAGCGCGTTGGTCTATGTCGGCGCGACAATCGTCGCCGGCGCTGGGCTGTTCGTGATCTGGCGCGAACGCCAGCTTGGCCTCAAGCGCGCGCGAGAGGCGGGAGGTCCACGCCGGCCGGAGATTTAGCGCGTTGCGAGAAGAGGCGGTTCGCGCCTATCATGTGTATCGCCCTTGACATCTGGGCAAATGGCGACCACCGCAGCGCCGTTGTTTTCGATTTTCGCTCGTCGAGCCAGCTTGTGAAAGCTAGTCCAGCATGGCGGTTCAGACACCTGCGATCGTCGGCGCGCGCCCGGGCGGCGCGAATGCAATGTTTGGATTACCAACGTGGCTGCGCGGCATCGGCATCCGACAAGTGCGCATCGGCTGCGGCCTCGTCATGTTCTCGTATATCTTTTCCCATTTCTTTAATCATGCGCTCGGCAATATTTCATATGGCACGATGGAATGGTGGCTACGCTATCACATCTGGTGGTGGCGAATTCCAATCGTCAATTTCACGCTTTACGCCGCTGCCGCTACGCATTTTTCGTTGGGGCTTTGGGCGCTCTATCAGCGCCGGCACTTTCGCTATGCCGGCGCCGAGATCACGCAGCTCGTGCTGGGCCTGAGCATTCCGCTTTGGCTTGCGAGTCATTTCGGAGTTGTACGGATCGCCGGACTGATGTTTGACGCCGATCCGGCCAATTATGCGTCGCCGTTGTTCGCGTATTGGTCGGTCCGGCCGTACATGATCTTCGTGCAGTTCGCGCTTCTCACCGTGGCATGGACGCATGCCTGCATCGGGCTTTATTTCTGGCTGCGGATGAAGCCGTTTTTTAAATGGGCGGCACCCATCCTGCTGGCGGTTGCGATATTGCTGCCGCCGCTGGCGATGATCGGCGCGCACCATGGCGCGCGTGAAGTTATCCAGCTCGCCAAGCAGCCGGAGTGGCGCGCGCATAATCTGCAACCCTTGCCCCCTGCGGAACGTAGAGCGGTCGATCACGTCACGCTCCTGTACTTTCCAATAGGATATGTCGCGGCGATCGGACTCGTGTTCGTCGCGCGCGGCGTACGCACATTGCGTGAGCGCCGCCGCGGTCTATTCACGATCTCGTACCCGGACCGGAAAGTGCGCGTGCCGAAGGGATTGAGCGTTCTGGAAGCGAGCCTTCGCTTCCATGTCCCCCATGCCAGCGTGTGCGGCGGTCGAGCACGCTGTTCGACCTGTCGTATTCGCGTCATCAGCGATCGCGGTGTGCTGCCGTCACCCTCGCGGCGCGAGTCATTCGTGCTCACGCGCGTGGGCGCCAGCCGCGATCCAGCGGTCCGGCTCGCTTGTCAGCTGCGACCGAATGCCGATATCGCGGTTATCCCGCTGCTGCCGCCGAATATCGGCGCGGATTTCGTACGCAATCGGCAACGCGTCAACATCGGCAGGGAGCGTTATATCGTCAGCATGTTTGTGGACATGCGCGGTTCCACCAAGTTCGCTGAGGCCCGACTGCCATTCGATGTGGTCTTCCTGATTAACCGGTTTCTCGGCGCAGCCTCGCAGGCGGTGATCGATGCCGGCGGTCAGCCCAATCAGTTTATCGGCGACGGGCTGCTTGCCCTTTTCGGGCTCGACGTCGATCCGGCGGTGGCCTGCCGGCAGGCGATGCGCGCGGCCGCACTCGTGGCTACGAATGTTGAGAACATGAATCACCAATTTGCCGCCGACTTGCGCGAGCCGCTCCAGTTCGGGATTGGCATTCACGGCGGTGAGGTGATCATTGGCGACATCGGTTTCCGCGACCGCAGGGTGTTCACGGCCATTGGCGACCCCGTCAATGTCGCTGCGCGTCTGCAAGACATGACGAAGAATCTAAATTGCCAAATGGTGATTTCCGAAGAGGCCTACAGAACCGCAGGCGTCGACCCCGACGCGCTGGCACGAACCGAGGTCACGATCCGAGGTCGCGACGAGCCGATGGTGGTCCGCATCGCAACCGACCCGGCCGTCCTGGCAACACTTGTGCAGCAAGCGCCCGACGCTGCCAAGCGACAACCGTCCGTGGCTCAAGTTGGCGCCTGAGCTACGCCTTGAACGCCTTGAAGGTGATGATGGTGTGAGTGTCCTTGATGCCGGCCAAGCACTGCACCTTCTCGTTGACGAAATGGCCAATATCGGTGCTGGCATCGACGTAAAATTTCACCAGTAAGTCGTAATCGCCGGCGGTCGAGTATATTTCGGAGGCTATCTCGGCTTCGGCCAGCTCATTGGCCACTTGATAGGATTTACCGAGCTCGCATTTGATCTGGACGAAGAAGGGGGTCATCGCGCGCCTCCGTGCCCCTGAGGGGGACGCCGCAATCCAGCAAAAACACGGCCCACATGCAAGGCGCTCAAGCCTCGCAGGCTTGCTTTGCATATCCGCGCGGACTAGGTAGAGATCAGCAATCTCTTGGGGTGTCCGGCATCGCCGGACTGAGAGGCCGATCCGAGGCCAACCCAACGAACCTGATCCGGGTCATGCCGGCGGAGGGAGATGAGATGCACCGTTCCGGACCGGCAACGCGCGACAATGTGCCGCAAATTGCGGCCGAGCTGCTTGACCGGCTGCGCGCTTGCTCGCCGCGGGTCCACTGCATCACCAATGCGGTGGCGCAGAATTTTACTGCCAATGTGCTGCTCGCGATCGGCGCAGTGCCATCCATGACGGTGTCGGTAGAGGAGATCGGCCCGTTCGTTGCCGGCGCGAACGCGCTTTTAGTCAATCTCGGCACCTTGGACCGCGCGCGCCGCGAAGCCGCCGTGATCGCGGTGGAAGCCGCGACGCGGGGGAATGTGCCCTGGGTGCTCGATCCGGTGTTCATCAACCGCAGTGGCTCACGCGCAGCCTTCGCCCGCGCGCTGCTTGCGAGCGCGCCGAGAGCGGTGCGACTCAACGGCGCCGAATTTTCCGCGCTGTCGGGGAGCGAGCCGACGCGTGAAACGCTGGCGCTCTACGCGCGCGACAAGAAAACCGTGATCGGGCTGTCGGGCAAAACCGATCTGGTCAGCGATGGCGATCGTCTCGCGACTATCGCCAACGGTCATGCGCTGATGGCCAAGGTCACCGCCATGGGCTGCACAGTCTCGTCGTTGGTCGGGGCCTGCCTCGCCGCCGAACAGGATGCATGGCTTGCTACCGCGGCTGCGCTGACGATCGCTGGCGTCGCCGGCGAATTGGCGGCCGAAAAGGCTGCCGGCCCCGGCAGCTTCGCGGTGGCATTCGTCGATACGCTGTTTGGTCTCGATGGGTCGAGGCTCATCGCGCGGGCAAAGGTGAGCTGATGGACGTGGATCTCCGACTTTATGCGCTTGTCGATCCGGCCGTAGCCGGCGGCCGTACGCTGAACGACCTTGCCAGGCTGATCGCCGGCAGCGCCACGCTGGTGCAGTTGCGCGACAAGCACGGGTCCACCCGCGCCATGATGGACGAAGCGCGCGCGCTACGCAGCGTGCTTGAGCCTGCTGGCGTGCCGCTGCTGATCAATGACCGTGTCGACGTCGCGCTCGCCGCCGAAGTCGACGGCGTGCATATCGGCCAGGACGATATGGCGCCCGCCGATGCGCGGCTGCTGCTCGGCCGCACGGCGATCATTGGGCTGAGCTTGAGCACGGTCCAGCAGGCGCAGACCGCGCCGCTCGAACTCCTCGACTATGTTGGTGTTGGCGCGGTATTCGCCACCGGCTCGAAAGACGATGCAACTGCGCCGATCGGAGTTTCTGGCCTGCGCGACATCGTGCAGGCGGTGCGTGCTCGCAAGCCGGGATTTCCGATCTGCGGCATTTCCGGCATCAATCCGGGCAATGCCGCCGAGGTGATCGCGGCCGGCGCCGATGGCGTGGCGGTCATTTCCGCGCTTTCGCTGGCGTCCGATCCGGGTCAAGCCGCGCGCGAGCTGCGCGCCGTGGTCGACGAGGCGCTGAAGCGGCGAGGCCAATCTTGACCCAACACGCCATGACCGCGATCGCGCTGACCATCGCCGGTTCGGATTCGAGCGGCGGCGCCGGCATCCAGGCCGACCTGAAAACCTTTGCGGCGCTCGGGGTGTATGGGGCGAGCGTACTCACCGCGCTGACGGCACAGAATACCCAGGGCGTGAACGCGATCTACGGCGTGCCGGCCGGGTTCATCGGCGCCCAGATCGACGCCGTCTTTTCCGATCTCGCGGTCGACGCGGTCAAGATCGGCATGCTGTTCCGCCCGGCGACCGTCAAGGCGGCGGCCGAGGGGCTGGCGCGCCACCACGCGCGCAACATCGTGCTCGATCCGGTGACGATCGCCAGTTCCGGCGACAGCCTGCTGGGCGGCGAAGTGATCGATGTGCTGCGCCGCCGGCTCATTCCGCGCGCACTGCTGGTGACGCCCAATCTGCCGGAGGCCGCCGCGCTCGTCGGCGCGAGCCTGGCGCGCAACGAACGGGACATGGAAGCGCAGGCGCGCGAGATCCTGGCGCTCGGCGCGCGCAACGTGCTGATCAAAGGCGGCCACGGCGCGGGCGAGGAGAGCGTCGACCTGCTGATCGGCGAGGGCGAGATGGTCCGCCTTTCGGCCAAGCGAATCTCGACGAAAAATTTGCACGGCACGGGCTGCACGTTGTCGTCGGCGATCGCGGCGGGGCTGGCGAAGGGCCGCGATCTGATCACGGCGACGCAAGAGGCCAAAGCTTACGTCACCGCGGCCATCGCCGCCGCCGACCAACTCAAGGTCGGCCACGGTCCCGGGCCGCTGCATCATTTCTTTGAGCAGGCGCATGACCCGAAAAGCATGCCCGCGGACATGATCCGGGGGTGGAACCGGTTTTCGGAAAAGATCATGCGCAAGAATAAAGGGGGAGAGCCATGACGACACGACGCCAATTCACACGTTTGGCCGGCGCGAGCGCCGCCGGCCTGCTGGCCGCGCCGCAAATCGCGCGCGCGCAAACGGTCAAGTGGCGCATGGTCACCTCCTGGCCGAAACGTCTGCCCGGCCCCGGCCTGTCGGCCGAGCGCATCGCGGAGCGCATCCGCACGCTGTCGGGCGGGCGCATCGACATCGCCGTCTATGCCGCCGGCGAAGTGGTGCCGGCCTTCGAGGTGCTGGGCGCGGTCGGCAACGGCGTCGCCGACATCGGCCACACCGCCTCGTTCTACTGGCAGGGCAAGATGCCGGCGGCGGCCTTCTTCACCACCGTGCCGTTCGGCCTCACGCCCGCCGAGCACGTCGCCTGGATCGAGGCCGGCGGCGGGCAGGCGCTGTGGGACGAGCTCTACGCGCCGTTCGGGGTGAAGCCGTTCATGGGCGGCAACACCGGCGTCTGCATGGGCGGCTGGTTCCGCCGCGAACTCAAGAGCCTCGCCGATCTGCGCGGGCTGAAGTTGCGCTCGCTCGGGCTGGGCGGCGAGGTCTATCGCCGGCTCGGCGCCACGCCGCAGACCACGCCGCCGGCGGAAATCCTGGTGAGCCTGCAGTCGGGCGTGCTCGACGGCGCCGAATTCGTCGGCCCCGGCACCGACATCGCGCTCGGGCTCTATCGCGTGGCGCCGTTCTACTACTATCCCGGCTTCAACAAGCCGAACGGCACCGGCGAATGCATCGTCGCGCTGAAGGTGTGGGATGCGCTGTCCGACGAACTCAAGGCGATCGTCGCGCATGCCTGCGCGACGGAGGCGAACTACGCGCTGGCCGAGATGGAGCGGCTGAACGCGCAGGCGCTGGAAGCGCTGGTCAAGGACCACGGCGTCAAGCTCGCGGCGTTTCCCGACGATGTGGTCGCCGCCGCGCGCAAGCAGGCCGCCGACGTGCTCGGCGGCTTTGCCGTGCGCAGCGACATCACCGGCAAGATCTCCGGCTCCTACGACGCCTTCCGCGAACGCTCGGCGCCCTGGTCGCGGGTGTCGATCGAGGCGGTGCTGCGGGCGAGGGGTTAACGCTCTCATTCCGGGGACGGCGCGCGAGCGCCGGACCGGAGTGAGGTGCTAGCTCGGAGATCGCTCCGTTCCTCGCATTCGCTGGGTTCGCGCCTACGCGCGCGCCCCGGAATGACCGGACAAAGGGCGGAACAAATCGGCCGATCGCGGGTTATCTCCGATCACCAGTGAAGGAGAGCTACCATGCGATACGCCGGTACTCTGTTGGCCGCGGCGCTCGTCATCGGCGCTTCCGGCCTCGCTTTTGCGCAGCAAACGATCAAAGGAAAAGTGGCAAGCGTCGACGAAGCCGGAGGTAAAATCTCCATTCAGATCAGCGGCACGTCGGGCGCCGACGCCTCGACGGCGCCGACGCCGTTCAAGGTTCAGGACCCGCTGTTGTTCAACGCCGTCAAGCCCGGCGACCAGGTGTCGGTCACGACCGAGAACGTGAACGGCGTGCCGACCATCAAGAGCTTGACGAAGGAATAGGGGACGCTGCCGCCTATCTCGGGTTCACCAGAGATGGGCATTGATCGAGCGTCCAAATCGGTTACGGCCGACTTGCGATCGAACGGGACCCGGAATCCATCACTCCGCAGCGCCGTGGTTATGGATTCCGGGTTCACTCGCCATTGCGTCGAAGACGCGCGTAAACGCGCTTAGGCTCGCGCCCCGGAATGACGGAGAGGAGACGCCTTGCCCGCGCCGCCGTCTTTGCTAGCGCCTTGCGCGCATCCCGCCTGCCGCCGGCATTCCAGCAAGGTCACCATTCCGCCCATGAAAATTGCAGCCATCAACAGCCCCAAAGGCAAGATTTTCGGCGCCGTCGAGGGCGACAGCTTTCGCCCGTTTTCGGTCGGCGGCGGCACGCTGCGCGACCTGCGCCACGTCATCAAGCTGTTCGCCGCCGGCACAGCCCCGGACTACGGCGAGCCGGTCGCGCTCGCCCGCGTCAAGCTCGCCGCCCCGGTCGGCCCGCTCACCAAGAACGTGATCTGCGTCGGCAAGAACTATTACGACCACGCCCGCGAATTCGCCCAGAGCGGCGTCGATCAGTCCGGCGACAAGCAGGACGTGCCGGCCGATCCGGTGATCTTCACCAAGTCGACCTCCTCGCTCGCCGATCCGGGCCAGAAGATCGTGGCGTCCTTGGACCCGACCCACACGGTCGACTACGAAGGCGAATTCGGCGTGGTGATCGGCCGCCATGCCAAGAACGTCAAACGCGAGGACGCGCTCGATTACGTGTTCGGCTACACCATCGTCAACGACGTCACCGCGCGCGCCGTGCAGCAGAAACACAAGCAATGGTTCCTCGGCAAGAGCCTGGACGGCTTCTGCCCGGTCGGGCCCTATCTGGTGACGCGCGACGAATTCGGCGTGCCGGGCGAGCAGGAGCTCGACCACCTACGTCAACGACGAGCGCCGGCAGTTCGCCAAGCTCAAGGACATGATTTTCGACGTGCCGAGCTTCATCGAAACGGTCACGGCCTACGTGCCCTTGGAGCCGGGCGACCTGCTGGCCACCGGCACGCCGGCCGGCGTCGGCATCGGCTTTGATCCGCCGCGCTATCTGCAGCCCGGGGATGTGGTTCGCATCGCGATTTCAGGCATCGGCGAGCTCACTAACCCGGTAGTCTGAGGCGCCGCTAACCCTTATAAAGGCGCTGGCAAACGAGGATTTTTGGCCGGGTTTGCGAAATATCAATGTTATCGGCGGCAAAAGCGGTCTTCTCAGCCCGATCGTTCGGCCCGCCCGGCCCAGGAAAAAACGACCCGAATTCACCTTAACGATGGTACCGCGAGAGGAGTAACGAATGTCAGCGACCCCCTGGAAAACCAACGACTGGTTCGTCAGCGAATGGAACTACGCGCCTGAAGTCACCAAGGACTTCAAGTTCGCCAAGAACATCAAGATCCACGACGTCACGCTGCGCGACGGCGAGCAGCAGACCGGCGTGATCCTCTCCAAGGACGAGAAAATCCGCATCGCCGAGGCGCTGGCCGAAGCCGGCGTGCACCGCATCGAGGCCGGCATGCCGATCGTGTCGCCGTCCGACAACGCGGCGATCAAGGAGATCGTCAAGCGCAACCTCGGCCCGCAGATCTTCTCCTTCGCCCGCTGCATGAAGGAAGACGTGCAACGCGCCGTCGACACCGGCGTCAACGGCGTCGTCATGGAAATCCCCTCCAGCAAGCACATGCTCGAGCTGGCCTATCGCTGGCCGCTGGAAAAGGCGATCGAGACCTCGGTCGAGGCGACCGCCTTCGCGCACAAGAACGGCCTCGAGGTGGTGTTCTTCCCGATCGACTTCTCGCGCGCCGAGCTGAAATGGGCCATCGACCTGATCGAGAAGGTCGGCAAGGAAGGCCACATGGACGCGCTGGCGCTGGTCGACACCTTCGGCGTGCTGTCGCCGCACGCCATGAAGTACTTCGTCACCCAGGTGCAGAGCCGCATCAAGAAGCGGCTGGAGGCGCACTTCCACCAGGACTTCGGCATGGGCGTGGCCAACACCATCATGGCGCTGTCGCTCGGCGTCGAGGTGATGCACACCACCGTGCTCGGCATCGGCGAACGCTCCGGCAACGCGCCGATGGAAGAGATCGTCATGGCGCTCAAGACCATGTACGGCGTCGACGTCGGCATCGACACCACCAAGCTCACGCTCGCTCGCCAACCTGGTGCAGCGCCTGACCGGCGTGGTGGTGCCGACCAACAAGGCGATCGTCGGCTCCGGCCTCTATCAGATCGAGTCCGGCATCATCGCGTCGTGGTTCAAGAACTGCGGCGAGAAGAACGCCACCGAGCTGTTCCCGATCCGCTGGTCGGCGGTCGGCCAGCCGCCGGCGGAGGTGGTGATGGGCAAGGGCTCCGGCATCGACTCGATCAACATGTGGCTCAACGACGTCGGCATGCAGGTGTCGGAAGCAGGACGCCATGAAGGTGCTGCAGGCGGTCAAGCTGCATTCGCTCACCAACAAGAAGATGCTCAGCCACGCCGAATTCCGCGACGTGGCGCGCGCCACGCTCGGGCGCACGCAGCAGGCGGCGGAGTGAGGCCTTAGCCTCGCAGCATCGACGAATGATGAAGCCCCGGGGCGATGTCCCGGGGCTTTTTTATTGGCAAACACAAATTAGTTGTCAATTGAAATCAAGTTTTTCAGGCGGTACGCCCGCGTCGATAAGGCTTTGACGCGCTGCAGACACAGCTTCGGCTGAAAACTCGTTTCTATATTTGAGAACGACATATTCCGCGGTTAAATCATACGCTTCATGATCCATAAGAACACTGAAGGCGCTGCCTTTTTGGCGGTTTGTTGCCCATTTCTCGAAAACAGCATTCACACCCTTACTTTCAATCATCTTCCATGTCCGAACGGCGCGGTAGTTTTTTCTGCGCTTAAGTTCAGCCTGAAGCGTCTCATACGCAAACATGACGGCATAAAATTCCAATTCAAGCGCAGAGCCTTTGGCGGTGGTGCCCTGCCGTTTGAGATCGCATCGACGACGCAAGCATTCCCACCAAAGCTCTTTGTTATCGTGACGCTTAGCGTTCTCCATAGTGGTATTTAGTTCTTCATCGGTACTATTTTCCGGAATTTGTTTTTTGCGCGATGAAGTTGAGCTTGGAAACATTTCAACCATCTCAGGATTTCCCAGCGGAAAAATCATTTGCGACCTTGAGCATAGCCGATTGCCACAACCCAGGATCGTTCGTGTTTTCTACGATCGTGCGGAACTTTTGTGGTTGTTAAGCGTCATACAGTTGATCCAGAGCAATGCTCTTAGACACTTTTTATGCTTATCTTCCCAAAATTGTGACGTAGACGGCTAGCTGCAGCGCCTAAGGAAATCCATTTGCCGCGCGTCACTGACAACAATCGGAGGCGACAATGAAATCGATCGTTCTTGCTGCTGTTCTGTCACTCGTGTTTGCAGGGAGTGCGTCCGCGCTGTCGTGCAAAGCTGATTCCGACGCGAAGAAACTGGCCGGCGCAGCGCGGACCAGCCATATGACAAAATGCGAGAAAGATGTAACAGCGGCGTGTGAAGCAGACTCCGCCGCGAAGAAACTGGCCGGTGCGGCAAAGACCAGCCACATGAAAAAGTGCGTCGCCGACGGTGTTGGCAGCTAACACGCCATGCGGCCTGTCGACGGTTGATCTGATCCGCAAGTTCAAGGAGTTTAACTATGAAACGTATTCTTGCCCTCGCTCTTTGCGGGGGCGTGATGTTCATTACCCCATTGCCTTCGGCCCACGCTCAAGAAAAGACGGCGAAGGCGTGTCAGCAAGAATGGCAAGCGAACAAGGCGGCCAATCAGGCGGCCGGCATCACGCAAAAGGCCTACGTCGAAAAATGTCGGGCCGGAAGTGCGACGGCGCAGCCGGCCACCAAGCCGGCGGCCAAGCCTGCGGCTGCGCCCACCAGACCCGCGGCAACCAAACCGGAGGCGGCGCAGAAAACCGTGAAGGCCTGCGAGGAGGAATGGCGAGCGAATAGGGCGGCCAATCAGGCGGCCGGCGTCACGCAAAAGGCCTACGTCGAGAAATGTCGCGCTGGTAGCGTGGCCGCGCAGCCCGCAGTCCAACCTGCGGCGGTGCCTCCACCAAAATCCGCGGCAGCGAAATCGGACGCTCCGCAGAAAACCGTGAAGGCCTGCGAGGAGGAATGGCGAGCGAATAGAGCGGCCAATCAGGCGGCCGGCGTCACGCAAAAGGCCTACGTCGAAAAGTGCCGGGCCGGTAGTGTGACCGCGCAACCAGCGCCGGCTCCGGCGCCTGCTACTGCCAGGCCGGCTGCCACGACGACCGCGCCTGCACCGGCGCCTGCTCCTGCAAGACCGGCCGCGACGACGACCGCGCCAGCCGCACCGACGGCTGCACCACCGGCGCAAACACGGACGCCGGCGGCCGGCTGCGCCGACGGGCGCGGGGCAATTCACAACCGAAGCCCAAGCCAAGGCGAGCTGCCCCAGAGATACCGTCGTATGGGTCAACCTGGATTCAAAGATCTATCACTTCGCGGGCTACAGCGATTACGGCAAAACGAAAATCGGCGCCTACATGTGTGAAGGAAATACCGCGGCCGGCGGATTCCGTGCCGCAAAAAACGAAAAACACCCTTGAGCAGCATATGGCGGGGTCTAAGCGCGGCGCGGCGTGCTGAGTGAAAGGAGATAACCATGGGCTTTCTTGATAAAGTGGGCGGGGCGCTCAAGGGCGCGCTCGACCAGGTCGAAGCAATGTCGCCGGGACTGATATCGTCGACGTTGGCCAGCACGAAATTCGGCAACTTGCAGGGTTTGGTCGCGCAGCTGCAACAGGGCGGGCTCGACGAGCAGGTCAAGTCGTGGTTAAGCAGCGGCACGAATCTGCCGGTCAGCGCCGAGCAAATTCGCGCCGCGCTGGGAAATCAGAAGGTCAAGGACTTGGCCGCGCAATTCGGCCTGCCTGTTGATGCGACGCTCAAACTTTTGGCGGAGCAGCTGCCGGCGGTCGTTGATCAGGCAAGCCCTGACGGCAAACTGCAATCCAACTAGGCGTCAATGCGCTGCGGTATGTTGTGTGCCGTAGCGGTGATGCCGAGCCGTAGCATAGGAGAAGCCACAATGGCCGATAGTAAGAAGAACCGAGGAAAAGCGGATCGCGCAAGAGTAGCGGGAAGCCAACCATCCGAAGTCTATTATGTCGCAAAAAAGTACGGTGTGAGTGCGGATACGGTGCGCAAAGTGATTAAGCGTGTCGGCAATAGCCGTACGAAAGTCTACGCCGCGCTGGATAAGATGTAATCGCGCACAGCGTCACGCCCGACATATTAGCGCTTCGTTACGGAGCGTGAAGCGCTGCGCAGCTTCGGTCAACATGTGGCTGCAGGACGTCGGCATGCAGGTGTCGGAAGAGGACGCCATGAAGGTGCTGCAGGCGGTCAAGCTGCATTCGCTCACCAACAAGAAGATGCTCAGCCACGCCGAATTCCGCGACGTGGCGCGCGCCACGCTCGGCAGGACACAGCAGGCGGCGGAGTAGGCGCTCTTCACCCTCCCCTGGAGGGGGAGGGTCGCGAGCGTAGCGAGCGGGGTGGGGTGATCTCCTTTCGCTTGCGGCGCCTCACCGCCACGAAACGACAAAGCCCCGGGCGTGAGCCCGGGGCTTTTTTGTTTTTGCTTAGATTATCGTCGGCGATCTCGCCAAAGTGCGAAGTTGAGTAGGCGGCGGTCGGCATACGCCACAGTCACCATTGCAAGCGAGACCACAATATAAAACGCCGTCATCGGCCACGATTCAAATTGGTTCACGAGACCGACGATCCATGCCGCGGCCAACACGGCCCAGAGGGCCTCTCTTGCCAGATTATTCAAGTAAACTCCTTTTACGCGGCGCGGATTTCTTTCGCGGCAAAAGTGGCGTGCGTAACCGTCACGGTCGTCCCCTGAGGGCTGCTCAAAGTGACGACCTTCGCATCGAGCTGTTTTGCAAGCGCGTTGACGATGCCGGTGCCGAGGCCGGTTTTTGGCTGAGCAAAAACGCCATCCGGTCTCCGCACTCCGTTGTCACTAACTGAAAGCTTCCAATCGGTTTCGGCAACATCAAACGCAACGGTGATCTGCCCATCTTTCGTACGGCCGTTAAATGCGTGCTTTATACAATTGATGACGAGCTCGGTGACGATCAATCCGAGACTCTCGGCATCGCGGCACGACGCGCTGCCTCCTTCGCCGGACACCTTCAACGAGATTAAGCGATTGTCGCCGATCATCGAGTGCGAGAGAGCCTCGCAAAGCTTTGTGAGATAAGGTCCGAGTGGAACCGGCATGCCGGGGGCGGAGCCATGGAGATGCTCTTGGACGGCCGCAACCGACATGACTCTTTGGTGAGCATCTTGCAGATGACGGCGCGTTTCTTCCGATTCCACCGTCCGCGCTTTCATCATGATGATGCTGGCGATAATTTGCAGACTGTTGGCGACACGGTGCCGCATTTCATCGAGCAGCACGTCCTTCTGGCGCAGCAACTCGTCCTTTTCGCGTTCCAGAACGCGCTTCTCGGTAATGTCCTCAATGCCAAGCAGAATGTTCGTTCGTGAGTCTGCCTCGTAGAACACCTTGCGGGCATTCAAGAGCATTATGCGTTGTCCGATGTCCGGGAAGTCATGCTCGACTTCATAGGCCTCTATCTCACCGGCGGCCGTCACGCCGTGCTCCGGTAAGACTTTTTCCAGAAGCGAACGCAGCTTTGGAATATCCCATTCGCCATTGCCCAACTCGTACAGCAGATGGCCTTCGGTATCGCCGGGATTGGTCTTGAATGTCCGATAGAATGAGCGGCTCGCGGCGACGACGCGCAGGTCTTGGTCGAGCACCACGAGAGGCTCGCGCACCGTGGCCACAATTGCATTCGCAAACGCACAGGCGCTTTGCAGGTCGGCAAACTGTTTTCTGAACATGGTAGACTCTCAACTATCCCAGCTCGCTGCACATCAAAGTGAATAGGACCCCGGACGCTCGTACAACCGGGGCTTGCCAGACGTTTGGATTAAGTAGGAAGAACGTTGCGGTTGTGGGGAAGCCGCAAAACGTCCAGCCAAATCAGCCTAGGCCTCATGCCCAGGGCAGGTCTGTATCGAATTGACCACTAATTTAGCCCCGCAATATAATTGCTACGGTCGATAGAGACAGTTCGTTGAAAATCAGCGGAACGTTTGACGCTCAATTGCGGCTCTGTTCTATCGATCCGGAGTGGGACCAATATTGCATCTGATTGAAGGTACAAAGCCGGCCATGAAACGCAAAAAGAGGATTCCGTTCGATCCCAAAGAGTTTCTCTCGAAAGTGAACGGGGGACGAACCGTATCCAAATACCGGAAAAACCAAATTGTCTATCGGCAGGGCGATCCTGCGGACGCGGTTTTTTACATTCAGTCAGGCAAGGCCAAGAAAACCGCCGTTTCCGAGCAGGGCAAGGAAGCCGTGGTCGCAATTCTGGGGGCAGGCGATTTCTTCGGCGAAGGATGTATGGCCGGGCAGTCGCTGCGCTTGGGATCAGTCGCCGCTTTGACGGAATGTGCGATCACGCGAATTCCAAAGGCAGAGATTATCAGCGTGATCCACAAAGAGCCGGCCTTTGCCGAATTGTTTATCTCGCACCTCTTGGCTCGCAACAGTCGTGTCGAGGAAGATCTGGTCGATCAATTGTTCAATTCGAGCGAGAAACGCCTGGCACGAACTCTCCTGCTTCTTGCAAATTTCGGCAAGGAAGGCGAGCCCGAGCCGATCCTGGCGAAAATCAGCCAGGAGACCCTCGCGGACATGGTCGGCACGACGCGGTCCCGCGTGAGTTCTTTCATGAACAAATTTCGGAAATTGGGACTTATAGATTACAACGGCCATATTGAAGTCCATCGTTCCTTGCTGAACGTAGTTCTTCATGAGCAGCCGTTGATCAGAACTTAGGTGCAGTCCTCGCGCCGGTTCGATGTCCGTATGATTGGAACCTTTTTGGCTCTGCGCGTGTTGAGTAATGTATTCAGCCAATCGATTAGGGTCTGAAACGGCGCCGGTCATCGCGGACGCTGTTGGTAACACATCTCCGCGACGCCTCATTCTAAAGGAGGTTTCCAATGGATTTGCTCTTGATTGTCATTGTGCTCTTTCTGCTCTTCGGCGGCGGAGGATACTTTGGTCGCCGTCGCGGCTACTGGTGAAGCAATTGTTTTGCCGTCCGCGATGAAATTGATCGGATCGAATCTTGACGATCCTACTCGGACCTCTTTTCTCGTAGGATCTTCTAAACTTGAGGCCGTCTCAATTAGACGGCCTCATTTGTTTTGATTGACGCGGCTCTGTCGCTAATGCCGCCAGATTTGTGCCGGCGTCACAAAAAGCCATCGCTGTCCGTAGTCGAGTGCGGAAGGGCTGAAGAAAAAAAGGCCGCGCATTACTCTTGCGCGGCCTTTAAGCGCTTCTCGGGCCGGGGACATCGGGGGGATGGGTGAGCCCAAGAGCGATTGCTTCACCAACTCAGTTCTCTGTCGTAAGTTCCTTAATCGCAGACTCGCACGCGTCGTATGACGCGATGGCCAAAGCGGTTGATAACAGCGTGCCGCTCGATATAACACCCGCCACCATAGGCGTACGGGCCATCAGCATAGGCGTACGGGCCACCATAGTAGCCGCCATAGTAGGGAGCGCTGCCGATGACCGCGCCGGCCGCGAGACCACCGACAAAGCCCGGACCAAATCCACCGCCGCCACCGTGATGATGATGCTGTGCATTAGCGGAACCAGCAAAGCCAATGATCGCCAGCGCTGCCACTGCCGCCACGCCTATTCGCTTCCAGGGATTTTGCATGTTATTTCCTCTACTAGTGAACGAACTCGTAGTGGACAAACTCGCCGCGCGAATAAACGTTCCTGGAGTTTACCGTTCCAGAGCATTATGAATAATCACCCGTAACGCCATTACTCATAAAATGACGGTGAAGTGCAGGCGCTACCTGTGGCAGTTAGCCCGTGTACGCAAAGATCAAGCTTGTTCGAGCTCGCATCAGGTAAACGGCAAAAGTGAACAGCGGTACATAAAATAAAATGAAATGGCCCCGTCTCCGAGGCCATTTTTATTTAATCGTTGTCGCGGTCGCGGTCGCGGTCATGATGACGGCGGTGCTTGATGATCACCACTTTCTCGTGATGGCGCCACCCGCGGTGCAGGCCGCGGTCGCCGTCGTGAACGCGGTCCGGCTGGACGACGATCACCGATCCCTCAGCGCTGGCGCCGGACGTGCTAAGCGGCATTGCAACGCCGACGGCCGCGCACGCGGCAAGCGCGATAGCAAAATTACGCATGAAGTATCCTCCAAATATCCAGCAAAAATGCTGATAATCAACAACGCCGATAGATGAAATAGGTTCCTGGACTCTAGGATAAATTTCCTGAATATCTATTCATTAAAGTCATTTTCAGTGCGCAACGTCGTTCGAGAGCGCTTCGAGAGCACGACGTAATAGTTAAGCACGGCTGAAGCATCCTGTTCCGCATCGAACTCGATCAACATGTGGCTCAACGACGTCGGCATGCAGGTGTCGGAAGCGGACGCCATGAAGGTGCTGCAGGCGGTCAAGCTGCATTCGCTGACCAACAAGAAGATGCTCAGCCACGCCGAGTTCCGCGACGTGGCCCGCGCCACGCTCGGGCGGTCGCAGCAGGCGGCGGAGTAATTCTTCTTAATCCCTCCCCTGAAAGGGGAGGGTCGCCCGCCGAAGGCGGGCGGGGTGGGGTGATCTTGCCTTACTCGCGGTCTCTCAAGGCCACGAAGACACAAGCCCCGGGCGATAAGCCCGGGGTTTTTTACTATGAGCCCTGCTGTCGCGGGAGCGATCAATGAGCGTTTATAGCCGTATCGTCAGAAGCGTGCAGTGATGCCGAAGACCGGGCCGTACAAGGTCATGTCGAATTCGAACTGATCGAGGCCGGACCCTTTTATGTAATCGACATGCAATGCCTTGTAACCGATCATGCCGCTCCAGGTGACATTGTCGTGGACGTAGAAGTCGTAATTGACGACGGCGGCAGCCTTCCAGCTGAATTTGCTTCCGGCACCGAAACCGCCGACATCGCCACTGGCGACTAAACTCCAATTCGGGGCAAATTGGTGTCGCAGCCGCGCGCCGACAATCGGATCGACCCAGTTAACGCTGTCGGACGCTGTGTAAGTACCATCCGAGTTGAGCGTGAGACCGCCGATATTGACGGTTCCGGACACGGCCAGGTTGGCTTCGCCTTTGAGCCACCATGCGCGCCCGCCGCCGTATAAATCGATGGCAGTGCCAGAGCCCGGTACGCTTGTGCCTCCCCAGCGTGCAACCTCATAGGCGGCCGCCAGTTCGGCGATGGCCATATCGACTTTCAAGCCAGCAGAGGC
This sequence comes from uncultured Alphaproteobacteria bacterium, assembly GCA_963770985.1. Lineage (GTDB taxonomy): Bacteria > Pseudomonadota > Alphaproteobacteria > Rhizobiales > Xanthobacteraceae > Pseudolabrys. The sequence goes on along the minus strand of CAVYRR010000016.1, from coordinate 157,832 downwards.
CCCGACTGAGCCATTGAGTTTGTCGACGCCGCGCGTTCGCGTCGCATCCGCGTTAATTCCAAGATGCATGTAGATCACGTCAGTAAAAAAAGAGAAACGATCCTTGCGTGCCTCGAAATATATCGGCACCTCGTAGAGATCCTTCGGAATTTTCGCGTGTGGTAAAATGTCGGTATAGAAGCCTGCGTCGACATCTATCGTACGGCCTTTGACCGTGGTCGAACCGTACATTGATGGCGTCCAGGCGGGGAATGCGACAATATATGTCCAGGAATCGTGTAATGGCACCGGCGCTACAAACGCCTTGGTCGGCATTGGCATATCCGCGGCGCTTGCAGCGGTTGAAATCCCAAAGCCGACGGCCAGTGCGGCAACCGCTTTGACAGCTTTGCACAAATGATTCATGACGCCCGCCCCTCTATTCGCCGTCTTTTGCGAATGAACTTGTTTATCCGATCGCGCCAGTTTTCCAACAGTTTCTGACGCAGGATAGGAGCACCTGCACGCTACAAGTCGAAAGGCTGCCCCTGCGTCAAGAGAGAAATTTGATAAAAATCAAGAATTCATCGATCGCACGTAAACAAATCTGGATCGTTGCCAAAAGGCAACGGATTACTTCGGCAAACTAGGAAGCTATGCGCCCGGTGTGCAAGAAGCGAAGCACGTTGAATCGCGGCCAATTGGCGCAATCGCAGCCGTCATAGTAACCCGCGGTGATTTTTCGGCGATGTCACTGTTGGTACTCCATTAGGGGTGCACCATAGGACAATAGCTTTGCAGGTATTGCAGCGCGAAAGGTTGCTCAAGCGCGGATCTCATAACAAGCGCAACCTCTCTTAGGGAGAAACGGACCAGCGGTGCGCCTCGCTGTGTATTTTCCATGGAGATTTCAAATGAATCGGAACATCCTATCTGCGCTGGCTGGCGTCGGCGTGTTGGCCTTGTTATTCGCGCCAGCAGCTGTTGCCCAGACAGCTCCGACGGCGGCGCCAATGAAGTCGATCGGCACGCCGAGTTCAGCCAAGTCGGACATTGTTCCATCCTTATTTGTTCTCAACTCTCGCGGCGTCAGTTTGCATGGAGATAAATTGGTGCTGACTGGCGTTTCGCCGAACGCCATCGTCTTTGCAGATCGACCAGTGCGTTCTGCCGGCCATGATGTCACGACACGCATTGTGGAGGATTGGGGAAAGGGCAGCGACAATTTCGCAAACGATCCTCCGAACGCAACCGTCTCAGCCTTCACCAAGGATGGCTCCGGGGTCCGTGACGCGGTTGTTGTTCTCAAGTCGCCAAAACTCGAAGGTGACCGCCTGACCTTCGACGTTGCCGTGCTCGAAGGTGACCTCAACGGGGCTGACGGCGCAGCCGCCGTGTTCATAGACATTATCGGTAGGCCATTCACGCCGATGTCGTATGCCGGGGTTGCGCGGCGCACAGCGTATCGTGGCGCTTACTATGCCGGCGCTGCGGCTGTTGGAGGCGCCTGCGTCCTATCACCCCTATGCCTCTGCCGGCCGTACTATCGGCCCGCCTGCGGCTATTACCCGTATCCACCTTGTTACTGACGAAACGGACGGGGTACTCAATTACGGCAATTGGGGTTTTGATGTCATGACACCGGGCAAATGCATGACTCTCCGCCTTGACGTTGACAGCTACTTGTCTCGGTCTCGGCATCCGCTCAGCAGATCACGGGCGTTCCGGGCTCGCCCGGCGCAACGACCACGATCGACGGAAAACAACTTCCGCCGCCTGACCCGAAGTTCGGCGGCGTGATCAAGGATGATGCGCTGCAATCGAAGCCATGGTGGGCGCCCCGTGTCGTGCCGCCGAAGGGCGCGCCGAACGTCTTGCTCATCATCACCGACGATGCCGGCTTCGGAGTGCCGAGCACCTTCGGCGGCGTGATCCCGACGCCGACGATGGACCGCATCGCGAACGAGGGACTGCGCTACAACCGGGTGTTCTCGACCGCGCTCTGCTCGCCGACGCGGGCGGCGCTCATCACCGGGCGCAACCATCACTCGGCCGGCTTCGGCGTGATCTCGGAGCAGTCGACCGGCTTCCCCGGCTACAACAGCATCATCGGCAAGGACAAGGCGACGATCGGGCGCATCCTGCTCGACAACGGCTACTCCACGGCATGGTTCGGTAAGGACCACAATACGCCGGCCTTCGCGGCGAGCCAGGTCGGGCCGTTCGACCAGTGGCCGACCGGCATGGGCTTCGAGTACTTCTACGGCTTCGTCGGCGGCGACGCCAACCAGTGGCAGCCGAACCTCTTCCGCAACACGACGCAGATCTATCCGTTCGAAGGTAAGCCGGGCTGGAACCTCGTCACCGGGATGGCCGACGACGCCATCGACTACATGACGCGGATGCACCAGATCGCACCCGACGCAAACCGCTCTTCATCAAGTACGCGCCCGGCGCCACGCACGCGCCGCATCACCCGACCAAGGAGTGGGTGGACAAGATCCATGCGATGCACCTGTTCGACGACGGCTACGAGAAGCTGCGCGAGCGTATCTTCGCGAACCAGAAGCGGCTTGGCGTGATCCCGCAGGATACGAAGCTGGCGCCTTGGCCCAATGAGATGCTGAAGCCGTGGGACCAGCTCAGCGATGATGGAAAAGAAGCTTTTCATCCGCCAGGTCGAGGTCTTCGCCGCCTACGCGGCCTACAACGACCACGAGATCGGTCGCGTCATCCAAGCCTTCGAGGACCTGGGCAAGCTCGACAATACGCTGGTCATCTACATCAATGGCGACAACGGCACCAGCGCCGAGGGTGGGCCGCTCGGCACGCCCAACGAGGTCGCCTTCTTCAACGGCCTCAACAAGCTACCGGTCGAAGTGCAGATGAAGTTCTACGACGTCTGGGGCACCGAGCAGACCTACAACCACATGTCGGCGGGGTGGTCGTGGGCCTTCGACACGCCGTTCGACTGGTTCAAGCAGAACGCCTCGCGGCTCGGCGGCATCAACCAGAACATGGTGGTGTCGTGGCCGGCGCGCATCAAGGACAAGGGCGGTCTGCGCGAGCAGTTCGTCCACGTCATCGACGTGGTGCCGACGATCCTCGAAGTCGCCGGCATCCATGCGCCCGAGATGGTCGACGGCATCAAGCAGGCGCCGATCGAAGGCACGAGCTTCGCCTACACGTTCGACGCCAAGAACGCGAAAGTGGCGTCCCGTCACAAGATGCAGTACTTCGAGATGATGGGTCAGTGGGCGCTGTATGACGACGGCTGGATGCTGAGCACCAAGGTCAATCGTGCGCCGTGGGAGGCCTTCGGCCCGGCTAATCCCGATCCGCTGAACAACCAGGTGTTCCAGCTCTACGACCTGAACAAGGACTTCAGCCAGACCGACGACATCGCCGCGAAATACCCGAAGAAGGTGGCGGAGATGCGCAAGGAGTTCGTCGCGGAAGCGAAGAAGTACGAGGTCTTCCCGATGGACGCCTCGGTGGCGGCCCGTATCGTCGCGCCGCGACCGAACATCACCGCCGGGCGCACGCGAGTTCGTCTACACGCGGCCGATGACCGGCCTGCCGCAGGGCGACTCGCCACTGCTGCTGAACACTTCCTACACGATCACTGCCGACATCGAAGTGCCGCAAGACGGCGGCGAGGGCATGATCCTGACCTCCGGCGGGCGCTTTGGCGGCTATGGCTTCTACCTGCTGAAGGGCAAGCCGGTGTTCCTGTGGAACATGGTCGATCTCGAGCGCATCAAATGGGAAGCCCCCGAAGCCTTGTCGCCCGGGCGGCACACGGTCGAGTTCGACTTCAAGTACGACGGCATAGGTCCTGGCACGCTGGCGTTCAATAACTTCAGTGGCGTTGGCCGGCCCGGCACCGGAACGCTGAAGGTCGACGGCAAGATCGTCGACACCAAGACGATGCCCAAGACGCTGCCGATGATCCTGCAGTGGGACGAGAGCTTCGACATCGGCTCCGACACACTCACCGGCGTCAACGACGCGGACTACAAACCGCCGTTCCCGTTAACGGCCAAGCTCAACAAGCTGACAATTAAAATTGATCGTCCGCAACTGTCGCCCGAGGACGTCAAAAAGCTCAGGCAGCAATGAGGGAAAAGGCGTCAAGCGATTGATCAGCGTCAACGATGAATCTCGCAGAGAGGGAACTGCTTAGCTAATGGGATCGGATCTATTGTCATGAAAACTGGTCATCTGCTGATTTCGGTTGCTAGCGTTCTGGCTCTCGGTTGCCTATCGGCATCGGCTCAGCAAGTCACAGGCGTCCCGGGCGAGCCCGGTGCCACCACCACGATCGACGGAAAACAACTTCCGCCACCCATTCCGGAATTCGGCGGAGTCATCAAGGAGAAGGCGTCGGACTCGAAGGCCTGGTGGGCCCCGCGCGTGGTGCCGCCGAAGGGCGCGCCCAACGTGCTGCTCATCATGACCGATGACCAAGGTTTCGGGGCGCCAAGCACCTTCGGCGGCGTCATACCCACGCCTGCCATGGATCGCATCGCCGCACAGGGGCTGCGCTACACCAATTTCCACTCCACGTCGCTCTGCTCGCCGACGCGGGCGGCGATTATCACGGGCCGCAACCATCACTCGGTGGGCTTCGGGGTGGTCGGCGAAATATCGACGGGATTCCCGGGTTACGATTTAATTATCCCGATTGAGAAGGGCACCGTTGGTACAATCCTGAAGGCGAACGGCTACGCAACCTCGTGGTTCGGCAAGGACCACAACACGCCCTCTTACCAGTCGAGCCAGGCCGGGCCGTTCGAGCAATGGCCGAACGGCATGGGCTTCGAATATTTCTACGGCTTTGTCGGTGGCGACGCCAGCCAGTGGCAACCGAACCTGTTCCGCAATACGACGGCCATCTATCCGTTCCAGGGCAATCCGAGTTGGAACCTGGAAACGGCCATGGCCGACGATGCCATCCAGCACATCAAGCAGCTCAAGGAGATCGCGCCCGGCAAGCCCTGGTTCGTCTATTACGTGCCGGGCGCCACCCATGCGCCGCATCATCCCACGCCCGAGTGGATCGAGAAGATCAGCGCCATGCACCTGTTCGACGAGGGCTGGAACAAAGTACGCGAGAAGATCTTCGCCAACCAGAAGCGCCTGGGCATCATGCCCGAAAACGCCAAGCTGACGCCGTGGCCGAAAGAACTGCCGCAGTGGGACTCCCTCGGCAGGCTGGAGAAGAGGCTTTTCATCAGGCAAGCGGATGTCTACGGGGCCTACCTCGCCTACGCCGACCATGAGATCGGCCGCCTCATTCAGGCCGTCGAAGACCTCGGCCAACTCGACAACACCCTGATCATCTATATCGGTGGCGACAACGGCGCGAGCGCCGAGGGCATGCTCAACGGCACACCGAACGAGTTCACCACTTTTAATGGCGTTGCCGTGCCGGTGAAGGCCCAATACCTCTGGTATCCGTTCTGGGGGTCCGACCGGACGTTTCCGCACTTCGCGGCACCTTGGGCGTGGGCATTTGATACGCCATTCAAATGGGTGAAGCAGGTGCCGTCGCACTTCGGCGGAACGGCCCAGGGCGTGGCGATGTCATGGCCCGGCCACATCAAGGACCTCGGCGGCATCCGCCGCCAGTTCCACCACGTCATCGACATCGTGCCGACCATCCTCGAAGCGACCGGCATTTCGCAACCCGAGATGATCAACGGCGTCAAGCAGCACCCCATCGAAGGGGTGAGCATGATGTACACGTGGGACAAAGCGAACGCCAACGCCACGACCCGGCACACCACGCAATACTTCGAGATGCTCGGCAATCGCGCCATCTATCACGATGGCTGGATCGCCTCCACGACGCCGGTGACCCTCCCGTGGGAGCTGAGCAGCGCCCCGCCGCCGGATGTGGTCAGCGGATACAAGTGGGAACTCTATAACGTCAACGAGGACCCCACCCAGTTCAACGACCTGGCGGCCCAGATGCCGGACAAGGTCAAGGAGATGCAGGCCATCTTCGATGCCGAGGCGAAGAAGTACAACGTGCTGCCGCTCGATAACACGACGCTCGCGCGCTGGAATACGCCGCGCCCGAGCCTGACGGCCGGACAAACGGTGTTCACTTATTCGGGCGAATTGACCGGCGTGCCGGCGAGCGCGGCGCCGAGCATCCTGAACAAGTCCTACACCATCACGGCCGAGGTCGAGATCCCGAAGGGCGGTGCCGAAGGCATGATCGTCACCGAAGGCGGGCGCTTCGGCGGCTACGGCCTGTTCCTGAGCAAAGGTGTGGCGGGCATTCGCAAGGGCAAGCCGGTGTTCCTCTACAACCTGCTTAACCTCAAGCGCACGATTTGGTCAGGACCCGAGTTAGGCGCCGGCAAGCACGCTATCGTCTTCGACTTCAAGTCTGATGGTCCAGGCTTGGGCAAGGGCGGGACGGGCGTGCTCTCCGTGGACGGCAAGGAAGTGGACAGGAAATCCATAGAACACGGCACGCCGATCACGTTCCCGGAGGACGAAACCTTCGACGTCGGCCAGGACACCCGCACCGGGGTCGCGCTGCTGGAATATCGCTACGATCCTCCGTTCAAATTTACCGGGAAGATCAACAAGCTGACCTTCAAACTCGGACCGGAGGCTAAGGCGCCACAGGACTCCAAGGCGGAACTGGCGCCTATGCCAGCACCGGAGCCGGACCCTATTGAAGCACCGAAGCGCTAGTCGCTTCGAGGCATTTCCAAAAGGATCGCCAGCGCGAAAGACACTGAGTGAAGTCGGGCCAATGAAAAAGGTTTTGATTTTCGCCGCCGTCGCCGAAGCGGCGACCGGATTGGCCTTGCTGGTTGTTCCCTCGCTCGTCGGGCGGTTGTTGTTGGGTGAGGAACTTACCGGCATCGCCATACCGGTTGCGCGCGTGGCGGGCATCGCCCTGATTGCGTTGGCGGTCGCCTGCTGGCCGGGCCCGCCGCTCGTCGGCATGTTGATCTACAGCGCAGTCGTCGCGCTGTATCTTTGTTACGTCGGTGTGGCAGGCGGGTTGACCGGTATCGCCCTGTGGCCCGCGGTCGCGCTGCACGTTGTCCTGTCGATCCTTCTCGGCCGCGCCTGGCTCGCCGCTAAGGGCAGATAAAGCAGCAACGCGACGGCTGCTTTTCGTCAGCTGAAAACGGAGGTAGCGCGGTGAGGCAATGTCATTCGTGAGGTCGCTATGACAACGATATGACAAGAAGAAGCTCGAATGATCGGAGTCGATCGTTGGCTCGAGCAACGGCATTTGAGTAAACGTTCTTGAGTTCAATTTGAACTTATCACTCGATTGTGAGGTTGGAGTAGGTGGGGATCGGGACTAGGCTGAGCGAAGCTGTTCACACAATTATCGCGCGGGAGATGGCCATGAGCCTAAGCCGGAAACTAAAGAACGGTTTGCTGGCTTCGTGTTTGAGCGCAGTCGTGGTGGCCAGCGCGCCGGCAATCGCGCAGCAGCAAAGACCGAACATCGTCGTCATCATGGGCGACGACATCGGCATCTGGAACATCGGCGCCTACCACCGCGGCATGATGGCGGGCCGCACACCGAACCTCGACAGGCTCGCCGCCGAGGGCATGCTGTTTACCGACTACTATGCCGAGGCGAGTTGCACGGCGGGCCGCGCCAACTTCATCACCGGCGAACTGCCGATCCGCACCGGCATGACGACGGTCGGCCAGGCCGGCGCCCCCACCGGCATTCCGGCGGAGGCCGTAACGATTGCCGCCGCCCTCAAGGGCATGGGCTACGCCACCGGCCAGTTCGGCAAGAACCACCTCGGCGACAAGAACGAGTTTCTGCCGACCGTGCACGGCTTCGACGAATTCTTCGGCTATTTATATCACCTCGACGCGATGGAAGACCCCTGCCATCCGAACTACCCGCAGGACCTGAGGTCGCAGGTCGGTCCGCGCAACATGGTCCACTCCTATGCGGCGGCTGCGGACGACGCCACCGTGGACCCGCGCTGGGGCAAGGTCGGCAAACAGAAGGTCGAGGACGCAGGCGAACTCTGCCCGAAGCGGATGGAAACCATCGACGACGAAATCCGCGACCTGGCGCTCAAGTTCGTCGACAAGGCCAAGGCCGACAACAAGCCGTTCTTCCTCTGGCTCAATCCGACGCGCATGCACATCGTCACTCACCTGTCGCCGAAGTACCAGGCGATGCGCAATTCGAAGAACAGCTGGTCCATCCACGAGGCCGGCATGGCGCAGCTCGACGACGACGTCGGCTTGGTGATGAAAAAGCTGAAGGACATCGGTGTGGACGACAACACCATCGTCATCTTCACCACCGACAACGGCACCGAGGTCTTTACCTGGCCGGATGGCGGACAGACGCCGTTCGCGCAAAGCAAGGGCACAGTCATGGAAGGCGGCTTCCGGGTGCCGGCCATGATCCGCTGGCCCGGCAAGGTGCCGGCCGGCAAGGTCGAAAACGGCATCATCTCCGGGCTCGACTGGTTCCCGACTTTGCTGGCCGCGGCCGGCAATCCGAACATCGCCGAGGAGCTGAAGAAGGGTAAGCAGATCGGCGGCACGACCTACAAAGTGCATCTGGACGGCTACAACCAGATGGAATTGATCACCGGCAAGGGTCCGTCGAACCGGCACGAGGTCTGGTACTTCGGCGAAAGCGAACTCGGTGCCGTGCGCGTTGACGACTACAAATATCGGTTTATCGACCAACCTGGCGGCTGGCTCGGTGAAAAGACCAAGATGGACGTGCCCTACCTGACCAACCTGCGGCTCGATCCGTTCGAGCGCACCGGTTGGCCGAATGCCGGTACCAAGGAGGGGGCGCAACAGTACTTCGACTGGTTCAAGTACGAGTTCTGGCGCTTCGTGTTTGTGCAGCAGCAGGTCGAGAAGCTGGCCATGACGGCGATTGAATTTCCGCCGATGCAAAAGGGCGCGAGCTTCAACCTCGATGCGGTGAAGGCGAAGATCGCCGCCGCCAGAGCGTCAATAGCCAAATAAGAATTTGCTGATCGTGGTAATGGCCGGCCCAGCGTGGGCCGGCCGCAGCTCCGGGATGCACCGGACAGGGTCTTGCGGCCGGCATTAACGAGCGTGGCACAATGGTCGATAAATACAGCATCCCGCAAAAGCAGTACGCAGCGACCGGCGGCCGCTTCCACGTCATGGCCAAGCCGAGCGGGTCGACGTGCAACCTGGACTGCAAATACTGCTTCTATTTGAGCAAAGAGACGCTGCCGAAGGGACCCGGCACCGGCGAGATGAGCGACGAAACGCTCGAGCTGTTTATCCGGCAATATATCGACGGCGTCACAGGCCCCGAGGTGGTGTTTTCGTGGCAGGGCGGCGAGCCGACGCTGCGCGGGGTCGATTTCTATCGCCGCGTCGTCGCGCTGCAGAAGAAATACGCCAAGCCCAACCAGCGCATCGAAAACGACCTGCAGACCAATGGCGTTCTGCTCAACGAAGAGTGGGCGGAGTTTCTCAAGGAGCATCGCTTTCTGGTCGGGCTCAGCATCGACGGACCGCGCGAACTGCATGACCATTTCCGCATCAACAAAGGCGGGGCGCCGACCTTCGACAAGGTCATGGCGGCGGCGAACCTGCTGCGTAAATTCGGCGTGCCGTTCAATACGCTGACCTGCGTGCACCGGCACAACGCATCAAAGCCGCTCGATGTTTACCGTTTTCTGCGCCGCGAGCTCAACTCCACCTACATCCAGTTCATCCCGATCGTGCAGCTGAAGGAATTCGAGACGACGGCGCCGCAGAGATGGGACGAGTTGCGGCTGCCCATCGTCGGCACGCCCCAAGCGCGCCCGGATCACCCCGATGCCGTCGTCACTGACTGGTCCGTCGATCCCGAGGAGTACGGGTACTTCCTGTCCAGAGTGTTCGACGAATGGCGGCGGAAGGACTACGGCAAAGTCCTGGTCAATCACTTCGAGACCCTTGTGGCCCAGCACCTGGGGCTGCCCTCGCAGCTTTGCATCTACAGCGAAATCTGCGGCAAAGCTGTCGCGGTCGAGCATGACGGCAGCCTCTATTCCTGCGACCATTACGTCTATCCAGAATATCGGTTGGGAACCTTGCGAGAAAAGCCGCTGGCGGAAATGGTGTTCGCTCCGGAGCAGGTCAAGTTCGGCTACGCAAAGTCCGAAACCCTGCCGCGCTATTGCCGCGAGTGTTCCTATCTCAAGGACTGCTGGGGCGAATGTCCGAAAAACCGGCTGATCCGCACGCCGGACGGCGAACCGGGTCTCAATTATCTCTGCGCCGGATTGAAGAAATTCTACAAGCACGCGCTGCCCGAGGTCGAGCGCATCGTCGCCGACCTTCGCAAGCAGCCTAACCCGCTCGTCCCAAAAGAGCGCGCGCGCTGAAACGGCTGAGACGTAGCTGGAGTTCCCGCAGTCATGCTCATCATCTTGACGCTCTACATTCTGCTGGCGTGGCTGCTGTTTTCGAAACTTAAGCTCCTCAAATTGAGCTGGGCCTCAGGAACCATCGTGGCGCTAGGCGGCGCGTTCATCCTCGCGGTCTTTCTTGCACTTTTCAATTATCTGACACCATCCGGCAGCTTCACGGTCGTCTCTCGGGTCACAGAGGTTACGCCTAACGTTTCAGGGCAGGTCATTGAAATACCGGTCAAGCTAAACGAGCCGGTGAAAGCCGGCACCGTATTGTTCCGTATCGATCCGGCCCCGTTTCAGTACAAGGTTCAAAATCTTGAAGCATCGCTAGCTCAGGCGAAGCAGCAGGTTAAACAGCTCAAGGCGAGCTACGAGCAGGCCGGCGCGAATGTCGAAGGATTGACCAAGCAACTCGCCTACCTCACGCAGCGGCTTTCGGACATACAAAAGCTGACTGGTGAACAAGCGCAATCCGTCTTCAGGGAGCAGGACACCTCCGTTCAGCATGCGACGACGCAGGCGCAACTCCAGGCGGCCAAAGCCGCGCAGGAAAACGCCAAGCTCGCCATGGAGTCCGAGATCGGAGGTGTCAATACCACCGTGGCGAAGATCGAAGCTCAACTCGCGGACGCGAAGTGGGAGCTTGACCAGACAACGATCCGCGCACCGGCAGACGGCGCCGTCACGCTGTTAGCCCTGACAGTTGGCGATCGGGCATTGCAGGCGCGCTCTGTGATGTCTTTCATCGTCACAGACGACATCATGCTGATCGGGATGTTCCCGCCAAACGCCTTCGAAACCGTCAGGCCCGGTGCGTCAGTCAAACTCGTATTTGACGATCGCCCAGGCCGCATCTATCACGCCAAGATCATGGAGATTCCGCTAGGCGTGGGCCAGGGGCAAGTCGCGGTCTCGGGCACGCTGGCACGATCGGGTTCAATCGCCGGCGCCAAGGCCTATCCTGCGCGAATTTCCATCCCGGAAGACCTCGACCAAGCACGGCTCCGCGTTGGGATGCCAGGAAACGCCACGGCCTTTGCAGAGAACGCCGGCGCTATCGGACTGCTGATGTCGATCCTGGTGTGGATTAGCTCCTTCACAGCATATCTGTGACACTTCGGTAGAAAAACGCATCAACAAGCGGCTGGAGGCGCACTTCCACCAGGACTTCGGCATGGGCGTGGCCAACACCATCATGGCGCTGTCATTCCGGGGCACGCACGAAGCGCGTGAACCCGGAATCCAGAGCAACGAAATATAAAGCCCCGGGGGCGAGACCCCGGGGCTTTTTTCATGCACAGAATTTTAAGCGTGAGTGTAAGCGCCCATCAATCCAGCTTGATGTTCGCCGACTTCACCACCTTCTCCCACTTGTCGGAATCCTTCTGGATCAGCGCGGTGAACTGCTCGCCGGGCAGCGTCATCACCACCAGTTGCTGCTCGGTGAAGATCTTCACCGCCGCCGGGTCTTTCATGACCGCGAGGATTTCCTTGGTCAGGCGGTCGACGATCGGCTTGGGCACGCCGGCCGGCAGGATGATGCCGACCCATGGCGCCATGTCGAAACCGGGGATGGTCTCGCTGATCGCCGGGACGTCGGGCAGATCCGGCATGCGCTTGGGTTCCATGACCGCGAGCCCGACCAACTTCTTCTCTTTTACATAGGGCCACAGCGTCGACACGTTGTTGAACGAGAGCTGCACCTCGCCGGCGATCAGCCCGAGCGACGACGGGCCGGTGCCCTTGTAGGGAACGTGCACGAGCTTGATGCCGGCGGCCTGCGCGAACAGTTCCGCCTCGAGATGGCTGAAATTGCCGACGCCGGCGGAGGCATAATTGAGCGCGCCGGGCTTCTCCTTGGCGAGCTTGATCAGCTCGGCCACGCTGTGCACGGGCAGCGACGGATGCACCGCCAGCAGCGAGGGCAGGCGGATCACCGACGTGACGTGGATGAAGTCCTTCATCGGGTCATAAGGCAGATTCTTGTAGACCCATTTGTTGACCGTCATGGGTGAGTCGGACGTCATCGCCATGGTGTAGCCGTCGGGCGGCGATTGCTTGAGCGCCTGCAGTCCGACCTGGCCGTTGGCGCCGCCGCGGTTCTCGACGATGATGGTCTGCTGCAAACGCTCTTGCAGATATTTTGCCACGATGCGCGCGACCACGTCGGTGCCGCCGCCGGCCGGGTAGGGCACGATCAGCCGGATCGTTCCGCGTGTCGGCCATTCTTGCGCGAGCGATGACGCCGATGCGAGGGCCAGCAGGCCGATGGCGGCCGCGATTGCAGGTAGCAATTTTCTCATTGTCGTCTCCCTAGTGTCCAAACCGTTCGAATTTCTTGTCCGATGTTGTCTACCAGCCGTGCGGTTCGCTGTCGAACAACCCGAGCGTTTCGAGCGCCGACCGGATCGCTTTTTTGCCGTCCGCCGAGAGCGGGCGGTTCGGCAGCCGAGGGGCGCCGACCGGCCGCCCCATGATCTCCCACATGGCCTTGGTCGGCGCGGGATATTCCACCTTGGCGATCTGATAGAGCTCGGAAAACTTGTATTGCAGTGCAAGCGCGTCGTTCAACTGGCCGCCGGTCGTCGCATCGTACAGGGCTTTGACGAAGCGGGGCGCGATGCCGCCGAACACCGACATGCAGGCGGTGCCGCCCAGCGTCAGGCATGGGATCATCCATTCGGTGCCGACGAACAGGCCGAAATCCGGACGAACCGATTTGGCGGCGCGCCCGAGTTCGAGATATTTTTCCCAGTTGTGGCTGGCCTCTTTGAGCCCGATGAATTTGGGGTAGCGCTGCATCAATTTGATCAGCGTCGCGGGGGCGATGCCGACGCCGTCCATGATGGTGGGCGAGTTATAGGCGATGAACGGCAGATCGGTCGCCGAGATGATCGCCGAAAAATGTTCGTACAGCGCTTCCTGCGACGGCTTCCAATAATAGGGCGCGATGGCGACCACGCAGTCGGCGCCGACGTCTTCGGCGTGGCGGGCCAGATCGACCGCCTGGTCGGTGCCCGGCGTGCTGACATGAACAATGACCGGCACGTGGCCGGCGGTCACCTCGACCGCCGCTTTGGCCAGCAGCTTGCGTTCCTCGAGCGTCAAATTCAGCAATTCGGCAAGATGCAGATTGATGCAGAGCGATGTGGCGTTGTGCGCCAGCAAAAATTCGATGACGCGTACGAAAGTGTCGAGATCGACTTTATTGTCCGGCGTGAAGGGCGTGACCGGAACATCGATGAGTCCGCGCGGAACCGCCGCTAATGGCTTGCGATCAGGCATCGGCACCGATTCCTCGCGTCATCACGCCTTGAACGGCACGATCTTCTGTCGCTGCGTGCCCAGCCCATCGACGCCGAGCTCGACCACGTCGCCGGCCCGCAAATATTTCGGCTCCACCTTGCGGCCGATACCGACGCCCGCCGGCGTGCCGGTGGCGATCACGTCGCCCGGCTCGAGCACGAAGAATTGCGAGCAATACCAAACGATATGCTGGCAATCGAAAATCATGTTGCGGGTATTGCCATTCTGGCGCTTCTCGCCGTTGACGTTCGACCATATCGCGAGATTCTGCGGGTCCTTGATTTCGTCCTTGGTGACGAACCAGGGCCCGAGCGGGCCGAAGGTTTCGGCGCCCTTGCCCTTGGCGAAGGTTTGCCCATGCTCCAGCTGGAACGCGCGCTCCGACACGTCGTTGCCCAGGCAATAGCCGGCGACGACGTCCATTGCTTTGTCCTTCGTCAGATAGCGCGCGCGCTTGCCGATCACGATGACGAGCTCGCACTCGTAATCGAGCTTGCTGGCGTCCTTCGGGATCATGGTGTTGTCGTTCGGCCCACAAATGCAGCTCGGCGCCTTGTTGAAGACGACCGGCTCCTTCGGAATCGGGTTACCGCCCTCGGCGGCGTGATCGGAATAATTGAGGCCGATGGCGAGGTAATTGCGCACATGGCCGACGCAGGGGCCGAGCCGCGGCTTGCCGCCGACGACTTTGAGCCGCTTGAGATTGGCCTTTTTGATCTTGGCGAGGCCGCCCGCGGCCAGCATGGCGCCGTCGATATCCTTCACCACGCGCGACAGATCCCTGATTTTGCCGTCGGCGTCGATGATGCCGGGCTTCTCGCGGCCGGGCGCGCCATAGCGGACGAGCTTCATGTGACGATTCCCCCTGGAAATTTTGTTATTTGAGTTTGGTTCGAACGGCGCGTTGGCGCCGGATCATGCTATGGCGGAGGGGGATGGGGCAACCCTTACTTCCGCTCGTCGTTTACCGGGAGCGGCGCGCGGGCGTCGTTCGCGGACGCGGCGTTTTCGCCTGCATCGGCGCCGGCATCCTCTTGCGCGCCGCACGCCGGGAACGCGGTGTCCGGCAGCAGCAGTTGCCAGATCCGTTTCACATCGGCGTCCGGTTTGCAGGGCCGGTTGACCATCGCTTACTGCTGCTTACTGCTTCTTGGCGCTCTTTAATTTCCAGAGCTGGTAGCCGTCGCTGGCGATCGATGCTTCGATCACGTCGCGGCTGAGATTGTTCGGCGGCCGCGCATCCTCGCGCACGACGCCGACCGCGTGCCAGGGACGGAATTGCGCCGGCAATTTTTGGCCGCCGCGGTCGTCCGAAAACGCGCGCAGGTCGCGGCTGCGTCTCGGACTTGAAAATATAGAGTTGCATGGATCGTCTTTCCGCGGACGCCGGTCCGCTCACACATGCCATGATGGCTGAACTTGCCGCCGAGCTATAGGCGCAATACCGCATCGCCACAACTGCGCTAGCGGATACCCGCGTGCCGGCCCCGGCTGATGGCCAGCGTGGCGATATAGAGCAACAGCCCACCGGCGACGACGAGCATCCAGTTCTGGCCGGGGAGGCCGAACAATTCGCAATTGGCGGTCAACCAATTCAGCATGGCTTGCAATGCATGCCCTCGTGGCAGTTGCGGTATTCTACGGTGGAGCGGCGGCGGATTCCGTAAATTGCAGATAAAATGTGCAGGTTTGTGCGGAAAAGCCGTGTCCACCGCCCCCGTCATGGTTAGCAAATGCTAACGGAAACATTCGTATTTCGACGAGCAGTTTCACCATCGGCTAAACCGTCGACAGTAATATCGCCAAATCGGTCAAACCGTCTGACCTCTCATCGGCATGCTTACAAGGAGCGCGCAAATGCCGATCGCGACGGAGGATGTCATGAACGAGAGACGCAAGATCCAGCGCCACCGCACGCTGAAAGCGGGAAGTATCACATTCAACCACGACGCTGGCGTCGATTGCCGCGTGCGCAATCTGTCGTCCGTCGGCGCCTGCCTGGAAGTGGCTAGCCAGATTGGCATTCCGGACGAGTTCGTGCTGGTGGTCGAGATCGATCACGTGAAAGCGCCATGCCACGTGATCTGGCGCACCGCCACGCGTCTGGGCGTGGAGTTCAACGCCTAAAACGGCTCGGTCGCGGGGCTACCGCCGGTGCGGCCTATGTTGTTGAATTGACGTTTGTTTTGGCTCGGCCAGGAGCCGGCGGACGGCGGGGAATCGTCTGTGGCGCGGGAGCCACATCGAGCCAATAATATACGCAATTGCCCGGTTTTTGGCCGTTATTCGACTCTCTCGCCATTGTCGGCGGACTGATCCGGGGTCACGATGTGACAAATAAGCGTCGGCGACGCCAATGACGCGGCATTTTTGGGGGCTGGGACAATGTCTTACCGTGGTTTGAAAGCGTTTTTGATCGCATGCAGCGGTCTCGCGGCATTGGTCGTGGCAACGGCCGATGCGAATGCCGGCGGCTTGGCGGTTCGCGAGCAGAGCGCCTACGGGCAGGGCACGTCATTCGCCGGCGTCGCCGCGGGCGGATCGTCTGTCGTCGATGTTCTGGAATCCGGCGACCATGACGCAGAGGCCGGGCCTGCAGAGTCGAATTCGTCCTTGAGCGGTATTCTTCCTTATTCCGCGAACACGCCGACTGCTGTGACCGGCGCCGGCACAAGCCTGGCCTTTGGCGGCACCGGCAACATCGGTCACGACGCGCTGGTCCCGTCCAGCTATTTCTCCTACCAATTCAATCCGAAGCTCTGGATCGGGTCTGTCGGTCAATGCGCCGTTCGGTCTTGCCGAAACCTTTCCGGATGTGTGGGCTGGCCGTAAGTTCGCCGCGGGCAGAGAGAACCTGACGACCTATAACTTTGCGCCGTCAATTGCCTACAAGATCAACGATTGGATCAGTGTCGGCGTGGGTGTGCAAATCCAATATGCCAAGATAACCTTCACGCAAGGCACCTCTCTTGGGCCACAATCAGGCAGCCGCCAACGGCGCGGGTTGGGCCTATGGCTTCACGGCCGGCCTCACGGTGACGCCGACGCCGACAACGACGGTCGGTGTGGGCTATCGCTCGGGGATCAACCAGAAGATCAACGGGACCTTTACAGCTAATGCACTTTGCGGCCTCACCCATGCGGCTCAATCAACGGCACGATCAACGTCCCGGATATCGTAAGCCTTGGTTTGCGCCAGAAGCTTTCCTCGCAATGGACGGTAATGGGTACGGTCGAATGGTCGCATTGGGGCCGCACTACAAACGTAGCGATTCTGCAACCAAATGGTGCGCAGGTTACGCTTGCGGGTAATCCCCTCGTCATTCCGCTCAATTACCGAGACGGTTGGTTCTTCTCGGCTGGCGCAGAATATCAGTGGAGCCCGCAGGCTGGCGTTGCGCGGCGGCATTGGATTCGAGCAGTCGCCGGTCACCGACGCCGTGCGCGGCCCTGCCATTCCGGACAACGACCGCTTGTGGCTGTCGATTGGCGGCACCTATCAAGTATTCCTCGAAGATAACCTTCGACTTGGCATATTCGCACGTCTTCGTGAAAAGCGCGTCGATCAACATCGTCGACGCCACCAACCCGGCATTTATTCCGGGCGTCACCGGCACCTACACCGGCACGGTGGATTCCCACGTCGACATCATCTCGGTCGGCCTGAAATATCGCTTTGACGATCCGGCGCCGCCGGAGCCGGTGTCGAAGCTCTATCACAAATAGGCATTTCGCCGATGGCGACGTGAAAAGGCCGGCGGCGACGCCGGCCTTTTTCATTTGGCGGCGTTTCCCGGGCGCAGCGCAGCGCTTTCGCGCTGCGCTGCGCCCGGGATCGTTACGGGTTCGGAATTTGATAAGGCCCCGGATCAGCGGCGCACCACTGCGTGCTGCGCCGCATCCGGGGCACGTCAACGCGCTCTAGAACGCCCCGTTGAAGGTGCCGCCGTCGATCAGCAAGTTCTGCCCGGTGATGTAGCCGGCCTGCGCCGAGCACAGGAACGCGGCGGCCGCGCCGAACTCGGCCGGATCGCCGAAGCGCCGCGCCGGGATGCTGGCGGCGCGCGCTTTGGCGGCTTCCTCGACGCTCACGCCCTTCTGCTTGGCGGCCTTGCTCAGTGTGCCGCGCAGACGATCGGTGTCGAAGGCGCCGGGCAGGATGTTGTTGATGGTAACGTTGTTGCCGGCCACCGTGCGCGCCACGCCGGCGAGGAACGCGGTCAGTCCGGCGCGCGCGCCGGAGGAGAGATCGAGGCCGGCGAGCGGCATTTTCACCGAACCCGAGGTGATGTTGACGATGCGGCCGAACTTGCGCTGGCTCATCGGGTCGATCACCTTCTGGATCAATTCGACCGCCACGATCATGTTGGCGATCACGCCGTCGATCATCTGCGCCCGGGTGAGCTCGCGGAAGTCGCGCAGCGGCGGCCCGGCATTATTGTTGATCAGGATGTCAGGGGCGGGGCAGGCGGCGAGTAGCGCCTTCTGGCCATCCGGCGTCGCCACGTCGGCGGCCACGGCGGTAATCTTGGCGCCGGTCGCTTTGGCGATTTCGGCGGCAGTCGCATCCAGCCTTTTGGCGTCGCGGCCGTTGATCACCACCTCGCAGCCGGCTTCCGCCAGCGCGCGCGCGCAGGCCTTGCCGAGCCCGCGGCTCGACGCGCAAACGATGGCCTTGCGGCCAGCAATTCCGAGATCCATGGCTTTTCCTCACTCAAGCGTTTGGGGTCTCTTCACCCTCCCCTGGAGGGGGAGGGTCGGCGCGCGGAGCGCGCCGGGGTGGGGTGATCGTCGACATCTGCGACGCGGCGACGCCGTGCATGTTTCAGGATACGCGGCTCGGCCTCGCGGGCGCCGTAGATCTCCGCGTATATCACATCCAAAACAGCATTGATCTCTCGCGCAATCTCGCTGTTCCAGAATCGTAGGACTCGATAGCCCTCGGACTGCAGCCATTGCGTTCGCATCTGGTCGCGTCTGCGACCAACGTCTTCGCTATGCTGGGAGCCATCAACTTCGATGATGAGGTGAGCGGCCGGGCAGGCAAAGTCGACAACAAAGTTTCCGATTGGCATTTGGCGGCGGAAATGAATGCCGTGCGTCTCAAGCCGTCGCAAATAGCGCCATAGCCTCGACTCGACATCAGTCTCGTTCTTCCGCAAACGCCGGGCGGCGTCGCGTTTGAATTGAGCGATTGCGCGCGGTCGCGGCATTGAGATCACCCCACCCCGCCCGCCTTCGGCGGGCGACCCTCCCCCTCCAGGGGAGGGTGAAGCATAGCGGTTTGGCGCACGATTGATCACCCCCATCCCACTCCCGCGCCAAGGAAGGGCAGGAACCAAGCCTTGTCGCCTGGCTGTCGTACTCCGTTGCTATCCGGACCCGATCGACAGCCACTCGATTCGAGAGGGAACCATGCGGCGCGATCCCGAAAAGCAGGTGATGCAAAAAGCCTATGCCCGCTGGGCGCCGGTCTACGACGTGCTGTGCGGGCCGGTATTCGTCAACGGAAGGCGCGCCGCCGCGCGCGCCGCGCGCGAAGCTGGTGGGCGCATTTTGGAGATCGGCGTCGGCACCGGGCTTTCGTTCGACGACTACGACGCGACCACCGAGATCACCGGCATCGATCTGTCGGAGCCGATGATCGCGCGGGCGCGCATGCGGGCGGCAAGCGGCCGCTATCCGTTCGTCAAGGGCCTGGCAGTGATGGACGCGCACAACTTGCGTTATGACGATGCCAGTTTTGACTGCGTGGTCGCCCAGTTCGTCATCACTCTGGTCGAGGATCCCGAGCGCGTCCTCTCAGAATGCGCGCGCGTCGTGAAGCCGGGCGGACAGATCGTGCTGGTCAATCATCTTTATTCGGAACGCGGGCTGGCCGCCGCGGTCGAGCGCCTGTTGGCGCAAAAGGCGCGCGCACTCGGCCTGCGGCCCGAATTCCCGTTCGCGCGGCTGGCGGCATGGGCGCAAACCCATGGCGGCGCCGAGTTGATCGAGCGGCGCAAGGTGCCGCCGTTCGGGGTCTATACGCTGGTGCGGTTCCGGCGCTGCGAGCCGCAATGCGCCGCCGCTTAAAAGTTAAAATAGGTAAACAACACTGTCATAAAATTGAAATCGAAGGCTGGTAGTGCTTTCCAGCATGATCATCACATCGGAGATCGGCGCATCGTGACGCAAGACGCCACGCGACGGTTTCGCGCGCTTTTCATTTCCGACGTGCATCTCGGCACGCGCGGCTGCCAGGCCGACAAACTGCTCGATTTTCTCCGCCACCACGAAGCCGACACGATTTACCTGGTCGGCGATATCGTCGACGGCTGGGCATTGCGCTCGTCGTGGTACTGGCCGCAGGCGCACAACGACGTGGTGCAGAAGCTGTTGCGCAAGGGCCGCAAGGGTTCGCGCGTCATCTACATCCCCGGCAATCACGACGAATTCCTGCGCGGCTATTACGGCACTCATTTCGGCGGCATCGAGGTGGTGGAGCACACCATCCATGAAGGTGCCGACGGCGGGCGCTACTTGGTCGTGCATGGCGACATCTTCGACCTGGTGGTGACGCAGGCGCGCTGGCTGGCGCTGCTCGGCGATAAGGCCTACGAATTTGCGCTCACCGCCAACCGCTTGTTCAACGCCATGCGCCGCGTACTGGGCGCGCCCTACTGGTCGCTGTCGAAATGGGCGAAGCTGAAGGTCAAGAACGCGGTCAATTACATCGGCGCCTTCGAGAAGGCGCTCGCGACCGAAGCGAAGCATCATCACGTCGATGGCGTGATCTGCGGTCACATCCACACCGCCGCCATGCATGACGACTTCGGCCTGCGCTACATCAACTGCGGCGACTGGGTTGAAAGCTGCACGGCGGTGGCCGAGCGCCACGACGGCCACTTCGAGATCATCACCTGGACGCATACCGGCGAAAGCATCGAGAAGGCCGCGCCGCTGCCGCAGTCGCAAGCGGCATGAAAATCCTGGTCGCCACAGATGCGTGGCATCCGCAGGTCAACGGCGTGGTGCGCACCTTGGGGCATGTCGCGCGCGAGGCGCGCGCGCTCGGCGCAGAACTGGAATTCCTGACGCCGGGCGAGTTCTGGACGCTGCCGATTCCGACCTATCCCGAAGTAAGAATGGCGCTGACCGGGCCGGGCGACGTCGAGCGCAAACTTGAGCGCGCGCGGCCGGATGCCATCCATATTGCGACGGAAGGCCCGCTCGGCCATGCCATGCGCCGCGTCTGCCTGCGCCGCGGCCTGCCGTTCACCACCAGTCTGCACACCCGCTTTCCCGACTATCTGGCGGAACGCTTGCCGGTGCCGGAGCGCTGGACCTGCGACGTGACCTGGAGATTCTTGCGGCGATTTCATTGCGCCGGCGCGGCGGTGCTGGCAGCGACCCCGACGCTCGGCAGTGAACTCGCCGCGCGCGGCTTCAAGAACGTGAGGCTGTGGCCGCGTGGCGTCGATGCCAGCCTTTTCCGTCCGCGCCCGGACGTCGCTCTCAATCTGCCGCGACCGATCTTCCTGACCGTCGGGCGGCTGGCGGTGGAGAAGAACGTCGAAGCGTTTCTCAAGCTCGATTTGCCCGGCACCAAGTTGGTGGTCGGCGACGGGCCGGCACGCAACCAACTGACCAAAGCCTACCCCGGCGCGGTGTTTCTTGGTAGCCGCGAAGGCGAAGCGCTGGCCGAGATCTACGCCGCCGCCGACGTGTTCGTGTTTCCGAGCCGCACCGACACCTTCGGTCTGGTGCTGCTGGAAGCGCTGGCAAGCGGCGTGCCGGTCGCCGGTTTTCCGGCCGCGGCACCGCGCGACGTGATCGGCGAGGCGCCGGTCGGTCGGCTCGACGATGATTTACGGCGCGCCTGCCTGGAGGCGCTTGACCTTTCGCGTGACGACTGCCGCGATTTCGCGCTCGGCATGACGTGGCAAGCCAGCGCCGCCACGTTCCTCGAGCACGTTACGGGAGCGGCTGGATTCGCCCGCGCCAAGTCCGCGCCGATTGCCGCCTAAAAACGAAGTCGCCCAGCGAGACGGCCTCGTCGGATGTATTTTGGCAGTTACTTCGGTACGACGCCTTCAACCGCGAAGATCCGGAATTTCGCATACTGGTTGCCGATCTTTCGTGCTTCCGTATAGGCCGGCGACTTGTAGGCGGCCACCGCTTTTTCCAGGCTTTCGAACTGGCTGATGATCACGCGCTTGGTCGGCGGCGCGCCTTCAATCGATTCGTTCTTGCCGCCGCGCACCAGGAATTTTGCTCCGGCTGCATCCAAGGCTGGCCCCGCCTTCGGCAAGAACTCCTTGGTGTAGCCCTCCACATTGCTGACGTCGATTTCCGCGACGATAAACCCGGGCGGCTTGGCCTGGGCATGCAGCGTCTGTATGGCGGCGGCGCCGATGGCGATGCCGGCCGCGACTGACAATGCGACGATGTATTGTGTTTTCATCGAGTCCTCCCGTTTCAAGCAGGCGAATGCAATCAAATTAGGCTTTCAGATACAAGGTGGCCTGCGCCATGCTTGCCCTTATGCGCGCCGCGGCGTTAGCCTTGCCCCATGGGCGTCCTCGACACCGCATTGCATCCGACCGCCGCCGATATCGAGACCGCGGCCAAGCGGCTTTACGGCGTCGCTGTGCGCACGCCGCTGATCAACGCGCCGGTGCTCGACGACCGGCTCGGCGCGCGGGTATTCCTGAAAGCCGAGACCTTGCAGCGCACCGGTTCGTTCAAGTTCCGCGGCGCCTATAACAAAATTTCTTCCATTCCGGCCGAGCGGCGCGCCGCCGGCGTGGTGGCCTACTCGTCCGGCAATCACGCGCAGGGCGTGGCGGCGGCCGCGCGGCTACTCGGCATGCCCGCCACCATCGTGATGCCGAGCGACGCGCCGCGGCTCAAGCGCGAGCGCACGGCGGCGCTCGGCGCCGAGATCGTGCTCTATAACCGCGATACAGAAGACCGCGCGGCCATCGCCAAGAAAATCGTCGCCGAGCGCGGCGCCACGCTGGTGCCGCCATACGACGATCCGCTGATCATTGCCGGGCAGGGCACCATCGGGCGGGAGATCGTTGAAGACCTCGGCCAGCTTCTGCTCGAGCCCGAGATCGTGGTGGTCGGCGCCTCGGGCGGCGGCTTGGCCGCCGGCATTTCGCTCGGCGTCAAGGCGCGCGTGCCCTCGGCAAAATTTTACACCGTCGAGCCGGAGGGCTTCGACGACACGCTGCGCTCGTTCCAGAGCGGACGGCGCGAGGCCAATGCGCGCATGAGCGGCACCATCTGCGACGCGCTGATGAGCAATACGCCGGGCGAGCTGACGTTTCCGATCAACCGCGAACTGATCGGCGCCGGCATCACGGCGAGCGATACCGAAGTGGCCGCCGCGGTGCGCTATGCGTTTCGCGAATTGAAGCTGGTGGTGGAGCCGGGCGGCGCCATCGGGCTCGCCGCGCTGCTCGCCGGCAAGCTCGAGGTCAGAGGCAAGGTGGTGGTCGGTGTGTTGTCCGGCGGCAATGTCGATGCGGATTTGTTCGCGAAGTTGATTGCGGCAATGTAATCCGCTCATGCGCGCGTCAGCGAGCGCGAGCCGGGACCATACACAGAGTCTATCGTGTCTTTGGCGCTGGGTCCCCGCCTTCGCGGGGACGAGCGGGAGGGTTCAAGTAAACAACGCCAGCCGCTCGGCCTCGCTCAGCGCCATGATGGCGGCGAGCGGATCGGGCCGCGGCGTGGCGGCTTGACCGCGGGTTTTTCGACGGCGGCAGGCGGCGCAGTGGCGGCGACGACGACCTGCGGCATCACCTCGGCAACGGGCGACCAGCGCAATTGCCGGCGCTTGCACGCTCGTCGGCGAGGGAATCGGCAGTTCCGGTTCATCCAGCCGCGGCACCACGGTCAGATGCGATGGCGCGGTGTCGGCGGATTTCGCCCCGGCCATGGCGTCGAGGCGGCACTCCAGCAGGTCGAGCAGCTTGCCCAGCTTCGCCGCCCGCGCGGCCGGGCCGGCGGCGTCGATCTCGGGGCGGGCGAGCCGGACGGCGATCAGCAGCATGCGCAGATCGTCGCGCAGGCGCTGCACGGCGGAAGCGTCGGCGCGCAGGCGATCCTCGAGGCGCCCGATCGCCTCGAGCAGCGCCTCGGTGTCGGCGTTGCGGTTGCGCCGGGTGTATTCGGCCAGGAACGCACGGCCGCGCCCGCTCGCCGACAGCGCGGCGCACAGCGTCAGAAACTCGTCCTCGGTGGGCGCGTCCGGCGGCCTGATCGCCAGCGCTAACGGCTCGTTCGCCATGTGCAATCCGTGACCGTCCGTTTATGAATCAGCCGGCCTGATTCGGCTAGCCAGGCATGATGCCGAAACCGCGGTAACGGGCTCATGCATCAGCAAAAAGACGGCAAAATGCGGCCCTTAAGCCACGTACAAGACGGTTTCGCGCCGCGCCTGGCGGCGCTCTATGCCGGTCTCTTCATCACGGCCGGCATCCAATTGCCGTTCTTTCCGGTCTGGCTGAAGGCCAAGGGGCTCGACCCGCAGATGATCGGCGTCGTGCTGGCGGCGCCGATCGTCGCGCGCCTGATCGCCGTCCCGCTGGTCGCGCGCACAGCCGACCGGCGCGACGCCTTGCGCGCCGCCATCGTCGCGGCGAGCTTTCTCGGCGTCGCCGGCTACATGCGGTGGGCCTGGCCGAGGGGGCGCGTGCGATCCTGATCGCTTATGCGCTGGTCTCGCTGGCGCTCACGCCGGTAATGCCATTGGCCGAAACCTATGCGCTCAAGGGCCTCACCGCGCGCGGCCGCGCCTATGGGCCGGTGCGGCTGTGGGGCTCGGCGGCCTTTATTCTCGGCACCTTCCTGGCAGGCTTTGCCACCGACACGATCCCCGCGCGCCATCTGATCTGGCTGATCGCCGCAGCGAGCTTCGTCAGCGCGCTGGCGGCGCTGATGCTGGCGCCGCTGTCGGCTGGCGCCGCGCTGGCCGACGAGCCGGCAAAGCCGCGTCAGCATTTGTTGCGCGATCCCGCTTTCATCGCGGTGCTGGCGGCGGCCAGCCTGATCCAA
Organism: uncultured Alphaproteobacteria bacterium; assembly: GCA_963770985.1. GTDB lineage: Bacteria > Pseudomonadota > Alphaproteobacteria > Rhizobiales > Xanthobacteraceae > Pseudolabrys. The sequence goes on along the minus strand of CAVYRR010000016.1, from coordinate 133,080 downwards.
TCAAGCCACGCGGTCTATTACGGCTTCTCGACGCTGGAATGGCACGCCGCCGGCCTCGATGGTACGGCGATCGCGGCGTTATGGGCGCTCGGCGTGATCGCGGAGATCGTGCTGTTCGCGATCTCCGGGCGGCTGCCGCCGTTCTTTCAGCCGACGGTGCTGTTGATGATCGGAGCGGCCGGCGGCGCGCTGCGCTGGGCGGTCATGGCGCTCGATCCGCCGGCGCTGGTATTGCCTTGGCTGCAACTGCTGCATGCGGCCTCGTTTGGCGCCACCCATCTTGGCGCGCTCGGCTTCGTCGCGCGCCATGCGCCGGCCTGGCGGGGCGCGACCGCGCAAGGCTATCTCGCAATCGCACTCGGCGTGGCGATGGCGGTAGCGACGGCTTTATCGGGATGGCTTTACGGCGCCTTCGGCAGCCGCGCCTACGCGGCCATGGTGCTAGCGGCGGTCGCTGGCGGCGCTTGCGGGTATGTCGCGCATCGGACGCGCCGAGTAGCGGCGTTCTGAGCGAATTTGCGCGCGCGTCGTCGGACGGTCGCAACTCGCCACGATGCCGCTGAGCGAGCGGCCTTCCAGGTAAATCATTCTGCGCGACAGGCCGCCGTGCCGGTTGATCCAATGCCGCACCGTAGCCGGATAGATTCTCCACAGCGCCTGCGTTCCCATCGGGCTGGTGACCGGGCGGCCGTCGGCATCCGGCATCCAGGCGGCGTGGAAGCCGAAGCGCGCGCGCGGCGTTGCGCAGATGTTTTCGCGCGGGATCAAGCCGAGCACCAGCGTGCAAGCCGACAGGCAATTGCCGTCGATGACCACGCGCTCGCCGCTCTCGCGCACCGCGGCGAAGCTTTGCAGGTATTGGCCGATCTGACCGCCGCGGTCCTCGGCGATGCGCATAGTGGCCGACGCCGCAGTAACGCTGCAGGCCAAAAAGGCGGCGCAGAACAACAGGCCTCGAATCCGCATGACCGCGTCCCCACGATTGCTACCCGCCTGTTCCGGCGGTTGTGCGATTTAAGCGCAAGTTTAGGCCAGCGGGACGGATATTGGAAAGACTTGGTTAACCAAGAAAATGGGGATAGTTCGGAAATAAAATCAGGTAGTTGCCGGACGTGTTCGGGCCGCGCTGTGGAACATCTCGCGCTGCGGCTCGAGATCGGCGTCGCGGGCGGCCTGGATGCAGTCCATGGCCAACCGCTCAAGCTTGCTCGCCGTTTCCTCGTTCAGGGTCGCGTTGGCGATCTCCCGGCAGATGCGGGCATGCGCGAGCAAACGTTCGGCCATAGTCGACGGTTTCGACATGCCGTGTTCATGTGCGCAACCGTGCGTAGGCGCATTGAGAAATATCAATCATACCCTAATACCGGCGCGCTCAACCCCACAGCGCGGCGATCGGCGGATGGACCAAGCTTCCCTCGTAGCGCAGGCCATCGGGCCGATCCTTGACGAGCAAAAGCGGTCCGTCGAGATCGACGTAGCGCGCTGTCTGGGCCAGCAGCATCGCCGGCGCCATGGCGAGCGAGGTCGACACCATGCAGCCGGCCATGATGGCGAAGCCGAGACGCTTGGCTTCCGCGGCCATCGCCAGCGCCTCGGTCAGCCCGCCGGCCTTGTCGAGCTTGATATTGACCGCGTCGTATTTGCCGGCGAGCGCCGGCAACGAAGCGCGATCGTGCGCGCTTTCGTCGGCGCAGATCGGGATCGGCCGCTTGATCTGGGCCAGGATCTGGTCGCGGCCGTCGGCCAGCGGCTGCTCCACCAGCTCCACGCCGGCTAGCGCGCAGGCAGCGAGATTGGCGGCGAGGCTATGCTCGTCCCAGCCCTCATTGGCATCGACAATGAGCGTTGCCTTCGGCGCCGCGGCACGCACCGCGGCGATGCGCGCGGCATCACCGCCTTGATCGCTGTTGCCGCCAAGCTTGACCTTGAGCAGCGCGCGACTGGCGGCCTTGGCTGTGGCCTCCGCCATGGCGGCGGGGGTCCCAAGCGAGATCGTAAAGGCGGTGGTGAGCGCGTGCGGGGCGGCAAGCCTGGCGAGCTCATGGACCGGACGCCCGCTACGCTTGGCTTCGAGATCCCAGAATGCGCAATCGAGTGCATTGCGGGCGGCCCCGGGCGGCATCGCGGCTTGCAAACCCTGGCGATCGAGACCGGCGGCGAGCAATGGCTCGAGGGCCTTGATCTGGGTCATGACGCTTTCGACGCTTTCGCCGTAGCGGCTATAAGGGACGCATTCGCCGCGGCCGCGTGCCTTGCCGTCGCCCAATTCGGCGACCACGACCACGGCCTCGGTCTTGGCACCGCGGCTGATCGTGAAGGAATCGGCGATCGGCCAGCTTTCGGCAGCAAGCGCGAGGGTTAAAGGCATGTCCACCGCCAAAGCCTCGACAGTTTCAGGGCCTTGGGTCAAGCACGGCCCGGCGATCGATCTCACTTTATCCCCGAGGAAACGAAGCGCAATCAAAGGCTTGGCCATGAGCGACGTGTTGCTCGAAACGACCGCTGAGGGCGAGCAACTCAAGCTTGCCGCGCGCGGCGCCTGGGTGGCCGAGAACGCCCAAAGCCTGGAGGCGCAGATCGACGCTGCGACCCGCAGCGGCGGCGCCGTCAAGCGCGTCGATATCGACATGGGCCGGATCGAGCGGCTCGATACTTTCGGCGCCTGGCTGCTGGAGCGGCTGACGCGCAGCTTCACCGCGCGCGGCTGCGATACCAAGGTGACCGGCCTCAAGGAAGACTATCGCGCGCTGATGGGCGAGGTGCACGGCGTCAAGCGGGAGCCGGCGTCAGCACGCCGCAGCGGCAATTCAATCGGTTCCGCGATCGCCTCGGTCGGCGAGAGCATCGTCGCGGTCGGCGGCTCGTTCAAAGCCTTCGTCAACATGGTGGGCGCGGTGGCGGATGCATTGCTGCGCGTCGTCGCGCACCCGAGCCGGTTCCGCTTCACCTCGATGGTGCATCAGCTCGACAATGTCGGCTGGCGCGCGGTGCCGATCATTATGCTGATCACGTTTTTGATCGGCTGCATCATCGCGCAGCAGGGCGTGTTTCATTTCCGCAAGTTCGGCGCCGACATCTATGTGGTGGACATGGTCGGCATCCTGGTGCTGCGCGAGATCGGCGTGCTGATCGTCGCCATCATGGTGGCCGGCCGTTCGGGTAGCGCCTACACCGCCGAGCTCGGCGCCATGAAGATGCGCGAAGAGATCGACGCGCTGCGCACCATGGGTTTCGATCCGATCGAGGTGCTGATCCTGCCGCGCATCGTGGCGCTGATCATCGGCGTGCCGATCCTCACCTTCCTCGGATCGATGGCGGCGCTCTATGGCGGCGGGCTGGTGTGCTGGCTCTATGGCGGCATCAGTCCCGACATTTTCATGTCGCGGCTCAAGGAAGCGATTTCGCTGCAGACCTTCGAGGTCGGCATGATCAAGGCGCCGTTCATGGCGTTTATTGTCGGCATCGTGGCCTGCGTGGAAGGGATGGCGGTGAAGGGCTCGTCGGAATCGCTCGGTTTGCAGACCACCGCCTCGGTCGTGGAGTTGATCTTCCTGGTGATCGTGCTCGACGGCCTGTTCGCGATCTTTTTCGCCTCGGTCGGGATGTGAGCAATGGCGCAAGGGAAAATAAAAGCCAACGGCGGCAAGGACGTGGTGATCGAGGTGCGCGACGTGGTAGTCGGCTTCGGCGATCACATCGTGCTCGATCATGTCGATCTCGACGTCTACCGCGGTGAAATCCTCGGCTTCGTCGGCGGTTCTGGCGCCGGCAAGTCGGTGCTCATGCGCACCATTATCGGCCTGCTGCCGAAGCGTGCGGGTACCATCAAAGTGCTGGGCGTCGATCTTGCGGCGGCTCCCGACGCCGAACGCCAGACGATCGAGCGGCGTTGGGGCGTGCTGTTCCAGCAGGGCGCGCTGTTTTCATCGCTGACGGTGCGGGAAAACCTGCAATTTCCGATCCGCGAATATCTCAAGCTGTCGCAGCAACTGCTCGATGAACTGGTCGTTGCCAAGCTGGAAATGGTGGGGCTCGACGCCAGCACACTGGAGAAGTTTCCGGCGGAATTGTCAGGCGGCATGACCAAACGCGTGGCCCTGGCGCGCGCGCTCGCGCTCGATCCGGAGATCGTGTTTCTGGACGAGCCGACCTCCGGCCTTGATCCGATCGGAGCGGACGAATTCGATACGCTGATCGCGACCTTGCAGCGCACCCTGGGGCTGACCGTCTTCATGGTGACCCATGACCTGGACAGCCTGCATACGGTCTGCGACCGCATCGCGGTTTTGGCCGACCACAAGGTGATCGCGGCAGGCACGATGGACACCATGCTGGCGTCCGCCCATCCCTGGCTGCGAGCCTATTTCCACGGCAAGCGCTCGCGCGCGGGCCAAGCAGTGAACGTTTAGCCGAAGTCAGTCGATGGAAATCGGGCGCCCGGCTCCCGCCTAATATAAGAGCTGAGCGCCAGCCCCGCGGCGCTCAGCTCATAGTGCCGAGCGCCCGCTGCCGGCGGCCGCACGCTCCAGCGCCTTGACGTCGAGCTCGACCACCTCGGGCTCGCCGGCTTCGAGCTTGCGCCGGTACACCAGCCAGTAGCCGATCGTGATCAGCACCGGTACGCAGGCCGCCGAGGCGATGCTGTAGTTCGGCACGAAAAGCGCCACCAGCGCGAACGCCGCGTTCACTACTCGAATCGCCACATCTACGGACCGCGTGTCAGAGAACCTGGCCTGGATGCTGAACGAAAGTCCGATGGTCGCGATACCGACCAGGAACGCGGCGCCGATCTGATCGAGGCCCGGCTTGATGACCAGTTCCGGATGGACGAACACGGCCACCATCAACGTGAACAGCGAAATACAGATCTGCATCGCCCGGTTGAGCACCGTATAGAACGACGCATTGGCGATCTTGGCCGTGACGGCGGCGACCAGCGACGTGGGCGGTGTGAGCTCGCCGAAACAAGCGAGGAAGAACGCGAAGAAATGCACCACCCACGGATTGACGCCGGCCTGGATCATCGGCGGTGCGATCACGATCGCAACCAGGATGTAGGTCGGCGCCGGCGGCAGGCCGGTGCCGAGGATGGCTCCGAAAATGAAGGCCATCAGCACCATGGCGGCGAGATTGACGCCGGCGGCCTGGATCAGCAGGGAGCCGAGCTTGGTCGGCACGCCGGTGATCACCAGCGCCGCGGTCATGATCGACAGCGTCGCCAGCAACAACGCCAGATCGCAGATCATGTCCATGTAGGAATCGAGAAAGATCCTGATCGGCTGGATGAATTTGCCGAACGACCATTGCCGCGAGCGCAGCAAATCGCCGATGTGGATGACGATCAGCACAGAGCCGACAGTGCAGAAGATGTAAAGCGCGGCGAATGAGGGCGACAGGTAGAACGCCGCCATCAGGACGACCAGGCCGCCGACGGTGGATGCAAAGGCGACCAGATTGACGATGTCGCGCCAGGTCAGTCCGTCGGATTTGGCGATGACGATGCGGGCGCGGTACTTGATCGCCACCAAATAGACCGAAGTCGCGACCGTCGCGTAGTAGATCAGCGCCGGCACCCAGCCGCGCGCCACCACTTCGAAATAGTCGACGCCGAGGAATTCGGCCATCAGGAAGGCGGCGATGCCCATCACCGGCGGCATCAGCTGGCCGCCGAGCGAGGAACCCGATTCGATCGCCGCTGCGGTCGCCGGCGGAATGCCGGAACTGATCATCGCCGGGATGGTTGCCGAACCGATCGTGATCGCATTGGCCGCGCCCGAGCCGCTCACCATGCCGACGCACATCGAGCCGACCACCGCCGACTGCGGAATGGCGTGCGGGGAGCGGAAGGCCACGCGTTTGGTGGCGCGCAGCAAAGATTGAATGCAGCCGAAGCCGCGCAGCAGGCTGAGCACCAGCAGGAACGAGCCGACGATGGTGAGCGCGATCTGCGGCAGGCTGGAGAAGATGCCGGTCGCTATCTCGACGCTGCTGGCGGTGATCACGCGCTCCCAGGTCATGCCGGCGTGATAGAACATGCCCGGCACGTAGTTGCCGTAGACCGCGTAGAGAATGAGCACGATGTTGAGGATGAACAGCGGCATGTGCCGCTTGCGCGCATATTCCATGATCAGCAGCGTCATGACGCCGCCCATCGTCATATCCATGGTATTCCATGAACCGATGCGTTCGAGGCCGAGCGCCATGTATTCGGTGTTCATGTAATAGGCGCAATAAAACGAGAATGCGCAGTAGGCGAATGCGATCGCGTAATTCACGCCGGCCGGCAATGCCGGGTAGAAATCGTTGTCGCGCAGCGCCTGCAACGTGAACAAGGCGAAGATGATTGGGATCAGGGTCATGGCGAGCAGCGTCGGCCCGCCCATGTCGGTCCAGTAGTAGACGAAAATGGAAACGAACACCGAGATCGCCATCGCGTAATAGATGGCGTTGATGACAAACATCGGCCGTCCGGAAATGGTATCGGTCATGTCAAACCTGTGGTCTGGATGTTCAAATGAGGCGGGCGCGTTGCCGCACCCGCCTTCAGGTTTCCACGTATCGGTACGCGATCACATCGCGGCGACTTTGGAGTCCCACTTCGGATTCCACTTGCCTTTTTCCTTCAGGAATTTGGCAAGGCCGGGGTGAATCGGGATGAGATCCCACGGTCTGCTCCAGCGCCTTGGTCTGGAATTCGGCCAGCTTGCCGCCGGAGATCTGCGCGAAGTCGCCGTCGAGCTTGGCCAGATTGTCGGCGTTTTTGTCGACGATCGTCAGCATCTTGTAGACGTCGTCGGCCGACATGTTCATGCCGATGTCGAAGCCCCAGTAGAATGGCAGCAGCGTCAGCGCTTGAACGTGAATGTCCTTCTTGCTGATGTCTTGCGGCATCGACGTCCTCGACGGCGAACGTTCTTCGACTTGAGCTGGCGAGTTCTTCCGGGCTAGGGATTGAGTCCGGCCCAATCCACCGACAGCGAGGCTTCCGTGAGCCACGGGCGCCGGCACGACGCCGCCCGTGTAATAGACGATGATGGCGTCGATCGTGCCGGCATTGAGCTGCGAGCCGGCGTTCGACAGGTCGACCTGCGTGTAGACGTGCTTGGCGCCGACTGCGGCCATCGCGGTCTCGAGATGCAGGCGGGTGTCGAACGGCAGCGGTCCGGTGAAGACCTTCTTGCCGGTGAGGTCGGTCCACTTCTTGATCTTGTCGCTGTTGCTGGCCTTGATCGCGAGGCCGACGTCGAGCGTATAGAACCACATCGACTGCACCGGCTGGCGCTTCATGGTCGCCTTGAAGCCCTTGAAGCGGCCGGTGTCGGCTGGCGAATTCGCGCAGCGCATCGTCGGAGCCGTAGAAGGCGTCGATCTGCTCGGTGGCGTAGCCCTTCACGGTCATCACGGCGCCGGGCATCGGCAGAACGGTGATGCGGTAGTTCGGCATCTCCTTGTTCAGGAGGTCGGCGAGCACCACCAGCGCCTTGTGGCCGACGGAGCCGACCGGGCCGGTGCCCCATTTGATGTCTTTTGGCTCCGACCAGGCGGTCGTGCTGGAAAGTCCGATCAGGCTGAATGTAAATGCCGCAAAGACAACGGCAGCGAGGCCGCGTGCGACGAATGCACGTGCCGAATGAACACGCGTGAGCATGGCTTATCCTCCCAGATTGCCGTGTTCGCCATTGGCGCTCATGCATGAACGCCTGGTTCCACCCTCCAATCCGCCAAGTTTTTTTGGCGGCAATGACCCTGCTTTTCTTCTTGCTTTTGGCGGCTGCCGTCGCCCCCACGCGACAACAACGACTTAATTATCCGCCAGATAGCGGCCCGAGGCAAACTGAAATTTGGCTTCGTTAACGGCTAAAATGGCTCCACGCGGGCCGATTTCCGAGCCCGCCTAAATTTTGGTCACCCGCGTCGTGCCGCTGTGGTCAGTCGAAGCGTCCGGCCGCGTGCGCCAGCATGGTGTAGACCTTGCCGGTTTCCGAGGTGAGATAAGTGCGGGCCACCACCTGGCCGCGATCGTCGCGGGAGACTTCATCGAGCAGCCGCTCGAACTCGCCGATGTAGCGATCCACCGTCTGCTTGAACTCGCGGTCGGCGCGGTACTTCTTGCGGATCTCGTCGAACGCCTGTTGGCCCTGCAAGGTGTAAAGGCGGCGGGTAAAGACGTTGCGCTCGCCGCGCTTGTAGCGGTCCCACAGATCGGCCGCCGCGTCGTGATCGATCATGCGGGCGATGTCGACCGAGAGCGAATCGAGCGATTCGATGCTGTGCCGGGGCGTACGCTCCTCGGGTCCGCGCAGCGGCTCGCGTGCCGTTTCGCGCGGGCTGTCGCGGTCCGATTCGCCGTCCTCGCGCGAGGCGCGGCTGAGCAGGTCGGTCAGCCAGCCGGTGCGACCGGTCGCGCTTGCGGGCGGGTTGAGCGAGGGCGCTTCGACGCGGCGGGCGACCGGTGCGAAACTGCCGACGTCGGCGCGCGGGGCCGGGCGAGACGGAAGTTCGCTGCGGCCGCCGCCAGCCACGAGCGAAATCTCCTCGCGCGCTGGGCGCCGCGGGTCGACCGTGTCGAGATTGCGGCCGTGGCGGGCGACGATGCGGTTGAGCTCGGCCAGCGCCTCGATCTGGTCGACGATGACACGGCGCATCTGCGCGGTGCTGTCGGCGGTCTCCTGCGGCAACTCGAACACGCCGCGGCGCAGTTCGGTGCGCGTGGCTTCGAGCTCTCGTTGCATTTCAGCGGCCATCTGCTTCATGTCCTGCACTGCTTCGGCGAAGCGCGCGTTGGCGTCGCTGAACATCGCGTGGGTGTCGCCGGTGGTCTGGTCAAAAATCGAGCGCATCGCCTCGGCGGTGCGGCGGCGTTCATCCTCGGCCTGTTCGCGCACGTGCTCGTATTGCTCGCTGAGCTTGCTGCTGCTCTCGGCAGTCGACTCCGATACCACGCGGGCGACGTCGCGCGCGCGGGTGGAGGCCGCTTCGAGCGACTTGTCGAGCAGGCCGGCAAAGCGCTTGAGCCGCTGATCGAGGTCTTCGGTGCGGGTGTCGAGCGTGCTGATCAGCGAATCGAGCGCCGTCTGGCGCTCATTGATGCTTTCTTCAGTGCGCCGGTTGCTGCTGTCGATCTGCGCAGCGGCATTGGCGAGGTCGCGGCCGTGGGCATTGAACTGGCCGGCAAGCTCGCCAAGATCGGCGATCATCCGCGCGGTGACTTCGCGGAAATCGGCGATATTGCCTTCCACCTGGTTGGCGACCGCGCCGGTCGCGCTGGTGACCTCGTTCATGGCGGTGACGAATTCCGACACGCGCAACACCAGCGTATTTTCGAGCGAGCTCATATTGGCATGCGAGCCGGAAAGCACCTCCTGCAACATGATGTTGGCTTCGCGCAGCCGCTCGAACAGAGCGGTGGTATCGGCGCGCAGCATGTTGTGCGTTTCCAGCATCTCGTTGACGGTAGCGGTCACGGTCGATTTCGACAGCTCGATCGCCTGCTGCGCGGTGCCGTGCAGATCGTTGAGGCTGTGGTTGATAGTATTGACGGCGGCTTCGCCCGCGCTGTTGATCATGCGCGAGATTTCGGCGCTGTTGTCCAGCATCGTGCGCGTGAAGCCCAAGCCCTTTTCCTCGATCGACTTCACCGCTTCATCGGTGGCTTTGGTGACATCGCTAGCAAATTGCTGGCCCTTTTCGCTGATGGCGGCGAGTACGCTGCCGCTCTTGTCGGACAGCACGGCCGTCAGCTCATCGGTGCGATGGATGACCGCTTCCGTGATCTCGTCGGCCTTGCCGACGAAGTTGCGGGCAACCTCGGCGCTCACGCCCAAGAGCTTGCGTTCGACTTCGTCGGCGCTGTTGCGCAGCGTGTCGCTAGTGATGAGCGAGATCTGGCTGAGCGAGCGTTCGGCATCCGCCGAGTTGGTTTTGATCGACTGGCCGAGCTGTTCCAGGCGGGCATGCAGCGCGTCGGCGGCGGCCTTGGTGCGGGCCTCGAGCTGATTGGTGACGGTTTCGGCTCGCCCGACCAGCAGATCCTCGAAGCGGGTGACGCGGCTATCGAGCGTGTTGGCGACTTCGAGCGCATGCGCGCCCAGGGTCTGGTCGATCTGGGCGATCTTGGCGCCGATCGTATCTGCGACTTCGGTGCCGCGTGTCGTGATGGTGCTGGATACCGCGCCGATGCGGCCGTCGAGCGTGTCGATAACCTGCTTGCCGCCGTCGGTCAGGCGGGTCGTCAGATCGGACACGCGTGTGCCGAGGGTCTCTTCGAACTGCGAGAGCCGTACGTCGATCGAACTGGTCAGTTCTCCGGCGCGGGTACTCACCCGCTGATCGAACGTATCCACGTAATTGCGCATCGCTTCGGACACGTCCTGGGTACGCTGGCCCAGGCGTTCCACCAGTTCGCCGCCATAGCTCTTCACCGTACGGTCGAATTCGGCGATGTGGCGCGTGATCAGGCCGCCAAGCATGGTGGAGTCGCGCGAGACCTTTTCGGCGAGCGCGGTGCCGCCGTGGTTGAACATGTCCTCGAAGGCTTGCAGCCGAGTGGCCAGCATGTCCTTGACCGCGTCGCTGCGGCTGCTGATCAGCTGCGCCAGGGCTTCCGCGTTTTCGCGGAAGTTGTTGGCCACCGCGTCGCCGCGGCTGACCAGAGTATCGGTGATGCGCGAACCGGTCTGCTCCAGCTTGGCGACCACATCGCTGCCGCGCAGGTCCAAGTCGCGCCCCAGCGCTTCGCCGGTCGAGCGCAGCGTGGTGTTCACTGCCTCGGCGCGGGCGGCGATCGTTTCGGCCATCTGGCCGCCGGTTTGCGTGAGCGTGTCGTTGAACGCTTGCGAGCGGCTCGCCATGGCCTCGATAGTGAGGGCCGCCTTCTGCGCGAAGCCCAACGCGACCTGGTCGAGCCGGGCGGTCATCATCTGCTGCAGGCGGGCGGCGAGGTCGGCAAACTCGGTGTGCACGTTCTCGGTCTTGAAATTGAGGCTGTTCGTCAGCTGATCGCTGGCGGACGATATCGCGGTGCTGGCACGGTCGCCGGTGGTCTCCAGGCGGTCGAGCAAGGTCGAGCCGCGCTCGGTCAGCGTATCGATCATGGAATCGCCGACATGGCCGAGCGCGAGCGTGATGTGCTCGCCCTTCTCGGTCAGCGTGCGGGTGACGCGCTGCGCGACTTCGCTGACCTTGTCGGCGACCAGATCGCCGACCGATGTGATGTCGTGCGACAAATCAAGGTGGACGCTGGCGATGGCGTTGCGTACGTGCTCGGCCTGATTGACCAAGGTCTCGCGCTGGTTGGTAAGTTCGCTGAGCAGGTCGCGGATACGCACTTCGTTGTCGTTATAGGCGCGCTCGAGCGCGGAGACTTCGTTGTGCACCAGCGATTCCAGCTCGGCGGCGCGCGCGAGCGCGCGCTCAACCCCGTCGCCCATGGCGGCGACTTCGCGGCGGATGGCCTGGCCGACCGTCACGATCTCTTCGCGCGCAGCGGCTTCCGGCTGCGCCAGTCGCATCGTCACCTCGGCCATGGTCTCGGCGACCAGGCGCAGATCCTGCGAGCGACGGAACATGAGGGCGAGCACGTAGAAGAAGATCACCGGCACAGCGATGGCGCTGACCAGGCCGGCCCCCGCGGCAAGGCCGCCGCGTAAGGTCGCGAACAGAGCCTGTAATTCGTCGCCGTAGAGATAGGCGGTGGCGAGGACGCCGGCGGTCCAGACGGCGGCGGCGACGCTGGCGACGACATAGGGCAGGCGCGCCGGGCGGCGGTGCATGGCCTGCAGCATCAGGCCAAGGCTGGCGCGGTCGTCATTGGCGGGGCGGCGGGTCAGGGTGCCGTCGGGATCCCAGGTGTCCGACTGCGGCGCCTCGTTGAACAGGTCGTCGGCCGCCAGCGGCGTGGCTTGCTCGGATTCACTCGCGTCCGCAGGTGTGGTCAGCGGCGCGGCACGGCGCTCCGGCTGGGCGGTGCCGAGCGCCTCCTGGATGGCGAGCAGCGCGTCTTCGGTCAGGTCGGTGGATTTCTGCGGGATATTCGCCATTCGGTCGTCGCCTCGTCATTACGCCGTACAATTGAGGCCCGACCCGTCCGCTTGACGGGTCGCACCTACGGGCGGGAATCCAGGGGGCCGCGGGTACCCCAAATCATGCTTTATATCGCGCGCCTGCCATCCTATCGGCTTGGCATTACGAAAGAAACCGCGAGATTAAGGACTTTTTCATCATCGTTAACTTACTATTAACCATGACATTTCCGCCCCGGAATGCAGGCGGATTACAGCGCCCATTAACTACGCCACGGAAACCCGGCCTGTGGCGGCCGCGCATTTACCCCGTTTTGGTCCCGCGCAGGTCACAGTGCGCGGCGACAAAAGGGCCGCAGAGCCCTCGGGAGGTTTCATGGCGCAACTCGCGACCAAGATCGTCGACCAGGAACCGGCCGCGCCAACCGCGGCAATCGACCTCAGCCAGCTCGCGCGCATGACTCTCGGCGACCGCAGCCTCGAGCGCGAGGTCCTGCAACTGTTCGACCGGCAGGCCAGCCTGCTGCTTGCACGTATGCACGCCGGAGAGCCGGCGGTCGTCGCCACACTCGCGCATACGCTGAAAGGGTCGGCCGCGAGCATCGGCGCGGGCAACGTGATGCTCGCCGCCGCGGCGGTCGAGCAGACCGCGAGCACCGCCGATCGCGATATCGCTGTCGGCCGGCTTGCCATAGCCATCGACGAGGCATGCGCGGCGATCGAAGGGCTGCTGGGCGCGTTGGAGGGATAGCGTCTGCGGCGGAATGATTATATACGGGGCGCCGCCTAGCGCTAATTCCGGCGCAACTTCCCGCATCCGTCCGCCATGCCCAAGATCACTTACATCGATTCCAGCGGAACCACCCGCACGGTCGACGCCGAGCTCGGCTCAACCGTGATGGAGACGGCGATCCGCAACAACATTCCCGGCATCGAGGCGGAATGCGGCGGCGCCTGCGCTTGCGCCACGTGCCATGTCTATATCGACGAGGCCTGGCGCGCCAAGACCGGCGAGCCGTCGCCGATGGAAGAAGATATGCTCGACTTCGGCTACGACGTGCGGCCGAATTCGCGGCTGTCGTGCCAGATCAAGGTCAGCGACGAGCTCGACGGGCTGGTGGTGCGAACGCCTGAGAAGCAGGCCTAACGGCGCTTGCTCCAGCCAAGTCTCACGAGCCAAGTCTCACTATTCAAGCCTCACGAGGGCGCGGGCTCACAAAACACGCCGCGTGCTGGCATGTCCGCTCTTAGCCCAAAAGCGGACAAATATTGCGGTGCCGCGAATGTCCGCTTTGTGCCAATAGCGACCGATCGCACCGCAGCAAACTGCACCTCTATTCGATCACCTCGTCTGCGCGAGGCGAGCAGCGGCGGCGGAACGGTGAGGCCGAGTGCCTTGGCGGTCTTGAGATTGATGATGAGATCGAACTTGTCGGCTGCCTGCACCGGGAGATCGGCTGGCTTCGCGCCCTTCAGGATACGGTCGACGTAGACGCTGCCGACGCGTCGGTGCGGGTGCCGATCGTGCATCAGGCCCATAGGAGATGCAAGCCGCCGGCCTGACGAACAAGCGCTCGAAGTAGATCGCAGGCAACTTGTACTCGGGCCGCCAGTTGTGATCGCTCACAGTCTCTACGATGAGACAATCGTTCAATACCGCTCCGCCGTCACCTCATCAGGCCGCCATTCGAGCCCGCGCGCGAAGGCCGCGACGAGCATGCGCTCGATTTCGGCGGCGTCGACGCACGTCTGACCTGGCTCACCTCCAAGCCGAGCGACGGCGCCCCGACTGGATCGTCGCCGAACTGGCCGTGTCCCGTTGGGCTGTGGGGGGATTGCACAGGACCACTACCCGCTTCAGACGCCTCGGCAGACTCGCTGACACAGCCATTTGACGCTCCAAGGCTAGTAATCGATCAAATTGAAAATCCGGTTGCGTTGCCGCCTGGGCGCGCGAGAGCTCATCCACAAACCCAGCGCCAACCGGATCAGGGGTTTGCTCAAGTGAACACAATCGGCATGGTGCTTGGCGCTCGCTTGGAGCAACAGTGCTCGCGTACGATGACTGGCCACCAGATGACAAGATCACTGTCCGGCTGCTGACAGAACCAGTTCTGCAGCGTCATTTGCGACCTTGGGCGCGTATCTCCGGCTGGCCCATCGAGTATCGATACCGCAGATTGCGGCCGATTTGGTCCAATCCGATTGTCAGCTGCAGACTCTGCACGAACGCGTTCTCAGGCGACCTGTTCCTTGCCGATCGGTCCGCGGCGCTGAACTGCATACAGCACTGCCAATACGCCGCATCTCGCCGGCCTGCTGCTGCCCGCGCATGCGAGCAGCCACGGCCCGACGACGCCGCACCACCTAGGAGCGTGATGAACTCGCGCCGCTTCATGATCAGCCCAAGCTCAGGAGACGGCATCTGTAGCGGCTCAAACGAGTACTTTGATAGGGGCTGAAACCGGCATCAAACCATTGCCGCAGCGCACAGCCAATGTCGCTATGGGTCAAAAGCGGACTAACCGACAGGTTCGAACAATGTCCGCTTTACCCCCGAAAACAGACATTCGTCCGCGACTAGTGCAGGTCGGCTTTTGGCTAAGCCTTTATGGGTCCGCGCCCTAGCCAAGTCTCACTAGCCAAGTCTCACTAGCCAAGTCTCACTAGCCAAGTCTCACTAGCCAAGTCTCACCAGCCAATCCTCACTTCGCCGGCGGCGCGACGGCCGCCGACTGGTTGCTGCGCTTGAGCGCCTCGGCGACAAATCCCGAGGCCTTCACGTCCTCGACGAAGGCGCGCAGATACGCCGCGCCGGCGGTGCGGCTCTCGCCGGCTTTTTTGGGCGTGCCCATGGCCTGCTGGATTTCCATGAAATGGCCGTCCATCACCCGCACCTCTGGGTGATCCTTGGCGTAGGCGAGGAGCGGCTGCTTCACCCCGGCGGCGACCTCGAGCTTGTCGTTGATGAACATGTCGATCATGGCCTTGCCGCCGCCCACCGGGGCGCGGACGACGGTGGCGTTCTTGATCGTGCGCGTCAGATAGAGATCGTAGGCCGACTTGAGACCGACGGCGATGCGCACGCCCGGGCGATCGACGTCGGCGATCACCTTGAGCGGCGAGTCCTTCGGCACCATGTAAGTGCCCTCGATGATGACGTAGGGCGCGGTGAATTCGATCTCGGCGGCGCGCACCGGCTCGATCGCGATGAAAGCGATATCCCATGCCCCGGTCTTGCCCGCGTCGAACACTTTGCCGGCGGCCTCGTATGTGATGAGCTCGACCGGGACGCCGAGCCGCCGCCCGAGTTCGCGTGCGAGGTCGGGCGTGATGCCTTTGGGCTGGCCAGTGGCTTCGTCCTTCTGCGCCAGCACCGAATTGCCGAAGTTGATCGCCGCACGCAGCTTGCCGCCGGGCGCCAGGTCCTTGAGCACGTCCGCCATGGCGGCGGCGGAAAATCCGCCGGTGAGAACCGCGGCAAGCACAGCCGTATGCAGGATGGATATGGTCATCGTCGGATTGCCCCCTGGAGCCAATTTGTATGCCAAGTCTAGGTCAATTCGGCAGGCGACCCAAGGCGGTCCGCTCGCCAAGCGGCAAACGGGGGGTCTCGCCCTTGGCTCGGCGGCGTTCGTACAAGCGCACGAGCGCGAGCATGACGACGAAAGGGGCCAGCCACACCATGCGCGCGCCGTAACGATGATGCGCCGTGGCGAATGCGCCGAATACGACGGCATTGCCCAGCAGCGCGAGCATGGCGACAGTGGCGAGTTCCCCGATATCGCCAAGGCCCTTGCGGCGCAGGGTCAGCAGCGCGATGAGCGGCAGCAGCGCCATCGTGAGATTGACGACGGGGACGTGCAGCCGGTTGAGGCCGGTAAAGTCAATGTCGGCGCGCTGCTGGCGCGCCGCCATCATCGTCGGCACGGCGGCGGGCACATGATTCTTGATGCTGTAGTAGCTGTCCCAGACCCATCTGACCACACCGGCGCCGGTCTCGAC
This sequence comes from uncultured Alphaproteobacteria bacterium, assembly GCA_963770985.1. GTDB lineage: Bacteria > Pseudomonadota > Alphaproteobacteria > Rhizobiales > Xanthobacteraceae > Pseudolabrys. The sequence continues at coordinate 117,055 of CAVYRR010000016.1, read as the reverse complement.
CATGGTGAGCTGGATTGCAGACGCTGTGAGGACCGATTTCAACTGAAGCATGGGATAATCGACGAGGCCTGCGAGCGCAATGCGGCGCATCTCGTCATGTAGGCCGTCGAATCGGCCGAGCTTGGTGAACAGGTCGTCTTCCCAGAAGAAAGCGTCGGCGCTTCGCGGTAATTGGTCCTTGTAAGGGCACAGGCGCAGGCTCGCGTCGGGGCAGTGCGCATCGAGATATTTCTTGACGATGCCATCTTGCAGCATGCGACCGAAGGTCAGCGCATAACCGCCGGGCGTCCAGGTCAACCGACCGGCGATCAGCGCATTGGTCGTCAGCACCATCAGCATACCGAGCAGCAGAGCCGCGATGACGCGCAACAGCCGTCGGTATGGAATGCGCGCCCTGTCGAAGAGCCAGACAATCGTGGCGACGACGGCTAGTCCCGCCAGCACGGCCATGGTCGCGCTATGGGTCGCTGCCGATGCCGCCACAAACACGACCAGGCCGATGCGTTCGCGCTTGCTCAACGCGTCGTCGCGCAGCAGCAGGAGATAAAGCGCGAGCACGCCGAGCCCGGCGAAGATATCGGTGAGCAGGATGGCGGTCAGCCAGGGCAACGTGGTGAGGATGGACAACGCGGCGATGATGGCAAGCAGCAGCAGCGGCTGCCGGCCGAACTGGTGCGCGCGTAACGTGAGTGACAGCAGCCAAATCGTGAGTGCCGACTGCACGAACAAGACCGGCCAGAAGTCGGGCCACTGGCCCAGCACCAGCAGCAGGCCATAGGATATCGCGCGGTTGGTATGCAGGCGCCCGTCGTACCACGGCGACAAATAGCCGCCGGTGTCGTATTGCAAAAGCGGAAAGCCGTTCCAAAACGCCGGCGCGATGAGCAGCGCGACCGACAAGACGACGGCAAGCGCCCATAGGGCGCGGTCGCGCGCTGGCATCGTTTGAACCCCCCGGTCGTCTTGGTCATGGCCGGTTTATCCCGGCCATCCAAGTCTTTATTGCCGCACTATTCTATGATCGCGCAAGGCGGTTCCACGCCAAGCGCGGCCTACGCCAAAATGAGGTCCGGCCATTAACCTCGCGCACGGCCGTCCGCAACGTCTCGCAATAGGACATGGGATGTGAGGCCATCAGGTCAAAAGCAACCTGTTGCTCGGTGACGCCCGCCGTAATCGAAAGCCTGAATGCTTCCGGCCACCATTTATTTTTGTTCGCGATTTTTGAAATTTTTCGGACTTCCGGCATGTCGAATTCGGGTCCCTTCTTCCACGCCGCGCGGAAGTGCAGCGCCGTCGGTTCGGAACAATAGGCGACGCACGCGTCGCCCGCGAGATCGATCATCCGGTTCCAGCAGACCCAGTCGGCAATCCTGGCGACATCCTCCGGCCAATAACCCACCTGTTCCAAGATGCCGCGCGTGTGCAACACGCAGCATGACGGAATGAGGTTCCCGCGCCGGAAGGCGGCCAGCTCTTTCGGTCTCGTCAGATCAACCGCAAACGGCACAATCAGCCCGTCCGGTTCAACCCAAAGCGGCCGGCTGTAGCACCATTGCGCGCGCGCGTGTTCGGCGGTTGCCGCCAATCGGCTCAAATGATCGGGGAAAAAGATGTCGTCGTGCTGGGCGTATGCGATGTAATGCCCGCGTGCCTGGCGCAGGGCAATATTGCGGTTGGCGTATCCGCTCAGCGGTGCCTTGGGCAGATCGAACCAGCGGATGCGCGCGTCGTCGAATTGAGCGACGACCTCCGCGGTCCGGTCGGTGCAGCCGTCGCCGACGACGAGCAGCTCGAAATCCGGCTCGGTTTGCCACAGGACGGACCGGATGGCGAAGCCGATGACGTCATCGCGGTTGTGGGTTGGAAGCAGGACGCTGAAGCGCGGGGTCATGGGCGCGGACGGGACAAATCCCTACCACTGATAAGGCACGATACGGCCAGCTGCTTCGGAGTCCCATGGCAGGTCGAGCGCATCGGGCGCCTCGTAATTGTACATCCGCGTCGGCATGTTGATGAGGATGGCTTCGCTGGTGCCGATGTTCTTCCAGCCGTGGTAGAGATTGGGTGGAATGACCAACAGCCCGGGGTTCTTGGCGCTGACCGTGAACTCGTTGATGCGGCCGGCCGTAGGCGATCCATTGCGGCCGTCGAACACCACGATTTTGACCAATCCGTCTACGACGAATAGCCGGTCGCTGAGACCTTGATGCAGTCCCCAGGCGCGGACGCGGCCGGGCAGGGTGGTGGTGAGATGCACCTGAACAATCGGTTCGTCGAGCACGTCCCATGTCGCGCGCGCGACCTCGGTGACGTGGCCGTCTTCGTGCGGCACCGGACGGGTCGGTCGAAACACGACTCCCGCGATGGGAACTGCGCGCAACGCACCTTTCGCATCGACCGCCGATTGCTTGGCGACGAGTTCCTCGCCACCGACGACCTCGGGCGCCAACGCTATGGATATCTCACCCTGTCGCATATCGGGCAATGCTCGTTTGGGCACGGATTTAATCCTAACAGCTTGCGTCGATGCCGACAATCCGGGACGATGGCTGCGAACGCCGGCGCGATAATGCCGACATGAATGAAATACGCCATGTTCGTCACCTTCTTCAGCGAGTTGAAAGCCGCCGGCGTGCCGGTGACGCTGCGCGAGTATTTGACGCTGATGCAGGCGATGCAGGCCGATCTTGCCTCGCGCCGGGTGGAGGACTTCTATTACCTGTCGCGCGCCACGCTGGTGAAGGACGAGCGCAATCTCGACAAGTTCGACCGCGTGTTCGGCCATGTGTTCAAGGGCCTCGAATTGCTGAGCGAGGGCGCCGAGGCCGAGATTCCGGCCGAGTGGCTGAAGAAGCTGGCCGAGAAATATCTCACCGAGGAAGAAAAGAAGCAGATCGAGGCCATGGGCGGCCTCGAAAAACTGCTGGAGACGCTGCGCAAGCGGCTGGCCGAGCAGAAGGGCCGCCACCAAGGCGGCTCGAAATGGATCGGCACCGCCGGCACGTCGCCTTTCGGCGCCTATGGCTACAATCCGGAAGGCGTGCGTATCGGCCAGGAGTCAAACCGCAATTTCCGCGCCGTGAAAGTGTGGGACAGACGCGAGTTCAAGGACCTCGACGACGAGGTCGAACTCGGCACCCGCAACATCAAGATCGCGCTGCGCCGGCTGCGCAAGTTCGCCCGCACCGGCGCGCCCGAGGAGCTCGATCTCGACGGCACCATCAAGGGCACTGCGCACAAAGGCTATCTCGACATTCTCATGCGGCCGGAACGGCACAATGCGGTGAAGGTGCTTTTGTTCTTCGACATCGGCGGCTCGATGGACTGGCACATCAAGGCGACCGAGGAGCTGTTCTCGGCGGCGCGCTCCGAGTTCAAGCACATGGAGCATCTCTACTTCCACAATTGCCTGTACGAGAAAGTGTGGAAGGAAAACCGCCGCAGATTTCAGGAGACGACGCCGACCTGGGACGTGCTGCATACCTATCCGCACGACTACAAGGTGGTGTTCGTTGGCGATGCCTCGATGTCGCCTTACGAGATCAGCTCAGCCGGCGGCTCGGTCGAGCATTACAATGAGGAGCCGGGCGCGCTTTGGCTGGAACGGGTGACGCGCACGTATCCGGCAGCCGTCTGGCTCAACCCGGTGCCAGAGAAGGAATGGGATTTCACCTATTCGATCCAGATGGTGCGCCAGTTGATGGGCGGACGGATGTATCCGCTGACGCTGGAGGGCTTGGATCGGGCGATGCGGGAGTTGGTGCGGTAACGGGAGCCCTACGTATTTTTCCGGAAGCGTTGCGCTTTACCCGTTGCGCTGGATCAATGCAGCGCCGGCAAAATCGGTTCAAATAAAAACCATGGACCGAGCTAGCAAATCCCCGTCGATGCCTACGGTTGCGCCTCAGGTGCAGCCCGATACCGTGCGCGGCAAGGCGGCGATTGGGGTGGCGACCGTTGTGGCCGCCTGGCCGGCCGGAGTCTCACCTTTGGCGCAGGCCGTTGGCGCCTGCCAGCGCCGCGACACCTGCGACGTGGATTGGCTGGCACGCGCCCAATTCAATTATGCTGCCATCGGCTTTTTGACCCGTTAGCTAGCGCACGACCCAGATATCGCCGGCCTTGACGTAGCTGCGCTTGACCGCCGCCCAGGCGATCATGTGCGCGCGCTTTTCGCGATCCGGTTCGTCGGCATGGGCGGCGAAGGCGTGGTTGAATGCCTCGCGGTAGATGTCCTGCGCGTGCTCGGGCAGATGGCTGCGGACGGAAGACGGCAGGTCGCTATTGACGCGATAGGGCATGTCGCAGCTCTCGGCCCCCGCCGGGATGATGCGGCCGCAAGCTAGCGGCAACCGTACCGGCCCGCCTTGCGGCAAATCAATTGACGCTCCTCACCCTCCCCACCACTCGCAATCGCTCATGGGGGGAGGGGAGGTCGCGCCAAAAAATATCGCCGGGCGATGGCCCGGCGATACGGCAAATTCCGACGAATTGCTTAGGCAGCGTTGGCGGCGCGCGAGGGCTCGGCCGGCGCAGCCGTGTTGCGTTGCAGCGCCATCACGTCGCGCATCGCCTTGGCGAAATCCCTGCGGGCGGTCGCCAGCGCGCCCTCGACCACCGCGCGGTCGAGCTTTTCGCGCCGCAACGCGGCGTCGAGTTCGGTGATCTTCTGCTCGGCGGCCTGCTTCTCGCCGGCGCGCGCAGTCTCCAGCGCGCCGACCCGGTCGGCGAGTTCGGCATTGGCGTCCTCGGCGCGCGCCAGCGCGGCTTCCTTGGCGGTATAGGCGCGTGCCAGCGTCGTGTTGCGCTCCACGTAGGCCAAGCGGGTCTGATCGGCCTCCTTGTATTTGGATTCGAATTCGATGAGCGCGGCTTGCAGGACGGATACCCGCTCCTGCAACTCGTTACGCTCGGTCGCAACCTCGCCATTGCGCCTTTCGTATTCGCGGATCTGTTCGGCGCGGGCGAGCAGCAGTTCACGGGCGTCGCCCACCACCTTTTCGAGCGTCGCCGCGCGTGTCTGCAGCGAGTCGAAGCGGATATTCAGACTGTTGCGCTCGCGCTCGTGACGCTCGTTGGCCTCATCGAGTGAGGTGACGAGCCGTGCGCGCTCGATATTCGCTTCGTTGATCGCCGCCTCCGCGTGGCGCAGGCGGCCCTGCACGGCGTTGAAGCTCGCTTCGGTTTCGGTCATCTTGCGCGATATGCGGGCGGCTTCCAGGCCCGCTTTGTCGAGCAGGCCCTGCTGCGCGCGCTTTTCATCCTCGGCTATCAACAGGCGTTGGCGCGCGGCGCCGAGATCGGATTCAAGCGCGATCGCGCGCTTGTCGGAAGCGACCAGCCGTTCGTCGAGTTGGCGGTTCTCGTCGCGCAAGGCGAGGCATTCGCCCGTGCGCTGTGCGAGGTTTGATTCCAGGTCGGCGATCTGCGCGCGCCCAGCGGCGAGATCGATGGAGTAATCTGTCTTGGTCGTTTCCAGCGTATCCAGCAGACTCTGCGCGGCGGCAAGGTCCTGGCGCAGCGTCTGGCATTCGCGGTCCGATGCGGCCAGTCTCTTCTCGAGATCGCCGACCTCGTTGCGCAATTTGCCGTAGGCGGTGCGGGTATTGTTGAGCACCGTCTGCAGGCCGACTTTCTCGGTCTTCTCGGCCTCGAAATCGCGCAGCGCCTTGCTGACCGGATCGACCAGTTTGCCGACCGCGCTCTTGATGGTGTCGAGCTCGTTGATCTTGCTGTTGGCGTCGAGCAGCAGATTGCGCAAAGCCTCATTCTCGCCGCCGAACTGGGCGCCAAGCGAGGAGAACAATTCCTCGTCGAGTTCGAGGGGATTATTGCGCGTGGCGACTGGCTCGTTTGGCTTTTCGGCAAGGCCCGCTTTGCGGGCGAGAAAGCCAAATCTGCTCATGGCAGTAATCCCTGATCTTACGCCGATCCGCCCGGCCGAAGCGACGCCGAATCACCTTTCAAATGATACTATCTGATTAGCGAACCGCGATGATAATTCGGGCTGTTGACGGGCAGCAGCGGCAACAGAAAAAGCCGCCTGCTATCAGCGGCTTGTGTGCGTTGCCGAAGACCGCAAGGCGAATCACTTAGCCTGGTCGCCCTGGGTGTGTCCGGTTTGTTGGTGACCGGCTAGAGCTACGCCAGTTTTGTAGGTTGCGGGCTACGCCCGTTTGGCGATGAACAGGCCTTCGCACAGGCGGAAGGTGAGATCGGGCCCGTCGCCTTTGGGCTCCATGACGCCCTTTACCTCAGGCGTCGCCAGCGCCAGCATCGCGCGCAGGAAGGCCTGCATGTTGGCGTCGTGGCGCGCCGCCCAGCTCTTGAATTCCATCTGCTTGTAAAGCTGCTCTTCGTGGCCGATGGAGAATCCGGCGGTCATTAGCGCCGCGCGCCATTCCTCCATGGTCCAGGCGCGCAGATGGCTGGGATCGCGGAAGCGCTCGAAGGCGTTCACGTAATCGCCGACGCTGCCGGCCGGCACCACATTGTCCACCACCGCGAACAGGCCGCCCGGCTTGAGCACGCGGTGCACCTCGCCGAGGAAATCGGGAATCGAGTCGAAATGATGCGGCGCAATCCGGCAGGTGACCAGGTCGAAGCTGGCGTCGTCGAACGGCAGCGCCTCGGCCTTGGCGTAGGCCGTGCGTACATTGGCCAGGCCGCGCTTTTGCGCTTCGCCTTTCACCATGTCGAGCATTTCCTGGGTGATGTCGGTCGCCCACATGCGCTCGACATGCGGCGCGAAGGTGTAGGCGACATGGCCGCCGCCGGTAGCGACGTCGAGCGCGCGCCAGGTCTTCTTTGGGGAGGTGAGCGCCACCAGCCGCTCCAGGCTCTTGCCGAGCGCATGCGGCGTCGAGGTGAGGTAGCTGGCGGCGGTCTTGCCGAATTGTTCCTGGACCAGGGTCTTGTTCATGGGGCTTTCCGGATGGTTTTGACGGCCGGACTATAGCCCAAGCATGAAAAAAAGCCCTGCATCTTTCGATGCAGGGCAGAGTTGCACTGAACTCCCAAGGGAGGGTTTTCAGTGCACGATCATGCCGGTGAAGATATAAGCCTGCGCCATCACCAACAGGCCGACCAGACAGGCGAGCGCGATCGAGTGGCCGAACACAAAGCGCAGGATTGTGCCTTCGTGGCCTCGTCCCCGAGAGCCGCGAGATGCAGGCTTCATGCTATTGCGGATGGATTACACGCGCCGGAAATGGCGGTGCGAATAATTAATGGGCCAATTCACATAAAAAACAAAACAACTGCAACGCAGACCAAGCATCTCCGTTGGCACAGGTATTCTGAGAAAATTCGGCGGTGCTAGGCGATTGATAAGTGTTAAACCGGCGGCACGCGAGGATTGAAATCTTTCACTATTCATCGATGCGATGGGCGCTGCCGTCATCGTAACCGTGGCGATTCGAGTAGTACACCAGCGCCATCAACCCGCCGCCGATCAGCAGCGAGAACAAAATGCAGCCGGCAATGACAAAGTTGCCATAGACCGGCATGGCGTCGCTATCAAATCGCTCCCACGCGGCGCCTGCGAACCAGACCGCTGCCGCCAGCAGGGCGAACAATGCGAGAATGATCAATGTGCGCATGTAAGCGATATAGGGCGAGCCGACTTTGCGCGCCACTGCAAAAGACCGCGGGACCAAGTGCCCCGCGTTCCGAATTGCGAAATATCGAGTTGCGGCGACGCCGCGCGCCGCATGTTACGCGGTTTGCGTGTCCTTGCCCTTCTTGGCCTCGGCCGGCGCTTCGTCATTGGCCGGGTCGCTCGGCGCCACCGGCGCGCTATCGAGCGGCGCCCCGCGCCGAAACGCCGAGCGCAACGCCGCAACCTCGTTTTGCAGCCGCGCATTGTCCTTGCGCGCGGCTTCCAGTGCGCCTTCGGCCACCGCGCGATCCATGCGCTCGCGTTGCAGCGTCGAGTTGAGCTCCTCGACCCGCGCTTCGATATTGGTGCGGCTGATCTGGATATCGGCGTCCAGGCGGCCGTTACGCTCGGTGAGCATGGCGATCTTTTCTTCGGCGCGCGCCAGCGCAGCCTCACGCGCCTTCAGCGTCTTGACCATCGCATTATCGCGTTCGGCGAGCGCAGCACGCGCCCGCTCGAGATCCTTGATATGACGCTCGCGCGCCTCTTGCATGGCCTCGATCTGGGCGAGCCGCTTCTCGGCGCTGTTGCGGGCGATAGTCGCTTCCACCGACTTACGGTCGAATGCGCGCACTTCCTCGGTGCGGAAGATCAGATTATGCCGCGCCTCGGATAGTAAGCGCTCAGCCGTGGCGGCGCGCGACTGCAGCGCGTCGAGCCGCATGCTCAGGTTGTTGTGCTCGGCTTGGCGCTGCTCGCGGGTCTCGTCGAGTGTGGTGGCGAGCTGGCTGCGTTCGGCGCTGGCTTCCGCGAAGCTGGATTCGACCTTGGCGAGCTGCATGCGGGTCGCGGTGAGTGCGTTCTCGCTCTCAATGAGCGCATGGCTGAGGCGGGCGGTCTCGTCGAAAGCCTTGTCGACTGCGATCTGCAGCGAGCGCTTCTCGTCTTCCAGCAGCGCCAGCTTTTCACACGCGGCGGCATGCTCACCCTCGAACTTCAGCCCTCGCTTTTCGGCGGCGTCGAGCTGTTCCTGCAGCGTGCGGCAGTTCTCGCTCAGCGAACGACACTGAGAAGTCTGCTGCGCGAGCTGTTGCTCGAGTTCGACGATCTGGGTGTGGCCGGCTGAGATGTCGTTGGAGAGTTCCAGGCGCATGCTTTCGAGCGCGCGGTTCGACTCGTGAGCCAGTTCAAGTTCGATACGCAGTTTCTCGGCTTCGGCTTCGAGCGTCGTCGCCTTTTTCTCGACCTGGTAGAAATCAGTGCGCAGCGTTTCGTAGGCCGCGCGCGATTCGCTCAGCATGCCAGTGAGGCTGAGCGTCTGCGATTTTTCCAGCTCAAGCGCGCGCAACGCGCTGTTGAATGGCTCGACGATCTTATCGAAGGCTTCCTTGAGTTCGTCGAGTTCGCCGATCTTGCGGCCGGTATCGGTCAAGAGGTTGCGCAGAACCTCGTTTTCCTCGCCTATGCGCGAGCCGGCGTCGGAGAAAGTCTCGATGGCGCGATGGTCGCCGTTGCCATTTCCGCGTCCAGCCTCCAATCCAGACTCTGTCGGGGCCGGCTTCGCCGCTCTTCCGGCCAAACAAACCCGACAACTTAGCCATGACAAGGCCCCCGACCCTAACGCCATCGTGCGCTACCAACACCCGGCCGTCATATTATCGACTTATATACCTTTGCCAATTGAAACATGTGCCGCGCTCCACAACGGATTGCATCGGCGATGACCGGCGTCAGGGCTAATGACTGAAATCATGAACAAAACTGGCGCACGCGCAATCTGGTCACGCGGGCGACTGAAATGAGCAACGAGCGCGCGAGCGCCGGAGAGCCCGTTACCTATGTCTACCGGCCTTCGCTCTTGGGCGCGGCTCGGGAATTCAAGCTCGCCGGCGACGGCATCGACTGGGCCGCCGGCCGCAAAGCGGGCCACATTCCTTTCCGCACCGTCCGCCGCCTGCGTATGTCGTATCGGCCGGCGAGCATGCAGTCGTACCGTTTCATGACCGAGTTGTGGGCGGACGGTGCGCCCAAGCTCGAGATATTGTCGAGTTCGTGGAAAAGTCTGGTCGAACAGGAGCGGCTGGACAGGCCCTATGTGGCCTTCGTCACCGAGCTGCACCGGCGCATTGCGTTGGCCGCGCCACCAGCTCGTTTCGAGCAGGGCAGCAATCCGCTGCTGTATTGGCCGGGGCTGATAATTTATGTCGGCGTGGCGCTCGGGCTGGCCTTGCTAGTCGTGCGCGCCTTGCAGACCGGCGCCAATGGCGGCGCGGCCCTCATCGGCGGCTTTCTCGTGTTGTTTCTCTGGCAGGGCGGCAATTTCTTTAGCCGCAACCGGCCTGGCCTTTATCGGCCTGAGGCGCCGCCGGCCGAGCTGATGCCGAAAGGCTGATGATGCGACAAAAGGCTTGACCGGGGCTCAATGACGCCCGGTCGCGGTCGGTGATACGAATTTCAAAGAAAAGCCCGGTTGGGGGCTCATTCAGTAGCCTGAGACACCATATCTGGGGTATTGCGGACGAATTATCTTGTCCGCCCGAACAGAACTCGACTGGGAGCTCGACCTTGCAACGCACATTTGACCGTTTATCGGTGTTTTCGCCCGCCGCCCTCTTTGGCTGCTGGCTCGTCGCCCTGGTTTCTGCGGTTTCGATCCCGCTCCTGCCCGCATCGGCGGCTTCGGGACCATTTGCCGACTTCAGTGGGGCCTGGTCCGGAACCGGGACCGTCCGGACTGGGGACAACGCCCCAGAACGTATCCGTTGCATCGCCAACTACCGCCAGCGCGGCAGCAGCCAGCATGAAGTCGATCTGCAACTGCGCTGCGCCAGCGACAGCTACAATTTCGACCTCGCCGGCCAGTTCACGGCCGACGCACAAAACCAGATCACCGGACAGTGGACCGAACGCAGCCGCAATACCGGCGGCACGGCCATCGGTAGCGGACACGGCGACCGCCTGGACGTTCACGTCGAAAGTGCGGGTTTCGCGGCCGATCTGATATTGGTGACCCGCAACCGGCGGCAAAGCATCACGATCAATTCGCGCGGCGGTGGACAGATTGTGAAGGCGTCCATTTCCCTCGGCCGAAACTGATCGGCTTCCGCCGCGGCGCGGAAGCCTAACAGCCTTCACTGGACCGGCATCATGGAGACCCGCGCCCGCTACATCCTGATCGGCTCCTTTGCGCTGGCCGTTCTCCTGGCCGGCTTCGGCTTTGTCTACTGGATTAAGACGCTGGGCGGTTTCGGTCAGCGGGCGGTCTATGATGTCCGCTTCGAGCAACCAGTGGCGGGGCTGACCGCAGGGGCGAACGTGCTATTCAACGGCATCCGCGTCGGCACCGTGACGCGCATCGACCTCGATCCCAACGATCCGAGACGGGTCACCGCCGCGATCTCGGTCGATCCGGCGACGCCGATCCGCGCCGACACCGAAGTGGACATCACGTTCCAGGGCTTCACCGGCGCCGCGGCGATCGGGCTGAAAGGCGGGTCGGTGCAGGCGCCGCGGCTGACGTCCGAGAACGGACGTCCGGCGGTCCTTGTCGCGCGCGCCGATGCCGGCCGCAGCCTGACCGAGTCGGCGCAGCAAACGCTGCGCCGCGTCGACGACATCTTGAATCAGAATGCGGAGCCGCTGCACACGGCGATTACGGGTATCGCGACCTTCGCCGATATGCTGGGGCGTAATTCGAAACGCGTAGAAGGCCTCATCGGTGGACTGGAGAACCTGACCGGCACCGGCGCGCCAAAGCAGGGCCCGGCGATTTATGATCTGGCGGCGGCGAACGCCTTTCCGCAGATCGAGAAAACCATCAAGGCGCAACTGGTCGTGCCCGACCCGAGCGCTCTAATTCTGTTCGACACGCAGAAGATTCTGATCCGCAGCGGCGCGGGCACCTATTCGAATATCAGCGATGCGCAATGGGCCGACAATCTGCCCAAGCTGATCCAGGCGAGAATCGTGCAGAGTTTCGAGAACGCGCATCAGCTCAGGGCCGTCAGCCGACCGCTCGAGCAGCTGACGGCGGAATACCGGCTGGAGCTCGCGATCCGCAGTTTCCAGATTATGATGGACCCGTCAGCGCACGCGGTGGTCGACGTCACGGCGAGACTTCTCAACGACAAGGGCGTGGTCGCCGGCGCGCGCGCGTTCACGGCGAGCATCCCGGCCAAGAGTATCCAGGCGCCGGACGCGGCCGCGGCGCTCAACGAGGCGTTCTCGCAGGTCGCCAAAGAGATCGTGGTCTGGACGGTCGGTGCGATCTAGCGGCCTCAGCCTTTTGTGTTGCGCACCACCAGCACCGAACATTTGGCGTAGCGCACCACGTGTCCTGCATTGGAGCCGAGGAAATACGTACGCATGGCGGGCCGGTGCGAGCTCATCACGATCAGGTCGGCGTTGATCGCCTTCGCCTCTTCCAGCACCTCGTGATAGATGCCGCCTTGCCGCACTGTGCCGGAAATATGCGCGGGGTCGAGCCCGCTTTCGCGTGCGATGATGCCCATGGCTTCTTCCGCCGACTTGCGCTGCTGCACGTCGAAATCCGGCGGCACGTATTCTGCCAGCATCACCGGCGTCATCGGCAGCACATTGACCAGGCGAACCGAGCCGCCGGACGAGCGGGCGAGCGTCACCGCGGCCTCGATGGCGGGCTTGGCCAAATCGGTATCGGCAAGGTCGATCGGGACCAGGATGTTCTTGTACATGACAGCGCCCCTCTTTATTCGCTGCAGGGGGACGATCATGGCATGTTTTGGCGGCGGCGTTTAGTGCGGCCTAATGTCTTAATTGGCCGCTTCCAGCGATTTTGGGCTGACAAAACGCTCCAGCCGGCCGGATTGCGGATGCAGCTTGTTCCAATTATCGAAGGCGAAATCGATGATGACCAGCCCCGAGGTCGGCAGCTTCTCGCGCAGCAACTCGCGCGCATCGATGTCGCCGGAAGCGACCAGCATCAGAGCGAGGTCATGCAGCCCGGGATTGTGGCCGATGACCATGAGCGTATGGGCGGACGCCGGGGTGTCCTTGATGACCGCCAGGATGCAATGCGGTGTCGCGTCATAGATGCGTCCCGTCGACATCGCCGCTGGTGCCGGATGGAACGCGGTCGCGGCGTATTTCCAGGTCTCCTGGACGCGCGCGGCGGGCGACAGGATCACGCGGTCGGGAACCAGCGCATGCGACGCCATATAAGTGCCGATCTTGGCGGCATCCTTGCGCCCGCGATCGATCAGGACGCGGGAGAGGTCTTTGGTTCCGGGCTCCGACCGTTCGGCCTTGGAATGGCGTAGCAGCAAAAGGCGGCGCATTGGTGTATCGGGATAGTGGGGCAGGGGGACGCCGAAGCGTCGATTTCGAATCTGCGGCAGTCTAGCATGTGAGCCCGCGGCCACCGCAGTGCCGCAGCGATGTGGACAACTATAGCAATGAGCGAAGACGGGAACACGGCGGCGGGCTGGTACGAGGCGACCCGGGTGACAAATCCGGACCGCCCGCGCCTGAATTTCGATCTCGACGTCGACGTCTGCGTGATCGGTGCGGGCCTCGCGGGCCTGACCGTGGCGCGCGAGGTGGCGCGGCGCGGCTGGTCGGTCGCGGTGTTGGAAGCCAACCGGGTGGCCTCGGCAGCATCCGGGCGCAACACCGGCTTCGTGCTGCCGGGCTTTCACGAAACGATCGACAGCATGGTCGAGCGCATCGGGCTCGATCACACCAAGCAGCTCTGGGCGCTGTCGGAACAAGGCGTCGATTACGTGCGGCGTGCGATTGCGGAAACCGGCATGCCCGGAGTCGATCCGGTGCCCGGCTGGCTGCACGTCTCGAAAACCGACAACGACGACGAAATACGCAACGAGGTCGAACGGCTGCGCTGGATCGGCGCCAATGTCGAGGCCTGGCCGACAGAGCGCGTGCGCGAGGTGTTGCCGAACAAGCGCTATTTCAGCGCGTTGCATTTTCCCGGCGCGATCCACATTCATCCGCTCAATTACGCTCTCGGTCTTGCCGCCGATGCGGAGGCGGCCGGCGCGCGCATCTTCGAGGACACGGCGGCAATCGCGGTCGATCCCTCCGGTGTCCGCAAACGCATCGACACGGCCGGCGGGCGCGTGCGTGCGGCGCATGTGGTGCTCGCCTGCAATGTGCAGCTCGGCGAGCTGATGCCGCGGCTGGGTGCGACGCTGCTGCCCATCACTACCTTCGTGCTGGTGACCGAGCCGATCGGGCCGCTGTTGCACGAAGTGGTGCGGTATCGCGGCGCGGTCAGCGACACCAATCGCGCTGACAATCACTACCGCATCGTCGGCGGCGACCGGCTGCAGTGGTCGGGCCGCATGCGGGCTTGGGCTGCCGATCCGCGCCGGATCGGGCGCGGGCTCATCGCCGACATCAAGCGCAATTTTCCCGCTCTCGGGACGGTCGAGATCGCGCATCTGTGGGGCGGCACGCTCGGGCGCGCGATCCACCGCATGCCGCAGATCGGCGAGATCGAAAGCGGTCTGTGGGTGGCAAGCGGTTTCGGCGGCCACGGGCTCAATACCACGGCGATAGGTGGCGAGCTGATCGCGCGCGGCATCGTCGAGGCGGATGCGACCTGGCGGCTGTTCGCGCCTTACGAACTGGTCTGGGCTGGCGGGATACTCGGCCGGGTGCTGGCGCAAGGCATCTATTGGGGGACGCGGCCGATCGATCGCATCGAGCAGGGCCTGTCGCGCTATCGCGAGCAGATGCGCAAGCGCAAGGCGACGCGGCTCGCCGCGCGCAACGGGCATCAGCAGCCGCCCGTGCCAGAGCCGCCGCCGGGCGACATGGCTCCGCCGCCCGTGGGGCCTTCTGCCGCCCCGCCGGTGTGAGCGGCCACTTCAGGCAGCCATCCGCGCCACCCGTTCTTTCGCCCTGCGGGGTTGTGCTAGGCTGGCGGTCAAATGAGCCCACCGACCCGACGTTTCATCGCCTTCGGTCTCGGCATCGCCGCGCTGGCGCTCGCCGGCTGCGCAAATACCGGCGGAATGACTGGCCTGTTCGGCGAGGCGGAGACGCGGCCGAAGACCATTTTGGTAGCGGATTTTGTGATGTCGCCGGAAGTGGAGGCGATCGACCGCGGCTTCAGCGCGCGGATGGATCGCAAAGGCATCAATTACCCCATTCTGGAGCGCAAGCGCCGCACGCTAGGGCGCGTGAACGACGAGATCGTCGCGACCATCGTTGCCACTTTGCGCGAGGCCGGGCTCGATGCGCACCCCGGCAGCGAAGAGGGGCTGACGCTCAACGACGAGGCGGCGGTGGTGAACGGGCGGCTGCACGCCGGCGAGCAGGGCGGGCCTGCGAAAATTAAGCAGATCGGCTTCGGCACCGGCCGCGGCATCGTGGTGGCCGACATAACGGTGTCGTATTTCTCCGGCGGCGGAAAGAAACAGCTGCTCGCGTTCGACGCGGATGCCAAGGGTGCCGGCAAGCCGCCGGTCGGAAAGCAGGCTGCAGCGCATAACGCGGCGATCGCCGCGGCTCTCGCGGAAGAAAAGGCTGCGCCGGAACGGCTGTCGCCTGATGTCGAAGCGCAGGCGCGCCGGCTCGGCCGCGCTGCGAGCGTGAAGATCGTGGCCTATGCCAAGGAGCAGGGCTGGCTGGAGAAGCCCGCGGGCGCTGAAGCGCAGCAGGCGGAGCAGGTGAAGCTGCCGGAACCTAAGCCGGCGCAAAAACAGGTGGCTGCAAAGAAGCCAGCCGCTCAGAAGCCGGCCGCCAAAAGGCCGGATGCGCCGGAAGATGAGGAACCGCCGGACACGGACGTTCCCGAACGGCCCGGCCGGAGATAAATGCTCAGCGCCCCTCGCGCCGCGCCATAAAGGCCAGCCGCTCGAACACATAGGGCGCTGCTTGTCAGCGCCCGTCGCGTCTCGCCATAAATGCGAGACGCTCAAATAAATGCACGTCCTGTTCGTTCTTCAAGAGTGCGCCGTGCAGCGGCGGAATGAGTTTCTTGGGATCGCGCTCGCGCAAGATCTCCGGGCCGATGTCCTCGACCATCAGTAATTTCAGCCAGTCCAATAATTCCGAGGTCGACGGCTTCTTCTTCATGCCCGGCACGTCGCGGATCTCGTAGAACAGTTTCAGCGCCTCGCTCACCAGGCGTTGCTTGATACCGGGGAAATGCACCTCGATGATCGCCGTCATGGTGTCGGGATCTGGAAAGCGGATGTAGTGGAAAAAACATCGCCGCAAAAACGCGTCGGGTAATTCCTTTTCGTTGTTGGACGTGATGACCACGACCGGGCGGCGGCGCGCCTTCACGGTTTCGCCGGTCTCGTAGACGAAGAACTCCATGCGATCGAGCTCCTGCAACAAATCGTTGGGGAACTCGATGTCGGCCTTGTCGATCTCGTCGATCAGCAGCACCGGGCGCTCGTCGGCGACGAAGGCGTCCCACAGCTTGCCGCGCTTGATGTAATTGCGGATGTCCTGCACGCGGGAGTCACCGAGTTGACTGTCGCGCAGGCGCGAGACCGCATCATATTCATAGAGGCCCTGCAGCGCCTTGGTGGTGGACTTGATATGCCATTCGATCAGCGGCGCGCCGATCGACTTGGCGATCTCCAGCGCCAGCACGGTCTTGCCGGTGCCGGGCTCGCCCTTGACCAGCAAGGGCCGCTCCAGGGTGATCGCGGCGTTGACTGCAATTTTCAGATCGTCGGTCGCGACATAGGCTTTGGTGCCTTCAAAACGCATGCAATTCCTCGCTTTTTCAGCGTGACACTAGCGCATGATCCCGAAAATTGGGAACCGGTTCTCGGGCAAGATCATGCGCAGGCATAAAGCAGCGCCGGCAGCCTCGGCAAGGCGATTTGTAGCTCGCATCAACGTGATGGCATAGTGATGGCAAGTTGAATGGCTATTATGCGCAAAGCGTATATGTCATGGCCCGAGGTGATCGATTTCGGGAGGATTGGATGCGCCGCCTGCTGCTTGGCTTTATTCTTATGCTTGCGACCGCCGGGCTGGCGAGCGCGCAGATGGCGCCGCTGCCAAAGCCCGGACCCGGACAGGCGGTGGCGACTTTCGCCGGCGGCTGCTTCTGGTGCACCGAATCCGATTTCGACCATGTGCCCGGCGTGATCTCGACCACGTCGGGCTACACCGGCGGGCATGTCGTCAATCCGGACTACGAGCAGGTGTCGGCCGGCCGCACCGGGCACGCCGAGTCGGTGCAGGTGATCTACGACCCGAGCAAGGTGTCCTACCAGAAGCTGCTCGCTTATTATTGGCGCACCATCGATCCGACCGTGAAGGACCAGCAGTTCTGCGATCACGGCAATCAGTACCGCACCGCGATCTTCGTCAACAACGACGAAGAGCGCAAACTGGCGGAAGCCTCCAAGAAACTGGTCGAGTCCGAACTCAAGAAGCCGATCTACACCGAGATCGTCAACGCTGGCCCGTTCTACGCGGCCGAAACCTATCACCAGGATTTCTATCTGAAGAACCCGACGAAATATAAATTCTACCGGTGGAATTGCGGCCGCGATCAGCGGTTGGAACAGCTATGGGGCAAACCGAAGGGAGAAGGTTGATATGATCAACCGGCGATCTCTGTTGACGGCCGGCGTTGCGCTGGGTGCGCTCATGGCCGCGAGTAAATTTGGCGAGGCAGAAACAATGACGACAACGACGCAAGATATCGACTGGCGCAAGCTCACCGATGCCGACTGGCGCAAGCGGCTCGACCCGCAAGCTTACGACGTGCTGCGCAAGCATGGCACCGAGCGCCCGGGCACCAGCGCGCTCAACCATGAGAAGCGCAAAGGGACGTTTGCCTGCGCCGGCTGCGACCTGCCGCTGTTCTCGTCCGACACCAAGTTCGAGAGTGGCACCGGCTGGCCGAGCTTCTATCAGCCGCTGCCGGATGCGATCGGCACCACGAGCGACCGCAGCTTTTTCATGACCCGCACCGAGGTGCACTGCAGCCGCTGCCTCGGCCACCTCGGCCATGTGTTCGACGACGGCCCCAAGCCGACCGGCTTGCGCTATTGCATGAACGGCGTGGCGCTGAAATTTGTGCCGCAAACGGGTGGCCAGAGCTAAAACGCTTCATCTTTGGTTGCATTTTCGACGGCGAATTGGTTCCCACTTCGCCTGAAAATGCTCTAGACGACTCAGCGCGGCTTTTTTACCCCTCGGCAAGGGGGACCCTGCCGAGATGCCGCTTTCACAGCCCAAGCCGCAGCCGCTGAACGTGCCGCAGGCCTTTGCCCAAGGGCTCAAGCTGCACGAACAGGGGCGCCTAGCGGAGGCAGGGCAGTTTTACGCCGCCGTGCTTGCGGTTCGGCCGGATCATTTCGACGCCCTGCAGATGATGGCGCTGGTCAAGCTCGCGGCCGGCCAGCCGGCCGAGGCCTTACGACTGGTGTCGGTGGCCATGGGCGCGCGCAAGCCGTCGCCGCAAATCCTGCTCAACCATGGCCTGATCCTCGAATCCCTCAAGCGCTACCAGGAGGCGATCGAGAGCTTCGACCAGGCGATCAAGCTGAAGTCCAAATTTGCCGAGGCGCACAATAACCGGGGCGCCGCGCTCACGTCGCTTGGACGCGACGAGGAAGCGCTGGAAAGCTGCCGCAAGGCGATTGCGATCACGCCGGACTACGTCGAGGCGCACTATAATGCGGGCAGCGCGCTGCGCGCGCTCGGCCGCTACGACGACGCCCTCAAGAGTTTCGACCGTGCGCTGGCGCTCAATCCGAAATATTTCAAGGCGCACAACAACCGCGGCGCGGTGCTGGAAGCGCTCAACCGCATCGACGAGGCACTCGCCTGTTACGACCGCGCGCTGGCGCTCGCGCCGGACTTCACCGAGGCGCGCAACAATCGCGGCCGCGTGCTGCTTGGCCTCGACCGCGCCGACGACGCGATCGAGAATTTCTCGATTGCGCTTCGGCTTAATCCAAGCGATGCCGAAGCGTGGTATCAGCGCGGCCGGCATTTGTTGGATCTCAGCCGCAACGACGAAGCCGCCGCCGATCTCGCGCAGGCCCTGGCGCTGAAACCCGGCCATGCCGAAGCACGCTTTGCCGCCTGCATCGCCGAACTGCCGGTCATCTATGCCGACGAAAGCGAGATTCCACGGCGGCGTACGGCTTATGAGCAGAAGCTGCGCGCATTGAGTCAAGACATCGACGCCGGGCTTCTGGACGGTAATATCATCAAGGCATTGGCCGCCAAGCAGCCATTCTTGCTCGCCTATCAAGGCGGCAATGACCGCGCGTTGCAGCAGATCTATGGCGAGATGATTACCCGCACGGTGGCGCGTCACTTTACGCCGGCGCCACTGCCGGCACCGCCCGCGCCCGGCGAGCCGATCCGCGTCGGCATCGTCAGCAGCTTCTTCTACAGCCACTCCAATTGGAAAATTCCGATCAAGGGCTGGATGAGCCAGCTCGATCGCAGCCGATTCAGGGTGACCGGCTATCACCTCGGCGTCATCCACGATGCGCAAACCGACGCCGCTGCCGGCCTATGCGACAAATTCGTACACCGCATCCTCGACACCGAAGGCTGGCGGCGGACAATCCTTGCCGACTCCCCGCATGTGCTGATTTATCCCGGCCTGCTGATGGACACCTCCTCGCTGCAGCTCGCGGCCCAGCGGCTCGCGCCGGTGCAGTGCAATTCGTGGGGCCATCCGGAAACCAGCGGGCTGGCGACGCTCGACTATTTCCTGTCGAGCGATTTGATGGAGCCGCCGGAGGCGCAGGACTATTACACCGAGAAACTGGTGCGGCTGCCGAATCTCTCGATCTATTACGAGCCGGTCGAAGGCGCCCCGGTTTCTGTGACACGTGAGGAGCTGGGTTTGCGTCCTGGCGCAACGGTGTTCTGGAGCGCGCAGTCGCTCTACAAATACCTGCCGCAGTACGACGAGGTCTTTGTTCGCATCGCGCGCGCGGCCGGCGACTGCCAGTTCGTCTTCCTGCGCCATTTCGGCGGTGCCCATATCACGCGGACCGTGCGCGCGCGGCTCGATCGCGCCTTCGCGGCGGCCGGTCTGCGGGCCGACGATTATTGCGTGTTCCTGGATCGTATGAGCCAGAGCAAATTCGTCGCGGCGGCCGGACTTTCGGATGTCTTCCTGGACAGCATCGGCTGGTCGGGCTGCAATTCGGCATTGGAGAGTCTGCCGCATAACCTGCCGATCGTGACGACGGCCGGCGCGTTAATGCGCGGCCGCCATAGCGCCGCGATCCTGCAGATGATGGGCGTGACCGACACGATCGCCGAGACCGTCGACGATTACGTCTCGATCGCGGTGCGCCTGGCGGCCAATCCGGCGGAGCGGCAAGCGTTGCGCGAACGCATGAAGGCCAATGCGCACAAGGTCTATCGCGACCGCGCCTGCATCACCGCGCTGGAGGATTTCATCGAACAAACGGCGCGGTCATACGACCTCAAATCGATGGCCGGGATGCCGCCGGCGTCCTGACGCAAGCGGCAAAATCTGCCGGCTTGCGGCAGAAAGAACCCCGCACGGCGGCCCTCTATCGGCCGCCGTAGTCTTTTAAGCTATTGAAATAATTAAATATTTTAGATGGCATGGGGATTGCGATGATCTGCTCGCGGGATCGTCCGCGCGCCCCAGGTGGGGCGATGTGTGTCTCGATTGTGGAGATGACGTCATGGGTTTGTTCGGTGCGATGACCACTGCGGTGAGTGGGCTACAGGCGCAAGCCTTCGCCATGCAGAATATATCCGGTAATATCGCGAATTCTCAGACCATCGCCTACAAAGGCATCAACACCAGTTTCGAAGAACTCATTCCTGGCGTCACGGTGGCTTCGCAGCAAACCGCCGGCGGCGTTTTTGCGAGTTCCGTCGGGACTAACGGCAGTCAGGGCGCGATCCAGAACGCGAGCTCAAGCACTGCGATGGCAATCAATGGCGACGGTTATTTCATCGTGCAATCGCCACTCGGTTTTACCGGGAATACCCCAAACTTCAGCGGCGTCGAGAGCTATACCCGCCGCGGCGACTTCGAACTCGATGCGCAAGGTTATCTGGTGAACGGCAGCGGCTATTATCTCGCAGGATTGCCGATCGACCCGGCGACCGGCAATCCGGTCGGCACCGCCGCCACTCCGTTGCAATTCCAGAGCAACTTTTTGCCGGCCAATCCGACAACCGCAATCACCTATGGGGTCAATCTCCCGGCAACGCCGCAGACGCCGGTGTACGATCCCGCGGTTCCAAATTCCGACCTGATCAACCCGGCGGATTTCACCCCCACTCATGATCCCACGACCGGAGGCGCCGGCATCGTTATCGGTCAAGATGTTGCGACCTTCCTCAGCGAATCGGTCGATGGCGGGGCGGTAACCGTTTATACGGCGAACGGAACGCCCGCCAATCTGCAACTGCGATGGGCAAAGACCGACAGCATCGGCAATGGCGGCGTCGACACCTGGAATCTGTTTTACCAGACCGACTCGGCTGCGACCGGCACGAACCCTGCCTGGATAAATGCCGGCACCGATTTCGTCTTCGATACGACCGGTCAACTAAATCCGCCGATCACCAGCGTGGCGCTGACCGGCGTTACCGTCAACAGCGTGCCACTGGGCAATATCACGCTGAACAGTTCGGCTGGTAGCATCACCCAATTCGCCAGCACGAACGGAACCCCGACGGTCAATAATATGCTGCAGAACGGCTATGCGGCCGGCCAGTTGCAGTCGATTTCGGTGAGCGACACCGGCATCATCTCCGGCACCTTCACCAACGGGCAAACCATCGCTCTCGCCGACGTCCCGCTGGTCCATTTCAACAGCCCCAACAATCTGATCGCCTTGAATGGCGGCGCCTACCAGGCCTCGGTCGATTCCGGGCAAGCGCTCGCCGGAGCGTCCGGCAAGATCGTCGGGCAATCGCTGGAAGGCTCGAATACCGATATCGCCACCGAGTTCACCAAGCTGATCGTGACCCAGCAGGCGTATTCGGCGAACACGAAGGTGATCACGACCGCAAATCAAATGTCACAGGACTTGATGAACATCCTGCGATAGCCGGCCGTGAGCTTCCGATATCAATCGGCACGGCGCCTGATCGGGGCTAGCAAATGAGTTTGACGCAAGCGCTTGCGACGTCCTTGTCGGGACTAACCGCGACGCAGACGAACTTGTCGGTCGTCGCCGGCAACGTCGCCAATGCGCAAACGCCGGGCTATATCGCCCTGTCGGCGGTTCAGGTCGCGACCATAGGCGGCAACGCGGGCGCAGGCGTAAGCATTGCGTCGATCAACCGCCTGCTCGATAAATTCGTTCAGCAACAATTGCGCTCCGAAAGTTCCGGCGGGGCTTACGCCGACCTGAGGGCGAATTTCTATCAGCAGCTTCAGCAAATCTACGGTCAGCCCGGTTCCAATTCATCGCTCGACGCGACCTTCAACAACTTCACCTCGGCGATTCAGGCCTTGTCGGCGTCGCCAAATTCGTCGGCGGCGCAAAACCAGGCGATCGGCGCTGCCCAAATCTTGGCGCAGCGGCTCAACAATGCGACGAACAGCATCCAAACGCTGCGCAGCCAGGCCGACCAGGGAATCGCCGGCGATGTCCAGCAGGCCAACGACATCCTGCAACAAATTGCGGGTCTCAATCAGAAGCTACAGGGCAGCGGTTCGGCCGACAGCATGTCGGCTTTGCTTGAAAACCAGCGCGATCAATCCATCGATCAACTGGCCAAGCTGATGGACATTCGCGTCGTCCAGGGCGACAACAATCAGGTTTCGGTGTTCACCGGCTCTGGTATCCAGCTGGTGGGGACGCAGGCCGCTCAACTCAATTTTAGTCCCACCGGTACGGTCGCAGCCACGGAACTGTGGAACGCCGATCCGACCAAAAGCAGGCTCGGGACGATCACGCTGGTGTCACCTGCGGGCGGCAGCGTCGATCTCGTTGCCAGCGGCGCAATTCGCTCCGGTGAGCTCGCCGGCTATCTCAATATGCGCGACAATGTCCTTGTGCAGGCGCAAGGGCAACTCGACCAGATCGCCGCGCAAATGTCGAAGGCGCTATCCGATACGACCACCGCTGGAACCGCTGTGGCGGGCGGCTTCGATGCCGACATCGGCGGTCTATCGAACGGAAATACCATCCAGATTTCCTACACCGATGGATCGAGCGTCCAGCACAGCGTCACGATCGTGCGGGTCGATGACCCGTCGGCGCTGCCGTTGTCGAATTCGGCGACCACGGACCCTAACGATACGGTCATCGGTATCGATTTTTCCGGCGGGCCCGCATCGGTGGCGACGCAGCTGAATACCGCGCTGGGCGCGACCGGGCTGCAATTTTCCAATCCATCGGGAACGCTGCTGGAAGTCGTCGATAGCGGGTCACCTGCAATCACTGTGAACGCGGTCTCGACGACGGCGACCGCGACCTCCCTGACCGGGGGATCGGCCGCGCTTCCGCTTTTTGTCGACGGCACGACAGCATTTACCGGCGCGTTTACATCGGCCGGCCCGGAGAGCACGGGTTACGCCGGGCGGATCGCGGTCAACAGCGGACTGGTCGCCGATCCCTCGAAACTGATCACCTATCAAACCTCGCCGCTGACGCCGGCTGGTGATACGACCCGGCCGAACTTCATCTATAATCAACTGGTCAATGCCTCGCTCGAATATTCTCCCGCGGCTGGCATCGGCGGAACCGGCTCACCGTTCCAAGGCACGCTGCTGGGTTACATCGGTCAGATGATAAGCGTGCAAAGCGTCGCGGCAAACGCGGCATCTAATCTGCAAGCCGGTCAAGACATTGTCGTCAACGCGCTCCAAACGCGATTCAATGCGAAGTCTGCGGTCAGTATCGATACCGAAATGGCGCATTTGCTCACGCTGCAGAATACCTACGGGGCGAATGCGCGGGTGATGTCGACGGTGAAGGCGATGTTGGACGTCCTGATGCAGATGTAATGTGAGGATGTGATGGCGATATCAGGCGTTTCATCGAATATTGCGCCGCTCATTCAATCGGCGCTGGATATCAATAAGCAGCTCGACGATCTGCAACGGCAGCTCGGGTCGGGACAAAAGGCGGATACTTATGCCGGCCTCGGCTCGCAAAGCGGAATTGCCGTGGCGCTGAACGCCCAATTGGCCGCAATCACCAGTTTTAATGACACGATAGCGAATGTCGGCACGACCATCAGCCTGCAACAGGTTGCTCTCCAGCAAATCGGCCGCATTAGCAATTTGGTTCAATCGTCCACGACGCAAGCAAGTTTTGCCATCGATGGCACGGGCCAGACCACGTCTCAGAAAACGGCCCAGAACCAGCTCGACCAAATTCTCAGCCTGCTGAATACCCCAGGCACCAATGGCTATATGTTTTCAGGCAGCGGGTTGGACCAGCCGGCGGTCGACACCACCGATCACATTCTCAATGGCAATGGTGCGCAGGCGGGCCTCAAACAGGTGATTGCCGAGCGCAACCTGGCCGATCTCGGCGCCGATGGACTTGGCCGCTTGGTCATCCCACCCGCCGTGGGAGCGGCCATCTCGGTGACCGAGGACGCCGCAAGCTCGCCGTTTGGCCTCAAGCTCGCCGGCGTCAATTCGACTCTGACCGGAGCGACAGTAACAGGCCCTAGCGGCTCGCCGGCTGCGATTTCGGTCAATCTCGGTGTGACCAATCCCAACGACGGCGATACCATTACCTTTACGTTCGCGCTGCCGGACGGCACCAGCCAGACACTGCGGCTGCAGGCGACGACGTCGGCGCCGCCGGGATCCAATCAATTCACCATCGGCGCTACGCCGGCCGCGACCGCGGCAAATCTGCAGGCTGCGCTCACCGCCGGCGTGAGCCAGATTGGAAGCACGTCGCTGTCAGCTGCGTCCGCAATGGCCGCATCGAACGATTTCTTTGACGATCCGCCACAGCGAGTCAGCGGCTCGCCCGCCACCGCCACGGCGCTGGTCGACGGAACGTCCGCTAACACCGTATTCTGGTACACCGGCGAGGATGGATCCGGATCGGCGCGATCGACCGCGACAGCACGCATCGATCCATCGACCACGATATCCTACGGAACGCGGGCCAACGAACAGGGCATCCGCTGGATCGTGCAAAATGTGGCGGCACTTGCGGCGACCACTTATTCCGTAAGCGATCCCAATGCGTCCGCCAGCTATACCGCGCTCAATCAACGTGTCTTTACGGCGCTCGGCGTTCCGGCGGGCGTGCAGAATATCACCGATATCGAAAGCAGCCTGGCCAACGCGCAAACGGCGATGGTTTCGACGAAAAGCCAGCACCAGCAAACCGTCAATATGCTGACCACCATGCAGCAATCGATTGAAGGCGTCGACACGACGGAGGTTGGGACGCAGATCTTGTCGCTGCAGACGAGACTGTCGGCGTCGTTGTCAACAACGGCAAGGCTGGCGTCGCTCAATCTCATCAACTATCTCTCGCCAGTATCTGGATAAGAAGCGCAGCCGGCGCCCTGCTCGCGCAATAAAAAAACCGCGGCCATGCCGCGGTTTTTTTGTATTCACGTAACGCCGATCAAGCGCGCGCGAGCAAGCCAGCCGCCAATTCGCGATTGATGTTGATCAGCGAGCCGAGGGTTTCCGGTTTCGGATCGGCCTGCACGGCCAGGGTCTGCTTGAACACGAAGATCCCCAGGTTGGCGACGTTCTCGCGCAAGCTCACCGGCATCGAATTCCCCGGACTGGTCGCCGAGGTGACGAAGATCGACCACAGCTTGCGGTTAAACAGCAGCGCGGCGTCGAGCTCGGGGTTTTTGTCGCTCCAGCCGTCGCGGATCGCTTGCAGGCGCGCGGCCGCGCTCAAAAGCAGATCGGCTTCCAGTTCACGCGGATTTGCGGTCTGGTTCGCGATCGCGCCGTACGCGCGGGTTGCGTTTCGCATTGTCGAGCAGCTCCTTTTCGTAAGCAATCAGGGTCTTGGCACTCTTGAGCGCTTTGTACATATGGCCGGCCATGATGTGGTTGCCGATTTCCTGCATATGCGGCCATGAACTCGGGGCCGCCTGCACCAGGTCGCGCATCAGCGCAAAATAAGTTTCATGATGCAGGCGCGGATCGCGTGAGGTGTACATGATCTGGACGCAGAGATAGATACGTTTGGCCGGCGTGTCCGCCTGCTGCGGCGTCATGATGTCTTTTTCGCGCAGAATTGGCGCGTGTCCCTCGACGAGCAGCCGTGTGCGCTGGTCGCCGTTTGTGACAAGGCATTCGCCGAGGATGAACCGCTCGCCGGGTTTTAGTTCGACCTTGAGGCCCATTCGGTGCCGCTCCTTGCGGCCGCTGTCGGTATCTAGAACAGCGTAAGGCCGAGACCTTCCGCCGGGTCAGTCTGCCCGCTTAGCCCTGGAACAACCGCAGTACGTTTTGATCGGCCTGTGCCGCCAACGATAGCGCGGTGGATGACAATTGCTGGCGGGTCTGCAAGGCGAGAAGGTTGGCGCCCTCCTCGTTGGAATCGGCGAGCGTAAGACTGTCAGAGCCGCTCTTCAGCGTATTGATCATCGACTTGGTGAAATTCTGGCGGATCTGTACGGTCGACAAAGTGGAGCTCAGCGCCTGGGATTCGGCTTGCAACGAAGTGAGCGCGGCGCTCAGGGCGGTCGATGCCGCGGTGATGTCCGAGGCGGCCGCCCAGTTGTTGACCGAATTGGCGATGCTCAGCGGCGCCGCGTTGGCGTTGGTATAATTGACGCCGACCACGCTGATGCTCGAATTGCCCGTGTCGTCGAGGTTGATCGTGAGAGTATTGCCGCCAAGCAGATTGACGCCGTTGAAACTTAAGTCGCCAGCAAGCTGACCGATCTGGACCAACAAGGTGTCGAACTG
The DNA here is from genome assembly GCA_963770985.1 of uncultured Alphaproteobacteria bacterium. Classification (GTDB taxonomy): domain Bacteria; phylum Pseudomonadota; class Alphaproteobacteria; order Rhizobiales; family Xanthobacteraceae; genus Pseudolabrys. The sequence continues at coordinate 90,590 of CAVYRR010000016.1, read as the reverse complement.
CGTCGAGAGGGTGGCCTGGGTCGTTGTGTTGTTGGCTTGCTGGGCCTGGCTGACAAGCGCCTGCGCCGACTGCACCAGCTTGGTGATCGCGCTGATGCCGTTATTGGCGGCCTGAATTGTATTGACGCCGTTGGACATGGAGTCCAGCAGGCCATTCAGATTGTTGGCTCGGGTGTCGAGGCCCTGCGCCGTGAAAAAGTTGATGGCGTTATCGAGGGCCGAATTGACCTTCTTGCCGGTGGCCAGCTTGTTTTGCGTTTGCGTGATCAATTCCGAAGTCTGCTGCAATTGTAATAGGTTCGACCGCACGCCGGCCGATAATACGATCTCACTCATGGCAAGCTCCTTCCCTCGGTAGGGTCAAATCGCTGCCGGCAATAATGAATTGTTAGGGTTGACGGATGGTTAATTTCGCTCCGATTATGATTTCGTTAACCATAATTCAGCGGACGAAAAAAACGGCGGCCCGAAGGCCGCCGTTTGTATCGATTTTGCTGAACCGCTTAGCCCTGGAACAGCCGCAGCACGGCCTGGTCGGCCTGCGAAGCGAGCGACAACGCAGTGGACGACAGCTGCTGACGGGTCTGCAACGCAAGCAGGTTGGCGCCTTCCTGGTTGCTGTCGGCCAGCGTGAGGGCGGCAGAACCGGACTGCAGCGTGTTGATCGTCGCCTTGGTGAAATCCTGACGGATCTGCACGGTCGACAGACTGGCGCTGAGGGTCTGCGACTCCGACTGCAACGTCGTGAGCGCGGCGCTCAGGGCGGTTGATGCCGCAGTGATGTCCGAGGCGGCCGCCCAGTTGTTGACCGAATTGGCGATGCTCAACGGCGCCGCGTTGGCGTTGGTGTAGTTGACGCCAGTGATGGTGACGGTCGAACTGCCCGATTCATTCAGCGTCAGGGTCAGGTTATTGCCGCCAAGCAGGTTGACGCCGTTGAAGCTCGAAGTCGCCAGCGAGCTTGCCGATCTGGACCAACAGGGCGTCGAACTGCGTGGACAGGGTCGCCTGGGTCGCAGTGTTGTTGGCCTGCTGAGCCTGGCTGACGAGTGCCTGCGCCGACTGCACGAGCTTGGTGATGCTCGTGATGCCGTTGTTGGCGGCCTGAATCGTGTTGATGCCGTTGGACATGGAGTCCAGCAGGCCGTTCAGAGTGTTGGCGCGGGTGTCGAGGCCCTGCGCGGTGAAGAAGTTGATGGCGTTATCGAGCGCCGAACTGACCTTCTTACCGGTAGCCAGTCTGTTTTGGGTGATGGCAATCAGATCCGAAGTCTGCTGCAACTGCAGCAGGTTCGAACGAACGCCTGCCGAGAGAACGATGTCAGACATCTTAAGTACCTTTCTGGTGATTATGCCGTACTGGCAGCTACACGTGCTCGATCCAGTGGATCGGCCAAGTCATCGCACACGGCGCCAAACGGCCCGTAAAATTTCATGGTTAACAAGTCGCTGCTTACTTAGCGCAATCGATTCAGTTTTATTCAAATTGAAAACGGGGTCTTGCTAAGAACCGCGCCAAAATCGAGCTATTCCGCCGCAATAATGAACACCGCGGCCGCCGGATTCCGTCTTACCAAATAGCTAATGGGCAAACTTTGTTAACCGTCTTGCCCTATGCTTTACCATAGTAAGGACAAGGGTATGACGTCGGTTATCGGCGCGGCGCCTATCGGCATTTCGTATTCGTCGCTTTTCAGCACGAGCGCGACCTCGAATTGGATTGCCGACACCATGACCGCAATCCTGAACCAGAAAAATGAAGGCGGCTTGTTGGGTATGCTGGACCACGCCGGCGGCGACGGCAGCATCAGCTCTTTTCTCGGCCAAAGCTCAAATGCCGCGAACGCCATCGCGACGATTTCGCAAACCAATGTCACCAATGCAGGGAGTCTGTTCGCGCAGATCGCATCGACAAATCAGCAGAAAGCGGCTGCAAAAAAGCTGCAAGAAGCGATGGACCAGCTTGCTGCGCTGCAAAAAATGGTGAAGCCGACGAACAAGCTCGACCCCTTTATTTATTTTCCGGACGGCACATCAATCGACACCGTCAATAATATCATGACAAAGCCGGACGGCACACAATACGACACGACGACCGGGGCAAAATATGTGGATCCCACCTCGCTCGTCCAAATGGGCAACGGCGCCTTTCTCAATACCAAGACCAATATTATCACGATGGCCGACGGCACCCAGATCGATGCGGTGACCGGCCTGAAGGTTTCGACGGGCGCTTAAGGCGCACACGCACACTAGCGATCTTATCGGCGGGAAGATTGTTCATCATGACGGTCTTGCCGGGCGTGAGCGTCGGCGCTGGCAAGCGTCAGGCGGCGTACACCTTCAGCTTATCCGTAATACGCTTAATGTTCGGGAATTGTATTGTGGGCCGACTGAACAGGTGCGGCACGCGTGAAATATCCATATTCTGCGCCAGCTTGCGAATATAAAGCAGCTCTTCCTTGGTGGTTACGCCAAAGCGCGCAAACTCGCGCTTGCCATCCATAAATTCGCTGCGGGAGATCGCGGTTTCGGCCAGCGTCACCCATGGTGACTCGTTCTGGTTTGCATCGAAGCCGGCGCCCTCGTTGAACGGTAATTTTTGGCGGTCGCGGATCGAAATTGGCAGTTGATCGGGATAGAGATCATAGAGCTGGCGCAAAGGCATTTTGCCCATCGGCTCGCCGTGCACGTCCTTGACCAGTGCCGCGGCATCGAGGGCCAAGGCATAACGGACGATCGATGGGTCGAGAAAGGGTTCGCGTGTCTCGAGCTGAAAGTACATCGAGCCACGGTCGACCCTTTGCAAACAAGTCCGGTGCATAAGCGACAGGCATTGGTCGCGGATGGGATCGCCGAACTCTTTCCCCTCTGCAAAAGCCAACTCAAGGGGCCGATAACCGCAGAAAAGCTCATCGGCTCCTTCGCCGCACAGCGCGACGCGAAAACCGTCCGCATGGATCGCGCGTGCGACGAGAAAGGAGCAAAGACCACCGCGCACGACCGAGGGCTCGAAAGCTTCGGTGATCGCAACGACATCATCGATTAGCGCGGCCGTTTCCGCTCCGTGAGGTGAGAAAGGAACAAGCCGGAAATCTAATCCGGTTTGATCCGCATAGCGCGCGGCATAGTCGTAATCCGGGGCGGAGCGATCGCCGAGAAAATAACCCGGCATTTCTGGACGGAACCGTCTTGCATAATGCGCGATCAAAGTGCTGTCGATGCCGCCGCTGAACATAATCGCGGCGGGAAGGTCAGGCGGCAGTCTTGTATAGATGGCTTCGCTGAGAAGCCGGTCGAGGTCTTCGCGGCGGTCCGATCCCGACGGCGCGGCCGGTGCGGTGATCGCCGAGACGTAAGGCAAGCACTGCGTCCGTGTCAGCAGATAGCCCGGCGGCAGCAACATCACGTCGCCGGTTTCGGCGACCGACAGAAGCGGCCGAATCTCCGAGCAAAAGAGAAACCCGGGCCCGGTATTGATCAGATAAAGCGGTTTAACCCCGAACGGATCGCGGGCGGCGAGGAAATCGCCAGTCGTGGCGTCAACCGCGACAAAGGCATACATGCCGATGAGGCGTCGCAGGGCATCGGTGCCCCAGGTCTGCAGCGCCGCCGCCAGCACTTCCGTATCGGATTCGGTTTTGAAGGCTACGCCGAGCTGAACGAGTTCGGTGCGCAATTCGGCGTGGTTATAAATTTCGCCATTGAATGAAACCAGGAGCCGGCCGTCAGGAGACGCTTGTGGCTGTATGGCGTGTTCGCCATCGACAATCCGCAGGCGTCGCGTGCACATTGCCGTGTCGCGCCGAGGCGAGATCACGGGATCGGTAATGTCGCCACGATGGAGAATGCCGGCGACCAACCGCTTCACGGCGCTTTCGGCACCGTCCCAGTCGATCGCAACCGCAATGCCGCACATCCCCCTGCCTCTCGAACATTAAGCCGAGAAGATCGGCCATCATGGTTAACAAAACAGAAAGAGCGCTTTGCTCGGGTGAGTTACGTCGGCGATGTCGCAACCCAAATGCGCAGCTTAGAGCGTACGGCTGATGGCCAGTGGCTGGCTCGCCTTGGCGCTCGGCGCGTTGGCGCGGCCGGAGGCGCCATAGGTCGACGGCGTCCGCTTGCGCGCAAGCTCGCCCGACACGCCGCGGATGATGCCCTCAGAGACCGCATGCGCGGTCGCCAGCACCGTCAGATTGGTCTCCAGCAGCGCCTGGAATTCTGCATGCCGCTTGCGCAGCGTATTGAACGCCTCGGGCAGCGCGCGGGCGATCAGTTCGCGGGCGGCCTTCACGCGCTCGCTTTCGTCGCTATAGCGGCGGCCGAGCTCGGCCTTGTCCTCGGCCAGTTCGGCCGCTTCGCTCAATCGGCCGGCGCGCACGCGCGCGGTCTCTTCCTCGATCGTTTCCGACAAGCGGTCCAAGATCGTGTTCAAGTTCGCGATCACGTGTTCAGCCTCGCCGACGCTGGCGATCGGGGTGTCGGCGGCGCGCGCGTTCATGAGTGTATTTCCTGATGCGCCATTAGGCTGCGATAGACCTGAGCGGCAATGCCGATGCCGCCGGACTTGGCGATCGACTTGGCGTATTGGTCGGTGAGCACCGAACGCCAGACGCCGGTGGCGCCGCTGCCGCCGAACGGGCCTTCGCCGTCGATGCCGGTGAACATGTGCTGGAACATGGAATTGAGGAAGACGGCCTCGAAATCCTGCGCCGCCGCCTGCGCCTTGGCCTTGCCGGCGTCGGAGAGCTTGCCGGCGGCCGGCGGATTGATATTGAGCAGATCGAGCACGCTGAGACCCGACGCGGTTGCGGGCAGGGCGCTCGCCATCACATCACCTCGATGTCGGCCTGGATCGCGCCCGCCGCCTTGATCGCCTGCAGGATAGTGATCAGGTCACGAGGTCCAATGCCCATCGCATTGAGGCCATCGACGACCTGTTGCAGCGATACGCCTTCCCTGACCACGAACATTTTCTTGCCCTCTTCCTGCACGCCGATGCTGGTGCGCGGCACGACCCTTGTGGTGCCGCCACGCGAGAACGGCAAAGGCTGACTTACTTGTGGCGTCTCGGTGACTGTGACGGTGAGATTGCCTTGCGCGACCGCCACCATGGACACGCGCACGTCGCGGCCGATCACGACGACGCCGGAGCGTTCGTCGATGACGATCTTGGCACCGATGTCGGGCTCGACCTGGAGCTGCTCGACCTCGGTGAGCAGCGAGATCACGTTGCCGCGGTACTGTTGCGGAATGGTGATGCCGACGGTCGCCGGGTCGAGCGGCTCCGCGGTCGGCGAACCGATGAAGTCGTTGACGGCGGCGGCGATGCGTTTGGCGGTGGTGAAATCGGGGTTGCGCAGCGCCATGCGCAATTGATTCTGCTTGTTGAGATTGAAGTCGATCTCGCGCTCGATCAGCGCGCCGTTGGAGATGCGGCCGACGGTCGGCACACCGCGGGTGATTTTCGCAGAGTCACCTTCGGCCGAGAATCCGCCGATGGCGAGCGAGCCCTGGCCGACCGCGTAAACGTTGCCGTCGGCGCCGAGCAGCGGCGTCACCAGCAATGTGCCGCCCATCAGACTTTTGGAATCGCCGAGCGCGGACACGGTGATGTCCATGCGCGTGCCCTGCGTGGCGAACGGTGGCAGATTGGCGGTCACCATCACGGCGGCGACGTTGCCGGTGCGCAGCGTCTGGCCGCGGATGTTGACGCCGAGGCGCTCGAGCATCGCGGTGAGCGACTGCTTGGTGAAGGGAATGTTGTTAAGGGTGTCGCCGGTGCCGTTGAGGCCGACCACCAGGCCGTAACCGATGAGCTGGTTCTGCCGCACGCCCTCGATATTGGCGAGGTCCTTGATGCGCGACGTCGCCCACGCGCCCGGCGCGGCGAACGCGGTCAAAAGCACGGCCAGAATTACGGCTCGCAACGTCCTCGTCATCACTGCTCCCCAATGTGACGGTTGACTGCCACCTGTCATGCGAACGCCGTGCCAACACGGGCGAATGAATCAAGACTCTGGCAACGCTGGTGTTTTTGAATCGGCGCGGCAAACGCGAGGCGCATGCGGACCGGCAGGAAACGACCCAAGCGGCAAATTTTGCCGGCACATTTACCGGGGATTAACCATAACGGCCCAGGATTTAAGGTATTCGGGGACCGACGCCGTCGGTTGGGGTTTTTTAGCGATGCGCATTCAAGGAGCGAACGGAACTGCGCTGGCGTCGGCGCCGGCGAGCGCGCGCCGCAGCGCCGGCGGCGCCTTCACCGTCAGCGAGCAGGAGACCCCGCGCAACGCCGCCGCGGCCGGTTCGCTGCGCACGATCTCGACCGTCGATGCGCTGATCGCCTTGCAGGGCGTCGAGGATCCGCGCGAGCGCAAGAAACGCGCGGTCGCCAAGGGCCGCAACGCGCTCGACGTGCTCGATCGGCTCAAGCTCGGGCTGCTCGACGGCAGCGTTGATGGCTCGATGCTGGCGCGCCTCAAGGTCGCGGCCGAGGGCTTGAGCGAGCAAACCGGCGATCCCGGGCTCGATATGGTCATGGGCGAGATCGACCTGCGCGTAGCGGTAGAATTGGCCAAAGCCGGCGTCCGCTAGCGCCCGATCCCGTTGCTGTTCGAATTTGATCAGCCGCCGGCCTTCAGGCTGGGCGGCTTTTTTCGCGCCAATCGGCCCAAGTCACTGAAATGTCATAATAAACCATCCGGCGCGGTGCCCTTACTCGGATGTTGTCCGCGGGCAAGCGCCCGTATATAAGCCTGCCGCACCGGGAGGGTGGACTTCTCGCTTAAGAAAAAAAGACACAGGGAGTTCAGTGGGATGTTAGCCAAAACCAAGACCTATCGGCCGACCGAGAAGGAGCCGTTCATGAACGAGCGGCAGCGGGATTATTTCCGCCTGAAGCTGCTCGCATGGCGGGAAGACATCCTGAAGGAGGCCAAGGAAACGCTGCTGCATCTGCAGGAAGAAAACCAAAATCACCCCGATCTCGCCGACCGGGCATCATCGGAAACCGACCGCGCCATCGAGCTGCGCGCGCGCGACCGCCAGCGCAAGCTGATCGCCAAGATCGACGAGGCGCTCGGCCGCATCGACGACGGCACCTACGGCTACTGCGAGGAGACCGGCGAGCCGATCTCGTTGCGGCGCCTGGAAGCGCGCCCGATCGCCACACTGTCGGTGGAGGCGCAGGAGCGCCACGAGCGGCGCGAGCGGGTTTATCGGGACGATTGAGGGTTCTTGTCGTCCCGGGCGAGCGCGTCAGCGCGAGACCCGGGACCCATACTCCGCAGTCTATCGATGGGGCACCGTGTATGGGTCCCCGCCTGCGCGGGGACGACGTAGAATTTGCCGCGCGCTCCGCGCATTCCCCGATTCAAATTTCAAACAGCCAAGCGCCGCCGCCCGTATTCTTTGCGGCGCCGGGTACGCCTTAGTCCTTTTCTCCGCCTCGGCCAGGAGGTCGGAGGGAATCGACCCTCGACAATTATGTTTCTATAACTTGAAAGGCGATCCTGGCTATGAATTTTGCCACGATTCAGCCAAAGCTTTCGCGGTAGTGTTCAGTTGCGGACAAGCAAGGCAAGGGGGTTCCATTGTTTCCAGGACGCCAGTTTGCTGCTGCCGTGACGGCATCGTTGCCGGTCGCCGGCGCGCTTTGCGGCTTGCTTTTCTCGGTCGTGGGCGCCCAGGCCCAAGGTGGCGCCTGCGCAGACGCAGCCGGGATCGCGGTTCTGCCGTCGCCGGTCGCGCCGTGGAAGGGCGCGCCGTTGCGCGTCGTCTTTACCGCCGAAAAGCCGCTCGAAGGCGAGTTTTCGCTGATCGCGCCCGACGGCAGCATAGCTGCCAAATCGCGCACGCGGCACGGCGGGCCGCCGTATTTCTGGCTCGCCGAAGTGGCGTCGCCGGCCGCCGGCACGTGGCATGCGACGCTGGCGGCTTCCGGCTGCGGCGCCATCACGCGCGACATCGCCGTGCATGCCGACAAGCCCGCGCCGCCCAGCGCGGCGGGGGGAAGCGTCTGGCCCTTGCACAACACCTGGAATCGCGCGACGGAAAATCTGTTCTCGGCCTGGATCGAGACGCTGTTCGACGCGCCGCTCGATGCTTCGCCGTCGTGGACGGCGCTGCATGAGGTGCTGCGCGATCGCAAGCGCAATTTCCTGTTCAACCATCTGGGTCTCGGCGAAGACGAGATGGGGCATGATCATTCGCCCCGACTGCGCCGACAATCCATACTTCCTGCGCGCTTATTTCGCGTTCAAGATGGGGCTGCCGTTCGGCTACTCGAAGTGCACGCGCGGCGGCGGCGGCGCAGCGCCGAGGTGCCCGCAGTGGTTCAGCATCGCCAGCCCGGAAGCGGCGCGTACCGCCGCGCCCGACCAAAAAAACGCGTCGAGTGCAGTTGCGCCGAAGCGGACCGGGCTCGCCGCTTCGTTCGGCGAATATTTGCGCACCACCGCCGACGCCGTCCATTCCGGCTCCGGGCGCACGGCGGCGGCCGACGACCACACCGATTATTATCCGGTGCCGCTGACGCAAGATGCGCTGCGGCCGGGCACCGTCTACGCCGATCCGTATGGGCACATTCTGATGATTTCGCGGCGCGTGGCGCAGACCGCCGACGCGGCGGGCATCATCCTCGCCGTCGACGCGCAGCCCGACGGCACGGTGGCGCGCAAGCGTTTCTGGCGCGGCAATTTCCTGTTCGCGCAGGATCCCGCGCTCGGCAGCCCCGGCTTCAAGCGCTTCCGGCCGATCGTGCGCGACGCCAACGGCGGCTTGCGGCGGCTGAGCAACGCCGAGATCGCGAAAAATCCGCAGTACGGCGATTTTTCGCTCGAGCAGTCGAAGCTCGGCGTCGAGGCCTTCTACGACCGCATGGACGACGTGATGTCGCCTGAGCCGCTCGATCCCTTGCGCGCGATGACGGAGGCGATCACGTCGCTCGAAGAGCAGGTGAAGGCGCGCGTGACGTCGGTCGAAAACGGCCGCAAGTTCCAGAACAGCGGCAAAGGTGAGGCGTCAGCATGCCGGACGGCGCGGCGATCTTCGAGACCACCGGCGCATGGGAAGATTTCGCCACGCCGGCGCGCGATTTGCGGCTGTTGATCGCGATGGATGTGGTGAGCGGTTTTCCGGATCGCGTCGCGCGGCGGCCCGAACGCTACGCCATGCCGGCGGGGAAGAGCGTCGCGGCCGTGAAGGCCGAATTGCAGAGCGTGCTCGCCTCGGAACTGGCGGCCCGCAAGTTCTCGTATCCGCGCAGCGACGGCTCGGCGTGGACGCTGGCGCTCAAGGACGTGCTCGACCGCGTCGGCGCTCTCGAGATGGCGTACAACGTCAACGACTGCGTCGAGCTGCGCTGGGGCGCGGCGGCCGGGAGCCAGGAGGCGGCGACCTGCAAGCGGCATGCGCCCGAGGTGCAGCGCGCCAAGATGACGAAGTATCGCGCCTGGTTCCACGAACGGCGCCGGCCGCCGCGCGCCAGCGGTTAGGGCGTCGCGCAGAGGAAGGCGTGGAGCTTCGAGGGGCGGCGGTCATCAACGCGGTCCGCAAACTGTAAAAACACGCCGCCGATCCCGGCCGGATTTGGGTTGGCGAAGAGAAAGCCACCGAAAAACGCACGCGGCCTCCGGCTGGGGAGCCTCCGGAGGCCGCGTCGTTGACGCCGTCTTACGCTCGCGAAACGCAAACGGCGCGGGAGCTCACAACTCAACCTGCCTCGTCCCATGTCCGGGCGAGGGACGCACATAACGCAACAGGGGGAGGGGATACGCCTCAACCAAACGCTACGCCCCCTTCACCCGATCCGCCTTTGCTAACGCTTTGGCGGACGTCCCCCCGGTCAAGCCCGAGGGCGGGCCTCCCCCACAAGGGGAGGGTGAACACGCACTAGAACGGCAGCAGGACCTGCATCAGTTGTTGGCCATACGGGTCTTGCTGGATGTCGGTGACCTGACCGCGCCCGCCATAGGCGATGCGCGCCTGCGCGATCTTGCTGGAGTCGATGGTGTTGTCGCTCTGAATGTCCTCCGGCCGCACGATGCCGGCGACGATCAGCTCGCGGATCTCGAAGTTGACGCGGACCTCCTGCTTGCCCTCGACCACCAGGTTGCCGTTGGGCAGCACCTGCGTCACCACCGCGGCGACATTGGTCTGCAACGCTTCCGAGCGGTTGATGCTGCCCTTGCCGTCGGCGGACATATTCGAGTCGGTGGTTAGGATGCGCGTCGGAACCGGAGTGTTCATGATCGGCACCTTGGGCTTGCCGAAGAAATTGGTGATGCCGGAATCTTCCGTAGTGGTCCGCGTGCGCTGCGTCTCGTTGGACAAATTGGCCTTGTCGGTGATGTTGACCGTGACGGTCAGGATGTCGCCGATCTGGTGCGCGCGCTGGTCCTTGAAGAAGGCGCGCGAGCCGTTGCGCCAGAGCGAATTCGGATTGTAGGAGGCCTGCTGTGCCGCCGGCATCGGCATCTGCACCGGTTTGTAGCCCGGCCGCGTGGTCGGATTGTCGACCGAGGCGAGCGGCGGCGGCTGGTTGATATTCTTGATCCGGTCGATCGCGGCGCAGCTCGAGAGCAGCGAGGCGGCGAGCGCCGCCAAGACCGCGTGACGCGTGAGGTTAAGGACTGTCATCGACATCACTTTCACAAAGGGCGCGACGGCGCCGTTAGGTTTTCGCATTGACTCAAAACTCGACTTGACAGTTACGCTACAGAACCTTGCGTCACCGGCTGGGTGGCAGATTGGCGGCGAGCCGCGGCGAACCGGTACTGATGATGACGCGGCCGGGGCCGGCCACCACGCCTTGCACGGTGCGCTTGGACTGCTCGTTGAGCACCGAGATCACATCGCCTTCGGCGCCGCCGTCGACCGCCTTGCCGCGCACCGTGAGCGTGATGCCGGGCACCTGGTAGACCAGCGTCACCGTCTCGTTGCGCTGAACCAATTCGGGTTTCATCAAGTCGGCGGCGCGCAGCGGACGGCCCGGCTGCATGGCGCTGCGGGCGGCGAACCCGACCACCTGGTCGGCGTCTCGGACGATGTCGCGGCCGATCTCGCCGCGCGGGCGGCGTTCGACCACCACGTCGGCGGTCTTGACGACCTCGCCGCGCTCGAGCGCGCGCGCCAACGTGACGACCTCCACGGTCGAAGCCGCGCGGCCGGATAGCCGCAGCGTACCGCGCGTGGTGGCGCCGGTCGGCATGTCGAGGGTGACGTCGAAGCGTCCGCTGTGGCTGTCGTAATTGAGATAGCCGACGCGCGGCTCGCCTTTGGCGGAGGTTTCCACCTGGATGGTACGCAGCTCGCGGTCGAAATTCACCACGATGTCCTTGACCGGGCCGAGCGCGTATTGCGCCGACAGCGCCTGCGCGACGCGGTCTTCGATGTCCTTGGCGGGGATGATGCGGCTTGCGCGCGTCACCGCCACTTCGCTGACGTCGCCGGTGTCGAGCCCGATCAGCGCATAGGGGCGCACCGCCTCGATCACGGTCTCGGCTGACACCATGCCGGTGGAGCCGAGATCGGGCGCACGGAAGATCGGCACCTTGGCGACGATGCCGGCGTGCTCGATCAAATCGCCAATGCGAACGATTCCGCCGGTGATAGTGGCTTCCGGTTTCAGCCGCGGTCGTTCCTGATCGGCGGCGGCGGAAGCTTCGAGCGCGAGCAGGGCGGCGGCGGCGACGATGAATTTGCGGATCATGGTTCTTGCCTCAGCGCATCAGGCCGGCGGTTGATTGCAGCATCTGGTCGGCGGCGGTGATCACCTTGCCGTTCATTTCGTAGGCGCGTTGCGCGGCGATCAGATTGGTGATTTCGGTGACCGAATCGACGTTGGACTGCTCCAGGTTGCCCTGCTGCAAGTCGCCGGTGCCGTCGGTGTTCGGCAGCCCGTCGAGCGGCGTGCCGGAGGCCGGCGTTTCGGTGTACATGTTGTCGCCGATCGGCAGCAGGCCGGCCTGGTTGATGAAGCGCGTGAGCGTGAACTGACCCAAGATCTGCGGCGTCGTGCTGCCCTGCGGCATCACCGAGACCTGGCCCTGTGGGTTGATGGTCAAGCCAGTGGAGTTCTGCGGGATGGTGATCGCCGGCATCACCACGTTGCCCTGCGCGGTGACAATGCGGCCGGTGGCGTCCATCTGGAACGAGCCGTCGCGCGTATAGGCAAAGGTGCCGTCCGGCAATTGGATCTTGAAGAAGCCGTCGCCGCGGATCGCGACGTCGAGCGTGCCGCCGGTGCGCGCCAAGGTGCCTTGCGTCATCAGGCGCGGCGTGCCGACCGGTTTGACGCCGGAGCCGAGATCGATGCCGACCGGCAAGATGTTGCCCTGCGTGGAGGTTTGCGTGCCGATCCGGCTGACGTGATCGTACAGCAAGTCCTGGAATTCGGCGCGCTGGCGCTTGTAGCCGGTGGTGGTCATATTGGCGAGATTGTTGGCGATGACCTGGACATTGAGCTCCATGGCCATCATGCCGGTCGATGCAGTGCTGAGCGCGCGCATGGATTCAACTCCCCTTCAACGTCAAGCCGGAACGTCGGCGAGCTTGTCGATCGCCGCCTGGGCGAGATCGGCCTGCTGTTGCAATATGGCGGATATATTGGTGTAGCTGCGGGTGATTTCGATCATGCGCGACATCTCGACCACGCCGCGCACGTTGGATTTCTCGACCGCGAACTGCACCAGACCGGATGTGGTCGCCGCCGGTTGCGGCGATACGCCGGCGGCCGGATTGAACGTGCTGCTGCCGTCTTTCTGCAGCTGCTGCATATTGGCGAAGGTGACCAGCCGAAGCTTGCCGCGCGCGGAATCGACCTTCGAAGTGCCTTCGCGCACGCTGATCGTGCCGTCGCGGCTGATCGATACTTGGCGGTCGCCCGGCTGGAACGAAATCGGGCCGCCGTCGCCGAGCACCGGATAGCCTTCGCTGGTCACAAGCTGGCCGTTGCCGTCGATCTTCATCGAGCCGTTGCGGGTGTAGCGTTCGCCGTTTGGCGTCTGCACCACCAGGAAGCCTTTGCCGTCCACCGCGACATCGAGTGGATTGTCGGTGCGCTCGATCGACCCTTGGCTCATATCGTGCCAGATGCCGCGGTCGAGCACGAAGCTAATGCGGCTGCCGGTCTGAGCCGCGCGCGCGGCGCTGGCAAGATATTCCTCGAAGATCGAGCCGTCGGCCTTGTAGCCGGTGGTGTTCAGGTTCGCGATGTTGTTGGCGACCACGTCCATTTCGCGCGCGAGCCCGACTTGGCGCGACAGTCCGACGAGAGTCGAGATTGGCATCGGCATTCTCCCCTTATCGTCCGGCGAGACCTAAGCCCTCCCGAGGCCGGCCTTGCCGAAAGCCGCCGCCAGCTCTCCCAAGCCCGCGGCTGACGAACGCTGTGCAGCCGCCGTGCCAAGTTGTAAAATATAATAAAATCAGTGTGTTAGCGGAAATTCGCGAGGTGGCCGGCGGGGCAAAAACAGCCATTTCGGCAGCCTGACCCGGCAAAAGATTCCTGCTGCACGGGGCCGCGAAAGCATCTGTTAACCATACCGACCTACGTTCGATCGCAAGGGGAGCGCGGGGGTCGCGCATCCGCGGGGTCTCGCTCGGGATGCCCGAATGCGGCCCCATCCGTTGCGATCGGGGTCACCATGGCTGCCAAGGCAAAAGACGCAAAAGACGCGAAAGACGCAGAAGACGAACTCGAGGACGAGCTGGAAGAGGGCGAAGAGGGCGCAGCGGAAAAACCAAAACGGAAACTGCTGTCGTTCCTCAAGCTGCCGTCGCTCAAACGGCCGTCGCTCAAGGTGATGATCATCGCGACGGCCGGCCTGCTGGTGGTGGCCGGCGGTGCGGGCGGCGCCTACTACTATTTCTATAACGGCTCCGAACATAAAGAGGCGGCAAAGCCGCCTGCTAAGCCCGCGATCTTCGTCGATCTACCCGACGTGCTGGTCAATCTTTCGAACGTCGCAGCCGAGCGCACGCAATACCTCAAAGTGAAGATCGTACTCGAATTGCCCACGCCCGAGGTGGTGACCGAAATTCAGCCACTGATGCCGCGGGTGATGGACGCCTTCCAAACCTATTTGCGCGAATTGCGGCCGACCGATCTCGACGGCTCCGCGGGCCTCTACCGGCTCAAGGAGGAATTGACCCGCCGGGTCAATGACGCGGTCGCGCCCAACCGCGTCACCGCCGTTCTGTTCAAGGAAATCGTCGTCCAGTGACGGTCTAACCGATGGCCAAAGACGAAATCAATCAAGACGCGCTGGCCGCCGAATGGGGCGTGGCGCTTGAAAAAGAGGCCGCCGCGCCGGTAGCGCCCACCGGTCCCATCCCGGCGCCCGGCAGCGATGAAGCCGCCGCGCAGTGGGCGGCGATGGCCGACGACGGCAGCAGCGGATTCCAGGCCGGCAAATCCGGCGGCGCCGAGCGCATCCTGAATCAGGATGAAATCGACAGCATGCTCGGTTTCAGCCTGACCGATGTCTCGCTGAACGACAATTCCGGCATCCGCGCCATCATCGACTCGGCGATGGTGTCCTACGAGCGCCTGCCGATGCTGGAAATCGTCTTCGATCGCCTGGTGCGGTTGATGACGACGAGCTTACGCAATTTCACGAGCGACAACGTCGAAGTCTCGCTCGACCGCATCACCTCGGTGCGCTTCGGGGATTACCTCAATTCGATCCCGTTGCCGGCGATCCTGGCCGTCTTCAAGGCCGAGGAATGGGACAATTACGGCCTCGCCACCGTCAATTCCGGGCTGATCTATTCGATCATCGACGTGCTGCTCGGCGGCCGGCGCGGGCAGAGCACGGTGCGCGTGGAAGGGCGCCCCTACACCACCATCGAGACCAACTTGGTCAAGCGCATGATCGAGGTGGTGCTGGCGGATGCCGAACTCGCCTTCAAACCGCTGTCGCCGGTCAAGTTCAATATCGATCGTCTGGAAACCAATCCGCGCTTTGCCGCTATCTCGCGTCCGGCCAATGCCGCAATTCTGGTGCGGCTGCGCATCGACATGGAAGATCGCGGCGGCAATATCGAGCTGCTGCTGCCTTACGCCACCATCGAACCGATCCGCGCCACGCTGCTGCAGATGTTCATGGGCGAGAAGTTCGGCCGCGACCCGATCTGGGAAGATCACCTGGCGACCGAAATCGGCCAAGCGCAGATCGCGGTCGATGCCGTCCTGTACGAGGAACGGCTGCCGCTGCGCAAAATGATGAGCCTGAGCGTCGGCGACACCCTCGCCCTTGAGCTCAAGCCAGACGCGCTCGTCACCGTACGCTGCGGCGACGTCACGCTGACCGAAGGCCGCATGGGCAAAGTCGGCGATCGCGTCGCGGTGCGGGTCGCCAAGGCCTTACGCAAACCACGGACCACGTTCGCCATGTTCGAGAAGGCGGACGAGCCCACCAATCGAATGGAGACACCGTGAGCTATCAATACGGCTATTTGGTCGAGAGCATGGTCTCGATCCTGCTGCTGCTCACGATTCTGTATTGCGTCCGGCTCAACCGGCAAATTCGCCTGCTCAAGGCCGACGAGCAGACGCTGCGCGCAACCATTTCCGAATTGATCACCGCCACCGAAATCGCCGAACGCGCCATCGCCGGGTTGAAGGCGACCATGCGCGAAGGCGAGCAGAGCTTGGCCGAGCGGCTGAAACGGGCGGAAACCGTCAGCGCCGACATCGAACGCCAGCTCACTGCGGGCGAGGAACTGCTGACGCGGCTCACCCGCATCACCGCGGCCGCGCGGCCGGGCGCTGAACAGACCGCGGTTCCCGACGCCAAGGCAGTGGCCGCAGCTGCGCTAGCCTTTTCCGAACGCGCGCGCGCGCGACTGCGCGGGCAACCGGGCGGCCTTGCCGCATGATCCGCTCTGCGCGCGATTTCCGGCTGATCCCGGTCGTCCTGCTGGCGACGATCTGCCTGTTCGCGCTGAAAGTTTCGGGTTTGGTGTTCGACGGCGGCTATACGCTGGCCGAGCGGCTGCAAGGGCGCAATAAGACCGACATGCAGATCACCAGCGCTGAGAGCGTGCCCGAATACCCGAGAATCGTCGTCGCCGGCCAGCAAGCGTTGCCCGCCCCGCAAGAGCCGAAGCGTCCCTGGGCGAAGGAAATGTTCAACTACGGCGGCGACATTACCGGTTCCGTCGACAGCGCAGAGGTATCGAGCGCCCCGTCGCTCAAGACAACCACTAAGCCGCCGGATGCGCCCAAGCTGGCGGTCGGCAACATCACCGTGGCGATGGATCAGAACCGGATCGCTTCGGCCGGCGAGCGTGCCATCCTCGGGCGGCTGCAGGACCGCCGCAAGGAGCTGGAAACCCGCAGCCGCGAATTGGAAATGCGCGAGAGCCTGCTCAAGGCCACCGAAAAGCGGCTGGACGCCAAAGTCGCCGAGCTCAGAGACTTGGAAGCGCGCGTCAATACCGCCATAGGCATCCGCGACAAAGCCGAAACGCAGCGTTTCAAGAGCGTCGTCGCCATGTACGAGAACATGAAGTCGAAGGACGCCGCGCGCATCCTCGAACGCCTCGACTTGAAAATTCTGGTGGAGGTGGTGACCGAGATCAAGCCGGCGAAGATGTCGGAAATCCTCGCCCAAATGACGCCGGAAGCGGCCGAAAGGCTCACCATCGAGCTCGCCCAACGCGCGGACGGAAAATCGCAGAATCCGGACCGGCTGCCGAAGATCGAAAGCAAGCCGGGCGCCAATTAAGCGCATGATTCGCGCAAGTCGTGCCTTGGCAAAACGCGCAGACCATGAAGCTCGGGCCTAAGCACATCCGCGCCGCTATGCTTTGGCTTGCCGTCGTCGCGGCGTGCGGCTCGCCGGCGCTGGCCGACACGCTCAATTCCTTCCGGGCTGCTCACGGCCTTCCGTCACTGCATAACAGTCGAACCCTTCAAGCGATGGCGCAACGCCACGCCAACAGCATGGCGGCTCGGCATTCGTTGGACCACGATGGATTCTTCACCCAACGCGGGCCGCATGGTGCGCGGGCCGAAAACGTGGCTTGGGGATGCGCAACGGCAAGCTGCGCAATGAAAGTCTGGGAAGAATCGGCAGGACACCGGGCGAATATGCTGCGGTCTGACATCCGCGGTTATGGCCTGGCATCGGCCATGCGTGGCGGACGGCGCTATTGGTGCTTGGAGCTCGGACGATAGTCACCACGGTCTGAGTTTATGTCGCTTAGTTAACGCGACGTTAAACGGCGAACTTTAGGCTGTCGCGGCCGGCATTGTCGCCGGCTGGAACGGCTGCATGACGGCATCGTCCCTCCGCCTGATGGGGGCCCGCGCGCGCGAGCGCATGCGGGGGCGGCGGCTATTTGGCCGCGGCGGGCTGGCGATCATTGCCGTCCTGCAAATGTTGATGCTGTTGACGCCGCCGTTCGGCGGTCGCGCGTTGGCCGAAGAGCGGATCAAGGGCGACGTCAAAATCACCACCGACGGCGGCTATGCGCGCCTGGCGTTCCGTTTCGAGAAGGAAGTGCCGGCCACCGTCCAGCACACTTATCCGATCATGGTCGTGGCGTTCAAAAAGCCGGTCGACATCGCGGTCGATAAGCTCAATACGATCGCGTCTAACTATGTCAGCGCCGCGCGCGTCGACCCCGATGGCATGTCGATCCGGATCGCGCTGGCGCGCAAAGTGAAGGTCAACTCGATACCCGCCGCCGAACGGCTCTATGTCGATCTGTTGCCGGAAACCTGGAGCGGACTGCTGCCCGGTCTGCCGCAGGAGGTGGTCGAGGATCTCGCCAGGCGCGCGCTCGAGGCCGAGCGCCAGCTGCGCCTGCAACGGATCGCCGCCAAGACCCAGAAACCGTCGGCGATCCGCGTCAAGGTCGCGACCCAGCCGACCTTCACCCGCTATGTCTTCGCGATGCCGGACATGGCGAATGTCGTGCCCGAAAACTCCGACGGAAAGCTGACGCTCGAATTCGACCAGGCGATCAAATGGGATCTGGCGGATGCCCGGGCGGCACTGCCGAAGACGCTGCGATCGATCGATGCCGACATCGAGGAGGACTCGGTCGCCGTCAGCTTCTCGTTCAACGGCACACCGGAGGTGCGTACCTTCCGCGAGGACCGCAGTATCGTGGTCGATGTCGGTCACGAAAGCGCCAAGCCCAATGTGGCGGCGGCGAGCGTTAAGCCCAAGCTGGCGGAGGCGGCCGCCATGCCGAAGCCGGCCGCCGCTGCGCCAGTTGCCGCGCCGGCGCTCACGCCGCCCGAGACCATGCGCGCCAAGGATGCCGCGACGGGACCGCCGCCATCGGCGGATGTCCTGCCGCCGCTCGTGCCGGCTGCCGCGGGCGCGCCATCCGTTGCCCCCGCTGCGGCGCCGCCGCCGATGCCGCAAGCCGAAGCGCCGCCCGCCGCCGCACCGGCAAGCCCGCCGCCGACGCCGACAGTCGAAGCGCCGCCGGCGGCCGCACCGGCTAGCCCGGCGCCGAATCCGGTCCTGCCCGCTTCGCCGCAACCGCCTGCGAAATCCACCGCGGCAGAGCACAAGGGGCCGGTGCCGAACCCGAACGGCCCCGTCGTCGTCGATTTGCAGCAGTCCGGCGACTCTTTGCGCGCCGAATTTCCCTTCGCGGTCGAAACGCCGGCCGCCGTGTTCCAACGCGCCGATGTGCTGTGGCTGGTGTTCGATAGCGCCGCCAAGATCGATCTCGCCGCGCTCAAGGCCGGCGCCGGCCACGCGATCCGGTCAACCGCGCTGGAGCGCGGTGCGGACGGCGAAGCGATCGTGCGCATCAGACTGGAGCGGCCGCGCCTGGTGAGCCTGGCGGCCGACGGCCCGGGCTGGATCGTCACCATCGGCGACACCGCCGCAGGGCCGAGCGAGCCGCTCGTCATTGCCCGCAATATCGTCGGCAAGAACCGCGCCAGCCTCGCCATTCCGTTCGCCCATCCGCGCAAGATCCACGTCGTCACCGACCGCGATGTCGGCGACCGGCTGCTGGTGATCACCGCGCTTGGGCCCGCGCGCGGTTTCCTGCGCGCGCAGAGTTTCGTCGAATTGCGCGCATTGCCGTCCACCCAAGGCGTGGTGTTGCAGCCGCTCGCCGACGACGTCAGCGCCGAGCTCGCGGTCGACAAGATCACCATCACCCGGCCGGGCGGGCTCTCGCTCTCGCCGACCACGATCGGCCCGCAGGGCCAGCAACTCGCCGGCAATCTCCGCGCGCTGAGCTTCGGCACCCAACTCTGGACCTACAACCGTCAGGCCAATTTCAACGCCCGGCAAGCCGAATTGGTTCGGATCGCCGCCATGTCGCCCACCAGCAAGCGCAAAGAGGCACGCCTCAATCTCGCGCGGTTCTATCTCACCCGCGGCATGTCGGCGGAGGCCAAGGCGGTCCTCACCGTCGCGCTCGCCGACCAGAAGGATGCCGAGGACGTCACCGGCACCGTGCTCAAGGGCGTCGCCTATCTCATGCTCGAGCGGCCCGAAGAGACGCTCAAGACATTGTCCAATCCGCTGGTCGGCGACCAGCTCGACGCGCCGATCTGGCGCGCGATCGCCGATGCGCGTCTCGGTAAATGGGCTGACGCGCAGGCCGCCTTCAAGAACGTCGATAGCGCGATTTCCGCGCTGCCGGTCGAACTCCAGCGCATGGCGCTGCGCGAGGCGCTGCGAACCGCCATCGAGGTGCACGATTTCAACAGCGCCGACCGTATCATCAGCGAGCTCGCTACCATCGGCGTCACGCCCAAGACCGACCCGTCGGTCGCCGTGCTGGTCGGCCGCCTGAAAGAAGCCCTGGGCCGCGGCACGGACGCGCTCGCCAACTACGCCATCGCCGTCAGCTTCGCACGACCGGCGCGCCGCCGCGCAAGGCCGCCTGCGCGAGGTCCTGCTGCGCTACGCCGCGGGCGACATGCCGCGCAAAGACGTGGTTCTCGCACTGGAGACACTCACCACGATATGGCGCGGCGACGAGACCGAAGCGGAAGGGCTCAAGCTGCTCGCGCATCTTTATATCGAAGATAACCGCTATCGCGCCGCCTTCCACGTGCTGCGGGTGGCGCTGCTGGTGCATCCCAATTCCGACTTCACCCGGGCGATCCAGGACGAGGCGGCGACGGGCTTCGACGACCTGTTCCTCGGCGGCAAAGGTGACGCGTTGCCGCCGATCGAAGTGCTCGGCCTGTTCTACGATTACCGCGATCTCACCCCGGTCGGACGTCGCGGCGACGAGATGATCCGCCGGCTCGTCGACCGGCTGGTGGCGGTCGATCTGCTCGATCAGGCCGCCGAGTTGCTCCAGCACCAGATCGATCACCGTCTGCAGGGCGGCGCGCGCGCGCAGGTCGCGACCCGTCTCGCCGTCATCTATCTCTTGAACCGCAAGCCGGAGCGCGCGATCGCCACCTTGCAGGCGACGCGCACGGCGGAGCTGTCCAACGAGTTGCGCGACCAGCGCCTGCTCCTGGAGGCGCGCGCGCTGTCCGAAACCGGGCGCCATGACATGGCGCTGGAATTGATCGCCAGTATCGACAGCCGCGAGGCAATCCGGCTGCGCTCCGATATCCTGTGGGCGGCGCGGCGCTGGCGCGCCGCCGCCGAGCAGATCGAAGTCCTCTATGGCGACCGCTGGCGCGACTTCACGCCGCTCACCGAGACCGAGCGGTTCGACATCCTGCGCGCGGCGATCGGCTATTCGATCGGCGACGAGCCGATCGGGCTGGCGCGGTTCCGCGAGCGATACTCTCCCAAGATGGCGGATACGCCGGACCGCCGCGCCTTCGACGTGGTGACTGCGCCAGTCGGCAGCGGCAGCGCGGAATTCAAAAGTATCGCCAAGAAGATCACCGGCGTCGATTCGCTCGAAGGTTTCCTGCGCGATATGCGCGCGCGCTATCCGGATTCGTCGGCGCTGCCGCATGCGGCCAACGATACCCCGGCGCCCGCCGATACCCCGTCGCCGCCAGCCGCCGCGCCGTCGCCGGCCGCCGCGCCCCCGCCGCCGAACACGCCAGCTGCGGCCCCGTCCAAGCCCGACGGCACACCGACCGGGTCGATTTCGCGGCGCTAGCGTGTATCGATCGGTTCCACGGTCGGCATCCGTCTTACTCCGGTACGACTTCGCCCGAGCCGCCAAACTCCTTTGGAAAATGCTTCAGCTTGGGGAGTCCGTCCCGCATAGGAAGAACTGTTTCGGCATAGTTCACGTGGACGCCGGGGCTGAACTTCAACGTCGGTAACGTCGCTGCAAATATGTCCGCCAATCCGAGTGGAGGGTGATGGGCCATAAGGTGGCCGCCGCATTTTTTGCAATACTGGCGTTGACTGAGTTCCGTCTTCTGGAACGTGGCGACATATTCCGCACCCGCCGTGATCCGGACGGCGCCGGGCTTCCACAGGGTAAAAGCGTTGACTGGGCCGCCCGACCAGGATCGGCATGACCGGCAATGGCAATAGCCCATCGCTTCCGGCTCGCCCGACGCCTCCACATGAACGGCTCCGCAAAAACACTCGCCTTTATATGTTTCCGCCATAGTCACTTTCTCCTCAGATTTGATCACGATTTTGATCGACCGCGATTAGACGATTAACGTCCCGCTTGAGATCGGCAGAAAAAGCAGGACGACCTGGCGAAATTTTCCGTTCGGTCAATCGGGGAGGTCCGCAATTGCGGCTTCAAACAAGCGCCTGGGATCACGTTCGCCCTGCGCTGCGGATTTGATAATTCGTTCAGCCAGCATTGTCCGGCTCATTGTAGTTCGCTGCGTGGGCCGAAGTGATGCCCATGCATCTTCAAGCGTTTTTCGTAAAACGGAGACGGTTTGCAGATCAAAATAGGTAGGCTCAGGCTTCATGATCACCTCTGAAGTTTCGTGCACAGCGAACGTCCTCGGACGCAAATTGATTCACGCCGAGCGACGGAAATTCATTTCTGATTTTTCGGCTTTGTATTGAATCGCGCGGCGATTTCGGGGTCGGCGATCAGATCCGAGTAGCGCGCTATGACGAGCGCGGCCTGTCGCCGCCGGGATTCCTCAAGGCCAGCGAGAAGCCGCCTGAAAAACGCCCGCGCTGCGGCCGCGATCGATCGAGCCGGCTTTGCCAGCCAAATGTTCAGTGTGAGAATTGCATTGAGACGAGCGGAACCGCTCGTGATTAGGATGGTCACGGGCTTTTTCTCCAATTTTGAGTGATTTCGGAACGTGACGGAGGAGCGATTCAGGTGAAGCGGAAATCCCAAACCTGAACGAAAGCGATATGCGGTTGGACAAAACGAAATCCTGAATGCAGGCGGGTACCTTGTGCACCCGTAACGATCGTCACAAACACCATTTTGAACCTCTTTCCCTTGGTAATCGGCTCAAGAAATTTCGGAACTCCGCGGCGCGATAACGCGGTTTTGATTGCGCGCGCTCTTGATAGCCGCGCGGATATATATTCTGGTCCCGCCGCAATCTTGGCGTGCCGCGCAAGCGAGTTGTCCGAGAGCGCAAGGCGCGATCTCAAATTTTGAGATCGCTGCATAGACGGAGGCTATATGTTCAGCTGGTCGACAGACTCGGTTCGTGAGCGCGAACGTTTTTCTTTCTGGCACGAGATGGTCTGCAAGTCGGTGCTCAACGTCTCCACCGATTCGGTACCCGAACGGTTCTCCGCCCGCATTACCGGCCGAAGTTTCGACAAACTTCGTTTTGCCGTTTTCGATTGCACCGGTCATGAACTTGTGCGCAGCCGCCAGCAGGTCGCCCGGGCGCCCGAGGATTACTACGTCATAACGTTGCACCTGCGCGGCCAAAGCCGATTCAGCCAGGGCGATGAGACGATTGCGCTTGAGCCCAATGAGATCGCGATCGTCGATGGCCAGCGCCCGTTCCGAATCGCGTTTATGGAACCGGTGAAGCGTGCCAGCGCGGTCATTCCGCATGCGATGATCGATCAGCGCGCGCCTTGGCTGCGCTCGGGACCGCGCCGCAAGATTGCGGCAAATTCGCGTTATGCGGATCTGATCCGCCGCCATCTGCTGCAGCTCACCGGCGGCGGCCCGGGCATGAGCGAAACCGAGGCGATGTTGCTAACGGATAATCTGTGCAATCTTCTGGCGCTCGCGACCGCGCGCGATATCGAGCCAAATCGCATGCAGCCGGAACTCATGCTCGAGGCCTTGCTCGCCTATTGCCGGCAAGAACTACACAACCCGCAACTGTCGCCGTCTCGTGTGGCGGCACATTTCGGCATCTCGGTACGCACGCTGCATTTGCGGTTCCAGCAGCTCGGGCAAAGCTTCGGCCGTTGGCTGCTCGAGAATAGGCTGGATGCTTGCGGCAAGGCGCTCCGCGATCTACACCGACGCAGCGACAGCATCTCCGAGATCGCCTACCGGTGCGGCTTCAACGATTTATCGCATTTCAACAAGACGTTCCGCGCCCGCTTCGGCATGCCGCCGCGGCAATGGCGTTCGTGGTCGAAGCAATCATAATTTTACGTCAGCGACGGGAGATTGGCTCGCGGCATTGGCGTTGTCTGTGTTTCCGCCGCGCGCCGGTGGAATAGTCTCGCCATTGGGCTCCACTTTCACGCCGCCGACGACGGCGTTTAAGTCCCGTAGCTCTGGATCAGCGAGCCGGCCACCAGGCTCCAGCCGTCCACCAGCACGAAGAAGATGAGCTTGAACGGCAGCGACACCACCACCGGCGGCAGCATCATCATGCCCATCGACATCAGCACCGAAGCGACCACCAGGTCGATGATCAGGAACGGCAGGAACAGCAGAAAGCCGATCTCGAAGGCGCGTTTAAGCTCGGAAATCATGAAAGCCGGCACCAGCACGCGCAGCGAGATGTCCTCGGGCTTGGCGGGTTCGGCTTCCTTTGCCATGTCAACGAACAGCTTGAGATCCTTCTCGTTGACGTTCTTCTGCATGAAGGCGCGCAACGGCACCGAGCTGCGTTCGAAGGCCTGCTCGGCGGTGATCTCGTTGGCGACCAGCGGCTTGACGCCGGTGTCGTAGGCTTTCTGCAGCGCCGGGCCCATCACGAAGGCGGTGAGGAAGAGCGCGAGCGACACGATCACTGCGTTGGGCGGGGCGGTGGCGGTGCCGAGCGCGGTCCTCAAAAGCGAAAGGACCACCACGATGCGGGTGAACGACGTCATCATGATGAGGATGGACGGCGCCAGCGACAGCACCGTGAGCAGCGCGATCAACTGGATCACGCGTTCGGTCAGCCCGCTGCCTTGCGCGAAATTGACGCTGATGTCCTGCGCGGCAGCCGGCGTCGTCGCCGCTGCGATCAGTCCGGCTACTCCGACCACCACCGTCAAAAGACGGACACGGCGGTCGGAAATGCCTATCACGTCTTTCCTGACGGACGGCCCAGCAAGTTGGCCATCTCCTCTTCGAGACTGTCTAACGGTGCCTTGGCCGGCGCGGGCTTGGGCTCGGATGCGGGTTCGACCTTGGGCTCGATCTTCGGATCGATTTTGGCTTCGCGTATCAGTTCGAATTTGGTTTCGAACTTGCTTTCGAATTTTGGATCGAACTTGGGTTCGATGCGCGGCTTGATATCGCGCGCTGGCACCGCTTTGGCTGGCTGGGCCGCTAGCGGGTCGGTCACCGGCGGGCGGCTTTCCGGGATCGGCGTACGGCGCAGCGCGGCTTCGAGCTGCTGCGCCATCTCCGCGAGGTTATGATCGGTCTGCGCCGGCGCTGCCGGTTCAGCGATCGGAGGCGGCGGCACCGGCGTGACGGTCGGACGCGGGACCGATTCGCCGCGCGCGGCGGGTGCAGCGGTCTCGGGCGGGGTGAGCCGCGTCGATAATTCAGCGGCCATGCCGCTGAGGCTGTCGGCGGGGCGCGCCCGCGCACCGGGTTCGGGCGGCAGCCATGGTTCCTCGGTGGCGGACGAACGGTAGGGGCGCGGAGCCGTGATCGGTGGCGGCTCATTCGTCGGCTGCAGCGGCCAGGAATTTTCGCCGTTCGAGCCCGGTCGTGCGGCGGGCTCGGTCGGGACGGCGACCCGCGCCGGCTCGCGCGGCAGGTCGCGAGCGCCGGTCGCGCGCACGATATTGGGCTCGACCACCAAGTCGGTGGGGCCGCCGATCATCAAGAGATGCTCGATATTGTCGCGGCGGATCAGCACCAGGCGGCGGCGACCGTCGACGGTGGCCGCATCGATGACCGCCAGCCGCGGCTGACGCCCGCGCGCGGCGCCACCCAGGCGGTTGGCGCCAAACCGGCGCACCAGCCAAGCGGTCAGGCCGATCAGCGCAAGAACCACCAGAAACGCGATGAAAAACCGCGCAGCCAGCGGTATTTCCGAGCCGAACAAGGTCTCGAACATCAATGCGCTCCGTACTTCGTGCCGCGGCTCACAAGGCGGGAATCGCCCAAATGGTTAATTCCGTAAAGCACAATTTGCCGCCCGGAATACTAACAGAGCATTAACAAATATTGGGCCTTTTGCCATCCCACCCCCGATTTCACAATACCGGCGATGGTAAACGCCGCCCACGGCAGGACGTTCCATCACTCATTCTTTACCCGCCATTAACCATACGCCCGGCAAAGTCTGCCTAGTGCGGCGCTGCCGCAAACCGCGATTTTAAGGCTTAGCCGATGGCGATCACCGACATTCCGGTCCTGTCCATGCTGCGAACCCGGCTGCAATGGTCGCAGGAGCGTCAACGCGTGCTGGCGGAAAACGTCGCCAATGCCGATACGCCGCGCTACCGCGCCCGCGACGTAGTGCCGCCGAAATTCGAAACGCCGGCCGCGGGGTCCGCCGGGCCGCTCACCACCGTTTCGCTTGCGCGCACCGACAGCGGCCACATGACCGGCGTCGGGCAGACCGGCTCGGGGTTCCGCACCGAACGCAGCGCCAGTTACGAGGTGCGCCCGACCGGCAACAGCGTGAACCTCGAGCAAGAGATGATGAAAGTGGCGGCAAACCAGATGGACTACCAGTCAGTCGCCGCGCTCTACAACCGCAGCCTCAGTCTTATCAAAACCGCGCTCGGCAAGAGCTGACGTTCCGCCGCGCGGAACGCGATTAACCGAAGGAGACCGACGTGGATTTCCTCAAGGCCATGGCCATCGCCGCCTCCGGCCTGCGCGCCCAGGCCGGGCGCATGCGCATCATCTCGGAGAACATCGCCAACGCGGATTCGACGCCATCGAGCCCGAACGCCCAGCCGTACCGGCGCAAGGTGCCGAGCTTTCAGAGCGAGGTCGACCGCGCGCTCGACGTGAAACTGGTCGAACTCGGCAAGACGCGCACCGACAACTCCGAATTCCGGCTGAAATACGAACCCGGCCATCCCGCCGCCGACAAAAACGGCAACGTCCGATATCCCAACGTCAACACGCTGCTGGAAATGACCGACATGCGGGAGGCCCAGCGCTCCTACGAAGCCAATATCAACGTGATCAGCGCCACCCGCCGCATGCTCCAGCGCACCATCGATATTCTCAAGACTTGAAGGGCTCGGCGCATGATCCCGAAAAGTGGGAACCGGTTTTCGGAAAAGATCATGCGCAAACTAAAGGAATAATTCATGGCCTCACCGCTCGCCGCCGCCAGCGCCTACGCCAACATCGCGCGTCTCGCCACCGATCCGACGCGCGCGCTCGCCAACGCGCCGGACGCCGCCGGCGGCAACGGACCGGCCAGCTTTACCGCCTTGCTCAAGGACGCGATCGGTTCCGTTGTGGAAGCGGGTAGAAAATCCGATGCGCAGACGCAGGCCATGGCCAACGGCAAATCCAATATGGTCGACGTGGTCACCGCGGTGGCGGAGACCCAGGTCGCCGTCGATGCCGTGGTCGCGGTGCGCGACAAAGTTATCCAAGCCTACGAAGAAATCATGAAGATGCCAATTTAGGCGCGAAAGACAGATGACCGGACCCGAAGTTCTCGACGTCGCCCGCGACGCAATTTACACGCTCATCCTCGTGTCGAGTCCGGCTTTGTTGGTGGGCTTGGCGGTCGGCGTGATCATTTCGCTGCTACAGGCGGTCACGCAAATCCAGGAAATGACCCTCGCTTTCGTGCCGAAGATCCTGGCGATCTTCATATCGCTGCTGATCGCGCTGCCGTTCATGGCCGACCGGCTGCACGCGGAGATGATGCGGATCGCCGCCCGCATCGCCAGCGGTTAAAAGATAAATGAAAGTCGATGTTTCATTCCTGCCGGCGCTGGCCGC
Source organism: uncultured Alphaproteobacteria bacterium (assembly GCA_963770985.1). Classification (GTDB taxonomy): domain Bacteria; phylum Pseudomonadota; class Alphaproteobacteria; order Rhizobiales; family Xanthobacteraceae; genus Pseudolabrys. The sequence goes on along the minus strand of CAVYRR010000016.1, from coordinate 63,383 downwards.
CGCATTCCTGCTGACATTCGCCCGCGTCGGCACCATGGTTATGCTGCTGCCGGGTGTCGGCGAATTGAACTTGCCCTCGCGTGTGCGCCTGACCATCGCGCTGGTGCTCACCGCCATCCTGCTGCCGTTGCATCAGAAGACCTATACCGTCGATCTCACCGCGCTCGGGCCGGTGCTGATGATGCTGTTCCAGGAACTCATGATCGGCGCGGTGCTCGGCTTGACCGCGCGGCTGGCGATCTCGGCGCTGCAGGTGGCCGGCTCCGTGGTGGCCCAGCAACTCGGCCTAGGCTTCGTGACCGCCATCGACCCCACGCAGAACCAGCAGGGCATGCTGGTCGGCAATTTCCTCACCTTGATCGGCATCATGCTGATCTTCGCCACCAACCTGCATCACCTGGTAATCGCGGCGATGAACGACAGCTATACAATCTTCCAGCCGGGCGAGATGCCGCTGGTCGGCGACGCGGCGCAGCACATCACCCGCATCGTCGCGACCGCGTTCCGCATCGGCATTCAGCTGTCTGCGCCGTTTTTAGTGTTCGGATTGCTGTTCAATCTGGGCTTAGGCGTGTTGTCGCGTCTGATGCCGCAAATGCAGGTGTTTTTCATTGGCCTGCCGCTGTCGATCCTGCTCGGCCTGCTGCTGCTGGTGTTGGTGATCGGCGGCATGATGGGCACTTTTGTCGGCTATCTGCAGGGCGTTCTCGGCGGCATCGCGCCGCACGGGTAACTAAGAGCGCGCATGGCCGACGAACCCGATAACACCGAGAAAACAGAAGAACCAACGCAAAAGCGGTTGGACGACGCGCTCAAGCGCGGCGACGTGGCCAAGAGCCAGGAGGTCAATACCTGGTTCATCATCACCGGCGCCACGCTGGTGCTGATGGCGTTCTCCGGCAGCATGAGCGCCAATCTCACCGCCACCATGCGCGGGCTCCTCGCCAACGCGCACGATATAAGTATGGACGGGCCGGCGCTGCCGCGGCTGTTCGAGAAGATCGGCGCCGAACTGATCGCCGCCGTCGCCATTCCGTTTCTGCTGCTGATGCTGGCCGCACTCGGCGGCAACCTGATCCAACATAGGCTGGTCTGGTCGCTCGAGCTGCTGGCGCCCAAACTGTCCAAGATCTCGCCAGCCGCCGGCTTCAAGCGGCTATTCTCCGCGCAGGCGCTCGCCAATTTCGCCAAGGGTCTCGTCAAGCTGGTGCTGATCGGTTCGGTGCTCACCGCGCTGATGTGGCCCGAGCGCGGCCGCATCATGGCGCTCGAGGGCGCCGATTTAGGGGCGGTGCTGCCGCTCGCGCAGTCGTTGGCGCTCAAGCTGATGGGCGCCGTTGTCGCCATCATGGCGGTGGTCGCGGTCGCCGATTATGTGTTCCAATACCGGCAGTGGTACGAGAAGCAGAAAATGTCGCTGCAGGAATTGAAGGAAGAATTCAGGCAGAGCGAGGGCGATCCGGTCATCCGGGGCAAGATGAAGCAAGTGCGCCAGAACCGACAGCGCCGGCGCATGATCGCCAATGTGCCGAAGGCCGCGGTGATCATTACCAACCCGACCCATTACTCGGTCGCCCTGCAATACGAGCGCGGCATGGAGGCTCCGGTCTGCGTCGCCAAGGGCGTCGACGCGGTGGCCTTGAAGATCCGGGAGGTCGCCGGCGAACATTCGATCCCGATCGTCGAGAATCCGCCGCTCGCCCGCGCGCTGCATGCCACCGTCGAGGTCGACCAGGCGATCCCGATCGAGCACTACAAGGCGGTGGCCGAAGTGATCGGCTATGTCATGCGGCTGCGCCGGTCGGTCGCCCGCAAAACATCATAAATCGCGGTTATCCAAAGCATGGGATTGCGGCGGGCTGGCTCTTGCGCCGATAGGGCGGCTTAAGGCACTGAGGACGAATGGCAGGTCAGCAACCCGCAGTGCAGCCGCCGAACAGGAGCCCCGGGCCGGGACGGCAGGCTTTCGATAAAAGCCCAAGCGCCCCGCGCAGCGGCTCGGTCGGCCTGGTGCTGCTGGTCGCTTTGGCGCTGTTCGCCGCCGCCGCCGGTCTGCTTTACGTCGAGCCCGCTTACGCCGGAACCTATATTCTGGCGTTGCTGGCTTTCCTCGGCACTACCGGCGTATGTGCGCTGTTCGCCATGGCCTCCGGCATCATGCAGTTCGCCGGCCGGGGCGGGCGCAATCCGCTGCTCAAGACGGTGGTCGACAACGCCTTCGACGGTATTGTGGTCACCGATCAGTCCGGTCGCGTGTTCTACGCTAACGTCACCTATCTCGACCTGATCGGGGCGACCGATAACGGCGACGTGCGGCCGATCGAACGGGTCTTCATCGGCGATCCGGACGTGTCCGAATCGATCTACCGGCTGCTCAAGGCCGCGCGCGAGGGCCGCCGCCTGCAGGAGGAGGTGCGCATCGCCGGCGCCACCGCCGAGGCCGCGCGTTGGCTGCGGCTGCGCGTACGTCCGCTCGGCGACAGCAAGCAAGACGCGCGCATGACGGTGTGGTCGATCGCCGATGTGACGCGCGACCGCGAGCGGGCGGAAAACGTATTCCAGGAGCTTCAGCACGCCATCGACTATCTCGATCACGCGCCGGCCGGTTTCTTCTCGGTCGATGCGGCGGGCGACATCGTCTATCTCAATGCCACGCTCGCCGCCTGGCTCGATCACGATCTCGCTCAGGTCGGCGCCGGTTCGCTCAAGCTTACCGATATCGTCGCCGGGGAGGGCGCAGCCCTGCTCACCACGCTCAATGCCGCGCCGGGCGAAGTGAAGACCGAGGTGCTCGATCTCGATCTCAAGGCACGCGGCGGCAAGCCGGTCCCGGTGCGGCTGTTTCACAAGGTGGCGTTCGGCGCCGACGGCAGCGCCGGCGCCTCGCGCACGCTGGTGCTCAATCGCGCCAAAGATGACGGCAGCGATTCCGCCCGCGCGGCGGAAGTGCGCTTCATGCGCTTCTTCCAGAACACCCCGATGGCGATCGCCACCGTCGACAAAACCGGCCGCATCGCGCGCAACAATGCGCGCTTCGCCTCCGCCTTCGAGGGCATGCTCAAGGGCGACGAGCACTCGATCCTAACGGTGGTGGCCGAGCGCGACCGGGCGGCGCTCGAAGCCGCGATCCGCAAGGCGGGCGCGGGCCAAGGCGATATTGCGCCGGTCGACGCAGCGCTCGCCGGTCCCGGCGAGCGCTGGGCGAGCTTCTTCGTATCCGCGGTCGAGGAGGAGGATCGCGACGGCGAGGCGGCGATCGTCTATGCGCTGGAGACCACCGCGCAGCGCACATTGGAGAACCGCATCTACCAGCAGCAGAAGATGGAGTTGGTCGGCCAGCTTGCCGGGGGCATCGCGCACGACTTCAACAATGTGCTGTCGGTCATCATGATGGCGACCGATTTCCTGCTCAACGCGCACAAGCCGACCGATCCCTCGTTCCAGGACATTATTCAGATCAAGCAGAACGCCAATCGCGGCGCCGCGCTGGTGCGGCAATTGTTGGCGTTCTCGCGCAAACAGACGTTGCGGCCGCAGCTGCTCGACCTCAACGAGACGCTCAACGATCTGACCATGCTGTTGCGCCGGCTGATCGGCGAGAAGGTCACGCTGATCCCGGCCTTCAGCCGCGATCTGTGGCCGGTGAAGGCGGACATTTCGCAGTTCGAGCAGGTGATCGTCAATTTGGCGGTCAACGCCCGCGACGCCATGCCGGACGGCGGCAAGCTCACCGTGCGCACCGCCAATGTGTCGGCCACCGAAAGCGACGCGCTCTCGTACAAGGGCATGCCGAGCGCCGACTACGTGCTGGTGGAGGTGGCCGATACCGGCACCGGCATTCCGCCCGACATCATCGATAAGATCTTCGAGCCGTTCTTTTCGACTAAGGACGTCGGCAAGGGCACCGGCCTCGGCCTTTCCACGGTCTACGGCATCGTCAAGCAAACCGGCGGCTTCATCTATGTGGACTCGAAGCCGGGCGGCACCTCGTTCCGCATTTTCCTGCCGCGTTATGTCGCGGGCGCGGAAGAGGTGGTGCCGCAAATTGCCGGCGCCGACGCCCCGGCGATCGCCAATGCCATGTCGGCCGCCGACACCATGGCGCGCGCGGCCGCGGCCGATCTGACCGGGCAGGGCAGCATCCTGCTGGTCGAGGACGAGGAAGGCTTGCGGGCGCTCAACGCACGCGGGCTCACCTCGCGCGGCTACACCGTGCACGAGGCCGGCAACGGCGTCGAGGCGATCGAGGTCTTGGAAAAGCAGGGCCATGTCGACCTGGTGGTGTCGGATGTGGTGATGCCGGAAATGGACGGACCGACGCTGCTCAAGGAGCTGCGCCGGCGCGATCCGAACGTGAAGGTCATCTTCGTGTCGGGCTATGCCGAGGAAGCGTTCCAGAAAAATCTGCCCGAGCAGGAGCAGTACGAATTCCTCGCCAAGCCGTTCACGCTCAAACAACTGGTCACCAAGGTCAAAGAGACCATGGCGGATTGAGCGCGCGCCGACGCCTCATCAGTTGCACGATTGCGCAAGCCGCGTCTTGTCGAAGATGGGGCGCTGCGGGCGGCAAAGAAATGCGCGTCCGATCGAGTCGGCCGGTTGCGGCGCGCGGAAATAATCCCGCTCGAGCGTGGCGCCGGCCGGCCTGGTGGAGATCGCCAGATCGTCTGGCGCTATCTCAGCGCGCTGGACATCGACCGGCGCGTAATTGGCCTGCGCCGTCGCGCCGAAGGCCAGCAAGAGCGCCAAAGCGATCACGTTTCTCATCGACCTCACTCCGTCATCCCGTAAAGCGCCTGGGAGACAGGAAGTTCCGGCTCAGCCATGACATTCGCGTGACATATCGGCGCGGGCCGTTACGGCCCCTTACAATCGGTGCCGCGCCTCCCTATTGTCCTGGTCGCCGATTTGCCGGGGAGTTCACGCCATGATTCGCTATCGCTTGCTGATCGCGCTGGCCGCGATTGCGACCGCGCTTGTGCTTGTTGCAGGCGATGCGAATGCCCGCGCCGGTGGCGGCTTTTCGGGCGGCAGCCGCGGCCTGCGTACCTTCTCGGCGCCGCCGCCGACGCGCACCGCGCCGACCACGGCCGCGCCGATCCAGCGCACCATCACGCAGCCTGGCAGCGCTGCGCCCCTCGGTGGTGCGACGCGTCCCGGTCTGTTCGGCGGCGGGTTGTTCGGCGGGCTGGCCGCCGGATTCCTCGGTGCCGGATTGTTCGGGCTACTGTTCGGACACGGATTTTTCGGCGGCATGGGCGGCTTCGCCTCGATCCTCGGCCTGCTGTTGCAGGTCGTCCTGGTCGTTTTCGTCGCGCGATTGGCTTTTGCCTGGTGGCAGCGGCGTCAGATGCCGGAGCCGGCTTATGCGGCGGCGCATCCCGCGACCGGCCACAACTTCTCAGGCCTTGCCGGCATGTTCGGCGGCAGTCAGCCGGCCGGTCCGCCGCTCGCCATCGACAAGGCGGACTACGATGCCTATGAGCAATTGCTCGGCGACGTGCAGGCCGCGTTTTCGGCGGAAGACTTGAACGCGTTGCGCGCCAAGGCGACGCCCGAGATGGTGTCGTATTTCGCCGAGCAACTGACCGAGAACAGCAGCCGCGGGCTGGTCAATCGCATTACCGATGTGAAGCTGTTGCAGGGCGACCTGGCGGAAGCCTGGCGCGAAGGCGACGCCGAGTATGCCACCGTTGCCATGCGCTTTGCGCTCAACGACAGCATGGTCGAGCGCGCGAGCGGCCGCACGGTCGAGGGCGGCAGTCGGAGCGAGGTCACCGAATTATGGACGTTTAGGCGCGCGCTCGGCGGCGACTGGCTGCTTTCGGCGATTCAGCAGACCTGATCATAAGCACTGGCGCGGGCGGGCTACCGCGCCGGCCGATCAATCGGGCGTGAGCGGTTCGGCATCCCGCGCGGCTTGCGCATCGGCATCGGCTTGCGGCGCCAGCGTGGCCTTCGTGGCATCGGCGAGGCTGCGCTCGAATTTCACGCCCATCTGGGTGGGCTTGCGCCACATCACGCGGCAATAGCGCCGCGCGGCGCCGCTGCTCGACAGCATCAGGACGAAATGATCGGGAATGACCTTGGAATCCTGCACGTCGATGCGCGCGCCGGTATCGGAAACGTCGGCAACCACGCAACCGACCCGCTGTTCGGCGGTCACCGCCAGCCAAGCGGTATAACGCAAAGGCTGTCGGCGTGATTGACGCTTTTCCCTGATCATGCTGCCTCGATGCCGCCCGATTGGGTAGGCGCGCCCTGGGATTTACAATCCGTTAACGCTCGGTCGTACGCACGGTGAAACTATACAACCTGGCCATTACCAATTCATAAAGCGCTATATCGGGCCCGTCTGCCGCGGTGCGCCGCCCGGCTGGAGCCGTTGACCTTGTATCGATTTCCGTCTATGCCGCCGCCCGCAACCTGGTTTTCGGCCTCATCTTGCTGACCCGCTCCCGGCTTTGGGCTGCGCTCCAAGTGAACTCCCAAAACTCGGACAGTTGCCGCCAACGCGATGCGCGCGCGGGCGTTCAACCGGAAGCGTGAAAGGAACTATGATGCCTGTCGGAACTGTGAAGTTCTTCAATACCCAAAAAGGCTTCGGCTTTATTCAGCCGGATGACGGCTCCAAGGATGTGTTCGTGCACATCTCCGCGGTCGAGAAGGCCGGCATGCGTTCGCTGGTTGAAGGCCAAAAGATCAGCTACGAAATCGTCACCGAGCGCGGCAAGCAGGCGGCTGGTAATCTGCAGTCGGCTTGATGGTCTGAGAAATCTCGCTGAATTGAAAGCCCGGCGGCGACGCCGGGCTTTTTGCATGCCGGCCGGTCGTGTAGAAAATGACATCCGGAAACGGACACAAAAATTGGGAGGGAATGACCGTGGACATCATCGCTTGCGGATCGCGGCCGTCGCGCCGAATGTCCGCGCCGAGTTTCACCGGGACGGTGTGGCAGGATCCGATCATCCAGGCGCCCGATCCCGCGCTGCTGCGCTCGGCCTGGGTGCGCTTTGAGCCAGGCGCACGCACGGCCTGGCATACCCATCCGCTCGGACAGACGTTGCACATCACATCGGGCATCGGTCACGTGCAGACGTGGGGCGGTCCGATCCGCGTTGTCCGCGCCGGCGACACGGTCTGGATTCCGCCGGACGAAAAGCATTGGCACGGCGCTACGCCCGAGCACGGCATGGAGCACATTGCCATGCAGGAGCATAAGGGCGGCGAGCATGTGACGTGGCTCGAACCGGTGACCGACGAGCAATACAAGGTCAGGCCCGCGCCCTGACGCAACGGGCTACCGCGACATAGGCCGATCAACGGCGCGTGAACGCCGGAATAGCGACACATTGCCGGGGGTTCTTTACTGCCAAGGCGGGGCGACGGGCCTCAGCCAATGTCGGGAGGAACTTCAATGACTGCTATTCGGATCGGCGTGCCGCTGGCGGCATGCCTGGCTCTGTTCGGTGCGCTGCCGGCGCAGGCGCAACAGGCCAATATGAGCTTCTTCGTCACCAGCGCTGGGCCGGGCAAGGGCGCCGATCTCGGCGGGCTCGCCGGTGCTGACAAGCATTGCCAGGAACTCGCTGCATCGGCCGGGGCAGGGGCCAAGACTTGGCACGCCTATCTGTCGACGCAAGGCACCGGCGCGGTGAATGCGCGCGACCGCATCGGCAAGGGTCCCTGGATGAACGCCAAGGGCGTCGTGGTTGCTACCAGCGTTGACGATCTGCACGGCGCCAACAACAAGCTCAACAAGGAAAACAATCTTTCGGAAAAAGGCGACGTGATCAACGGCCGCGGCGATAAGCCCAACCGGCACGACATCCTGACCGGCTCGACGCCGGACGGCAAAGCCTTTCCGGCCGACAAGGACATGACCTGCAAGAACTACACGAGCAGCACGCAAGGCTCGGTCATGCTCGGCCATAACGACCGCAAAGGCTTCACCGAGAGCGCTGTCGACACGTCCTGGAACTCGTCGCATCCTTCGCGCGGTTCCGAAGGCGGCTGCTCGCAGGTCGACCTGCGCTCGACCGGCGGCGACGGGCTGATATACTGCTTCGCGGTCAACTGACTGGACGTGAACTTATCGCGGTGGCCGGGGGCTCCCGGCCACCGCTGTTTTGTTGACTATGCGCAGCCGTGAATGAGGTGTGCCATGCGCTATCAGCTTTATTACTGGCCGGGAATCCAGGGCCGCGGCGAATTCGTGCGGCTGGCGCTGGAGGATGCCGGCGCCGCTTACGACGACGTCGCGCGCAAAAGCGGCGGCATGAACCGAATGATGGCGATGATGGACGGCGCGCGCGACAAGCATCCGCCGTTCGCGCCGCCGTTCCTTAAGGCGGGCAAGCTCGTCGTCGCGCAGGTCGCCGATATTCTGTTCTATCTCGGGCCGCGCCTGAAACTCAGCCCGCGCGATGAAGCCGGCCGGCTCTGGCTGCACCAGTTGCAACTGACGGTGACGGACTTCGTCAAGGAAATCCACGACACCCATCACCCGATCGCGGGCAGTCTTTATTACGAGGACCAGAAGACCGAGGCCAAAAAGTTTTCACACTATTTTCTCAAAGACCGCGCGCCGAAATATCTCGGCTATTTCGAGAACGTGCTGAAGAGCGGCGGACCGAACGTGCTCGGACGCCAGTTCAGCTACGTGGACCTTTCGCTGTTCCAGCTCGTCGAGGGCCTGCGCTACGCCTTTCCCAAGACGATGACGCGCATCGAGCGCAAGATTCCGCGCGTGGTCGCAGTGCGCGACCGGGTTGCGGCGCGGCCGCGCATCAAGGCCTATTTGGCTTCAAAGCGCCGCCTGCCGTTCAACGAGATGGGAATCTTCCGGCATTATCCGGAATTGGACGAATAGACTGCCGCGCTATCCGCGCGCTTCCAGCGTCTTGCCGCCGGCGGTCACCGGCTTGGCCGACACCAGCGTGAATGCGATCACGCAAGGCGCGGTGCCCTTGTTCACCCAATTGTGGATGGTGCCGCGCTGCACCAGCACGTCGCCGGCCTTCAGGTGGACGCTGCCGACGTCGAGCTCCATGTCGATCTCGCCGGAGATCACCACAGCGTAGTCGATCGAATCGGTGCGGTGATTGCGGGGCGCGACGCCCGGTCCGAAGCTGACGACGCGGAACACCGCGCCATTGTCGATGGTGGTGGCGATCGGCTGGTGCGAGGGATCGTGATCGCCGTCATTGTTCACCGGGAAGCCGGTGCTGGTCCAGATCACCGATGAATTGGCGCCCGGCCGGCTCGAGATCACGTTGGTTACGTTTTCGTCGATCAGCACCTTGGCGCGGCCCTGGTCGTCGTGGCCGGTGACGACGCGGCGGAGTTTCAGGCTCATCGGTTCATCCTCCCTGGAATTTTGTTGCGGCGATCTTTGGCGTAAGCCGTGGGCGATTGCAACTTAGTCGACCGGCAGCGGCCTCTTGCCGGTCTCGTGCCAGAGCAGAAACAGCCCAGAGCCGACCACGATGGCCGACCCAGCGAGCAAGGCAAGCGTCGGAATGTCGCCCCAGAACAGGAAACCGAGCCCCATCGCCCACACCAGCGAGAAATAATAGAACGGCCCCACCGCCGCGGGCGGGGCGAACGACAGCGAGCGCGTCCACCAATATTGTCCGAAGCCGTTGAGGACGCCGGCGCCGATCATGGCGGTCGCGTCCTGTCCGCTCGGCCAGCCGAATCCGAACAGCGGCAGCGCACCTAAGAAAAATCCGGCCATGAACAGCATCTGGTACATGGTCAGCGTCTCCGCCGATTCGGTGGTCGTCATGCCGCGCACCGCGGCGGTGACGCTGCCGTAGAGCACCGCATTGCCGATCGCGAACAGCGCGCCGATGCGGAAGCTGTCGGCGCCGGGCGAGGCCACCAGCAGCACGCCAAGAAAACCGACGAGCAGCGCGGCGGCGCGCGCGAGGCCGATCTTTTCCTTGAGCCACAGGGCCGCGAACAGCGTGGCAAACAACGGCGCCGAGAAATTGATCGCCACCGCGCCGGCAATCGGCATCAGGCTGAGCGCGATCAGGATGAAGCTCTGCGCCACGGTCTGGGTCGCGCTGCGCCCGACATGATCGCGCAGCCGCCGCGTGCGGAACACGGCGAAGCCGTGGCGCGGCAAGATGAGCAAAGAAACGACAATGAGCGAGACAAAGGTGCGGATGAACAGCACCTCGGCGAACGGGTAGCTGGCGACTTGCCATTTCGACAGCGCGGTGGAGCCCGCATACATCACGGTCGCGCCCAGCATATAGAGAATGCCGAGCGGGACGCGGTCGGCGCGCGGCGCGGGCAGACGCTGGTCGAGGCTGTCGGAGGTCACCTGGGAGATCGGCCTCTGGTGGTGGGGCAAGATGATCCGCCTAGCATGGCTGGGAGCGAGCCGGCAGGGGCAAAAGCGAATGGCGGGGTTGTTCGGTCGTCGTCCCGGCCGAGCCAACGGGTCCGCGCAAAGCGCGGCCCGATGACAGGCTCCGCGAGGGCCGGGACCCATACGCCGCAGCCTATCGACAGCACACGGAATATGGGTCCCCGCTTTCGCGGGGACGACCGGATCATTTCGCTACGCGCTTGCGGGCCTGCCGCGCCGCCCGCCGCTTTTGCAGCGCGCGACGTTCGCGCGCCTTGCGGGCGCGCCGCCGCAGGCAGCGGCCGCATTTGCAATTCGAGCGCCCGATCACGTTCTTGAGGTAATCGACGCCGTAATCGTAGGTGATCTCCTCGCCTGGCTTGATGTTGCGCAGCGTCCGGATAAACACCCGGTGCTTGACGTCGTATATTTCTGCGTTGGGATTGCAGGAATGGTTGAAGTAGCGCGCGATATTGCTGCGCGGGGTGCCGTCGATGGTCCAGCGGCTGTTGATTTCGTAAAGGTAAAGATTGCCGCGCGCCTCGAGTCTTGTCGGCTTCCTTGGTGGCGAGCTTGCGGCCTTTGTATTGGGCGATGCGCAAGCCCTTCCTGATCGGTCGGGTGGCGAACAAGCCGAGGCCGGTGCGGGAACGGCCGACGCGGAACGGTCTTTTGGGCATTTCGGACTTTCGATTCCAAACGGACGGGCGTTGCGAATGCCAGATGAACGCGCGCGCGTCAATGCATCGTTGGTTCGGCGCCCGCGTCGCGCGCGGACGCCGCAGCGAGCCCGGATGTGACGTCGCCGCCGGCGTTACGGCAGCGCGGCGACGATCTTCTGGTATTCCTCGGCCGTCCAGGCGCGGGCGGTGCGGCTGCGTACATTGCCGAGCGAGCCGAGCGCCAGCGCGAACTTGGCCATGTTGTCGCCGTCCGCCGTTTCGGTGATGACGACGAGATCGGAATCGCCGGAGGTGAGATAAAGGTCCTTGATCTCGACGCCGAGTTTCTTGGCGAGATCGCGCGCCGCTTTGGCGCGTTTGGGGGCATCCTTGATGCCGCGGATGCCCTGATCGGTGAAGTTCAATGACATGATGAACAACATGACGTCCTCCCTGGTGGCTGGTTCGCCCCAGGGCCGGATCATCCGGCAACGGCCGGTGCGGCGGCAAGACGGGGAAGGTGTTATTGCCGCGCTGCGCCGGGCGCGGCATGATCGCGTCATGACTGCAGACCCCGACCGCTGGCCCGACCTGCCTTATGCCGCCTGGGCGGACACCGCCGCCACGCTGCAGCTGTGGACGCAAATTGTCGGCAAGATCCGTCTCGCGCGCACGCCCTGGCTCAATCATTCCTGGCACGTCGCGCTCACCGTCACGGCGCACGGGCTCACCACCTCGCCGATCCCGGACGGCGCGCGCACGTTCCAGATCGATTTCGATTTCATCGACCACGTGCTGTGGATCAGGACCAGCGACGGCCAATATCGCCAGGTGGTGCTGAAGCCGACGAGCGTGGCGGAGTTCTATGCTGACATGATGATTGCGTTGAAAGAACTCGGCATCGCCGTCGTCATCCGCACCATGCCGTGCGAAATCGCCGACTGCATTCCGTTCGATCAGGACACCGTGCACGCCGCCTACGATGCCGGCGCCGCGCAGCGCTTCTGGCGCGTGCTGCTCGCCGCGAACCAAGTGCTGGCGCATTTCCGCACGGGATTCCTCGGCAAAGTGAGCCCGGTGCATTTCTTCTGGGGCTCGTTCGATCTGGCGGTGACGCGCTTTTCCGGGCGGCGCGCGCCGCGCCACCCCGGCGGCGTGCCGCATCTGCCCAATTCAGTCGCACAAGAGGCCTATTCGCACGAAGTGTCGAGCGCCGGCTTCTGGCCGGGCTCGCCGGGGCCGGTCGATTATCCGGCGTTTTATTCCTACGCCTATCCGGCGCCGGACGGCTTCGCGGCGGCGCAAGGTGAAGCCCGGCGCGGCGTTTTTCTCCAAGGAGCTGGGCGAATTCATTCTGCCCTACGACGCCGTGCGCACGGCGCGCGATCCGGACGCGACGCTGATGGAATTCCTGCAGAGCACCTACGCGGCGGCGGCCGATCTGGCGCAATGGGATCGCGCGGCGCTGGAGTGCGGGCTTGGGCGAGGCGGGCAAGCCGCGCGCAATTTAGCGGCCCGTGTCGTTCTCACCGATTCAATTGTCAAACAGCCAATGCATCCATCGCCCGTATTCTTTAGCGGCCCCGGGTAGGCCGTCGTCCTCTTTTCCCTCCGGCGTAATGCCGAGGGAGTGGAGCGCCGAGTGGCGCACCAGTCTTCCGTCTTGCCGCATCCTCTTGCGAAGGATGCGGGCGCCTCTCGGCGCTCCACCGCGGCGTCCATACGGCGACCGGGCCGCGCTTTCGGCTCAGCTCTTGGCGTGCCTGTCGGCTCTTTCGGCGCCCCGCCCTTAACGGGCAGACAGGCGTTGCGAGCCTCCGGGCCGGCCGAGCCGACCACCGTCAGCCAAGCTCCTGGCAGGCAGCCTCTCGGCTGCCGGGCGGAGCCCCGGCGCCGCCCGGGGACGGGGTTACGAGCCCCCGCCCGCAGGCGCCGCACCAACCGTCAGCGGTTGCCCGCCGCCGGTCCTTTGAGGCGCGGCGCCGCATCTCCGGCGCTCGCCGCATCGTGGCTCCATCATCGAGACGTCTCGCGAAGACGCCCTCGGCCGAGCCAGGCGATTGCACCGTAGAAAGCCATTGCGGCGGAAAAATGACTATATTCCTATTATTTTAGCCCAGCGCAAAGGTTGTATAAATACAAGATTCTCGTTATTGACGAAGTGCATGGATATGGACTTTTATCGCTTTTTTGCTATATAGCCGATGCACTGGACGTTTCGAACCCTCAACGCCGTCGTCGACGCCGAGATCAAGGCCCTGCCGGCGGACATGCAGGCGCGGTTGTTGCGCTTCGGTGAGATCATCGAGCAGTCCGGTTTCGAGGGTTTGCCGCGCGACAGCGTCCGGCATCTCGACGGTAAGCTTTGGGAGCTTCGGATGATCGGGCGGGACGGAATTTCGCGCGCCATTTATGCGACGGCGGCCGGACGGCGGGTTGTTGTCGTGCGGGTCTTTGTCAAGAAGACGCAGAAGACCCCACCGCGCGAACTCGAACTCGCCCGCGAACGGGCCAAGGAGATCACATGACCAAGCTCAAGGATCTGAAGGCGCGGCTGCTGAAGGACCCGGCGGTGCGCAAGGAATACGATGCGCTGGAGGAGGAGTTCGCGTTGATCGCCGCGGTGGCGAAGGCGCGTGCGCGCTCAGGCCTCAGCCAGACGCAACTCGCCAAGCGCATGAAGACCACGCAGAGCACCATCGCGCGGCTGGAAAGCGGGCGCGGCAGACCATCGACCAGCACGCTCGCGCGTTTCGCCAAGGCGACCGGGCATCGGCTGAAGATCAGCTTTGAGCCGGTGCGAAAGAAGGGGTAAGGAGCGCAACCGTCGTCCCCGCGAAGGCCGGGACCCGTACGCCGTGTCCTGTCGATATACTGCGGATTATGGGTCCCAGCCCTCGCTGATGCTCGGCCGGGACGACGCTGGCGAGTTACGCTCAGCGCTGCTGCGCACCTGCGCCGGCCTACTGGAAGCGGCGCCGGTCGTGGGTGTAAGCAACGGGGCGGTCGTCGAAGGGATAATGATAGACGGTGCGGTACTCGGCGTAGAGGCAGTAATAGCCCGCATAGGCGCAACGATCGCGCCAATTCCAATAAGTCCGCGAGATGCTGACGTGCCTGGCGCGCCATCCGGGAACCGGACCGAGATCCGCCGCGCGTGCCGGGGCCGATACGCCGCCGAGAATGGCCGCGCAAAGTGCGGCCGTGAAAATCCGCTGTGTCATGGTGAGGCGAGAACCGATGGTCATTGGTGGCCTCCATCGCAAAATGTCTGCCTTCCTGTTTCCATCAGGCGGTAGGCGATGGCAAATCAAAACGGCGGCGTTGGTTAAAGTTCCGAAGGGTGCGCGCGCAGCGTCGAGCCGCACCGTCATCGGTTTACGCTTCACGGCGCCGCCACGCCGAGCGCAGCCGCGCGGCCGACATATTCGACTTTCACCTTGGCGACGCCGCGGTCGTAGAACCCGAGCAGCTGCGCGGATTTCGCCGAGACATCGATGAGGCGGTGGCCAACGTAAGGACCGCGATCGTTCACGCGCAGCACGAGGGAACGGTGATTGGCGAGATTGGTCACCCGCACGTTGCACGGCATCGGCAGCGTCGGATGTGCCGCCGTGAGCGAATTCATGTTGAAGGTCTCGCCGGCGGCCGTGCGCCGGCCATGAAAGCCGGCGCCGTACCAGGACGCCAGGCCGACGGCGCTGTAGCTAGCGACCTTCTGGATGGCAGGAGCGGCCGGGGCGGCCGCACGATGTCTTGGCGCTGCGGGTAATCTCTTCGCGACCCGCGGGTTTTCCGGGGCGGTGGCGGCGACGCCGCCATCGCTGCCGGCGTGGCTTGCCACGTCGTCGGTGACGCAGCCGGCCAGCGCCAGGCAGCTTGCGCCCAGTCCCACCCAATACGCGACGCGAAAGAAATGGCCGTTACGCCTGACTCCATTCATCGCAAGGCTTTAGTCCCCGGTTGCCCCCCGGGTCCCTGCATCAGGCTACGCGCGCGTCCGCCTTGGCCGGTGGTATCGACGGGTGGTGTGGACAGTTGGCGGATGATTTCGCGACGGTGTGGCCACCGCGCTACAGGTTCCATGCCGTCACAATTTGAATCGAGCTTTCGCTCGCGTGGGAGCCGACGGCGCGCGCGTGCTCGGCAGCAAGCAGCCGCACGTCTCGGCGCTGCTGCGCAACCGCGCCGGCAATTTTTAAGTCGGGCGGCTGATGGAATTCCTGACCGCGCTCGGGCAGGACGTGACGGTCACGGTGAAGCCGACAAGGAAGGCGCAAGGGGAGATGGAGGTGGTGGTGGGGTGATTTGTAAGGTGGGCTGAGCGACGCGAAGCCCACCATGGACATTTCGAGCCCTGACGGTGGGCTCGGCGCTTCGCGCCTTAGCCCATTCTAAGCTTGCTTTTTGCTCGCCTTTAATTAGGCCGGAATTTCCTCTAATTGCTGGCGTGAAGGCAGAATGGTGTCCGTCAGAATTTCGGAAATTTTGCCCGGCGTGTCTTTGCTTCTCATCCAATTTCGATGCACAAATCCGGGATCATATTTCTTGCTTGTTTTATACGCGGTCACTAATCCTGCTTTTGCATCTAGATAAATCTGTAAAAACAATTTTCCCTTCTTTTCATCGCCAAGAGACCAGTCGCCCCTGAACGTTTTGCGAAGTTCCTGTTTCCATCGATCTTTCGGGTAGTAGTGTTCCAACACTATTCAAGTCGAGTACATTAGTACCCATTTTCGCTCAAGTGCGGCCCTGACGTCGGGATCAGTTTCTACGGCGCGATCATTTCGCATTCTCTCGCCAAATTCCTTTGCGAGCCAATAAATTGCTGCGCGGAGTCTAAATTCGTCCTCGGGCATAATTTCCCACTTTGCATTACCATCACCGAATATTTTATTATAGCCGCCATTAACATCGTCAAATAGAAATGCGGTTGCTCCAGAGAATGAGATGGGATCTTCAAGAAATGCATAGATTGTTTTTGCAAACTCTTCGAGTCTGACTAACTCGGCATTCTTTGGCGGGCTGTCAGTCCGCTTTGGCACATAGATCACGTGCCGACCGCGATATGAAATCTTCTTAAATTGCTCTTTTAAGTGCTCTTGTACTAAATCATTGCTTCGAAAATCGGAGACCTTCACGACGTTTTGGGTGTTATTGAATTGAGTAATTTGTTCTCGCACTTTTCCAGATTGACCGTATCCACCAGGAATTTCAGTGATCCGGACAAGGATATGAGGGATATGGCTCATCCATGGGTCGACTTGATTTGGCCGGAGCCTTCCCGCGTTAAACAGCGCTTTTACAGTTTGAGCCCCGTTGATCACTTGCAGGCCCGAAACTTCAATCTTGTTTTCAAAAACCTTGAGTTCTTTGCAAATGCACGAAATGCCGTTGTTGAATAAAAAGAATCTGTCCGGAGAACTACGAGCAGTATTAATGATATTTTTATTCGTCGAGGTGTTGCCAATGAAATTTCGGATGTTCAGAGAAAACAAAGAGTCGCGACCTAGCGCTTCGTACGCGCCAATTACCTGCCTCGCGTCTAGCGCCATAATGAATGATCGAAATTGATCGGCGTTCACCTGGATGATTGACGAGCCGCGATGGCCCTTCGACCCCACTGGATAAAGTGTATGAGGTCGTTCCGAGGGCCCTCTTTCTAAGGAGTGCGCACTTCGCAAATCCTCGTTCAGGCTTTGCTCATCAACGTAAATCCACTCGGAGCGCTGTTCTAAGTCTTTAAGGCTCTCTGGATAAACAGGTGGTTGCTCGGAAAGTTTTCGGGCCTGATTTTCAAGCTTGCCCAATGTGACAAAAACAAATGAAAAGGAATCGTTTTTCCAATCGATTTCATTGAGGCGGTCTAGTAATTTTTCATTGGCCTTTAGAGACGGATCACCCACGCGTTTCAAAATGGATTGGAAATGTGTGATTGTTTCTGGAGGTTCTTTTGCGCCTTCGCCGCGGTATTTGACCTGTAGAATAAGAACGTGATTATCGTCGCGGTGGATTAAATCGCATCCTAAGTCATTTGAAGCGTCAACTACTGCAAGTTCCAAATCGTCATCCGAAATCTCGGATTTCAGCCGATTGTGAATTTCTTTGATGTAGAAATGCGTAAGAGCGTAAGACTGTTGAACGGTCGTAAGTTTTCCCATTTTTTGATGGAGAAACGCCTCCGCAAATCTGACAAATTCATCTCGCGCTTTAAGCTTTTTGGTGCCTTCATTCATCGTATGCGCTCCAGAGAGGCGTAAGCCCATTCTATCATGCGACAGGAGAGGCGCTTCTCGCAACGATGACGTGACGAAGGGCATTCTTTGCAATAGAACAGCGTAATTCGTGCACCTATAAGAGACATCCCATGAACGCCCCCGTCACACCCCCCGCCGTCCCGCCCTACCACCACACGCCGCTGTTTCCGCTCGGCCCCGACAAGACGCCCTATCGCAAGCTCGAGGTCGGCGGCGTCACGGTCGAGAAGGTGATGGGCAAGGACATGCTGATGGTCGCGCCCGAGGCGCTGCGCGCGCTGGCCGAGGCCGCCTTCACCGACATCAATCATCTGCTGCGCCCGGCGCACTTGAAGCAGTTGCGCGCCATCCTCGACGACCCGGAGGCCTCCGCCAACGACAAGTTCGTCGCCTACGATTTCCTCAAGAACGCCAACATCTCCGCCGGCGGCGTGCTGCCGATGTGCCAGGACACCGGCACCGCCATCATCATGGGCAAGAAGGGCCGCCTGGTGTTCACCGACGGCTCCGACGAGGGCGCGCTGGCCGAGGGCGCGCGCGACGCCTACCTGAAACGCAACTTGCGCTATTCGCAGCTGGCGCCGATCTCCATGTTCGAGGAGAAGAACACCAAGAACAACATGCCGGCGCAGGTCGAGATCTATGCCGAGGGCGAGGACGCCTACAAGCTGCTGTTCATCGCCAAAGGCGGCGGCTCGGCCAACAAGTCGTTTCTGTTCCAGGCGACGCCGTCGATCCTGACGCACGACCGCATGCTCGCCTTCCTCAAGGAGAAGGTGCTGACGCTCGGCACCGCGGCCTGCCCGCCGTACCATCTGGCGATCGTGATCGGCGGCACCTCGGTCGAGCTGACCATGAAGACGGTCAAGCTCGCCTCCACGCATTATCTCGACGACGCTGCCGACCAAGGGCAGCGAGGACGGCCACGCCTTCCGCGATCTCGCCATGGAGCAGGAAGTGCTGAAGATGACGCAGGCGACCGGCGTCGGCGCGCAGTTCGGCGGCAAATATTTCTGCCACGACGTGCGCGTGATCCGGCTGCCGCGCCACGGCGCCTCGCTGCCGATTGGGCTTGGCGTGTCGTGCTCGGCCGACCGCCAGGCGCTCGGCAAGATCACCAAAGACGGCGTGTTCCTCGAGGAGCTCGAGCACCATCCGGCGCAATATCTGCCCGACCATCGACCAGGAGAAGCTCGGCGGCGCGGTGGTCAAGGTCGACCTCAACAGGCCGATGAAGGACATCCTCGCGCGAGCTGTCGAAGTATCCGGTGAAGACGCGGCTGTCGCTGATCGGGCCGATGATCGTGGCGCGCGATCTGGCGCACGCCAAATTGCGCGAGCGGCTGGAAGCCGGCAAGGGCCTGCCGGATTATTTCAAGAACCACCCGATCTATTACGCGGGACCGGCCAAGACGCCGGCCGGCTATGCCTCCGGCGCCTTCGGGCCGACCACGGCGGGGCGCATGGACAGCTACGTCGATGCAGTTCCAGGCCGCCGGCGGCTCGATGATCTCGGTCGCCAAGGGCAACCGCTCGCCGCAGGTGCGCGACGCCTGCCAGAAGCACGGCGGCTTCTATCTGGCCTCGATCGGCGGCGCGGCCGCCAATTTGGCCGAGCACTGCATCAAGAAAGTCGAATGCCAGGAATATCCCGAGCTCGGCATGGAAGCGATCTGGCGCATCGAGGTCGAGGACTTCCCCGCCTTCATCGTCATCGACGACAAGGGCAACGACTTCTTCAAGGAATTGAATTTGGGCTGAATCACGCCCGGCCGGTCGCATCGCCGGCCGGCGGCAGCGGCAACTCCGCCAGGCGCCACAGCGCCAGCCGCTTGTCGCGCGCCAGTCCGCCGTAGCCCAGACATTGTTCGTCGATCATGCGGGCGGGCCGCGGCAGGCTGAAGGGCGGCACTTGCAGATTGAGCGGCCGCCAGCCGCCGGTCGCGATGTCCTGATTGGCCGCCCGCTCGACGAACGTGTTGGTCAACAGCCACGTCGACCCGGTTCGTTTGAAGTTTTGCAGGGTGGCGACAAGATCGGCATCGCTGAGATGGACCAAGCCGTCCCGGCACAGGATCAGATCCGCGCGCGGCAACTGGTCGCATACGATGTCGCGCACGAGGAAGTGCAGCCGATCCGATCCATGCCGGCTGGCGTTGCGGGAAATCAATTCAGGCACGATGTCGACGCCGGTATAAAGCTCGATCGGCAAATCGAACCGCCAAAGCCAGTTGAAGTCGCCGCAGGGCGCGTCCAGCAGGGTGCGGATGCCGAGCTCGCGGATCAGCGTCACGAAATCGGGCCGGAACAATTCCGCGCGCGCCGCGTTCGATCCCGGGCCGGAGACGGATTCGGCGTCGCCCCAGACGTTGCGGCGATAGATGTCCTCGAAGATGATCCGGCGCTGCACCGTTTTGGGGCGCGGCTTGAATAAAGAAAACCAGCGCATTGAAAGCCTGCACGAACCAGGTTCGAACCGTTTTCCTGTGCGCCCGCATTGTAGAAGACGCGCATTCACATGCAACGATCGGTGCGGCGTCGCGGTCCACATGCGCGCGATAGTCCTTGTCGAATCGCAAAGACGCGGGCAGTTTCACGATCGAGCGTTGTCAGTTCACAGGGAATTGCACATGGTGAAAGCCAGCATCGATTTTGATGCGCCCGATCTTGCCGCGTGCGCCGAACGCGCCAGCCTGTTCGAGCTCGACCATCTGCCGTTCGGCGTCATCCGGCTCGACCGCGAGGGCACCGTGCAGTTTTACAGCGCGACCGAGGCGCGGCTGTCGGGCTATGGCGACATCCCGCTCGGCCAAAATCTGTACGCCATCTCGAAATGCCTGGGTAGCGACGCCTTCCGCGGCCGCATCGAGCGCGCCATGGCCGAGGGACCGGTCGATCTCGAAATCGGTTGGCCCGGCGACTACGGCGATCCGCAGCGCGAATTGCGCATTCGCGTGCAGTCCTCGCGCAGCGGCGGCTTATGGCTGTTCATCGAGCGGGACGACGCGGGCACGCTCAAACAAGCGAGTTGAGCCCGCGCTCAGACCGTCGCCACCGCCACCATCAGCAGCGAGATGCCGACATATTTCGCGGTCTGCATCAGGTCGGGCAGCTGATCGGAAAGTCCGAACAGCCAGAGCACGGCGGCGCCGGCGATCAGCGAATATTTGAGGACCGGTTTCTCGTTCAATTTCTTCAACATGGCACACCATCTCCGCCGCGCCCGGCCGATCGCGGCTTGGTTCATCGATTGTTGCACCGCAACAATAACTTATCGAGCTGTAAAAATGCAAATCCGGCGGCCAAGCCGGGATCGCCCGGCGCCCCCTGAATGCCGAATTCCTGTTGCTAAACAGTGAATTAGCGGGCGCTAATTTTAGATTTGTTGGAAGCCCGCGATCGATCCGCCGTCAGGGCGACGGCCGCTTCGGCATGTTCTTGGCGAAGACGCCGAGCGTGATGGCGTGCGCCACGTATTGCGCCAGACAATTGTAGCCGGCCTCGTCGTGCGCGAATTCCTCCGCCGCCGGCTCGGGCGCGGCGTCTTGCGCCTTGTTGATGATCTGCATTGCCTCGAAGAAACGGATCACGATCACGTTCTCCTGCGCCGCCAGTTCGCGCAGGGTTTCGCGGATGTCGATGTAATGCGCGTCGCGCTGCATCCGCTTGGCGAATTGCAGGCCGACCAGCACCACGTCCACCTTGTGCGCCTTCAGCCAGTCGATCTGCTCCTTGACGGTCGCGGCGAATTCGTCGGCCGGCACGTTGGCGAGCGCGTCGTTGGTGCCGACCTGCCAGAGCACCAGATCGGGCTCGTCGAGCGCGACCTCGTTCTTCATGCGGGCGGCGGCATCGGCGGCGAGCTCGCCGGAGACGCCGCGATTGATCATCACGACGTCGATGCCCTTGAGCGCGCGTTCCAGCATGATCTCGATCAGTTCGGTATAGGCGCCGCCATGCGCGCTGACGCGGCCGGGCGCCGCGCCCATGGCGAGAATGCGCAAAGTCTTGCGCTGCTGCTTGAGCGCTGCCGCCACGTTGGGCAGCGGCGATTCATCGGCGGTCGCGGCGGTTCCGGGCGTGCAGGCTTTCGAGACCGGCGACGCCGGGCCGTCCGGCGCCGGCGGCGATTGCGCCGGCGCCCGGGCAAGTCCGAGCAGTGCGCTGACCAGCGCTATGCCGGCGATGCCGGCGAGGCGGGTCGCGCGTGTTGTCGCGATTCGGCGAGCCATGCAGTGAGCGCCATGATGATAATGCCGCAAATTACCACGACAGTGTCGACCCCGACAGTGCCGCGATAGGCGAAACGCACCAAATGTGCGGAAAGACTCAACAGCGAGCTGACGCAGAACACATAGAGCGAGTTGCGCCCGAGCATTGCGAACAGGCGGATCAGGGGCGCAACCAGATACCGCAGGTAACGCACGTCCGCGCACCGGCGGATATAGCGGAAGGCGAGCGAGAACACCGCGACCAGCGCGAGAAACTGGATCAGCCGGGCCGGCGTCTCGTAGGTCTTGTCGAGCAGGAACAGCAGCTTCGGCTCCGGCACATTGGTCGGATCCCACAGCCGGTCGAACAGCATGCCCGCGGTGGCATAGATCAGGATCGGCAGCGCCGCGATGCGCGCCCAGACGATATGACGGCGGGCCCAGGCGCCGGGGCCGGCGTCCTCGCGCGCCAGCACGAAGCCGAGCACGAACACGAATTGCCAGGTCAGCGGATTGAAGAACCAGGTGCCCGACACCGGCCAGGTCGGCAGCGTCAGGCGGAATACGAGGGCGGCGAGGTAAAGCGTGGCCGAAGCCGGCAGCACCAAATTGGGCGCCAGCCGGTCGAGCAACGCGAACAACGGCGCCATCAGCATCAGCACCACATAAAGCGGCAGGATGTCGAAATAGCCGAGTTGATGCGTGAGCACGGCGAGCCCGATATGCGTCGGCACCGGGTCGTTGAACACGGCGGCGGCGTTATGCGATTCCAGCAGCAGCGGATTGTCGAGCGCGATCGACGTCAAAGCCAGCATCGCGATCGCCAGCATGGTGATCAGCACCTGCGCGGCATAAATCTCGATCGCCCGGCCAAACAGGCGCAGCATCACGTCGCGTGTCGGCATCTGACGGCCGCCGCCGTCAGCCATCAGGCGCAACGACCAGCCGGCCAGGAACACGAACAGGTCTGCGGCATCCGAGAACGAGAAATTGATCAAGGTATATTTGGCGTAGACCAGCCCGGGGATGTGGTCGATGAAGATGGTGACCAGCGCGAAGCCGCGCCAGAAATCGACCGCATTGGGTTGCCGCCACATGTTCGACCCCGGCCGTCTTTCGCGTCGCTCCGTCGGCACTGTGCCGGGCGCCCGCGCGCACGGTCAAGCGATCCTGCGCCTCATAAACCGGTGGCGAAGCGCGCCATCACCACGATGATCAGGACCTGCATGGTGCCCTGGATCGCCACCACGCGCACGTAAGTGCGCATCCAGCGCTTGAGTTTGTCGTGGTCGGGAGCGCTCTTCATGATTTCAAAATAGAGCTTGAGGTTCATCGGCAGCAGAATGCCAAGCCCCTGCACTGTGAGCACGGTCACGATCGCCAGCGCGGCGATCACCCACCAGAACTGCGGGTAGCCGAGATCGAGATAGCCGAGCCGCACCGCCAGGAACCAGCCGGAGGTGGAGGTGATGGCGGACAGCGTCGGCATCAAGATGAGCGTGCGCGGAATGATGCCGGCGATCATGGCGCGGCGGGTGTCGAGCGAAACGCGGCGCAGCACCGGGCCGACCACAAAGCCCATGAACAGGTCGATGCCGGTCCACAGCGCGCCGGCCATGACATGAACGAAATTAAGGAACCAGGAACTGCTGCCGAGGATGGCCGCGGTCATCGCCGCCAAGGCGGCAATGGCGGCGACGATGTAAACGGGCCGCAGCGGCGTGGCGACGCGCGCGGGCGGCGCGGCAATGCTCGAATCGATCAAGCGGCGCTCCCGTTCTTGTCGAACGGCAGCGACGCTAGCGATGGCCGGCTGATATGCCAAGGCCCGCGTTGCGCGGGCCCGGCAATACAGCGCTCAGTAAAGTTCGACGGGTTCGCCGGCCTGTTGTTGCGCGACGGCGCCGAATTCTGCTCGCGACGTCTGTCCGCGCAACTGGTTGAACACGAAGACGCGGATCGCCGAGGACAGGTTGTTGCCCTGCCGCCCTTGGTCGATCTGCCGAACCAATGTCGACAGCTTCGCCTTTTGCGCGTTGGCGATTTCGCGCAAGCCTTCCCAAAATTCGTCTTCGAGCGACACGCTGGTCTTCTGTCCGTTGCGGACGATCGAGCGTTTGATATTGGCGGAATTCATGGTCTCTCCGTCTCTCCAAGCCCAGTTGCGGCGGGCGGCTAGGCGCCGCCTCACGTATTGCGGCCGCACCATGAACGAGTTCTGCCGCGACGGTATTGACCGAGATCAAAACTACCTATCGTGCAATGGTTTCCCGCACAGCACCGAACGCAACGCGACCGGTGGCAGACCGGTTCGGCCTCGTTTAGCGACTGTTTTTAATGGGGAAATTGCAGCTCACGGAGTGGGTCTGGATCGTGAGCCCGGCCGGTCAACGGCATGCCGCCGCGCGCGGACGGCGACTAGCGGGTGCCGCCGGGCGGCTGCTGCGGTTTGGATTCGCGAATCACCGTTGGGCAGTTCAGGCATTCGAAGGTGTCGAAATCCTCCAAGTCTTCCCGTGACTTGCTCGCCTGCATGGCGGTACCGCAAACCGGGCAATGGCGAACGCGGGGGCGCGGGCTTGTTGTCAATTTTCCATCCCGAGGGGCGCTGAATTTGGATGGCAGCATCCCCAAATACTGCCGCCCTGGAATTGATCCAGATCAATGCGGTTTGCCGGCAGCACGACCGCCCTCCCGGCCGTCGCCACGCCGGCCCCGAACAACATGATTTAGGTCAATGCGCTAGTTGATTCCGCAGCCAAACTTGCGCGATGTGGCAGCAAGTATCCACCGCGCCGTTCGACCGCGACCTTGAGCTGGCCGTCATCGATGATGACGGCGCACACGCGCTCGTATTCCCGTGCCGCCGCATACTCAACGGCTGGATGAAAGTGGAAACCAAGGAACGGCTGGACGTGCGGCCGACCCATTGGCGCGATTGGCAAAGCGCACAGGCGCGCCGGCCCGATTCCGTCAGATCAAGCCGGAATCCGGCGTAAGATTTTCTCGCGCGTCGATTTTCCGTCAGCGTTCGCCCGTCGACACCTTGAATGTCGTTTCCAGCGCCTCTGCCTTGTCGGCGAGCCCCCGTTTTGGGGGCGTCTTTAACGTTTTGAGGGCGTCTTTAAATTGAGCCTGCGGGCGGGGCGCGTAAATTGGGCGTCAATTTTCAAAACGGGCCCGCCCGCTCGTCCCGACAGGGTTAGTAAGGCGCCAATACCGGGAATCAGGTAACGGAAGCCACCGACCAAGGGGGCTGCAATGCGTCGAGCGCTGCTTCTGCTGCTGCTGACGATCCTCGTTGCGGGATGCGCCAGCCAGTCCGTCGATTGCACGCTGGGCGTCGGCCACAATGGCTGCGCGCCGGGCACGAAAGAATACGAGCAGATGGTGCAGCAGCAACAGGATGAAAAGTCGAGCGCCGAGATCGACGATGCCGCGTGCCGCTCGTACGGTGCGCAACCGGGATCGGCGGCCTACGCCGCGTGCCGCCGCAAGCGGACCGCGGATCGCCAGATGTTCGATCCGCCGGCCGCTCCTAAAACGACCGCGCCGGCGAAACTGAATTAGGCCGGGACCAAATTGACGGAAGCAGAAATGAAAGAGGCCGCCAACTGAGGCGGCCCATAAACTAGATTGATAATCTAGAATGAGAACACGGGGTGGTGGCGGCACAGGTTGAGAACAACCGGAACTTTCACAATGCAAAGCCGGCCACTCTCAGTTTCAAACTAGGCCACTAGGGGTCAAAACAGGCCACTACCCACATACCTAAAAGAACATATTGCGAACAGAGAACAAATAGTGTACATTGCCTCCTTCAGTCGATTCCGGTGCCGCGGCAGGGGCCGCGTTTGTCGGGGGGTCGATTCTTAGGCCATAAGGAGCGCGACATGAGTCAGCCTGCCCTGCGTATCGTCGAAGGATCGTCCATGGACAAGTCGAAAGCCCTCACTGCCGCGCTCAGCCAGATCGAGCGCCAGTTCGGCAAGGGCTCGATCATGCGGCTCGGCAAGAACGACAAATCCATGGATGTAGAAACCATTTCCACCGGCTCGCTCGGGCTCGACATCGCGCTCGGCGTCGGCGGTCTGCCGCGCGGCCGGGTGGTGGAAATCTACGGGCCGGAATCCTCCGGCAAGACCACGCTGGCGCTGCACACCATTGCCGAAGCGCAGAAGCTCGGCGGCATCTGCGCCTTCGTCGACGCCGAACACGCGCTCGACCCGGTCTATGCCCGCAAGCTCGGCGTCAATGTCGACGATCTGTTGATCTCGCAGCCGGACGCCGGCGAGCAGGCGTTGGAAATCGCCGACACGCTGGTGCGCTCGGGCGCGATCGACGTGCTGGTGGTCGATTCGGTCGCAGCTTTGGTGCCGCGCTCGGAGCTGGAAGGCGAGATGGGCGACGTGCAGCCCGGCAGCCAGGCGCGGCTGATGAGCCAGGCGCTGCGCAAGCTCACCGCCTCGATCTCCAAATCGCGCACCATGGTGATTTTCATCAACCAGATCCGCATGAAAATCGGCGTGATGTACGGTTCGCCGGAGACGACCTCGGGCGGCAATGCGCTGAAATTCTATGCTTCCGTGCGCCTCGACATCCGCCGCATCGGCGCCATCAAGGAGCGCGACGAGGTGGTCGGCAATCAAACACGGGTCAAGGTGGTGAAGAACAAGCTGGCGCCGCCGTTCAAGCAGGTCGAGTTCGACATCATGTACGGCGAGGGCGTCTCCAAGGTCGGCGAATTGATCGATCTCGGCGTCAAGGCCGGCGTGGTGGAAAAATCGGGCGCCTGGTTCTCCTATGACAGCGTGCGCATCGGCCAGGGGCGCGAGAACGCCAAGCAGTTCCTGAAAGACAATCCCGACGTCGCCGCCAAGATCGAGGCGCAGGTGCGGCAGAATTCCGGCATCGTCGCCGAGGCGATCCTGGCCGGCGAGGGCGAGAAAGACGCCGACGACGACGAGGCGGCCGAAGCCTGAATCATCTTCCGCTCATTCCCGCGCAAGCGGGAATCCAGTTCTGGGTCCCCGCTGGAGTTTAGCCCCGACTAGATCGGGGCCGGGGACGAATCGGATAGGGAAAGTTTGTAAGGCGCCGCGGCGGCGCCGGTATTCCGCCGCACCAATTGGTTGGAGTAACGCGTAAACGTCAGACTCAAGGTACTGCGTAGAGCATTCGCCCCCGTCGGCACCCGGCTGCGTAAAGCGGCCGCCACCGAGGACGGGGGCGAGGGCGTTTTGACGCCTTTTCAGCGTGGGAGAAACTCCCGCCTTTCCTGGACTTACCCCACCCCCATCGCTAAATAGGCCCCGAAACATCAAGCCGGACGGGGATTTAGCCCCCGCAAACGGGGCCTGAAGGGGCGGCAAGCAGTAGCAGCGATGAGCGGCGTCAACGACATCCGCAAAAGCTTTCTGGATTTCTTCGAACGCAACGACCACACGGTCGTGGCGTCCTCGGCGCTGGTGCCGCGCAACGACCCCACGCTGATGTTCACCAATGCCGGCATGGTGCAGTTCAAGAACGTCTTCACCGGCCTCGAAAAGCGCCCTTACGTGCGCGCGGCGACCTCGCAGAAATGCGTGCGCGCCGGCGGCAAGCACAACGACCTCGACAATGTCGGCTATACCGCGCGCCACCACACCTTCTTCGAGATGCTGGGCAATTTCTCCTTCGGCGACTACTTCAAGGAGCGCGCCATCGCGCTCGCCTGGGAGCTGATCACCAAGGATTTCGCGATTTCGCCCGAGCGGCTGCTGATCACCGTCTATATCGACGACGACGACGCCTTCAAGCTGTGGAAGAAGATTACGGGTCTGCCGGAAAAGAAAATCCTCCGCATCGCCGGCAGCGACAATTTCTGGTCGATGGGCGACACCGGCCCCTGCGGCCCGTGTGC
The DNA here is from genome assembly GCA_963770985.1 of uncultured Alphaproteobacteria bacterium. GTDB lineage: Bacteria > Pseudomonadota > Alphaproteobacteria > Rhizobiales > Xanthobacteraceae > Pseudolabrys. The sequence goes on along the minus strand of CAVYRR010000016.1, from coordinate 35,988 downwards.
GGAAATCTTCTACGACCACGGCGACCACATCCCCGGCGGCCCGCCCGGCTCGGCCGATGCCGAGGGCGACCGTTTCATCGAGATCTGGAATCTCGTCTTCATGCAATACGAGCAGCTCGAGGGCGGCAAGCGCATCGACCTGCCGCGGCCCTCGATCGACACCGGCATGGGGCTCGAACGCATCGCCGCGGTGCTGCAGGGCACGCACGACAATTACGCCATCGATCTGTTCGCCAACCTGATCGAACATATCGCGGAGCTGACCAAGGTCGGCGCCCATGGGCCGCACAAGGCCTCGCACCGGGTGATCGCCGATCACCTGCGCGCCGTCCGCCTTCCTGATCGCCGACGGCGTGCTGCCCTCGAACGAAGGCCGCGGCTACGTGCTCCGCCGCATCATGCGGCGCGCCATGCGCCACGCCGAACTGCTCGGGGCCAAAGAGCCGCTGATGTGGAAGCTGGTGCCGGTGCTCACGCGCGAGATGGGCCAGGCCTTTCCCGAACTGACCCGCGCCGAGGCGCTGATCTCCGAGACGCTGAAACTGGAAGAGACGCGCTTCCGCGCCACGCTGGCGCGCGGGCTCGCCATCCTCGACGAAAAGAGTGCGGGCCTGCAGAAGGGCGCCATGTTCGACGGCGACACTGCGTTTACGCTCTACGACACTTATGGCTTTCCCGCTCGACCTGACGCAGGACGCGCTGCGCGCGCGCGGCATCGGCGTCGATCTTGCGTCGTTCAACGACGCCATGGAGCGCCAGCGCGCAAAAGGCGCGCGCCTCCTGGTCGGGCTCAGGCGACACGGCGCAGGAAACCGTCTGGTTTGGCCTGCGCGAGAAAGTGGGTGCCACCGAATTCCTCGGCTACGAGACCGAGAGCGCCGAGGGCGTGGTGGCCGCGCTGGTCAAGGACGGTAAGAGCGTCAGCGAGCTGAAAAAGGGCGAGAGCGGCGTGGTGGTGATGAACCAGACGCCGTTCTACGGCGAAAGCGGCGGCCAGGTCGGCGACACCGGCGAGATGCGGCGCGAGGGCGTGCGCCTTGCCGTCACCGACACCCAGAAAAAAGCCGGCGACGTATTCGCGCACATGGTCAAGGTCGAGCAGGGCGCGGTCAAAGTCGGCGATCCGCTGCTCTTGGAAGTCGATCACGCGCGCCGCGCCGCCATAAGGCAGAACCATTCCGCCACCCATCTGCTGCACGAGGCGCTGCGCCAGGTGCTCGGCGATCATGTGGCGCAGAAGGGCTCGCTCGTGGCGCCCGACCGGCTGCGCTTCGATTTCTCGCATCCCAAGCCGATCACGCCGGCCGAGCTCGAGCGCGTGGAAGACATCGCTAACGACATCGTGCTGCAGAATTCTCCGGTGACCACGCGGCTGATGGCGCTCGACGACGCGCGGGCTTCCGGCGCGCGCGCGCTGTTCGGCGAGAAATACGGCGACGAGGTGCGCGTGGTGGCGATGGGCAATACTTCCGAAAAATTGGGCTCTGGCAACACGCTCGGCTGGTCGATCGAGCTGTGCGGCGGCACCCATGTCAGACGTACCGGGGATATCGGCTTGATCAATGGCCTCACCGATTCAGGCGTCGCCGCCGGCGTGCGCCGTCTGGAAGCCTTAACCGGCAAGGTCGCGCGTAAATCGGCCGAGCACCAAGTGCAAATCGCCAAGCAGGCGGCGGCCGAGCTGAAGACGCCGCTCGAAGAAATGCCGGCCCGCATTGCGTCGCTGCTCGACGAGCGCAAGAAGCTCGAGCGCGAGCTCACCGACGCGCGCAAGAAACTCGCCATGGGCGGTGGCGGTGCGGCCAAGGGCGCCGACGACGGCGTGCGCGAGATCAATGGGGTGAAACTGATCGCGCGTTCGGTCTCCGGCATCGAGTTGAAGGACCTGCGCAGTCTCGCCGACGAGGGCAAGAAGCAGGTCGGCTCCGGCGTGGTCGCTATTGTCGGGCTATCGGCTGACGGCAAGGCCGGCCTGGTGGTCGGCGTCACTGATGATCTCACCAAGCGCTTCAATGCGGTCGACCTGGTGAAAGCGGGCGCCGCCGTGCTCGGCGGCAAGGGCGGCGGCGGGCGTCCCGACATGGCGCAGGCCGGCGGGCCCGACGGTTCCAAGGCCGAGGACGCGCTCAAGGCGATCGAAGCGGCGCTCGGCGGCTAGCGTACCGACTGTCGTCCAGGCCAAGCGAGCGCCAGCGAGCGCGAGCGGGACCCAGTAACCCCTATCTTCGTTATATGGACAGGCCGGGTTACTGGGTCCCCGCTTTCGCGGGGACGACGGCCGAATTAGTCTTGGCCCAATGGCCCAACTGCATTTCACCAGCTGGCTGCGGGAACTTGTTCCGAACGGTCCTTTGACCGCCGGCGGCGATACCGTCGGCGCGGCGCTCGACGGAGTGTTCAGCGAATTGCCGCATGTGCGCGCTTACGTGCTCGACGAACGCGGGCAATTGCGCAAGCACGTCTGCATTTTCGCCGACGGCAAGCGGCTGACGCGCGAGGCCGCGCTCAGTCAGAGCATCCGGCCGGATTCCAAACTTTACGTCATGCAGGCGTTGTCAGGAGGTTGATCCATGAGCGAGCGCATGTTGGTCGCGACTAGAAAGGGCTTGCTGACGCTCGCGCGCAAAGGTCGCGAATGGTCGATCGCGCGCACGGATTTCCCCGGTATTCCGGTGACCGCCGTGTTGCACGACGCGCGCGACGGCATGCTCTACGCCATGCTCAAGCACGGCCATTTCGGCAGCAAGCTGCATCGCTCGGACGACGATGGCCGCTCGTGGACCGAACTTTCGGCCCCGGCCTTTCCCGCCGACGCGGCCGGTGCGCCGACGCTGTTCCAAATATGGACCATCGAAGCCGGCGGTGCCGATGAGCCGGGCCGGCTGTGGGCCGGCGCACTGCCGGCAGGATTATTCCGCTCCGACGACCGCGGCGAGCATTGGAGCCAAATGAGCGCGCTGTGGAACGTGCCGGAACGCGAGAAATGGTTCGGCGGCGGCTATGACGATGCCGGCATCCATTCGATCTCGCCCGATCCGCGCGATTCGCGCCGCGTGGTCGTCGCGATCTCCTGTGGCGGCGTGTGGGATTCGCCCAACTCCGGCGAAAGCTGGAACCTGCGCGGCGACGGGCTGGTGGCGGCCTATATGCCGCCGGAACTCGCCGGCCAGCGCGAGACGCAGGACCCGCATCGCGTCGCGCGCTGCGCAGCCGCGCCCGACGTGATGTGGATGCAACACCACTGCGGCATCTTCCGCTCGGCCGACGCCGGCGTCAGCTGGACACAGCTCAAATTGCCGGTCGACGATTTCGGTTTCGCGGTCGCCGCCCATCCGAAGGACCCGCTCACCGCCTGGTTCGTGCCCGCCATCAAGGACGAGATGCGCCTGCCGCGCGACGGCGCGCTGGCCGTGACGCGCACCAGCGACGGCGGCAAGAGCTGGCAATCGTTCCGCGCCGGCCTGCCGCAGCGCGACGCCTATGACCTGATCTACCGCCACGGCCTCGACGTCGATGGCGAAGGCCGCCAGCTCGCCATGGGCTCGACCACCGGCAGCCTGTGGGTCAGCGACAACGCCGGGAAGGCCTGGCAGCTGGTGAACGCCCACCTGCCGCCGATCTATGCGGTGCGGCTGTATGAGCCCGATTGATCGAACGCAAAGCGGCGGCCGGCCCGGAATGGTCTAATATCGCATCGATTCCCGCGAGGCGTTCCCGCCATGCCACGCCGCAAGCTTACGGAACTTCGCCGGCGCGTCTACCTGGTCCTCGAGCAGGGCCCGGTGGGCAATCGTCTCGGCATTCTCGTCGACCGTCTGTTGGTCGCATTCATCTTGGTCAACCTCGTCGCGGTCGCGCTCGAGTCGGTGCCGGAGTACCACACGCGCTATTCGCTCGCCTTCAATCTGATCGAAATTTTCTCGCTCGTCGTGTTCACGGTCGAATACGGCCTGCGGCTATGGGTCGCCATCGAGCACGGCCCGCACCGTCATCTCGCCGCCATGCACTCGCGGCTCAAATATGCGGTCAGCGCGGCTGGCATCGTCGATCTTATCGCCGTGCTGCCGTTCTGGTTCGCGCTGGTGCTGCCCGACGACCTGCGCATCCTGCTGGTGTTCCGCATCGTGCGTTTCTTCAAGTTCGCGCGCTATTCGCCGGCCATGCGCTCGCTGCTCGATGTGCTTTACCGCGAGCGCCGTGCGCTGTTCGGCTGTCTGGTGATCACCATGGGCAGCGCGCTGGTCGCTGCCGCGCTGATGCATCTCGCCGAGGGCAAGGTGCAACCGGACAAGCTCGCCACCATTCCCGACGCGCTGTGGTGGTCGATCGTGACCATCGGTACCATCGGCTATGGCGACGTCGTGCCGATCACCGCGCTCGGCAAACTGATCGCCACCGGCACCATCTTCCTCGGCTTGATCATGATGGCGCTGCCGATCGGCATCATCGCCACCGCCTTCGCCGAGCAGATCCATCGCCGCGATTTCATCGTCACCTGGGGCATGATCGCGCGCGTGCCGCTGTTCGCGGAGCTCGATGCCTCGGCGATCTCCGACATCATGGAGCTGTTGCGCGCGCAGGTGGTGGAGGCGGGCGAGGTGATCGTGCGCACCGGCGATCCCGCGCATTCGATGTATTTCATCGCCGCCGGCGAGGTCGAGGTGGCGCTCAAGAAGGAAACGCTGCGGCTCGGCGTCGGCCAGTTCTTCGGCGAAGTGGCGGTGCTGCGCCGTGCCCGCCGTTCGGCCACCGCCACGGCGCTCACGCGCACGAATTTGCTGGTGCTCTCGGCGCAGGATCTGCACGCGCTCATGCAGCGCGACCCGCGCATCGCCGCGCGCATCCATGACGTGGTGGCGAAACGCGTCGGCCGCGAAGTGGTGTCGCCGAAAGGCGATATCGTGACCGAGGAGATTGAGTAAAATCTTGCCCCGGACGCGGCGCAGCACGAGCGAAGCGAAGTGATGCGACGCTGATCCGGGGCCTTTCCGAAATTCTGAGTTCGAAACGGTCCCGGGTCTGCAGCGCACCACTTCGTGCTGCGCTGCGCCCGGGACAGCCTCTTACGCCATCGCTTTCTTCAGGTTCTCGTCGACCTTGTCGAGGAAGCCGGTGGTGGAGAGCCACTTCTGGTTGGGCCCGATCAGCGAGGCCAGGTCTTTAATCATGAAGCCGGCCTCGACCGTGTCGACGTAGAGCCTCGGAGACGTCCGCCGCCGCCGGACTCCGCGTCAGAGCGCGGCGATCGCGGCGTTCAGCGTGGCGCTCGGCCGCATCGCGGCCGATGTCTTGGCGACATCGGGCACGTAGTAACCGCCGATATCGACCGGCTTGCCTTGCGCGCCGATCAGTTCGCCATTGATCTTGGCCTCGTTCTTGGCGAGCGTCTCGGCCAGCGGTTTGAAGCGGGCTTGCAGTTCCGCGTCCTTGGTCTGCGCGGCCAGCGCCTGAGCCCAGTAGAGGGCGAGGTAGAAATGGCTGCCGCGATTGTCGATTTCGCCGACCTTGCGCGCAGGATTGCGGTTGAACTCGAGGAACCTGCCGATGGCCGTGTCGAGCGTCTCGGCGAGAACCTGCGCCTTGGCGTTCTTGTAGGTCTGCGCCAGATGTTCGAGCGACGCGCCGAGGGCGAGGAATTCGCCGAGCGAATCCCAGCGCAGATAGCCCTCTTCCTGGAACTGCTGCACGTGCTTGGGCGCCGAGCCGCCGGCGCCGGTCTCGAAAAGACCGCCACCCGCCAACAGCGGAACGATCGACAGCATCTTGGACGAGGTGCCGAGCTCCATGATCGGAAACAGGTCGGTCAGATAATCCCGCAGCACGTTGCCGGTGACGGAGATCGTATCCTGTCCCTTGCGGATGCGATCGAGCGAAAATTTGATCGCTTCGACCGGCGGCAGAATGCGGATGTCGAGCCCCGATGTATCTTGATCCTTCAGGTACTTTTCGACCTTTGCGATGACCTGCGCGTCATGCGCGCGCTTGGCGTCAAGCCAGAACACCGCCGGGGTGCCGGTGAGGCGCGCGCGACGCACGCCGAGCTTGACCCAGTCCCGGATCGGCGCGTCCTTGGCCTCGCACATGCGGAAGATGTCGCCGGTCTCGACCGGACGCTCCAGCAGCACCTTGCCGTCATCGGCGACGACGCGGACCGTTCCGTTCGCGGGAATTTCGAACGTCTTATCGTGCGAGCCGTATTCCTCGGCCTGCTGCGCCATCAACCCCACGTTCGCAACCGAGCCCATGGTCCGGGGGTCGAACGCGCCGTGGGCCTTACAGTCCTCGATGGTCGCCTGATACAACGTCGCGTAGGCGCGATCCGGGATCACGGCCTTGACGTCGTGCAGCTTGCCGTCGGCGCCCCACATGCGGCCGGACTTCGCGGATCATCGCCGGCATCGAAGCGTCGACGATCACGTCGCTGGGCACGTGCAGACAGGTGATGCCCTTGTCGGAATTGACCATGGCGAGGCCCGGCCGTTTCGCGTATTCGGCCGCGATGTCGTCCTTGATCGCTTTTTTCTCGGCTTCCGGCAGCGTCTCGATCTTCGTCAAGAGATCGCCGAAGCCGTTGTTGAGATTGACGCCGAGGCGCTTCAGTGTGGCGGCGTGCTTGTCGATCACATCTTTGAAGAACACGGAAACGACATGGCCGAACACGATGGGATCGGCGATTTTCATCATGGTCGCCTTCACGTGCAGCGAGAACAGCACGCCTTCCTTCTTGGCGGCTTCGATCTGCTCGGCATAGAAGGCGCGCAGCGCTTTGCGGCTCATCACCGCCGCGTCGATGATCTCGCCGGCCGCAAGCGGCGTCTTTGCCTTCAGCACCGTGACCGCGCCGTCGGCGCCGACCAGCTCGATGCGGGCGTTGGTCGCCGACGCGAGGGTGGTCGCGATTTCCGAGCCGTAGTAATCGCCGGCCGACATGTACGCCACATGCGATTTGGAGTCCTTGCTCCAGGCGCCCATCTTGTGCGGATTGTTGCGGGCGTATTGCTTGACGGCGCCGGCGGCGCGGCGGTCGGAATTGCCCTCGCGCAACACGGGGTTGACGGCGCTGCCGAGCACCTTGGCGTAGCGAGACTTGATGTCCTTCTCGGCTTCCGTCGCGGCGTTGTCCGGATAGTCCGGAACGTCGTAGCCCTTGCCTTGCAGTTCCTTGATCGCGGCCTTGAGCTGCGGGATCGAGGCGGAGATGTTGGGCAGCTTGATGATGTTGGCCTCGGGCCTCATCGCGAGCGCGCCGAGTTCGGCGAGTTCGTCGTTGATTCGTTGCGCAGGGGTGAGCTTCTGGGGGAAATTGGCGAGGATGCGACCGGCCAGCGAGATGTCCTTCAGCTTCACGGACACACCCGCCGCGCCCACGAAGGCTTCGACGATCGGCAGCAGGGAATAGGTCGCGAGCGCCGGGGCTTCATCGACCTTTGTCCACACGATTTCGAAATTCGTCATTTCGGATAAAACCTTTTTGAATTCGCGCGGACAGCGGGGAGTGATGGCCGGCGGGCGTGGCTATAGCACCCCAAAACGGCCCGCGAAAGCCGCGATTCCCCGGCCGCGCGCAGCCCGGAAATGCGTCTTGCGCAACCTCATGGGCCGCAGAATGTTAGGGGCTGCATTGATTCAGATTAAAACGATAATGGGGTAAGGCAGCACTGCCATACCACCCTTGGGAGGTTCCTCTCTTGCCAGGCGCCGGCACCGACAAGACCAAACGCTGGATCGAGCAGCCGGCGCCGATCGTCGTCCTGGTCGAGCCGCAGATGGGCGAGAACATTGGCGCGGCGGCGCGCGCCATGGCGAATTTCGGCTTGTCGCGGCTGCGGCTGGTCAAGCCGGTGCAAAGTTGGCCGAACGAGAAGGCACGCGTGATGGCGGCCGGCGCCGATCGCGTGCTCGACGGCGTGCAGCTTTATGACAGCCTGGCCGACGCGATCGGCGATTGCACGTTTGTGTTAGCCGCGACCGCGCGCAATCACGACCAGGCCAAGCCCGTGATCGGGGCGGCGGAAGCTGCGGCCGAGGCGGCGCCGCGAGTGGCGGCCGGCGAAAACGTTGCCATCGTGTTCGGGCGCGAGCGCAACGGGCTGGAGAACCACGAGGTCGCGCGCGCCGACCGCATCCTCACGCTGCCGGTCAATCCGGCCTTCGCCTCGCTCAACCTGGCGCAGGCGGTGGTGATCGTCGGCTACGAATGGTTCAAGCGGCAGGGCGGCGATCTGCCGTTCGTCGCCCCGCAGAAGTCGCCACCGGCGGCCAAGCAGCAGCTCGACGCGTTTTTTTCCGACCTGGAACGCGAGCTCGACAAAGTCGAATTTTTCCGGCCCGAGGAAAAGCGCGGCACCATGGGCGTCAACCTGCGCAATATTTTTCAGCGCATGGCGCCGTCGCAGCAGGACGTGCGCACGCTGCACGGCGTGATCACGGCGATCGCACAGGGGCGCAAAGGTCCGGCACGCGGCGGCGTGCTCGATGGCGCCGGCGCCCAAAAGCTGCGCGATCTGTTGGCCGAGCATGGCGCCGGCCGCGCGCCGTCCGAGCGCACCCCATTGCGTGGCCTGCCGCGGCTGTTGCGGCGTAACCCGACCGACGCCGAGCGCGTGTTGTGGCAGGCGCTGGTCAACGACCGCCGTTTCGCCGGCCGCGGTTTCAAGCGGCAGGTGCCGATCGGCCCGCACATCGCCGATTTCGTCTCGTTCCCGCTCAAATGCGTGCTCGATCTCAAGCCGGCGGCGGAGGATGAGGCGGCGGCTCGGCTGCGCGCCGACAAGCGGACGTGGCTGGAAGCGCACGATTATCGGGTAGTGGAGGTAAAGGCGGCGGAAGCGGAGCGCGACGTGGCGAAGGTGCTCGACGGGCTCGCCGATGTCGTATCAGCTTCTTAGCGCCGTGAGTTGCGCCGCGGCGCCGTCGCGCAAGATGGCAAGATCGCTGCCGATGGTGATGAATTTAAAGCCGCGTTTGGCCATGGCCAGCGCCCGCTCGGCGTCGTGGCAATAAATGCCCGAAATCTTGCCGGCTTTTTTCGCCGCCGCGCCGATCTGGTCAATGGCGCGCTCGACCTCGGGAGCTTGTACGTCTTGCGCCTTGCCGCCGGAGAGCGCGGTCGACAGATCGTAAGGCCCGATGAACAGCGCATCGATGCCGGGGGTGGCGGCGATTGTCTCGACATTGGCGAGCGCTACCGGCGTCTCGATCATCGCCAGCGTGAGCGTGCCGTCATTGGCCTCGCGCAAGTAGTCGACCGTCGCGGTCTTGCCTTGCAGCGCCATCGCGCGTTGCGGGCCCCAGCTGCGCTCGCCGAGTGGCGGAAACTTCGCCACCGCGGCGAATTGGCGGGCGTCGGCGGCGCTGTTGATCATCGGCGCGATGATCGCCTCGGCGCCGAAATCGAGCGCGCGCGAAACGAAGGCGAAGTCGTTGAGCGGCACCCGCACCACCGGCGCCGCGCTCGCGTGATGAAGCGCACCGATACCGCCGATAACCGAGGCGGTGTCCCACAGCCCGTGCTGGATATCGAGCACGACGGAGGAAAACCCTTCGCGCGCGATGCTTTCAGCCACGATGGGGGAGGCCAGCGTGCACCAGGCCGCATAAATGGTTTCGCCGGCGCGCAGGCGCCGGGCGAGCGCGAAGGCCGTCACCTCAGCCGCTCGCCTTGATCTGGGCGATCGCCTGCTCCATCAGCTCGTCCATGGTGCGGCTTGATGTCCTGGTCGGTAAGCCCCACCTTTTTGCCATCGAAGTCCTTGCGGATTTTCTTAAATATGTCGTGGTCGGCCTCGAATTCGGCCATCACGACCTCCTTGGCGTAGGCTTCCGCTGGCGCGCCGGTAAGGCCCATCTTCTCGGCCGCCCACATTCCGAGCATTTTGTTGCGGCGGGCGCTCGCCTTGAAGCGGAGCTCCTCGTCGTGCGCGAACTTGTTCTCGAAGCCTTCCTCGCGCTTGTCGAATGTCGTGGTCATGCCGCCCTCGTTGGTACACACAGGTAGCTACCTGCCGCCTTGCATATCGCTGTGGCAGCGTCAAGGCAACATGCGGCAGTGGTGTTGACGCGGAATTGACAAGTGGAAAACGTCTTGCGCCCGCGATTGTGCTCACCCGACCGATCGGCTAGGTTGACCTTGTGTCCGGAGCGATTTAGCGCAATTGCAAATGTCCGGTCCCGCCGCCGCGGATCTCGACGCGTCACGAACAGGAGCCACGGCATTCCATGGACTTTCAGAAACCACGGTACACCCCGATGAGTCGCCGCCGCCGCATTTATGAGGGCAAGGCGAAGATCCTCTATGAAGGCCCCGAGCCCGGAACGCTGATTCAGCACTTCAAGGACGACGCGACCGCCTTCAACGCCAAGAAACACGAGGTGATCGAAGGCAAAGGTGTTCTTAACAATCGAATCTCCGAATACGTATTCCAGCACCTCAACGATATCGGGGTTCCCACCCATTTCATCCGCCGGCTCAACATGCGCGAGCAGTTGATCCGCGAGGTGGAGATCATCCCGCTCGAGGTGGTGGTGCGCAATGTCGCCGCCGGCTCGCTGGCGACGCGTTTGGGCATCGACGAGGGCACCCAGCTGCCGCGCTCGATCATCGAGTTTTATTACAAGAACGACGCGCTCAACGATCCGATGGTGTCGGAAGAGCACATCACCGCCTTCGGCTGGGCCTCCCCGCAGGAAATCGACGACATCATGGCGCTGGCCATCCGGGTCAACGACTTCCTCTCGGGTCTGTTCCTCGGCGTCGGTATCCGCCTGGTCGACTTCAAGATGGAAGCCGGCCGGCTGTGGGAGAACGACGTGATGCGCATCGTCGTGGCCGACGAGATTTCGCCCGATAGCTGCCGGTTGTGGGACATCAAGACCAACAACAAGCTCGACAAGGACCGCTTCCGCCGCGATCTCGGCGGGCTCTTGGAGGCCTATACCGAGGTCGCCAAGCGCTTAGGGATCATGAACGAGGGCGAACCGCCGCGCGGCGCCGGCCCGGTTCTGGTGAAGGGCTAGGCAATCGCCCCATTTCGGTCTTTTTGGCCGTGAATTACCCGAAGCCCGGTCTTGTGCCGGGCTTCGGCGTCTCTAGTTTAGGTGTGGATGGCCCGAACAAGCTCAAGCGGGCCGCCGATTCATGCGATAAGCCGTCAGCAATGAAAGCGCGCGTCACCGTCACCCTGAAATCCGGCATTCTCGACCCGCAAGGCAAGGCCATCGAGGGCGCGCTGCGCTCGCTGGGGGTGGCCGGGATCGCCAGCGTACGCCAGGGCAAGGTGTTCGACATCGAGATCGAAGGTTCCGACCGCGCCAAGGCCGAGACCCTGCTCAAACAGGCTGCCGACAAACTGCTCGCCAATACCGTGATCGAGAATTACCGGGTCGAGGTGGTGGGATGAACGCCGCCGTCGTCGTTTTCCCCGGCATCAATCGCGAGCGCGATATGGCGCGCACGCTTGCTCTCGTCTCCGGGCGCGAGCCGGCGATGGTGTGGCACGCCGATACCGCGCTGCCCGCCGGCACTGACCTGGTGGTGATCCCCGGCGGCTTCTCCTATGGCGATTATCTGCGCTGCGGCGCGATCGCGGCGCGCGCGCCAATCATGGACGCGGTGCGCGCTCACGCCGCCAAGGGTGGGCTGACGCTCGCCGTGTGCAACGGCTTCCAGATCGCCTGCGAGGCGGGGCTGTTGCCGGGGGTGCTGATGCGCAATGCGCGGCTCAGATTCATCTGCCGCGACGTCTACCTCAAGGTCGAGCGTTCAGACACACCGTTCACCCGCGGTTACAACGCCGGTCAGGTGATCCGGGTGCCGACCGCGCATGGCGAAGGCAACTACGTCGCCGATGCCGACACCATCGCGCGGCTGGAAGGCGAGGGGCGCGTGATCTTCCGTTACGTAGCGCCGGACGGCGCGCGCGATCCAGCCTGGAACGTGAACGGCTCGACCAACGCCATCGCCGGCATCGTCAACGAGCGCGGCAACGTGCTCGGCATGATGCCGCACCCGGAGAACCACGTGGAAGCGGCGCTCGGCGTCACCGACGGGCGCGGGCTGTTCGCCGGGCTGGTCGAGGCGTTGAAGCAAGCCGCCTAGCGGGAGGAGGCCATGGCCGATTCGATTGAACCGGCGCCGGTTTGGAAGCGGGGCCTGGCGGCGACACTCGATTTTTTCACCGCCTTTTTCGTCTTCGGCTGGGTGATCGGGCATTTCACCGGAAATACCACCGACCAGGGCTTCAACTTGAACGGCGGCCCGGCCTTGCTGCTGTTCGTGGTGTTGGTGGCCTATTTTTTCATCGGCCGCCGTTACGCCGGCGGCACGCTCTGGGACCATATTCTCGGCATCGGTCGGCCGCAGCCGAAATCATAGGCGTTACCGCCACAAAGGCGTGGATGGCATAAGGGCAGGCCGCGATGACGAGTGAAATACCCGGGCAAGTCGACTAGATAGACAAGTGTGATCCCGAACGAACCCAAAATAACCCCGGAACTGGTCGCCGAACACGGCCTCAAACCGGACGAATACCAGCGCGTGCTCGACCTGATCGGGCGTGAGCCGAGCCTGACCGAGCTCGGCATTTTTTCGGCGATGTGGAACGAGCACTGCTCGTACAAGTCATCCAAGGTTCACTTACGCACGCTGCCGACCAAGGGTCCGTGGGTGATCCAGGGTCCGGGCGAGAATGCCGGCGTCATCGATATCGGCGACGGGCTCGCCTGCGTGTTCAAGATGGAGAGCCACAACCACCCGAGCTATATCGAGCCCTATCAGGGTGCCGCCACCGGCGTCGGCGGCATCCTGCGCGACGTGTTCACCATGGGCGCGCGACCGATCGCCTGCCTCAATGCGCTGTCGTTCGGCGCGCCCTCGCATCCGAAGACGCGGCATCTGGTGTCCGGCGTGGTGGCCGGCATCGGCGGCTACGGCAATTCATTCGGCGTGCCCACGGTCGGCGGTTCGGTGCGCTTCCATGCGCGCTATGACGGCAACAACTTGGTCAATGCCATGGCGGTCGGCATCGCCGAGAAAGACAAGATTTTCTATGCGGCCGCCTCCGGCGTCGGCATGCCGATCGTCTATCTCGGCTCCAAGACCGGCCGCGACGGTATCCACGGCGCCTCCATGGCGTCGGCGGAGTTCGGCGAGGATAGCGAGGCCAAGCGCCCGACCGTGCAAGTCGGCGATCCGTTCTCGGAGAAACTGCTGCTCGAGGCTTGCCTCGAGATCATGCACAAAGGCTGCGTGATCGCGATCCAGGACATGGGTGCGGCGGGGCTGACCTGCTCGGCGGTGGAGATGGGCGCCAAAGGCGATCTTGGCGTGACGCTCGATCTCGATAAGGTGCCGTGCCGCGAACAGGGCATGAGCGCCTACGAGATGATGCTCTCCGAGAGCCAGGAGCGCATGCTCATGGTGCTCAAGCCGGAAAAGGAAAAAGAAGCCGAGGCGATTTTCCGCAAATGGGGACTCGATTTTGCCATCGTCGGAGAGACCACACCGGGCAAACGTTTCATCGTGCGCCACGGCGGCGACGTGATGGCCGATCTGCCGATCAAGGAATTGGGCGACCAGGCGCCCGAATACAAGCGGCCATGGGTCAACGCGGCCAAGCCCGCCGTCATCGAGGCCGAGGAGATCAAAGCGCCGATGGGCGTCGCCGACGCGCTGGAAAAACTCATCGGCACGCCGGATCTCTGCTCCAAGCGCTGGGTCTGGGAGCAATACGACCACATTATTCTCGGCAACACCGTGCAGCGGCCGGGCGGCGATGCCGCGGTGGTGCGCGTCGAGAACGGACCGAAAGGCCTGGCGCTCACCACCGACGTGACACCACGTTATTGCGAGGCCGATCCGTTCGAAGGCGGCAAGCAGGCGGTGGCCGAATGCTGGCGCAATCTGACCGCAGTCGGCGCGCGGCCGCTCGCCGTCACCGATAATCTCAATTTCGGCAATCCGGAGCGGCCGGAGATCATGGGCCAGTTCGTCGGCTGCATCCGTGGCATCGCGGAGGCCTGCAAGACGCTGGCGTTCCCGGTCGTGTCGGGCAATGTGTCGCTTTACAACGAGACCAACGGGCGCGCGATCCTGCCGACGCCCTCGATCGGCGGCGTCGGCCTGATCGACGACTTCAGCAAGTCGGCCTCGCTTGCCTTCAAGCGCGAAGGCGAAGCGATCCTGCTGGTCGGCGAGACTACCGGCTGGCTCGGCCAGTCGATGTATCTGCGCGAGCTGTGCGGGCGGGAGGACGGCGCGCCCCCGCCGGTCGACCTGATCGAGGAACGCGAGAACGGCGACTTCGTGCGCGCGCTGATCCTCGACGGCATCGCCAGCGCTGCCCACGATCTGTCCGACGGCGGGCTGCTGGTGGCGATTGCCGAAATGGCGATGGCGTCCGGCATCGGGGCTAAGCTCGACGCAGCGCCCGACGATATCCCGGCGCATGCCTATTGGTTCGGCGAGGACCAGGCGCGCTACCTGGTCACCGTGCCGGCAGCCAAAATCGAGGCGGTGCTGGCGCGCGGCCGTGCCGCGAGCGTGCCGGTGTGGTCAATTGGGACAACTGGCGGCGATGCATTGACGCTTGCAGGCGAGCGCCCCATCCTGGTCACGATTTTGCGCGAGCGTTTCGAAGGCTGGCTGCCGGCCTATATGGCCGGCGAGCTGCCGCAAGCGTAAATCGGGGGGAGTGGCCGACCATGGCGATGGATGCCGGCGAGATCGAGCGGCTGATCAAGGCGCGCATTCCGGACGCCCAGGTGACGATCCGCGATCTGGCCGGTGACGGCGACCACTATGCCGCCACGGTGATTTCCGCCTCGTTCAAGGGCAAGTCGCGGGTGCAGCAGCACCAGCTGGTCTACGAAGCGCTCAAAGCCCAAATGGGCGGCGTGCTGCACGCGCTCGCCCTGCAGACCGGCACGCCCTGATGGCCGCCACCGGCGGCGTCCGCATTCTCTCGCCCGCGGGGGCGATCAAACCGACCGGGACCTGGAGCCTGGGCGCGCGCGCCGGCGATTTCGTGTTCGTCGCCGGCATGCGCGGCATCGATCCGGCGAGCAACGCCATCCTCGGGACCGAGGAAGATCGCATACGGCGGGCTTTCACGAACATGAAAACGATCGCCGAGTCCGAAGGGGCCATGATCGAGGATTGCGTGAGGTTGACCGTTTTTGTCACGGACATGAATCGCCTGCGGCCGATTGTTAACAAGGTGCAGGAGGAGTTGTGGGCTGGCGGGCCCTATCCGCCGCGCACCATTGTCGAGGTGTCAAAGCTCAATCAGGACGATATTTTCGAGGTGGAAGGCACTTTTTACGCCCCATCAAAGGCTTGATCGGCAACGATTTCCAGACCATTTGGGTTGGCAATAGAATCTGCGCTACATATATCGGCAGCAGGGCGAATTCGACGCACCGCCAGACAGGACCTTATTCCATGGCTATCAAGCAGTTCATCGACAATGAAGTGAAGGGAAACGACGTGGTGCTGTTCATGAAGGGCACGCCGCAGTTTCCGCAATGCGGGTTTTCTGGGCAGGTGGTGCAGATCCTCGACCATCTGGGCGTGACCTATAAGGGCCTCAACGTGCTCGACTCGGCCGAACTGCGCGACGGCATCAAGGCCTATTCGAACTGGCCGACCATTCCGC
Organism: uncultured Alphaproteobacteria bacterium; assembly: GCA_963770985.1. Taxonomy (GTDB): domain Bacteria; phylum Pseudomonadota; class Alphaproteobacteria; order Rhizobiales; family Xanthobacteraceae; genus Pseudolabrys. The sequence continues at coordinate 20,335 of CAVYRR010000016.1, read as the reverse complement.
AGCTTTACGTGAAGGGCGAGTTTGTCGGCGGCTGCGACATCGTGCGCGAGATGTTCCAGGCCGGCGAATTGCAGCAGACGCTCAAGGACAAGGGCGTCGCGGTGAAGGCCGGCAGCGCGGCCTGAGCGGTACCGCGCCGCCGCGGCGGCGTGTCAGGGGTGACGTGGTTATTGCCGTCTTGATCGTTGCGACGATCGTCGATCTTGCGCTGGCCGCGCTGATGGTCGGCGTTTCCGGATTTATTTTCGGTTCAGGGCCGGAAAGCGCCCACGGCGGCATATCGCTGGCCGTTGCCTACACGGCCGGGGTGATCGCCTGCGTGGCGGCGCCCATCGCCGGATTTTTTCTCCATCGACGCGAAAAAACTGGCACCGGCGTGCTGGTGGCTTGGCTGCCGCCGACGGGCGCGCTGCTAGCGCTCGCCGTTCCGGCGCCTTACTGAGCCGCGCCGCGTTTCAGGTCTTTGGTGGCTTGCGCGGTGCGGTGCCGTTTGTCCGCCGCAAAACCAGGTAAATGATCGCCAGCACGATCACGACTCCGAGCAGCCCGGAACTGGCACTTGTGGCGAATTTGGTCACATTGTCGGCAACGGACGCCACATAGGGTCCGGCATTCTGCCCGAGCAGCAGGAAGATCAACAGCAGCGCAAGCACGGTCAGGAAAGCGAGCTCGACGAACTCCCACAGCACACGCTTCGCATTGGCCACGAAATTCCACATGGCACGGCCCCCAGACTGGCGAAGAACTCAAACGCGGACAAACACACAAGCGGAATTAGAGAGGAGTGGGGAGCATTGAGGCCCCCCACCGGATTGCCTCATCTCTTCAGGATGACCCGGCCGCGTGGCGCCAAACTTGTCGGCGTCAAGCAAGCTTCCGGTTCGAGAACAACCACAAGATGATGCCAAGAGCGATCAGGCCGACGAGGCCGTTTGATCCCAGATCCTTGACCCATGTCATGATGTTGGCGGTCACACCGCCGAAGAAAGGAAGGTTCGAACCAACGAGAATTGCTAGCACTATCGCAAATGCCAGCAGCATCAGCGCAAGTTCCGTCAACGCCCCAACCCATTCTTTGATGGTATCGATCCCTTTCATTGCGATTTCTCCCTAGCCATGCCCCTTTGATTCGGGACGGCACAAAATTATCGCAGAAAAGCCCCTAGATGTAGAAAATAGCGGCAGACGCACTACAAAATATTGTGCACTGCACAGACTTGTCGGTAAATGCAAAAGCCCCCGCCGGTCGGGCGGGGGCATCGTTTCGATCCAAAATGCCGCGAAATCGGCCGGATTCAGGGATCAGCGCGAATAATATTCGACCACCAGGTGCGGCTCCATCTGCACCGGATAGGGCACATCGGTGATCACCGGGATGCGCGAAAGCTTGGCCGTCAATTTGGCGCTGTCGACCTCGATGTAGTCGGGCACGTCGCGCTCGGCCAAAGCCTGCGCTTCCAGCACCAAATTCATCTGCTTCGACTTTTCCTTCACCTCGACCACGTCGCCGACCTTGACCCGGTAGCTCGGAATATTGACCCGCTTGCCGTTCACCTTGACGTGGCCGTGATTGACGAACTGGCGGGCGGCGAACACGGTCGGCACGAATTTGGCGCGGTAGACGATGGCGTCCAGCCGCCGTTCCAGCAGGCCGATCATATGGGCGCCGCTGTCGCCCTTCATGCGGATCGCCTCGTCATAGATGCCGCGGAATTGCCGCTCGGAAATGTTGCCGTAATAGCCACGCAGCTTCTGCTTGGCCTTGAGCTGCACGCCGTAGTCGGAGAGCTTGCTCTTGCGGCGCTGGCCGTGCTGGCCGGGACCGTATTCGCGCCGGTTCACCGGGCTTTTCGGGCGGCCCCAGATGTTCTGGCCCATCCGGCGGTCGAGTTTGTACTTGGATTCCATGCGCTTGGTCATCGCGTCCTCGTGTCAGACTTTGTGGGTTGAGGAACCGCGCCCTCCTCTGTCCCGGGTTTCCCCGGAACCGACAGGTAAGACCTTTAAAGCGTAAGGTCTTGCCTCGGGTCGCGAAACGCCTTGCCGGGTACTGAAATCCCGCAAGGTGCGCGGGTTTTAGGGGCGAACCAGCCGAGTGTCAAACGGGCAGCGCGTGGTATTATGGTACGGCAGCCGCGGACTTGCAGGATCGCCCCCGTGGGGTCATTTTAGTTTGATCAGGCCGGGCCCCTCTGGCAGCCACATGGTTGCGATGTCGGACTGATTGAACCCGAAGGGCCCTGCGCCTCCGATGTCCCAATATCTCTCGCTGACCCCCGAATTCGATCACGGCCCTTCTCCAGGTCATCATGATCGACCTGGTGCTGGCAGGCGACAATGCGGTCGTGATCGGCCTGGCGGCGGCCGGCTTGCCCAAGGAGCGGCGCGCGCGAGCGATTCTGGTCGGCATCATCGCCGCCACCGTCTTGCGCATCCTGTTCGCCAGCATCGCCGTCGAGCTGCTGGCGATCGTCGGGCTGCTGCTCGCCGGCGGCGTGTTGCTGTTGTGGGTCTGCTGGAAGATGTGGCGCGAATTGCGCGGCCCTGACCAGCACGACACCGAGGCGGCGCTCGGCGGCGGAAGTGCCCATGTCCCGCGCAAGACCTTCGCGCAGGCGTCTTGGCAGATCGTGGTGGCGGATATCTCGATGTCGCTCGACAATGTGCTGGCGGTGGCGGGCGCCGCGCGCGACCATCCGGTCGCGCTAATGTTCGGCCTCGGCCTGTCGATCGTGCTGATGGGGGTGGCCGCGAGCTTCATCGCGCGCCTGCTCAACCGGCAGCGCTGGATTGCCTATGTCGGCCTCGCCATCATCCTCTACGTCGCCGGCGACATGATCTGGCGCGGCGCCCACGAAATATGGCCGCATGTGTTCGGCTAGAACCCGTAATTCTTTAGCGCGGCGGCGAGCGCCGGCGAGGGCGGACGGCCGGACGTGAACACGATGCGCGGCGGCGCCGGCGGCGCACCGGGCGGCTTTTCCCGCATCAGGTCGGCGACGCGGCGGGCAATCGCCGGCGCCGGATCGAGCCAGTCGACCGGCCATGGTGCAACGGCTCTAAAGCGATCAGTCAGCAGCGGATAATGGGTGCAGGCCAGCACTACGGTATCGGTGCGGCGCCCGTCGGCGTCCACGAAGCAGCCGGCGATCTCGGCTTTGATTGCGGCATCGGGCACGGCTGACGCCGGCGAGCTCGGCCTCGGCGAAGGTCGCGAGATGCGACGAGCCAACCAGTACGACATCGCAGCCGGCGGCGAATTCGCGGATCAGCGCGCGGGTATATTCGCGCGAGACGGTCGCTTGCGTGCCCAGCACAGCGACGCGCTTGCTCATCGACTGCGCGCAGGCCGGCTTGATCGCCGGCACGGTGCCGACAAAGGGCACCGCAAAGCGCGCGCGCAGCTCGGCGAGCGCCAGCGTGGAGGCGGTGTTGCAGGCCACCACCACCAGGTCGGGCGCGTGCTCTGCGATTGCCTTGCCGATCACGTCGACGATGCGCGCGATCAGCACCGTTTCCGGCTGGTTGCCGTAGGGGAAGCCGGCGTCGTCGGCCACATAGACGTAAGCCGCGTCGGGGCGCGCGGCGGCGACCTCGCGATAGACGGTAAGCCCGCCGACGCCGGAATCGAACACCAGGATGGACGCGGCGGCGGGCGCGGATTTGGTGGGCGCTGTCGTCGGATTAGGCATTGGGAATACAACCTAAGACATGGCGCTTGGCTGGTGACAATGGGCCAGAAATGGCACTGTTTTCGGTGTCGGCGCGGCCGCTGCCACGGGGCACTCTTTGCTATTGAAGGTTGTAAGAATAACGGCAACACTCCGAGGTAGCCCATAGATAACCGGGGGTGAGCGTGGTCAAGAACATCGTTCTTTTCTCGGACGGAACGGGCAACAGCTCGGCGAGCCCATTCAAAACAAACGTCTGGCGGCTCTATCAGGCGATCGACATCGCGCCGCCAACCAATCCGAAAGATCCCCAGCAGATCGTCTATTACGATAACGGGGTCGGCACCGAGAACTTCAAGCCAATCGCTGCGCTCGGCGGCGCGCTCGGCATCGGCGTTTGGCAGAACGTCAAAGACCTCTACACCTTCGTCTGCCGCAACTACGATTTGGGCGATCAAATCTATGGCTTCGGCTTCAGCCGCGGCGCCTTCACCATTCGGCTGCTGATGGGGCTGATCGGCAAATGCGGGATCGTCAAAACGATCAGCGAGGCTGAACTGACCTATTGCGTGCAGATGGCATATGAGGCGTACCGCCGGGATTTCCTGATCCGTGCCTCGCGCCGGCGTCACATGATCTATCACCTCATCTTGCGCGAACCTCGTTACGACGTCGAGAACGGCCGCAAGATGCCGACGATCGATCTGGGCATCAACGATTGCCACCAATTTTTCCCTGACATCCGCTTCGTCGGCGTGTGGGATACGGTCGACGCCTACGGCATGCCGGTCGACGAACTCAAACTTGCGATCGACGAGTGGGTCTGGCCGATGAGCTTCGCTGATCGCGATCCGTCCAAGAAGCTGCTCACGATTCGGCATGCGCTGTCACTCGACGACGAGCGGCCGACGTTCCGGCCCGTGCTTTGGAACGAGGTGGTCAAGGACCACCCCGATGATCGGGACGCACGTATCCTCAGCTCCGAAACGATCCGACAGGTCTGGTTCGCCGGCGTGCACGCCAATGTCGGCGGCGGTTATCCGGATGACGGGCTGGCCTTCACAACGCTGAATTGGATGATGGATGAAGCACATGCAGTTGGGCTTCGCTACGACCGTCTGATACGCGATGAAATCGCAGCCCACGCGAATCCAGACGGCGAACATTATGATTCGCGCGCGGGTATCGCCGGCTATTACCGTTACGGACCGCGTCAGGTCGCAGCCTTGTGCAATGACAAGGATCACGGGGTGACGGTGCCGACGGTAAACGTGCACCCTACAGCTTTCGCACGTATTTTCGCGTGGCGGCGCGACTATGAGCCGGTGAGCCTCGGCGGTCCGTTCAGCGTTGGTGGCGTGGCAAAGACACCGGCCGACGCCGCGGCGATGGAGAACACCTGGGACATGGTGTGGTGGCGCCGTCTCGCCTATTTCACGACGCTCGCGCTGACCGCGTTCGTCAGTCTATTCGCGCTTCGCCTCGTGTTCGCCTGGCCGAACTGCATTCTGGCCGTCACCGAAGCGTGGCTTGGATGGGGCTGGTCGGTTGTCACCGCCGCTCTCGGCCCGACAGTGACAGGATGGGTCGTCCACGCATGGAATTGGCTGCTCGACCATATCGGCTCGGTGCTGCCGGGCTGGGCCAGTACGACCATACCATCGTTTCGCGAATATCCCTTGAGCGGAATTGTTTCGCTTGCGCTGCTGGCATGGTCGTTCTTTTGCTGGTCGAAAAAATTGGAGCAGCGGATCGAGGTCCTCGCCGAATGGGCCTGGGCCGGCCACAAGGGCCTGGCAGCGGCCGCGCAGCCGAAATTGGATTGGCACAATCGCTGTAGCCCGCACGTTGCGGCCGATCACGGGCTGGCTTTATCGCCGGGTCTGGCGCGGGATTTTTGTGCCGATGCTTGGGATCGCGATTGGCATCGCGGTGCTGATCGTTGCGATCCTGCTGTCGCCGATCTGGATCTGGGGGAAACTCCGCCGCCGGCCGTGGATGGCCTAGGCGAAGGTCACGACGCTTTCCCGAACACGCGCTGGAAAATCGTATCGACGTGCTTGAAATGGTGGTCAAGGTCGAAATTGGCCTCGAGTTCCTTGTCGCTCAGTTTCGCGCGCACGTCCTTGTCGGCCTTGAGCAGCGCCAGGAAATCCTTCTCGCCGCCCCACACTTTCATGGCGTTGCGCTGCACGAGGGCGTAGGCGTCCTCGCGCGGCACGCCCTTCTGCGTGAGCGCGATCAGCACCCGTTGCGAATGGATCAGCCCGCCAAGCTTGTCGAGGTTCTTCTGCATGGCCGTCGGATAAACCACGAGCCTGTCGACAATGCCGGCGAGCCGCGCCAGCGCGAAGTCGAGCGTGACCGTCGCGTCGGGTCCGATCATGCGCTCGACCGACGAATGCGAGATGTCGCGCTCGTGCCAGAGCGCCACGTTCTCCATCGCGGGCAGGGCATAGGCGCGCACCATGCGGGCGAGGCCGGTGAGGTTTTCCGACAGCACCGGATTGCGCTTGTGCGGCATGGCCGAGGAGCCCTTCTGCTTCTCGGAGAAGAACTCTTCCGCCTCCAGCACTTCAGTGCGCTGCAAATGGCGGATTTCGGTGGCCAGCCGTTCGATCGAGGAGGCGACCACCGCCAGCGTCGCGAAATACATGGCGTGGCGGTCGCGCGGGATGATCTGGGTGGAGACCGGTTCGACGGAAAGTCCCATGGCCTTGGCGACATGGGCTTCGACGCGCGGATCGACCTGCGCAAAGGTGCCGACGGCGCCGGAAATCGCGCAGGTGGCGACTTCCTTGCGCGCAGCCAGCAGGCGCTCGTTCGCGCGTGCGAATTCCGCATAGGCATAGGCGAGCTTGAGCCCGAAGGTGGTCGGCTCGGCATGGATGCCGTGCGAGCGGCCGACCGTCGGCGTCAGCTTGTGCTCGAAGGCGCGGCGCTTGAGCGCGGCGAGCAGAGCGTCGGTATCGGCGATCAGAATGTCGGCGGCGCGCACCAGCTGCACGTTGAAGCAGGTGTCGAGCACGTCGGACGAGGTCATGCCGGAATGCACGAAGCGCGCTTCCGGCCCGACGATTTCCGACAGATGCGTCAGGAAGGCGATGACGTCGTGCTTGACCTCGGCCTCGATGGCGTCGATGCGGGCGACGTCGAACTTGGCGGCTTTGCCCTTGGCCCAGATTTTCTTGGCGGCGTCCTTCGGAATGATGCCGAGCTCGGCCATGGCCTCGGCGGCGTGCGCCTCGATCTCGAACCAGATGCGGAATTTGGTTTCCGGCGACCAGATCGCGACCATATCGGGGCGGGAATAGCGGGTGATGGTCACGCCGCTTCCCCGCGCGCCAGCGCCGCCGCGTTGCGGATCGCGGCGATGCTGGCCTTGTAGTCGCCGCTCTTGAATACCGCGGAACCCGCGACCAGCGCATTGGCGCCGGCCGCGACCACGCGCGGCGCGGTCTCCGGCGTGACGCCGCCATCCACCTCGATGTCGATTGGCCGGCCGCCTACAAGGGCGCGCAGGTCGGCGATCTTGTCGATTGCCGCCGGAATGAAGCGCTGGCCGCCGAAGCCGGGGTTGACCGACATCACTAGGACTAGGTCCACCAGATCGATGACATGCGCGACGCTGGAAGCCGGCGTGCCCGGGTTCATGCTGACGCCTACCTTCTTGCCGAGCGCGCGGATCGCCTGCAGCGAGCGGTGCACATGCGGACCGGCCTCCACATGCACGGTGATGATGTCGGAGCCGGCCTTGGCGAAGGCTTCGAGATAGGGATCGCAGGGCGCGATCATCAGATGCACGTCGATCGTCTTCTTGGTGAGCGGGCGGATCGCCTTCACGACGTCGGGGCCGATCGAGATATTGGGCACGAAGTGGCCGTCCATCACGTCGACATGGATCCAGTCGGCGCCAGCGGCCTCGACGGCGCGGATTTCATCGCCCAGTTTGGCAAAATCGGCCGAAAGAATCGACGGCGCGATGAGTAGCGGGCGCATGACAGCCTCCAAACGCCGTTCGCGTAACACGGGCCGGGCGAACGGGCAACGCTGGGCGGCAAGCCGTGCACCGGCTTGTTAACGATGGCCCGCCAGCCGCCTGGCCAGCGGCTTGAGCAGGTGCGGCAGCAGGTAAATCGGAAACTGCGCTAGCGCGAAATAGAGCCAGGCGACGTCCGGCACCATGAAACCAGTCGCCGCCAGCATGAGGCCGATGTTCCGATTGCCGGCGATCAACCCGATCGCCAGGGCGCGGGCGCGGCCGGCGCGCAGGAACGCGAGCGCGGTGAGGGCGATCAGCCCAAGCGCCAGCGCGAAGGCGAGGGCGGTGAGCTTGAGCACCAAGAGCGGGTCGGCGCGGAAGTGGTCGGCGACGCCGTCCATGGCGGCGACCGCGAACATGAACATGGCGAGCACGCTCAAGCCGTCGATGCGCTCGCGCTGCGCCTCGACCCAAGCGCGTCCGGCGATGTGGCGGATCGCGGCTGCGGCCAGGGCCGAGCCGGCGATGATCGCAAACAGCTTGAGGCCGAGGGCGTAAGGCGAGATCAGCGCACTGCCGAGAAAGACATGGCTGAACAGACTCGCGGTCAGCGGAGTGATCGCGCTGCACACCACCAGGCTTGCCAGTGTCAGCGCCACGTCGAGCCCCATCAGCGCAGCCAGTGCCGGCGACGACATCAGGCCCGGCGCCGACATCTGCAGTACCAGCATAAAGAACAGCCCCGGCATGCCCTTATCAAGGCCAACCGCCAGGAACAGCGTGCCGAGCGCGGCCGGAACCACCAGCATCACCCACACGGTGGCGGCGGCGATCAGGCCGGGCTGGGTGAAATGGTGGCGCAGTTCGACCGGATCGACACGCAGGAACGCCAGCGCCAACATGACGACGATGGCTTCGCCGAGGAACGGCTTACAGGCGGCGGCCAGCGCCGGCACCGCCAAGCCAACGAACAACGAGGCCGCCACCACCAGCGTGCCCTTGCGGCCGACGAGAGCAAGTGCGGCCGCGGGCAGGGCGAGCACGTTCATTGTCGGGAAACTCCGGCCGCCCGGCTGGGCTTTAGGAGCCTTGATAGCGCCTTCAATGACGATGATCCATATATGAGCGGGGCAAAGGAAACGGTTCATGGCACGCACGGACGCCATCGTGCTCGGCGCCGGCATCGTCGGCACCTCGATCGCGCTGCATCTCGCCAAGCGGGGCTTGAGCGTGGCGCTGATCGATCGCGCCGGCGTAGGCGAGCAGACCTCCTATGGCAATGCCGGCGTGATCGAGGGCAATACGGTGTTTCCGCCGGCGTTCCCGTCCGATCTCGGCGCGCTGGCGCGCATCGCGCTTAAGCGCGCTAGCGAAGCCAATTATCATCTCTCGTTTCTGCCGCAGGTCGCGCCCTGGCTGCTGGCGTTCCGCGCGGCGTCGCGGCCGCAGCGGCTGATCGAGATGGCGCGGCTGATCCGCCCGTTCTATGCGCGCGCAGTGGCCGAACACGAGGCGCTAATGGCGGAATCAGGCGCCGCGCACTACCTACGCAAGACCGGATGGCTGAAAGTCTATCGCAGCGAACGCAGCTTCAAGGCGTTGCAGCCGGAGCTCGATCTTGCCGCACAATTCGGCCTTCCACTGCAATCGCTGGACGCCGCGGGCGCACTGGCGTTGGAGCCTTCGCTCAAGCCGGTGTTCACGCATGCTGTGTTCTGGCCGCAGGCTGCCAGCGTGAGCAATCCGCTCGGCGTCACGCGCGCCTATGCCGCACGTTTTGCCATGCTCGGCGGCGTGAACCTTGCCGGCGACGCGCGCTCGCTGCACCTGGTGGGAAATCGCTGGCGGGTGGAAACCAACGAAGGCGGGATCGATGCGCCCGAGGTCGTGGTCGCGCTCGGACCATGGGCGGACGATCTGCTTAAGCCGCTTGGACTGAAACTGCCGTTGATGGTCAAGCGCGGCTATCACCGGCACTTCCATAGCGACGGCAATGCCGCGCTGGCGCGGCCGGTGCTCGATGCCGATGCCGGCTATCTGATCACGCCGATGGAGCAGGGAATCCGTATGACCACCGGCGTCGAATTCGCCGCGCGCGATGCAGCACCGACCCCGGTGCAATTTGACCGGATCATGCCGAAGGCACGCGAATTGTTTCCACTCGGCGCGCGCGTGGACAACGAAACTTGGCTCGGTAGCCGGCCATGCTTCCCGGATTCACGTCCGGTGATCAGCCGTGCGCCGGGCTTGCCCGGCCTGTGGCTCGCCATCGGCCACGCGCATTGGGGCCTCACGCTCGGTCCCGCCACCGGCCGCATGATCGCGGAAATGATGGCGGGCGAAACGCCGTTCTGCGATCCGACGCCCTATCGGGCGGAGCGGTTTCTCTAGCGCCCTGAACTTATCCTTCCAACTCGGCAGCGCGCCAGCGAAGGTCAGGGCGCGTCGCCTCGTAGACGCCGCGGGCGATGGCACGCGCCATCACGTTGGCGGCGACCATGCCGAGCTCGGCCAGCCCATAATGCGGATCGGCGAGCGCTTTAGCGCCGGTCGCGGCTGCGAACACCACGTCGCCGTCGAGCGGGGTGTGCACCGGATAGATCGCGCGAGCGAACCCGTCCTGCGCCATCACCGCCAGGCGGTTGCATTGCGCTTTACTCAGACGGGCGTCGGTTGCGATGACCGCAATGGTCGTGCTCTCGCCCGGTCCGCCCTTGGCGCGCAACGCGAGGTCGGCGGGTGTCACCTGCGCCGGTAAGCCGCGTCCGCCGAATTCCTTGTCCTGCTCGAATGGTGCCGCCCAAAAATGCGGTCCGTCGCCGATTATCGTCGAGCCAACGGCGTTGACCACCACCAGCGCGCCGACGGTGATGCCATCGCGCGTTAGCGCCGAAGCCGAACCGACGCCACCCTTGAGGGTGGCGGTGGTCGCGCCCAGACCGGCGCCGGCGCTGCCGAGCGCGAATTCGGCGCCCGCGGTCTGCGCCGCCTCACAGCCGAGCTCGCGATAGGGCGGATAGCGGCCCCAGTTTTTGTCGCCGCCGTTGAGCAGGTCGAACATGATCGCCGCCGGCACGATCGGCACCACCGCGTCGCGGATGCGGAAGCCGCGGCCTTGCTCGCGCAAGTAAGCCTGCACCCCGGAGGCGGCATCGAGCCCGAAGGCCGAGCCACCCGAGAGCACGATTGCGTCGATGCCTTCCACCGTCTGCGCCGGATCGAGCAAAGCGGTCTCGCGCGTGCCCGGCCCGCCGCCACGCACGTCCACGCTCGCCACCACGGCGGCGTCGAATATGACGGCCGTCGTGCCGGAGCCGAGCTTGGCGTCGCCAGCATGGCCCACCCGCAGGCCGGGAATATCGGTGATGAGATTGCGTAGTGCCATGGGGACTCCTGAGCTCAAGTCTATCACGGCCGATCACTTCAAAGTCAGCACCACGACGGCCGGCTTGCCATCGCCACAGTTGCCGGGGCATCTAGGGCGCCATGAACGGCAATGTCTCCATCCTGACTGCCCTGATCGCCGGCCTGGTCAGCTTCCTCTCCCCCTGCGTCCTGCCATTGGTGCCGCCCTATCTGGTATTCCTGGCGGGCACCTCGCTGGAGCGCTTGGCGGACGCCGAGCCGGAGCCGCGGGTCAGGCGCGAAACCGTGCTGGCGGCAGCCCTGTTCGTGCTCGGCTTCTCGACGGTGTTCGTGGCGCTTGGCGCCAGCGCCAGCGTGATCGGCTCGCTGGTGCGCGCCTATTCGGGCCCGCTGTCGACCGTCGCCGGCGTCGTCATCATCATCATGGGCTTGCACTTTCTCGGCATCACGCCGATCGCGCTGCTGCACCGGCAGAAGCGGGTGGAATTGGCCAAGCCCGTGGGGTTGTGGGGCGCCTATGTCATCGGGCTCGCTTTCGCCTTCGGCTGGACGCCGTGCATCGGGCCGATCCTGGCTACCATCCTGGCGGTGGCGGCGTCCGAGCAGACGGTGACCAAGGGTGCCGGCCTCTTGGCGGTCTATTCGCTTGGCCTCGGCATTCCGTTCATGATTGCCGCCTTCGCGATCGAGCCGTTTGCGGCGTTCCTGGCGCGCTTCAAGAAGCACCTCGCCAAGGTTGAGCACGCCATGGGCGGGCTGCTGGTGATCACCGGCATCGCCTTCCTCACCGGCAGCATCAACCAGATGAGTGTGTGGCTGCTGGAGGCGTTTCCGGTGCTGGGAAGGATCGGGTAGCTCTTGTCCCGGACGCGGTGCAGCGCGTTAGCGGTGCACCGCAGATCCGGGACCTTTCCAATCTCTGAGCTCGTTATGGTCCCGGGTCTGCAACGCATCACTTCGTGCTGCGCTGCGCCCGGGACACGAAGCCGTGGCTATTTCATCTTCGAGCAATCGGAGCCCGGGCACTCGACGTAGGTGACCTTGCCGCCGGCCTCCTTCTTCCAGATGTACATCACGTAATCGAGTTTGGTGATGTCGCCTTTCTTGTCGAAGGAGAGCTCGCCGAGCACGGTCTTGAACTTCATGCCCGAGTGCATTTTCTCGGCCACCTTCTTGGGGTCGAGCGATTTGGCCGCTTCCGCCGCCTGCTTGATCACCTGCACGCCGGCATAGCTGTAGAGCGTGTAGGCCTCCGGCTCGAACTTCTTGGCGCGGAATTCGTCCACGACTTTCTTGGCTTCTGGCTTGTTGCGCGGATCGGGGCCGTAGGTCATCAGCGTGCCTTCGACGCCGGGGCCGCCGACCGAGGCGAACTCGTCCGAAGTGATGCCGTCGCCGCCCATCATCGGCGCCTTCACGCCCTGGTCGCGCATCTGCCGCACGATCAGGCCGCCCTCGGTGTACAGACCGCCGAAATAAACGAGATCGGCGCCCGATTGCTTGATCTTGGAGACCAGCGCCGAATAGTCTTTCTCGCCGGTATTGATGCCCTCATAGAGCACTTCTTTCATGCCGCCTGCGTTGATCGCCTTCTTGGTCTCGTCGGCGAGTCCCTTGCCGTAGGTGGTCTTGTCGTGGACGACGGCGATCTTCTTGCCCTTGAAGTGCTTGAGGATATAGGCGCCGGCGACCTTGCCCTGCTGATCGTCGCGGCCGCAGACGCGGAAGATGTTCCACATCTTGCGCTCGGTGACGGTCGGGTTGGTCGAGGCGGGGCTGATCTCGAGGATGCCGTTTTCCTGATAGACCTCGGAAGACGGTATGGTGACGCCGGAATTGTAATTGCCGATCACGAACTTGACCCCGTCGCCGGCGAATTTATTGGCGACCGAGACGCCCTGCTTGGGATCGGACACGTCGTCGCCATACTGAACCGTGATCTTCTGGCCGAGGATGCCGCCCGTCGCATTGATATCGGCGGCGGCCTGATCGACGCCGTTCTTCATCTGCGCGCCGGTGGCCGCGCTCGGTCCGGTGATAGGGCCGGCCATTCCGAATTTGACTTGCGCCGAGGCGGTTCCCGCCAATGCGAACCCAAGACCCAGCGCGAGGCCGAGCGTGGTGATCCTCTTCATCGTGTTTTCCCCTTCAGGTGGAGCCGGCAGTCACAATATCGGTGAATATTACGTCACTGCGGCTTGCGGCGCCAGCGCAGAGGGCCGTCCGCGACGTTGATCCAGCGATATTGCCTGATCATTTGTGCGGCGCGGGCGGCGCGGAAGCCGATCAGGCCGAACGCCAGGCAGACCGCGCTATCGACCAGATAATAGTGTAGCGACAGCAAAGTGCCGTCGAACAGGGCGAAGTGGAAGAACCGCACGACCGCGCCCAGGATGAAACCATAGGCGATAACCTGCCCCCACGGCCGCCAGGTGGCGGCAATGGCGCGGCCGGCGAGCGCCGCTGCGCCGCCGCCCAGGATGACGGTGACCAAGAGGAAAACGCCGAATGAATCTTCCTCGTAAATGAGGCTTAGCATCACGCCCCCGCCTTTTGCCGGCCGCCCTCGAGATAGGCGGATTTGATCTCGGGCCGTTCCAAAAGCTCGCGGCCGGTGCCGCTGAGTGTGATCAGCCCGTTGACCATGACGTAGCCGCGATGGGCGAGCTTGAGCGCATGGAAAGCGTTCTGCTCGACCAGGAACACAGTAAGGCGGTGCCGCGCGTTGAGCGTTTTGATGGCGTCGAAAATCTGCCGCACGATCATCGGCGCCAGCCCTAGCGACGGCTCGTCGAGCAGTAGCAGCCGCGGCCGCGCCATCAGCGCGCGCGCGATCGCCAGCATCTGCTGCTCGCCGCCCGACAGCGTGCCGCCGCGCTGTCCGATGCGCTGTTTCAGCCGCGGGAACAACGCGAGCACGCGCTCGAGATCGCGATCGAATTCGGACGTCATCCGCGGTGCTGGCGCCCATCTGCAGATTTTCCAGCACCGTCATGCGCGAGAAGATGCGGCGACCTTCCGGGGCCTGCGCCAGCCTGAGCCGCGCGATCTCGTGCGTCGGCAGCTGCGTGATGTCCCGGCCGTCGAAGATGATGCTACCTTCGCGCGCGCGTGGATTGCCGCAGATGGTCATCATCAGTGTGGACTTGCCGGCGCCGTTGGCGCCGATCAGGGTGACGATTTCGCCTTCGTTGACGTCGAGATCGACGCCTTTGAGCGCTATTACGCGGCCGTAGAAGGTCTTCACGCCGCGCACGCTGAGCAGCGGAGAGGTCATAGTCCGACCTCCGCTTCGGCCTTCGCCACGTCCTCGTCGGCGACGCCGAGATAGGCGGCGATCACCTTCGGATCATTGCGCACCGCCTCCGGGTCGCCGTCGGCAATCTTGACGCCATAGTCGAGCACGATCACGTGGTCGGAAATTTCCATCACCACCGACATATCGTGTTCGATCAGCAAAATGGAAATGGCGTGTTCGTCGCGGATGGCGAGCAGCAGCTCGTTGAGCTCGGCGCTCTCGCGCGGATTGAGGCCGGCCGCCGGCTCATCGAGGCAAAGCAGCAGCGGGTCGGTGCACATGGCGCGCGCGATCTCGAGGCGGCGCTGTGCGCCATAGGGCAGGTCGCCCGCGGAATCGTCGGCGCGCGCCAGTAAGTCGACGCGCTCGAGCCACAGTCGCGCGCCTTGTTGATCGCCGCGTGTTCGGCAACGGCGTAAGACGGAAAACCGAGAATCCCAAAAAGCGTGTAGCCCGACGCCAACATCAACCGGTTGTGCTGGGCGACCAGCAAATTTTCCAGCACCGTCATGCCGGGAAACAGCCGGATGTTCTGGAAGGTGCGGGCCACGCGAGCCTGCTGGGTGACGAGAAATTCCGGCAGGCGCTCGAGCTGGTAGAGGGTGCCGTGCGCGCGCGCGAGGCGGCGCTTGCCACTGTCGGTCAGCGTTTCCAATTCATCCCAGATGGACGAATCGCCGTGGCGAAAGCCGATGCGTCCCTCGCTCGGCTTGTAGAACCCGGTGATGCAATTGAACACGGTAGTCTTGCCGGCGCCGTTCGGCCCGATCAGCGCGGTGATATTGCCTTGCCGCGCCTCAAACGACAGGTCATCTACCGCGACCAGCCCGCCAAAGCGCATGGTCAGGTGCTCGACGCGGAGCAAAATGTTGCCGTTGCCGGTCATCAGCCGTGACCTTCCTTGGCCAAGTCGGCCGAGATGCTCTTGCGCTCCTTCAGGAACACCGAGGGCTCGCGCGTCGCGATCAGCCCGCGCGGCCGCCAGATCATGATCAGCACCATGGCGAATCCGAACAGCAGCATTCGGTATTGGGTCGGATCGAAGGTGGGTCCGAAAATCCGCTTGAGGAAATCGAGCTCGCGCATGATTTCGGTGCCGCCGATCATCGCGATCGCCGCGATCGCCACGCCGATCTGGCTGCCCATGCCGCCGAGCACCACGATCGACAAGATGGTGGCCGATTCCAGGAAGGTGAAGGATTCCGGCGAGATGAAGCCCTGGCGCGTCGCGAAGAACGAGCCGGCGAAGCCGGCGAACATCGCGCCCATGGCGAAAGCGGTGAGCTTGGTGTTGGTGGTGTTGATGCCGAGCGAGCGGCAGGCGATCTCGTCCTCGCGCAGTGCCTCCCAAGCGCGGCCGACCGGCAGCCGGCGCAGCCGCACGGTGACGAAGGCGGTCAGCAGCGCGAGCGCGAGGATGAGGTAGTAGAGAAAGATCACGCGGTAGAGCGGGGAAAATTCCAGCCCGAACACGGCGGCAAAGCCGTCATCATTGGCGTTGAACGGAATGCCGAAAAGAGTGGGGCGCGGGATGCCGGAAATGCCGGCATAGCCGTTGGTCAAGTCGACCCAGTTGATAATGACGATGCGGATGATTTCGCCGAAGGCGAGCGTGACGATGGCGAGATAGTCGCCGCGCAGACGCAGCACCGGAAAGCCGAGCAAGATGCCCCAGAACGAGGAGAGAATGCCGGCGAGCGGCAGCACGATCCAGAATGCCAGACCGAAGGTCTTGGCCAGCAGTGCATAGGAATAGGCGCCGACCGCGTAGAACGCGACATAGCCGAGGTCGAGCAGGCCGGCGAGCCCGACCACGATATTGAGGCCCCAGCCGAGCATCACATAAATCAGAATTTGGATGCCGAAATTGTCGATCCATTTCAGCGCGCCGCCGAACCCATTGATGGCAATGACCAGCGGCGGATAGACGATGACGAAGCCGATGGCGAACGGGCTGAACCATTTGGCGACTGCCATACGTAATGGCGATGGCGCCGCCGCGACCGGCCGCAGCCTGCGCTGCTTGAGCCACGGCTCGACGACAAGCGAAAAGGCCAGCCGTCCGGCGCCGACGATGGCGACGATCGCGAGCAACAGCGGCCAGCGCGTGTTCAGGACCAGGTTGTTGTGGAAGTCGGTGATCGTCTGGAAGCCGATCAGCGGCAGGAACAGCCCGAACGCGAGCAAAGCGGTGAGGCCGGCGTCGCGCAAGGCGCGGGCCATATCGACGCGCTGATCTGGCGCGCCATCCTGCATGTCAGACCTTTTCGACATCCGGCCGGCCAAACAAGCCCTGCGGCAGGAATATCAAGGTGATCGCCAGTACGGAAAAAGCGGCGACGTCCTTGTAGTCGATGGAAAAATAGGCCGACCACATGGTCTCGATCAGGCCGATCAGCAATCCGCCGATTACCGCACCCGGCAACGAGCCGATGCCGCCCAGCACCGCGGCGGTGAACGCCTTCACGCCCGGCACGAAACCGTCGGAGAAAGTCACCACGCCGTAGTACATCAGGTACAAGGTGCCGGCGACGGCGGCGAGCGCGGCGGCGATGACGAAGGTCATCGAGATGGTGCGGTCGACGTCGACGCCGACCAGTGCCGCCATTTTCTGATCCTGCTCGCAGGCGCGTTGCGCGCGGCCAAGCCGGGTCTTGGCCACCAGATACCAAAATGCCGCCAGCAGCACCGCGGTGACGCCCCAAATGATGAGCTGCTTGAACGACAAAGTGACCGCATAGTCATTGCGGGTCAGCAGCACGAACTCGCCCTGCACCATGGGCGGGATCGGCTTGTTGCGCGGGCCTTGGCTCACCTGCACGAAGTTGGACAGAAAAATCGACATGCCGATCGCCGAAATCAGCGGCGCCAGGCGGAATGAGCCGCGCAACGGCCGATAAGCGACACGCTCGATCACCCAATTGACCAGCGAGGTGAACAGCATGGCCACGATCAGCACGATGAACAACGCCAGCGCGATCGAGGTGATGCCGAGCCAGGTGGTGAGGATCAAAAAAGCGATCAGCGCGATGAAGGCCGAAACCATGAACACGTCGCCATGGGCGAAGTTGACCATGCCGATGATACCGAACACCATGGTGTAGCCGATGGCGATCAGGCCGTAGATCGAGCCGAGGGTGATGCCGTTGATGAGCTGCTGGAGGAAGACTTCCATGCGCTGCGCTCAGGCCTTTCGCGTATAGCCACCCGGCTGACGGCCATTGCTTCAATTTCACAAGGCTTAACAGGGCATGACGGGAGCGGCAACGCTGGCCGCGAAGCGTGTTATTAAGTCGGATCGCCGTAGCCGAGGCTTAGAGGAAGCTGCATGTCCCCCAGCGTCGAAATTGCCGTCCGGGTCGGCGGCTCAGCCATGGTTTTCGCCGCTATGGCGCTGTGGGAATGGCTTGCCCCGCGCCGCCATTTGACAGTCGGCCGGAGGCCGCGCTGGCCGAACAATCTCGGCATTCTAGCCATCGACGTTATGGCGGTGCGGCTGCTGGTGCCGACCGCCGCGGTCGGGGTGGCATTGATCGCCAGTGAGCGCGGCTGGGGGCTGTTTGCAATCCTGGGCTTGCCGGCCTGGGCGGCGATCCTGATCGGCGTGATCGCGCTCGATCTGGTGATCTACGTCCAGCATGTCGTCTTCCATCACGTGCCGGTGCTGTGGCGGCTGCACCGCATGCATCACGCCGATCTCGATATCGACGTGACCACCGGCGTGCGTTTCCATCCCTTGGAAATACTGCTCTCGCTGGCGATCAAGATGGCGGCGGTGGTGGCGCTCGGCGTGCCGGCGCTCGCGGTGCTGATGTTCGAGGTGCTGCTCAACGCCACCTCGATGTTCAACCACAGCAACGTGGCGCTGCCGCCGCGGCTCGAGCCGATCGCACGCTGGCTCGTGGTCACGCCGCAGATGCATCAGGTGCATCACTCGGTCGAACGCGTGGAGCACAACAGCAATTTTGGCTTCAATCTGCCGTGGTGGGACCGCCTGTTCGGCACCTATTGCGCCACACCGGCGGCCGGCGAAGAGCGCATGACGATCGGCTTACCCGTCTTCCGCGATGTGGCGGAGTTGGCGATCGTGCGATTGCTGACACAGCCGTTTCGAAGCGATCGTTGATTGCGCATGATCTTTTCCGAAAACCGATCTCCACTTTTCGGGATCATGCGCGTGCGCGTTAGTGCAATCCGCCGAACACCCAGATCAGCAACAGGATCGGAATCGGAATCCCCAGCAGCCAAAGCAACAGATAGCGTCCCATGATAAGTCCCTCAATCGTTGTCGTAGGGGAACTCCCGTGTCGGCGCAGGGTTCCTACGATGTATCATCGGTGGCGACGCGGAACTGTATTGACGTTCACGCGTTGTCTTGCTGTTCGGGCGGGGAGCATCGAACGGCCAACGTTGGAAGGAAACAGAATAAGTCAGAATCAAAATCCCAACCAGAACCCGGGCCAGCAGCAGCAGGGCAATCAGCCCGGCCAGCAACCTAAGCCTGGTCAGCAGCAGCAAGGTGGCCAGCCCGGCCAGAAGCCAGGCCAGCAACAGCAGCAGCAAGATCGCCCCGGCCAGGGCGGTCAGCAAGGCCAGCAAAACCGCTGACGCACTGCAATAGGATGAACGGAAGCCCCGCCGCATGGCGGGGCTTTTTGTATGGGCGGCCGTCGATTGCGTTGGCCTGGCGCGCGGCCTCGCATATGCTTGGCCGCCATGGCTTCGTCCACGCTCCCGCTGTTTCATCTTTACGGCGATCCGCCGGACAATTCCGCGTTCGACTTCATCCACATCGAGACCATCGCCTCGCGCTCATCGGTGCACGATTGGACGATCCGCGCGCACCGCCACCGCAATTTGTTCCAGATCCTGCTGATCGAAAAGGGCGGCGGTGAAATGAGCTTCGAAACCGCGACCGTGAACTTTTCGGCGCCGGCGGCAATTTTGGTGCCGGCCACCACCGTGCATGGTTTCCGGTTTACGCCTCAAATCACCGACGGATGGGTGGTGAGCTTCACCGAGGACGTCGCCGACGCGCTTGGCGACCAATCGGGCGAGGCGCTGGCCCGGCTCAAAGCGGTGGCGGCCGATCCGCTGGTGCCGCTCACCGGCGCGACCGAAGCCAAGCGCCTGGCCGCGCTGTGCGCGGACCTCAACGAGGAGGCTTCGCTCGCGCGCGAAGGCTATCGGCTGGCGATGCGCGGGCTGCTATCGCTGATCGCCATCGAGACGGTGCGGCTCGCGGTCAGCCGCGCGCGCAGCGGGACGGTGACGCTCACGCGCGCCGATGCGCGGGTGGAGGAGCTGCGCAGGCTGCTGGACGAACATTTTCGCAAAGAACGGTTGATCAGCTTTTACGCCGGGAAATTGGCGATGACCGCCGACCGGCTCAATGACCACGTCAAGCGTGCGACCGGTGTGACGGCGGGCCATCTGATCCGCCAGCGCGTATTGACGGAAGCCAAGCGCCAACTGGTGTTCACCAGTCAGCCGATCCACGAGATTTCATACGATCTGGCGTTTTCCGATCCATCGCACTTCACGCGATTTTTCCGCAAGCAGACCGGCATGACGCCGCAGGCCTTCCGTGAGGGGCGCGGCGGTTAACATTAAGGACCGCCCTTAAGCGGTAAGGTAAAGTTTTGGTTTCTTTTGAAATTAGCATTTGAAGCGCTTACGCGTTGATCTTCAGTTTCAGGAGGACGCCATGCGTAAGCTGTCCGGCGCGGCCGTATTTATCATCGTGGGCGTAGCTCTCTATTTCACCCTGGTCTGGGGGTACGAAGGGCTGCGCACGATCAGTTCGCCCAGCTATGGCCTGGACGACGTCTGGCGCTCGCAGTTCATATTCGCCATCGGCAGCCGGTTCGGCCTCGGCCCAATCGGGCTCATCAAGCTCGCGGCGTTCTTCGGGACGCTCAAGCTTGCGGTCGCCAGCATTTGCGCGGTGCACGTCCTCGACCGCTTGCGCGTCTTCATCGGCGGCAAGCCCAATTCTGAAATCTTCGAGGCTGGCCT
>CAVYRR010000015.1:0-117207 GCA_963770985.1 uncultured Alphaproteobacteria bacterium | reverse complement strand
CGTCACTGCGGCTTGCGGCGCGCCAGGCCCAGAGGGCCGTCCGCGACGTTGATCCAGCGATCTGCCTGATCATTTGTGCGGCGCGGGCGGCGCGGAAGCCGATCAGGCCGAACGCCAGGCAGACCGCGCTATCGACCAGATAATAGTGTAGCGACAGCAAAGTGCCGTCGAACAGGGCGAAGTGGAAGAACCGCACGACCGCGCCCAGGATGAAACCATAGGCGATAACCTGCCCCCACGGCCGCCAGGTGGCGGCAATGGCGCGGCCGGCGAGCGCCGCTGCGCCGCCGCCCGGATGACGGTGACCAAAAGGAAAACGCCGAATAAATCTTCCTCGTAAATGAGGCTTAGCATCACGCCCCCGCCTTTTGCCGGCCGCCCTCGAGATAGGCGGATTTGATCTCGGGCCGCTCCAAAAGCTCGCGGCCGGTGCCGCTCAGTGTGATCAGCCCGTTGACCATGACGTAGCCGCGATGGGCGAGCTTGAGCGCATGGAAAGCGTTCTGCTCGACCAGGAACACAGTAAGGCGGTGCCGCGCGTTGAGCGTTTTGATGGCGTCGAAAATCTGCCGCACGATCATCGGCGCCAGCCCTAGCGACGGCTCGTCGAGAAGCAGCAGCCGCGGCCGCGCCATCAGCGCGCGCGCGATCGCCAGCATTTGCTGCTCGCCGCCCGACAGCGTGCCGCCGCGCTGTCCGATGCGCTGCTGCAGGCGCGGGAACAGTGCCAGCACGCGCTCGAGATCGCGGTCGAATTTGGACGCGTCGGAGGTGCTGACGCCCATCTGCAGATTTTCCAGCACCGTCATGCGCGAGAAGATGCGGCGACCTTCCGGCGCCTGCGCCAGCCTGAGCCGCGCGATCTGGTGCGTCGGCAGCTGGGTGATGTCCCGGCCGTCGAAGATGATGCTACCTTCGCGCGCGCGTGGATTGCCGCAGATGGTCATCATCAGTGTGGACTTGCCGGCGCCGTTGGCTCCGATCAGGGTGACGATTTCGCCTTCGTTGACGTCGAGATCGACGCCTTTGAGCGCTATTACGCGGCCGTAGAAGGTCTTCACGCCGCGCACGCTGAGCAGCGGAGAGGTCATAGTCCGACCTCCGCTTCGGCCTTCGCCACGTCCTCGTCGGCGACGCCGAGATAGGCGGCGATCACCTTCGGATCATTGCGCACCGCCTCCGGGCCGCCGTCGGCAATCTTGACGCCATAGTCGAGCACGATCACGTGGTCGGAAATTTCCATCACCACCGACATATCGTGTTCGATCAGCAAAATGGAAATGGCGTGTTCGTCGCGGATGGCGAGTAGCAGCTCGTTGAGCTCGGCGCTCTCGCGCGGATTGAGGCCGGCCGCCGGCTCATCGAGGCAAAGCAGCAGCGGATCGGTGCACATGGCGCGCGCGATCTCGATGCGGCGCTGTGCGCCATAGGGCAGGTCGCCCGCAGAAATCGTCGGCGCGCGTCAGCAGGTCCACGCGTTCGAGCCAGTCGCGTGCCTTGTTGATCGCCGCGTGTTCGGCAACACCGTAAGACGGAAAGCCGAGAATGCCAAAAAGCGTGTAGCCCGACGCCAGCATCAGCCGATTGTGCTGGGCGACAAGCAAATTTTCCAGCACCGTCATGCCGGGAAACAGCCGGATGTTCTGGAAGGTGCGCGCCACCGCGCGCCTGCTGGGTAACGAGAAATTCCGGCATGCGTTCGAGTTGGTAGAGCGCGCCGTTCGCGCGCCGCGAGGCGGCGCTTGCCACTGTCGGTCAGCGTTTCCAATTCATCCCAGATGGACAAATCGCCGTGGCGAAAGCCGATGCGTCCCTCGCTCGGCTTGTAGAACCCGGTGATGCAATTGAACACGGTAGTCTTGCCGGCGCCGTTCGGCCCGATCAGCGCGGTGATATTGCCTTGCCGCGCCTCAAACGACAGGTCATCTACCGCGACCAGCCCGCCAAAGCGCATGGTCAGGTGCTCGACGCGGAGCAAAATGTCGCCGTTGCCGGTCATCAGCCGTGACCTTCCTTGGCCAAGTCGGCCGAGATGCTCTTGCGCTCCTTCAGGAACACCGAGGGCTCGCGCGTCGCGATCAGCCCGCGCGGCCGCCAGATCATGATCAGCACCATGGCGAATCCGAACAGCAGCATTCGGTATTGGGTCGGATCGAAGGTGGGCCGAAAATCCGCTTGAGGAAATCGAGCTCGCGCATGATTTCGGTGCCGCCGATCATCGCGATGGCCGCGATCGCCACGCCGATCTGGCTGCCCATGCCGCCGAGCACCACGATCGACAAGATGGTGGCCAATTCCAGGAAGGTGAAGGATTCCGGCGAGATGAAGCCCTGGCGCGTCGCGAAGAACGAGCCGGCGAAGCCGGCGAACATCGCGCCCATGGCGAAAGCGGTGAGCTTGGTGTTGGTGGTGTTGATGCCGAGCGAGCGGCAGGCGATCTCATCCTCGCGCAGTGCCTCCCAAGCGCGGCCGACCGGCAGCCGGCGCAGCCGCACGGTGACGAAGGCGGTCAGCAGCGCGAGCGCGAGGATGAGGTAGTAGAGAAAGATCACGCGGTAGAGCGGGGAAAATTCCAGCCCGAACACGGCGGCAAAGCCGTCATCATTGGCGTTGAACGGAATGCCGAAAAGAGTGGGGCGCGGGATGCCGGAAATGCCGGCATAGCCGTTGGTCAAGTCGACCCAGTTGATAATGACGATGCGGATGATTTCGCCGAAGGCGAGCGTGACGATGGCGAGATAGTCGCCGCGCAGACGCAGCACCGGAAAGCCGAGCAAGATGCCCCAGAACGAGGCGAGAATGCCGGCGAGCGGCAGCACGATCCAGAATGCCAGACCGAAGGTCTTGGCCAGCAGCGCATAGGAATAGGCGCCGACCGCGTAGAACGCGACATAGCCGAGGTCGAGCAGGCCGGCGAGTCCGACCACGATGTTGAGGCCCCAGCCGAGCATCACATAAATCAGAATTTGGATGCCGAAATTGTCGATCCATTTCAGCGCGCCGCCGAACCCATTGATGGCAATGACGAGCGGCGGATAGACAATGACGAAGCCGATAGCGAACGGGCTAAACCATTTGGCGACCGCCGTGCGCCAAGGCGATGGCGCCGCCGCGACCGGGCGCAGCCGGCGATGCTTGAGCCACGGCTCGACGACAAGCGAAAATGCTAGCCGTCCAACGCCGACGATGCCGACGATGGCGA
This sequence comes from uncultured Alphaproteobacteria bacterium, assembly GCA_963770985.1. Taxonomy (GTDB): domain Bacteria; phylum Pseudomonadota; class Alphaproteobacteria; order Rhizobiales; family Xanthobacteraceae; genus Pseudolabrys. Next base: position 114,005 of record CAVYRR010000015.1, on the reverse strand, counting down.
GCAACAGCGGCCAGCGCGTGTCCAGGATCAGGTTGTTATGGAAGTCGGTGACCGTCTGGAAGCCGATCAGCGGCAGGAACAGCCCGAAAGCGAGCAAAGCGGTGAGGCCGGCGTCGCGCAAGGCGCGGGCCATATCGACGCGCTGATCTGGCGCGCCATCCTGCATGTCAGACCTTTTCGACATCCGGCCGGCCGAACAAGCCTTGCGGCAGGAATATCAAGGTGATCGCCAGTACGGAAAAAGCGGCGACGTCTTTGTAGTCGATGGAGAAATAGGCCGACCACATGGTCTCGATCAGGCCGATCAACAGTCCGCCGATGACCGCACCGGGCAGCGAACCGATACCGCCCAGCACCGCGGCGGTGAACGCCTTTACGCCCGGCACGAAACCGTCGGAGAAAGTCACCACGCCGTAGTACATCAGGTACAAGGTGCCGGCGACGGCGGCGAGCGCGGCGGCGATGACGAAGGTCATCGAGATGGTGCGGTCGACGTCGACGCCGACCAGCGCCGCCATTTTCTGATCCTGCTCGCAGGCGCGTTGCGCGCGGCCGAGCCTGGTCTTGGCCACCAGATACCAGAACGCCGCCAGCAACACCGCGGTGACGCCCCAAATGATGAGCTGCTTGTACGACAGCGTGACCGCATAATCATTGCGGGTCAGCAGCACGAACTCACCCTGCACCATGGGCGGGATCGGCTTGTTGCGCGGGCCCTGGCTGACCTGCACGAAGTTGGACAGAAAAATCGACATGCCGATCGCCGAAATCAGCGGCGCCAGCCGGAACGAGCCGCGCAACGGCCGATAGGCGACGCGCTCGATCACCCAGTTGACCAGCGAGGTGAACAGCATGGCCACGATCAGCACGATGAACAGCGCCAGCGCGATCGAGGTGATGCCGAGCCAGGTGGTGAGGATCAGGAAGGCGATCAGCGCGATGAAGGCCGAGACCATGAACACGTCGCCATGAGCGAAGTTCACCATGCCGATGATGCCGAACACCATGGTGTAGCCGATGGCGATCAGGCCGTAGATCGAGCCGAGGGTGATGCCGTTGATGAGCTGCTGGAGGAAGACTTCCATGCGTGCGCTCAGGGCCTTGGGTCAAGGCCGCTCCGGCTGGCGGCCCGTGGGTCGATTCCTCAATGGCTTAACAAAGCGGGACGGGAGCGGCAACGCTTCGTCCCGCGCGCCGTGCTATTAAGTCGCGGTAATCCAAGGGAAACCCGCGCTACATGACACCAGGTATGGAAATCGCCATCCGCCTCGGCGGCGCCACCATGGTTTTCGCCGTCATGTCGATGTGGGAATGGCACACGCCGCGGCGCCATTTGACTGTCGGCCGGCGGCCGCGCTGGCCGGGCAATCTCGGCATTCTGGCCATCGATATTGTCGCGGTGCGGCTGCTGGTGCCGACCGCGGCGGTCGGCGTGGCGCTGATCGCGGCCGAGAAGGGCTGGGGACTGTTTGCCATGCTGGGGCTCCCGGCCTGGGCCGCAGTCATGGTTGGCGTGATTGCGCTCGATCTCGTCATCTACGTCCAGCATGTCGTTTTCCATCACGTGCCGGTGTTGTGGCGGTTGCACCGCATGCACCACGCCGACCTCGATATCGACGTGACCACCGGTGTTCGTTTTCATCCGTTGGAGATTTTGCTGTCGCTCGCGATCAAGATGGCGGCGGTGCTGGCGCTCGGCGTGCCGGCGCTCGCCGTGCTGATGTTCGAGGTGCTGCTCAACGCCACGTCGATGTTCAATCACAGCAACGTGGCGCTGCCGCCGCGGCTCGAGCCGATCGCGCGCTGGCTCGTGGTCACGCCGCAGATGCATCAGGTACATCACTCGATCGAGCGCGCGGAGACCGACAGCAATTTCGGATTCAATCTGCCGTGGTGGGATCGGCTGTTCGGCACCTATCGCGCCGAACCGGCGGCCGGCGAAGAGCGGATGACGATCGGCTTACCCGTTTTTCGCGATGTGGCGGAGTTACGAATTGTGCGTCTGTTGACGCAGCCGTTTCGAAGCGATCTTTGATTGCGCATGATCTTTTCCGAAAACCCGTTCCCGCTTTTCGCGATCATGCGCGTGCGCGTTAGTGCAATCCGCCGAACAGCCAAATCAGCACGAGAATCGGAATCGGAATCCCCAACAGCCAAAGCAATAGATAGCGTCCCATGATAGGTCCCTCATTCGTTGTCCGTGTACGTTCTGAATGGGAACTCGCATGACTGCACAGGGTTCCTACGATCTTACCATCGGCGGCGAAGCGGAACGGAATTGGCGTTCGCGCGTTGTCTTCCTGTTCGGGCGGGGAGCGTCCAAAGACCAACGTTGGAAGGAAATAGCAATGAGTCAGAACCAAAACCCCAACCAGAACCCCGGCCAGCAGCAGCAGGGCAATCAGCCCGGCCAGCAACCCAAGCCCGGCCAGCAGCAGCAGGGTGGCCAGCCCGGCCAGAAGCCGGGCCAGCAGCAACAGCAAGATCGCCCTGGACAGGGCGGGCAGCACGGTGGCCAACAGGGCCAGAACCGCTGACGCACTGCAATACGATGAACGGAAGCCCCGCCAAATGGCGGGGCTTTTCGTTTAGGCGGCCGTCGATTGCGTTGGCCTGGCGCGCGGCCTCGCATATGCTTAGCCGCCATGGCTTCGTCCACGCTCCCGCTGTTTCACCTTTACGGCGATCCGCCGGACGATTCCGCATTCGACTTCATCCATATCGAGACCATCGCCTCGCGCTCCTCGGTGCATGATTGGACGATCCGCGCGCACCGCCACCGCAACCTGTTCCAGATCCTGCTGATCGAAAAGGGCGGCGGTGAAATGAGCTTCGAAACCGCGACCGTGAACTTTTCGGCGCCGGCGGCGATTTTGGTGCCGGCCACCACCGTGCATGGCTTCCGCTTTACGCCTCAAGCCACCGACGGATGGGTAGTGAGTTTCACCGAGGACGTTGCCGACGCGCTTGGCGACCAATCGGGCGAGGCGCTGGCACGGCTCAAAGCGGTGGCGGCCGATCCGCTGGTGCCGCTCACCGGCGCGACGGAAGCCAAGCGTCTTTCCACGCTGTGCGCCGACCTCAACGAAGAGGGTTCGCTCGCGCGCGAAGGCTATCGGCTCGCGATGCGCGGCCTGCTGGCGTTGATCGCCATCGAGACGGTGCGGCTCGCGGTCAGCCGCGCGCGCAGCGGTACGGTGACGCTCACGCGCGCGGATGCGCGGGTGGAGGAGTTGCGCCGGCTGCTGGACGAGCATTTCCGCAAAGAACGGCTGATCAGCTTTTACGCCGGGAAGCTGGCGATGACCGCCGACCGGCTCAACGACCACGTCAAGCGCGCGACCGGCGTGACTGCGGGGCATTTGATCCGCCAGCGCGTATTATCGGAAGCCAAGCGCCAACTGGTATTCACCAATCAGCCGATCCACGAGATTTCATACGATCTGGCGTTTTCCGATCCGTCGCATTTCACCCGGTTTTTCCGCAAGCAGACCGGCATGACGCCGCAGGCCTTCCGCGAGGGGCGCGGCGGTTAAGATTAAGAGCCGCACTTAACCGGTAAGGTAAAGGTTTGGTTTCTTTTGAAATTAGCATTTGAAGCGCTTACGCGTTGATCTCCAGTTTCAGGAGGACGCCATGCGTAAGTTGTCCAGCGCGGCCGTGGTTATCATCGTGGGCGTAGCGCTCTATTTCACCTTGGTCTGGGGGTACGAGGGCTTGCGCACGATCAGCTCGCCCAGTTATGGCCTGGACGACGTCTGGCGCTCGCAATTCATATTTGCCATCGGCAGCCTGTTCGGCCTTGGCCCGATCGGGCTCATCAAGCTCGCGGCGTTCTTCGGGACACTCAAACTGGCGGTCGCCAGCATTTGCGCCGTGCACGTCCTCGACCGCTTGCGCGTCTTCATCGGCGGCAAGCCGGATTCCGAAATCTTCGAGGCTGGCCTGATCCTGGTGGTGCTGATCAGTATCGTGTCGATCGGCCCGGCGGTGATGTCGCAGAACGCCGAACTGGTGCGTGCAACGACCTTTCAGTTGATCCTCGCCGCGATCGGCACCGCGCTTTGCCTGGTCGAACGCAGCAACAGCCGCGCTAAACCCGCCGTCGCGATGGAACTCGCCGCCACGCCGCGCGGGGCGCCCTGGTTCTCGCCGTTCCGCTAACGCGCCGGCACCGGGCGCGGCTATTTCAGGCCGCGCTTCGTGCAGCCCGCGGTCCGGCGGCTGCAATTTCCCACTACGTCGATCCTTCACCGCCTGCACCAGCGCGAGCGCCGCGTTGCGCACGTCCTGCTGGAAGTCCGTGTCGCGGTCGAGGTCGTCGTGGCTGGTCGCGTAGGGCGTGAGGTAGCCGATATAGCGGTCGATCTGTCCTTGGTGCCCGGACGGGATCATGCCGATGTCCTGCATCCAATCCGACAAAATGCGGCGCAGATTTTCAGTGCCGGCAGCGTCGCCGTGCACGACGACGGAGAACACGCGGCCCTCCAGATGGCGCGGATAGGGCCAGCCGGCAAGTTCGAGTTGTTTGGCTTTTTCCGGATCCTTGCCGCCGGTCGAGGTGAAGTCCGGATTGCCGCCGTCGGCGCAGACCAGGCGATCGATCATCAGCTTGAGCGAGGAGGGCGCCTGGTACCAGTTGACCGGGCAGATGATCATCACGCCATGCGCGGCCACCCATTTCGGATAGATCTCCGCCATCCAGTCGCCGGTCTGGCCGAGCGCATGATTGGGGTAGCAACTACAGGGCCAGTGGCAGAGCGGTTGCGCGGTGGAAACGCAGGCCTTGCACGGATAGATCACCTTGCCGTACTCGGCGGTGAGGCGCGACAGATCGAGTATCTCGACCTCGAAACCGCGTGATTTCTCGATGGCTTGTTTGGCCAGCGTCACCATCCGCCAGGTCTTGGACATTTCGCCGGGACAGGTCTGGTCGTTGCGCGAAGAGCCGTTGACGATCAAGACGCGCGACGGCGATTTCGGATTTTTCTGCCGGCGTTCGGCGGCCTGCACATTGGCGCGCGTCTCCAGCCATTCGATCGGCACGTCGAAGTCGGGATCGGCAAAGCCTTTGCCGGCTTTCTGCGTGCGCGGGCTCTTGTGGTAGCCCTCGTAAGTGAGCCACGCCGTCTCGACGATCTTGTCGAGCTCGGGCATCAGTGGGTCGTAATCGGGATCGTAAAACCGGGCGAGAAACCGCTTCTTGAATTCGGTCTTGTCGAGCGCGACGCTCGGCATGCCCTTGCGCACTTTAATCTTGGTCGTTTTGGCCATGGCGTTCCCCCACTGCAATGGGCGCATGGCTACATTGAAGGCCTTTCAACCGAAAATGACGAGATCGCGACCGTTCCGTGACACAGTTTATTTCTTCGCCAGTTCCGCCATCACCTCGGCGGCTTCCTTGAAGGCGTGGTTGGCGGCCGGCACGCCGCAATAGATCGCCTGCTGCAGGATGACTTCCTTGATGTCGGCCTCGGTGAAGCCGCCGCCGGCGAGGCCGCCCGCACGTGCAGGCGGAATTCGTCCCATTGCGGCCGAGCGCGATCATGGTGCCGATCACCAGCACGCGGCGGGTCCGTTCGTCGTAATGCGGCCGCGTCCAGACCTCGCCCCAGGCGTAGCGGGTGATGAGGTTCTGGAATTCCTCGTTGAACGGCGTCCTTTTCGCATTGGCGCGATCGACCCATTCGTTGCCGAGCACCTTGCGGCGCTTGGCCATGCCGCGCTCGTGGCGTTCCGTCTCGTCCATGGGCTTGGCCCCTATTGGAGAAAGTTAAGCACCGTCTCGGCATAGAGTTTGGGCTGCTCCATATTTGAAATATGGGCGGCGTCGAGCGCGGCGACCTTGGCGCCCTTGATCTGCTTGGCGATCGCTTCGCCGGCCGCCGGCGGCGTTGCCGGGTCCTGCTTGCCGACGATCACCAGCGTCGGCGCGGTGATGCGCGTATTGGATGCCGTAAAATCCATGTCGCGGATCGCTTCGCAACTGGCGACGTAGCCGATCGGACTGGTGGCGAGGAACATCTCCTTCATGCGCGCGATCGACCGCGGCGCGCGGGCGCGGAAGCCTGCGGTGAACCATCGCTCCATATTGGGATCGACCAATTCGCCAAGCCCTTTTTCCTGCACGAGCTTGATGCGGTCGTTCCACGGCCCTTTGTCGGCGTAGTGGAAATTCGTATTGGACAGCACGAGTTTGTTGACGCGGTCGGGTGCGTTCGCCCCCAGCCATTGCCCGACCATGCCGCCCATCGACAGACCGCACCAGTTGAACTTCTTGATCTTGAGCGTATCGGCGACCGCCAGCACGTCACGGCCGAACCGCTCCATGGAATAAGGGCCCTTCGGCGCACCCGACTTGCCATGGCCGCGGCGGTCGTAGCGCACCACGCGGAAGTGCTTCGACCATTCCGGGACCTGCTCGTCCCACATATGCAGATTGGTGCCGAGCGAATTTGACAGGATCAGCGCCGGCGCGCCTTCAGGGCCCGCGACCTCGACATTGATTGGGCAGCTATCGGCATCGATCATCGGCATGAATTTCCTCCCTTGAAACCCGATTTTGGTTGTGTCGATTTGGCGTGGCGACACACTTAATGCGCTCCGCGCCCGCTGCATAGCTCTTTTCAGCGGCGCGCGAAGGGCTTAAGTCGAGGGCGAGGTTCGCTCGAGCCGGCGTTTATTTAAGGAGACGGTGCCGATGGCGATGGTCATGACCGGGGAGGTTCAACTCCCAGCCAGCCGCGAGGTTGTCTATGCAAAGCTCAACGATGCCGAGGTGCTCAAGGCCTGCATTCCCGGCTGCGAGGAGCTCAACAAGATATCCGACACCGAATTGCAGGCGGTTGCCGTTACCAAAATAGGCCCGGTCAAGGCGCGCTTCAAAGGCAAGGTGCACCTGACCGATCTCAACCCACCCAACGGTTACAAGATTTCAGGCGAGGGCGACGGCGGGGTCGCCGGGTTTGCCAAGGGCGGCGCCACCGTCGCGCTGACCGAAAAGGACGGCGGTACCCTGCTCACTTACAACGTCGAGGCGCAGATCGGCGGTAAACTTGCCCAGCTCGGCCAGCGCCTGGTCAATGGCGCAGCCAAGAAGATCGCCGACGAGTTTTTCAAGAACTTTGCCGCCACGGTGACCGCCGGCTAGCGAATGATCCCGGAAAGCGGGCGCCGGTTTTCCGCATTCGCGAAGCCCGCCGCTTCGGCGGGCGAAGGAAGGTCGGGAAAAATTATGCTCTGCAATGCCCGGCTCACCGCTGTTTGAGCCATTTCCTGCTTTGGAATCCCTTGACCCAGTATGCGGTGGGGGTTCAGACTTATTGTCGTTCCAAGGCGCGTTCGGGCCAAAATCGGCTCGAATCCGAACCCTGACCGCCTTCGCCCGCCGTGGGCGAAGCAAAAAGAGGGCTTTTGGCCCCGAACTTGGGAGGATGCTCATGCCTGCGGTGTCCATGACGGTGAACGGCAAAGCCGTCACCGGCGATGTCGAAGCGCGCACCTTGCTGGTGCAATTCCTGCGTGAAAATCTCCGGCTGACCGGCACGCATGTGGGCTGCGACACCTCGCAATGCGGCGCCTGCGTCGTGCATGTCGATGGCATCGCGGCCAAGTCCTGCACGCTGCTCGCTTTGCAATGCGAGGGCGCCAAGATCACCACCATTGAAGGCCTGGCGGAGGCGGGCGGGCCCTTGCACCCGATGCAGGAAGCGTTCCGCGAAAATCACGGCCTGCAATGCGGCTACTGCACGCCGGGCATGATCATGGCGGCGCTCGATATCGTGCGCCGCAAGGGCAACGACCTCGACGAACACACCATCCGCGAACAGCTAGACGGCAACATCTGCCGCTGCACCGGCTATCACAACATCGTCAAGTCGATCGCCGCGGGAGCAAAAGCGATGGCCAAAGGCGGCACGCGGCAAGCGGCCGAGTAGCTTAAAAAATTTCAACGGGAGGAGACCGCCATGAGCGCGACCGGGATCGGCGCGGCGGTGCGCCGCAAGGAAGACTTCCGATTTATCACCGGACAGGGACAATATACCGACGACGTAGTGCGGCCGGGCGAAACGCGCGCCGTTTTCGTGCGCTCGCCGCACGCCCGCGCCAAGATCAAGAGCATCGATGTCGCCGCCGCCAGGAAAATGCCCGGCGTGGTCGCGGTGCTCACCGGCGCCGACCTCGCCAACGACAAGATCGGCAATCTGATCTGCGGCTGGATGATCCATTCCAAGGACGGCTCGCCGATGAAGATGGCGCCGCATCCGGCGATTGCCTCCGGCGCGGTCAACCATGTCGGCGACGCGGTGGCGGTGGTGATCGGCGAAACCCTGGCGCAGGCGCGCGACGCCGCCGAGAAGGTCAAAGTCGACTACGAGGTGCTGCCGGCAGTGACCGATCCGGCCAAAGCGAAATCGGGCCCGCAAATTCACGAGGTGGCGCCGAAGAATACCATCTACGAATGGTCGCTCGGCGACGCCAAGGCGACGGACGCGGCCTTTGCCGCCGCCAAGCACGTCACCAAGCTCGACATCATCAACAACCGCCTGGTGCCGAACGCGATGGAACCGCGCGCGGCGCTCGCCGAATACGATGCCGGCACCGACAACCTCACTTTATGGAATACGTCGCAAAACCCGCATGTCGCGCGCCTCGTCATCGCCGCCTTCGTCGGCATGGCCCCGGAGCATAAATTGCGGGTGATCGCGCCCGACGTCGGCGGCGGTTTCGGCTCCAAGATTTTCATTTATCCGGAAGAAGTTGTTTGTCTCTGGGCATCGCGCAAAGTGCGCCGGCCGGTGAAATGGACGGCGGAGCGCACGGAATCCTTCCTCACCGACGCGCATGGCCGCGATCACGTCACCCATGCGGAACTGGCGCTCGACGGCCAGGGGAAAATCCTGGCTTTGCGCGCCAAAACAATCGCCAATCTCGGCGCCTATATGTCGACCTTCTCGTCGTCGGTGCCGACGTATCTCTACGGCACGCTGCTGTCGGGTCAATACGACATTCCGTCGATCTATTGCGAGGTGGACGCGGTCTACACCAACACCGCGCCGGTCGACGCCTATCGCGGCGCCGGGCGACCGGAAGCGACCTTCGTGGTCGAACGGCTGGTCGAGGTGGCGGCGCGCCAGATGGGTATCGAGCCTGCGGAAATTCGCCGGCGCAATTTCATCAAGTCGTTCCCGCACCAGACCCCGGTGATCATGGCCTATGACGCCGGCGATTATCACGCTTCGCTCAAGAAAGCGTTGGAGGTCGCCGATGTGAAGGGCTTCGGCAAGCGCAAGCGCGAGGCGACGCGGCACGGCAAGCTGCGCGGCATAGGCTTCTCGACTTATATCGAGGCCTGCGGCATAGCGCCTAGCCAAGCGGTCGGCTCGCTCGGCGCCGGCGTCGGCTTGTGGGAGATCGCCGAAGTGCGGGTCAATCCGACCGGCAGCGTCGAAGTGCTCACCGGCTGTCACGCGCACGGGCAGGGGCACGAGACGACATTTGCGCAACTGGTGTCGGAGCGGCTCGGCATTCCGTTCGAGAACGTCTCCATCGTGCATGGCGACACCGACAAGGTGCAGTTCGGCATGGGCACTTACGGCTCGCGCTCCGGCGCGGTCGGCATGTCGGCGATCGTCAAGGCGCTCGACAAGATCGAGGCCAAGGCCAAGAAGGTCGCGGCCTTCATGCTGGAGGCGGCGGAAGGCGACATCGAGTTCAAGGACGGCAAGTTCACTGTGGCCGGCACCGACAAGTCGGCGGCCTTCGGCGACGTCGCGCTCAACGCGTACATCGCGCACAAATTCACCGGCGCCGAACTGGAGCCGGGACTGAAGGAAACCTCGTTCTACGATCCGACCAATTTCACCTTCCCGGCCGGCTGCCACATCTGCGAGGTCGAGGTCGATACCGACACCGGCAAGACCGAGATCGTCAATTGGACCGCGGTCGACGACTTCGGCACCGTGATCAATCCGATGATCGTCGAGGGCCAGGTGCATGGCGGCATCGCGCAAGGCGTCGGGCAGGCGCTGCTCGAAGGCGCGGTCTACAACAAAGACGGCCAGCTCGTGACCGGCTCGATGATGGACTACACCATGCCGCGCGCACACGACCTGCCGTCGTTCCACGTCGGCCTCACCGAAACCAAATCGCCGTCCAATCCACTCGGCATCAAGGGCTGCGGGGAAGCCGGGGCCATTGCGGCGCCCGCCGCGGTGATCAACGCCATCACCGATGCGATCGGAACCGAAAATCTGGCCATGCCGGCGACCGCCAATGCGGTGTGGTCGGCGCTGCAAGGCGCCAAACCGCGCCAGGCCGCATAATAGGAGAGAGCTGATGTACAACTTCACCTTCCATCGTCCGACCACGGTCCGCCAGGCGGCCGGCCTGCTGACGCGCAATCCGGAGGCCAAGCTCTTGGCCGGCGGTCACTCGCTGATCCCGGTGATGAAGCAGCGGCTGGCGCAGCCTTCGGCGCTGATCGATCTCTCGCTGGTCGAAGGGTTGAGCGGCGTCGAACAGAAGGGCCGCTCGATTGTGATCGGCGCCATGACACGGCACGCCGACGTCGCCAATGCGGCGGTGTTGCAGCAGGCGCTGCCGGGCCTGGCCGCGGTGCCGGGCGCGATCGGCGATCCGCAGGTGCGCAACCGCGGCACCATCGGCGGCTCGATCGCCAATAACGATCCGAATGCCGATTATCCGGCGGCATGCCTGGGGTTAGGGGCCACCATTATCACCAACAAGCGGCGCATCGCGGCCGACGATTTCTTCACCGGCATGTTCTCGACCGCTTTGGAAGACGGCGAGATCATCACCAAGATCAGCTTCCCGATCGCCAAGAAAGCGGCTTACGAGAAGTTCAAGCACCCGGCCTCCGGCTTCGCGCTGGTCGGCGTGTTCGTGAGTCAAGCGCGGCGCCGATATCCGCGTGGCGGTCACCGGCGCAGGCGCCAACGGCGTGTTCCGGGTCAAGTCGTTCGAGGAGGCGCTGAAGAAGCGTTTCGCGGCGAAATCGCTCGATGGCATGAGCATTCCGGCCACCGGCATGAACAGCGACATTCACGCGAGCCCCGAGTACCGCGCGCATCTGGTCGGCGTGCTGGCGCGCCGCGCGGTGGCGAAGGCGACGGCGTAGCTATAGAATGTAAGAGCAAATCTGAACGAGAGGATTCCGGTCATGATTACAGCCGTCGTCACGTTCAAGGTTCCGAAAGAAATGACGCGCGAGAAAGCGATCGAGACATTCAAGGCGGCATCGGTGCGCTTCCAGAATGTCCCAGGGCTGATCCGCAAGCAATTTCTGTTCAGCGGCGACAAGAATATTGCCGGCGGCGTCTATCTCTGGGAAACGCGCGCGGCGGCCGAGGCTTGCTATCAGGGCCCCTGGAAGGAAAATATCCGCAAGGTCGCCCTCACGGACCCGGATATTGCCTGGTTCGACACGCCGGTCGTTGTCGATAACGAGACTCACCAGGTCAAAACCGCCGCCTAACGACGGCGTTCAGGATTGTGGTCGCTCCAGCTCGGCCAACAGGTCATGCAGGTCGAGCGGGTTGGTGTACATGCGCAGGCCGCCGTCCGGCCGCTTCGGCCACATCTCCTTGGGCCGGTCCCAATAGAGCTCGACGCCATTGTCGTCCGGGTCACGCAAATAGAGCGCCTCGGACACGCCGTGGTCGCTGGCGCCTTCGAGCGGGATCTTGGCGACGATCAGCCGGCGCAGCGCGTCGGCCAACAGCGGCCGGGTCGGGTACAAAATCGCGGTATGGTAAAGGCCGGTGGCGCCGGCAGGCGGCGGCGAGCCGCCCAGGCTCTCCCAGGTGTTCAAGCCCAGATGGTGGTGGTAGCCGCCGGCCGAGATGAAGGCCGCGCCTGGCCGGCTGGTGGTGAGGGTAAAACCCAGCACCCCGCAATAGAAATCGAGCGCCCGCTGCAGATCGGCGACCTTCAGATGCACATGGCCGATGCGGACGCCTGCGTCGATGGTGGGCAGGCGCAGGGCTTCTTTCTCGATCTGGACGGGTTTGGTCATGACGGCAATTCCTGGCTGGCCGGGCAGGCCTTCGATACCCACATGTAAGACGCCCGCGCGGTAGGATAAAGTACCGGCCATGACCATAAAACAGCTTCCAAGCTCCATCGAGGCCACCCTCGACCTGCTGGCCAAGGCCGATTACATCGCCGACCGCTCGCTGGCGACGGTGCTCTACCTCGCTTTGCGCATGGGCCGGCCGCTGTTCGTCGAAGGCGAGGCCGGCGTCGGCAAGACCGAGATCGCCAAGGTGCTGGCGGCGACGCTCGGGCGCCGGCTGATCCGGCTGCAATGCTACGAGGGTCTCGATATTTCGTCCGCCGTCTATGAGTGGAACTACGGCGCGCAGATGATCGCCATCCGGCTGGCGGAAGCCGAAGGCGAGGGCGACAAAGTGCGCATCGAACACGACGTGTTTTCCGAGCGCTTCCTGATCAAGCGGCCGCTGCTGCAGGCGCTCGAGCCCGACCCGGCGGGGCCGCCGGTGCTGCTGATCGACGAGATCGACCGCACCGATGAGGCCTTCGAGGCGTTCCTTTTGGAAGTGCTGGCCGACTTCCAGGTTACCGTGCCCGAGCTCGGCACCGTCAAAGCAGCGCATCCGCCGATCGTGCTGGTGACCTCGAACCGCACGCGCGAGGTGCATGACGCGCTCAAGCGCCGGTGCCTCTATCACTGGGTCGGCTATCCCAATGCCGAGCGGGAGCTAAAAATTCTCCGCACCAAGGTGCCGGGCATTTCCAAGAAATTGTCCGAGCAGGTGGTTGCCTTCGTGCAGGCGCTGCGCAAAGAGGACCTGTTCAAATCGCCCGGCGTCGCCGAGACGCTGGACTGGGCCGGCGCGCTCACCGAGCTCGACGTGGTCGCGCTCGATCCGGCGACGGTGTCGGATACGCTTGGCGCGCTCTTGAAATATCAGGACGACATCGCCCGCCTCGACGGCAGCAAGGTGAAGGCGCTGCTCGACGAGGCGAAGGCTGAATTACGCGCGGCGGAGTAATTTCCATGGCCGATGGCCGCCTGGCCGAAAACATCCTCTACTTTGCGCGCGCGCTGCGCGCGGCCGGCATTCCGGTCGGACCCGGCGCGGTGCTCGACGCGCTGGAAGCACTCGGCGTCGCGCGCGTCGGCGACCGCGAGGATTTCTACTGGACGCTGCATGCGGTATTCGTGAAGCGGCACGAGCACACGATTCTGTTCGATCAGGCCTTCCGCATTTTCTTCCGCAAGCGCGGCTACATCGAGAAGTTGATTGCCTCCATGCTGCCGGGCACGCCGGCCACCGCGCCGAAACCGCCGCCGCCGGGCGCGCAGCGCATCCAGGAGGCGCTGTTCGGCGGGCTCAATGAGCGCGAAGACAATTCCGAAGTCGAGATCGACGCGCGGCTCACCGTCTCCGACCGCGAGGTGCTGCAGAAAAAAGATTTCGCGCAGATGAGCGCGGCCGAGATCGCCGCCGCCAAGCAGGCGATCGCACGGCTGGCGCTGCCGCTCGACCTCTTGCGCACGCGGCGGCTCGGCCGCCAGCCGGCGCGGCCATCTGATCGACATCCGCCGCACCTTGCGCGCCAGCATGAAGGCGGGCGGGGCGCTGATCGATCTCAAATATCTCGGACCGCGCGAGAAAGAGCCGCCGATCGTGGCGCTCTTGGATATTTCCGGCTCCATGAGCCAGTACACGCGCCTGTTTCTGCATTTCCTGCATTCGATCACCGACGCCCGTAAGCGCGTGACGACCTTTCTGTTCGGCACGCGGCTGACCAACGTCACCCGCGCCATCCGCCAGCGCGATCCCGACGAGGCGCTCGCCGCCTGCTCTGCCCATGTGGTCGACTGGGCGGGCGGCACCCGCATTGCCTCTTCGTTGCGCGAGTTCAACAAGCGCTGGTCGCGCCGTGTGCTCACGCAAGGCGCGGTGGTTCTGCTGATCACCGATGGGCTTGAGCGCGACGTCGACGATACGCTATCGTTCGAGATGGACCGGCTGCACCGCTCGTGCCGCCGGCTGGTTTGGCTCAATCCGCTGCTGCGTTTCGAGGACTTTGAGCCGCGCGCCAAGGGCGTGAAAACCATGCTGCCGCATGTTGACGAACTGCGGCCGATCCACAATCTGGACTCGATGACCGAGCTGGTGCGCGCGTTGTCGGGTGCGCCGGCCAAGGATTACGATCCGAAGGCGATGCTTCGGCACGTCGCATGATGGAGGAGCACGATGCTTTCGCGCGATGAAGACATTCTGAAAGCGGCTGAGGACTGGCGCAAAGCCGGGCGCGGTGTGGCGCTGGCGACCGTGGTCGAGACCTGGGGTTCGGCGCCGCGGCCGGTCGGCTCCAATCTAGTGATCGACAACGAGGGCAATTTCCTTGGGTCCGTATCGGGCGGCTGCGTCGAGGGCGCGGTAGTGACCGAAGCCATCGACGTGATCGACAGCGGCAAGCCCAAGATGCTGGAATTCGGCGTCGCCGACGAGACCGCCTGGAACGTCGGCCTGTCCTGCGGCGGCACCATCCGCGTCTATGTCGAAAAGGTGAGCTAAGTGAAACTCGACATCCTGCACGTGCTCAATGCCGAACGCGCCGCGCGGCGCGCGGCCGTGGTCGTCACCGTCGTGGCGAGCGGCGAGCAGCGGCTGGTCCGGGCGGTAGACATCGCCAAGGATCCGCTACGCGACCTGATCGAAAAACACATCCGCATGGCGAAAAGCGGCATGGAGGAGACCGCGCAGGGCCGCGTCTTCCTCACCGTGCACGTGCCGTCGCCGCAGTTGGTGATCACCGGCGCGGTGCATATCAGCCAGACGCTGGCGCCGATTGGGCAATTGCTCGGCTATGACGTGACAATCGTCGATCCGCGCACGGCCTTCGCCTCGATTGAGCGCTTTCCCGACGTCAAGGTGATCGCGGAGTGGCCGGACGTGGCGCTGCCGCCGCTCAACGTCGATCACTATACGGCCTTCGTCGCGCTCACCCACGATCCCAAGATCGACGATCCGGCGCTCAAGCACGCGCTGGCGCGCGACTGCTTCTATATCGGCGCGCTCGGCTCCAAGAAGACCCACGCCAAGCGTGTGCAGCGGCTGAAGGAGGCAGGGCTAAGCGACGCCGACATCGCGCGCATCCATGCCCCCATCGGGTTGCCGATCGGTGCGGTGTCGCCGGCCGAAATAGCCATCTCCATCATGGGCGAGATCACCGCACGGCTGCGCATGAAGTCGGAAAAGGCGGAGGCAGCATGAAATTCGGCCCGGTCGCTCCTAGCGACGCGCTCGGCGCGACCGCGGTGCATTCGATCCGCCAAGGCGAGCTTGTGCTCAAGAAGGGCACGCTGATCGGGCCGGCAGAAGTGACCGCGCTCAAGGCCGCTGGCGTGAAGGAAATCGTCGTTGCACGGCTGGAGCCGGGCGACGTGTCGGAGGATCAGGCCGCCGCCGATATCGCAGCGGCCGTGCAAGGCGAGGGCGTGCGCGCCGACCGCGCCTTCACCGGCCGCTGCAATTTGTTCGCCGAAAGCTCCGGCGTGCTGGTGCTCGACAAGGATACGATCGACCGGCTCAACCGCATCGACGAGGCGATTACGGTGGCGACGCTGCCGGCATTCAAGCCGGTGGTGGAAGGCGAGATGATCGCCACCGTGAAAATCATTCCGTTCGCGGTCGCAGGGACAGCGCGCGACCGGGCGGTGACGGAAGCCGGCAAAGCGAAGCCGGTCGTCCGCGTGGCGCCCTACAAGGTGCGCAAGATCGGCATCGTGTCGACCTTGCTGCCCGGCCTTGCTCCGAAAGTGGTCGAGAAGACCCTCAAGATCACCGCCACACGCATCGCGCCTGCCGGCGCGACCATCGTCGCCGAGCGGCGCGTGCCGCATGAGACGCCGGCGTTGGCGCGCGCCATCGACGAGGTGCTGAAAGTCGGCGCTGAGTTGGTGATCGTGTTCGGCGCCTCGGCCATCGCCGACCGGCGCGACGTCATCCCGGCGGCGGTGGAATCCATCGGCGGCGCGATCGAGCATTTCGGCATGCCGGTCGATCCCGGCAATCTGATGCTGATCGGGCGCCTGCGCGGCCAGGCGGTGATCGGCGCGCCGGGCTGCGCGCGCAGCCCCAAGGAAAACGGCTTCGACTGGGTGCTGATGCGACTGCTGGCAGGCTTGCCGGTCTCGCGCGTGGACATCACCGGCATGGGCGTCGGCGGCTTGCTGATGGAAATCGTCACGCGGCCGCAGCCGCGCACCGAACCGGCGCCGGAAAAAGGCCGCCGCATTGCCGCGGTGGTGCTGGCTGCCGGGCGCTCGACGCGCATGGGCGCGATCAACAAGCTGATCGCCGAAATTGGCGGCAAGCCGCTGGTGCGCATCGCCGCTGAGCAGGCGCTCGCCTCGCGCGCCAAACCGGTGATTGTTGTCACCGGCCACGAGCGAGAACGCGTGGAAGCGGCGCTCGCCGGGCTACCCGTTCGTTTTGTGAACAATCCGAATTATGCCGAGGGTCTCGGCAGCTCGCTCAAGACTGGCATCGCCACCGTGCCGGCCGATGCCGACGGCGCCATCGTCTGTCTCGGCGACATGCCGCAGGTCGATAGCCAGTTGATCGACAAACTGATCGCCGCCTTTGATCCGGAACGTGGCGCGCTGGTGGTGGTGCCCACGTTCGACGGGCGGCGCGGCAATCCGGTGGTGTGGTCGCGCCGCTTCTTCCACGACTTGATGGGAATCGCAGGCGACATCGGCGCCCGCCACCTAATCGGCAGCTATGCCGAGGCGGTCGTCGAAATCCCCGTCGCCGGCGAGGCGGCGCTCACTGACGTCGACACACCCGAGTCGTTTTCCGCCGTCAAGGCCGAAATCGAACGAGCCTGAGACTTCGAATCGTTGATCGCCGCAGCGACTCAGCCCTTATCTGACGACGTGCCTGGGTAAGGGAAAGGCGATGACGGATAGCTTCACACCGACATTGCGGGCGCTGGTGGCGGCGACGCTGTTGCTTGCTTCCGCGACGGTGATGCTGGTCGCCGTTAGCACCGCGCGCGCGGCCGGCGCGTTCGCGATCGGCGCTCGCGGGGCGTTCGGCGAAGCATACGATTTCCGAACCGTCGATGAGGCGCGCACCAGCGCGCTGGCGAAATGCCAAGACGGCACCTGCCGGGTGGTGACCGTCACCAAGTGCGGCCGCGCCGCCTTCGCGGTCGATTTCACCGATCCCTGCGGCGCCCCTGGCTGAGGCAAGGCCAGCGGCTCGGCCGCGGCCAGAACGAAGCTTTGCGCTCCTGCTACAAGGACGGCGGCAGGGAATGCGTGATCCGCACCTTCTTCTGCGACGCCAAAGGCTGATCACCTAATCAACCCGTTGATCTAATTGACGATATTAGCGCTTGCGCGGCAGCATGCTTGTCCTATATAATGACTGACCAGTCAGTCATTAATTGGTAGCCGCGATGGTCACAACGCACCCACGATCAATCCGCAAAACACCGCGCCGCCGGCGCGGGGCGATCCATCGTACCGGGCCGGAGCCGCACAGTTCCGCGCGCCAGGCACGCAGCGCCGCGCGCCGCGAAACGATCCTTTCCGCGGCGCTCGATGAATTCTCGTCGCGCGGCTTCGAGGCAGCGCGGCTCGACGACGTCGCCAAACGCGCCGGCGTCGCCAAGGGCACGATCTATCTCTACTTCCGCGACAAGGAGAGCCTGTTCCAGGAATTGGTCCGCGCTATGCTCACGCCGCTGGTCGGGACCATCGAGGCCTTGGGCGCGGCCGACGTGCCAATCAGCGTGCTCAGCGAGCAGATCGTCGAATTGTTCGTGCGCGAGGTCTACGAAACGCGGCGCAAGGACGTCATCCGCCTGATGATCTCGGAGGGCCGCCGCTTCCCCAAGCTCGCCGAATTCTATTACCGCGAAGTGCTCTCGCGCATCATCGCCGCGGTGCGCGCGCTGCTGCGCCGCGCCGCCGCGCGCGGAGAGGTGCCCGAGGCCTTGGCTGAGTTCCCGCAGATCGTGGCGGCGCCGGGACTGGTGGCCATCATCTGGAGTGGATTGTTCGAACGTTTCGAGCCGCTCGACGTTCGCAAAATGATGAAGACGCATGTCGAACTACTGTTCGCGCCGAGGAGAGCGCCATGAGTATGAAATTTGCCGTCTTGCCGGCGCTGGTGCTCGCAGGCCTCGCGCTCGCAGCTTGCGACAAAGGCAATGAGCGCCAGCTGCAAGGCTGGGTCGAAGCTGAGCTGATTTTCGTTTCCCCCGACGAGCAAGGCCGCGTGGAAACCTTGAAAGTGCGCGAGGGCGATCAGGTAAAGCAGGGCGAATTGCTGTTCACGGTCGATGACGATCTGCAAAAGGCCGATTTGGTGGTGAGAAAGACCACCGTGACCAATGCGCAGCAGAATTTCGATCGCGCCAAGGAACTGCTGAAGACTGCGGCCGGCACGCAAAAGAACTTCGACGACGCCGAAGCTGCGCTACGCCAGGCCACGGCCAATCTGGCCTGGTCGGAAACCCGCCTCGCGCGCCGCAATGCCTATAGTCCTGCCGCCGGCACCATCCAGCAAGTCTATTTCCGGCCGGGCGAAACCGTGTCAGCCGTGCGCCCGGTGGTGGCGCTGCTGCCGCCGCAGAATCTCAAGTTCCGTTTCTTCGCGCCGGAGTCGATGTTGCCGACCATCAAATACGGCGAGACCGTCGCGGTTTCCTGCGACGGCTGCGAGAAAGGGTTGACCGCGAAGGTGACGTTCATCGCCCGCAGCGCGGAATACACGCCGCCGGTGATCTACAGCCTGGATGAGCGCGCCAAGCTCGTCTACCTGATCGAGGCGCGGCCCGTTGAGCCGGAGAAATTCCGCGTCGGCCAGCCGGTGACTGTGACATTGCCGAACGAGGCGCCGAAATGAGCGCGCAAAACGCGGCACAAAATGGCGCACACGACATCGTCATCGACGTCCATCATCTGACTAAGAAGTTCGACGGCCGGGCGGTGGTGCGCGACCTCTCCATGCAGGTCAAACGCGGCACGATTTACGGCTTCCTGGGGCCGAACGGCTCCGGCAAGACCACCACCATCCGCATGCTGTGCGGGCTGCTTACGCCCGACGAGGGCGACGGCACGTGTCTGGGTTACGATATCCGCAGCGAGACCGACAAGATTAAGCGCCAGGTCGGCTACATGACCCAGCGCTTCAGCCTGTACCAGGATCTCTCGGTGCGCGAAAACCTGGAATTCGTCGCGCGCATTTACGGCATCGACAAGCCGGTCGCCGCCGCGCGCGCGGCAATCGAGCGGCTCGGCCTCGCCGGCCGCGAGGAGCAGATCGCCGGCGAATTGTCGGGCGGCTGGAAACAGCGGCTGGCGCTCGGCGCCTGTACGCTGCCGAGTCCGCGATTGCTGTTGCTCGACGAACCGACCGCCGGCGTCGATCCGAAGGCGCGGCGCGAGTTCTGGAACGAGATCCACGCGCTCGCCGCCGACGGCCTCACCGTGCTGGTCTCCACCCATTACATGGACGAGGCCGAGCGCTGCCACGAGATCGCTTACATCGCCTACGGCGAACTGCTGGTGCACGGCACCGTCGAGCACGTGATCGAGTCTGCGCATCTGAGCACCTATGTCGTCAGCTCGGCTGAAGGCGAGGGGCTGGCCAAGCTGTCCGACGAACTCACCGGCAAGCCGGGCGTCGATATGGTGGCGCCGTTCGGCACCAGCCTGCACGTGTCGGGGCGCGACGCCGGCGCCTTGGAAGCCGCGATCGCGCCTTATCGCAAGCGCAAAGACCTTGACTGGAAGCGCTCCGAGCCCTCGCTTGAGGACGTGTTCATCGACCTGATGGGCAAGGCGCGGGATAACTTTCAATGACCCACCTGCTTCCCACACAAGCGGGGCGCCGTCTTTCCGGCGACGGCTTCTGGCGTAAGACTTGGGCGATGCTGGTGAAGGAATTCATCCAGCTCAAGCGCGACCGCGTGTCGTTCGCCATGATCATCGTAATCCCGCTCGTGCAACTGACGCTGTTCGGCTACGCCATCAACACCACGCCGCGCGATTTGCCGACCGCGGTGCTTCTGCAAGAAAACACCGATCTGTCGCGTTCGATCCTGGCAGCGCTCCAGAACACCAAGTATTTCAAGGTCACCCAGCTGCCGCACAGCGAAGCCGAGGTCGATCAATTGCTCGCTTCGGGAACCGTGTTGTTCGCGGTCGAAATTCCCGCCAATTTCGAACGCTCGGTGCGCCGTGGTGACAAGCCGGCCATGCTGGTCGCTGCCGATGCCACCGATCCGGTCGCCTCCGGCACCGCGCTCAGCGCGCTTGGTCAGGTCCTGCAGACCGCGCTCTCGCACGACCGCGATGTACCCGATGCCCCCGTACTGCCGTTCGAGATCCGCATCCACGCGCGCTACAATCCGGCCGCGGTGACCCAGCTCAACATCGTGCCGGGCCTGGTCGGCACCATCCTCACCATGACCATGCTGATCTTTACCGCGCTGTCGGTGACGCGCGAGATCGAGCGCGGCACCATGGAAAGCCTGCTGTCGATGCCGATCACGCCGGTCGAGATCATGCTGGGCAAGATCGTGCCCTATATCATGGTCGGCTTCGTGCAGGCGGCGCTGATCATCGGCATCGGCGTCACGCTGTTCGGCGTGCCGATCGTCGGCAATCTCGGCGTGCTCGCCGCGCTCAGCACGCTGTTCATCGCGACCAATCTGTCGATCGGCTACACGTTCTCGACGGTGGCGCAGAACCAGCTGCAGGCGATGCAGATGACCATCATGTTTTTCCTGCCGAACATCCTTTTGTCGGGATTTCTGTTCCCGTTCGCCGGCATGCCGGTCTGGGCGCGGTATATCGGTGAGGCACTACCGCTCACGCATTATCTGCGCATCGTGCGCTCGATCATGCTGAAAGGTTCTTCGGTCGGGGACTTGCGTTATGACGCTGTGGCGTTGTTCTTGCTGATGCTGATTGCGATGACGATCGCGGTTACACGCTTCCGCCGCACGCTCGACTAGCTCACCGCCGTGTCAAAACGCCGAGACGCAGATAGGGGCCGGATCGATGGTCGCTATCGCCGGACCAGCCGGCCGCCGCCGACCATTCCCATAACTCGGTCTTGAGCCCGGTCAGGTGGACGCCGAATCGCAACTGGCTAAAGCCGATGCAGGCGAATGTCTGCGCCTCCGGACCGAGATAGAACCAGTCCGCCACCCGCCAGCCATAGGCGGCACGGGCCGAATAGCCGGTGACGATCGAGGTCAGCGAGGCATCGGCGGCGACCATGGTCGTTGGCGTCGGTTCGAGCCACAGATTGACCGCGGTGCGGACGCCGACCGCCGTGCCATGCAGCCGGCTGGACGGATCGTAGGGACTGGTGACGTCGTTCTTGATGTCGATCCCGGCGAATAGCTTGACTTCAAGCCGGTCCTGCTTGAAGCGCCAGCCGGGCAACAGCTGGACTTCCTCCTCGGTGCCGATCACCCAGGCATTGTTGAGCGCGCCTGAGCGGTAGCGGTACAGCCCGCCCGAACCCATGACCTTCAGCGTGAAGCCCTCGCGGTCGAGCCCGTCGGGTGACCACAGCACTCCGCCATGCAGGAAGCGGCCGTCGCGCCACAGGTCGGTGCCGGAAAACAAAAGGAACTGGGCGCCGCCGTCGGCCCGGACAGGTCCGACGGACACGCAAACGCAACAAACACTGAAGGCCGCGGCGACGGCCATCGCCGCGCTTACGCGCCCCCCGCAACGCATCGAGGCCCCCAAGCCCCAGTACAATCCCGCAGATACGCACCTGGTTATCTTTGCAACTTAAGCGTGTTATGCGGTTGAGTTGAGGGCGATCGAGTAAAATCCGTATAGGACAAAGGTTCAGCAGGGCGGTATATGCATGCGAACACCGCTGCCCAAGGCCCCGATGACCGTCGCAACCGCCAGCCGGAACCCCGATGAACGCGCCCGATTGCGGTCGATCGCCTTCCTCAACTGGGCGCACGCGCTCGATCATTTCGTGTTGCTGATCTATCCGACCGTCGTGATCGGGCTGGAGGTGATTTATAAGCGGCCCTATGCCGAGCTGATCGCGCTGTCGACCGCGGCTTTCGTCGCCTTCGGCGTGTTTTCGCTGCCGGCCGGCTGGCTCGCCGATCGCTGGAGCCGCCGCAACATGATGGCGGCATTCTATATCGGCTGCGGGCTCTCGCTGGTCGGCGTTGCGGCGGCACCCAATCTGGTCGGACTTGCCGTCGCGATGTTCGCGCTCGGGGTGTTCGCCGCGATCTATCACCCGGTCGGCATGCCGATGCTGCTGGAAGCCTCCAAGGCGCAGGGGCGCTCCATCGCGTTCAACGGCGTATGCGGCAATCTGGGCGCGGCGCTGGCCGCCGGCATCGCCGCCGCGATCGCCTCATGGTTCGGCTGGCGCGCCGCATTCCTGGTGCCGGCGCTGGTGTGCATCGCAACCGGCATCGCCTATGTCATGCTGGTCCCCGACGACCGCCACCGCACGGCGAGCCGCAAGACGACCGCCGACGTCGTGCTCTCGCAGCGCGCGGCCATGATCATGTTCGGGCTCTATGTGGTGGTCTCGCTCGCAGGCGGCTTGACCTTCAACACCATCTCGATTGCGTTGCCCAAGATCGTGGACGAGCGGCTGGGCGCCGACGTGCCGCTGCTTTTGGTCGGCTCGGTGGCGACCGCGGTGTTCATGTGCGGCGCGCTGGCGCAGATCGCGGTCGGCCGGCTGGTCGAATGGATCAGGCCCTATCAATTGTTCGCCGTCGTCGTGGCACTGCAATTGCTCGGCATCCTATGGGCGGCCAATTCGAGCGGCACGACGCTGATCCTGGCGCTCGCCGTCACCATGGCGGCGATCTACGGACAGGTGACGATCGGCGATCTGGTGATCGCGCGCTACACGGCGGATGCCTGGCGCGGCCGCGTCTATGCGGTGCGCTATTTCCTCACCTTCGTTTCGTCGGGTGCGGCGGTGTCGATCATCGCCTGGCTCTACAGCCGCGGCGGCTTCGACCTCTTGCTCATGGCGGTCGCCGGCATTGCCGCGGTGTTCCTGGTGGGCGTGCTCGGCATCGTGTTCCTGGTGTCGGGCGTGGAACGCGCGCGGCGCGCGGCGCATCCGGCAGAGTAATTTTCAGAATAACGGCGGGATCAGGTCCTCGACCTTGACACGGGTGCGCTTTTTCACCTGCGCGGCGATGCGGCTGCGGTGACACTCGTTCGGATCGCGCTCGTAGCACAGCAGGCAGACGCGTTTTCCCGATTTGATCAGCGCCAGCAATTCGCCGAGCGCTTCCTGCGCCTCCGCCGTCTTGATGTGCTTGTCGTAGATGCGCCAGAGCGTGTCGAAATTGCCGGCACGCGCCGCCTGCCGGCCTTCCGAAGGTGTGCCGAGCTTTTGCAGATGGATATAGGCGATGCCGGCCTCGTCGAGCGAAGCGGCGAGCTGGCGCTTGGAAAAACCGGGGCGGCGCGAGGCCGCGACCGCGCGGGTATCGACCAGCAGATCGACCTTGGCGCGCTTGAGTTCGCCTAGGACCGCGACGGGCTTGGCCTTCTCGTAGCCGATCGTAAACAAAGTCTGCATGGGACCGTCATTGAAATGACACAACTAGCCCCTATATGGAGGTCAAGTTGGCGATCCGGAAGTGTTGAGTACGGAACGTCTCGACGGCCACGATGAGAATACGGCGACGGCGGATGTACCCGCGCCTCTCATTTGTGGTCGTTTTCATTTTCAGCGCTGTGTGACGAAAAGGCCCGGGATTTCTCCCGGGCCTTCGCATTTTTAGCGTTGAGCGGAGGCTTAGAAATCCATCCCGCCGCCGCCCATGCCGCCCATTCCGCCGCCAGGCATACCGCCGCCCTGGCCCTTCTTCTGCGGAACTTCGGCGACCATCGCCTCGGTGGTGATCAGGAGGCCGGCGACCGACGCCGCGCCCTGAATCGCACACCGCACGACCTTGGTCGGATCGATCACGCCCTTGCTGACGAGGTTACCGTACTCGCCGAGCCTGCGCGTCGAAGCCCCAGTTGTACTGATCCTTCTCCAGGATCTTGCCGACAATGACCGAGCCGTCTTCGCCGGCATTGGTCGCGATCTGACGCGCCGGCGTTTGGATCGCCTTGCGGACGATGTCGACGCCGTGCTTCTGGTCTTCGTTGGCGACCTTCACCCGCTTGAGGGCTTCGGTGGCGCGCAGCAGGGCGACACCGCCGCCCGGCAGAATGCCTTCCTCGACCGCGGCGCGGGTGGCATGCATCGCGTCATCGACGCGATCCTTGCGCTCCTTCACCTCGATCTCGGTGGCGCCGCCGACGCGGATCACCGCAACGCCGCCGGCGAGCTTGGCCAGACGTTCCTGCAGCTTCTCCTTGTCGTAGTCCGAGGTAGTCTCCTCGATCTGCGCCTTGATCTGGTTAACGCGGGCTTCGATGTCGGCCTTCTTGCCGGCGCCGTTGATGATCGTCGTGTTTTCCTTGTCGACCATCACCTTCTTGGTGCGGCCCAGCATGTTGATGGTGACGTTCTCGAGCTTGATACCGAGATCTTCCGAGATCGCCTGGCCGCCGGTCAGGACCGCGATGTCCTGCAGCATGGCCTTGCGGCGATCGCCGAAGCCCGGCGCCTTCACCGCCGCCACCTTGAGGCCGCCGCGCAGCTTATTGACGACGAGCGTGGCAAGCGCCTCGCCTTCGATGTCCTCAGCCACGATCAGCAGCGGCTTGCCGGTCTGCACCACCGCTTCGAGCAGCGGCAGCAGTTCCTGCAGGCCCGACAGCTTCTTTTCGTAGATGAGGATGTAGGGGTCTTCCATCTCAACGCGCATCTTGTCGGCGTTGGTGATGAAATAGGGCGAAATGTAGCCGCGATCGAACTGCATGCCTTCGACCACATCGAGTTCGGTCTCAAGCGACTTCGCCTCTTCGACCGTGATCACGCCCTCGTTGCCGACCTTCTGCATGGCCTTGGCGAGGAAGTTGCCGATCTCGGTATCGCCGTTGGCGGAGATGGTGCCGACCTGGGCGATTTCCTCGTTCGAGGTGACCTTTTTCGAGTTGGCCTTGAGATGCTCGACGATGGCTTCAACCGCCAGATCGACGCCGCGCTTGAGGTCCATCGGGTTCATGCCGGCGGCGACGGCCTTGCAGCCTTCGCGCACGATCGACGCGGCCAGCACGGTCGCGGTGGTGGTGCCGTCGCCGGCCTGATCGGAGGTGCGGGAAGCGACTTCGCGCACCATCTGCGCGCCCATGTTCTCAAACTTGTCGTCGAGTTCGATTTCCTTCGCCACCGTCACGCCATCCTTAGTGATGCGCGGGGCGCCGAACGATTTGTCGAGCACGACATTGCGGCCCTTGGGACCAAGGGTGACCTTCACCGCATTGGCCAGGATGTCGACACCGCGCAACATGCGGTCGCGCGCATCGACGGAGAATTTGACGTCTTTAGCAGCCATAGTTCGAATTCCTTCGGTTTGATGTCGGCTGAATGCTTAGGCGGCTTTTCGCTTGGCGGCATGGCCGCCTTCGATCACGCCCATGATGTCGGATTCCTTCATGATCAGGAGATCCTGACCGTCGATCTTCACTTCGGTGCCCGACCATTTGCCGAACAGCACGGTGTCGCCGACCTTGAGATCGATCGGGATCAGCTTGCCGTTTTCGTCGCGGCCTCCGGGGCCGACGGCGACGATCTCACCCTGGCTCGGCTTCTCTTTGGCGGTGTCGGGAATAATGATGCCGCCGGCAGTCTTTTCCTCGGCATCGATGCGCTTGACGACAACGCGGTCGTGAAGCGGGCGGAACTTCATGGCAGTCCTCCTCAGTTATGGAACGATTTTGCGATTTGGGTAGCCGGCGTCACCTTGCCAGCACCTGGCTAGCAGTTGGTGCAGGCATTCTGGCCCGCAAGGGGCACAGGCAAATTTTTTAGCACTCAATCCCGCTGAGTGCCAATGGCCCCTGAAAATACAGTCGGATCAATGGTTAACGGCCATGTGCCCGGAACCGCCTTATTGCCCGCCGGGTTAGCCCTAGCTGCCATATGGGACGCGCCGCCTGGGCTGTTAGCAGGCTCGCAAGCTTGCTGCTAACGCCTTGATTTTAAACAGTTTGTTTACCTTTTCGGCTTGCAATGGCTAGTGCCGGAATTGGAAACTTGTGTCCGACTCGAAGGAGGGACGCGATGGTTTCGCAAGGCTTTGTGTCTGAAGACTTCCGTAAACAGGTCGCTGGGTTTGGCCTGACGACCGCCCACATCCTGTACCGGCGTCCCGATCATCAGTGGCTGCTGCAATCCTATGTGTGGCAGGCCTACGACCTGTTCCCGAAATTCCCCGAGCTGCAGAAATTTCTGGCGTTCTGGCAGGAGAAGCTGGAAGGCCCGCTGCACTCGGTGCAGGTCGCGCATTGCAAACTGATCAAGCCGGCCGAGCTGAAGGCGATCAACGGCGAATTCCGGCTGCATTAGAATTCTGCTGACGTCCCGGGCGACCCCCGACTTGATCGGGCGGAGACCAGGGACGTCAGGAAAGTCAATTCAACACCCCCACAATCGCCCCCATCAGGCACGTCGTCAGCGTGCCGGAGACAATCGACTTACCGCCGAGCGAAATGATGTCGGCGCGCCGCTCCGGCGCCATCACCGACAGGCCGGCGATCATGATGCCGAGCGAGCCGAAATTGGCAAAGCCACACATGGCGTAGAGCATGATCAACCGCGAGCGCGGATCGAGCGCGTCGGCGGGGAGCTTGGCGAGTTCGAGATAGGCGATCAGCTCGTTGAGCACGGTCTTGATGCCCATCAGCGAACCGGCGGCGACCGCCTGGTCCCACGGCACACCCATCAGCCAGCACACCGGCGCCATGGCGATGCCGAGCAGGCGTTGCAGGGTGATCGCGCCGCCCGCCACGTCCGGCAACAGGCTCAGGATCGCGTTGACGAGATGCACCAGTGCCACCAGCACGATCAGCATGGCGACGATGTTGAGCAGCAGTTCGAGGCCGGCCATGGTGCCGCGCACGATCGCGTCCATGGTCGAATCCGCGACCCGGCCGATCTCGACCTTACCGACGTCGGTGCGCGTGCCCGGCGGCACCGGCACCATCAATGCGCTGATCAACAGCGCGGCTGGCGCGCCCAGGATCGAGGCGACCAGGATATGGCCGGCGACGTCGGGAATGGCGTTGCGCAGGATCGTCGCGTACAGCACGAACACGGTGCCGGCGATGCCGGCCATGCCGCCGGTCATCACCATGAATAATTCGCCGCGCGTGAGCCTGGCGAGATAAGGGCGGATGAACAGCGGCGATTCCACCATGCCGAGGAAGATATTGGCGGCGGTGGAAAGTCCGACGGCGCCGCCGACGCCCATGCTCCGCTCCAGGACCCACGAGAAGCCGCGCACGACCGGCGGCAGGATGCGCCAATAGAACAGCAGCGTGGTGAGCACGCTCATCACCAGCACGACCGGCAAGGCCTGAAAGGCGAGCACGAATTCGGCGCCCGGTGTGGTCAGCGCAAAGGGCAGCGGCCCGCCGCCGACATAGCCGAACACGAAGCCGGTGCCGGCCTGGGTCGCCTCCGAGACGGCATTGACCGCGCGGTTGGCGAGGGCAAACGCGGTCTTGATCTGCGGCACTTCGAGCAGCAGGAGCGCAGTCGCCAATGTAACGAGCAGGGCGGCGCCGACGCTTTTCCAGTCGACCGCGCGGCGGTTCTCGCTGATCGCCCAGGCGAAAGCGATGAGGGCAACGACGCCGAGCGCCGATTGCAGGTGCTGCATGTCATTTTCCCCTCACGCGGCGGTGGTTAAGTCGTCGCGCTTTATTGCCAAGGCCGGCCCTTTCATCAAAATGCGCAATTGCCGGGGCCAAGGCAACAACGGGAGAACGCTTATGGCCCGCATCCGCTTCGATTTCGGCGCACTCACGCTCGAGGCCGAACTGCTCGATACGCCGACCGCCAAGGCGATCGCGGCGGCGCTGCCGATCGCGTCGTCGGTGCTGACCTGGGGCGAGGAAGTCTATTTCGACGTGCCGGTGGAGGTTAAACGCGAAAGCGACGCACGGGCGGTGATCACGCCAGGCGAGATCGCCTACTGGCCGCAAGGCCCGGCCATCGCGATCGGCTTCGGCCGTACGCCGATCTCCAAGGGCAACGAGACGCGGCTCGCCAGCCCCTGCAACGTGTTCGCCAAGGCGCTCGGCAATGTGAAGGTCTTGGGCAAGATAAAGACCGGCGCGAAGGTCGAGGTCAGTCTCGTGACGTGATGTTCGCTGGGAGGGTTTAATGCCTAAACTCATCGTCATCGCAGTTGTGTTTGCTGCATCGGCCGTGTGTCTTGCGCCGCACAGCGCCGCCGCCATCGAGGTGGGCAGCGCGGCCTGCAAGCGCGAATTGCAGGCCGCGCAGCAGATGATGCAGGAGTTGGTCGCGCTGGCGAAAAACAAGCTGGACGCGCCGGGGGAGGCCAGGTGCAATGCGATCTCGCGTCAAGTGGATTTCGCCGAAAAAATCCGCGAGGCCTTCGCGCGCTGCAAGGCGCCTAACGCGCGCGCGGAAGCGGTGCGAGATGCCGACGACGTGATCGACGCGTCGTACCAGGCCTACAACAAATGGTGCCCGCCGCGGCCGGGCATGGTCCGCGTCAAGATGACGATGGTCACGCGCGTCACGCGCGATCAATTGCCCAAGCCATTGGCAGCCGTGCACAGTTGCGTCGGTGACGGCGGCACGATGTATTCCACCAACGAGCGCTTCGACCTCGGCCGCCTCGTCATGCTCGGCTGCCCGGGTGTTGAAGATCCGACGGCGGAGCAGGTGAAAACGCGCAACGCCAGCGCCGATTTGCTGCGAAAAGAGCAGGTCGAGTTCTACCTCACCCGCGACCGCGACGGCGACGATCCGCGGCGCTTGACTTTCCCCATCCTGAACGCGGACGGGCAGGAGACGACCACCGACAGGCTGTTCGCCGGACGCAACCATATCGGCGACAAGCGCGACCTGATCGAGGCATTCTGGGAGCCGGCCAAGCCAGGCGTTTGCCGCGTGCATGCGGTCTGGCGCGTGATCGACGGCAAGGCCGGGCTGGTATACTGGGGAGAAGCGGCGGACTGCTCAAGCAGCAATCCCGAATTCAAGACCGTGCTCGACCGGCGGTGAGCGCCGTCAGCGCCCGCGCGTGTGCTGACGCACCATCGACAGCATCAGGTCCCATGAGTTTCGAACATTCACCAACAACAAAACAAGCAATGCGCCGGCAAGCACGTCGAGCGCGATTTCATTGCCAGCCCAGATCAGCGCTGCGGCGACGAGCAGCGCGAAATAACTGATGGTCGGCAACAGGCCGTAGGCCAGGTGGTCTTGTTTGTAGCTGGTCCAGTCGTGCCGCAACAGTTGGATCAGCGCGTAGAGCGCAACCGCGAGGCCAGCCAGCGCGCTGGCGCCGATTACGGCCACAAAGAAAAACGTACGGTGTCCGGGCGCCAGCGCGACGGCCGACAGAAAGAAGACCGCGCTAAAATGCACGACCACCGGGCTGAAGAAGGCGCGGGTCGCTGACGCTCGCTCGTCGCTTAGAAACCCAGCGCCCAGCGAGACCGCAACGAACAGCAGGGCTAGCAAAGTGGCGCCGGCGGTGCCGACAAGCACATAGAAGTCGTGCCAGCGTTCCAAGGCCTGCGCGGGCTCCATGCCTGTCTAACCCCGCCCGACAAACGGCATGTTGTTAGCCATCACCGTCATGAACAGCACATTGGTGTCGAGCGGCAGGCCGGCCATGTAGACCACCGCGTTGCCGACATGGTCGGCGTCCATGCGCGGCTCGATTTTCTTGGTGAGGTCCGCCTGCAAGATGCCGTCGCCTTGCACCATGCGCTCGGTCAGCGGCGTGGCGGCATTGCCGATATCGATCTGCCCGCAGCAGATGCCGTATTGCCGGCAATCGAGCGACGTGGACTTGGTGAGGCCGGTGACCGCGTGCTTGGTCGAGGTATAGGCGACCGAAAACGGCCGCGGCGCATGCGCCGAGATCGAGCCGTTGTTGATAATGCGGCCGCCGCGTGGGTTTTGCGCTTTCATGATCTTGATGGCTTCCTGGGTGCACAGGAACATACCGGTGAAATTGGTCGCCACCACGTTCTGCCAGGTTTCGAACGGCAGGTCCTCGAGCGGCACCGGCGGCGCGCCGATGCCCGCGTTATTGAACAGCAGGTCGAGTTCGGCCGAAAGTCGATTTTGTGGTCGCGAACAGCGCAAGGATTTGCTCGCGCTTGGAGACATCGGTCGGCACGGCGAGGGCCTGCGCGCCGAGCGCGTTGATCTCGCCCGACACCTTGTCGAGCATCTCCTTGCGGCGGCCGGCCAGCACGATGCTGTAGCCGTTTTTTGCCAGCGCTATCGCTACCGCGCGGCCGACGCCGGTGCCGGCACCGGTGACAAGGGCAATTTTTGCGGCCGCAGACATGGACTGTCCTTTCCCAAAAACATTGGAATGACCGCCATATCACAAAAATGCGCGCGCCAGCTATGGGCGCGTGCCCGCGTAGTCCATCGATAGAGCAGGAGGTGTCAGCCCGCCAGCGCTTGCGGCACGTCGATCGGCTGGAAGGCGTCGGGTGATTGCAGGCGGGCGGTGATTTCGGCGGCAGTCACCGCCTTGCCGAAACGGAAGCCTTGCATGAAATGCACGCCGGCCGCGCGCAGGAACAATTGCTGGTCGGCGGTCTCCACGCCTTCCGCCGTCACCTTCATGCCGAGGCCGCGCCCGAGGCTCACCACCGCGTGCACAATGGCCGCGGCATCGGCGGCTTTTTCGATGCTCAGCACGAAGCTGCGGTCGATCTTGAGCTTGTCGAACGGCAGCCGGCGCAGATAAAGCAGCGACGAATAGCCCGTGCCGAAATCGTCGAGCGCCAGCCGCACACCGATCGCCTTGAGCCGCAACATGCCGGCTTCTGCGGTGTCCACGTTGCCGAGCAGCACGCTTTCGGTGAGCTCGATCTCGAGCCGGGCCGGATCGAATTCTGTTTCGTCCAAGGTGCGCTGCACGACATCGAAGAAATCGGTGCGGCGGAATTGCAACGGCGACACGTTGACCGAGACGGACAGACCCGGCCAGGCCTTGCCGTCGAGGCAAGCGCGACGCAGCACCCAGCCGCCCAGCTCGATGATCAGTCCGCTGTGCTCGGCGACCGCGATGAATTCGCTGGGCGGAATTTCGCCGCGCGTCGGGTGCGTCCAGCGGCACAGCGCTTCGACGCCGACCACGGTCTCGCCGCTCTTGTTGACGATCGGCTGGTACAGCAGCCGCAATTGATCGTTCTCGATCGCTTCGCGCAGGTCGGCTTCCAAGAGCTTGCGGTTGGAGAGATCCTCGTCCATCGCAGCGTCGTAGATGCAGGCGCGGTTGCGGCCCTCGTTCTTGGCGCGGTAGAGCGCCATGTCGGCATAGCGCATGATGTCGGCGGCACCGCCGGATTTGCGGTCGATCACCGCGATACCGATTGAGGCGCCGATCATGATGTTCTGCTGGTTGATCACATAGGGCGCGCAGATCGAGGCGATCAGGCGCTGGGCGACCACCATCATTTTGGCGCTGTCGTCACCGATCGAAGAAATCACCGCGAACTCGTCGCCGCCGAGGCGCGCCACCAGGTCGTCGCCGCGCAGCGCGTGCGACAGCCGCAGCGTGACGTTGCGGATCAATTCGTCGCCGACCGGATGGCCGAGCGTGTCGTTGACGTCCTTGAAATGGTCGAGGTCGATATAGAACACCGCGGCCGGCGCCGAACCGGCGCGCACCTCTTCGATTACCGCCTCCAGCCGTTCGCCAAAGAAAATGCGGTTGGGCAGGCCGCAGAGAGGATCATGCATGGCAAGATGGCGCAACCGCAATTCGCCGGCGGCGATGGCGACTGCGGTGCGGCGCATGTAGCGCAGCACGAAGGCCGCGAGCAGCGTGAAGCCCGCGAGCGCGACCGCGATGAACGGAACGACGCTGCTGACGATCTCGGCGCCGGGCTGTTTCGGCGTCCAGGCGAAGCGCGCGATCGAATGCCCTTGCGGCCCGTTCAACTCATAGGTCAAGTCGGTGGGCGGTGCCGGCTGGTCGTCGAGCTTGCGCAGGTGCGTCAGCTGCAACTGCACGGCGATGCCGGCAAGCGCGTTGCTGTCGATGAATTTCACCGACATCACGATCGGTGCCGCGTGGTCGCCGGCGGCGAGGAGACCGCCGAGCGGCCCGACCGCGACCGCGGCAATGACCGCCGGCCGGCCCGCAAGGCTGCGGATCACCGCGGCCTGCGCGTGCGGGCCATCCACCACCACGTCTGGTTCGGCGAGTCGGAGCGCACCGTGCAAGGCCGGGTTGCGCCCGCGCATGTAAGCGAGCACCGATCCCAGATCGACCAGCGCAGAGTCGAACCAGGACGAATCGAGTTCTTGGCGGGCGATCTGCGAAAAGATCGGCTTGTCGCTGCCGTCGAAGATGAAAACATAGTTGTGATCGAAGTAGGTTTTCAGCCAATTCCCGACGCGGCTCTTGGCCCAGGGCAGATCGAATTTGACGCGGATATTCTGCAGCGCCTGGTCGGAGGCGGCGACGCTTCTGACTTCGCGCAGCACGCGCTCGCCGTAGCTGTCGAGCGCGCGCGTGAACAGCTGCTTCTCGTGCTGGATGGCGACTTCGTCGGCGCGCTGGGCGGAGGACAGCACGGCGACGACAATGCAGACGATGGCCACGGCCACGATGACGCCGATCGGGACCACGACGCTCAAACGCGCTCGATCCCAACTCGTGACCTTTTCCTCGGGTGCGTGCGGGCGAGCCACAGCCGGCAAGGTTTAGCCCCTTAAAGTATCCCACCGATTAGGTTTTTCGGGGCGGAACCTAGGGCAGAAAGCTTGCTTTTCGCTTTCGTTCCGGCTTTTCGGCGCACTTGTGGCCGCCGGATACCGCAATTCGCGCGATGCTGTTAACCGAAGGTAAAAGAACAAATCATTTTGCCGGCTTAGCCGCGAATGGGAACCTTCAGCCCGGGCTGCGGTATGGCGGGCGCGGGATAGCGATATGGGCAGCGCGCAGCGCGGTAGACCAGCGTTCGCGCAGGTCCTGGAAATAGGGCTCGCCGGGTTCGATGCGGTAATTCACCTCAGGGTTGTAATTGTCGCGCCGTGCCACCAAAATGTCGATCGGCAACCCGACCCCGAGATTCGAGCGCATGGTGGAATCCATCGAGATCAGCCCGATCTTGAGCGCGTCGTAGAGGTCGGTGTCGAAGCTGATGGCGCGGTCGAGCACCGGCTTGCCGTATTTATGCTCGCCGATCTGCAGATAGGGGGTGTCGATCGTGCATTCGATGAAATTGCCAGCCGAATAGATCATGAACAGCCGCAAGCGGCCGCCCTTGATCTGACCGCCGAACAGGAAGGCGACGTCGTGGTCGACCTCGGCCGCTTCCAGCGCCTTGCCTTCCGCGTTCTGGATATTGCGGACGGTGCGGCCGATGCGTTGCGCGGCCTGGAACATGGTCGGCGAGTTCATCAAGGTCTCGATCTCGCCGGTTTCCGGATTTTGCACGCCCTCAGTGAGGGTCGAACGCACCGATTGGCTCAGCGACAGGTTGCCGGAGGAGGCGAGCGCCATGATGCGTTCGCCCGGCTCGGTGTAGACGTGCAGCTTGCGGAAGGTGGAGACGTTGTCGAGGCCGGCATTGGTGCGGGTGTCCGCGATCATCACCAGACCGTCACGCACCAGAATTCCGCAGCAGTATGTCATGTGGTCCGACTTCTTTTTCCGTGACCCGGCCGCAGGGTTATAACGACGCGGGCCCATGTCCGGCAATGTCATGCGCCATGTTAACTTTGCGTCTGCTGGTGCGCCTGATCGACATGCACCGCCACTTTGAGGGTTTCGCCGCCACCACCAAAGCGCGTCCCGCGCACCGGCGCGGCGCCAAGGTAATCCAGGCCGATTGCGACCCGCACATGGGCTTCGGTGATGCCGATCCCGTTGGTCGGATCGAAGCCGACCCATCCGAGGTGCTCCACATAGGCTTCGACCCAGGCGTGGCCGGCGTCCTGCGCGGTCACGCCGTCGACGCGGTAGAAATGTCCGCCCACATAGCGCGCCGGGATGCCGAGCTGGCGCGCTGCCGCGATAAAGATGTGGGTGAGGTCCTGACACACGCCGCGGCGCAGCGTGAAGGCTTCCGCTGCGGTGGTCGCGGTATGGGTCGGATCGGTGTCGAATGTCATCTCGCGATTGAGCGCGATCATCAGCCCGTGCAGCAGCGCTAGCTGATCGCTGCCGGCGGTCGCGCGCGCGCTGTCGGCGAAGTCGACGATTGCGGCGTCGGGTTGCGTGAGCGCGGTCTCGCGCAGGAACAGGCCGGGCGGAAAACGCTCGACCGCGCCACTAACGACGCTTTGAGTATCTTGGGTATCGACCTCGCCTTCGACCGCGACCGACAGTTCGCGAAACGGTCCCTCGGCCGTGAAGGAATGGCTGATGTTGCCGAAGGCGTCCTCGTGCTGGTGCAGCAGGCAATCCTCCGAAAGATCGACGCGCCAGTTCACCACATATTGCCCGTCGTGATTGCGCGGGGTGAGGCGGAGCATCTGGATCACGCCGGTGGGTGGCACGTCGTAGCGATAGGTCGTCGCGTGGGAGACATGAATTCGCATGAGCTTCCGGCGGGCCAGAGTTACCGGTAACGTTCTAGCACGCTCATAGCAGGAATTGCCCAGTGATGGCGGCGCCCAGTTGGTTGTTCTCAGTAATGAATTCGCCGATATATTCGTGCAGGCCGCGCTGGAAAATCCCGTCCATCTTGCTGTTCTGCAGGCGGGCGCGGATGCCGCGGGCCTGGCGCTGGGCCGGGCCCTGTCGGCCATAGGCGCTGGCGATCTGGTCGAGATTGCGCACGATCGCCTCGTAGCAAGAGGCGAGCGAACGCGGCATCTCCTCCTTCAGAATCAGCAGATCGGCCACCAGCCAGGGCTGCAGGCTCTCGCGATAGACCCAGTGATAGGCGGTAAGCGCCGACACCGAGCGCAAGATCGCAGCCCATTGGAAATAGTCGAGCGGGCCACCGACGCGTTCATTGTCGGGCAAGAGCAGATGGTACTTCACGTCGAGAATGCGCGCGGTGTTATCGGCGCGCTCGATGTAAACGCCAAGGCGGGAGAACCAGTAGGCGTCGTTGCGCAGCATGGTGCGGTAGGCAGAGCCGTCGTAACGCAGCGAGGATTCCTGCACCCAGCGTAGGAAGCGGGAGAATTCCTCGCGCGAGGTCGGGCCGTTGCCGTAGCGCTTGAGCTCGAGCCAGGTGCCGTTGATGGCGTCCCACATTTCGACCGTCAGCGCCGTGCGCACGGCGCGTGCATTGCTGCGCGCCAGCTCGAAGCAGTTGCGGATCGACGATGAATTGGCGGTGGAGAAGGCGAGAAAGTCGGTGACGTTTTCCTCGTTGGCCTCATCGTACTGTTTGAAAAAAGCGGTGGCGCAGCCGGCGGTGAGCACCGCGGATTCCCATTCGTTGCTTTCGCCGACATAGGCGAGCGGCAACGCCGACAGTCGCTGCGTGGCATCGAGAATGCGCGCGAGATATTCCGCGCGCTCGACGTAACGCGAGAGCCAGTAAAGGTTATCGGCGGTGCGCGAGAGCATAGGCTATCCGTCCAGCACCCAGGTGTCCTTGGTCCCGCCGCCCTGGCTGGAATTGACCACCAGCGAGCCCTCTTTCATGGCAACGCGCGTCAGGCCGCCGGGCACGATGCGCGTGCCTTTGCTGCCGGTGAGCACGAACGGGCGCAGGTCGACATGACGCGGAGCCACGCCTTGCTCGACGCAAGTGGGGCAAGTGGACAAGGCCAGTGTCGGCTGCGCGATGAAGTTCTTCGGAGCGGTCTTAAGCTTGGCGCGGAACTGCTCGATCGCGATCTTGCTCGCTGTCGGTCCGATCAGCATGCCGTAGCCGCCGGAGCCGTGCACTTCCTTCACCACCAGCTCAGGCAAGTGGTCGAGCACATAGGCGAGGTGCTCCTCCTCGCGGCAGCGCCAGGTCGGCACGTTCTTCAAAAGCGGCTCTTCGCCGAGATAGAATTTTACGATCGCCGGCATGAAGCTGTAGACCGCCTTGTCGTCGGCAATGCCGGTACCGACTGCGTTCGCCATCGTCACGTTGCCGGCCTGATAGGCCGACATCAGCCCGGCGACGCCGAGCGCGCTATCGGGGCGGAAGGTGAGCGGATCGATGAAGTCGTCGTCGATGCGCCGGTAGATCACGTCGACGCGGCGCGGGCCTTGCGTGGTGCGCATGTAGACGAACTCGTCCTTGACGAACAGGTCGCGGCCTTCGACCAGCTCGACGCCGAGCTTGTCCGCCAGGAACGAATGCTCGTAGTAGGCCGAGTTGTAGACGCCGGGCGTGAGCAGCACCACAGTCGGATCGCGCATGACCGGCGCTGGCGCCACTGACTTGAGCGTTGCGAGCAGAACGTCCGGATAATTCTCCACCGGCGCGATGCGGTGGCGCGCGAACAGTTCCGGGAACAGCCGCATCATGATCTCGCGGTTCTCCAGCATGTAGGAGACCCCAGACGGCGTGCGCGCATTGTCTTCGAGCACGTAGAAAGTGTCGGCGTCCACCCGCACGATGTCGATGCCGGCGATGTGGATGTAGACGTCGTAGGGCACGTTCTGTCCGCTCATCTCGGGACGGAACGCCGGATTGCGGAACACCAGATCGTCGGGCACCACGCCGGCGCGCAGAATTTCGCGCGCGCCGTAAATGTCCTTGAGGAATAGATTGAGCGCCTTGACGCGCTGGGTGAGGCCTTTTTCCAAGCGCCGCCATTCGGCGCCTGACATGATGCGCGGAATGACGTCGAACGGGATCAGCCGTTCTTGCGCGTCGGCTTCGCCATAGACCGCGAAGGTGATGCCGATGCGGCGGAACAACAGCTCGGCTTCGCGCCTTCGGTAGTCGAGCACGTCGGCCGGCACCTCGTCGAGCCAGCGCGACAGTTCGCCATAGGCCGGCCGCACGCCGCCGTTCGTTCCTTTCATCTCGTCGAAGGCTGCAACCATCCCCGACTCCCAGCAGCAAACGCCTTACAACCGTTCTCCCCAGGACCTGATCCCACCCCCGCTTGGGCGTGGGCGTCCTGCGGGGTTTTGTGCTGCAAGCTTCAGGCCAATAAAAGTCGAGGAAAAACGGACATTTAAGCGCCTCGCCGCCCTCGAATCCTGCCTATTTTTTATGCGACACCCCATAAGCGGGGAGCCCACGTCGGCATGCAATGACCTAGGTCAACTTGAGTGGCTGGCGGGGCCACGCTAGGTCTTCGGCATGAGTGCGCATCCAGAAATCGTTACCGCGGCGGTGCTTGTCATCGGCGACGAGATCCTGTCGGGCCGCACTAAGGACAAAAATATCGGCTTCATCGCCGACTATCTCACTGCCATCGGCATCGACCTCAAGGAGGTGCGCGTGATCTCCGACGACGAGGCGGCCATCGTCGAAGCGGTGAATACGTTGCGCGCGCGCTACACCTACGTCTTCACCACCGGCGGCATCGGGCCGACCCATGACGACATCACCGCCGAATGCGTGGCCAAGGCGTTCGGCGTCGGCATCAGCTATCACCCGGAAGCGGTCGCGATCCTGAAGGAGCGCATGGCCAAGATCGGCGGCGAGCTCAACGAGGCGCGCTTGCGCATGGCGCGCATCCCGCACGGCGCCGCGCTGGTGAAAAACAAGGTGTCGGGCGCGCCCGGCTTCTGGATCGAGAACGTGATCGTGATGGCGGGCGTGCCCTCGATCATGCAGGCGATGGTCGACGAGGTAGCGCCGAAACTGAAAACCGGCGCCAAGCTGTTGTCGGAGACCATCCGCGCCGACGCCAAGGAAGGCGACGTCGGCACCGAACTGGGCGCCATCGCCAAGGCCAATCCGGACACCATCATCGGCAGCTATCCGTTCTTCGACGAGAAGCTCGGGCCCAACACCAATATCGTGGTGCGCTCGCGCGATCCGGAAAAATTGCGAGCCGCGAAAGGCGCGGTCGAGGACATGCTCAGACACGTGAAATCGCAACTGGCGGCCGCGTCGCGCTAACAAAAAATCCATGGCGAAACCGCAACCCGACAGCCTGCCGCGCCCGGAAAAAATCTTCCCCGTCTCCTGGGACCAATTTCACCGCGACTCGCGCGCGCTGGCCTGGCGGCTGCACGAGGCCGGGCCGTTCGAGGCCATCGTCGCCATCACCCGCGGCGGGCTGGTGCCGGCGGCGATCGTGGCGCGCGAATTGAACGTGCGGCTGATCGAAACCGTATGCGTGGCGAGCTATCAAGACTACCAGAACCAGGGCGAGTTGAAGGTGCTCAAAGGCATCGCGCCCGAAGTGGCGGCGATGCGCAAGCAGGGCAAGGGCGTGCTGATCGTCGACGACCTGGTCGATACCGGCAAGACCGCGCGCGTGGTGCGCGACCTGCTGCCGGCCGCGCATTTCGCCACTGTCTACGCCAAGCCGATGGGGCGGCCGCTGGTCGATACCTTCATCACCGAAGTGTCGCAGGATACCTGGATTTATTTTCCCTGGGATACCGGCTTGGCTTTCGTGCCGCCGATCCGCGAGGGCGGAGATTGAGACAAAAAGGTAGGGAGGACGACATGCTGACCCGACGCACATTCCTCGCCAGCGCGAGTGCTTCATCCCTGGTCGGGCCGGCACTGGCGCAGTCGTATCCGACGCAGACCATCCGCATCATTGCCGGCTTTCCGCCAGGCGGTGGTATCGACATCTCGGCGCGCCTCGTGTCCGAACCGCTCAAGGCCGCGCTCGGCCAGACGGTGATCGTCGAGAACCGCACGGGCGCGGCGGGCATGCTTGCCGCCAACACGGTCGCCAAGGCGGCGCCTGACGGCCACATGCTGCTGATGGCGACCTCGGGCGAGATCGCCATCAGCCCGCATCTGTACAAGGACAAGATGACCTACGATCCACGCCGCGAGCTCACGCCGATCGCGCTGATCGGGATCGTGCCCTGCGTGGTGGTCGTGGCGACCAGTACGCCGGTGCACAATCCGCAGGAACTGATCGCCTTCGCCAAGGCCAATGCCGGCAAACTGTCGTTCTCCTCCTCCGGCGTCGGCAATCCGCAGCAATTGGCCGGCGAGCTGATGAACATGATGGCCGGCACCAATGTGCTGCACGTGCCGTACCGCGGGGCGGCGCCGGCGGTGACCGACGTGGCGACCGGGGCCGTCACCATGAGCTTCACGAGTTCTCGCGGCGGCGCTGCCGCTGATCAAGGCCGACAAGCTGCGCGCGGTCGCCGTCACGTCAAAAGACAGGATGCCGCAATTGCCGGACGTCGTGCCGCTCAGCGAAGGCCCCGGGCTTGCCGGCTACGAGCTGCTCAACTGGTTCGGCCTATTCGCGACCGGCGGCACGCCGAGCGCGATCGTCGACCGCCTCAACGACATCGTGAATACGGCGCTGCTGACCCCCTCGATTTCCGACAAGCTGACCGTACAGGGCATCGTGCCGCGGCTGATGTCGGCCAAGGAATACGCGAGCTTCGTGGCATCGGAGACCGAAAAGTTCGGCAAGATCGTCGAGCAAGCCCATATTAAATTGGAGAACTAGCCGCATTTTCGGTGTAATATGGCGCGCCGTCCGGGAGGAAGCCGATGAACGTCAAGCCGAACACTCAGAACGCGAAACCTGTCGACGACCTGCGTTCGCGCCATCTGCGCCCGCAGGACATGCCGTGGCAGAAGCTGCGCTTTCCCGGCTGCGAGATGAAGACGCTGCTGTTCGATCCCAAGAGCGGGCTCGCCACCATGCTGATGAAAATGGAGCCGGGTGCGGTGCTGCCGGACCACGAGCACGTGCTGATCGAGCAGACTTACGTGCTGGAAGGCTCGCTGGTCGACAAAGAAGGTCCCGATGCCGGCATCGAGGTCGGCCCCGGCGAATTCGTCTGGCGGCCCGCGGGCAGCCGGCACGTGGCCTGGAGCCCGAAGGGCGGCACATTCATCGCCATGTTCCAGATCCCCAACAAGTTCTTCGAGCAGGACGGCCGCGTGGTCGACGCCTCCGGCAAGGACTGGGATTCGGTTTGGGGTCAGTTATTACCGAAGTAGATTGACACGCCGCCGCGTGGTGCTTATCCGCGCGCCGGCGCGGAGTAGGAAGCGCGTGCCACGCGGACGTGGCGGAATGGTAGACGCAAGGGACTTAAAATCCCTTGGGAGTAATCCCGTCCGGGTTCGAGTCCCGGCGTCCGCACCAAAGCTGATTGATCCAAGTCAATGCACTTTCGAATAGCGGAGCAGATTGTTTAATTGGGTGGTTAGTCCTTGCGCTGGGCATTCGGAAATTACGATTGGCTTTTATATTTTGCGTGTAGGCCATTCATTCAAAAACGCTCTTATCATTTTCAACAGGTAGTGAGCAAAGTAACGATTTGATATCTCGCAAACACCGACGGGAGCGCACGATGAAAAAAGCAGCTTTCAAGTGGGTAATAATCGCGAGCGCGGTCGTCGGGTTCGGTACGTGCGCATTCGCCCAAGATATCGATGTAGGCAAAATTGAATATCAGTCCGGTTGCGCTGCATGTCACGGTGTGGATGGAAAGGGAAAGGGGCCGCTGACTGCGGCGCTGAAATCGACACCTACCGACCTAACGGTGCTGACCAAGAACAATCACGGCGTATTTCCGGTCAACGCTGTGTACGAGGTGATCGATGGGCGAAAGTCGATCAGCAGCCATGGTACG
This sequence comes from uncultured Alphaproteobacteria bacterium, assembly GCA_963770985.1. Lineage (GTDB taxonomy): Bacteria > Pseudomonadota > Alphaproteobacteria > Rhizobiales > Xanthobacteraceae > Pseudolabrys. The sequence goes on along the minus strand of CAVYRR010000015.1, from coordinate 73,172 downwards.
CGTGAAATGCCAATTTGGGGGTATCGTTTCACGCCGCCGCAAGCGTTTAATTTAAAACAAGCGCAAGAATATATATACTCACCTCCAGCCTCTCCGGAAGGTGTGGTTCACGGTCGCATCCTTGCGGTCGTCGATTACTTAAATCGCATACAGGAGAAATGAAGGCGGGATGGCGAACTATCGGGAGAGACGCGCCAGTCGGAAGCTTCGAATAGCGATCGCGGCCACGATCGACGACGACGGTCCACACGAAATAGGCCTAGCGCGGGTCAATGCTGAATTCGAAACCTAACGCCGGGCACCATGAGCGCGCGATCGCCGTAGCTGTGATCGCGAGCGTGTTGCTCTCTGCTTGCGCCAGTTCGGAGGACAGTGTCTCGTCGTTCCTGGTCGCACCGGGCGGTTACGTGCTTTACAACTGTGACGATATCGCGCGAACCGCGAAGGGCGTAGCAGAGCGCCAGAGGGAACTGGAACAGCTGATGGCTAAAGCCAGCACCGATCCCGCCGGGCGGATCATCGCCGACACCACCTATGGGTCGGAATACGTCACGACGCGCGGTCAGCTGAACAATTTGCGGGCCGCCGCCGCCGAGAAGAATTGCGATGGCGCGGCGGGCGTCGGCAAACCCGTCGTACGGGCGAGCGACAGCCCCATCCACTGAACCGATTTATGGAACGCGCCGGATCACGGCGAGCGATCCGTCGGCGAGGCCGAGCGCGATGGCCGGCGGCCCGGCGGTTTCCGCGATCAAAGCGAGATTGGTGACGGCTTTCGCCGGCAGCGGCACGTTTGCGATCTCGCGTGGCTGCGGCGCGAAGCTGACAATGCGCAGGCGGCTGCAGTCGAACGAGGGCGCGGCGATATCGGCGACGCCGTCGCCGTCGAAATCGGCAACGGCCGCCATGTCGATCGCGCGCGTGCCGGCGATGTGATTGGCGATGTCGGGCAGCTCGGCGGCCTTGTGCAAGTCGCCGCCGCGCCAGCTCCACAATTCGAGCGAGCCAATCACATGCGGCTGACGCACCAGCGCGATTGATCGTTTGCCGTCGCCGTTAAAATCGGCGATGCCGGCGGGGTCGAGCCAGCGATGCGGTGCGCCGAGCGGCGGCGTCTCGGCGACGATCTCGTACTTGCCGCGGCGCTCGGCGATCACCGCCAGACTGGAGCCGCGCTTGAGATAAGACTTCACGACGATGATCTCGTCATGGCCGTCACGGTTGAGATCGGCGAGCCGCGGCCGCAGGTCCTCGAACACGGCGTCGTCCTTGAGCCGAACGGTCTGGCGCTTTCCGTCGCGCGCTTCGATCACCAAAGCGCCGGCCTCGATCTTGTCGCCCAGGACGCCGTGGTCGTAGCGCGTTGTCGGTTCGGCCAGCCAAGCGCGGGCGATCTCGCCTTTGCCGGTGGCGACCTTGCCGTCGGGCAGCGCGCCGTCCGGAAGCTCCGGCTGGGCCGGCGTGTCGATGTAGCTGAGGGCAATTTTTTCGCCGGCGAGTACGATTTTGTACCAGAGCCCGCCGGCGTTGACTTGCGCCTGACCGTCCACGGTTTCGATTGCCGTAACGCGGGCCGGCGCGCTGACGCGGCTCACGCGCCATTCGGCGGCCTGGGCGGCGCCAGCCCATGCGACCAAGCCCAGCACCAAAAAGACGCGATGCATTGCGAAGTCCTTACAATGACGTGTGGCGCAGCCGCAGCGCATTACCAACGACGCTGACGGAAGAAAGCGCCATCGCCGCGGCGGCAATAATCGGAGAAAGCAGCAATCCGAAGGCAGGATAAAGTACGCCGGCCGCGATCGGCACGCCGGCGGCGTTGTAGATGAAAGCGAAGAACAAATTCTGCCGGATATTGCTCATGACCGCCGCCGACAGCGCGCGCGCCTTGACGATGCCGGTGAGGTCGCCCTTGAGCAGCGTGATGCCGGCGCTTTCGATCGCGACGTCGGTGCCGGTGCCCATGGCGATGCCGACAGCTGCTGCGGCCAGTGCCGGCGCGTCGTTGACGCCGTCGCCCGCCATGGCCACGACGCGGCCCTCGCGGGTGAGCTTCTCGATCACCGCGCTCTTCTGATCGGGCAGCACGTCGGCCTCGACTTCGGCGATGCCTAAGCGCTTGGCGACAGCGAGCGCGGTGGTGCGGTTGTCGCCGGTCAGCATCACCACGCGCACGCCGGAGGCGACGAGCGCCTTGAGAGCTTCCGGCGTGGTCGCCTTGACCGGGTCGGCGATGGCGATGACGCCGACCGGCTTGCCGTTAATGGCGAGGAAGATCGCAGTGGCGCCGTCCTGGCGCAACCGCTCGGCTTCCTGGGCGAGCGGGGCCGTGTCGATGTTCAACTCCGCGAGGAACTTGGCGCTGCCGAGCGCCAACCGCTTGCCCTCGACCATGCCGATCACGCCTTTGCCGGCCGGGGCGTCGAAGCCGCGCACCGTGCCTAATTCAATCTTGCGCTCGGCGGCAGCCGCGACGATCGCCGCGGCGAGTGGATGCTCGCTGCTGCGCTCGGCGCTAGCGGCGAAACGCAGCACCTGCGCCTCATCCAAGCCGGGCAAGGCGACGACCGCCACCACTTTCGGTTTGCCTTCGGTGAGCGTGCCAGTCTTGTCGATCACGAGGGTATCCACCTTCTCCATGCGTTCGAGCGCTTCCGCGTTCTTGATCAGCACGCCGAGTTGCGCGCCACGCCCGACGCCGACCATGATCGACATCGGCGTGGCGAGGCCGAGCGCGCAGGGGCAGGCGATGATCAGCACGCTCACGGCAGCGACCAGTCCGAAAGCGAAGCGCGGTTCCGGGCCGAACGTGGCCCAGGCGGCGAAAGCCAGAAGCGCGACCGCAATCACTGCCGGCACGAACCAGCCGGCGACCTGGTCGGCCAGCCGCTGAATCGGCGCGCGGCTGCGCTGCGCGCTCGCCACCATCTGCACGATTTGCGCCAGCAGTGTATCGCGGCCGACCTTGTCGGCGCGCATGACGAAGCTGCCGCTCATATTGATGGTGCCGCCGATCACGCGCGCGTCCTTGTCTTTGGTCACCGGCATGGACTCGCCGGTCACCATGGATTCATCGAGCGCGGAATGTCCTTCGAGCACGGCGCCGTCCACGGGCACCTTGTCGCCGGGGCGCACGCGCAAGCGATCGCCGACCGCGATGGCGTCGAGCGAGACTTCCTCGTCGCTGCCGTCGTCTTTGACGCGGCGCGCGGTCTTGGGCGCGAGATCGAGCAGTGCGCGGATGGCGCCCGAGGTCGCGGCGCGCGCGCGCAGTTCGAGCACCTGGCCGAGCAGCACCAGCACGGTGATGACGGCTGCGGCTTCGAAATAGGCGGCGACAGCGCCTTCGTGAATGCGGAAATTCTCGGGAAATGTAGCTGGCGCCAGTGTGGCGACGATGCTGTAGACGTAAGCCACGCCGGTACCCATTGCGATCAGCGTGAACATGTTGAGGTTGCGGGTGAGTAGCGATTGATACCCGCGCACGAAGAATGGCCAGCCCGCCCACAGCACGACGGGTGTCGCGAAGGCGAATTGAATCCAGTTCGACAGCGTCGGATCGATCCAGTTGTGTCCGCCGACGAGATGTCCGCCCATCTCCAGCACGACAACCGGCAGCGCCAGTGCGCCGCCGATCCAGAACCGGCGCGTCATGTCGGCGAGTTCGGGATTGGGGCCGCTGTCGGCGGTGGCGATTTCCGGCTCCAGCGCCATGCCGCAGATCGGGCAGGCGCCCGGGCCGATCTGGCGGATCTCGGGATGCATCGGGCAGGTGTAGGTGGCGCCTTCGACCACGGGTTCGGGCTCGCGTTTGCCCAGATATTTCTGCGGGTCGGCGATGAACTTGGTGCGGCAGCCTGGATTGCAAAAATAATAGGTGTGGCCGCGATAGTCGGCGCGGTGCTTGGCGGTGTGCGGGTCGACCGTCATGCCGCAGACCGGATCGATGACGCCGCCTTGGGCGGGGGCGTCGTGATGATGATGGTGCTCGGCGGTCGTGCTCATGGCAAACAACTCTTATTTCGGTTTTTGGCGCGGTGGTATCCGGAGGCTCTTGCCTTCGATACCCCTAGGGGGTATATAGACCCCATGGCCAAGAACAGCAAGGCATCGACGCTCGGACGGCTCAAACGTATCGAGGGCCAGGTGCGCGGCCTCGCGCGCATGGTCGAGGACGAGCGCTACTGCATCGACATCGTGACGCAGATCGGCGCGGTGCGCGCCGCGCTGCGCCGGGTGGAAGAGGAAATCCTGCGCGGCCACGTCGCCCATTGCGTCGCACACGCGATTTCGAGCGGCGACAAGGCCGACCAGCGGCGCAAGGTCGCCGAATTGATGGACGTGATGGGAAGGGCCGGGCGCTAAGAGAGCTTTTCCCGCGCCAGCTTCGCCCCGGCGCCGAGCGCCATTTGAGCTTGGCCTCGGCGATGTCGCGCCGCATCGGCGCCATGCCGCAATTGGTGCAGGCGACGATGCGTTGCTTCGGCACGAATTTCAAAACCTCGCCGATCACTTGCGCCACCTGTTCGGGCGTCTCGACCGTGTCGGTGGCGACGTCGATGACGCCGACCAGCACGTCCTTGCCGTCGAGCAGCGACAGCAGCTTCAACGGCACGCGCGAATTGATCGCTTCCAGCGATACCTGTTTGATGCGGCTCTTGGCCAGCGCCGGAAATATCTTCTCATATTGCCGCCATTCGCCGCCGAGCGAATTTTTCCAGTCGATATTGGCCTGGATGCCGTAGCCGTAGCAGATGTGCACGGCCGTGATGCAGGTCAGCCCGTCGATGGCGCGATGCAGCGCCTCGATGCCCCAGCCGGGCACCTCGCCCATGAACACGTTGAAGGCCGGCTCGTCGAACTGGATGACATCGACGCCGTCGGCTTGCAACGCGCGCGCTTCCTGGTTCAGCAAGCCGGCAAAGGCCATCGCCATTTTCACTTTGTCGCCATAGTGCGCGTCGGCGATGGTGTCGGCGATGGTCATCGGCCCCGGCAGCGTGATCTTCAACTGACGCGTGGTGTGGGCGCGGGCGAGGCGCGCTTCGGATTGGTGCACGCGGCCCTTGAGCATCAACTTGCCGCGCACCACCGGCACCATGGCTTTGTAGCGGTTGGCGCGGATGCCCATCTCGACCTTGTGGGCGAAATCGATGCCATCCACGAATTCCAGAAAGCCGTGCACGAAATGCTGGCGCGACATTTCGCCGTCGCAAACGATGTCGATGCCGGCGTCTTCCTGAAGTTTCACCGCAAGCAACGTGGCGTCGAGCTTGGCCGCCGCGAGATCGTCGCCTTGCAGCCGCCACTGCGGCCAGAGCTTGTTCGGCTCGGCGAGCCATGACGGTTTCGGCAGGCTGCCGGCGACGGTTGAGGGAAACAACATATTCGTCAGCTCGCGTTCTGGAACCTTGCAGGCGGTTGCCAAGTATAGAGCCAGTCGTAACGGCTGAGCAGTTTTTCTCCGCCCATCGCACGCATCGCGAGATTGCGCACCAGCGCTTCCGGGCCGCTCAGCCCATAGATGCGACCCTGACGGCGGGACCGGAGTTGGGCGAGCGCGGTGCGGTGCCAGCGCGCGCCCTCGTAAGCGCGCAGCGCGTCGGCGGGGTCATCCAAATATTTTCCCAGCATGTCGGCGAGCACCGCGGCATCCTCGATCGCCATGCCGGCGCCTTGCGCGAGAAACGGCAGCATCGGGTGGGCGGCGTCCCCGATCAGCGTCACCGGACCCATGCCGCCGCCAAACGGTGTCTTGCGGTCGTAGAGCGCCCATTTCAGCCATTGGTCGGGGATCGCGATCAGCGCACGTGCCGCTTCGGCCCAGGACCAGCGCGCGAAATGGCGCAAAATTTCCGCGCGCTCGCCGGCGGCCGACCAGCCGGTCTCCTTCCATTCGTCGTGCACGATGCCGACGATGTTGATGAGGCGGCCGCCTTTCACCGGATAATGCACAAGATGAGCGTCGAGCCCGAGCCACAGATGTACCAGTGGCTCGCGGAATTGCTCCGGCACCGCATTGGCCGGCACCAGCGTGCGCCAGGCGGTGCGGTGGCGGAAGCTTGGTGGGCGCCGGCCCTGTATCCGTTCGCTCAGCGTCGACCACACTCCGTCGGCGCCGATCAGCGCCCGCCCACGTTCTTCCACCACGCGCTGGCCGCCGCGGCCCTGCACCGTGATGCCGTTGCCGTGGACGGCGAAATCCTCGACGCGGGTGGCGAGCTTGAGCGCGATGTCCTGCGTGCTCTGCGCGGCGTCAGCAAGTACCGCTTGCAGGTCGCCGCGATGGATCGTCCAATAGGGCGCGCCGTAGCGTCGCTCGGCGGCCACCCCAAGCGGGATGCGCACGATCTCGCGGCCCGAGCCGCCAGCCATCACGCGGATCGCCTCTGGCGCCATGACCGATGGCGCCAGCCGTTCGCGCAAACCGAGCGCGATCAGCACGCGGGTCGCATTAGGCGAGAGTTGGATGCCGGCGCCGGTTTCTTCGAGCTTGGCGGCCTGCTCAAGCACCGTCGCACGCAAACCGGCGCGCGCCAGCGCCAGCGCTGCCGTCAACCCCGCGATGCCGGCGCCGGCGACGATGACGTGACGCGCGGACGCCAAGGCTCAAAGCTCCGATTTTGGATCAGGCAGCTGCGGTGACCCGCAATGCGCATTCCGCGGGCCGTGCCGCGTGTGAATCGAGCGCGGGATCGAACCGGTAAAGCGTCGAGCAATAGGGGCAGATGATCTCGTTATCCTCGCCCATGTCGAGGAAGACGTGCGGGTGATCGTACGGCGGCGTGGCGCCCACGCATTGGAATTCCTTGGCGCCGATTTCGATCACCGGCACGCCCGGATCGTTGTGGAAATGGGGGACGACATGCTCCGCCATGGGGAACCCTTTTCGTTACCGGAATCGGGGCGATTTCGGCGGCACCATAGCGAGGCGGCCGCGCCGTGCCTAGGGCCATTTCAGCGAGGTGAAAACCGAAAACGGCGCAGCACCCGAGACCTTATGTCCATACCGTTTGCATTGCTCTTGCCGGATCGAGCCGATAGGCTGCCGAAAAATAAATGAAGCGACAATGATGTGGGGCATCGCGATCCGGCCTTCATCGAGCGCCGGAGGCTTTGGGAGGAACAAGTGAGCCGCGCGCGACGGATTGCCCAGCCATGAAAGGCCCCGGCGATGCACGGCTGGTGGTCGAGAACGCGTGCCTGCGCTATGGGCAGCTCGAGGTGCTCAACGACCTCAGCCTCAGCGTCGGCAGTTCGGAGGTTGTCAGCATCGTTGGCCCGTCCGGATGCGGCAAGACCACGCTGTTGCGCTGCGTCGGCGGCTTGAACCAGCTCAATGGCGGCGAGATCCGCATCGACGGCCAGCGGGTCGAGAAGCCGCTGCCGATCGTGTCGATGGTGTTCCAGCACTTCGGGCTGTTCCCGTGGAAGAACCTCTGGAGCAATATCGCCTACGGGCTGAAACTTCGTCACACGCCGAAGGAAGAGGTCGAGCAGCGCGTCGCCGACGCGATCGATCTGGTCGGCTTGCAGGGCTTCGAGAAATCTTATCCGCACCAGCTCTCCGGCGGCATGCAGCAGCGCGCCGGCCTCGCGCGCGCGCTGGTGATGGAGCCGAAACTTCTATTGATGGATGAGCCGTTCAGCGCGATCGACGCGCAGACGCGCGAGCAGCTTCAGTTCGAGCTGTTACGCATCTGGGACCGCCGGCCGACCGCCATGATGTTCGTCACCCACTCGATTGATGAGGCGGTGCTGATGGGCGACCGGGTTGTCGTGCTGGCGGGCCGGCCGGCGCATGTGCGCGCGGTGCGCAAAGTGGACCTGTCGCGGCCGCGCGAGCGCAGCGTGGTATCAACTTCGACTTTCATCAATCTTCGTGAGCAGGTCTGGCATGATCTGTTCGACCAGCCGGGGGTGACCGGAGCGCGTGTGCAATAGGAGTTCGACAAGAAACGTCCGAAAAGACGTCAGCGTTCAACAAACAGGGAGGAGACCAACCATGAGTAAAATGACTGGACCAAAATCGCTGCTCAGCGCAATGCTCGCGCTGTCGGCGATGGCGTTCTGCGTACCAACCAGCGCGAACGCCGAGGACATCAAGCTCTCGTCTTCGGCGATCGGGCGACCGCCGATTTTCTCGAACACCTTTGTCGATGTCGGCGAGGATCAAGGCATTTGGAAGAAAGTCGGCCTCGACATGAGCTTCCGCTGGTTCCAGCGCGGCACCGACACAGCGAAGTCGGTGGTCACCGGCGACGTGCAAGTCGGCTACACGGCGACGCCGGTCGCGGTGAATCTGATCTCGGCGGGCGCGCCCATCGTTGTGATCGCCGGCATGCCCAATCAGGACTGGATCATCGGATCGGATACGCCGAGCGTGAAAGACTGCAAAGACCTCAAGGCGCAGACCGTCGCCGCCGACGGCATCAACAATGCGCGCTGGCTGTTTTTGAAGTCGGTCGCCGAATCCTGCAAGCTTGCCCTAACCGATATGACTCCGATCGACCTCGCCAATGCGCCGCTGGTTAAGGCGGGCATCGCCGGGCAAGTCCACACCGCGGTGTTCCATATCGACGAGCTGGCGCAGATCGAATTCAACACCAAAAAGAAATGGCATCTGATCGCGATCCCGCCATCGATCAAGGAAGGGCTGCACTACGGCTCGGTGCTGGCCAGCAAGAAGGCCATCGCGGAAAATCGCGAGGGCGTCATTCGGTTCCTCGAGGGCTGGATTCTCACCCAGAGGCTGATGAGCAGCAGTAAGCCGGCCGATCAGGAGACGTTCGCCAAGATCGCCGCCAAGGCCGGTTCATTCGACGTCGGAGTGGCCAAGGGCGCCATCGATGCGTTCCACAAGATCAATTACTGGGTCAACAATGACGGTCTAAACGAAAAGCAGATGATGGGTCAGGCCGACGAAATGGTGAAGAACGGCTTGCTGAAGCCGGAAGCCAAGCCGACCTACGACAAGCTCGTGGACAAGACGCTCTATGCTGAAGCGATGAAGCGCGTCGAGAAAATGGGCGCGATGAAGAAGTAGCCATGCGATGACGACCGCAAGTGCGGGAACTGAAATGACAACGGCCGCAACCGAGGAATCCTTTGGAACGCGGCTCGCGCGCTTTCGCATCGTCAATGCGTGGTGGATAAGGCTGGCCTGCTACGCGCTGAGCATCGTAGTTTTGCTCGGCGCGTGGCAGGCGCTCGGCAATAGCTTCGGCATCCTGTTCGTTCCGTTCACGACCACCATGAGCCGGCTGTGGGACATGCTGCAAAGCGGCCCCTTGCTGCCGGGGCTGGTGGTGTCGGGAAAACTTTACGCCGTCACGCTCGCTATCAATATTGTGGTGGGGGTGACGCTCGGCCTGTTGCTTGCCCGCAGCAAGCTGATATCGGCGGCGTTCGAGCCGTACATCTACATTTTGTACGCGACACCGACGATTTCGCTGGTTCCTTTCGTGTCGGTGATATTCGGCTTTGAGTTCGGTTCGCGTGTGCTGGTGTCGGTGCTGATCTCGATCTTCCCGATCCTGATCGGGGTAACCGAAGGTGCGCGCAGCATTCCGCGCCAGCATCTCGACGTAGCGGCGATTTTCGGCTCGAACGAGCGACAGCTCTGGCGCGACGTGATCGTGCCCTATGTCACGCCCTACGCGATGAGCGGCATCAAGCAGTCGATCGCATTGTCGATGGTCGGCACGCTGGTCGCTGAATTCTTCCTTAATCCCGATGGCGTGGCTGCGGTTCTGCTGCAAGGGACCACCGTCGTCGACTTCGGGCTGGGTGCTCGCCGTCACGATCTTCATCTGCGCGATCGCGGTGGTGCTGGTCGGCGTCGGCGAATTGATCGAACGATATCTGGTGCGATGGCGACATACAGCAGTCGGATAGAGACGGCGCCGGCGGCACGCTGGGCTTGGGGCAACGGCTTGCTCACGCGCGAGCGCATCGCGCCGGTGGTGGCAGGCGCCGTACTGCTCGTCATCTGGGAAATATGGGTGCGCGCAACGCTTCCCGACTTTCGTCGCCCGGCCGAGCGGAATCGTCGTGGCGATTCCATCCACCATCTCGGCCGGGGAATTCTGGTCCGACGTCGGGGCAACCCTCGGCGCGATCCTGGAGGGCGTGGCGATCGGCAGCGCGGCGGGGGTCCTGATCGGCGTCGCCATGGGGCGGGTGCGCGAGATCGACTGGTTCCTGTCGACCTATATCCGCGCGCTCTACGCGCTGCCGCTGATCGCATTAGTGCCGATCGTCATCCTCTGGGTCGGTTACCAGCCGGCGGCGCGCCTGGTGATTGTGGTGATCTCGGTGTTCCTGCCGGTCGCCGTCACAACGGCCGACGGCACGCGGGCGATCTCCAAGGATTATCTCGACGTCGGAAAGATGTTCGGCGCGCGCACGCACAATGTCTGGTTCGGTATCGCGCTGCCGTCCGCCACGCCTTTCATCGTGGCCGGTATCGAACTCGGCTTTGCGCGCGGCATCACCAACGCCATCGCGGTCGAGATTCTGGCCAGCGTCAACGGCATGGGCATGTCGGTGTTCACCAAATCGAACGAACTCAACGAGAACGCGTCGCTGGTCTATGTGCTTTGCCTGGCGATCTTTGCGGTCGGCGTGCGTGCGCTGATGATCCGTTTCCGGCATTGGCTGGCGCCGTGGTATCATCGCTAACCTAGGCCCTGACTGCACGAGCTTTGCCATCGATGCCGAGCTTCCATCACGGCGGAGTTGAGATCGCCTATCTCGACGAGGGTGCGGGCGAACCGCTCATCCTGGTGCACGGCTTCGCCTCCACCAAAGAGGTGAACTGGGTCAACCCGGGCTGGGTGAAGACGATCACGGGCGCCGGGCGGCGGGCGATCGCGCTCGATAATCGCGGTCATGGCGCGTCGAGCAAGCTTTATGATCCCGCCGCCTATCACAGCGCCACGATGGCGGACGATGTGCGTGCGCTGCTCGATCATCTCGGGATCGAGCGCGCCGACGTGATGGGTTATTCGATGGGTGCGCGCATCGTGACGTTCCTGACCGTCAATCATCCGGCGCGCGTGCGTTCCGTCGTCATTGGCGGGATGGGCAGCCGTATGGTGGAGGAGGTCGGGTTGCCGGACGATGTGGCCGCGGCGCTGGAGGCGCCGTCGCTTGCCGACGTCAGCGATCCGACCGGTCGGATGTTTCGCAGTTTCGCCGAACAGACCAAATCCGATCTCAAGGCGCTCGCCGCCTGCATCCGCGGCAATCGCCAAACCTTGAGCCGCGAGCAGGTCGCCGGTATCCGCGTGCCGGTATTGATTGCGGTCGGGACCGAAGACAAAGTGGCAGGCTCTGCGCAAAAATTAGCCGCCCTCATTCCGGGTGCTCAGGCGCTCGATATCCCGAATCGCGATCACATGCTGGCGGTCGGCGACAAAGTGTTCAAAACCGCCGTGCTCGACTTCCTTGAGCAACGCGCATGAGCCATGCGCCAAGGGCTTTTCGTGCCCCTCTTGGCCCCTCGAAAAATGTGATAAAAGACACATCTAGGGGTTCGAGAGACGCTGGAGAACTTAATCCATGGCTCAGTTTCAGACGCGGCCTGCAAGGGCCCTCGACAAGGTCGATCCGGTCTGGGCGCGCATCCGCAGCGAGGCGGAGGACGTCGCGCGCCGCGAGCCGGAACTCGCCACCTTCATCTATGAGAATATCCTGCACCACGACACACTCGAAGCCGCGGTCATCCATCGCGTTAGCGAGCGGCTCGGCAATGCCGATATTTCCGGCGACCTGATCCGCCAGGCCTATGGCGACGCGCTGGACGATGAGCCAGTGCTCGGCGAAATCTTCCGCGCCGACATCGTGGCCACCGTCGACCGCGATCCGGCCACCAGCCGCTTCGTCGAGCCGGTGCTCTATTACAAAGGCTTCCACGCCATTCAGACGCATCGCCTGGCGCATTGGCTGTTCCGCAAAGGCCGCAAGGACTTCGCGCTTTATCTGCAGAGCCGTGCGTCGGCAGTGTTTCAGTGCGATATCAACCCGGCCGCGAAAATCGGCCGCGGCATCTTCCTCGACCACGCCACCGGCCTGGTGGTGGGCGAGACCGCGGTGATCGAGGACGATGTCTCGATCCTGCATGACGTGACGCTCGGCGGCACCGGCAAGGAGCATGAGGACCGCCATCCGAAAATCCGCCATGGCGTGATGATCGGCGCCGGCGCCAAGATCCTCGGCAATATCGAGATCGGCCATTGCGCGCGTATCGCCGCCGGCTCGGTCGTCATCAAGCAGGTGCCCAACAACGTCACCGTCGCCGGCGTGCCGGCCAAGGTGGTCGGTGAGGCCGGCTGCCCGGAACCGTCGCGCGCCATGGACCAGATGCTTTACGGCATCATGCTCGACGGCTGATTGAGCCGCTTGCGCCGATCAGTTCAATCGGGCTACTAGGCTTTGCCCACAATTAAGGAGCGGCCCGGTGGACGTATCGGAAGTCAGGAAACTCGACGCCTATCTCAAGAAGCTGTTCGGCAACGCGCATATTCGCGTGGTGCCGAAGGCGGGCGATTTCGCCGAAGTTTTCGTCGGCGAGGACGATCTCGGCGAACTGACGCTGGACGACGAGGACGGTGACCGCTCGTATAATTTCCGCATGGTCATCCAGGTCGGCAGCGATCCCTCGATCCAGCCGGTGCCGACGCTCAATGCCTATCTGCGGCGCAAGTTCGACAATGAGAATATCCGCGTCGTGGTGCGGCCGAAGAAGACGGATTCGCTGGAAGTCTATATCGGCGAAGAATTTCTCGGTGTGCTGTTCCTCGAAGTCGAAAAAGGCCGCAAGTCGTATATTTTCGAATTGCCGATTTTGGACGTCGATTTGGTCGACTAATTCGGATGTAGCCGCGCGATCAGCTTGTCGATGCCGCTGACAACGCCTTTCCAGTCGCCCAGCCAGTCGCGCGGAAAACGCAACGTGATGTCGGCATTGCCGATCCGCCGTTCCAGCAAACAGGTGCCGGAATTGGTGACGCCCTTGCGCGAGCAGCGCGCCAGGAAATGCTCCGGCGCGGCCGATTCAAAAGCCATCTCTTCGCCCTGGTAGGGCGTACCGTCGCGGAAACCGCGCAGCGTGAGCCCGTCAGGTCCTGCGGTCGGCTCCGGCATCAGATAGCGCGGATAAATCGTCTGCACGCGTTCGAGCAGCGGCAGCGTGCCGTCGCCCGACGCGATGGTCACGAACAAACGTTCGTTGGGATCGACCGGAGCGCCCAGGGTAGGGCGAAGGGCGGGATCGGGCGGCGTTAGCGACGGCCACAGATAGGCGAGGTCGATGCGCTCCTGCGTGCCCGGGCGGCGCTGTACCGGCACGCGGATCGCCGCCGGCTCGACGTTGAAGTAAACGCCCGCAACGATGATCGGTAAAAACGGTGCGTTGAGTGTTATGGGTGCGTCCGGCCAGCGCGGCCACAGCACATAGGCGACGTAAACGGCGGCAAACAACGTGACGGCGGCGAACAGCAAGAGCGGCGCGGTGAGCGGGCTGCGGCCGGCGTGGCGTCGGCGGCGGAGCTTTGCCGCTTGGGCGGGCGCTTGCGTGAAATAGGCCATTCCAAGTCCTGAATTCGAATCAGGTGCGATTATGCCACGGCGGCCGGGGCAGCCCCGGTTTCCCGCGTTTACCATTTGTTAAGGATTGTCTGGCGCGGCCGCGCCGGCTTTGCGAAATATGGCCTCCTGTATTGCGTTGAGGCCGAAATGTCGCCGGAATCCGTGCAAAATCTAATGGCCCTTGCACTCGGCTTTGCCGTAGCGGGCTTGTGCAGTTCGGCCTACCAGCTCGCCACCAGCCGTCTGCCGAGCTTCGGCCTGCTCAGCGCCGGCCCAAGCCCGTCGACCTTCGCGGCGGTGCCCGTGTTGATGCTGGCGGCGCCGTTCCTGATCATGCGCAACACGCTGCTTGGCCGTCAGCAAGAAGGCCGCCGCTTCGAATTCGTGTTCCTGGCCACGCTCATTGCCGGCTTCTGGAGCCTGATGTCGGGCCTTGTGCTGGTGATGACCTTGCGGGCCTGCGGGCTCTAGCTCGCCTAAGACCGCTTCCCTCGCCATCGCTGTTCGTGCAAGTTCGCCCGCCAAAGCGCGGCCAGCAAAAGTGGGAACTGGTTTTGCGTCCGGCCGCGCTCATTCTTAGTGGCGCGCAATCCGTGTGCGGCTGACCGGCATCCACTCAGCCTGATTGCGCGCGTGGAGGCGGGAATGCCAATTTATGAACTCGACGGACAGGCGCCGGAATTTCCCGGCGCGGGCCAATATTGGGTCGCGGAGACCGCGACGTTGATTGGCCGCGTACGGCTCAAGCGCGAAACCAGTGTCTGGTTCGGTGCCGTGTTACGCGGCGACAACGAGTGGATCGAGCTCGGCGAACGCTCGCAGATCCAGGACAATTCAACGCTGCACACCGATCCGGGCTTCCCGATGGTGATCGGCAGCAATTGCGTGATCGGCCACAACGTGATCATGCACGGCTGCACCGTCGGCGATAACAGCCTGATCGGCATGGGCGCGATCATGCTCAACGGCGTCAAGATCGGGAAGAATTCGCTGGTCGGCGCCGGCAGCGTGGTGCCCGAGGGCAAGAGCTTTCCCGACAATTCGCTGATCGTGGGATCGCCAGCGCGCGCGATCCGGACGCATCGACGACCGATTGATCGAAATGATCCGTGGCGGCGCCGACATCTACGTGCGGCGCTCGCAGCAATACGCCAAGGGCCTCAAGCGGATCGGGTGAGGTTAAGCTGCAATCTTCTGACTGGTCACCTGCGGTGTCGACCGGAACGCGATCGCGATCCGGTTCCAACCGTTGATGGCGACCGCTGCGGCGGTGAGATCGACGATTTCCTTCTCGGAAAATTGCCGTTTCACTTGTTCGTAGATTTCATCGGGAATGTGCCCGTCCGCGATCCGCGTAATCGCCTCGGTCCAGGCCAGCGCGGCTTGCTCGCGTGCCGTATAGATCGGCGCTTCGCGCCAGGCATTGAGCAGATGCATGCGTTCGTCGGATTCGCCGAGCTTGCGGGCGTCGCGCGTATGCATGGCGATGCAAAAGGCGCAGCCATTGATCTGCGAGGCGCGGATCTTGATGAGTTCGCGCAGTTTCGCGTCAAGGCTGGATTGATCGACGTAAGTCTGTAACGCGGCGACGGCCTTGTAGGCGGCGGGGCTTACGCTAGTGGCGTCAATTCGCTGTTGCATGGGAAACTCCCTCGCTGGGCTTGTCGCTCCCACGGCAATGAATGCGCTGAAAAAGAGTCGGCAGCCTGACCGCACGTTGACAATTGCGTGAAGTTTGCCACGGCGCGTGTTCCGGCTCCCCTAAACAGGGTGCGGCCGACCCTTGGGGGAGGGCCGGCCGCTCGCGAACCCGGTCTGGGGACGGGGAGGGGTGGGGACGTGACCGGGAGCGCGAATTCCTTGTTAGAGTTCGATCAATTCAGACAGCTCAGATAGTTCAGACAGCGAGATAGTTGTGTCAGCGTGCCGACACGGTTGCTGGCGCGTGCGTTTCGCCGAGCGCGAGCCAGGTATTCGGATCGGATTGCGACTGCCGCTTCACGAAACGGTAGCCGGTCTTGCTCCAGGGCAGGATTTGCGGTTCCTGGTTGTCGAGAATGAATTCGCCGTGATTGGTTTTGACCGTGAGTACGGCATGGCCGTCGCCGCGCTTGTCGCGCACCACGGTGATTAGCAGCGCCTCGCGCGGCCAACCGGCCTGCATCAACATGCGCCGCTTGAGCAGCACATAGTCCTCGCAGTCGCCTTTGCCATCGTCGGGATAGTTCCAGCGCTCAACCACGCCCCAATGTTCGAGGTCGGTGACCGGCTGGATATTCTGGTTCACCCAGGCGTTGACCTTGACCATGTCGGACCAGGCTCTCTGCGTGAGCACCACGTCGCGCGCCGCCGATGGCTTGGTGTCGCACTCGGACTTGTACTCGATGCAGAAATCGACCCAGCCGATCGGAGTGCGGGTCGCCTCACCGACCGTGATAAACGCAGGCCGCTCGTGTAACTCGTGTAAGGTGACTGGCCCACCATAGGCGAGCCGCTCATCCGCGGCGGCGGTGCCGGCCGCGGCGGCCACGATCGCCAAGCCGGCCATCAGCGATAGGCCGCTGATCGCACCTCGTTTGAAACGCCAGCTCATAATTGTGGCCCCTTCCCGTCGTGCTGGGACCACAATTCGCACAAAGTTTTTGCATCGCTGCTAAGTCTAGTAAGTAGTTTTGAAGACAACAGTAATAAAAAAAGCGACGAATACAGTAAAATTTAGAATTTAATTCGATTAAAATCTTACAAAATATGATTTAGCTAAAGTTTTATACATTAATAGACGAAACGCAGCAATGACGCACCTGCGCGCGGTTCCGCGCTCGCTGCGTTTACCGTAAGCGGTTCCTGGATTGAGGCTTTGGGATACCGGCGGGGCTGCGCAGCGGACGCAAAATCGCCCCCGGCGATGCGCACAATTTTGCGTGCGGCGTTTACCAGCGGCTGACGCTACTCGCCGGTGACGTTTTCTTCGATGAAGTCGGAGTGCTGCAGACGGGTAAATTCGATGGCGAATCCGTCCTCGATGTGACGGACCACCCGGCCCTGCGCCTTTCCGACGGTAACCATGCTGCCGACAGCGGGCCGTAATTCCGGCGCGATGGCAATCGCCGCGCCCGACTCCGACAAATCGATCACGCGGCAGGTGACATTGTTGCCGTTCGGCAGAATCAGCCGCGCCATGGCCTTTTTCGGGATGAAACGACCGTGGCGGCGGTCCTCCGGCAAGTTGAGGATATGGCGGTTGGCGAGCCAAGTGAGCTGGGCGGCGAGCTTGTCGCGCTTGCGCAAGGTCGCCTCGATGGTCATGGCGAAGCCGTTGTCGAGCGTGCGCGCGATCTTGCCCTCGAGCCGGCCGAGATGGTCGACATAGGCGATCACCCGTTCGCCGGGGTTGCCGACGACTGGCGCGACAATGGCGATGCCACCCGGCGACATGTTGACGACCTGGCACGGAAACTCGCGCCGGTCGGCCAGCATGTAGCGTCCGAGCAGATTAACCTTGACGCGCTGGTGGCGCCGGCGTTCCTCGGCCAGCGGCAGCGATCTCGCCATGGGCAGTGGGACGGCCATAATCGGTCTAGCTTTTTTGGGAGACAAATTCTCCCAGCCCATGACCCTATGAGTTTATCGTTAACGGGGCGTTAGCCGGTCCGGTCGCTCGATGGGGTTTCGCGACCGCCGCTATAGACCACGAAGCCATGCTGCACCCAGCTGTCGGCTGCAGCCGGCACCAAACGTGGCACAATGCTCAAGCCCGCGTCCGGTCCGACATGACGCAAGGTGCCGAGCGTAAGCTCGGCCATCGGCTTGGCGCCGATCCAGTAGGGGGCAGTCGTCGGCGTCAGCACACCGATTGCGCGGACGCGGGCGTGCCCGACATGAGCGAGCGGCAGCAGGAGAAGTTCGAGATCCGCCTCGGCGCCGTCTTCCGTGCGTCCGGTGAGCCCGGCGACCGCGCCGGTTGCCTCGTTGTTGACGATGGCGAGCAAGTCGTCGATCGATTGGCGGCTGGTCTCGCTCCACAATTCGGTAAACGCCTCGCCTTTGATCTCGCGGGTAAACAGCGCGCAGACGCGCGTGCCGGCAAGCCGGAACCGGAGCTGATCGGTGAAATCTGCCGACAGCATGAAAGTGTCGCTGAGCGCATGGCGGATCTCGATCGGATCGATGTCGGCGCGCGCGGGGGCGCGGCGGATGCCCCGTTTCCTGTTCCAGTATTCGAACACAGCACGCGTGGATTGATGTTTCATGGACGCCACCTGTTCCGTCGCGAGACGACGCCGGCTGCCGTTGTCCCCGACTGGGACATTCGCGCCGGCTTTTCGCCGCAACGTCTTTGGTGGAGCAGGCGCCGTGCCGTGGACGCATCCGCCAACGGGGTGGCACGTGTTAGCGTTAAAACGGCAATCGCATTGCCGGCGGCGCAATCGCTGCTAGGGTCGCCGTCGAACCATCCATACGGCTTACAGGAGGGCGAAAGCCCTCCTTTTTTTGTGGTCTATGCTTGCGGTCGGGCGGCCAAGCGGCGTAACTCAAGCCTCTCACGCAAGCCTTTGGATTCTTGTGAAGCGCGAACCTCTCTTCAACATCCCTCCCATCGTCGTCGCGGTGCTGGCCGTACTGGCATGCATTCACGCCGTGCGCGCCTATGGATTCACCGACGAGCAGGATATGGAATTCCTGCTCACCTTCGCATTCATCCCGGCGCGCTACGACACATCCATCGTGCTCGGCGGCGTGCTGCCCGGCGGCTTCGGCGCGCAATTGTGGACATTCGTGAGCTATGCGCTGATCCACGCCGACTGGACGCATTACGGTGTCAATGCGGTGTGGCTGCTGCCGTTTGGCAGCGCGGTGGCGCGGCGGTTCGGTCCATGGCGGTTCCTTGCGTTCTTCGCGGCGACGGCGGCTGCCGGCGCGGCACTGCATCTCGTCACCCACGCCGGCGAGCAGGTGCCGGTGATCGGGGCTTCGGCGGCGATTTCCGGCACCATGGCGGCGGCAATGAGGTTTGCCTTCCAGCGCGGCGGTCCGCTCAGCTTCCGGCGCAGTGGCGAGGCCACCGAGTATCACGTGCCGGCGATCCCGCTTAGCGGCGTGCTACGCGACCCGCGCGTGCTCGCTTTCCTGGCGGTGTGGTTCGGGATCAATATCCTGTTCGGGGTTGGCTCACTGGCGATGCCCGGCATTGGACCGGACCAGGTGGTCGCCTGGCAGGCTCATATGGGCGGCTTTCTCGCCGGCTTGTTATTGTTTTCCTGGTTCGATCCCGCACCGCATGAACCGAGTACCAACGACATTGGTGCAATGCCGCAATAATCCGATTGCAACGCGGCGTTAAGCAATGTGATCGCACGCCGCCAAGTCAGCCATGAATGGGCTTGACGGAACCGGCAGGCCGGCAGGATCGTTCTCCATCGCCCGGACTTAGGGGTGAGCGTGCACCCCGAGGGCGCCGGGCCCAAGGAGGCTGCCATGAACGTAAAAGCAATTCTGGCCGCCAAGGGCGGCAACATCGTTAGCATCGAGCCGACGGCAAATCTCGCGGCGGCGGCGCGCCTGCTGGGCACGCACCGCATTGGCGCGGTCGTGATCCTCGGCGCGGGCGGACGTCTCGCCGGTATATTGTCGGAGCGCGATATCGTACGCGCGATCGCCGAACAAGGCGCCGCTGCGCTTACGTCGCCCGTCGGGCAAGTGATGACTCGCAACGTCGCCACCTGCGGCGAGGACGACAGCATCGCCAGCATCATGGAGCGGATGACCGAAGGAAAATTCCGTCACATGCCGGTGCTGGCCAAAGGCGAACTGATTGGCTTGGTTTCGATCGGCGACGTAGTCAAGCAACGCGTCGGGGAAATCGAGCAGGAGTCCGAGGCGATGCGGGATTATATCCGCACTGCGTAACTCTTATTATTTAGCGACCCCATCGCCGCCGTAGGGCTGCGACAGCGCGGTGACCGCCTCGGTCACCGCGTCCATGGTCTTTTCGGTCGCCTCGGCGCCGATCTTGATCGCTTCGGCGGCGCGATGGAAATCGAACCAGCCGACCGGGCCCAGCCGCGGGCTGATCAGCACGTCAGGCGGATCGCCGGCCAGGCGCGCGCGGGTGATGCGGTCCTGCATCACGTTGAACGCTTCCACCATCACGGTCGGAATGCCGGGGCGGCCGCGCCGCCCGAGAAATTGCCGGCGTAGCGAGCGTTCGCCGCTGAAAAGGCCGCGCAGCCCGTTCGATTTGGCCGGCTCTAGGGCCGGCGGTTCGCCGTCGTCGGAGCCGTGATCGGCGATGATGGTGCCGCGCCCGAACAGATCGGAATTGAGATTGACCGCGATTACCAGGCGGGCGCCGAGCGCGCGCGCCGCCGACACCGGCACCGGGTTGACCAGGGCGCCGTCCACCAGCCAGCGACCGCCGATCAGCACTGGCGGGAAAATTCCCGGCAACGCATAGGAAGCGCGCAGCGCCTCGGCCAGCCGGCCGCGGGTGAGCCAGATTTCATGGCCGGTATTGAATTCGGTGGCAATGGCGGCAAAGCGGATCGGCAGATCGTCGATGCGGCTGTCGGTGAGCGTGGTCTCCAGCTTTGTTGCGAGGTGGTCGCCGCGAATAAGCCCGGACCCCGACAGGCTGATGTCGAGATAGCTCAAAATACCGCGCACCGTCAGTTCGCGCGCCCATTCTTCCAGGCTGTCGAGCTGGCGGGCGGCATAGCAGCCGCCGACCACCGCGCCGATCGAAGTGCCGACGATGACGTCCGGCACGATGCCGTGGGCGGCGAGCGTCCGCATCACGCCGATATGGGCGAAACCGCGCGCGGCGCCGCCGCCGAGCGCGAGCCCGATGGTGGGGCGCGTGACGGCCGGCTGTATCGGCGTGGTGGTGGCTTCGGCGGAACGGTCGCCGTTGCGCACGCGCGCGAATAAACCCTCAAACACCAAACTATTCTCCCGTCCCCCGACTTTCGGATCGGGCCAGCCACCGGGCAAGCGGATCACCCCGATACGGTGAAAAACGCTGGCGGAGTCTTGTGACCGAAACGTGACAGGGAGCGTGCGCTTACGTGATTACATAATGGTTAAATGCTGGAGAAAGGAATTAGTTCACCGGTCGCTGCATCGCAAATACGCTTTCGACTGCGGTATATTGGTCGTAGCCGCAGCGGGCGATCGGTCGCATAGCCGCGGTATCGAGCCGGCCATCGACGATGAAGCGATCGTCGATATGGACGCCGACGACCTGGCCGAACACGACGTGGCAATCGATAGGATTGCCGTCGACGTCTTCCATCGTCACAATCTTGAGGCGCTTGCATTCGAGCGCGCATGGTGAGGCCTTCACCCGCGGCGGCTTGACCAGCCGCGACGGCGCCGGTTCGAGGCCGGCGCGCTCCATCTCGTTGGCGCCGCGCGGCAGCGGCGCCGATGTGGCGTTCATCGCTTCGCGCAAATCCCAGGTCGCGAGATTGCAGACGAATTCGCCGGTCTCTTCGATGAAGCTCACCGAATCCTTGCGCCCTTCGCTGGCGAACATCACCAGATTGGGGCGGCTATTGACGCCGTTGAAATAGGAGTAGGGCGCGCAATTCACCTCGCCTTTCAAGCTCATAGAGGTGATCCAGCCGATCGGGCGCGGCGCCACGATGGCTTTGAACGGGTCGTGCGCAAGGATGCTTTTGTCGCGCTTGTCAGGCTCGTAGAACATCACTTCCTCGGCCCCGAATAGTGGGTGACGATCGCATCGAGCGGCGGGCGCTCGCGATCCTCGGGCGGCTTGGCGGCTCGCCCGATATGGACGAAACCGGCGACACGCTCATCCGGTGTGACGCCGAGCTTGTCCAGCACGCGCCGGTCGTAGGCGTACCACTCGGTGATCCAACTCGCCGCGTAGCCCATGGCGTGGGCGGCTAACACCAGACTCATGGCGGAAGCGCCGGCCGAGAGTTGCTGCTCCCATTCCGGAATCTTGACGTGTGGGGCGGCGCGGCTGACCACCGCGATCACCAGCGGCGCGCGCGCCAGCCGCATGCGTTCAAACTCGATCTGTTCGGGCGTGGCGTCGGCGCGATCGGCGGCAAAGGCGGCGGCGATCGCGTTGCCTGCAACTTTGCGGGCGTCGCCTTCGAACACGATGAACCGCCAGGGCGCGAGCTTGCCGTGGTCGGGTACGCGCGAGGCGATGGCGAGCAGAGTGTCGATTTCCGCTTTGCTCGGGCCGGGCCCGGTCAATTCCATCGGCTTGACCGAGCGGCGGGTCTTGAGCAACTGCAAGGCGTCGGGCATGTCGGTACCTTCGAATAAGGTTTGCGCCTAGCATAGGGTCTGCGGGGTGACAAACCGGCCTAATGGCTTGAATTCGCCGCGATTTGGGCCGAAAACGGCCCCGCCATGAGAACTGCACCCGCATTCGCCACTCGTCGCCGGCTGTGGCCGGCGCTCGTGATCGTGCTGCCTTTGCTGGTACCGCAGGCGGCAGCGGCGCAAGCGGGCGGGCAGAATTCCTTATTGTCGGCAGCGCCCACCGGTGGGCAGCTCGCGCCCGGCCCGGCCACGCGCGGGGCGCCGTTCGGTCCGGGCGGCGTGCTGGCGCCGCAATCCGAATGGCCGCCGAACGCGCCGCCTGCGAGCGCGCCGACTGCGGTGCCGATCGTGCCTCCCGGGCAGGTCGCGCTCGCGCTCTCGGCGCAATTCGGCAAGCAATTGCCGCCCATCGGCGGCGGATTAACGTGGCGGGTCTATTCGGCCAAGCGCGACACCGCCGGGAATTACAGTCTGGTCAAGGAAGACAAGTCGCCGACGCCGACTTTAGTGCTGCCGGCCGGCGCCTATATCGTGCATGTCGGATTCGGACTCGCCACCGCGGTCAAGCCGGTGACTTTGAACGGGCCGAACGTGCATGAAAACTTCGATCTTCCGGCCGGTGCGCTACGCCTGGAAGGCCGCGTCGGCGATGTGCGCATTCCGGCCGGACAGGTATCGTTCGACGTCTACAAAGGCAGCCAGTTCGAGCCCGGCGACCGCCGGCCGATCGCCGAACACGTGATGACCGGCAACGTAGTCGTAGTCCCGGAAGGCACCTATTACATCGTGTCGAACTACGGCGACGCCAACTCGGTGGTGCGCTCCGATATCCGTGTGCAGGCCGCCAAGCTCACCGATATCACCGTTACCCACCGCGCCGCCGCGATCACGCTCAAGCTGGTGAGCGAGAAGGGCGGCGAGGCGCTCGCCAATACCGCTTGGTCGGTGCTCACGCCCGGCGGCGACGTGATCAAGGAATTGATTGGCGCGTTTCCGCGCGTGATCCTGGCCGAGGGCGAATATCGTGCCATCGCGCGCAACGAGGGCAGAGTCTACGAGCGCGAGTTCAAGGTCGTCACCGGCGTTGACGGCGACGTCGAGGTGCAGGCGCAGTAGCGTATGATCTCGTCGGTGGCGGGAACCAACCCGCAAATCCGGTCATTGGAATAAATGATGGTAACGCAACCGATTGCGAACGATGCGGCCACGAATATTTTCGCCGATCTCGATGCCAAATCGATCGCGCTGCTGCTCGACGTGGACGGCACGTTGATCGATATCGGGCCGTCGCCGAACGAGGTGCATGTCGCCGACGATTTGCGCGACTCGCTCGCGCGCTTGGCGCGGGTAACCGGCGGCGCACTCGCATTGGTGAGCGGCCGTCCAATCGCCGATCTCGATCGGCTGTTCGCTCCGCTTAAGCTGCCCGCGATCGGCGGCCACGGGGCCGAGCTGCGCGTGCATGGCGGCGACACGATCAGTTCGGCGGCGCCGCTACCGCAGGAACTGCGGCAGCAACTCGCCGCGGCGGCGACGCCGGGTTCCGGCATTGTCGTCGAAGACAAGGGCTATTCGCTCGCGCTGCACTACCGCAAGGCGCCGCAGCACGAAGACCGCCTGCGGTCGCATATTGCGGCGGGCCGTGCGGCGTTTCCCGGCGAGGCGACGGAAGTGCTGCTGGGCAAGGCGATGCTCGAAGTGAAACGACCGAACGTCAACAAAGGCGACGGCGTGCGCGCGTTGATGACGCATCCGCCGTTTGCCGGCCGCATGCCGGTGTTCATCGGCGACGACGTCACCGATGAATTGGCATTTGCGGTGTTGGCGGGTTTGGGCGGTAAGGGGTTCTCGGTCGGCCGACATTTTGTCGGGCTCGCCGGAATTTTCGATTCGCCGATGGAGGTGCGGGCGGCGTTGCAGCGGCTGGCGTCCAACGGACAGGCTCGGCCGTCATGACAGAGTCTACGCTCGATCTGGCGGTCATCGGCAATGGCCGCACCGCGGCGTTGGTTGAACCATCGGGACGCATCGTGTGGTGGTGCCTGCCGCGCTACGACGGCGACCCGGTGTTCTGCCGGCTGTTGGCCGGCGAGGAGGAAAAAGGCTTCACCGATGTGGTGCTCGACGGCCAGGTCGAAAACCGCTCGGACTATATGCGCAACACCGCCATCGTGGCGACCGAACTCGCCGACGGCAACGGCAGCGCCGTGCGCATCACGGATTTCGCGCCTCGCTTCCAGAATTACGGCCGCATCTTCCGCCCGCCGCAGCTCGTGCGCATCATCGAGCCGATCCGCGGCATGCCGCGCATCAGCATCCGCTTTCGCACCGCGCATCGTTATGGAGTGCCGGTGACGACGCGCTCGTCCGGTAGCAACCACATCCGCTACTGGCGCGACGAGGTGCCGGTGCGGCTGACCACCGATGCGCCGCTCTCGCATGTGGAAAACGAGGCCTCGTTCGTGTTGACGCGTCCGGTGCACATGGTGTTCGGCACCGACGAGCCGTTCGAGGGTTCGCTCGAAACGACCTGCCGGGAATTCTGCGACCGCACTCGCGACTATTGGATGGAATGGGCGCGGCGGCTCGCGTTCTCGGTCGATTGGCAGGACGAGATCATCCGCGCCGGCATCACGCTCAAACTGTGCAATTTCGAGGACACCGGCGCGATCGTTGCGGCGCTCACCACGTCGATCCCGGAAGGGCCGGGATCGGGGCGCAACTGGGACTATCGCTATTGCTGGATGCGCGATGCGTTCTTCGTGGTACGCGCGCTCAACCGCATCGGCGCGACCCGCACGATGGAGCAATTCATCTCATACATCTTGACCATCGCCGCCGGCCGAGCGGACCGGCTCAATCCGCTCTACGGCGTGGTGCACACCGATGTGCTCGAAGAACGGACCGCGGAAGCGCTTGCTGGCTTCAACGGCGACGGGCCGGTTCGCATCGGTAATGCCGCGGTGCATCAGGACCAGCACGACGTCTATGGCAGCATCATCATGGCGGCGACGCCGATGTTCTTCGATCGCCGGCTGCCCAAGCCGGGCGATGCCGCGCTGTTCAAGGTTCTCGAGCCGCTCGGCGAACAGGCGGCGCGCCTCGCACTCGAGCCGGACGCCGGCATCTGGGAATACCGCGGCCGCAAACGCGTGCACACCTATTCGGCGGCGATGTGCTGGGCCGGCTGTCACCGGCTGGAGGCGAT
Organism: uncultured Alphaproteobacteria bacterium; assembly: GCA_963770985.1. Classification (GTDB taxonomy): domain Bacteria; phylum Pseudomonadota; class Alphaproteobacteria; order Rhizobiales; family Xanthobacteraceae; genus Pseudolabrys. Next base: position 48,070 of record CAVYRR010000015.1, on the reverse strand, counting down.
CGCGCACCATCTCGGGCTGGCAGAGCGCGCGATATACTGGGGCGGCATCGCCGGCCGGATCGGCGAAGAGGTGTTGCAACGCGCCTGGAATCCCAAACGCAAGACGTTTTCGGCTTCATTCGGCAGCGACGATCTCGATGCCAGCTGCCTGCTACTGGCCGAACTCGGACTGATCGCGCCCAACGATCCGCGCTTCGTTTCCACCGTGGAGGCAATCAATCGTGAACTTCGGCGCGACTTCAACGTTATGCGGTATGTCGCCGCAGACGATTTCGGCTTGCCGGAAACGGCTTTTTTGATTTGCCGATTCTGGCTGATCGATGCAATGTGGGAAATTGGGCGGCGCGATGAGGCTCGCGCTATGTTCGTCGACGCATTGAAATTACGAAATCGCTACGGACTGCTGTCGGAAGACGTCCACCCGGTGACCGGGAAATTGTGGGGCAATTTTCCGCAGACCTATTCGATGTCGGGATTGATTTTGACAGCGATCAAGCTGTCGCGTAGCTGGGGAGACCGGTATTGGCGCGGCTCGTCGTAGTATCGAACCGAGTTGGCGTTCCCGATCGCAGTACGCGCGCGGGCGGGCTCGAGGTGGCCATCCGGCCGACGCTGCGGCGGCGAGGTGGCGTTTGGTTCGGCTGGAGTGGGCGTGCCGCCGATGACGATCCGGGTCCCGCCAGGATCGTCGAACACGACAACGTCACTTACGTCACCATCGATTTGCGCAAGGACGACTACCAGGAATTCTACAACGGCTTCGCCAACCGCGTGCTGTGGCCGATCCTGCATTATCGGCTCGATCTTGCCGAGTTCACGCGCCGCGATCTCGGTGGTTATTTCCGCGTCAACGAATTCTTCGCCCGGCATCTCGAGCAACTGCTCAAGCCCGACGACGTCGTGTGGGTGCACGACTATCATTTGATGCCGCTCGCCAAGGCGTTGCGCGAGCGCGGCCACGCTAACAAAATCGGATTTTTCATCCATGTCCCGTTTCCGCCGCCAGAAATCGTCACCGCCTTGCCGAACCACGACCAGCTTATTCCGGCGCTGTGTCATTACGATCTCGTCGGATTCCAGACTGAGGTCGATGCCGCCAACTTCTCACGCTACCTCGCCAACGAGTGCGGGCTGCCGTGGGCCGGCGGCAACAGTTTCCACTTCGGCAATCGCGTCGCGCAGATCGGCACGTTCCCGGTCGGCGTCGAGACGGAAGCTTTCGCACGGCTAGCGCGCCGCGCCATCGAGACGGCGTTCGTGCGCGAGGTGCTGGACAGCCTATCCCGCCGCGCCATGATCATCGGCGTCGATCGGCTCGACTATTCCAAGGGCTTGCCGGAGCGGATGAACGCGTTCGAGCGCTTCCTCGCCAATTTCCCGGACTGGCGCGGCAAGGTCACCTACCTGCAAATCACGCCGCGCAGCCGTACCGACATCCAGGAATATGCCGACATTGGGCGAATGGTGGGCGAGGCGGTCGGCCGCATCAACGGCACTTACGGCGAGGCGTCGTGGACACCGGTCCGCTACATCAATAAGGCGCACAGCCGTACCGTTCTGGCCGGGCTTTACCGGGCCGCGCGCGCCGCGCTGGTGACGCCGTTACGCGACGGCATGAACCTGGTGGCCAAGGAATTCGTCGCCGCGCAGAATCCCGACGATCCAGGCGTGCTGATCCTGTCGCGCTTTGCCGGTGCTGCGCGCGAATGCGCCGCCGCGCTCTTGGTCAACCCTTACGATCCGGAAGGCGTCGCTATCGCCATCAACCGCGCGCTGGCGATGCCGCTGGAGGAGCGCCGTCAGCGCCAGGCGGCCAATTACAAGGTGCTGGTGGCGAACGATCTCTCGCATTGGGCGGAGCGCTTTATGGCAATGCTCGAACGGCCGCCGAACGCCGGCGGTGAGCGGGCCCAGGTCCGCACCGCGGCCGGCGCCTGAACTTCGCCTTTGATCTAGGTCACATCGCCGATACCCTGCGCCGTTAACATGCAATCCCATCAACGAGGCTTCCGCTCATGAGCCGCATAATCCCAGGTTTGCTGATGCTCGTCGCTGTCATCGCGCTGCCGTACGCGGCGCTCGCGGCCGACGCGGCCAATGGCGAAAGGCTGGCCAAGCGCTGGTGCGCGGCCTGTCATGTGGTGGCGACCGACCAGAAAAGCGGCAATACGCAGGTGGCGCCATTCTCGGCCATCGCCAAAGAGCCGGGCTTTGATAGCGCTAGGCTCGCGCTCTATTTGCTGCTGCCGCATCCGAAGATGCCGGACATGAATCTTACGCGCAACGAGGCTGCCGACCTCACGGCCTACATCGTGAGTCAGGGCCGTTAGGTCTCCCTCAATCGTCCGAGCGACTATCGAAAGGGAATGGTGGAGATGTTTCGCTTTCTTGAGTTGATGGCCGCTCAATACATGACGTCCGCCGTCAAAAGCGTGACACGCCAATGCAGCATGGCCGAGCTGGAAACATTGTTTGCGAAATACGATTTCGATGCGCTTCCGGTGGTGGAAGGCGGCAAGCTGCTGGGCATCGTCACCAAATTCGATTTCCTGCGGGCCTTCGCGTTCACCACCGGGCAACTGGTTCCGGGTTACGACGAACTTATGAAGCGCACGGTGGGCGACGTGATGACCGAGGGCGTCGTGCATGTCGAGCCGACGACGCCGATGACCCGGGTTCTGCAGTTGATGGTGAGCGTCAAGCTTCGCAGCTTTCCGGTGTTGGGTCCCGATCGGCAATTGCTGGGGATGATCTCGCGCGGCGATGTGATGCGCGCCCTCAAGCAGGCGACGCAGAACGCCCGCTGAAGACTAAGCAACGGGATCAGCCGTTCCTTCTTGCCTTCGGACGGATCGAGGTCAGGCGGCGCGCACGGTCTTGATGAAATTTTCTACTTCGAGGTCGAGCTTGCGGCTCTCGCCCGACAGGAATTGCGCAGCTTGCAGAACCTTGACCGATGCCGCGCCGGTCTCATCGGCATCGTGATTCACGTCGGTGATGTTGACCGCCACCTGGGCGGCGCCTTGCGCTGCCCGTGCGATGTTGTGAGCGATCTCCTGCGTCGCGGCGCCCTGCGCATCGACCGCCGCGGTGATGGTCGCGGCAATCTCCGAGATGCGGCCGATCGTGCCGCTGATCTCCTTGATCGCGGCGACCGAGTCCTTGGTCATGTCCTGCATCTCGGCGATCTGCGTCTTGATCGTTTCCGTTGCTTTGGCGGTCTGCGTAGCCAGCGTCTTCACCTCCGTGGCGACCACGGCGAAACCGCGGCCGGCTTCCCCGGCGCGCGCCGCCTCGATGGTGGCATTGAGGGCGAGCAGATTGGTTTGCCCGGCAATCGTGGTGATGAGTGTGACAACGTCGCCAATGCGGCTCGCCGAGCGTAACAGCTCGGCAATGCGTGCGTCGGTCTGTTCCGCCTGTTTGACCGCCTCGGCAGCGATCTTGGTCGATTGCTGCACCTGGCGGCCGATTTCCTCGATCGAGGCCCCCACCTCGCCGGTCGCCGAAGCCACCGACTGGACGTTGGCCGAGGCTTGCGCGGAGGCAATCGCGGCCGCGGCGGAGAGCTGCTGCGTCGCCTCCGCGTTCTTGGTCAAGGTGCCGGCCGTTGATTCCAAATCGGTCGCGGCGGATGACACGGCGCCTACAATGTTGCCGATGGCTTGCTCGAATGTGGCGGCGAGATCGCGCACCATGTCCTTGCGCTCGGCCACGGCGCGCGCGGCCGCTTGCTTCTGCTCGGCCTCGAGCTTTTCAAGCCGCACGAGATTGTCGCGAAAGGCGCGCGCCGCCCGCGCCGCGTCGCCGACTTCATCGCCGCGGTCGGTGTAGGGAATATCGAACTCTCTCGTGCCGTTCGCCAGCTGCAGCAATACGCCGGCAATGTGTTTGATCGGTCTGCCGATCGAAAGCACGCCGAAAATCGCCGCACCGGTCAGAATGACGACGACAAAAAATCCAAACCCCATGTTGATTTGCGCGGCTTCCGTCCGGCGCGCCGCCGCTGTGGCCATGCGTTGCGAGGCCAGCATCTTGGCATCGGATGTCGCCTTCGCGATCAGGACGTCGATCTCCGTCCCGATCTTGCTGACCTGCTCAAGCGGCTTGGTGATTTCGGCGTAATCTCTTTTCAGCGCCGTCATCTCGGCGGCGGCGGCGGCGTAGGCCCTGGCCAACTTGACGAGCTTCTCGAAGCGCGCGCAATTTTCAGATTTCCCCGCAGAGCTGCGCCGCGGCCAGGAGATAACTGACGGCGTTGCCCATGTTCTCGTTCAATGCGGCGAGCGCTTGTTCGGCTTCCCGCTCGGAAATCGACAGGCGTATTTCGCGCGTGCCGATCTGCATCCGCTGCAAGGCGACGCCGCCGCGCAGCATGTCCGCGGTGACGAACTGTTCGTTGCGCTCCAGTTCGGCTTGTTGCGTCACCGAGGCATTGCTGAGCTGCTGATTGACCATCATGCCGGCCACCAGCACGACGCCAATGCCCACTGTGATGGCGAGCTTGGTGCCAATGCGGATGTTCAGCCGGGACAGCACGGTCGGGAGCCTTAGCTTGCGCATCGAAAAGCCTATTGCTCCACGAGCCGTTCGTGGCACGCGCGAGGCGCGGGCGCGCGCCGACGAAAAAGCGCGCGATAATAGGGCTGGTGAAGTTTGCATTTGGTTAACCGATATTCACCAACGGCGACTGCACACTTGGCCACGGCTCGTCGCGGGCCGGATATCGACTGGAAACCGTATAAATCCTCGCCAAGATCGGCGCTTGTTCAAGCCGCCGTCTGACCCCGCCGCACGTCCGGCGGCACCGCTTCGTCGGCGAGCGCCTTGAGCGCCGCATCGAGCGGCATCACCTCTTGCTTCTCCTGGCCGAGGCGGCGGATCGACACCAGGCGCTCGGCCGCTTCCTTCTTGCCGACGACCAGCAACGCCGGGACCTTGGCGAGCGAGTGCTCGCGCACCTTGTAATTGATCTTCTCGTTGCGCAGGTCGCCCTCGACGCGCAGGCCGAGTTTGCGCGCCGCCGCGATCGCTTCGCGGGCGTAGTCGTCGGCATCCAAGGTGATGGTGGCGACGACGGCCTGCAGTGGGGACAGCCAGAGCGGCAGATGGCCGGCGTAGTGCTCGATCAGAATGCCGGTGAAGCGCTCCATGGAGCCGAACATGGCGCGGTGCAGCATCACCGGCGTGACCTTGTTGGAATGCTCATCGATGTAGAAGGCGCCCAGGCGGCCGGGCAAGTTGAGATCGACCTGCACGGTGCCGCATTGCCATTCGCGGCCGATGGCGTCGCGCAGCACGTATTCGAGCTTAGGCCCATAGAAGGCGCCTTCGCCCTTGTTGAGCGTCCATGGCCGGCCGGAGGCTTGCAGCGCCGCCATCAGCGCGGCCTCGGCCTTGTCCCACACGGCGTCGTCGCCGATGCGCTTGTCGGGGCGGTCGGAGAACTTGATGCGCACGTCGGAGAAGCCGAAGTCCTCGTAGATCGACAGGATCTGGTCGTTGACCTTGAGCGTCTCCTCGGCGATCTGGCTTTCCATGATGAAGATATGCGCGTCGTCTTGCGTGAAGGCGCGCACGCGTAAGAGGCCGTGCAGCGCGCCCGAGGGCTCGAAGCGGTGCACCTTGCCGAATTCGGCGATCTTCAGCGGCAGATCGCGATACGACTTCAGGCCGTTCTTGAAAATCTGCACATGACCGGGGCAGTTCATCGGCTTGATGGCATAGACGCGCTCGTCCTCCTCGCGCTTGGCGGTCAAGAACATCATCTCATTGTAAGTCGGGATGTGGCCGGTGGTGACCCACAGCTCACGATCCATCATCTGCGGTGAGTTCACCTCGATGAAACCGGTGTCCTGCTGCCGGCGGCGGATGTAGTTCTCGAGCGCTTGGAACAGCGTCCAGCCTTTCGCATGCCAGAACACCGAGCCGGGCGCCTCTTCCTGGAAGTGGAACAGGTCCATCTCGCGGCCGAGGCGGCGATGATCACGCTTTTCGGCTTCCTCGATCTGCTTGAGATAGGCGTCGAGTTCCTCCTGCTTGGCGAAAGCGGTACCGTAGATGCGGGTCAGCATCGGGTTCTTGCTGTCGCCGCGCCAATAGGCGCCGGCCACCTTCATCAGCTTGAAGGCGTTGCCGACCTTGCCAGTCGAGGTCATATGCGGGCCGCGGCAGAGATCGAACCAGTCGCCCTGCTTGTAGATCTTGATCTGCTGGTCTTGCGGAATGGCGTCGACCAGCTCAACCTTGAAATTCTCGCCCATGTCGCGGAAGGTTTTCTTGGCCTGCTCGCGCGACCACACTTCCTTGGTGAAGGGCTTATCGCGCGCGACGATCTCCTTCATCTTCTTCTCGATGGCCGGCAGGTCCTCCAGCGTGAACGGCTGGTTGCGCGCGAAGTCGTAATAGAAACCGTTCTCGATCACCGGGCCGATGGTGACCTGCGTGCCCGGCCACAGCGACTGCACGGCTTCGGCCATAATGTGCGCGGCGTCGTGCCGGATCAGTTCCAGCGCGCGCGAGTCGTCGCGGGTAAGGAATTCGATTTTCGCGTCGCGCTCGATCGGGTCGGCGAGATCGGCCACGGTGCCGTCGAGCGCCATGGCCACGGTGCGTTTGGCCAGCGAAGGCGAAATGCCCTTGGCGATATCCAGCCCGGTGGTGCCTTGGGGGTAGTCCCGGCGTGCGCCGTCGGGAAAGGTCAACGCGACCATGAAGCGTCTCCTTTGCTCACTCGCTGCCTACGAATGCAGGTAAGCGGAATCCGATTGCGGGAGGGATATAGCAGCCGATTATGGGGTTGCAATAGGTTTTAGCCCGGCTCGGACGGCATGATGCCAGCCCGATAAACGCTCGCCACCACCAGCACGCCAAGCGCGATAATGAGCCCGCTCAGATTGGCCAGGAATTGGCTGGCGGCGTCGATATTGCCGCCGATGCCGTAGCCCAAGCCCAGATAGGCCGCGGTCCAGATCAGCCGCCCGAACAAAGCGAACCCCAGAAAGTGCATGAAGCGGTAGCGGCTGACGCCGGCAAAGATGCTGACCACCGAACTCAGCGACGACGTCAGCGTGCGCGAAACGATCACCGTGAAGCCGCCCCACTTTTGCAACAACCCTTGAATGTTGTCCCGGCGCTGCGGGCTGTAGCCGATCCAGCGGCCATGGCGGGCGAGGAAGCTGTCGCTGACGGCACGGCCAATTCCATAGGCGATCATGTCGCCGGCGAACGAGGCCGCGACGGCGATGAGTCCGGCCCATTCCCAACGCAAATTACCCAGCGCGGCGAGCGAGCCGGCGAGCACGGCCGCCACTCCGATCGGCAGCGGCAAGCCGATCGCTCCGAGCAGCAGCGTCAACGCCAGCGCCGGATAGCCGTAGATCAGCAGCGCCGACAAAATGCGATCGGTCAGGCCTCCCGAGCTTTGACCGCTCTCGGGCACCGGCGCCGATTGCCCCAGCACGTGCTGGACCTGCCGTAAGAAATCAAAGCGCGGAACGCCGCGCTGGTCGGCAATATCCTTGAGGCTTTCATTGCCGCTGGTTTCCGGTGGCAGGCCGAGGCGGGGGATCAGCTCGTTCATCGGCACGCGATAGGTCGCTGCCACATGGTCGAGCGTCATCCAGGCCCGCAGGCTGCTCACCTGCGGCCGGCCAGCCTCATAGGCCGATCGCAACAACAGAAACGAGCCGTAGCTGCGCAAACCAAACAAGATCGATGCGAGCGCGCTCAGCACGATCACCGCGAGAAGAATTCGGCTGCGGCGTCGGCTCATTGCGGCGGCACTTCGTTGGTCCCGCGCCAGCGCCCGTAGCGCCAGGGCAGCCACCAATGCGCGTGGGCCGGCAACTCGACCGGCACGAAATCGAGCCCGTGCGTCCCCCAGGGCTGGCAGCGCAAGATGCGCGCGAGTGCCATCCAGCCGCCCGCCCAAAGTCCGAAGCGGCCGATCGCCTCGTCGGCATAATCGGAACAGCCCGGCAAATGCCGGCAGCGCGGGCCGATCAGCGGCGCCAGCGTATAGCGATAGACCGCCACCAGTCCGCGCCCAAACAGCCGCGGCAGGCGCGTGAAACGGGAGAAGGGCGTTCGTTGCCCGCTCATTTCCGCCATAAAGTTCCAGGATAGGGTTCCACGAGAAGTTCCATCGCAATGGAACCGGCGGTCTTGATGTAAGACAATGTCGATAGCGACTTTTTTACACTAGACCCGAATCTGCCGGCTCACTAAAAAAGACCCAGACCGGGGGTCTCAAAAGCCGCCAAAGCCCAATACGAACGCGGACAACCGCGTCAAAAATAAGGGCTCGACGGCGAGAGGGGAAGAATGGCTCGCTCACTTGCGTTCGCTATTGCGCTTGCTTCGGCGGCACTCGTCAAGCCGTTGCCGGCATCGGCGGACGTCGCCGACCGCACGCTGCCGATGCGCTTTGATCTGCGCCTGCAAGGCCCGGCCGAGAGCTGCGGCGTCAAGTGCCAACTTTGGATTTCGGCGAGCGGTGCTATCACGGCGGACACGCCGCGCGACTTCGAATTGTTCGCGCAAAATCACGATCTTACCGGCGCCACGGTGGCGCTCGATTCCGACGGCGGCTCGGTGCTCGGCGCTATTGCGCTCGGGCGCGCCATCCGCAGCTCTGGCCTCGACACGACGGTCGGCCGCATCGTCGATCTCGCTGTCGCGGAACATGGTACACCGCGCGCCAAATTTTTTCCGCGCGCCGATTGTGAATCCATGTGCGGCTTCGTGCTGCTCGGCGGTGTGCACCGCGCGGTGCCGGCCGAAGCGCGCGTGATGGTGCATCAGATCTGGCTCGGCGACCGCCGCGACGATCCGACCGCGGCGAGCTACACCGCCGAGGATCTCGTGCTGGTGCAGCGCGATATCGGGCGGCTGGCGCAATACACCATCGACATGGGCGGCTCGATCGATCTGCTCAATCTCGCGCTGCGCATCCCGCCCTGGGAGCCGATGCATGCCTTGACGGCGGACGAGGCGCGCCACACGCGGCTTGTGACCGATGCGCCGCCCGCGCCGGTAACGGCGGCCACGGTCGCAGCGTCTCCGACGCCGGCCGCGGCGCCCCCGGTTCCGCGCGTGACCGATGGCGCCCGCGCTACCAAGATCAGCGAGCGGCGCTGGGAGGTGGTCGATCGCGCCGGAGTCGTGGCCCTGGCGCGGCGCCAGCCGCTGACCGTCGAAGGCGAGGACATCGGCAGCTTCGATCTTATGCTCGGCTGTGGCGCCGGCGGCGACAGCTTCGACGTGCGCTACATCGAGCGGCGCCATAATGGCGGCAGTATTCAGGTGCCGGCCGAACTCGGCGCGGTGATCGTGATGGTCGGGGACATGTCGGCTTCGCTCAAGGTGGTGTCTTCGGAACGCCGCACGCAGCCCGATGAACTTTTGACGTATGCCGCCGGCACGGTGCCAGCCGCGCTGGTCGGTGCCTTCGCCGCCGCCGGCAACCACTCGATGACGATCAAGACCAAGAGCGCCGGTATGGTCACCGGCATCCGCCTCGGCAATACCGGAGCGCAGCAGAACCTGCCGCGGCTCGCCGCAGGATGCGTGAAGGCGATGGGAGACCGCGCTGACCTGTTGGCACCTAAAACCGGCAGCATAGCCTCGGCGAAATAACTTACAAAAATTCTTTAGCGCCTAATCTTTCCCGAAAACCGGTTGCCATCCACGATCAAGTCGATGACAGGCTTTTCGGGATCATGCGCTTGCTTGCTTCTGCGCCCGTTTGGCCTCGATCTGATCGAGCGCCGAAACCACCGCGTCGAAGGTGAGCATGGTGGAGGCGTGACGCGCCTTGTAGTCGCGCACCGGCTCGAGCACCGCGATGTCGGCCCATTTGCCGGAAGGCGGCGGGCCGTTTTCCTTCAGCATCTTGCGCACGGCCTCGCGCAGCTCGCGCAGTTCCGCAGGCTTTGCGCCGACCACATGGCGGGCCATGATCGAGGACGAGGCCTGTCCGAGCGCGCAGGCTTTCACGTCATGGGCGAAATCCGCAACCACCGGGCCGTCCATCTTGAGATCGACGGTGACTGTGGAACCGCACAGCTTGGAATGGGCGGTGGCGCTGGCATCGGGCGCTTCGAGTTGTCCCAGGCGGGGGATATTGCCCGCCAGATCGAGGATTTTGGCGTTGTAAACATCGTTAAGCATTGAAGTTTTGCCGATTTGCCCGTTGCTGCCGATTGCCTCTGTCGTGCAAACGAATATATAGGGGCTGACCCGATGGCGCGAGAAGGGGTTCTCGGCGCCAAGGCGTGGTTCACGAGCCATGCCGAATGGGAATGCGGCGTCCAGGCGCCCCGCATTGGACCGAAGCGGTCAGGCGGGTTACTGACGCGGCCACCCCGGTGACACTCCCGGTGCAGCCCAGATGGGTGCGTGCCGGTCGAACGGAGAGACCGTTATGGATGCCAAGAATACGATCATAAAGCCATGGCCCAAGCAGGGTCTGTCCGAGCATGTGCGGGCGGCGCCCGCGCCGGTCGAACCGCGCCCCTCGCGCGAGCAGGCGGAAGCCGCCGTGCGCACGCTGATCGCCTATGCCGGCGACGATCCCGACCGCGAAGGCCTGCAGGAGACGCCCAAGCGCGTGATCGGCGCTTTTGAAGAGCTCTACCAGGGCTATCGCGAATGCCCGGTGGAAGTGCTCGATCGCACCTTCAGCGAGACCGGCGGCTACGACGACTTCGTTCTGGTCAAGGACATCGCATTCAATTCGCATTGCGAGCACCATATGATGCCGTTCTACGGCAAGGCGCATGTCGCCTATATGCCGGTTGAGCGGGTGGTGGGTCTGTCGAAACTGGCGCGCTTGGTTGACGTCTATGCGCGCCGTCTGCAGACGCAGGAGCATCTGAACTCGCAGGTGGCGACCGCGATCGACGAGATTTTGAAACCACGCGGCGTCGCGGTGATGATCGAGGCCGAACATATGTGCATGTCGTTGCGCGGGGTGGAGAAACCCGGCGCGTTGACGGTGACAACGCATTTCACCGGCGCATTCCGCGAGGATGCCAACGAACAAGTCCGTTTCATGACCATGCTGCGTGGGACGCAACGCTAAGCCCCGCGGTAACGACGCGAGGCGACATTGACCGGTAAATCCGAAATCGAGGAAGGCCTCGTCTTCGCGCCGCAATTCGGCGCGGATGGACTGATCACAGCCGTCGTCACCGATGTCAAATCGGGCGACGTGTTGATGGTCGCGCACATGAACGCGGAAGCGGTCGCCAAGACCATCGAAAGCGGCGAGGCCTGGTATTACAGCCGCTCGCGCAAGGCGCTGTGGAAGAAAGGCGAGAGCTCCGGCCACGTCCAACGCGTGGTCGAATTGCGCGTTGATTGCGACCAGGACGCGCTCTGGCTCAAGGTCGAGCAAGCCGGCCCCGGCACGTGTCACACCGGACGGCGCTCATGCTTCTACCGGACGATTCCGATCGGCAAGAGCGGGGCGTTCAAGCTTGAATTCCGTAACGCCGACAAGACGTTCGACCCTCATGTGGTCTATAGCGGGGCGGCCGTCAAGCCACGTAGTTAGGCGACGAAAGTGGTTTCGCTGAACAAAAATCGCAGGTAGGCTTATAAACGCGTGCGCGTTTTGTGCGGGTAGTCAAGCAGTGTGGGCGGCGGGATTGGTATGAGTGCGACAGAGGCGATTCAAGTCGGTGCACGGCGGCGTTTCTGCCTGCTGCTGGTGAAGCCGTCGCACTATGACGAAGACGGCTACGTCATTCAGTGGATGCGCTCGCCGGTTCCATCGAATTCGCTTGCCGCGCTCTACGGCCTCGCCAAGGACTGCGCCGAGCGCCACGTCCTTGGCGACGACGTCGACATCGAGATTCATGCCTTCGACGAGATCAATACCCGCATCCGCCCCGAGCGCCTGGCGGCGCTGATCGAGGATGTCGGCGCCGGCATGGTCATGCTGGTCGGTGTGCAGTCGAACCAGTTCCCGCGCGCGCTCGACATCGCCAAGCCGCTGCGTGCGCGCGGCATTCAAGTCGGCATAGGCGGCTTCCACGTCTCCGGCGTGCTGTCTATGCTCGGCGGGGTCGATCCCGATCTCGACCGCGCCCGCGCCATGGGCCTGTCGCTGTTTGCGGGCGAGGCGGAAGGCCGGCTCGATCTGGTGTTGCGCGACGCCGCCGAAGGCGCGCTCAAGCCGCTCTACAATTACATGGACGACCTGCCGGGCATCGAGGGCACGCCGATCCCGATGCTGCGGGTCGACCGCGCGCAACGCACCATCGCCGGCACCACCAGCTTCGATGCCGGCCGCGGCTGCCCCTACCAATGCTCGTTCTGCACCATCATCAACGTGCAGGGACGCAAGTCGCGCCGCCGCTCGCCGGATGACGTCGAAAAGATCGTGCGGGTGAACTACGCACAGGGTCTGCGCGCCTTCTTCATCACCGACGACAATTTCGCCCGCAACAAGGATTGGGAACCGATCCTCGACCGGTTGATTTATCTGCGCGAGGTGGAGAAATTCAATATCAGTTTGATTATCCAAGTCGACACGCTTTGCCACAAGCTGCCGAATTTTGTCGAGAAATGCGCGCGTGCCGGCATCAAGCGCGTATTCATCGGGCTGGAGAACATCAACCCGGCCAATCTACTCGGCGCCAAGAAGCGGCAGAACAAGATCACCGAATACCGCCAGATGCTGCTGGCCTGGAAGAGCGCCGGCGTTCTCACGTATGCCGGCTATATCCTCGGCTTCCCGAACGACACCTATGAATTGATCATGCGCGACATCGACGTGATCAAGCGCGAGCTGCCGGTCGATCTCTTGGAGTTTTTCTATCTGACGCCGCTGCCGGGTTCAGAGGACCATCTCAAGCTGTTCAAAGCCGGCACGCCGCTCGATCCGGACATGAACAAGTACGACCTCAACCACATCTGCACGGCACACCCGAAAATGTCGCGCGAGGATTGGGATCGCGCCTACAAGATGGCGTGGCAGCGCTATTACACCATTGAACACGTCGAGACGATTTTGCGGCGGGTAGCGTCGACCAAAGCGAGCCCGAGCAACGCGCTGTTCCTGATCACTTGGTTCATGGGCAGCATCAATATCGAACACATCCATCCGCTCGAAAGCGGCCTGCTGCGCCTCAAATATCGCCGCGACCGGCGGCCGGGACTGCCGATCGCCCCGGTCTGGTCGTTCTATCCGAAATATCTCGCCGAAATGGCCGGCAAAATAGTCAAGTTGGCGGCCCTCTATTTGAAGCTCCGCCGTATCTATCTACGCGTGAAGCACGATCCTCAGCGTTACGCCTACACCGACATGGCCATGACCGCAGTCGCCGCCGACGAAATCGAGACGCACGAATTGTTCGGAACCGCTGCCGCGCGCGCCTTCATCGCGCACGCCCAGCACGTGAAAGACGCGCAGCACGGCCATGCGCACGAAGTGATGTTAGTGGAAGCCGCCGAATAAACTTCAGCCGATGCGCGCCAGCAAGGCCTGCGCCCGCATGAGATGCGGACGGTCATACATTTTGCCGTCGATGCCGACCGCGCCGGCGCCTGGCTGCGCCGCGAAAGCGGCAACCACCGCCTTTGCCTTCGCGATCTGCTCGGCGTTGGGCGTGAACACCTCGTTGATCACCGCCACTTGCGCCGGGTGGATGGCGAGCCGCCCGCTGAAGCCGTCACGGCGCGCGAGTTCGGTGTCGCGGCGCAAGACGTCTGGGTCGCGGAAGTTGACGTGAATGGTCTCGATCGCCGGTACTTTCGCCGCCGCCGCGCCGAATAGGCAAAACGAGCGCGCCAGCCGGTAGGGCTCCGTGAGCGTGCCGTCCGTTTCGCGATTGGCTTCAGCGCCCAGTTCCGCCGACAGATCTTCGGGACCCCAGGTCATTCCGATCAGCCGCATGCTGCAATCGCGATAGGTGCCGGCTGAGAACAGGCCCGCGGCCGACTCCACCGTTTGAGCCAGAATTTTGATGGAGCCCTCGGGCAGGCCCGCGATGGCCTCACGGGCGGTCAGCTTGGCATCGAGATGGGTCACGCTGGCCCCGCCTTCCGCCTTCGGAAACAGAATGACATCGGGTTTTCCCGCTACCACGGCATCGAGATCGGCGTCAGTCATGCCGGTGTCGAGGCCGTTGATGCGTACCAGCAGGCGCGGTCGCTGTTTCTTCGATTGTGCGGCTTTGAGGAATTCCAGCGCAGCGGCGCGCGCCTGCGCTTTGCGCTCGAGTGTGATCGAATCTTCGAGGTCGAGGATCACGGCGTCGGCGCCGCTCGCCATCGCCTTGTCGAGCTTGGTCCCGCCGTCGGCGGGGACGAAGAGCAGGGAGCGCATCGGCCGACGTCGGTGGATCACTTCGGGCGCAGGCGCATGAACACCTGGCGCTGACATTCGGCCACCAGCGTGCCGTCCTGCTTGAACGCCTGATGGTGGAACTCAACGATTCCGGCGCCGGGCCGCGACTTCGATTCGCGCTTGCCCAGCACTTTTGTCGTGCAGTGGACGGTATCGCCTTCGAACAGCGGATTAGGGAATTTCACGTCTTTCATGCCGAGATTGGCGATGGTTGTGCCGACCGTCATGTCGGAGACCTGGATGCCGATCATCAAGCCGAGCGTGAACAGCGAATTCATCAGCGGCTGGCCCCACTCGGTTTCCTGCTCGCAGAAGTGGCGGTCGATGTGCAGCGGCTGCGGGTTGAGCGTCATGTTCGAGAACAACATGTTGTCCATCTGCGTGACGGTGCGGGTGAGCGGGTGCTCGTAGGTCTTGCCGATCTCGAAGTCCTCGAAATAGAGCCCGCCGCGCTTGTGCCGCTGGATCGTGTCAACCATCGCTTTCCTCCGTATCGGGACTGGGGCGGTTCGCAGCCGCCGCCGTTAATCGTTCATTTACCATAATTACCCAGGATCGACACAGCTCGCGAATGTCGGAGTCCGGTTTGGCCATAGGTTCGGCCCGCGACCTTGAGGCCCGTCTTTTTAAGGCCAGACATGGCGATCGATTCCATCATAGCCAATGCGTCGGCGCGCGTCGCGGGCGCAATCCGCGACGCCGCGCGTTCGACCGGCGCCAGCTTCGAATACCTGCTGACCGCCGCGCGCATGGAATCCAACCTCAACCCGGCTCGCGCAGGCAACGACCTCGTCCGCCAGGGGGCTCTACCAGTTCATCGATCAGACCTGGCTCGCGACCCTCAAAAATGCCGGACCGGCGCATGGCTACGGCCAGTACGCGAACGCTATTTCGCTCAATGGGGACGGCCGCTTCGAGGTGGCCGATCCGAACCAGCGCGCGGCGATCATGCGCCTGCGCAACGACCCGGCCGCAAGCGCGACCATGGCGGGTGCTTTCACCCAGACCAATGCCGCGCAATTGGCTACCGCGCTCGGCCGCCAGCCGTCCGAAGGCGAGCTCTACATCGCGCATTTCCTCGGTTCTGACGGAGCCTCGAAGCTGATCGGCGCCGCGGTCAGCCAACCGCGTGCCAACGCGGCCGAGCTATTTCCGCAAGCGGCGGCGGCGAATCCGGGCATATTCCTGAACAAATCCGGCCAGCCGCGGAGCGTGAGCGAAGTCTATGCCATGCTGACCGGCCGTTTCGAGATCGCGCGCGCCATTGCATTCGCGCCCGGCCTGCGCGGCAGCACGCCAACCGTTTCACCCGACACCGCGGGCGTGACGCAGGCTTTCGCGCAAGCCAATGCCGTGCCGCCTGCGGTGCCGGTGCCGGTCCCGGCGTTGGCGCCGGAGGCGAGGCCGTTCTTCCAGAGCATGTTCACCGATCGCGGTAACGGGCCGGTGACGCAAACCGTGAGCAATCTGTGGACGCCGGCGAAGTCCGATGTGCCGGCTGCGAGCGAGCGCTCGCTCATGCTCAATTTGTTCAGCGACCCGCCCGCCAATGGCCGCAAGCCGGCCGGTGGGAAGATCTGAGGCGGCGCGCAGATTACCACATGGTTAATCGCGCCATAATTTCTATGGTGAACGCTTTGTTAAGCCTCGTTGGTTAGCTTAGCCGCGCCATCGATGTGCACGATGGCGGTCAGTCGCGTCAGGTAGTGCCAATGATTGTTCGTCAGTTCTTGCAGTGGATCCGCCACGCTTCGCCCGGCGAAAGGGCCGAGGCCACATCCGCGCTGGCGCGCGCCTATCTCTATTCAGAACTGTCGTCCGACGATATCGCCGCCGCCGAAGGCGCGATGATCATGCTGCTGGACGATCCTTCGCCGCTGGTACGGCGTGCGCTCGCGGACGTATTCGCCACCTCGCAGAACGCGCCGCTGGTGGTAGTGCACGCGCTCGCCAACGATCAGCCGGAGATCGCGATGTCGATCCTCGCGCTGTCGCCGCTGTTGCAGGAAGCCGATCTGGTCGATCTGGTGGCCACCGCGCAGCCGACGGCGCAGGCCGCGATCGCCAGCCGCGCCATGTTGCCGCGCTCGCTCGCCGCGGCCATCGCCGAAGTAGGATCGGCGCAGGCTTGTCTCGCGCTTTTGGAAAATTCGGACGCCGACATCGCCCCGTTCTCGATTGACCGTATTGTCGATCGCTTTGGGCATCTGGCGGCGATCCGCGAACCGTTAATGGCGCGGCCCGATCTGCCGATGGTCACCCGCCAAGCGCTGCTCAGCAAGCTGTCGCAGACGCTCGCCGGCTTCGTCGCCGCGCGGCAATGGCTGGGCTCGGAACGTGCGGAATACGCGGCGCGCGAGGCCTGCGAGAAGGCAACCGTCGCGCTTGCCGCCGACACGCCTTACGAGGAGGTCGGCCAGCTCGTGCAGCATTTACGCCAGAGCGGACAGCTCACCGCCGGAATGCTTCTGCGCGGACTACTCTGCGGCAACGTGGTGCTGTTCGAGGAAGCGCTGGCGGAATTGTCCGGCGTGCCGATCGATCGCGTCACCGGCTATGTCCACGACCGGAATATTTCCGGCTTCAGCGCGCTCTATCGCAAGGCCGGACTGCCGGATCAGGCATATCCGGCGTTCCGCGAAGCGATCTCAGCGATGCGCGAGGGTGCGCTCGTCGGCGATCGGGGCGGAGCAGGGCAGCTCAAGCGGCGCTTGGTCGAGCGGGTACTCGCCGCTTGCGCAGCCGAGCGCGGCCGGGATCTGACGTCGCTACTGGCGTTGCTGCGGCAGTTTGCGGTCGAGGCCGCGCGCGAGGAAGCGCGCATGTTCTGCGACGATCTGGTGGCCAACGATCATGCAATCGACGGCGGCCTGCTGCTCAACGACGCGCGGCTGGTGGCGTAACTTCGGTGTCATGCCCCGCACCCGCTTGCGCGGGCGCAGGTGCCGGCGGGGCATCCGGTCATAACAGGCAACTAATTACGGGCAGAACAGGGGTTACTGGACCATCCCCATTTGCGGAGGATGGCGGCAACGGGGCACCGGATCGGCTTCGTTGAAACTTATTCCGGCGCGATCGACGGGCCCATGATCTGTTCGAGCACGTCCGGCCGGCCGCGATTCTCGTGAATGAGAAACTCGTCGGTCACCGCGCGCAACCGCTTGGTCAACGTGGCGGCCAACTCCTTGGCGTCGGAACGGGAATATTCGCGGTGGATCGCGCGCACCGCATCGACATGCTGATCAACCAGCTTGACCGGAATGCGGGTCACGTCGGGCGTATGCTCGATCAGCCGGCACAGGCTGTCGGCGGCCACTGCCACGAGCGGATATCCGAAAGTCGCGGCTTCGCCTTTGATGTCATGGGCGGCGCGGAAGACGGCGTCCTTGTTTGCCGGGGTGAAGCCGCCGGTGGCGATATCGCGCCGGGCTTGGTCCAGCCGCTCGCATTCCGTGTTCATCCAGGATGAGAATTCCGTCGACAAGTCGGCCAGCGCCTTTTCCGCGCGCGCGACCGGATCAACCTCGCCCGGCCGCTGCGGCGTGACGTTGACCATCTTGCGCAGTTTGTTTTCCGGCGTAATGACCTCGTGGTCGCCGAAAGTTGCGACCGCCGTCGAGTTCTTTTTTGGGGGAGCCATGGTGCGTTGCCTCGTTAGCCGGGGGAGCGCATTTTTTCGAACAAGGGAGCTTGCTTGATAACATCGGCTTTGCCACCTTTGCGGCGCTCGGTGCCGACGTAGTTCGGGTTGACGTTACGGCGGCGGTCGGGCCCGAAATAGGTCTTGGTCTTGATGAACGGGCGCGGATTGGCGACCACGTTGACGATGCGCTGATAGAGGCCCTTGGCCGAAATCGGTTTGGCGAGAAATTCGGTGACGCCGGCGTCGCGGGCGGAGACCACCCGTTTCTTTTCTGAATGCCCGGTGAGCATGATGATTGCCACGTAAGGGTTGGAATTGGCACCGGGCTGGCGAATCATCTGGGTGAGTTCGAGCCCATCGAAGATCGGCATGGCCCAATCGGTGATCACGATATCCGGGGTGTGATGGGTGAAGGCTTCCAGTCCGGCCGCGCCGTCTTCCGCCTCATACACTTCACGCGCGCCGAAGCCGTGCAGAAGGGTGCGCAGCATCCGGCGCATATGGGCGTTGTCGTCGATGACGAGGAAACGCAGGCGGTTGAAATCAATGCGGACCATGGTGCCCCAGGCCTCGGGCTTTGGGCCCGATTCCAGAGGTGAAAAGCTACTGGGGCGCCGTTAAGGAAGGGTTTAGGATACCTACGCGGCGCCGGAGGGCGTCAAAACTATCGTTCCCCCTGGGCCCCTCGACAAGGGCAGGCATTGTTGGGGGCAGGCATTGCTCTCAGACGGCCCCGTTATGAAGACCATACTGATCCCCACCGAAGACCACGACGCCATGGCGGCGGTTCTCGAGGCCGCCCGGCTGGTGGCTCGCGAATTCGGCAGCTACATGGAAGGCTTCGCGGTCCGCCCTTCGCCCGGCACCTATGTGACCGTCGAGCCGCTCAGCAGCCTGGCGATCTCGGGCGCCTTCGAAGGCGATACTGCCAATCAAGCGCGCGCTTTATTTGAATCTTTCATGCAAAGCCAGGGGGTGCCGCAAGCCGACAAGGCGCCGGCGGTTTATTCTTACGGCTGGCCGCGGGCGGAGTTGGCGGAAGACGCCTTCATCGGCAACTACGGGCGTAATTTCGATCTGATCGTGCTGGGGCGGCCGGGACCCGATCCGCAAAATCCCCGGACGCCGCCGTTGGAAGCGGCGCTGTTCGACAGCGGCCGGCCGGTCCTGGTCGTCCCGCGGGCCGCGCCGCGAACCCTTGCGCGCAACGTCCTGGTCGCCTGGAATCGCAGCACGCAACAGGCGCGCACCAATGCCTTTGCGCTTCCGTTGTTGCGGCTCGCAGAGCAGGTGACGGTGCTGACGGTCGAAGGCGGCACGGTGGCCGGGCCTTCGGGCGAGGAGGCGGCGCAGCACCTGCGCCGGAACGGGATCAAAGCGGCCGCATTGACGGTCAAACCTGAGGCACGCTCGACCGGAGAGGTCATTCTCGACCATGCGGCATCGCTCGGCTGCGATCTGTTGGTCAAGTCTGCTTACACCCAGAGCCGTTTGCGCCAGATGATCTTCGGCGGCGCGACCCGTCACATTCTCGCCAACGCGACCTTGCCGGTCTTGATGGCACACTGATAAGTCAGTCGGCCGCACGAGATCAGGACCTCAGTCATTTGTCGAACAGGCCCGACCAAAGCAAACGCCCCACCGGGCCTGCGACAGCGAAATATCCGGCGTTCCTGACCGTATTTCCCTCGATCATGCTGCCGATGTTCCTGGCGGTGGTGGATCAGACCATTGTCGCCACCGCGTTGCCGGCGATCGCCGCCTCCACCGGCCAATTTGAGCGCGCGTCGTGGATCGTGGTCGCTTATTTGATCGCATCGACAATCGCGGCGCCGATCTACGGACGGCTAGGCGACGCGTTCGGCCGACGCCGGCTGATGTTCGCGGCGCTCGCCGTTTTCATTGTCGCATCGCTGCTGTGCGCGGCCGCGCCGAGCATCGAATTGCTGACGCTGGCGCGCGTGCTGCAAGGATTGGGCGGCGGCGGACTGATGACGCTGTCGCAGGCGCTGGTCGGAGAGGCGATCCCGCCACGCGAGCGGGCGCGCTACCAAGGTTACCTGGCCGCGGTCGCGGTCTGCGCCAACACGTTCGGGCCGGTCGCCGGCGGCTATCTGACCGAGCATTTCGGCTGGCAGTCGATCTTCCTGGTCAATCTGCCGATCGGCCTGGGCGCGGTCGCGCTCACCTGGCGGCTGCCCAACCCGAAGATGGAACGGCTGGCCTGGCGGTCCGACCCGGGCGGCCTCATCCTGTTCACGGTGTTTGTTGCAACGACGTTGCTCTCGTTGGAGCAGGTGCAGCACGTCGATCTCAGCGTGATTCCTTTGGGCGGCGGCCTGCTGGCCGCGGGGCTCGTCGCGTTGGTGCTGCTGGTAAAGCATGAGAACCGGACGCCGTCACCACTCATTCCGCTTGGGCTGTTGCGGCAGCCGGCGATCTGGCACAGCGATGCCCTGGCGGCCTGCCATGGCGGAGCCCTGGTATCCTTGATCACGTTTTTGCCGGTTTATCTGCAAGTGGTGCGGGGGGCTTCTCCGTCAGAGACCGGCTTCTTGCTGGTTCCACTTACCATCGGGATCGGGACCGGATCGCTGGTGACCGGCCGGCTGATGAACAAGACCGGGTTGACTACGGTTTATCCGGTCGTCGGGCTTTCGCTGGTCACCGCGATTTTCGTCGTTCTCGCTTTTTGGGCGTCCGCGCTCAGCACGCCCGCACTGGCCGGGCTGCAGCTCTGCATTGGGCTGTGCATGGGAACGGTGATGGGCGTCGTGCAGGTCAGCGTACAAAGCGCCGCTGGCCAATTGCGCCTCGGCGAAGCGGCAGCCTCGGTGCAATTTTCGCGTTCGATCGGCGCCGCCTTTGGCACCGCGCTGGTGGCGACCGTATTGTTCGCCTATCTCGCCTTCCGGAATCCGGAAGCGGCCCGCATCTTTACGACCATGGTCAAGCACGTGCCCGCAGGACCCGCGCTGGCGCCCGATCAGCGGGCTGCCATCCAAGCTGATATCCAGGAAGCGTTTCGCGCCGCCTTTCTGACCATGGCGACGTTTACGACCGGCGGCTTTTTCCTCGCGCTCACCAATCCGCTGCGGCGGATTTGAGTGAGGCCGTTGCTCAGTCTGGCTGGCGTGCCGAATATCCAGGGGGCGACCGCCAATCGCATTCGAAGGCAATGTAATAGCCGTATTCACGACGATTGCTGGTGAACCGCGCGAATTTGCCGTAGCGCGCACAATGCCTGGCCGCCCATTCTGACGCAACGAGCTCGTGCCCCTCCGTCCAGGGGATGATGCCGCCCGTATCATTGCCGGTAAGACCTGCCCACCACGGCTCGGCAGAGGCCGCCATGCTCCAGCCAAGCGCCAGTACGAGCGTTACCGTCCTGATCCTATTCATTGTGGATCTCCCCTTGCGTGATCCGATCTTACACCGGGAGCCTAGGCGCGCAATGCGTCTTCAAGCCTTTAGCAAGGTTGCCATGATACGGTCGCGCGTCAGCGGGAGATCGCGGATACGCGCGCCGAGCGCGTGCGATACCGCGTTTCCGATCGCTGCGGCGGTAGGGCCGGCGGTGACTTCACCGACGCCGAGCGGCACTTCGTCCTTGGTGTTGATCAGTTCGATGTCGATCTCCGGCACCTCGCTAAATTTCAGCACCGGGTAGGTCTCCCAGTCGAACGAGGCAACGCCATTGTCGAAGCGCACCTGTTCCTTGAGCACCCAGCTCGCCGACTGGATGATGCCGCCTTCGAGCTGATTGATCGCGCCGCCCGGGTTGATCACAAGGCCTGCGTCGGTCGCGCACCACACATGCGCCAGGCGGATTTCCTCGGCGACGTCGAGTTCGACCACCACGGCGGAGTAGGCGGCGCGGTTCTTGTAGCGTGCAAAGGCGATGCCGCGGCCATGGCCGGCGCCGCCTTGTTCTTTGGGATTCCAACGCGCCATGGCGGCGACCTTCTCGATCACCGCGCGCGCGCGTTTGTCGGCGATGATCGAGAGCCGATATTCGACCGGGTCCTTGCCGGCGCGCTCGGCCAGGTCGTCAATGGCGCATTCGAGCGCGAACACATTGGGCATGGCACCGAGGCTGCGCAGCGCCGAAGGGCGCACCGGCGGTTCCGTCACCAGGTGATGAATGTGGCGCTTGGCCGCGATGTCGTAGAGCGGCTCGGCATTGCGGGTGGCGCCGCCGCCATTAGATTCCGGCACGTCGTTCGGCGGCGGCTCGGGCGGCGGATTGGGCAGTGCGAGCGCGCCTAACAGATTGCCGCCGGCGCCCGGGCGGAGATTGTGGGTCGGGCTCCAGATCTCCTGCGTCCAGTCGACCGGCTTGCCGGCTTCGTCGAGCAAGGCATGCACTTTCACGATCATCGCCGGCGTCTTCGGCTCGTAGATGAATTCTTCCTCGCGCCGCCAGCGCACGCGGATCGGTTTGCCCGCCATCTGCATCGCGATGATGGCGGCGTCGGCGGCGGCATCGTCGGCGCCGTTGTGGCCGTAGCAGCCGGAGCCTTGCACATGATGAACGGTGATGGCGGAAGCTTCGAGGCCGAGCGTCTTCACCAGCGCCGCGCGCAAGGGGAACACACCCTGGCAATGCGTCCACACGGTCAAACGGCCGTCACAAAATTCCGCCAACCCGCAGGATGGCGAGATCGATGCATGCGCGAGATAGCCGCGGGTGAAGGTCGCCTCGTAGCGCTCTCTGCCTTGCGGATTGCCCTGATCCGGGGCACCGAATACGCGGTCGACCGCCGGCCGCTGCAGCAGCCAGTTGGCTTCCTGTTGGGTTGCCGTCGGTGCCTCGACATTTTGCCAAGTGACATGGTTGACCGCCGCTGCGGCGGCGAGGTCGACGGCAGTCTCGTCATCGCCGACGATAGCAAGGAAATTTCCGTGCCGCACGAATTGGACCGGCGCCTTGGCGGCGCGCTTGATCGCCGCCTCGTCGACTTTATCGATGGTGGCACCGCGATTGGGCTGCCGCACCACGCGGGCATGCACCATGCCGTCGATCTGCATGTCGTGGATGAAGGTAGCTTTGCCGAAAATCTTGTCCGGCAGGTCGAGGCGCTCGCGACTTTGGCCGACCTGCTTCATGTCGGAAATGGATTTACGCGTCCCACCGCCGGTCGCCTTGACCGCTAGGTTCACCGCCCCGGCAAGTGTCCAGTAATCCTGACCGGTCGACGCGTTGTTGCGCAGGATGGCGCCGTCGCGGATGGAAAGCTCGGCTGCCTTGCAGCCGATGATTTTGGCCACCTGATCGAGAAACAGCGCGCGCACGTCGGCGCAGGCCTGCCGCATGGCGACGCCGCCGAATTGAATCGACTGGCTGCCGGCGGTGTAGCCCTCGTTCGGTGTCAATTCGGTGTCGCCGGAACGGATGGTGATGCGCGCCATCGCTACGTCGAGTTCGTCGGCGGCGATCTGCGCCATGGCGGTGAGTATGCCCTGTCCGAGTTCGACGCGGCCGGTGAGAATGGTGACCTTGCCGGGCGCAGGGAACGATACCCAGCGATCGAGGCTCGGATTGTCGTTGAGCGGTCCGGGAAGAGGCGCGTTCATGCGGCACCTCTGGCGCGCATTTGCGCCGCGGCCTTGGCGACCGCACGCATGATGCGGTTATGCGATCCGCAGCGGCAGATATTGTCGTCGAGCGCGACAGCGATTTCGGCGCGCGTCGGTGACGGATTTTTGTCGAGCAGCGCCTTGGCCGTGATCAGGATGCCGGAAAGACAATAACCGCATTGGCCTGCCTGCTCGTCGAGGAAAGCCTGCTGCAGCGGGTGAGGGCGGTCGGGCGTGCCCAGCCCCTCGACGGTGGTGATGTTCTTGCCGGCGACGCTCCACATCGGCTTGCTGCAGCATTTCTCGAGCTGACCATCGATCAGCACCGTGCAGCAGCCGCATTGCTCGAGCCCGCAGCCGAAGCGCGTGCCCATCAAGCCGAGCTCGTTGCGCAAAACATTGAGCAGCGGCGTTTCTTCGTTGTCGAGCGAAACGCTGACCAGCTTTCCGTTGACGGTGAATTTGAACTCTTGAGTCATTTGCGGCTCATATCCGTGCAGAAGAAGAAATCAAAACCCGAACTGCTCGCGCAGAATGCGTTCGTCGAGGCTATGGCCGGGATCGAATAGCAAGTTAAGTGACACAGCATGGTCCATCTCGACATCGACGCGGCGCACCGAGCGTACCTCGTCGGAATCGGCGACTGCGGCTACCGGGCGCTTGTCGCTGTCCTGTACCTCGATGGTGATTTTGGCCTTATCGGGGAGGAGCGCGCCGCGCCAGCGCCGCGGCCGGAACGGGCTGATAGCGGTGAGCGCGAGCAGCGGCGCGTTGATCGGAATAATCGGCCCCTGCACCGACAGGTTATAGGCGGTGGAGCCGGCCGGCGTCGACACCAGCACGCCGTCGGCGATCAGGTCGGCCAGCCGCTCCTGGCCGTCAATCAGGATACGCAGCAGCGCGGTCTGCGCGTTCTGGCGGAACAGCGACACCTCGTTGATGGCGCGATGCTCGTGCATGCGCCCGGCGGAATTGCGCGCCCGCATTACCAGTGGGTGAATGACGGTGATCTGCGCGGCGGTCAGCCGCTCGGGGAGATTTTCGACCGAGAAATCGTTCATCAGGAAGCCGATGGTGCCGCGGTGCATACCGTAGATCGGCTTGCCGGAATTCATGAACTTGTGCAGGGTCTGCAGCATCAGGCCGTCGCCGCCGAGCGCCACGATCACGTCGGCGTCTTTCGGCTCGGCATTGCCGTAGCGCCCCTGCAGCCGCTCATAGGCCTCGTGCGCCTCCGGCGTGGTGCCGGCGATGAAGGCGATATGCCTGAAACGCTTGGTCGGGCGGCTCATGGGGGCCAACTCTTAAGGACTGCACTATGGAACGCGCGGTGCTCGTCTATACGACTTGGCCCTCGATTGTCGAGGCGGAGACGGCCGGGCGCAAAATCGTGGAGCGGCGGCTGGCGGCCTGCGTCAATATCCTGCCGGGGATGATCTCGCACTACTGGTGGGAGGGCAAAATCGAGCGCGCCGAGGAAGTCGTGATGCTGGTTAAGACCCGCGCCAGCTTGGCCGAGCCGGTCCGGGCGGCGGTCAAGGAATTGCACTCCTATACGACGCCGGCGGTCATGGTCTTGGCCGTCGAAAACCTCGACCCGGACTATCACCGGTGGATCGTAGAGGAGACGGGCAGCTAGCCGCTGTCGTAGCCGGGCTTGGCCCGGCCATCCCGATTAGGAAGGCACTGCATCGCATTGGAGACCGCACGTCTCTAAACGAGGTCGCCGGGACACGCCCGGCGATGACGTCTAATGGGTCGGCGAGACGATCGTTCAGTAGCTTCCGGTGCCGTCGATCACGGCCTTGAGCTGGCGGTACTCCTCGCAGGAGGTGTTGTCGCAGAGCACGTTCACCTTCTGCAGGAAATCTTCGGCCTTGAGCCGGTTGCCCTGTTCCATCTGCCACATGCCGTAATAGGACCAGGTGCGGGTGTGGTTCGGGTCGGCCTTGAGCGCGGCCTCGTACCAGATCTTCGATTGCTCGTAGTTACCCATCTTGCGGTTGGCGTAGCCGATGTAGTTGGCGACATCCGGGTGCTCGTCATGGCCAAGCGCGTGCATGGCGGCAATGCCGGCTTGATAGTTTCCGGCGAGGATCATCTGGCGTGCGGCGCGGTAGTCGCGCAGGAACTTCTCCTGCGCCAGTTGCTGCTCTTGCTGCTCGATCATGTTGTTCTTCTTTTTCTTCTTCTTGCCGTCGTCATCGGTCGTCGGGTACGGCGTGTCGGTCCCCATGGCATGCACCGTCATTGGTTTCATGCTCACGGCGGTCACAAGCAAGCCGGCGGCGGCGAGGATGCCGATGTGGCGAAGCGCTTGGTTCAAAGTCATGGCAGCAGGTCTCCTATGGGGGCTCGGATTTCAGAATACGGCGAGTCTTTCCGCTACGGAAAAAACAATTCGTGATTGGCGCCTAGTCCCGCCCCACACGAAAGTTTTACCTCGCCACGATTTAGCCCCGATTCCGAACCCGCTTGACTCCTCAACGGGTTGGAGAGAACATTTCAACGTGCTGGTTCCCCGGGTGACTCTGGGGACGAAAGAGGGAACACGGAATCTGCCGGTTCGAGCTTTGCGAATTTGCAGGAATCCGTGGCTGCCCCCGCAACTGTAAGCGGCGAGCCCGCGTCCGTATGGCCACTGGGAAACCGGGAAGGCCGGGCGCAACTGGGCAACGACCCGCGAGCCAGGAGACCTGCCAGCGCGGTCACCCAACCGGTGGACGGGGCGTCCATACGGAGCGGTCTTTCGCAGCGGTGACGACAATGCCGGTGCGAAGCCGTGAGAGAAACTCTCCCACGACATTGCACACGTAAGCATCGCGCGTCGTCTGAATGCGTGCCGCTGAACGTGTCCTTCGAACCGGGCTTGCTCTCACCCAATGCGCCGCATTCACGCGAGCGCAAACGAAGGAACGTGGTGTCATGGGAACTAAACGAAAGATCTGTGGCGCGCTGGTCGCGTTGGCGGGCTTTGCGGTAACCGCCGCGCACGCGCAAAACAGAACCGAGGTGCTGCCCGCGATCGATGTCTGGGCGAGCCGCACCGATAGCGGAATCATCGGCGCATCGACCAGCGTCATCACCGCCGAGGATATCGCGCGCTCGCCCGGCACGACGATTCAAGACCTGCTTTCGCAGGAAGTGGGTATCCAGACCATCAGCACGGCCAGCGGCAAGAACGGCGCCGGCACGACCGTCGATCTGCGCGGTTTCGGCGCGACCGCGACCTCCAACACGCTCGTTCTGCTCAACGGACGCCGGCTGACCGACATCGACCAGTCCGGCATCGATTTCAGCACGATCCCGCGCAACAGCATCGCGCGCATCGAAATCACCCGCGGCAATAGCGGGGCGGTGCTTTATGGCGACGGCGCTGTCGGCGGCGTCATCAACATCATCACCAAGACCGGCGTGGCGCAGCCGCTATCGGGGCGCGTCGAGGCCGGCTTTGGCTCGTTCAACCAGCACGAACTCAATGCCTCCGCCTTGGCGTCGTATGGTCCCTTCGCGGTTTCGGTGTTCGGTAACGGGGTCAATTCGGACGGCTATCGCGTCAACGACTACGTACGCCAGCGCAACGCGGTCGGCGACCTGCGCTACACCGGCGCCGAGGGCAGCGCCTGGTTCAACATATCCGGCGACGACCAGCATCTCGGTCTGCCGGGCGCGCGCCTGGTGGACGTGAACGCGGGCATCAACGAACTCGTCACCGACCGGCGCGGCGCCACGACGCCGAACGCGTTTTCCAGCAAGACCGGCGGCAGCCTGACGCTCGGCGTGTCCCGCATGATAGGATCGAGCGTCGAATTGATCGTGGACGGCAACCTGCGCCGCAAAGACCAGACGATCTTTTCGTCTCTGTTCGGCTCCGATACCTCGGACATTCGCGAGCTGACCACCGGCTCGGTGACGCCGCGCGCGAACATCGACACCCAAGTATTCGAGGCGCCGACCAAGATCACCACCGGCATCGACTATTATAATTCCAGTCTTGAGGCCAAACGCAGCGTAGCGATCAGCGATCCGCCGTTCCACACCTACGATCTCAGGCAGCAATCGGCGGCGATCTATTGGCAGCAGGCAGTGGCCGTGCTGCCGACGACCGATATTTCCTTCGGCGCGCGGCTGCAGCAAACCCGCTTGTCGGCGCGCGACCGCTACGATCCGACGGCGCCGCAACCCTTTCCGGATGTGCAGGCAACGCCGCTCGATTTGGTCGAGACGCAGCATGCTTTGCATCTCGGCTTCGAGCACCGCTTCTCGCCGATGGTCGCCGTGTTCGGCCGCGTGGCGCGCAGCTTTCGCACGCCGAACGTGGACGAACGGATCGGCGTGAACGCCTTTCCGGTCGATTTCAATCTGAAGACCCAGACCTCGCGCGACATCGAGGGCGGCGTGCGCGGGCACATCGGCATGCTCGACTGGCAGTCGAGTGTTTACGCGATGGAACTCAACAACGAGATATTATTCATTCCGTTTCCGCCGATCGGCGCCAACATCAATCTCGATCCCACGCGCCGCGTCGGCGTCGAGAACAGCGCGACGCTGCGGCTGTCCGACACCCTGCGCGTGAAGGGCGGGTTGAGCTATACCCGCGCCACCTTCCGCGAGGGAATGTTTGCCGGCAACGACATTCCGCTGGTGTCGCGCTGGAGCGGCAATCTTGGGCTGACTTGGGACGTCTATCAAAAACTTGCCGTGTTCGATGCGGTCATGCGCTATGTCGGCGAGCGGCGCATGGACAATGACCAGGCCAATTTCCAGCCGCTGATTCCGGCGCACACCACGATCGATGTCCGGCTTGGCGGCGAATACCGGAATTTCTTCTGGTCGGCTTCGGTGCAGAATTTGTTCAACGTTCTGTACTTCGACTACGCGGTCGCGAGTTCCGCGACGTTTGACCGCTACAATGCCTATCCGTTGGCCGGACGGACCTACATGGTCAAGGCCGGCGCGACATTTTGAAGACGGCGCGGGCGCGGCCGTCCGATCTGGCGCCGCGCCCGGCTTCGCGAAATATGCTAGGTTTCGCCCGGTCCACATCCGGAGGGCGATCCATGTTGCGGATCATTTGCGGTGCGATTTTCCTGGCGATGGCGGCAATGCCCGCGCTTGCCGCCGACGACATCCTCGACGCCATCGAGGCGGCCCGCAAAGCCTATCAGGCAGGCGACATGGCGGGCGCCAAGAAGTCACTCGATCTTGCCTCGCAGCTGGTCGGGCAAAAGAACGCCGAGAATTTCGCGGCGCTGCTGCCGGAGGCGCTACCGGGCTGGAAAGCCGAGAAGGTCGAGACCACGTCGGTCGGCGTCACCGTGTTCGGCGTCACCTCGGCGAGCCGCCGTTATACCGGTCCCGACGGCCGCGGCGTCGAGGTGCGCATCACCGGCGACTCGGCGCTGGTCCTGCATTTCGCACGACTCTTTATGAATCCAACCATCGCCGGCGCGATGGGCAAGCTCATCAGCATCGGCGACCAGCGTGCGCTGCAAACCAGCGAAGGCTCGATCAATATGGTCGTCGCCGACAAGTTTCTGGTCACTGTAGAGGGGTCGGCTGACGAGGCATCCAAGCTCGCTTATGCGCGGGCCGTAGACGTCGGCAAGCTGTCGAAAATGTGAACTGATTTATAGCGGCTGCCACATGGCCGGCACGAGGTCGAAGCCGGCGCCGCTCTTGACGATGTGGCCGCAAGCCGGGAACGGGAAGTGATAGCCCTCGACCAGCATGCGGTCGGCGGCCGCACGGTCGAGCATTACGGCGCGCGTTTTGGCGGCCAGCAGCCCATCCATGTCGTAGAGCGGCTGCCATTCGGGATGGCGCACGAACAGCCACGGCTCGCGCGCGGCATCACTCATCGCCAGCATCGATTGATTGGCCGAATAGATCCCAAAGGCGGTGTGACCGGGCGTGTGGCCGTAGGCCGGAAGCGAAACGATGCCGGGAACGATCTCGGCGCCGGGCTGGAACGGCCGCACCTCTTTGGCGATGTCCTTGAAGATGCGGCGCGCATTCAGAAAATAACGATGCACCGCGCCAGTCGCCCGGCTCATGTTGCCGTCGTCCATCCAGAATTTCCACTCCGGTTCCGGCACCAGAATCTCGGCATTGGCGAACACTTTGTCGCCGTCCTTGGTCTTGATGCCGTCGATATGGTCGGGGTGAAAATGCGAAATGACGACGATGTCGATCAGGCCGGGCGTAAGTCCGGCGGCGTCCAGATTGGCATTCATGAAGCCGGCGCTGTCGGCGATCTGCCCGGCGGTGCCGGTGTCGATCAGCACTAGCTTGTCGCCGGTGTTCACCAAGAGCGCGGTGAATGAAATCGGCAGCACGCTCGGGGGCAGGAAAGCCGCGGCCAGCGCCTCGTTCACCGCCGCTGCGCTGGCATTGCGCACGAACTTGTCGTCGATCGGAATATGCCAGATGCCGTCGTAGAGCGCGGTGAGCTGAAAGTCGCCGAGCTTATAGCGGTAGATACCGGGGCCTTGCGCCTTGGCCGCGGGCGCGGCGGCGCGTGCCGCCCCCGGCAGCGCCGCGCAACCGGCGGCGAGCAGGGGACCGGTCAGGAACGAGCGACGCGAAAGCGCTGGCATGATGTCCCGTGTTGCATGCGAGCAAGGCATTTCTTCGGCAGGCGATTATACCGTCCAACACCGGGCCCGGGCGTTTAATTCCGCGCCGCCGGCCTAGCCGATCTGCCGCAAGCCGCTATGATCTCCGGCGGCGGGCGTAAGGCGGAAGTAGCGGAGAAAGAGAATGCGGTGGTTAGCGTTGGCAGCGGTGCTCCTGGTCGGCGGCTGTGCGACCGAAGTCGGCCCAACGCCGGCCGAACTGAAGGCGCAGTGGGAGGCCCAGAACGTCTTTCCACGAAACTACAAGGCCGACCTGATGGCCTATATGCGCACTTATCTCAACGACCCCACCCATGTTCGCGGCGCGGCGGTCTCGCAACCGGAGCTCAAGCCCATCGGGCCCGGCGAACGCTACATCGTCTGCGTGCGCTATAATGCGCGCGTCGGCAGTAAATATGCCGGCTCCAAAGACGGCGCCGCGACCTACGTGTCGGGCAAGCTCGACCGCTACATCGACACGCCGTTAGAGGTACGGGAATTGTGCAAGGACGCGACCTACGCGCCGTTTCCCGAGTTGGAGACGCTCACGCGCTAGCGCGTGAGCGTGAAGGCAAATTCCAGGACTTGAACCGGGGGTTGCAACTGCTTTTCGGAAAAGATCACGCGTGCACCATTCTGCAAACGCCAAAAAGACACGCGCCCACCGCCGCGCTTTACCAGCTCGGCGGCACCAAGTTCAGACAAAAAGGCCGAAAGTAGCCTCGGGCGACGAGGTCACTTAACCTTGAGGTTCTCCGCGGATGTCTTTCCGCGATTTTCGACGAGTTCGAACTGAACAGTCTGGCCTTCGTTCAGTGTGCTTAGTCCGGCGCGTTCAACCGCCGAAATATGCACGAACACATCCTTCCCGCCTTCTTGCGGCTGGATGAAGCCATAGCCCTTCGTCGGATTGAACCACTTTACGGTGCCCTGAGGCATGCTAGATCTCCGAAGTATTTCGAGTAACAGGTATAGTTTGGCACAGTCGGCAACCACCGAACAAGGTCCCGGACGGCTGGTCTCCAATGACTTTCGGGTTATCGGCAGCCCGGCTCAATATGCTCATTTTCAGTGCCGGGCGCGCTATTCGAATGCTGGCCAGCGATTTTAAGATCGCCGCGTTCAATTGGAAAGGCCAACCATATCATTGGGTTGCTCAGGTATTGAAATTCGGCCGCGTTCGGCTGCGCAGCCCGCTTTGGCCGCATAAAATTTCGTCATGACTTCAGGCGGCCGATGATGAGCCTGGCGCAACGGCCGCTGAGGCTTTTTCTTTTTTCTCGGCGGTCAGATTTGGCCGGACGACAGTTACGGTACAGAGAGCTTCGGCGGCAACCTTGGCCGACACGCTACCGAGTAGCGTACGCAGCAGGGAGTTCTGCCGCGCGCCGATCAGAATGTGATCGACCCGGTTATTGCTTGCGAATTCGAGAATGGCGCCAGCGGCATCGACCGCTTCGAGCACATGCACGGTGAGGCGGGGCTCCGCCAGCTTCAGCGGTTCGGCCCAATTGCGCAGCCCGACTAGCCGGTCGATCTGCCGGTTATGGCCCTGTTCGTCGAGCGTGAAGTCGATCGTGAGGCGGCCCTGCTTGAGCACGTTGAGGCATGCAAGGCGCGCGGAGGGCAGCGTCGCCAGAATGCGCCCGGCCGTGGCGCGCAGCGCGTCGTTGAGCGCCGCGGACCCTTCCGTCAGATCGATGGCGACGGCAACGATCGGCGCGGCCGAGAGCTGGGCTGCCAGCGCTTGCTTGCCGCGCGGCCGCGTCAGCGTCCGATCTGAACCGCCGTCGCAACACGGTGGTCAGCGGATCGCGCTGCAATCGCTCCGACCGTTCGGTCAGCTTGACCTTGATCCGGTGGGTCAGATCGAAAGCCACTTGCGCCGCTGTCGGGTAGCGCCAGCCAGGCTCGATCTCGAGGCAACGCAGCACGACTTCCTGCAGCCAGGGTGGATAGTCGTCGCGCAAGCGGCGCGGCGGAACCGGATCGCGCCATAACCGCCGGCGCATGCCGCGCAGCGTCTCGCTTTCGCCGAAGGGCCGCACGCCGGTCGAAAAGAAATAGAGCAAAACGCCCAAGGCGAACAGGTCGCTGCGCGGATCGTCGCGGATGCCACGCAATTGCTCGGGCGACATATAGGGCGCCGTGCCGAACGGCAGGCGGAACTCTTCCTGCATCAGATCCGGAAGTCGCTCGTGATGGGAGAGGCCGAAATCGAGCAGCACGGCTTCGCCGGTCGGCCGCAACATGATGTTGCTCGGCTTGATGTCGAGGTGAACCACGTGCTGGCGGTGCAGATCGTTCAGAGCCTGGGCTATTTTCACGCCGAGATCTGCCACTTCCGCATAAGGCAAGGGCAGGTCGTCGAGTCGCGGCAGCAAAGTCTCGCCGGCAATGGCTTCCATCACGATGTAGGGCTGCACCGCAAAATTGCCGGCGGCGATGAACTTCGGAACGTGCACGCCGGAAAGCCGCGGCAGGATCATCTGCTCCATTTCGAAACTGACGATGGCCGCAGGATCGGCGCCTTCGCCGATTTTCGGCACCTTCATCAGCATTGGCATCGTCGTGCCAGGGCGGGAGACGCGCCACAGCGTTGCCATGCCGCCCAAATGCGCTATTTCGTCGAGCCGGAAACCGTCGACGATGACGCCGGGCTCGTGCAATGGCTTAGCCATTGTTCATTTCCCGACGAACAGGCGGTTGGCTAGCCATATCGGCAGCCCTTTTTTTCGGATCGCGGCGGCGGCCTGCTCGATGTCATAGGGCGCGCGGCAATAAGTGAGCTCGCGCTTGTCGGTGTCCAGCATGGCGTATGATGCGGCCGGATTGCCGTCGCGCGGTTGTCCCACCGAGCCGAGCACCACGAGCCAGCGCCGTCCCTGTAGTAACGGCACAGCAGCGTCGGTCGTCGGCGTGAACGCGGTCATCTTCGCGGTCGGCGACATGCTGTAGATGGCGGGCTGGTGGACGTGGCCGCAAAAGGTGATCTGTGCGGGATTGAGGGAGAGGCTGCGCGAGGCCTCCACGGTGCTCGTCACATAGATCCAGGCCGGCGGGTTGCTCGCTTCGGAATGGACGTAAAGGCGGTCGCCGTCGTTTACCGTCAGCGGCAGGCCGCCCAAAAACTGCCGCTCCGCAGCGCCGAGCTCGCCGCGCGACCATTCGATGGCGATCCGCGCTTCCAGGTTCATCTGTTCGCGCGGTTGGCCAATCGCGCTATCGTGATTGCCGAGCACAGCAACGGCGCCCTGGTCGACCAGGTCCATAACGGTCATCACCGCCCATTCGGGATCGGCGCCATAACCGACATAGTCGCCGAGCAGCACGATGCGCTGTGCGCCTTGATCGCGCGCTTGCGCAAGACACGCGCTAAACGCCGGCCGGTTGGCGTGAATATCTGCGAATAGTGCAATCAGCACGGTTTCACCCTCTTGACCCTACGGTGGTCCGATTGCGTCGTGGCGTGTTGATCCCGGTCAAATCGGATGCAAAGCAAGGAATAGACGCTGCAGCGGTCTACGCCCTGAATTCAATAGACGCGCCGTAACCCACACACGGTGAAGCGAAAACGGCGATAACGGGTAAATTTTATCGGTTTTTATTGGTGCCGGGTGAGAGAATTGAACTCCCGACCAACGGTTTACAAAACCGCTGCTCTACCGCTGAGCTAACCCGGCTCGAATCCACAGCTATCAGCCTCTCCCGCCCGCTACAAGCCGCGCCGGCGGGCAGGGCCGATAGTTATTGGCAATAAAAAATGTCCCGCATCGAGTGCAGGGCGGGAAGATTGAACGGCGGGGCGACCGGCTGTGACCGCCCCGCCATTTTGTTACATCTGGGTGATATCGCGATCCTTAGTTTCCGGCAGGAAAATCAGGCCGACGACGAAGCTCATCGCCGCTACAATGATCGGATACCAGAGGCCGGAGTAGATGTTGCCGGTCGCCGCAATGATTGCGAACACGGTCGCTGGCAGGAAGCCGCCGAACCAGCCGTTGCCGATATGGTAGGGCAGCGACATCCCGCTGTAGCGAATGCGGGTCGGGAACAATTCCACCAGCCAGGCGGCAATCGGCGCATACACTAAGGTGACATAGATCACCAGGATGGTCAGCAGGATCACCGTCATCACGTAGTTGATATCGGCCGGATTGGCGCTTGCCGGGTAGCCGTGTTTGGTGATCGCGTCACCGAGCTGCTTGGCGAAGTCCGGAGTGCCGGTCTGGATGATCTGCTCGCCGACCTTCACGCTCGCCTTGGTGCCCTTCGGCGCCGCTTCGTTCTGGTAGTTGACCGAACGCGTGACCAACGCCGATTTGGCGATGTCGCACGAGGTGGTGAACTTGGCGGTGCCGACCGGATTGAACTGGAACGAACATTCGCTCGGATCGGCGATCACGGTCACCGGGGCAGACGCGAGTGCCGCTTCCAGCTTCGGATTGGCGAAGTGGGTCAGGCCTTGGAAGATCGGGAAGTAAGTAATTACGCCCAGGGCAAAACCCGCGAGGATGATCGGCTTACGTCCGATTGGTCCGACAACCAGCCGAACAGGATGAAGAACGGCGTGCCGAGCAGCAGCGAAACCGCAATCAGAATCTGCGCGGTGACCGGGGGCACTTTCAGCGTCAAGGTCAGGAAGAAGAGCGCATAGAATTGTCCGCCGTACCAGATCACCGCTTCGCCGGCAGTGCCGCCGAGCAGAGCCGCAATGGCGATCTTGGCGTTCGACCACTGCGTGAAGGCTTCCGTCAGCGGCTGCTTGGAGCCTTTGCCGAGTTCCTTCATGCGCTGGAACACCGGCGACTCATTGAGTTTGAGCCGGATCCAAATCGACACCGCCAGCAGGATGGCGGAGAGCAGGAACGGAATGCGCCAGCCCCAAGCCGTGAAGGTGGGCTCGCCCTGGCTGGTGCGGATGCCGAGCACCAAGAGCAGCGCCATGAACAGGCCGAGTGTCGCCGTGGTTTGGATCCACGAAGTGTACAAGCCGCGCTTGTTCTTCGGCGCATGTTCGGCCACGTAGATCGCGGCGCCGCCATATTCGCCGCCAAGTGCGAGGCCTTGCGCCAAACGCAGGCAGATCAGAATGATCGGCGCCATGATGCCGGCTTTGGCGTAGGACGGCAGCACGCCGATGAAGAAGGTGCCGACTCCCATCAGCGACATGGTGATGAGGAAGGTGTATTTGCGGCCGATGATATCGCCGAGGCGGCCGAAGAACAGCGCACCAAACGGGCGCACCGCGAAACCGGCGGCGAAGGCGAGTAGCGTGAAGATGAATGCTGCGGTCGGATTGACGCCGGAGAAGAACTGCGCGGCGAGAATCGGCGCCAGCGTCCCGTAAATGTAGAAATCGTACCATTCGAAAACGGTACCGAGCGACGAAGCAAAGATGACCATCCGCTCCTCGGACGTCATCCCGCCCTCGCGGTAGCTGTTAGCTGTCATTGCTGTCATGAGCGTTGTCCCTGGCTTGGCTTTTTGTTTTGATTTCTTGTTAGGGGACCATCTCCCGCATTATCGCCAAAAGATCGCCCCCAGCAGCAGAATTAAGCCGTGCAAAATGGCTTAGTCTGTGCGCCTCAGGTCTTACGCCAAAGGTTGTAAGCGGCGTTCCTAAGCCACTGAAATGGCTTATCGACAGGTTGCCGGGGCGGGTTATCGGAAAGCCGGTTTATACCAGCCGATTAGGTGATCGCGGTGAGATTTTCCAAAACGTCGATCAACCAGGCGGCGGCCTGCAGAACCGCCAGCCGCTGCGCAAGCTTCGAGCGCCGGAAGGTGGCGTTGAGCAGCGTGAAAGCACGCTTGTAGCCAGGATGTCGCTGGGCAGCTTCGCCGAGCGAGGTCAGCCGAGCCACCAGTTCGGCGCGATGGCCCTCGATCTCGTCATAACGTTTGCGAAAGCCCGCGTGCGGCGGCGACGAAGGTTTGGCGGGAGCGTTGGGTGGTCGGCGATGGGGCATGGGCGATTAACTTTAATGGCTGCGATAATCCATTGCTGGCCGGAGAGCTGGCCGGAGATCGCCGTTCCATGGTGCCGCAATTCTGGCATGTTCAAGGAGTAGCGGCAATTAATGTTACCCCGCGATTGCTCGCGGCAAAGTAAAGCCTTCGTGTAAAATGCATTCGCATTTATCGGAGACGGTCCGGATGCGCGTGCTGCTCGCCATCGCTCTGTTGGGTTTCGGCATCGCCGGCGCCGCGCGCGCGGCCGATCTTCCGGCCGACTATCCTAGGACCTATTTCGAACACGGCCAACGCAGTGAAATGGTGTGGTTCTATGACGACCAGCCCGGCGTCGTGGTGCGCGCCTATTGGGAGGCGCCCTGGCGCTATCGTCACTATTTTCCGGCCACCGGCATCGCGCCGCACATCGGCCGCTACGAAAATCTGTCGGCCGTCAGCCGCCCGATGAAGCCGGCGAAAACCTATCGCCGTTCATGGTCGAACAATTGGGCGTTCGAGCACATCCTGTCCGCCGACGCGCAGCCGCTCGTGATCCTGGGCGATAACCGGCCAACGTCAGCTCGATAGCCAGTGGGGTGCCCGGCATAGGTCGCGCGCGCACGGCTCCCACATGAATCTACACGCATTGCATTCATTGAAACATTGAAGAGCATGTCTAGTCGGATGAACATCATGATCGACCGCTCGCGCAAACTCCTCCTGCTCGCTGTCATTGGCGCCGGTATGTTGCCGGCCGCCGCGCAGGCCTCTTGGTTGGATCCTTGTGGTTGCCAGCGGGCGTCGCATTACCGGTATCATCATTTGCACTATCACCATCGGTACGTTTTGCCACGCGAACGGTCCTATGTCGCTGTCGAGTTGGCGCCCAATGTCCTAGCGATTCCCTACCGCTTACCCCGCTATCCTTACGTGAGTGGCTTCGACGGTTCCGCCGACCGCGGGATCATTAACACGACGCGCATCGTGCGCGAGGCGCCGGTGGTGGTCGAAGATGACGGCGCGCTGCGCGCGAAAACGGCAAGCAGCGTGTGATCCGCGCCGAAGCCGAAGTCACCATTCTCGGCCCGGATCGCATGAACATCCGGCTGTTCCGTAAAGGGCGCGGGAGGAGTATCGAAGTGCCTGCGGATTAGCTCGCCAGAAGAGATCGTGGGACGCGGACGGCGGGCTGGGGGCCCGCCGTCCGCATTTTATTTTCTGTTCGTGCATGATCCCGAAAAAGCCTGTCTCGGACTTGATCCGGGACGGGAACCGGTTTTCGGAAAAGATCAAGCGCCGCTAAATTGCCGGCTCGCGACATAGAGCCCGAGCGCGGCCGCATTCGATACGTTCAGGCTCTTGATCTCGCCCGGCAAGGCGATGCGGGCGACATGATCGCAGGTTTCCTTGGTGAGCTGGCGCAGGCCTTTGCCCTCGGCGCCAAGCACCAGCGCGAGCGGTGCGCGCAAGGGCAGGGCAGCGAGATCAGCCTCGCCGCTCGAGTCGAGGCCGACCACCAGAAAACCGCTTTGCTTGAGCGCGGCCAGTCCGCGCGCCAAATTCTGCACGCTGACCAAAGGCACATATTCGAGCGCGCCGGAGGCGGCCTTGGCGAGCGCGCCGGTGGCGTCCGGGCTGTGGCGCTGCGTGGTCACGATGGCCGCGGCCGCGAAGGCTGCGGCCGAGCGGAAAATTGCGCCAACATTGTGCGGATCGGTGATCTGGTCGAGCACCAGCACCACGCCGCGCGCCGGTAAATCTTCGACCGCGGGCGAGGGTAGCGGATCGGTTTCGAGATAGAGGCCCTGATGCACCGCGTCGGGCGTCAGCCGTTCCGCGATCGCGGAAGGGCGCACCAGCTCCGGCGCGATGGGGGATGCAATGCCCTCGTCGGCCAGGCGCCGCGCAGCGTTCTCAGTGGCAAGCAGCTTGCGCAACCGCCGCGCGGGGTTTCGCAGGGCCGCAGTCACCGTGTGCCAGCCATACATCACGACTGGACCTTCGCCGGCTGGCCGCAGGCTGTCGCGGCGGGCGCGCTCGAAGCGTTCGCGCCGCTCGATCTGCTGGCGGGTGGCGCCCGGTTTGGCGCCGGAGCGGGTGGGGGAGCGTATTGCCATTGCGGTGCCTTAACCGATCCGGCCAAGGCCGAACAGCCTCCATTGACTTAACGGGGGTGGCTGCCCATAAAACCCGCGAATCCCGGCCGGAGCGGGCCGTTTTTCTCATCTGATCAATACGGTGCGACGGCTTCTAAGGGAGAGTGTCCCGAGCGGCAAAGGGGGCGGACTGTAAATCCGCTGGCTATGCCTTCGTAGGTTCGAGTCCTACCTCTCCCACCAACCTTCGCCCGATGAAACGGCGGGCTTCGGTTGGCAAGCCAGCCTGTATATGTGATCGCGAAGGCGGGCGAGATTCCAGGTAAAGTGAGCTGCCAGTTCCGCGGGTGTAGCTCAATGGTAGAGCAACAGCCTTCCAAGCTGATGACGAGGGTTCGATTCCCTTCACCCGCTCCAATTTTTGAGCCAAATCTGTGATTGCTTTCTACGGCCGGCTGTCGATGAATTTGAGCGCCGCCTCACAAACGCACGTGATCACGCTGTCCCACGTGCGTGTTTCATCTTGCCGGAATAGACGGGCAGTTGGGTACCAGGGGCTGGAATCCCGATCGAGCAGCCAGCGCCAATCGGGAATATAGGACAACAAGACCCAGACCGGCTTTCCCAGCGCCCCGGCGAGATGGGCGATGCTGGTATCTACCGAAATGACGAGATCCAGATTCGATATCAGCCCTGCCGTATCGGCGAAATCGCCGAGTGCGCCGCCGAATTGGAGCATGTCACCGCGTTGATCGAGTACCGCCGCATCGGTTGGACGCACGTCTTTTTGCAGGCTGACAAATGTTGCGTCGATATTCAAAAGCGGGAGAAGAGCGCGCAAGTCGATCGACCGTTCGGCGTCCCTTTGGTGTGCCGCATTGCCTGACCAGACAAGCCCGATCCTGGGTCGACGTTTTTCCCCGAGCCGCATTTCCCAGTCCGCCAAATTCTGTAATGGTGCGCGCAGATAGGGCCCACTCGACGGAATCGTCGCAAGCGTTGTCCCGAACGCGAGCGGCAGGCTGAGCAGTGGACAGTGCAAATCGAAATCGGGCAGCGGGCCGGTTTTGGTGACCACGTGCGCAGCGCCGGCAAGGGTAGCCATTAGTCGTTGAAGCGGCGGTTCGACCTCGAGAACCACACGAGCGCAGCGCGCGGCCACGAGCGGAACATAGCGGCAGAACTGAATGGTATCGCCAAATCCCTGCTCGCTGTGGAGCAGGATTGTCTTGCCACCAATATCGTCGCCGCCAAGCCAGAGCGGCTGAGAAAAATCGCGCATCGAGCGCGCCAAAGAATCCTTCTTCCAGCGCCACTCGTATTCGGCCCACCCACGCTCGAAATCACCTGTCAGAAGTCTCAAGGTGGCCAGATTCCAATGCACTGCAGGCAAAGCCGGCTGCAAGGCGAGCGCGCGGTCATAATTTGCCAGCGCTTGGCTGTACTGTTTCAATTCAGACAAGGTGGCTCCGCGATTGGAGAGTGCTTCGGCATAGTCCGGCCGCAGGGCGAGTGCACGGTCGTGACTCGCCAGCGCCTCGTCGAATCGTTTCAGCGCATGCAGTGTGGCGCCGCGATTGGAATACGCCATGGCGTGATCTGGCCGTAAGTCGATCGCGCGGTTGTAGCTCGTCAGCGCTTCGTCAAACCGTTTCAATTCATTCAAAACATTGCCGCGACTTGCGTACGCGTCGGCATAGTCGAGCCGCAAGGCGAGCGCGCGATCACAGCTCGCCAGCGCCTCGTCAAATCGCTTTAGTTCCCTCAGAGTATTGCCGCGATTGGAGTGCGCCTCGGGTATATCCGGCCGCAGAGCGATTGCGCGATCATAGCTCGCTAGAGCCTCGTCATATAGCCTCAGTTCATGCAAGATGACGCCGCGATTGCAGAACACCGCGGCATAATCCGGCCGCAGCGCAATTGCGCGATTGTGGCTCGCCAGCGCCTCATTAAACCGTCCTAGGACCTGAAGGACGTTACCGCAATTATAGTGCAAGACTGCATCGTTCGGCGTTATGGCTAGCGCCTTGTGGTAGCTCTCCAATGCCTCTTCGTTACGGCCGAGCGTAGCAAGCACGACAGCGCGACAGTTATGCGCTTGGGAAAATTTTGATTTCAGCTTGATCGCCCGGTCGAAGCTTTCGAGCGCCTCGGTACGTCGATTAAGTGCGTTGAGCGCGAGACCATAGTTCAGCAGAATCTCAGGTGATGGCGCTGTTGAGCGCATGGCGGCCGCAATCGATTGCAGCGCTTCAATGAACTGGCCATTCGCGAACTTGATCAGGCCGAAATGATGCAAGGCCTCGACATGGTTTGGCTTGGCGGCCAAAATTGCCGAGTAGAGCCGTTCTGCTTCGGCAAGCCGGCCTTGCCCGTGCAATTCGAAAGCCCGCGCCAGTGTTTGAGCCACATTCAAAGGCACGGCATTCTGATGATGCGGTAGCGGCATGTGGGTAGGGACCCCACCGACGGGTAAGGTAAGACGGGTAGGATAATTCGTCTGAGTCGTACAGGCTGGAATTCGCGATGATCCCGCTTCTAACCGAAGCGGGCGAATCTGCCGGGGCGCTATCGTTCATCCGCACCAGCTTTTTGACGCTCCGATTGGATCACACGAGCGCATCCGCAATATTTTTGCGCACGAAAGCCGGATCGAAGATGAGGTCCGCCATCACCTGGCAGCGCTTGATCAGGCGATATTCGTCGGGCCGGTAATCTGGAATGGCGTTGTGCAGCGTGCCGATATGATCCCACATCAGGACATCGCCTTCGGTCCATACGTGCGCATACTGATATTTCGGCTGTAGCTGGTGGCGAGTAAGCTCAGCCAAAATCTCGTCGCTCTCCGCCTCATCCAGTTCATTGATACGCACGGCGTAGCCAGGATTGGCGTAGAGTATCTTCCGCCCAGTGATCGGATGCGTGAGGAAAAGCGGGTGCACCGACGGCGGCCGCGCCGCGCGCTGCTCGGGGGTGAGCGCGGGACGTGTCGAGCCGGGGCGCCGGCGCATCTCTTCCCAGAATTTGTTGAAGTCGTGCGTCGCGGAGGCGTTGGCGAGCCTGTTCTTAAGCGCGGGCGAAAGGTCGTCATAGGCGGCGCGCATGTCGGCGAACATGGTGTTGCCGAGCGGCTTGCCGTCGCGATACGGGATCTTGATGCCGTAGAGCACGTTGGTGAAGCCGATAACCGCATTATAGGACATATCGGTGTGCCAATCCTGCCCCGCGTCGGCCAAGCCGATCGGCTTGCCGTTTTCCAGGATATTGGAGAGCAGCATGACTTCCGGCACATCCGGCTCGCAGTAGGCGTCGGTCGGCGATCCCTGTAAGGAACCGAATCGCTCCGAGAACGCCTTCAAGGCGTGCGCGTCGAGTGGTTGCTTTGGAAAGCAGATGACGCCATAGCGGCCGAGCGCGGAAAGGATGGTCGCAAATTGCGCCTGGCTGATTGGCTTCGACAGATCGATATCGTCGATGCGAACCCCGAGAGAGCCCTGATTTGGTGTGAGTTTCATGGTTGCCACCGCACCGTTGCTTGCGGCCGCGGCTGTGGGCTTGGCCTGCGACGAAAAAAATGCTCGTCGGGCGAGGATATTATGAAACGCGCCCGCATTGTACAGCCGGACTGCCAGTTTGCGGTTTTCCAGCCGGAAAGCGCCCTAAACAGGGCATTTCCACCCTTGCATTGAGGCCCTGTATAATGCATGACATCCCGGCGGCGGACCCTTATGGTCCGCCGCATCCGCTTCCGGAGGAGTGTAGCTCAATTGGTAGAGCACCGGTCTCCAAAACCGGGGGTTGCAGGTTCGAGTCCTGCCACTCCTGCCAGGCGGGGGCACGGGCAAAAACCGCCGGTCGTGACTAAGTAGTGAATTGTTGGATCAAGGTTTGGGTAACCAGGCTTCGGCATCAGGACTGAATTGAATGGCAATATCTCCGTTCAAGTTTCTGCAAGAGGTGCGCGACGAGACCGGCAAGGTCACCTGGCCGTCGCGCAAGGAAACCATGATTACCACCGGCATGGTGTTCGTCATGGTGGCGATCGCCTCGGTTTTTTTCCTGGTCGCGGATCAATTCATCCGCATTGCCGTTACCTTCGTGCTCGGCATTGGCACCTGAAAGCTAAAGAGCGATGAGCGACACCGCCACCACCACGACGACCCGGCCCAAGCGCTGGTACATCGTCCACGCCTATTCGAACTTCGAAAAGAAGGTCGCCGAATCGATCCGCGAGCAGGCCAAGCAGCGCGGGCTGACCGACCACTTCGAGGAAATCATGGTGCCGACCGAAACCGTGGTCGAGGTGCGCCGTGGCCGCAAGGTGAACGCCGAGCGCAAGTTTTTCCCCGGCTACGTGCTGGTGAAGATGGATCTGACCGATGAGGTCTACCATCTGATCAAGAACACGCCGAAAGTCACCGGCTTCCTCGGCACCGACAAGAAGCCGATGCCGATTTCGGAAGTGGAAGCCAATCGCATCCTGCATCAAGTGCAGGAAGGCATTGAGCGGCCAAAGCCGTCGGTGTCGTTCGAGGTCGGCGAGCAGGTGCGCGTGTCCGATGGCCCGTTCGCTTCATTCAACGGCACCGTCGAAGAAGTCGACGAGGCGCGCTCACGCGTAAAGGTGGCGGTGTCGATCTTCGGCCGCGCCACGCCGGTGGAGCTGGAATTCGGGCAGGTCGAAAAGCTCTGACCGCGGCAACGTCACGCGATTGCCGGACGAATCCCTCTGCTCAATTCTGACATTTGCTTTGGGCGTGTGGCATTTTAGTCGTGCGACCGGTCTGCCGGGGCCGCGAGCAGACGCTCGGCGAGACCGCGGTACATCAACCTGTGCCCCGCCGGCGAGTAGTGGAAGTCGCCGAATATAAAATAGGTTTCGTACCAGTCGTCACGCGTCGCTGCCGCATCAAAGAAGAGCGGAAACAGGTTGATGAAAGCCTTGCAGTTGTTCGCGCAGAAGTCTTGCCAAATTCGAACCTGACGGCTGTCACGATCGCGTAGCGCGATTTGCGCCGGCCACGGGTAGACCACGATCGTCAACGGGATGTGGTTTGTCTTCAGCAAGTCGGCAAGCGCCTGCATGTTTTTCAGAGAACGTGCGATGCCGCCTTCCGGGCCGAGCGGCGCGTACTCCGAGCTGTCCGGCGGTTCGCCAAACACCCATGCGGTCTCGGGTGTACTATTGAGCACGCGTTTCTTTTCATTTCCGGTCAGCGTCTGGATCTCGAACTTCGCCATCAGGCGCAAGGAGTTACTCATGACGAAGTGACGGAGCAGCCACGCCGCAAGGCCGGGCTGCACATAGGCAAAATGCTCTCCATCATTGCAGGCCTGCCGAGCGGCTGCGTCGTCGGTCTGGCAGAGGGTGCCGAAAAATTGGCGCTCGTTCTGGTCGCAATAGCGGGCGTAACGCGGGTCGTCGTCATGACAGAAGTATTTTGTTGCTTCATCTCTGACATCGGATACATCGGAAAAAAGCACCACTTCATCAAACTGCAAGCCGTCGTCGAGCAGCGACTTGATTT
This sequence comes from uncultured Alphaproteobacteria bacterium, assembly GCA_963770985.1. GTDB lineage: Bacteria > Pseudomonadota > Alphaproteobacteria > Rhizobiales > Xanthobacteraceae > Pseudolabrys. The sequence goes on along the minus strand of CAVYRR010000015.1, from coordinate 4,292 downwards.
TGCGAAAGTAGAGAGACGGCGAATAGGAAATGACGCCAGCATTGAGAAATTCGATTTTGACGGTTTGCTTGAGGCCTGCGGCTTGCAACAGTCCGGCAAAAGACTGATCGAACGTGACGCCAGTGCCTTCGGTGAACGAGTCTCCGATCAGGAGAATTCGGTGCAATGAGGACGTCTTCGCGACCTCGCGAATGGCTCCGTCGCGAAACCCCAGGCTGTTGGTATGAAACGTGTAGCGGTGGTCTCCCCAATTGTCGTAGCCGGAAAAGTTTCGCAGTAAGCCATGGTGATAGGATGCGCTTGGGATGTGCGGTGACAGACCGCTGTCGTGCAAGAAACTTGAATACAGAAAATCGAGTGCCGCAAAAATTCCGATGCAATAGACGACCAGCGCTGCGCGGACGGCCGCCCTGCGCAGCCATTTTGGGCGTTGCCGGGAGCCGGCGGCGGGAGGCGGGGATTGCGACATATTTGGACTGACGCGCTGCACAGGCCGCCGCGGCACGCGCGCCGCGGAAATTCCTCTTCGGGATCGGGATATCTAGCTCGCGGCCACCTGTCCATTGTCAATCGCCCTGACTATGTGTATGGGGTCGCGTGACATAAAGGCGTGGGAGGTGAGGCGGCCGCCAACCGTCAAGATCCGCACCACTAACAGGAGTGAGAAATGGCCAAGAAAGTCACTGGATTCCTCAAATTGCAGGTGCCGGCCGGCGCCGCCAATCCATCGCCCCCGATCGGGCCAGCGCTGGGTCAACGCGGCCTCAACATCATGGAGTTCTGCAAGGCGTTTAACGCGCAGACCCAGAAGATCGAGAAGAACACCCCGATCCCCGTGATCATCACCACCTATCAGGATCGTTCCTTCACCTTCGAGATGAAGACGCCGCCGGTGTCTTATTTCTTGAAGAAGGCGGCCAAGCTCGACAGCGGCTCGAAGACCCCCGGCCGCGAAATGGTCGGCGAGGTGACCAAGAAGCAGGTGCGCGAGATCGCTGAGCAAAAAATGAAGGATTTGAACTGCGACACGATCGAAGCGGCGATGAAGATGATCGAAGGTTCCGCCCGCTCGATGGGCCTCACGGTGGCGGAGTAACGGACATGGCACTCGGAAAACGTACGACAGCCGCGCGCGCAGGCATCAATCGCGACAAGTCCTATCCGATCGCAGAAGCGGTTAAGCTCGTGAAAGAACGCGCCAAGGCGAAATTCGACGAGACCATCGAGATCGCGATGAATCTCGGCGTCGACCCGACCCACGCCGACCAGATGGTGCGCGGTGTCGTCATGCTGCCGAACGGCTCCGGCCGTACGTTGCGCGTCGGCGTGTTCGCGCGTGGCGCCAAGGCGGACGAGGCCAAGGCGGCCGGCGCCGACGTGGTCGGCGCCGAGGATCTGGTCGAGAAGGTCAACAAGGGCGAGATCGAATTCGACCGCTGCATCGCCACGCCCGACATGATGCCGCTGGTCGGACGCTTGGGTAAGGTGCTCGGACCGCGCGGCATCATGCCAAATCCCAAGGTCGGTACCGTCACCATGGACGTCACCAATGCGGTGAAGGCGTCCAAGGGCGGCTCAGTCGAGTTCCGCGTGGAGAAGGCCGGCATCGTCCAGGCTGGGGTCGGCAAGGCCTCATTCTCCGAGGACAAGCTGGTCGAGAACATCAAGGCATTCGCCGACGCGGTGCAGAAGGCCAAGCCCCCCGGGGCCAAGGGCCACTACATCAACCGGGTGGCGATTTCCTCGACAATGGGGCCTGGCGTCAAAGTCGAGCCGTCCTCGCTGTTTACCGCTGGCGGTGGCCACTAAATATGGGTTTTACCTGGGTTTTTCGTGGGGATTCTCGCGAAAAGGGGCTTGGCAAAGTCCTATGGACGCTCTAAATAAAGCGCATCGGGCGTGCCGGCCCAGTTTGTCGGCACGCCTTTGCGCGTCTCTAAAATCGCTTTTCTAGCAAAATGGTGACCGGAACTTATTCCTTTTGGGCATCCCGGCGGGACATCTGAAAGGAAGAAGGAGCTTTCACCATTGAGATACGCGCGAGGTTAAGTCCGGTGACGGATTTAGCCGACCTGTCCAAGACTGCCGGCGCCGCGGCCTTCGGGCCAAGGCTTAATCCTGAAAGGGGCCAGCACAGACGGGGACACGACCCGAGTTTGCGCAGTCTAACGGCTGCGCCGGTTTGGTTCGAACCTCGGAGACCCGTTGACGGCTTCGGCTGTTTCGGGGGGCAGGCTTTCTTGAACGTCGTCCTGCCCGGTTCGCTAGCGTGAACTTTAATGGCGGGACGGCTGGTCTCAACCCGGCGGCTCCCGCGGACTAGCGGCGAGCCGTCATAACCGGAAAGAGCTTGCAGTGGATCGAGCGGCTAAAGCGGAGTCCATCACCGAACTGAGCGGGGTCTTCAAGACCTCGAACGTGGTGGTGGTGGCTCACTATGCGGGCCTCACGGTCGCCCAGATGCAGACTCTGCGCAAGCAGATGAAGCTCGCGGGCGCACAAGTGAAGGTCGCGAAAAACCGTCTCGCCAAGATTGCACTCAAGGACACCGATGTAGCCGCCATTTCGCCCCTGCTGAAGGGGCCGACGGTGCTCGCCTACTCAGGCGATCCCGTGGCGGCGCCGAAGGTGGCCGTCGATTTCGCCAAGGCGAACGAGCAGTTCGTCATTCTCGGCGGGTCGATGGGCAAAACCGCTCTGGACCTCAACGGCGTCAAGGCACTCGCCTCGCTGCCGTCGCTGGATGAATTGCGCGCCAAGATCGTCGGCCTGGTTCAGGCCCCGGCGACCAAGATCGCTCAGCTCATCAACGCACCCGCGGCCAAGGTCGCGCGCGTGGTCCAGGCCTATGCCTCCAAGAGCGCGGCTGCGTGACGGCTCACAAGCAAATCTCTGGTTCGAACCGATAAGGAACTGAACGATGGCTGACCTGCAAAAGATCGTCGATGATCTTTCGAAGCTGACCGTCCTGGAAGCGGCGGATCTGGCGAAGATGCTGGAAGAGAAGTGGGGCGTCTCCGCTGCCGCTGCGGTTGCGGTGGCGGCCGGTCCCGCGGGCGGCGGCGCTGCCGCGGCCGAAGAGAAGACCGAGTTCACCGTGGTCCTCGCCGCTGCCGGCGAGAAGAAGATCGAGGTGATCAAGGAAGTGCGTGCGCTCACCGGCCTCGGCCTCAAGGAGGCCAAGGACTTGGTCGAAGGCGCGCCCAAGCCGGTCAAGGAAGGCGTGAACAAGGAGGAAGCCGACAAGATCAAGGCCACCCTTGAGAAGGTCGGAGCCAAGGTTGAGCTTAAGTAAGCAGTGCTTACTTAAGCGAAATCCCCGCCTCGCGAAGCGAGTGCCGGGATCCAGCTAGCGAAATTCCCGGGGGTCGTCCCCCTGGGGGTTTCGAAAAAAATACTGGGACCGGGATACCGGTCGCTTAGGAGGCGTCGTGAACGGGTGCGGCCTGTTCACGGGAATTGTGAAGAGTGCGGCGGTTCGGGCGAGGCCCGAATCACATAGAAACGGGTAGCCCCGACGCCTGTCCTGATGGTCGCGATGGATTGCGACCGTTCGGAGAGGCGCCCGCGCTAGCCGCCAAAATCGAATCGAGAGAAAGAGACGATGGCGCAGACATTTACCGGTCGCAAGCGCGTAAGGAAGTTTTTCGGGACAATTAAAGAAGTAGCGGAGATGCCGAACCTGATCGAGGTTCAAAAGGCATCTTACGACCAGTTCCTGCTGGTCAAGGAACCCGTGGGCGGGCGTCCCGACGAAGGCCTTCAGGCAGTCTTCAAATCGGTGTTCCCGATTTCCGACTTCTCAAATTCCTCGCAGCTCGAATTCGTCAAATACGAATTCGAGCCACCGAAATACGACGTCGACGAGTGCCGCCAGCGCGGCATGACCTATGCCGCGCCGCTCAAGGTGACGCTGCGGCTGATCGTGTTCGATATCGACGAGGAAACCGCCGCGCGTTCGGTCAAGGACATCAAGGAACAGGATGTCTACATGGGCGACATTCCGCTCATGACCAACAACGGCACCTTCATCGTCAACGGCACCGAGCGCGTCATCGTTTCGCAGATGCACCGTTCGCCCGGCGTGTTCTTCGATCACGACAAGGGCAAGACGCATTCGAGCGGAAAGCTGCTGTTCGCCGCCCGCATCATTCCCTATCGCGGTTCCTGGCTCGACATCGAATTCGACGCCAAGGACATCGTCTATGCACGTATCGATCGCCGCCGCAAGATTCCGGTGACGTCGCTGATGTATGCGCTCGGCCTCGACGGCGAGGAAATCCTGCGCACCT
>CAVYRR010000014.1:0-350591 GCA_963770985.1 uncultured Alphaproteobacteria bacterium | reverse complement strand
TCGACAGATTCGGCGTGGTGTCGTCTTCCGTCACCGCGCCCGTGTCGTCCGCCGCCGTGATCGTCGGCGCCTCGTTGGTCCCGGTCACCGTGATGGTCACGAGCTGGTCGACCGTGCCGCCCTGGCCGTCGTCGATCGTCACCGTGAACTTTTCAGTCGCCGTCTGGCCCGCCGCCAGATAGTCAGTCGCGTCGTCCGCAACCGTGTAGGTCCAGCCAACCGTGCCAGATTCGGTGGTCGCAAGTTCGCTCACCGCGCCCATCGTCAGCACGCCGCCCAGCGTGTTGCCGGCGTCAGGCGTCACACTCGTGCCGTGCACATCGATCAGATCGACGTCGTTGAACGTAATGCTCCCGGTGGTCGACAGATTCGGCGTGGTGTCGTCTTCCGTCACCGCGCCCGTGTCGTCCGCCGCCGTGATCGTCGGCGCCTCGTTGGTCCCGGTCACCGTGATGGTCACGAGCTGGTCGACCGTGCCGCCCTGGCCGTCGTCGATCGTCACCGTGAACTTTTCAGTCGCCGTCTGGCCCGCCGCCAGATAGTCGGTCGCGTCGTCCGCAACCGTGTAGGTCCAGCCAACCGTGCCAGATTCGGTGGTCGCAAGTTCGCTCACCGCGCCCATCGTCAGCACGCCGCCCAGCGTGTTGCCGGCGTCAGGCGTCACACTCGTGCCGTGCACATCGATCAGATCGACGTCGTTGAACGTAATGCTCCCGGTGGTCGACAGATTCGGCGTGGTGTCGTCTTCCGTCACCGCGCCCGTGTCGTCCGCCGCCGTGATCGTCGGCGCCTCGTTGGTCCCGGTCACCGTGATGGTCACGAGCTGGTCGACCGTGCCGCCCTGGCCGTCGTCGATCGTCACCGTGAACTTTTCAGTCGCCGTCTGGCCCGCCGCCAGATAGTCGGTCGCGTCGTCCGCAACCGTGTAGGTCCAGCCAACCGTGCCAGATTCGGTGGTCGCAAGTTCGCTCACCGCGCCCATCGTCAGCACGCCGCCCAGCGTGTCGCCGGCGTCAGGCGTCGCACTCGTGCCGTGCACATCGATCAGATCGACGTCGTTGAACGTAATGCTCCCGGTGGTCGACAGATTCGGCGTGGTGTCGTCTTCCGTCACCGCGCCCGTGTCGTCCGCCGCCGTGATCGTCGGCGCCTCGTTGGTCCCGGTCACCGTGATGGTCACGGCTGGTCGACCGTGCCGCCCTGGCCGTCGTCGATCGTCACCGTGAACTTTTCAGTCGCCGTCTGGCCCGCCGCCGATAGTCGGTCGCGTCGTCCGCAACCGTGTAGGTCCAGCCAACCGTGCCAGATTCGGTGGTCGCAAGTTCGCTCACCGCGCCCATCGTCAGCACGCCGCCCAGCGTGTTGCCGGCGTCAGGCGTCACACTCGTGCCGTGCACATCGATCAGATCGACGTCGTTGAACGTAATGCTCCCGGTGGTCGACAGATTCGGCGTGGTGTCGTCTTCCGTCACCGCGCCCGTGTCGTCCGCCGCCGTGATCGTCGGCGCCTCGTTGGTCCCGGTCACCGTGATGGTCACGAGCTGGTCGACCGTGCCGCCCTGGCCGTCGTCGATCGTCACCGTGAACTTTTCAGTCGCCGTCTGGCCCGCCGCCAGATAGTCGGTCGCGTCGTCCGCAACCGTGTAGGTCCAGCCAACCGTGCCAGATTCGGTGGTCGCAAGTTCGCTCACCGCGCCCATCGTCAGCACGCCGCCCAGCGTGTTGCCGGCGTCAGGCGTCACACTCGTGCCGTGCACATCGATCAGATCGACGTCGTTGAACGTAATGCTCCCGGTGGTCGACAGATTCGGCGTGGTGTCGTCTTCCGTCACCGCGCCCGTGTCGTCCGCCGCCGTGATCGTCGGCGCCTCGTTGGTGCCCGGTCACCGTGATGGTCACCGAGCTGGTCGACCGTGCCGCCCTGGCCGTCGTCGATCGTCACCGTGAACTTTTCGTCGCCGTCTGGCCCGCCGCCAGATAGTCGGTCGCGTCGTCCGCAACCGTGTAGGTCCAGCCAACCGTGCCAGATTCGGTGGTCGCAAGTTCGCTCACCGCGCCCATCGTCAGCACGCCGCCCAGCGTGTTGCCGGCGTCAGGCGTCACACTCGTGCCGTGCACATCGATCAGATCGACGTCGTTGAACGTAATCGCTCCCGGTGGTCGACAGATTCGGCGTGGTGTCGTCTTCCGTCACCGCGCCCGTGTCGTCCGCCGCCGTGATCGTCGGCGCCTCGTTGGTGCCGGTCACCGTGATGGTCACGCAGCTGGTCGACCGTGCCGCCCTGGCCGTCGTCAATCGTCACCGTGAACTTTTCAGTCGCCGTCTGGCCCGCCGCCAGATAGTCGGTCGCGTCGTCGGCAACCGTGTAGGTCCAGCCAACCGTGCCCGGCTCGGTGCTCGCGACTTCGCTCACCGCGCCCATCGTCAGCACGCCGCCCAGCGTGTTGCCGGCGTCAGGCGTCACACTCGTGCCGTGCACATCGATCAGATCAACGTCGTTGAACGTAATCGCTCCCGGTGGTCGACAGATTCGGCGTGGTGTCGTCTTCCGTCACCGCGCCCGTGTCATCCGCCGACGTGATCGTCGGCGCCTCGTTGGTGCCGGTCACCGTGATGGTCACGAGCTGGTCGACCGTGCCGCCCTGGCCGTCGTCAATCGTCACCGTGAACTTTTCAGTCGCCGTCTGGCCCGCCGCCAGATAGTCGGTCGCGTCGTCGGCAACCGTGTAGGTCCAGCCAACCGTGCCCGGCTCGGTGCTCGCAAGTCTCGCTCACCGCGCCCATCGTCAGCACGCCGCCCAGCGTGTTGCCGGCGTCCGGCGTCACACTCGTGCCGTGCACATCGATCAGATCAACGTCGTTGAACGTAATCGCTCCCGGTGGTCGACAAATTCGGCGTGGTGTCGTCTTCCGTCACCGCGCCCGGTGTCATCCGCCGACGTGATCGTCGGCGCCTCGTTGGTGCCGGTCACCGTGATGGTGACGCAGCTGGTCGACCGTGCCGCCCTGGCCGTCGTCAATCGTCACCGTGAACTTTTCAGTCGCCGTCTCGCCAACCGCCAGATAGTCGGTCGCGTCGTCGGCAACCGTGTAGGTCCAGCCAACCGTGCCCGGCTCGGTGGTCGCGACTTCGCTCACCGCGCCCATCGTCAGCGTGCCGCCCAGCGTGTTGCCGGAGTCCGGCGTCACGCTCGTGCTGTGCACGTCGATCAGATCAACGTCGTTGAACGTGATCGAACCCGTCGTCGACAGATTGCCGAGACGACGGTAACGTCTTCCGTCACCGCCCCGGTGTCATCCGCCGACGTGATCGTCGGTGCCTCGTTGGTGCCGGTCACCGTGATGGTGACGCACTGGTCGACCGTGCCGCCCTGGCCGTCGTCAATCGTCACCGTGAACTTTTCAGTCGCCGTCTCGCCAACCGCCAGATAGTCGGTGGCGTCGTCGGCAACCGTGTAGGTCCAGCCAACCGTGCCCGGCTCGGTGCTCGCGTCTTCGCTCACCGCGCCCATCGTCAGCGTGCCGCCCAGCGTGTTGCCGGCGTCCGGCGTCACGCTCGTGCTGTGCACGTCGATCAGATCAACGTCGTTGAACGTGATCGAACCCGGTCGTCGACAGATTGCCGAGGACGATGGCAACGTCTTCCGTCACCGCCCCGGTGTCATCCGCCGACGTGATCGTCGGTGCCTCGTTGGTGCCGGTCACCGTGATGGTGACGCTGCTGGTCGACCGTGCCGCCCTGGCCGTCGTCAATCGTCACCGTGAACGTTTCAGTCGCCGTCTCGCCCACCGCCAGATAGTCGGTGGCGTCGTCGGCAACCGTGTAGGTCCAGCCAACCGTGCCCGGCTCGGTGCTCGCGTCTTCGCTCACCGCGCCCATCGTCAGCGTGCCGCCCAGCGTGTTGCCGGCGTCAGGCGTCACACTCGTGCCGTGCACGTCGATCAGATCAACGTCGTTGAACGTGATCGAACCCGGTCGTCGACAGATTGCCGAGGACGACGGCAACGTCTTCCGTCACCGCCCCGGTGGCATCCGCCGACGTGATCGTCGGTGCCTCGTTGGTGCCGGTCACCGTGATGGTGACGCAGCTGGTCGACCGTGCCGCCCTGGCCGTCGTCAATCGTCACCGTGAACTTTTCAGTCGCCGTCTGGCCAACCGCCAGATAGTCGGTGGCGTCGTCGGCAACCGTGTAGGTCCAGCCAACCGTGCCCGGCTCGGTGCTCGCGTCTTCGCTCACCGCGCCCATCGTCAGCATGCCGCCCAGCGTGTTGCCGGCGTCAGGCGTCACGCTCGTGCCGTGCACGTCGATCAGATCAACGTCGTTGAACGTGATCGAACCCGGTCGTCGACAGATTGCCGAGGACGACGGCAACGTCTTCCGTCACCGCCCCGGTGTCATCCGCCGACGTGATCGTCGGTGCCTCGTTGGTGCCGGTCACCGTGATGGTGACGCAGCTGGTCGACCGTGCCGCCCTGGCCGTCGTCAATCGTCACCGTGAACTTTTCAGTCGCCGTCTGGCCAACCGCCAGATAGTCGGTGGCGTCGTCGGCAACCGTGTAGGTCCAGCCAACCGTGCCCGGCTCGGTGCTCGCGTCTCGCTCACCGCGCCCATCGTCAGCGTGCCGCCCAGCGTGTTGCCGGCGTCAGGCGTCACACTCGTGCCGTGCACGTCAATCAGATCAACGTCGTTGAACGTGATCGAACCCGGTCGTCGACAGATTGCCGAGGACGACGGCAACGTCTTCCGTCACCGCCCCGGTGGCATCCGCCGACGTGATCGTCGGCGCCTCGTTGGTGCCGGTCACCGTGATGGTGACCAGCTGGTCGACCGTGCCGCCCTGGCCGTCGTCAATCGTCACCGTGAACTTTTCAGTCGCCGTCTGGCCCACCGCCAGATAGTCGGTGGCGTCGTCGGCAACCGTGTAGGTCCAGCCAACCGTGCCCGGCTCGGTGCTCGCGTCTTCGCTCACCGCGCCCATCGTCAGCGCGCCGCCCAGCGTGTTGCCGGCGTCAGGCGTCACACTCGTGCCGTGCACGTCAATCAGATCAACGTCGTTGAACGTGATCGCTCCCGGTGGTCGACAGATTGCCGGCGGACGACGGCGTCGTCTTCCGTCACCGCCCCGGTGTCATCCGCCGACGTGATCGTCGGCGCCTCGTTGGTGCCGGTGACCGTGATGGTGACGAGCTGGTCGACCGTGCCGCCCTGGCCGTCGTCAATCGTCACCGTGAACTTTTCAGTCGCCGTCTGGCCCACCGCCAGATAGTCGGTCGCGTCGTCGGCAACCGTGTAGGTCCAGCCAACCGTGCCCGGCTCGGTGCTCGCGTCTTCGCTCACCGCGCCCATCGTCAGCACGCCGCCCAGCGTGTTGCCGGCGTCAGGCGTCACACTCGTGCCGTGCACATCGATCAGATCAACGTCGTTGAACGTAATGCTCCCGGTGGTCGACAGATTCGGACGTGGTGTCGTCTTCCGTCACCGCGCCCGTGTCATCCGCCGACGTGATCGTCGGCGCCTCGTTGGTGCCGGTCACCGTGATGGTGACGAGCTGGTCGACCGTGCCGCCCTGGCCGTCGTCAATCGTCACCGTGAACTTTTCAGTCGCCGTCTGGCCCGCCGCCAGATAGTCGGTGGCGTCGTCGGCAACCGTGTAGGTCCAGCCAACCGTGCCCGGCTCGGTGCTCGCGTCTTCGCTCACCGCGCCCATCGTCAGCACGCCGCCCAGCGTGTTGCCGGCGTCAGGCGTCACACTCGTGCCGTGCACGTCGATCAGATCAACGTCGTTGAACGTAATGCTCCCGGTGGTCGACAGATTCGGCGTGGTGTCGTCTTCCGTCACCGCGCCCGTGTCATCCGCCGACGTGATCGTCGGTGCCTCGTTGGTGCCGGTCACCGTGATGGTGACGAGCTGGTCGACCGTGCCGCCCTGGCCGTCGTCAATCGTCACCGTGAACTTTTCAGTCGCCGTCTGGCCCGCCGCCAGATAGTCGGTCGCGTCGTCCGCAACCGTGTAGGTCCAGCCAACCGTGCCAGATTCGGTGGTCGCAAGTTCGCTCACCGCGCCCATCGTCAGCACGCCGCCCAGCGTGTTGCCGGCGTCAGGCGTCACACTCGTGCCGTGCACATCGATCAGATCGACGTCGTTGAACGTAATGCTCCCGGTGGTCGACAGATTCGGCGTGGTGTCGTCTTCCGTCACCGCGCCCGTGTCGTCCGCCGCCGTGATCGTCGGCGCCTCGTTGGTGCCGGTCACCGTGATCGTCACGAGCTGGTCGACCGTGCCGCCCTGGCCGTCGTCGATCGTCACCGTGAACTTTTCAGTCGCCGTCTGGCCCGCCGCCAGATAGTCGGTCGCGTCGTCCGCAACCGTGTAGGTCCAGCCAACCGTGCCCGACTCGGTGGTCGCAAGTCTTCGCTCACCGCGCCCATCGTCAGCGCGCCGCCCAGCGTGTTGCCGGCGTCCGGCGTCACACTCGTGGCGTGCACGTCGATCAGATCGACGTCGTTGAACGTAATGCTCCCGGTGGTCGACAGATTCGGCGTGGTGTCGTCTTCCGTCACCGCGCCCGTGTCGTCCGCCGCCGTGATCGTCGGCGCCTCGTTCGTGCCGGTCACCGTGATGGTCACGAGCTGGTCGACCGTGCCGCCCTGGCCGTCGTCGATCGTCACCGTGAACTTTTCAGTCGCCGTCTGGCCCGCCGCCAGATAGTCCGTCGCGTCGTCCGCAACCGTGTAGGTCCAGCCAACCGTGCCAGATTCGGTGGTCGCAAGTTCGCTCACCGCGCCCATCGTCAGCACGCCGCCCAGCGTGTTGCCGGCGTCAGGCGTCACACTCGTGCCGTGCACATCGATCAGATCGACGTCGTTGAACGTAATGCTCCCGGTGGTCGACAGATTCGGCGTGGTGTCGTCTTCCGTCACCGCGCCCGTGTCGTCCGCCGCCGTGATCGTCGGCGCCTCGTTGGTCCCGGTCACCGTGATCGTCACGACTGGTCGACCGTGCCGCCCTGGCCGTCGTCGATCGTCACCGTGAACTCTTCGTCGCCGTCTGGCCCGCCGCCAGATAGTCGGTCGCGTCGTCCGCAACCGTGTAGGTCCAGCCAACCGTGCCCGGCTCGGTGGTCGCGACTTCGCTCACCGCGCCCATCGTCAGCGTGCCGCCCAGCGTGTTGCCGGCGTCCGGCGTCACACTCGTGGCGTGCACGTCGATCAGATCGACGTCGTTGAACGTAATGCTCCCGGTGGTCGACAGATTCGGCGTGGTGTCGTCTTCCGTCACCGCGCCCGGTGTCATCCGCCGCCGTGATCGTCGGCGCCTCGTTGGTGCCGGTCACCGTGATGGTCACGAGCTGGTCGACCGTGCCGCCCTGGCCGTCGTCGATCGTCACCGTGAACTTTTCAGTCGCCGTCTGGCCCGCCGCCAGATAGTCGGTCGCGTCGTCCGCAACCGTGTAGGTCCAGCCAACCGTGCCAGGCTCGGTGGTCGCGACTTCGCTCACCGCGCCCATCGTCAGCGCGCCGCCCAGCGTGTTGCCGGCGTCCGGCGTCACACTCGTGGCGTGCACGTCGATCAGATCGACGTCGTTGAACGTAATGCTCCCGGTGGTCGACAGATTCGGCGTGGTGTCGTCTTCCGTCACCGCGCCCGGTGTCATCCGCCGCCGTGATCGTCGGCGCCTCGTTGGTGCCGGTCACCGTGATGGTCACGAGCTGGTCGACCGTGCCGCCCTGGCCGTCGTCAATCGTCACCGTGAACTTTTCAGTCGCCGTCTGGCCCACCGCCAGATAGTCGGTCGCGTCGTCCGCAACCGTGTAGGTCCAGCCAACCGTGCCAGTTCGGTGGTCGCAAGTTCGCTCACCGCGCCCATCGTCAGCACGCCGCCCAGCGTGTTGCCGGCGTCAGGCGTCACACTCGTGCCGTGCACATCGATCAGATCGACGTCGTTGAACGTAATGCTCCCGGTGGTCGACAGATTCGGCGTGGTGTCGTCTTCCGTCACCGCCCCGGTGTCGTCCGCCGCCGTGATCGTCGGCGCCTCGTTGGTCCCGGTCACCGTGATGGTGACGAGCTGGTCGACCGTGCCGCCCTGGCCGTCGTCAATCGTCACCGTGAACTTTTCAGTCGCCGTCTGGCCCACCGCCAGATAGTCGGTCGCGTCGTCGGCAACCGTGTAGGTCCAGCCAACCGTGCCCGATTCGGTGGTCGCGACTTCGCTCACCGCGCCCATCGTCAGCGCGCCGCCCAGCGTGTTGCCGGCGTCCGGCGTCACGCTCGTGGCATGCACGTCAATCAGATCAACGTCGTTGAACGTAATGCTCCCGGTGGTCGACAGATTTGGCGTGGTGTCGTCTTCCGTCACCGCGCCCGTGTCATCCGCCGACGTGATCGTCGGTGCCTCGTTGCGTGCCGGTCACCGTGATGGTGACGAGCTGGTCGACCGTGCCGCCCTGGCCGTCGTCAATCGTCACCGTGAACTTTTCAGTCGCCGTCTGGCGCGACGTCAGATAGTCGGTCGCGTCGTCGGCAACCGTGTAGGTCCAGCCAACCGTGCCCGATTCGGTGGTCGCGACTTCGCTCACCGCGCCCATCGTCAGCGCGCCGCCCAGCGTGTTGCCAACGTCCGGCGTCACGCTCGTGGCATGCACGTCGATCAGATCGACGTCGTTGAACGTAATGCTCCCGGTGGTCGACAGATTGGCGTGGTGTCGTCTTCCGTCACCGCCCCCGTGTCGTCCGTCGAGGTGATCACCGGCTGGTCGTTGGTGCCGGTGATGACAAACGTCACCGGCTGGGTCGAAATCGCGCCGTCGTCGTCCGTAACGGTGACGTCGTAAACGACCGTGAGCGTCTCGCCGTTGGCGAGGAAATCGAAATTGTTGTCGGTGGCGCTGAACGTGAAGTGGATCAAGCCCGAGCCCGAAACCTTATTGGCCGAGTCATCACTACTGGGCGAGATCGAAGGCGTCAGCGCACCCGCCAGCACCCCATCCAGCCCGCTCGGCAGCGTGCTGCCGCCCGACCAGGTGATCGAGTGCACGCCCTGGCTCACGGTGTGGGTATCGAAGAAGTTGACGTCGGTGAAGACGAGCGTGCCATTTAACGTCTGGGCATCCGCCAGGGCGGTGTCGCCGGTCGTGTCGGCAAGTTCGGTGCTCGCATGCGGCCCCGAGGCATCCGCATTAAGCACCGGCGCTTCGTTCGGCTTGATCGTGATCGTCGATCACCTGGGACGCAGTCCCGCCGAAGCTGTCCGTATCATTAATCGTCAGCGTGTCGGCGCCGTTGTAATCGTCGTTCGGCGTGTAGGTCACTCCGGCGTCGACGATCGCATCGACCGCCGCCGTCGGGCCTACGATCGTGATCGAGTTCGGTACCGTAGCCGGTATAGCTGCTCAGCCCCGCGACGCTGGTGAGATTCAGCGTGCCATGCAGGACATTGATCGTCGTGGTCTGTATGTCGCCGACATCGGGGTCGATGACATGCGTGAAGCTGAAAGTGGCCGGGGTGTCTTCGTTGATCGTGACCGCATTGCCCGGAACAATGATCGTGGGCGTCGGTGTCCGTAGGCGTTATGACAGTGACCGGAATTGTCACCACCGGCGGCGTGTCGATAAATCCAGGGGGTGGTGGCGGCGGCGGCGGCGGCGGCGGCGGTGGCGGCGGCGGTGGCGGCGGTGGCGGCGACTGTTGGATAGTACTCTGAGAACTATCTCCCGTTTGCTGCGTTGTTTGGGGTGTGCTCGAACCGGTCGAGGTTGTATTCGTAAAAGTAGGCCCAGCCACGCCGGCCAAAAACGTCCCAAGCGCGTCATGCTGGAACGATTGTAGCTTCGCCTGGTCCGCCGGAGTGTTGGGGATGAACTGTGGAGTGGATGATCCGTTGGGGACGAAAACTGTTACCCCAGGATTATCAAGATACGTAACTCCGCCACCTTTGAGAAAGAGTTCGACGATGCCGAATTTCGCGTCTTTTAAATCTATGGTGCCGTCTACCGAATATGTGGCGCCAGGGAACAATGGATTGCCATCTAAAAATAGATTGCCATTTGAACCCTGAGCCTTGGCTTCGTCTAAAATGGCAAAAGTCAATGCTGTGAGCGACAGCGTGCCGATCCCGCGGGAACGCGCGCGGCCACGAATGCTTGCAACAGGGGTTTCAAACGTCAGGCAACCGGCGTTCGCCACCTGGCCGGCCTTGAATGCGAAATTACCCCGCGCGATATCGAACAGGCCCGAATGCAAGGCCCCGGCGGCGTCGCAAATGAATTCGTTCAACTCGAGATGGGCGTCGCCGGAAAGGTTGAAGACAGTATCGTCGATGAAGCGGATGGTGATTTGGCCGTCGCCGGCGGTCTCAATGACATCGCCTTGGCAAACAGGATCGCCAACTTTGACTGGAAAAAATACACCGTCGGCCCGCGTCAGCGTGCCCGAACCGATGACCGTTTGAATTTTGCCGATAACCTGCGAGGGCCCGTCCAGCCATTGATTCTGGCCAGCCGCGTTCCCCCCGCTGCCCGACGCGTCGCGCAAACTCCCTGACACGAGACGCTACCCCTCTCTGCCTACCGCCTTGCGTCGGGTTGGTGTATTTTTGTTTTGATTTCGCCGCGCTGCCGCGAAAAGTACCACCTTGCACCGCTTAATCAAAGGTTAACGATAAAAATAGGTTAAGTGACGTTTTTTTGAGTGTCTTGAATGACTTGCGCAGGGATCAGGCCGGCAAGCCTATAGTCAAAGGCTATGCCGGCCGGGGTTATACTGATGCTGCTGTTGATGAGAGAGAATAATAATGCTAGCTAAATCGGTATTAACGTATGTTTTGACCCGGAGGGAGACGATGCGCGCGCGTATTATCGCCGTGTTTGTGGCCGGGCTTTTGATCACAGCAAACAGCCTCACGGCTGGCCCTGCTGCGGCGCAAAATGGTCCTGGCACAGCAAAACCCATCGGAAAAATCATAACCGTCGTCGGCGCTGTCACAATCCAACATGTGAACGCCGTGATTGTGCAGGCCAATGCCACCAGCCAACCTGAACCGCCTAAAGTCGGTGATCCAGTCTTTTTGGGCGATATCGTGCAGACCGGCGCCGACAGCAAGGTCAGCATCACCTTCGCCGATGAAACGGCATTCAATTTGTCCAGCAACGCCCGCATGACCTTGGACGAATTCGTTTACGACCCGAACGGAAAGTCCAATGCGACCTTGTTCAGCCTGACCAAAGGAACGTTCACGTTTGTCGCCGGCAAAGTGGCGAAAACCGGCGACATGAAGGTCGAGACGCCGGTCGCGACCATGGGCATACGAGGCACCACGCCGCACGTTGAAATCGCGGAAGATGGGTCCGCCAAATTTTCTACGCTTATTGAAGAAGGCAAGACTAAAGTTTTGGAAAAGCTGCAAGCTCCCGTTGTGCAGAAGCGCGAACCAAAGCTAAATATCGACATCTGTCGAGGGTGCTAGCACGGCTAGAGTTGCCGCATGCCGTTTTGGGTATCAGCGTATCAAAAGCGGTCATTTCCGGGCGATCGCCCGCGCTTCCTAGGAAACAGTGGGCATACGTTTCTTAGTTTCAGTACCGGGAAGCCTGACATGAAGTTTGTTGCAAGACACGGCATCGCCGACGGCGTGGCGGCAATGCTGATCTTGCTGATTGTCGGAGCGGCGGCGGCGGCGCAAGACGCAAAGCCCAGTCAAGTCCCTAAAGCCGGCAGCCTTCTCAAGAATATCGATTTATGCAACGGCATCGATCGCACGTCACCCGAACCTCAGATTCGCGGGTGTTCAGCACTCATCAGTTCAGGCGACGTGAAAAAAAGCGGCGTGGCGATCGCCTACAACAATCGCGGCGATGCCTATGCCGCCAAGGGAGACTTCGATCTCGCCTTGCGGGATTACGACCAGTCGATCAAAGAAAATCCCGATTTTGCCAAACCGTTCAATAACCGCGGCGTAATTCGCCTGAGGAAGGGCGAATACGATAAGGCCCTCGAAGATTTAAATGAGGCGATCAAGCTCGATCCCAATTTTGCGTCAGCCTTCGCCAACCGTGCGGCAACCTACCAGAAGAAAAACGATTTCGACCGTGCGGGGCGCGATTATGACGAGGCGCTTCGTCTTAAGCCGGAATTGAAAGCCGTATGGAGCGCGCGCTGTTGGAATCGTGCCGTCATCGGTGAATTGCAGGCAGCGTTAGCAGACTGCAACAAAGCCCTTCAGCTTGAACCGAACGCCGCTGCGCCCCATGATTCGCGCGGCTTCGTCTACCTGAAGATGGGACAATTCGATTCGGCGATCGACGATTATAATTCCGCGCTAGGTTTCGATCCCAAGTTGGCGAGCGCGCTCTATGGCCGCGGGCTCGCCAAGCGCAAGAAGGGCGATGCACGTGGCGCCGATACCGATATTGCCGCAGCCAAGACGATCCAAGCGAAAATTGACGACGAATTCGCGCGCTATGGCGTGCAGTAAATCAGACGATGCCGCCTCGCGGGCGCGGTCAGACAGCGGCGCTGTGCACGCTGTCGGTCGTTATTTCGACCTTCCCGTCGCCAAATCGGCCTACTTTTCCAGAAGTTCCGTTTTCGATAAGTCCGCAATCTGGCCCCTGCCTGTCGTTAAGGTTAACGGGCAAACGGCATTTATTAAACTTACCAATTTGTTAATTTAACCGTTCAGGTGCGCGGAGGACATCGGGCGGGCGACAATTTGCGCAGGATGCAGGATATGGCCGCGGGTTATGGCCCTTGCTTGCCGATCGACCGGCGGCGCAACCGCAGAGTTCTACGGCAACGCTTCCACCGGGTTCCTCATCCTGGCGCATCGCCTGCTCCGGTCTGCTTAATATTCCGGCCCGCAAGGGCCTTGCACAAGCGTTCGGCACGCTTTTGCATCGACGAAGGAGCGGCATTGTGACGGCAGGGACCTTGATCAGCGGCCCATCACGCGGCGATGGCCTCGATCTTGCCGCGGCCGGGTCGTGGACCGCAGAGCACGCGCGTACGCTCGAGCCGCAGATCGACGCCGCGACCCGCGCCGATTCGCGTGTGCGGAGCGTCGCCGTTGACGTGACGCGGATCGACCAACTCGACACCTTCGGCGCCTGGCTTCTGGAACGTGCGATTCGCACCTGGACCGGTCAGGGACGCGCAACCAGACTGATCGGCCTGCGCGAAGACTATCGTGGCCTGTTCGAAAAGGTCCATGCCGGGACCCACATTCTGACGCCCGAGCCGCCGAAGCCGAACTCCATCATCGCGAGCTTGGAGAGCATCGGCCGGACCATGGCGTCGGCGGGCAGCGACCTTGTCGCCCTGGCGCAGATGGTCGGGGCGTTGATGGTCGCATTCAAACGGGTGGCGTTGCGCCCGTGGACCTTCCGCCTCACATCGATGATCAATCATCTCGAGCGCGTCGGATGGCAAGCGGTGCCGATCATTCTACTGATCACCGTTCTGATCGGCGCCATTCTCGCCCAGCAGGGAATCTTCCACTTCCGCAAATTCGGCGCCGACATCTACGTCATCGACATGGTCGGCGTGCTGGTGCTACGCGAAGTCGGCGTGCTGATTGTATGCATCATGGTGGCCGGCCGTTCCGGCAGCTCCTACACCGCCGAACTCGGCGCGATGAAGATGCGCGAGGAAGTCGATGCCCTGCGCACGATGGGTTTCGACCCGGTCGAAGTACTGATACTCCCGCGCATTGTCGCGCTCGTCATCGCGGTGCCGATCCTAACCTTCCTCGGCTCGATGGCGGCGATTTACGGCGGCGGCGTGGTGTCTTGGGCTTACGGAGGCATCGAGCCGCCGGTATTTCTGTCGCGGCTGCGCGAAGCGATCTCGATCGAGACGTTCGAGGTCGGAATCCTCAAGGCCCCGTTCATGGCTTTGGTCATCGGCATTGTCGCCTGTGTCGAAGGCCTGCAGGTGCAAGGCAGCGCCGAGTCGCTCGGCGAGCAGACGACCAATTCGGTGGTGAAGTCGATCTTCCTCGTCATCGTGCTCGACGGCATTTTTGCCATGTTCTTCGCTTCGATCGGAATGTAGCCGATGGCAAACTCTGCGCCAGAAACCGTCATTCGCGTGCGCGATCTGGTCGTCGACCTGAAGACGCATCGGGTTCTCAATGGCGTCAATCTCGACGTTTATCATGGCGAGATCCTCGGCTTTGTCGGCGCCTCCGGCGCGGGCAAATCGGTCTTGTTGCGCACGATCATCGGATTGCTGCAAAAGCAGCAAGGAACCATCGAGGTGCTCGATGTCGACCTCGATCAGGCCGATGAGGATCAGAGGCAGGCGATCGAGCGGCGCTGGGGCATTCTTTTCCAGCAAGGCGCCCTGTTTTCCTCGCTGACCGCCGGTCAAAATGTCGAATTCCCGATCCATGAATATCTCGATATTTCGGACCGTCTGATGACCGAGATGGCGATCACCAAGCTGGAAATGGTCGGTCTCAAGCCGGACGTCTATCGGAAGTATCCGTCGGAGCTCTCGGGCGGTATGATTAAACGCGTCGCGCTCGCGCGCGCGTTGGCGCTCGATCCCGAGATTCTGTTCCTAGACGAACCGACTTCCGGCCTCGATCCGATCAGCGCCGGCGACTTCGACCAGCTCATTTTGACGCTGCAACGGACGTCGAATATGGCGGTTTTCATGGTCACGCACGATCTCGACAGCCTGCATACGATCTGCGACCGGATCGCGGTGCTGAGCGAAGGCAAGATCGGCGAAGCGGGCACGATGACGACAATGTTGGCCTCGCAGCATCCATGGCTGCGGGCCTATTTCCACGGCGCGCGCGGGCGTGCTGGCCGGCAAGCCGTAGATTAACAGCGGAGTTGAGTGATGGAGCGCAAGGCGAATTACGTCCTGATCGGATTGTTCACAGTCGCCGTGGTCGCTGGCGCCTTCGGCTTCGTGTTCTGGATCCATCAAACGTCCGGAAAGAAACAGAGCGTGCTCTACCGCGTGATCTTCGACACGTCGGTGTCCGGGTTGCGCCGCGGCGCTCCGGTGCTGTTCAACGGTATTCGCGTCGGTGAGGTGGCCGAACTCCATCTTACCCCCGACAAACCGTCACAGGTGACCGCCACGCTGCAAGTCAACAAGGCGACCCCGATTCGCTCGGACACGCGCGTCGGCCTGGAATTTGCCGGCTTGACCGGCGTCGCGTCGGTGTCGCTCAAGGGCGTGTCGGCGACGACCCCGCTCATAGAACGAGAGGAAGGCGAGCCGCCGACCTTGAAGGCCGAATCAGCCGCCAGCCAAGATATGATGCAGGCGGTGCACGAAGCACTGAACAATGCCAATGCGGTCATCAACGAAAATCGGGAGGCGTTGCATAAGGCAATTCAGGACTTGGCTGTCTTCACCAGCGCCCTGGCGCGCAATGCCGACGGCATCGACGAGGTCGTGAACAACACCAAGCAGGCGACCGCATCGATCCGCGATCTTGCCGACCATCTCGACAAGCGAACCGACGAGATCACCGTGGGCGTCAACAAAATGACGGAGTCTGCGACCAAGCAAATCAACATCGTCGGTGGCGACGCGCACCGCGCTATCATCAATATCGACAGGGCCGTGACGGATCTGGCGAAGAACCCGCAACGCATCCTGTTCGGCGGCAGCGGCAGCAAACAGTAGACATCCGCGCGCTGGTGGTGCGGCCCTACGCCTAGATTGCCGCGTGTATATTTGCCGCCCAGCGGGGAATATAGGCAGTTTGCCAGCGCGACGAAGTAATTTTATATACGGCGCTATTGGCTAATTCCGGCGGCTGCTTAAGCTTGAACTGTATATAGCTCTTACGCACGCTGCCCCGCCACGGAGAGCAATTGCCAATTGGGCCAACTTCAATCGTTCATCATGCCGCAGCACCGCATTGGAGATATGGCTTCGCGCTTCGGACTGATTGGGATCCGCGGCTATAGGGTATTGCAATATTTCGTTCTGGTGGCCGGGCTTGTTGCGATGTGCGCGGTAACCATTCCCGACGTTCGCCCCGAGCTGCGGACCTGGCTGATCGTCGGCCTTTGGTGCTGCCTCGGTTTTTTTACCTTTGAGCTGGCGGTCAGGCTCTGGACGCGATCGGCTTCGGAACGCCATCTGAAATACCCGTTCTCCGCCGCGGGCGCGATCGATGCATTGGCGGTGCTGCCGATTCCGATCGCTTTGCTTGCCGGGATTCCGAGCGAAACCGCGTGGTTGCTGGCATCGCTATGGCTGCTCAAGCTCACGACCTCCGTCCCCGGATTGGCCCTGCTCTGGCGTGTCATTGCATTGGAATCGAGAGCCCTGGCGAGCGTGTTCGCCATCTTTCTGATCGTTTTGCTGCTGGCTGCCGTCGCACTTCACATTCTCGAGCGCGCAGAACAGCCGGAACAGTTTGGCAGCTTGCCCATGTCACTCTGGTGGGCGGTAACGACGCTGACGACCACCGGCTATGGCGATTTAGTCCCGGAAACATTCCTTGGCCGTGTGATCGCAGGCATCGTGATGATCTGCGGGCTCGGCGTATTCGGGCTGTGGACCGGTATTCTCGCTACCGGCTTCGCAGCCGAGCATCGGCGCCGCGATTTTGTCCGCACCTGGGATTTGGTGACGCGGGTGCCGTTTTTCCGCAATCTCTATCCGGCCGCGATCGTCGAACTCACGCGCATGCTGCGAAGGCTGGACGTGGCGGAAAGAACGGTCGTGGTGCGGCGCGGACGGCCCGGCGATTGCATGTATTTCATCGCCTCCGGCGAGGTCGAGGTGAAGCTGGAGCCGCAGCCCGTTCGCCTCGGGCCAGGATCTTTCTTTGGCGAAATGGCATTGCTCGAACGCGGCCCACGCACCGCGACCGTCGTGACGACGATACCTACCACATTGCTGATTCTAGACGTTTCAGACTTCCACGCCTTTACAGCGCTTCATCCAGACCTTGCGCAGACGGTCGAGGCGGAGGCCACACGCCGTGCAAGCACTGGCAAGGACAAGGCGTCCGACGGACAATAATTCCTCGTGCTTATTTCTTCATAAATTTGTGACCGTTCTCTTCGTACTCCTTTCCGGCGGCGTTTCTCTCGCCGCCGCCCGCCGGATTTATGTGACAATACTCGCAAGGCTTGTTTTCTCTCTCGGGAGTATGTCGGTAGTGCCGCAGCGGAGCGAGGAGCACCGGCCAATCCGGCGAGCAATGCGACGGTCGCCAGGACGCATGTTTTGGCAATGATGATCGTCGCCGTGAGGTTCGGTGACCTCGATATTTCTGCATTTCCCATGACAGTTGCCACTTTTCTCGCTCCAGTAATTACCTGATGGTTCGTCAACCAAATCAGAATTATTCGCGACGGCGGCCACGATATGGCGTTGATCCACCTCAAGGGCCGCAGTATTTCGGCGGCGCCCTAATTTGACTTTTTGAAAGGGAAAATCGTCATCAGTGTGACACTGAGCCGAATGGCAAGCGGCCCCCGAAGAGGCTGCGCGCGCTGTCACCTTTTGGTAAAGTGCAGTCCACAATGTTGCCGAGCATCGCAGCGGCTTCAGCATGCTAGGTTGAGCCGGAGTGGCTATTCCGTTCCACCAGAACTGGCTGCATTTCCGTGGAAAGCACAATGAAACTCACCGCCTACGTCGCCGATGGCCACACCATCGACATTCGCCCCGCGCCGGTCGATCGCGAATGGATGGACAACATCGATCAGCGCTTCGCCTACCGCTGTCTGCCGCTGAGCATCGCCAACGCCCATGGTTGGGAAATTCTCTGCGCTGCGGGCTTCACCGCAATCTGGGACGGTGGCCGTGGCTTAGACGCGGTGACGGTCACCGCCGACCAGGGGAACACCCGACCCGCGCTCAGTCATTTCGGCTATGGCATCCTCACATTTCATGTGCCGTGCGTGTTTCGCACCGATGTGGGCATCGATCTGATGGTGTCGGGTCCTATCAACCGGCCGAAGGATGCCATTGCCCCGCTGACCGGCCTGATCGAGACCGACTGGTCGCCGTATAGTTTCACCATGAACTGGCAATTCACACGGCCGCAAACGGCGGTGCGCTTCGAAAACGGCGAGCCTTTCTGTCACATCATGCCGGTGCGCCGCGGCGAGGTCGAAGCGGTCGAGCCCGAACTTCGTATGTTGTCGGAAAATCCCGAGTTGCAACGCCAGCACAGCGAGTGGGGCGCCAACCGTAATCGATTCAACCTCGATCTCCGGCAGCCGGGCAGCGAAGCGCAAGCCGAGAAATGGCAGAAGCTATACCATCGTGGCGTCATGCCGGACGGCGAAGCGGTCGGCACCGCCGACCATCGCACGCGCCTCAAGGTCCGGCCGTTCAAAAAGCCGGCAGCCGGTTGAACCCGACTGCTTGATTGAAATCACTGCCGAGTTCCAGCCTTGGCGGCCTTGTCCGCATCCCACCACCACAAATTCGGGAACGCCGCCATGCCGTATTTTGGCAATGGATTGGGGTGGCTGAAGCGGTCCCAGCGGGCGGTGCGCAGCTTGGCGTAAGACCATTGCGGCACGACGTAATGGTTCGCCAGTAGGATGCGATCGAGCGCCCTGGTGGCGGCGACGAGATCTGCGTGGCTCTTAGCCAAGACGATCTTGTCGATCATCGCGTCAACCGCCGGATTTTTTATCCCGACGACGTTATACGAGCCAGCCTGATCGGCCGCCTGCGAGCCCCAGTAACCGCGCTGCTCGTTGCCGGGCAAAAGCGATTCCCCCCAGGCGAAGGTCATGATGTCGAAGTCCCAGCTACGCAGCCGGTTTTCGTACTGCGCCTCGTCGACCGTGCGCACCGTCACGGTGATGCCGATCTTCTCGAGCGACGGTTTGTAGAACAAGAAGACGCGCTCGAAGATTGGAGCATTGGCGAGGAATTCGACCGTGAAAGGCTCGCCGGTCTTGCTGTTGACGAGTTGCTGATCGCGCACCTCGTAGCCCGCCTGTTTGAAAAGCCGTATCGCTTCGCGCAGATTGGTGAGGGCCGCGCTGGCACTGCGGTCGGCTGGATTGGAATAGGGTTTCGTAAACAGTTCAGCGGGCACCTTGTCGCGCACCGTTTCCAAGAATTCGAGCTCCCGGCCGGTCGGCAATCCGCTGCACGCGAGTTCGGTGCCTTGGAAATAACTGGTGATGCGGTTGTACTGGCCGAAGAACATTTGCTTGTTCAATGCCTCGAAATCGAACGCGTAATTGAAGGCAAGCCGCACGCGCGGATCCCGAAACTTTTCGCGGCGGATATTGAAGGCAAAGGCCTGCATAATGCCGATATTATTGATCGGGAATTCCTCAAGGACGACGCGCTTTTCGGTGACGGCTGGAAAGTCGTAGGCGGTGGCCCAATTCTTGGCGCTGTTCTCGGTGCGCCAGTCGACGGTATTTGCTTTGAAAGCCTCGATGGCGACCGTTGCATCGCGGAAATATTCGAACCGCAACTCGTCGAAGTTGTCCCGGCCGATATTGACGTTGACGTTCCTGCCCCAATAGTCCTTCACGCGCTCGTAGACGATGTTGCGACCGGCCGCGAACTCCTTGACGCGGTAGGGACCGCTGCCCAGCGGCGGTTCGAGTGTGGTTTCGCTGACGTTGCGTTTCTTGCCGTCCTTGTCAGTGCCCTCCCACCATTCCTTGGGCAGGACAGTGAGCTGGCCGATGATCTGCGGTAGCTTGCGGTTGCCCGGCGCGTCGAACGTGAAGGTGATCTCGCGATCTCCGGTCTTCTCGACCTTGGTCACTTGGCGATAAGAGGCGGCGAGTTGCGGATTGAATTTATTGAATGCGTTGAACGAGAAAATAACGTCTTCCGGCGTGACCGGCTTTCCATCATGCCATTTCGCTTCCGCCCGCAGCCGAAAGGTGGCCGAGGAGAAATCGTCCGGATAGCTCACCGCTTCGGCGAGCAGTCCATATTCGCTCGACACTTCGTCAAGCGCGGGCACGAACAGCGTCTCGTAGATGAGATCGATGCCCTGGACGAGTGAGCCTTTGACGCCGGCGACCGCCATGTTGAAGTTGTCGAAGGGACCGAGCGCGATCTGGCACGCCGCGCCGCCTTTTGGCGCTTTCGCATTGACGTAGTCGAATTGCTTGAAGCCGGACGGATATTTCAGGTCACCGAACAACGACACGCCGTGCCGCCAAACCAAGCTCGCCGTTTTTTCCTGCGCTTCGGCGCGGCTCGTCCAAGCGGGCAGCGGAAGCCACCGCGCGGCGAACATGAGCAGGGCAGACTTAAGCAAGAACCGGCGATTCATCTGATACTCCAATGAAGCTCGCAACCCCACGAGCGATTTTGCCGGTGGCTATGTGTTTTTCGTTCATGCCGCAAGCACGCCGGCGCGCACCGCAACAATTGCTCTCGTAAGACCGGCCGCGGGAACGCAAGTCCGCAAGCACAATCCGCCGATGGCGTCTCTGGCGTGCAACGATAACACGCCTCGGCCTGTTGCCTACCCCTCAGTAAGCCGGGAGTTGGCTCAAAGGTGCAGGCGGCAGTTTGCTGCAATGCAGAATTTCGGAGGCTGTCAGGGTTGGGTGGTAATCACGTACATGCGACCTATCTCGCACGACCTTTTTGGTTGCATGATGATGTTGCGGTGCCGTTACGACAGAGAAATGACGAAACAATCCGTCGACGGAAGTAAATTGCCTTTGCCGTGTCGAGCACAGGCAGAAGAAAAATCTATCCTAAAAAAAGATGACGAAGCGCCGAAATACCCGGCGCCTCGTCAAAACTTTTCGTCAGTCTGACGATCAGGGATAGGAATCCGCGACCGTTTTAGGATATCAGGCCGGGCAGACGGACAATCCGCTGCAGAAACCGAGCGTATAGTTGCCGGCTTTCTCTTTCCCCGTGCCCGCCGCCGTCTCCAGCGCCTCGTCGGAGACTTCGTAGCTGAGGATTTCTTCTTCAATTTGGTCGAATTTCGTGGTGTCGCTCATGGCTATGGTCCTTTCGTTCGCCAGCGGCGCCGGCGGTCAGCAGGCAGTCAGAGAAAATGGGATAAAACCCCCGCCAACGGTGATTAAATCATTGGCAGGATACACTGTAAAGTCCCATCTAATTACGGTTTAGCGCGTCAGCCGCACAATATAACTAATATAACAGAGGGCTGGTTTATGCAGATAAATAGCCCATTCTCTTCGGCCTTCGCGCGGTAGAATCGGCTCCGTTTTTGACCCCTGCCTCACCCCCCGTTATTTACCACAAGAAACAAGAAAAGGACCCGCCCGCCCGCCAAAATCTCCACCACAGATGCTCGCCGCACGACATCTCCGGCGTCGGCTCGCGCGAAAGCAGCGGCCGGAAGATGACAACAGGCGCCCCGGACATAGAATGACCGCGGCTCTGGAACAAATTGAGAATCCCGGCCGGAAAGAAATCGTATGGATGCTTTCTACGAGCGCCTGATCGTTCGCGCCGCAACAATCGACGAACTTCTGTCCGATGATTTTGAAGCGCTGCCCGGCCAGAAAGGCGACGCCGATTTAGCCGCACGGCGCCTCGCCGCCTGGTGCCAGTCGTGTGCTAGCGGCGACTGGTCGCTGTTTGGCCGGCGGCTGGATCGCGACGGGTGGGCGATCGATCAGGTGCTGTCGAGATTCGCCACCGTTCGCCGCAAAGCTTCAGCCGCGAAGCCGGCGTGGATCGACGATGCCATCTGGATCGAGGCGGTGTTGCACGGCCCAAACAAAAAGGCCGCATTAAATGATGCGATCGACCAGACCGAGCCTTGCGCATTTGAACAACTGTTCACGCCCGTGGTCGAACAAGCCGAGGCGCTGCTTTGGTCGGATATCGACACACGCGCGTTCGAGAACCTGAACGAATCCGCACGCGCTTGCCTGCGTCTTTCGCTCCTCAAGGAGTTGTCCAGCCTTTGCACGCCGGGGATCTACGAGCGCTTCGTCAAGGCGCGCAAGGCCGGTGAAACGCCCCCCGACGCAGCGAAGCCGCAGCAAAGCACCGGCACGTCGCGCTACGATCAATTTGTCGCCGGAATGAAGGCCGGCGGGTTCCGGCATCTGTTCGAAGAAAAGCCGGTGCTTTTGCGGTTGATCGCCACGATCGTGCGGCAATGGATCGACACGTCACGCGAAATCGTCCTGCGCCTTGATGCCGATCTGGCAACGATCCGGCGAACCATGCTGCGCTCCGACGCCGAAACGCGGGTTGCCAAGATCGAAAGCGGCCTCTCCGATCCGCACAATGGCGGCCATGCGGTGCAGATCGTCAGCTTCGAGGACGGCGCGCGGATCGTGTACAAGCCGAAGGATTTGCGGCTGGACGTTGCCTGGTCTGCTTTGATCGAGCGATTAAACCGGGCCGCCCCTCCGGTCGACTTGAAGGCGGTGCGCGCGATTTCGCGGGACGGTTACGGCTGGACCGAATTCATCGAGCATAGCGGCTGCGCCGATCAGGAAAGCTACAAGCGATTTTTCCGTCGTGCCGGCGCCTGGCTCGCGCTGTTTCACTGCTTCGCGGCCAATGACATGCACCAGGAGAACATGATCGCTGCCGGCGATCACCCGGTGCCGATCGATCTGGAAACGATCCTTCAAGCGCCCAGCGAGGAGCCCAAGGAGCAAGATCCCGACGACCAGGCCTTCGACGCCGCCATCGAAACGATTGCCAATTCGGTCATGATGGTCGGCCTGCTTCCCGCCTACGGACGCTCCCCCGACAATAACAATGTCTTTGCGATCGGTGGAATGACCGCGGACTGGAATTCAAGAACGATCGTCACGTGGAACAACATAAACTCCGACGAGATGCGGCCGGCCAAGTCGAAGGAGGTCGGCAAGCCCACGCCGAACCTGCCGCATATCGACGGCCGTTATGCGAAGTTTGGCGACCACATCGACGATTTCATCTCCGGCTTCGGCGATTACGCGAAATTCCTGCTGCAGCAGACCAGGGACGCAAAGCTGGGAGGCCTATTCGATGGTTTTGCCGGCGTTCCGGTCCGCAAGGTCATTCGCGCCACCCGATTCTATTACATGCTGCTTCAGCGCCTGAAGAACCACCGCACCATGGACGACGGCGTGATTTGGTCCGCGCAGGCCGATTTCGTCGCCAGGCTGGCGGATTGGGAGAAAGATGTCGATCTCTTGTGGCCGTTGCAGCGGGCCGAGCGGTCGGCTCTCGTCACGTTGAATGTGCCGCATTTCGTGTCGCCCAGCGATGGAAACGAGATCCGCGACGCGACCGGCGTTTCGGTTCATAGCGAGGCCACCTCGGGCCTGGCGCGCGCGCGGGCCCGCGTTCAGAGCTTCGATGAACAGGATATCGCCTGGCAAATTACCGTCGTCACGCAGAATACCAGCTCGATTCCGAGATCGTCCGACCCGCTCGCGGGGGGCGTGGAGCGCAAACAGTTGTTGCGGGCGGACGCGGATGTCGCGCCGACGAAAGAGGTCTTCGTTGCGGAAGCCGACAAGATCGCCGAGGAGCTTTCCCGCCATGCCATTCGTCGCGGGCCGAGCGCAGCCTGGATCGGTCTCGACTGGCTGGGCGACTCCGATGTTTTCCAGCTCGTGTGCCTCGGCCCGGACCTTTACAACGGCGTCTCAGGTATTGCGGTTTTTCTCGCCGCCCATGCAGCAGTGACGGGGCGCAAGTCCTCAGGCGAGCTTGCGCTGGCGGGGATGTCGCATCTGCGCAAGGAGCTGAAAAGCCGCAACGCAGCGCGCATGGCCCGATCCTTAGGTATAGGCGGTGCCACCGGGCTCGGCTCGATCGTCTATGCGCTCGCCGTGATGTCCAAGAGCCTCCGCGACGAGGACTTGCTCGCGGACGCCCAGGTAGCGGCGGGGTTGTTCACCGACGACCTTATTGCGGCAGACAAACAATTGGACGTTATGGGCGGCAGTGCCGGGGCGATTCTTGGACTTCTTCGCCTTTATCGCGATTCGCAATCCAGCGACGCGCTCGACCGTGCGATAAAATGCGGTGAGCATCTGCTTCGTCAACCGCGGGCAGGCCTGGAGGGCCGCCGCTGTTGGAGCGGACAAGGATCCGGGCCACGAAGCCTAAACGGCATGTCGCACGGCGCAGCAGGCTTTGCCTATGCGCTCGCTTCGTTAGCGGCGGCAACCGGACGCGACGAATTCGCGACGGCCGCATCGGAATGCATCGCCTTTGAAAATTCCAGTTTCGACGCAGAGCGCAATAACTGGCCCGATTTGCGCAGCGACGGAGAGCCGGGCTGGCCGTGTCAGTGGTGCCACGGCGCGCCCGGCATCGGTCTTGCGCGCATTGCCATGACCAAGCGCGGGGGATTGGATTGCAAGCCCTTGGCAACGGATATCCGGAACGCGCTTGCGGGCGTGGAGCGCGCTTGGCCCGGTCCCTTGGATACGCTCTGCTGCGGCACGCTCGGCAGCATCGAATTCTTCTGCGAGGCGGGTGACGCGCTTGGGCGGAGCGATCTTCGGGACCTTGCCGCGCGCCGGCTGATGAGCCTTCTGCAGGCTGCGACATCAAATGGCGATTACCGCTGGAACAGCGGAAACAGGCGGTTCAATTTGGGTTTGTTTCGCGGCCTTGCCGGTGTCGGCTATACGTCGTTGCGTCAGGTCGATCGCTCGCTGCCCAATCTCATCATCTGGGAATAGCCAGGGCAGCTAAATCCCGATGAGCGAAATGGAGTCTATTGCGGCTTCGCTGCCGTACAGGTTGCGACGACGACAGCCTTGAACATATCGAAAGACTGGACGCCCACCTGACAGTTCGTCGACCGATCGGGCGCGATATGAATGACGTCGCCCGAAACCATCGACTGCTGCTTGCCGTTAATGTTGATGGTGATGCTCTGGTTCGTCGGAGAACCGATCAATCCAATCGTCAAATGACCGCCCGCGACGATCAATGATTGATTGGGACTGATGTTATAGGTGTTCTCCGTTGGCATGATCGCCAGCAACGCTGCCTCAACATTAGCAAACTTGCCCTGCAGCTCCACGAGTTTTGCGTTTTGGTCGATGATTGCTCTCTTGAGCTTTTGGTTTTCGGGCTGGAGCAGCTGGAGTTGCTCCCTGGCGGACGCGAGGTCGCGGTAAGTCAAATTCAGGCCAAACTTGTAGCCCCCGACTGCGCCACCTACCATGATGAGCGCAATGGCGGCGACCAGCAGAAACTGAACCCTTCTCGCCTTCAACAAGGCGCCCTGCTGAAGGGTCTGCTGGTCCGAGCGACCTGATTTCATCCTATCGGTCACTTTGCAATTCCTTCCCAATTCCTTCGCAGGGTGCCCGCGCGACCGCCGAATGCGCGTCTCCATGATCTCCGATTTGCGGATGCCATGGCAATTCGAAAGCGAAGCGGCTCATGTCATTACTCGAACTCCGGCACTTGGCCGTCGGCTACTGTTTCGGTTGCGCTCCTGTCCCAGATGTCGTCGTCGGTCCGGCGGGCTGCAGTCCCTCGGCGATTCTGGAAAGGATGGCTTTAAGGTCGGCGAGATCGAGCGGAATATAGGAGCTTGTCTGCTTGTCCGAACCGGCGGGAGCGGCCGTCTTCTTGTCGGGCTCCGATGCTGCGCTGCTGGCCGGCGCTACGACAGGCGGCACCGTCGATGAGGAACCCGCCGGCGGGCTGCCGGCCGGAGCGGTCGTAGGCGCCTTGTCGTTCGGCGCAATATTGCCATCGGCAGGTTTCGGTCCGAGGCCCGGCGCTGCCGGCGTATCGACATTGCCGAGAATGATCGGCAGGCCGTCTTTGCCGTTGCCGATGATCACTATCTTGGTATTGGAGGACTGCGCGAGCGCAAGCGTAGCCTCGATGCCGCGCCAACGCAGGTACGAATCCGAAATCCCTTGGCTGACCGTGCGCTGGAAGGCCGCTATACCGTTCGCCTCGATCTGCTTGCGTTTTGATTCCTGTGCCTCGCGCTCGACCCGGAACTTGTACTCCTGGATCTGGTAGTACTGTTCGGTCTGGCGATTGATCGCCGCGACGATTGGCGCCGGCAATTCGATGCTCAGCACAAGAGTATCGAGAATTTGGATCGAGTTTTGCAGGAAGTCGTTGTAGTGCTTGGGATCCGGCTGCTCCATGGCATCGGGCTGGATCAGATTATTGAGGTGGGTGCCCAGGCTTTTCTGCGAATTATTTCGAATTTTTTCCTGAATCTCCTCGCGTGACGTGTACACCTGTTGCGCTGTGTACTGGGAAATGACTTCGCGCGCCTGGCTGCCGATTTCGGGGCTGACGACCGATTGCAGGTATGCCGGACCGATAAATTTGTGCAGCACGGCGACGGAATTGTGCAGCAATTGAAACCGGATGCTGATCTGGGCGGCCACGCTCACGCCATCCTTGGAAATGGCGTTGTACGTCTGCGCCGTGGATTGCAGCCTCAGGTTATAAAGGAATAGTTTGTCCCAAGGCCAAATGATGTGGAGGCCTTCATCGCGCAACTCCCGGGGGTCCAGGAGCGTGCCGCGGCCGACAAAGCACCAGCAGTAACTGTCGAAACCGTTGAACCGCTTCCAGAGGACGCCGACCTGCCCGCTCGGAACGGTAATGATGATGTATGGGTAAAGCACGGTGGCGGTCAGCATCATCACCATCAAGACGACGGATACGCCCGGCAGGTGGCGCGCGACAAAACGCCACCATCTGCGCTTCATCGGCGGGGGCGGCACGTCGTCCAGGAGTTCAGGATACTTTACCATCAGCCGTTCTCCATCGAACGCTGCTCGACTATACGGCCTTCCTCAAAGCGAATCCTGCGTGCGGGCATTTTGAGCTCGTCGAGATAGCGATCATCGTGCGTGATCGCCACGACGGTCAATCCGGCTTGCTTCATTTGCGGCAGCAGCTCGTCATAGAATTTGCGCCGAAATTCGGGATCTTGCTCAGCCGTCCATTCGTCCAGAATTAGAATCGGACGTTTCTCGAGCAAACTCACGATGAGCGCCAGACGCCTGCGTTGACCGCCAGAAAGTTCGAGCGTGCTAAACTCGCCGTCCGACAACGATATCTTGTCGGATAACCGAAATTGCTTCAGCAGGCGATCGACCTCGCCTGGTTCCGGCTCCGGAATTCCATAGAGCTTCCGGAACAAATGATTATCGAAGAAGATCGCCGACATCAACGCGCGATAGGTGTCGCGCGTTTCGGTGTTGACCCGTGCCCCGTCTAGCGTGATTTCACCGGAATCCGGAGGATAGAGTCCGGCGAATACCCTTAAAAAGGTCGATTTCCCCGAACCGTTACCGCCGGTGATAAAGACGAGCTCGCCAGATTCCAAACTGAAATCCAGTGGACCGATTTGAAAGGTCGCTTCGGAATGTGCATCAAAATAACGGAACACAATATTGCGCATCTCAATCTTGTCGAAACGCTTTGGTATCTTGATTTCGCGCTCTTCGGTTGAGGCAGCGGCCGACTGCAGAGCGGTTTCCAATTGATCGATTCGGTCAGCCGCGGAATTCGCGATCAGCAAGATCGGTATCGATTGCACGAGTCCGAAGCATGCTCCGACAACGAACATGAGGGCCGTCGTCGTCTTGGTCAGCGACGCGCCGCCCAGCGTATCGCTAAATTGGGGAGCTGCGAACACGACCGCGCCGAGCAAGACATACATGGCGACCTGCGACGACACGATTAGTTTGAAGGTTTCCGCCTGGCTGCGAATTTTGAGGTTGGCGGCAGCTCGCGACACGTCGACGGAATCGTCGAACAGATCGTTACTGCGTGCGCGGTTGAGCCTTACCTCTTTGAACCCATCCATGAAGTCGGTCAGCCGATCGTACAATCGGCGTTCCCACTGCGCCGATTCCTGTTTCTCGGTGATCAGACGGCGATTCTTGAAGTGGAATATGGTTGCAGCCCCGGAGACGATAATGACCGTCATGGCGAATGCCGCAAACGACAAGTACGCCACATAGATTCCAACGAAAAAGATGAGGACCGCACCTTGCACTGTAAAGCTGAGCGTATTGCTCGCTTGCGTCAGTACCGCGGTATCGCTGGTGATCGCGGCCACGATGCGCGAACGTCCGATGCTTTCCATAGCCAGAAGCTCCGAGCGTCTTACCAAATCCATGACGCGCAGGCGGAGCTTGTGGATGATGGCCTCGATCTCGGCCGTGGCCGTGATGGTCACGTAGAGTTGGGTCTTGATGAACAGAAAAAGCGAAACAATAAAAAGCGTGGCCGCCCACAGACTGGGCTTGTTACCGTCGCCGGTGCCTTGCATGCCCGCATTGATGGAAGCCAGGATCGTCGCGGTGCTGATGCCTCCAAGGCCGGACATGAACAACAGCTTCGGCAGCGAGCCGTGCATTTCGCGCCGAACGAGTTGGAGGAAGGTCATAGGCTTGATGTCTTCTGTCTACGCTTGCACTAGAGGCTGCCGGCTCAGCGAGGGATGCGCTCGCGGACCCCATTGAAACGGTTGCGCTACGAACGGCGGCGCCATTCGGCGTGCCGTGATGGGCCGGTGAGTAGCAGCACAGGCAGCCCCACGAGCGGAGCGGTGACAATCGCTAGGATGAATCTCCCGAAAAAATCCATTCGGCGTTGGCTGCCGCAATGTCCCCTGAGAGCGCACGGAACTGGATAGACGATAGGTTCGAGCATGGGGCTCGGTCTCGCCGGTCCACAGCTGTCTCGCTTTGGCGGGTAAGACTACTCCCGGATTGACTCGCATGCCGCCGAGCGAATTAAGAGCTGGTCGCCGCCGCCCCCGTAGTCGAATCAGAAGACTTCGAACCGCTCTTTCGTGCGTCCCACTTCTCCTTTTGGGTTTTGATGAATTCGCGATAGTCGGGCGGGTTGAAATCAAGCAGAGTCCCGCCCGTCGCAAAGTGCTGAATGAAGGCCTTGCCGATAGCGTAGGTGGCGCCGGCCGAAAGCACCGGCATCACAAATCCCGATACGATCGTTCCGAAGACCGGCACGGCCTTGAGCACACTGGCGGCCCCGATACCGCTGGTCGCCGGGATCATCGATCCCGCGGTGCTCGCGATCAATGCTTTGCCGCTATTTTCGGAAAACCCCACGCCATAGATTTGCGAAATGCGACGCAGCATCTGAAGCTGAAGTCCGCCGACGGCAATGGTGTCAATAAGGGGCAGTGGCAGAAGTCCGGCAACGCCAGACCAAAGAGCGAATTTGTCGACCAACTTCGAAGCCACTTCTTGGCGACGCTCAGGCGTGTCCGCAATGGCTTCGTCATTCTCGGAACTTACGGACCCAGTCGTTTTTTCTGCCATAGCGAATCCTTTCTCGTCTTCCCCCGAGCCGAGCCCACCACTCGGTCGATTTGTGCTTATTTATCAGGGTAATTCGCGTGGGTTGTCAAAGCCTATCATGCAGGGTAGCCGCTGCCAAGCGTTCGGCCTTCGGCGTATTTTTAGGTGTCGAGCGAACGCGCGACCGGTGAACGCGCCGCTCGGATTATGTGACACCGTCAGGAAATGCCGCCGCTCGGCGCTGCCTTGTCACGGTTGATCCGATCCCATAATACGCTTGTGGACGCGATCGTTCCGGAGGCGAATGATACGGCGGGTGAAATCTGAAGAGACGCGTTCCTAGAACGCTGCGCGCCTAGGAGCACGGTCGCATCGAAGTTGGCGATCAGCACTGAAATAAAATCGGCCCCTGAAATTGGGCGCAGCGTAAGGTCGGAGACGTCCGGCACTGGCCGTTGCCTCAGGATTGCTGCATGGAATCTTTTTTTTCAGCGCTGGTGAATTTCGTTTCCGCGCATTCGCACTATGCGCATATCGCGGTTTTTTTGCTGGCATTATCGGAAGCCATTCCCGTGGTCGGCACCGTCGTTCCCGGCTCAACGCTGGTCGTCGCCATCAGCGCGCTGGCGACCAGCGCTGATGTGAACCCGTGGATACTTCTTATCGCTGCGACGACTGGAGCGATTGCCGGAGACGGATTTTCGTTCTGGTTAGGCCAGCGGTACCGTGGAACGATTTTGAATACTTGGCCGCTGAACCGGTATCCGCAATTGATTGTTCAGAGTGAAAAATTCATAACCCGATACGGCGTGGCAAGCGTCTTTCTTGCGCGTTTCACGGCGGTAGTCCGCGCCTTCGTGCCGTTGATATCCGGCATCCTACAAATGTCGCCGCGACAGTTTTATGTCGCGAATGTCTTGTCGGCGGTGACTTGGGCGCCGGCTCATGTGTTTCCTGGTGTCGTCCTCGCGATGGTGCTCCAATTGTCCGGCGCAAGCGTTGAGCAGCGCGCCATTCTCGTGATCGCGGGATTGATCGTTGCGGGTTTAGCCATCTTTGCCACGCACCGATACATCAAGGCCAAATGATCTTACCTGATTTGATGACGCCCTATCGGGCCTTGACTGAGCGGATCGCGAAATGGCCACGGCCTTCTCAATCGATAGGAACTGCGATAAAAACTTGCTGCGGGGCGCGAGGCGCCATGAACACCGAAAGTATCATTGGAAACGGCGGAACACGCCTTGAGCCGCAGCGTTTGCGCGCGGTGGTACAAGGCGGAAGCGGAAAACTGTGACCTCTAACATCAATCGCAATGGAAGATTTGTGCAGGAGGCGGAATGAACAGCCAATATGCAGATATAGCCGGAATATTGGACCGTTTTGTAGAACGCGCAGCACAAAATCTTACGATCGAAAAGCTGCTGCTTCAACTTCATCTCGATCCCAGCAATATTTCGTTCGACGTGATAGTCCACCGGCTAGTCGAGATCGTGCTGGTCAATATCAATATTCCAAATACGTGCGCCCTCATCGGCGCTGGATTCTATGCCACAACGTTTCTGATGCGAACAATGGTGCCGTTACGCATCTTCGGCATTCTCAGCGCCTTGTTCTTCATGGCCTATGGCGCGCTCGGCGGAGCGATTACGACCTTTCTCATGTATTTTCTGCTGCTGCCGATCAACAGTCTGCGCCTCGTTCAGATCATCAAGCTCGTGAAGAAAGCGCGCGTCGCGGTGCAAGGCGATCTGTCAGTGGAATGGCTTAAGCCGTTCATGGACCGGCGCACTTACCGCAAAGGGGATATCCTGTTTAGGAAAGGGCAAACAGCCAAAGAGATGTTTCTCACCACCACCGGAAAATTTCTGGTGACCGAAATCGGCGTCGAGCTTCCGCCGGGACGGCTGGTGGGCGAACTCGGCTTCCTCACGCCAAAAAATAAACGCACGCAAACGGTCGAATGCATCGAAGATGGAGCGGTGCTGACCATCAGCTATGACCGACTGCTCGAGGTATACTTTCAGTACCCGGACTTCGGCTATTATTTTCTCCGCCTTTCCGCCGATCGCCTGCTGCAAAACAATGCGCGCCTCGAAGGGGTCATCGAACAGTATAAAGCCAGGCTGCAGGCTGCCGGCGCAGCCGTTACACCCTGATCGGGCGCCGCGCATGGAATTAGCGGCAAAAAAGCCGGATCGGCCGCCCAGGCAACCTTCAGCCGGGGCCGGAAAGCGCGAATATTCACATCATTTTCGGAAGTTATCCGGGGAATCCCGGCCAGGAATCCGATAATATCGATTGCAAGCGATTCGCCCTACGAAAACTCGGCAGAGAGGCAGGTGGGTGATGCGGCAGATCATCACGGTTGCAACAATGAAAGGCGGCAGCGGCAAGAGCACGCTTGCAAGTTGCCTCGCTGTGCATTGGCATCTGTGCGGCCGGCCCTCGACCATCATCGATGCCGATCCGCAGCGCTCGATCGCGCGGCTCGTCGCGCGCGAAAAGGCGCTCGGCGGCGTGAAAGTGGTGGAGGACGCCACAGAGAACGCCTGGAAGACCGCGCGTAACCTCGCTTCGACCGGCCCGATTATCATCGACACGCCCGGCTTCCGCTCGCTGGCGACGCTTGCCTGCATCGCAGCGGCCGACTTCCTGCTGGTCCCGGTCAAGGCCTCGCCGCTCGATATCGACCGCATGCTCGATACGCTCAATTCGCTGCTCGAGGGCGACGAGGGCGAGCGGCGCTTCTTCCGCTGCGTGCTGACTCAGACGACGCGGGATTCGGTGATTGCCAAGCAGATCCGCGCCGAACTGATCGAGGCCGGATTCCCGGTGCTCAAGAACGAGATGACCAACCGCGTCGGCTATGCGGAAGCCGCGCTGTGGGGCGCAACCCCGACCCTGATGGAGCGGTCGGGCGCCGCGGCGCGGGAAATCGCCGCCATTGCGGACGAAGTGGACGGTATTGTCGGCATCAGACAGGCCGCCTAAAATATGAACAAGAAGAAACTCCCCAAGGCGATCCAGCCGGCGGGCGCGACTGGAAAAGCGCGTCCCGAGCCGGAAGAACTGTCGGAGGCGACGATGCAAACTGAAGCGGATTCGGCCGATGCGGCCGAGATGACCCCGGAAAGCCGCCGCGCAGCGGCGGTGAAACTGGTCGAACGTTTCTCTCTGTGGTCCGGGGCGGCCGGACTTATTCCGGTGCCATTCGCCGATTTGGCCACCGTCGGCGGCCTGCAAATTCAGATGCTGCGCCGCCTTTCGCAGATCTACGAGGTTCCGTTTTCCAAAAATCAGGGCAAATCGATCCTCGCCGGCCTGGCGGGATCGATGATCCCGGCCACCAGTGCGCTGGGAACCGCGAGCCTGATGAAGGGCGTACCGGTATTCGGCGCGCTGATCAGCGCACTGGCGATGCCGGCGCTATCCGCCGGCGCCACTTACGCGATCGGCATGGCGTTCATCGAGCACTTCGCTTCCGGCGGCACGCTGCTCGATTTCAAAGCCAGCGAATACAGCGAGTTCATGAAGTCGCAGAAGGAGATGTGGAGCACCCGGTCGAAAGCCGGCCCTCCTCCTAAGTAGCCAAGTCGTCGCTAACGGATCGGCGGCGCGTACAGAATGCCGCCGGCATTCCACAATTGAT
This sequence comes from uncultured Alphaproteobacteria bacterium, assembly GCA_963770985.1. Taxonomy (GTDB): domain Bacteria; phylum Pseudomonadota; class Alphaproteobacteria; order Rhizobiales; family Xanthobacteraceae; genus Pseudolabrys. The sequence continues at coordinate 317,728 of CAVYRR010000014.1, read as the reverse complement.
TGAGGCCGCGCGGTATGCCGAGCTTCGAGCCGGTGCCGACGTTGCGCTCATAGACTTCGCCGTAGTTTCCGACGTGGCGAATAATCCGCACCGCCCAGTCGTTGCTGAGGCCTAGGCCCTCGCCATACTCACCTTCGGTGCCGACAAAACGCCTGACATCAGGCTTCTTGGATTTGAGCGCCTGGTCAATGTTCTTCGAGTTGATGCCGAGTTCCTCGGCATTCAGCATCGCGAACAACGTCCACTTCACGATCAGAAGCCAGTCGTCGTCCTTTTGCCGCACCACCGGCGCGAGCGGCTCCTTCGAAATAACGTCCGGCAGGATGGTGTGGTCGCCCGGCTTGGGAAGCTTCTGACGCAGCGCATAAAGTTGCGACACATCGGAGGTCAAGACGTTGCATTGGCCCGATTCGTAGGCCTTGAAGACGTCGTCCACTTTGGCGAACTTGACGGCTTCATATTTCATATTGTTGGCGCGGAAGTAGTCGTCGAGATTGAGCTCGGTGGTGGTTTCGACCTGGACGCAGACTTTGCTTGCGTCCAGCTCCAGAGCTGAGTCGACCTTGCGTGCCTTGGGCACCATGAAGCCCTGGCCGTCATAATATGACACCCCGGCAAAATGCAGGGCGTAGTCGGTTTCGCGCGAAATGGTCCAGGTCGAGTTGCGCGCCAGCACATCGACCTTGCGTTTTTGCAGTTCGGTAAACCGCTCTTTCGAGTCGAGCGGAATGAATTTGACCTTGGTCGGATCGTCGAAGATCGCCGCCGCGATGGCGCGGCAGAAATCGACGTCGAATCCCGACCAATTTCCTTTTTCGTCCGCACTGGAGAAGCCCGGCAGACCGGTATTGACGCCGCAGTACACGGCATCCCGGCGAATCGTGCGCTTGAGCGTTTTGGTGTCGTAGCGATCATAGGCGAAAGCGCCCGCCGCAACCGCGATCGCAATGGCGCAGCCGATCGCCAGGCCGGATCGAAAATTTAGCGCAAACAATTTCCGCATGGCCCCGCTCCAAAACACAACATTGAATCAGACAGCGCGATCACAATTCTGGCTGCTGCCGGACGATCACTTTGGTGCCGACCGGAATACGATCGTACAGATCGATGACATCGGGATTGACCAGGCGGAAACATCCGGACGACACGGCCGTCCCGATGGTCTGTGGCGCATTGGTCCCGTGGATGCGATAGACGGTGTTGCCGAGATAAAGCGCGCGCGCGCCCAGCGGATTGCCCGGGCCGCCGGCCATGAACCGCGGCAGATAAGGCTGGCGCTCGATCATTTCGGGCGGCGGTGTCCAGTCCGGCCATTCCTGCTTGCGGGTGATGCGCAACAGTCCCTGCCATTGGAAACCATCGCGGCCGACGCCGATGCCATAACGGATCGCGCGCCCACTGGGCTGGATCACATAAAGGAACCGTTCGGACGTATGAACGATGATCGTGCCGGGTGCTTCGTTGGTGCGATAGGACACCATCTGGCGCTGCAGCTCGGGTGACAGCTCTTCATCGGCCGCATCGGGAATCATTCCCGGCTGGTCGGCAGCTTGCGGGTTGCCCCTTTGGGCAAGCGCGTGCGGCATCGGCATCGCAAGCGATGCCACGAGGAAGATCAGGATGCAGAAGCAGAGACAATTCAGCAGCATCTGGGAATCCTACTTTTCAGGTAAAGCCAAGTCAGGCTTGCACCTCACTGACGCCCCTTCCGCCAATCAAATCTGAATCATGCGGGATCGGCAAGCGCTAGGAAGAAAGTTAATGGGCCTGCAAAACTCGTCTTACTTGGTCATTCTCACAGTAATTTGCGTTGGCGCGTTCGCGCCGCCGCTGTCAGGCGGCCGATTTTGGCGTAGTTTAGCGTCATGAGCGACACGAAACCGCTGTTTGATGCGCTGCGCAATTCGGCCGATCAGGATGTCGCCGCCGCCATCGAAACGGCGATCCACGACGCCACCGACCGTAAATTGTGCCGCATCAATGTCTTGAACTTCGCCGCCGAGCACAAACTCGACGAGGAAAAAGCCATCAGCGGTTTCCTGCACGCGTCGCGGCTGGGACTGTTTGAATTGAGCTGGAATGTCCTGTGCCCGGGGTGCGGTGGAGTGCTCGACGCCACACAAACTCTCAAATCCGTGCACAAGGAGGCCTACGACTGCGCGCTCTGCGCCTGCGGCTATGAACCGACGCTCGACGAAATGGTCGAGGTCGCCTTTACCGTCAGCCCGCGCGTGCGAAAGATCGCGGCGCATGATCCGCATTCGCTCCCGATCTGGGAATATTACCGCCAAATATTCTGGGGCTCGGGCGTCGACCTGCCGGAGGCCGGATTGGAAGCGGAGCTCGAGGACATCACAATCGAATCGATCGAGCTGCCGCCCGGCGAAAAAGCGCTGATATCGCTGCAATTGCCAGCCGCCTTCGTGATCGTGTTCGAGCCAGTCACGCACGCTGCGCACTTCATCGACGTGAAAGGCGAACCGACGCGCGAGCGCCAAAATCTGGCAATGATCTTTAACAAGATTCACGCGCCGACCGGCACCACCGAGATGCGGCCCGGTCCGCTGCGGCTGGCACTCGACAACCGCACCGACGTACGCACCCTGCCTTCGGTATGGGTCGCCGGCGATGCGCTTCATCATCTGCTCGGCAAGCGGCGGCCGTTCCTGACCGCCAAGCGGCTTTTGACCAATCAGACCTTCCGCGACATTTATCGCACCGATACGCTCGATGTCGATCAAGGTCTGAAGATCACCAGCCTGACGTTCCTGTTCACCGACCTCAAAGGCTCGACCGCACTCTATGACCGCGTCGGCGATATTGTCGCCTATGATCTGGTGCGCGAACATTTTCGCATCTTGCACGAGATCGTCGCCTCCGAGGCGGGCGCGGTGGTCAAGACGATCGGCGACGCGGTGATGGCGACGTTTTCGACGCCCGATCGCGCGCTCGCCGCCGCGCTCCGTATGCGCGACTCGGTGCAAGGTCTCAAGAACGACATGCTGGTCAAGATCGGAATTCACGAGGGGCCGTGCCTCGCGGTCACGCTCAACGACCGGCTCGATTACTTCGGGCAGACCGTCAACATCGCCGCCCGTGTCCAGAGCCTTGCCGACTCGCGCGCGATCTTCGCGACCAAATCCGTGGTGGAGAATGCGCAAGTGTCGAAGATGCTGGAGACGGGCAACCTGCAACTGACCGAACAGGTCGCGGCGCTACGCGGCGTCGCGGACCGAATGACGGTCTATCAAATTCCCTGAGCGGCGCTGACGCCTCTTTAAGCTGGCACCGTTTTGCCCCGCTGCGCACCGATGAGCAGCGGTCCGTACGATACGGCAAAGCCGAAAAACGCCGCGACCCAGGCGAATGCCGAGACGTGCAACAACAGCTCACTCCAAGCCGGCTCCAGCGATGAGCAGATACGCGCGAGCGCGGCGATGACGACCACCGCATAGATCGCCTGTGTGACCGCCGAAGCGTTGAGCGCGTTGCCGGTATGGCCAAGGCTGGCGCGCGTCATCACCGCCAGCGTCAACGTGCCGGCCGCGCCGACCGTCCAGGCATGGGTTCCGGTGTCTGCCGGAACCATGGCGAGGGCCGCAGCGCCGGCAAGCAGAAATCCGAGCGGCACGAAGGCGTAGCCAACGTGCAGTATAAGCACCAAGCGGTCGCGCCAGGTCCGGTCCCCGGCCCAACGGGCCAGGCGCACAATATGCAGTGCGCCAGTGGCTAAGAGTGCAGCCGCGGTTATTCGCCCGACCGGCTGCACGGTCCACAGCGCCAGTGTCGCGGCACTCAAGCCGATCACCGCGACATCGAAGCGCGCGAACGGCACCGGCAGCCGGCCGGGATTCTCTCGCGCCAGCCAATTGCGCGTGAAACTGGGAATGATGCGGCCGCCGATCACTGCAAGGAGCAGCACGATGGCGGCGATGCCGATGCGGGCGCCGTATTCGGCGCTGCCATTGAAATGCGCCTCGAGATGAAACGCGATGTTGCCGGCAAGCAGCAGCGTGACCATGGCGATGACCCGGAGATTTCGCCAATTCTTGCCGGCGACGATTTCGCGCGCCGTCGCAGCGATGACCAGGATCAGGAAGCTGACGTCTATGATCGCCGCCAACAGCCAGCCGATCTCGGCAGAAAAAGTGACCGCCATGCGGCCGGCCAGCCACACCGCGACCAGGGTGAGCAACGGCATGCCTTGGATCGGCAGCCGCCCGGTCCAGTTGGGAATCGCGGTGAGCAGGAAGCCGGTCACCACCGCCGGCAGATAGCCGTAGAGCATTTCGTGCACGTGCCAGTCGATCGGGCCGAAGGCCGTCGACAGCGCTAGCTCGCCATTGAACATCGGCAGCCAGGCCAGGATGGTGAGCCCGGCGTATACGGCGCCAAGCAGAAAGAACGGGCGAAAGCCATAAGACAGCAAGACCGGGCCGCGGTAATCGCGCAGGCGAGGAACCGGATTCATTTCGCCTCCACGCTGCTACTCGCGCAGCGCATGTTCAAGTGCGCGTTTCAGGCAAGTCGCGCCGGGGTCGGGTGAACGGTTGAGCAAGCCCATCAACGTGACCCATTCCTCGTTGGAGGCTTCGTTCGCATAGCGTTGCACCGTCTGGGTCACGTAAGATGCAAGGTCGAGTCCATCGGCGGCGGCCAGCTCCTGCGCTGCCGTCAGCAGTTTCAGATCGCCGGCGCTCAAAATCGTTTCGAGCGCCGTGGTTTCGTCGGTCAGGCTGGTCAGCAGATCGCCGAGCATGACAACGGCTCCTCCTCAATGCACGCGCAGCGCGTCGGCGCCGGCGAGTTCGATGCCCTCGATCTTCGCCGCCGACACCAACCGCGCGACGTATTGCGCATCGGCCCGCCGCCGCACGCTCTCGCGCAAATAGTCGGCAATACGCTCGGCGACCAGTTCGTAGGGCAACGTGCGGCCCGCGTGCTTGCGGTCGAGCCGGATGATGTGAAAACCGTAGCGCGTCGCCACCGGCTCCGTGCACAGTTCGCCGGGCGCTAGCGCCATCAGCGCCTGCTCAAATTCCGGCGTCGTTTGCCCGGCCGTGATCTGGCCGAGATTGCCGCCTTGCGCCGCCGACGGGCAGCGCGAATAGGCCTGTGCGAGCGTCGCGAAACAATCCGGATTTTCATGCAGCGTGGCGAGCACCGCGCTGGCATCCGCCCGCGCCTGCGCATACGCCTCGCGGTCGGCCGGCAGCGCGGCGAACAGGATATGCGACGCTTCGTAGATGTCGGGCGCGCGGAAGCGGCCCTGGTTGTTCTGGTAGAAGCGCCGGCAAGTCGCGTCGTCCGGTTCCGGAACCGTTACTTCCCGTTCGACCAGTGCCCGCATGATGGCTTCATCGTCGGTCTCGCGCCGGCCGTCGCCGTCGCTGATCGGCGCGGGCGTGACGCCGAGATGGCGGGCCCGCTGCATCAGCAGCTCGCGGATGACCAATGCGCGCGCGGCCTGCTGCCAGGCCGCGATCGGTTTCGGCGCCGCATGGTGCTGCATTTCGCGCACAATCGCATCGCGTGCGATCGAAACGCCGTTGACACTGACGGCCGCGGGCTTTCCCGCCGGTATTTGCGCGTGGGCCGAGCAGGTTGTCATCGCCCTACTCCGCCGGTTCCAGCGCGCGCGTCCGCCGCGTGCGCACCACCTGATAGCCGCGCCGGCCGACATACCAGACCGGCGCGCTCCAGACATGCACCAAGCGGGTGAACGGGAACAGCAGGAAGATCGTCATGCCGAGAGCGAGGTGCAGCTTGAACAAGAGCGGCACATCGAGGATCAGCGCGGAGACGCCCGGCTGCAGCAGCAGGATGCCCTGCGCCCAGGTCATGAACGTCACCATCACGTGGCCGTCGAGATGCTGCAGCGAGATGTAGATCGTGGCCAGGCCCAGCGTGAGCTGGGCATAGAGCAGCAGCAGGATCGCGATATCGCCGAACGACGAGGTGGTGCGGATGCGCGCGTCGAACAGCCGGCGATGCACCAGCAGCGTGGTGCCGACGAAGCACATGACGCCGGAAACGCCGCCGATGCCGATCGCCATCCATTGCTTGAAGGTGTGTGAGATGCCGAGCGCCTCGAAGATCCAGATCGGCGTCAGCAAGCCGCCAAAATGGCCGAGGAAGATGACCAGGATGCCGACATGGAACAGATTGGAGCCCCAGGTCAGTTGCCGGCGGCGCAGAAGCTGGCTCGATCCGCTGCGCCAGGTGTATTGCTCGCGGTCGAAGCGCAGCACGCTGCCGAGCAGGAATACGGTCAGGCAGAAGTACGGATACCAGCCGAAGACGATGTAGTTGACCAGTTCGTGCATGACCTAATTCCTCATTGACGCGGCGGGATGGGGCGGATTGCCGCCGGCATGTCCGACGCCGGCCTCAAGCCGCCGCGGACACGTGCGATCAGCCCGTCCTTGCAGCCATCGTTGGCGCCCGGACCGAAGCGGACCTCTTCGTCTTCCCAGGTGGCATCGAGCGCCGTTAAGTCATTGGCGTCCGGATCGGGCAGCGCGAGCAGCGCCGAGACCTCGGCTTCCTTCGGCGTCGTCGCCGCCAGCGCGACCAGCGCACGGAACACGGCTTCGTAAGGCGAGCGGCGCTTGCGCAGGCGCTCCGCCAGTGCGGCAAAGATGTGTGCCGGCTGCGCCATGGTGTCGCGCGCTTCCGTCGCCGGCAGCGTCGAGACATATTCCAGGAACAGCGGCAGGAAATCCGGCAGTTCGGTCGAATCCTGGGCGAGGCCCGCCTTCTCGTATTGCGCCTTGAGATCGACCATGGCCTGGCCGCGGTCGCGGCTCTCGCCATGCACATGCTCGAACAAATGCAGGGACAAAGAGCGCGTGCGGTCGAACAGCAGCACGTAACGCTCCTGCAAGTCGTAAATATCGTCGCTGGTGAGTTCGGTCAGCATTTGGTGCAATTGATCGCGCACTGACTTCGAAATCGCCGGTTCGTTTTCGATCGCTTCGCTGATCTCGCCGGCCGCCCGTTGCAGTTCGGTGGTGGGATAGGTCAGCAGCGCCGAGAGCGCCTTCAACGCCTTGATCATCACACGACCTCCATCGGCGTTTTGGCGCGCTTGGGTGTGCCGAACAGATTGGCTTCGGTGGTGCCGCCCGAGCAGCCGTTGCCGAACGAAAAGCCGCACGAGCCGCGCAGGTCGTAGGCGTCTTCGTTGGTCTCGCGATGTGCGGTCGGAATGACGAAGCGGTCCTCGTAGTTGGCAATCGCCATGGTCTGATACATGTCCTCGATCGCCAGCGCGGTAAGACCGACGCGCTTGGCGATGGCCTCGTCGATCACGCCATCGACCGTCTTGGCGCGCATGTAAGCGCGCATCGCCAGCATACGTTCAAGGCCGAGAGCGACCGGTTCTTCCTTGCCGGCGGTGAGCAGATTGGCGAGGTATTTCAGTGGGATGCGTAATGAGCGCACGTCGGGCATTTCGCCGTCGTGGCCGATCTTGCCGGCGGCCGCCGCCGATTGGATCGGCGAGAGCGGCGGCACGTACCAGACCATCGGCAGCGTGCGGTATTCGGGATGCAGCGGGAACGCCACCTTCCACTCCATCGCCATTTTCCAGATCGGCGAGCACCGCGCGCCCTCCAGCCAGTTCTCAGCGATGCCGTCACGGCGGGCTTGTTCGATCACCGCCGGATCATTGGGATTTAGGAAGACATCGAGCTGCGACTGATAGAGATCCTGTTCGTCCGCGACGCTCGCAGCTGCCTCGATGCGGTCGGCGTCGTAGAGCACAACGCCGAGATAGCGGATGCGGCCGACGCAGGTCTCCGAGCACACGGTCGGCTGGCCCGCCTCGATACGTGGATAGCAGAAGATGCATTTCTCGGATTTTCCGCTCGACCAGTTGTAATAGATCTTCTTGTAGGGACAGCCTGACACGCACATGCGCCAGCCGCGGCACTTGTCCTGATCGATCAGCACAATGCCGTCCTCCTCGCGCTTGTAGATCGCGCCGGAGGGACAGGCCGCGACACAAGCCGGATTGAGGCAGTGCTCGCACAGCCGCGGCAGATACATCATGAAGGTGTTTTCGAACTGGCCGTAGATTTCTTTCTGGATGCCTTCGAAATTGACGTCCTTCGACCGTTTCGCGAATTCGGTGCCGAGGATTTCCTCCCAGTTCGGACCCCACTCGATCTTCTCCATGCGCTCGCCGCTGATCAGCGAGCGCGGCCGCGCGGTTGGGAACGCCGACATCTCGGGCGCGCTCTGCAGGTGTTCGTAGTCGAAGGTGAACGGCTCGTAGTAGTCGTCGATCTCCGGCAGGTCGGGATTGGCGAAGATGTTCGCCAGGATGCGCCATTTCGAGCCGATCTTCGGTTCGATCTTGCCGTTCTTCTTGCGACGCCAGCCGCCGTTCCAGCGCTCCTGGTTCTCCCAGTCCTTCGGATAGCCGATGCCCGGCTTGGTCTCGACGTTATTGAACCAGGCATATTCCATGCCTTCGCGGCTGGTCCAGACGTTCTTGCAGGTAACCGAGCAGGTGTGACATCCGATGCACTTGTCGAGATTCAGCACCATCGCGATTTGAGCGCGGATTTTCATCGTGCGAGCTCCATCTTGGGCGCGATGGCCAAAGGTTCGGGTTGGTCGGCGGTCGGCTTATCGAGCCAGTCGACCTTCACCATCTTGCGAATGATGACGAATTCGTCACGGTTGGTGCCGATCGTGCCGTAATAGTTGAAGCCGTAGGACAGTTGGGCGTAACCGCCGATCATGTGGATGGGATTGACCACCGTGCGGGTCACCGAATTGTGGATGCCGCCGCGCTGTCCGGTAATTTCCGAGCCGGGCACGTTCACGATCTTCTCCTGCGCGTGATACATCAGGCACATGCCGTCCTTCACACGCTGCGAGACGACGGCACGCGCCGTCAGCGCACCGTTGATGTTGTAGGCTTCGATCCAGTCGTTATCGACGATGCCGGCTTTCTTGGCGTCGTTCTCGCTGATCCATACGATCGGCCCCCCGCGCGAGAGCGTAAGCATCAGCAGATTGTCGGTGTAAGTCGAATGGATGCCCCATTTTTGGTGTGGCGTGATGAAATTGAGCACGATCTGCTTCTCGCCGTTCGGCTTGCTGTCGATGACCGGCTTGACGGTCTTGAGATCGACCGGCGGGCGATAGACGCAGAGCGCCTCGCCGAAAGCCCGCATCCACAGATGGTCCTGATAGAGCTGCTGACGGCCGGTGAGCGTGCGCCACGGGATCAACTCATGCACGTTGGTGTAGCTGGCGTTGTAGCAGACCTTCTCGGACTCCAGCCCCGACCAGATCGGCGACGAGATGATCTTGCGCGGCTGCGCCACCACGTCGCGGAAACGGATCTTCTCGTCCTCCTTCGGGAGAGCGAGATGGGTGTGTTCGCGGCCGGTGAAACCGCCAAGCGAGGCCCAAGCCTTGACCGCGACTTCGCCGTTGGTTTCCGGCGCGAGTGAGAGGATCACTTCGGTGGCGTCGATATCGCTTGAGATGCGCGCGAGGCCTTTGGTCGCGCCCTCCTCGGTGACGACGCCGTTAAGCTTTTGCAGCAGCTCGACCTCGTGCTCGGTGTTCCAACTCATACCCTTGCCGCCATTGCCGAGCTTGGCCATCAGCGGACCGAGCGACGTGAACCGCTTGTAGAGATTGGGGTAATCGCGCTCGACCACGGTGATGGCCGGCATTGTCTTGCCGGGAATCGGCTCGACCTCGCCCTTTTTCCAATCCTTGACGTCGAGCGCCTGGGCGATTTCGCCCGGCGTGTCGTGCATGATCGGGGTCATCACGACGTCTTTCTCGACGCCGAGAACTTCGGGCGCGACCTCGGAGAACTTCTTGGCGATCGCCTTGTAGATCTCCCAGTCGCTCTTGCATTCCCACACTGGATCGACCGCCGCGCTGAGCGGATGGATGAAGGGATGCATGTCGGAGGTGTTGAGGTCGTTTTTCTCGTACCAGGTCGCGGTCGGCAGCACGATGTCGGAGTACACGCACGTGGTCGACATGCGGAAGTCGAGCGTGACCAGCAGGTCGAGTTTCCCCTTCGGCCCGTCTTCGTGCCAGACGACTTCCTTCGGCTTCACCTTGCCGGTTTGCCCTAAGTCCTTGCCTTGCACGCCGTGAGTGGTGCCGAGCAGATGCTTGAGGAAATATTCATGGCCCTTGCCGGACGAGCCGAGAATGTTCGAGCGCCACACGAACATATTGCGCGGCCAGTTATCGGGATGATCCGGATCCTCGCAGGCCAGCTGCAAGTCGCCGGATTTGAGCGCCTTCGGCACATAGTCCTTGGGCTCGAGGCCGGCGGCCTGCGCCTTTTTGGCGAGGTCGAGCGAATTCTGCCGTAGCTGCGGTGCCGACGGCAGCCAGCCCATGCGCTCGGCCTGCACATTGTAGTCGATCAGCGCGCCGTCCCAGGTACCGGCGGGGGCGGTCGGCGAGATCAGCTCGTTGATACCGACGGTCTCGTAGCGCCATTGATCGGTGTGCGCATAGAAGAAAGAGGTGGAGTTCTGCTGGCGCGGTGGCCGCCCCCAGTCGAGCGCGAAGGCGAGCGGCAGCCAGCCCGACTGCGGCCGCAGCTTTTCCTGGCCGACATAATGCGACCAGCCGCCGCCGGATTGGCCGACGCAACCGCACAGCACCAGCATGTTGATGGCGCCGCGGTAGTTCATGTCACAATGGAACCAATGGTTCATGGCGGCGCCGATGATGATCATCGAGCGGCCCTTGGTCTTCTCGGCATTGAGTGCGAATTCACGCGCCACCGTGATGATCTGGTCGCGTGGCACACCGCTGATCTTTTCCGCCCAGGCCGGCGTATAGGGCTCGTTGTCGTCGTAGGACTTGGCGACATGCTTGCCGCCGAAGCCGCGATCGAGGCCGTAATTGGCGGCGAACAGGTCGAACACCGAGGCGACCAGCGCCTCACCGTCCTTCAATTTCACCCGCTTGGCCGGCACTTTACGCACCAGCACGCCGGGATGGTCGGTGCCGGCGAAATGATCGTGCTCGCGATTGCCGAAATAGGGGAAACCGACGTCGGCCAGCTCATCCTTGTCGTTGGCAAAGGTCAGCCGCAGCTTGGTGGCGCTGCCATTCGCGCCCTTTTCCTCCAGGTTCCATTTGCCCTTCTCGCCCCAGCGGAAGCCGACCGAGCCGGTCGGCGCTACGATGCTCTTGGAGGTCTCGTCGAAGGCGACGGTCTTCCATTCCGGATTGTTGGTCTCGCCCAGATTGTCGGCGAAATCGGAGGCGCGTAGTTGCCGGTCGGGTATGAAGCTGTCGCCCTTCTTCACCAGCCGCACCAGCATCGGCATGTCGGTGTATTGCCGGACATAGTCCTCGAAATACTTGGTCTGCTTGTCGAAATAGAATTCGCGCAGGATGACGTGGCCCATCGCCATGGCGAGCGCCGAGTCGGTGCCCTGCTTCACCGAGATCCACAGGTCGGAGAATTTCGAGGCTTCCGAATAGTCCGGGCAGATCACCACACTCTTGGCGCCGCGATAGCGCGCCTCGGTATAGAAGTGCGCATCCGGGGTGCGGGTTTGCGGGACATTCGAGCCCCACAGAATAAGGAAGCCGGAATTGTACCAATCGGCGCTCTCGGGGACGTCGGTCTGCTCGCCCCAGGTCTGCGGACTGGACGGCGGCAGGTCGCAATACCAGTCGTAAAACGACATGCATACGCCGCCGAGCAGCGACAGATAGCGCGAGCCCGCGGCATAGGACACCATCGACATCGCCGGGATCGGCGAGAAACCGATGACGCGGTCGGGCCCGTGTTTTCTCACGGTATAGGCATTGGCCGCCGCGATGATCTCGGTGACCTCGTCCCAAGTCGCGCGCACGAAGCCGCCGAGGCCGCGCTTCGACGTATAGGCCTCGCGCTTTTTCGGATCCTCAACGATCGAGCCCCAGGCGGCGACCGGCGTGCGCAGTGCTCTCGCCTCGCGCCAGAGCTTGAGGAGGCGCGAGCGCACCAGCGGGTATTTCACGCGATTGCCGGAATAGAGATACCAGGAGTAGCTCGCCCCGCGCGAACAGCCGCGCGGCTCGTGGTTGGGAAGCTCGGGCCGCGTGCGCGGATAATCGGTCTGCTGCGTCTCCCAGGTGACGATGCCGCCCTTGACGTAGATCTTCCACGAGCACGATCCGGTGCAATTGGCGCCGTGCGTGGAGCGCACGATCTTGTCGTGCTGCCAGCGCTTGCGGTAGCCATCCTCCCAACGCCGGTCCTCGTTGGTGACGATGCCGTGGCCGTCGGCGAAATCGTCGACGGTACGGTTGAAAAACATCAGGCGATCGAGAAAATGACTCATCGCTTTAGTCCTTTTATGCAGCCGATTACGATGCAGCGGGTGGCAGCGGTTTGCCGCGTTCGACGTCGTACAGCAGTCCGCCGCGCCGGGTGTAGAAGCCCCAGGTGGCGACTACGCAAGTTATGTAGAACCCCATGAACCACCACAGCGCCGCCTCCGGTCCGCCGGTGAGCGAGATCGAGGTGCCGTAAGCCTTCGGGATGAAGAAGGCGCCATAGGCCGCGATGGCCGAGGTGAAGCCGATGATGGCGGCCGATTCCATATCGGCCTGCTTCTGTCGTACGGGCGGAGTCATGTTCGGCTCGAGCCGCAGAAGTTCCGTGCGCATAATCGCCGGGATCATCTGGAAGGTCGAGGCATTGCCCACGCCGGTTGCGAAGAACAGAATCATGAACATTGCGAAGAAACCCCAGAACGCGCCCGGTTGACTCTTGATGCCGAGGAAATAGAGCACCCCGCCAACCGCCGCGATCATCAGCGCGAACACCCAGAAGGTGACGCGGCCGCCGCCATATTTGTCGGACAGCCAGCCGGTCGCCGAGCGCGACAGCGCGCCGACCAGCGGCCCGAGAAAAACGAAGCTGAGCGAATCGATCTGCGGAAACTGGGTCTTGGCCAGCAGCGGGAAACCGGCCGAGTAGCCGATGAAGGAACCGAAGGTGCCGGTATAGAGCCAGCACATGACCCAATTGTGTTTGCGCTTGAAGATCACCGCCTGATCGCTGAACGAGGCCTTCATTGCGGCGATATCGTTCATCCCGAACCACGCCGCGACGGTGGCGATGACGATGAACGGCACCCAGATGAAGCCGGCATTCTGCAGCCAAAGTTGCGTGGTCTTGCCGCCCGCGGTTGCGGTCTGCGGATCGCCGCCGAGCGCGCCGAACACGCCGGCCGTGATCACCAGCGGGATGACGAATTGCACCACGCTGACGCCGAGATTACCGAGGCCGGCATTCAGTGCCAGCGCGTTGCCCTTTTCCGCCCTCGGGAAAAAGAAGCTTATATTCGCCATCGAGGAAGCGAAGTTGCCGCCGCCGAAGCCGCACAGAAGCGCGAGCACCAGGAAAAATAGGTACGGCGTGCCGGGGTTCTGCACCGCAAATCCGATACCGATCGCCGGAATCAGCAGCGACGCGGTCGACAGTGTCGTCCATAGCCGCCCGCCGAAGATCGGCGGCATGAACGAATAGAAAATGCGCAGCGTGGCGCCGGATAGTCCGGGCATGGCCGCCAGCCAGAACAATTGATCGGTGGTGAACTTGAAACCGACCGCCGGCAGTTTGGCGACGACCACCGACCACACCATCCACACGGCGAAGGCCAGCAGCAAAGCCGGGATCGAAATCCAAAGATTGCGGTTTGCAATACGCTTGCCGCTCGATTCCCAGAATTTGCTATCGTCAACATTCCAAGTCGTTATGGCCGACATTTGATAGCTCCCATTTTAGTTCGCGGCATCGCCATTTCGGCTCTCTGCCGGGCGGTATATTGCTCGCTCAGTCGCATTGCACTTCGGCATCCCTGCGCCGGTACCACCACCAAGTCGCCAACAGACAGGTCACGTAGAACACGACAAAGACGGTGAGCGCGGTCCCGGCCGTCCCAGTCGCATTGATGGAGATTCCGATCAGAGCCGGAATGAAGAACAACCCGAGCGCTGCGATGCCGGCCGTGAACCCAAGCGCGACGGAGGCTTCGATTTCGCCTTCGGCGACCGCACGTTCCTGTGCAGCCTTGCCCTTCCCGGCCGCGCGCGCGTGCAGCTTCAGGAAGACATTGGGAACGACATGGAACACCGAACCGTTTCCGATGCCGGTCGTGATGAACAGCAGCACGAAGCTCGCGAAGAACCAGGACGGCGAAGCGCTGCCCGGAGCGGACGGCAGGAATGCCAGGATCGCGATCGCGGCCACCAGCATGACGGCGAAGTTCCAGAATGTGACCTTGCCGCCGCCGAGACGGTCGGACAGCCAGCCGCCGAGCGGGCGGACCAGCGCGCCCAGCAGCGGGCCGACGAAGGCCCAATGCTTGGCTTCGGATGTCGGGAAATAGGTCGACAGCAGTTGCGGAAACGCGGCGGCAAATCCGATGAACGAGCCGAAGGTGCCGGTGTAGAGCCACGCCAGGATCCAGGCATGCTTGCGCTGGAATATCCCAACCTGTTCGCGCAGGCTCGCCTGTGCGTCGCGGATGTTGTTCTGGCCCCAGGCGGCCGCGATGGTCGCGGCCAGGATGAACGGAATCCAGATAAAGGCGGCGTTCTGCATCCAGACTTTGGTGACGACGGCGCCGTCGGTATAGGTCTGCGAAGAGCCGCCCATGAAGGCGAGCGCGCCGCCATAGATGGTCAAGGGCACCACCGCCTGCATCACGCCGACGCCGAGATTGCCGAAACCGGCGTTCCAGCCGAGCGCCGTACCCTGCATCTTCTTGGGAAAGAAGAAGCTGATATTGGCCATGCTGGCGGAGAAATTGCCGCCGCCCAATCCGCAAAGCAGCGCGATGGCAACAAACACCGCGTAACTGGTCGCCGGGTTCTGGATCGCCAGCGCCATCCAAAGCGTCGGCAGCAACAGCGAAGCGGTGCTGAACACGGTCCAGTTGCGGCCGCCGAAAATCGGCACGACGAAGGCATAGGCTAGCCGCAGCGCACCTCCCGAAATGCCCGGCGCGGCCGCCAGCCAGAACAGTTGGCTGGTGGTGAACTGGAAGCCGATGCGGGGCAGTTCAACCACCACCACACTCCAGACCATCCACACCGCAAAAGACAGGAACAGCGGCGGCATCGACAAGATCAGGTTGCGCAAAGCGATGGCGCGCCCTTGCTGTTGCCAGAACGCAGCGTCGTCCGGGCGCCAGTTGGTGAGCCAGCGGCGAGCGGCGCGCACGCCGACCAGATGTTCCTTGACCATCTGGTCGCGCAGCGCCGGTTCGCGCTCCAAGACCGCCGCGCGTTCGCCCTTTTCCGCCATCCAGGTCCAGACCATCGTGCCGGCGACGACGACATACATCAGCATGAACGCGCTGCTGCGCACGTTAGTGGCATCAACGGCAATACCGAACACGATAGGAAGGATAAATCCGCCGAGTCCACCGATGACGCCAACCAGCCCACCCACGGAACCCATGTTTGCTGGGTAAAAGTCGGCAAGTTCGCGGTAGACGCTGGCCTTGCCAATGCCTTGAGCCACTCCGACAAGGAAAATGAGCACCGTGAAGAAGATGACGCCGACGGCGATGTGGAAGGTCACGTTACCTTTGACGCCGTGGACCACCAGGGTGGTGGGAGGATAAGAGAGAAAGAACAGGCAAACGATGCAGACCCAGAATACCCACCAGGTCGTGGTACTGCCGCCGAACTTATCCGAGATCCATCCTCCCAGCGCGCGAATCAGGCCGGACGGGAGGGTGAAGAACATGGTGATGAAGGCCGCGGACTGAAGGCTCAGGCCGTATTCCGTTACGTAATATTTCGGCAGCCAAAGCGCGAGCGCGACGAATCCGCCGAAGACGAAAAAATAGGCGAGACAGAAACGCCAAACACGCATTTCCGCCAGCGGCGCGAGTTGGTCGATAAGCGAGGGAAACGTTCCCTTTTTCCGACGTTCTTCAAGCTTTGGATCGGGATAGGTGCAGAACCAAAATAGCACCGCCATCGCCAACATGGCGATGGAATAGATCTGCGGCACTGCCCGCCAGCCAAACGCGACGATGATCAATGGCGCCGCAAGGTTGGTTACCGCAGAGCCGGCATTGCCGGCGCCGAAGATCCCCATGGCGGTGCCTTGCTTCTCTTTCGGAAACCAAGCGGACGTGTAAGCGATTCCGATAGCAAACGAGCCGCCGGCCAGACCCACGAAAAGACCGATGGCGAGGTACTGCCAATATTGGGTAGCGAACGCCAATCCATAAGTCGGAATCGCCACCAGGATCATTTGAATGAAAAATATGCCGCGGCCACCAAAGCGGTCGGTCAGAATCCCGAGCGGCAGGCGTATCAGCGATCCCGTCAGAATCGGCGTCGCCACCAGCAAGCCAAATTCAGTCTCGTTGAGATTGAGCTCGCTCTTGATCCGGATGCCAATGACGGAAAACATCGTCCAGATCGCGAAATTGACCGTAAAGGCCAGCGTATTCATGGCCAGGACGGAATATTGCTTGCGGGTCTGGAAAACCTGCGGGCCGTCCCCGGTCGGCGCGCGCGTTTGACTTGCGACGCTGGTGACCGTTTTCGCTTGCATGATGGCGCCCCGCTCCTGTCGATCGGAAACTGTCAGCGGGGACGTAAGCAGCGACGCCAGCGAATGCTTTGACGCCGATCAATAATGCTTACGTTTTGCCCGCGACGATTTTGCTTTACTTATATTTGGCCTTTATTTGATTTAAGAGCTGCTTCTGATTGATTATTATCAATTCGCGAATGCGCAATCTGGCCCACCGCACGAGCCACGGCGTCAACGGCTTGGGCCGCGGACAGGGCTCCCCTCAAACCTCGAATTTCGGGAACAGGATGTTGTTCTCGATATGAATGTGCTCGGTTAGGTCCTCGGCCAATTTGGCAAGTCCGGCGTAGAGAGAGCGCCAGCCGCCAGGACCGCCGGTCAGATGGGGCGCGGTGCCACCATTGCCCTTGCGCGTCTTGTGCGCGCGGCCGCGCGTGGGCGGCGCCGCGTCGGCTGGTACATTTGCTGGTACATCACGCGGTACATTCATGTGCGTCGGCCTCGGTTGAGGAGTCGCCGCACGCGAATTGGCCCGTACTAGAAGAGCGCTAGCCGGTGAATTGGGGTTGAGTTAATTGGCGGAGAGGGAGGGATTCGAACCCCCGATACGGTTGCCCGTATGCCGCATTTCGAGTGCGGTGCATTCAACCGCTCTGCCACCTCTCCGGGGCCGAAAACAGCCTGAAAAGGCCATATTCGGAAGGCCGCTATCTAACCAAGCGGACAACGAGAGACAAGAGACAGACAAGGCTTTGACGGCGTATATTGTGCGCAGTCATCGGAATTCGGCCGCAGACCGGCACGACCATGCACAACGCCCTTAAATTCGACCGCATCCGCAAGGAATTGCCCGGTGTTTGCATGACACTTGGGCTGGTCGGCGCCCTGACCTTCGTGCTTTTTACGATGGTTTGGGAAATGGGGCTTGAGCACGGTTCCGTGGTCTATCTGATCCCGGTGGTGATCGCGGCAACGCGCTGGGGCATCGTGTCGGCGATCATTGCCGCCGTCTGTGGGGTGCTCGCCTCCGCCTTTTTCTTCTATCCGCCACTCTATAGCTTCCGCATCACGAATCCGCAGGAAGTCATCAATCTGATCCTGTTCATATTCGTCGCGGTGGTGGTGAGTCAGCTCGCGACCCAGCTCAAACGCCAATTGGAGATGGCGCGCCAGCGCGAGATCGATTTGCGCGACCTCTACGCCTTCTCGCGCCGGCTGGCGGTGGCGTTCGACGTGTCCGACATTCATGCCGCGATCGAGGACCACCTCGCCACCGTCATGCAGCGCAAGGTCGTCCTGTTCGCCGGCGCGCGCGACGCTTCCGGCAGCAGCGGACGGCACGCCGGCGTTACGGTGCCGGAGCCGGTCCGCGCCGAGGTGGTCGAAGTCGCGTCCGGGCGGCACGACGCCAACAGCGGCGTGACGGTGACCGCCGAAAGCGGCGATATCTGGCTGGTCCGCGCGGTGTCGCCCAAGAGTTCCGAGTTCGGCGTCATCGCGATCAATCTCGGCCGCGCATCGCAGGAAGGCTCGGACGAAATGCGCATCCGCGTCGACGCCGTGCTGGCCGACGCCACCGCGACGCTGGAGCGGCTAGGCGTCGCGCACGCCATCAGCGAAGCGCGCATGCGTTCGCAGACCGACCAATTGCGCGAGGCGCTGATCGGCTCGGTCAGCCACGAGTTGCGCACGCCGCTCGCCTCGATCCTCGGCGCCGCCACGGTGCTGAGCGCGGCGCCGGTGCTGGCAAGCGAAAAGAAACTGCAGGCGCTGGTGCTCGACGTGCGTAATGAGGCGGAGCGCCTCAACAACGACATCCAGAACCTGCTCGATGCCAGCCGCATCAGCAGCGACGGCATCAAGCCGCATATCGAATGGGCGGATCCTGCCGACATCGTCAATTCGGCGGTCGAGCGCTGCCGCAACCGCATGTCCGATCGCCGCATCGTGCTCAATCTGCCGCACGATCTGCCGCTCATCCATGTCGATCCGGTGCTGGTTGAGCAGGCGCTGGTGCAGATCTTCGACAACGCGGTGAAATATTCCCATGCCGGCTCGCAAATCACGGTGGCCGCGCGCGCCCGCGACGGCCGTATGATCCTCAGCGTCAGCGACGAAGGCGCCGGGCTGACCGCAACCGAGCAGACGAAAATATGGGATCGTTTCGCGCGCGGTGAACGCCTTGCCGCCACCACTAGCGGCTCCGGCCTCGGGCTCTGGATCGCCAACGCCTTCATCGCCGCCAATGGCGGCAAGATAAACGCCGTCAGTGATGGGCCCGGCAAGGGCACCGCGATGGCGATCGAACTTCCGGTAACGCAAGCCGCAGTGCCGCAAATGGAAGGCGATTCAGATGAGTGAGCCAGCCCCGATCGTGCTCGTCGTCGACGACGAGATTCAAATCCGCCGCTTCCTGCGCGCCGGTTTCGAGCTCAACGGTTTCGTGGTGCACGAGGCCGGCACCGGCGCCGAGGCGATCCGCTCGGCCACGCTGCGGCCGATCGACCTGGTCATCGTCGACCTTGGCCTGCCCGACATGGACGGCTCCGAGGTGGTCGAGCGCATCCGCTCCTGGTCGAGCGTGCCGATCATCGTGCTTTCGGTGCGCTCGACCGAAGCGCAAAAAGTGCATCTGCTCGAGCTCGGCGCCGACGATTACGTGGTCAAGCCGTTCGGCATGGCGGAGCTGTTGGCGCGCGTGCGCGTGGCGTTGCGCCGGCAGATGCGCGCGGCGAGCGGAGAGCCGACAGTCAAGGTCGGCCCGCTCACCATCGATCTCGCCGCCCGCGCCGTGACACTCAACGACAAGCGGCTCACCCTCACGCCGAAGGAATACCGGCTGCTGCAGGTCTTGGCGCAGCACGCCGGCAACGTGGTCACCCACCAACATCTGCTCAAGGAAGTGTGGGGCTCGATCCACGTTCACGACACGCATTACCTGCGCATCTTCGTGCGCAAGCTGCGGCAGAAGATCGAGCCGCATCCGGATTCGCCCAAGATCCTGGTGACCGAACTGGGCGTCGGCTACCGGCTGGCGCAGTCGGGCAACGAAGCCGACACCGGCGCCTTTGCCGCCGCCGAGGCGCCGGCCAAGACCGAAGGCTGAGTGCCGTATCTTGCCTCTCCGTGCAAAGTGCATGGGAGGGTCAATAATGTCGTTTCTTGACATGGCGCACCCTTCCCCGCCATAAGCATGCCGTCGCGGGCCTTTCGGTCCGCGTGCTTTTTCAAGGGCCCATTAAGCCCTTAAAAACACACGAAAAACCGACTGAAAGAAGCCGGTCCGGAATGCTCCGAGCACCGGGGACGAACACAAGGGAAGAACGATGTTCGCAGTCATTAAAGCCGGCGGCAAACAGTACCGGGTGGCCGCCGAGGACATCATCCGGATCGACCGGGTGACCAGCGAGCCGGGTCAGATCGTCGAGTTCGGCGAAGTGCTGGTGCTCGGCGGCGACACGCCGCAACTCGGCACCCCGACTATCGCGGGCGCGATGGTCGCCGGCGAGGTGCTCCAGCACACGCGCGGCGACAAGGTGATCGCCTTCAAGAAGCGCCGGCGCAAGAATTCGCGCCGCAAGCGCGGTTCCCGCCACGAGTTCTCGGTGATCCGCATCACCGAGATCCTCACCGATGGCGCCAAGCCGTCGAAAACGGCGGCGCCGCGGCCCAAGCGCGAGCCCAAGGTCAAGGCCGAGGGCGAATCCGAGGCCAAGGCGGCCAAGCCGGCCGAGGCGAAGGCCAAGGCAAAGGCCAAGAAAACGGCCACCAAAAAGCCGGCCGCAAAGAGCAAGAAAAAGTGAGATGATTCCTTCACGGAATTGGTGTAGACAGATACCGAATTAAAGAGAGCAGTCATGGCGCATAAGAAAGCAGGCGGATCATCCCGGAACGGCCGCGATTCAGCGGGCCGGCGGCTTGGCCTGAAGAAGGCGGGCGGCGAGATCGTGCTCGCCGGCAATATCCTTGCGCGCCAGCGCGGCACCACGTGGCATCCCGGCCAGAATGTCGGCTGTGGCAAGGATCACACTCTGTTCGCACTCGTAAACGGTAAGGTTCAGTTCGCTAAGAAAGCCAAAGGCCGTACCTACGTGTCCGTTGTACCGATGACGGAGGCCGCGGCCGAGTAAAAGGTAGACCAAAATTCGAGGTCTGCCGGCATTTCAGTCAAACCGGCAGGGCTCAAAGGGCTCTGAGAGGGGGAGACGGAAAGCCGGCTCCCCCTCTTCGCATTTCAACGCGCCGCGTTGAAAAAATGGAGCCCGTGTCATGACACTGCTGGAACGAATACCAAGAGAGACCTTCCACGAGGCCAGTATCCCCGTCCTCGAGACCAAGCGGCTTTGCCTGCGCGCGCCGCGCCTCGAGGACGCTAAAACGGTAGCGACGCTCGCCAACGACCGCCGCATCGCCGAAAACACGGCGCGTATTCCGCATCCGTACAAGATGTCGGATGCC
Source organism: uncultured Alphaproteobacteria bacterium (assembly GCA_963770985.1). Classification (GTDB taxonomy): domain Bacteria; phylum Pseudomonadota; class Alphaproteobacteria; order Rhizobiales; family Xanthobacteraceae; genus Pseudolabrys. Next base: position 296,703 of record CAVYRR010000014.1, on the reverse strand, counting down.
GAGGGTTTCATTACTGGCGCCAACAAAGCCGGTGGCGAGGCGGTGTTCCTGATCACGCTGCGCGACGACACCATCGTCGGCGCCTGCGGCGTCGTGCTGCAGGATGAGACGCCGGAACTCGGCTACTGGCTCGGCCTGCCGTTTTGGGGCCAGGGCTACGCCACCGAGGCGCTGCACGCGGTGATCGACTACGCCTTCACCGACCTCGAGCACGAGGCGCTGCAGGCGGGCGCGCGCGTCACCAACCCGGCCTCGCGCCGGGTGCTGGAGAAATGCGGCTTCCAGTGGACCGGCGTCGGCCTCTACCGTATCAGCTCGATCAAGTCGTCGGCGCCGATCGACCGCTTCCGGCTCGAACGCGGCATCTGGACCGCGCTCAAGGGCTGGGGACGGTCGAAGAAGGTGATGTGAGGCGTGTCCCGGATCCGGTGCAGCGCGTTAGCGGTGCACCGCTGATCCGGGACCTTGCGAGTTCGGTGCTTGGAAGGGCCCCGGGTCTGCAGCGCAACACTTCGTGCTGCGCTGCGCCCGGGACGCGAGAAGTCCCCACTGGCGCCCATCGGCGGTTTGAGCAAGAATCCTCCAAAATAAAGTCCAGGGAGGACCGCCATGGCCTACGACCTCGACCATTCATCGCCGATTGCAAAACCACGCTCACGCGCGATCCCGGCCCGCCAGGGCGCGAACAGGTGCGCGTCAATCTCGAAAAGCTGCTGGCCAATCCTGACTTCATCCGCGCCTATTGCGGCGACGACCAGCCGCGCGGGCTGAAGGTGCTGTACGAGGACTCCAAGCTCGGCTTCCAGGTGCTCGCCCATATCAACGACAAGGCGCGCACCTCGCCGCCGCACGATCACGGCGCCTCCTGGGCGATCTACGGCCAGGCGACGAAATACACCGACATGATCGAATGGCAGCGCGAGGACGACGGTAAGGATCCCAAGCACGCCAAGCTCAAGCCGGCGAAGAAATACCGGCTCACGCCGGGCAAAGCCGGCATCTACCAGGATGGCGCCATTCATTCGATCGACTATCCCGACTACGCGCGCTTCATCCGCGTCACCGGCACCAATCTCGACAAGATCAACCGCATCAAGATCGATCTGAAGACCGGCGCAGTCGAGCAGATGTACGCGCAGCAGGCGTCGTGAATCTGCACACGCCGGACGCAAGGCGCTCGCACCCGTCGCGCCCGCCGCCGTCAAGGCCATGCTCGGTGACGGCGGCGAGTTGGCGCTGATCGACGTGCGCGAGGAACTGATCTTCTCGCGCGGTCATCTGTTATGGGCGCGCAATGTGCCGCTGAGCCGGCTCGAACTGCGCTTCGCCCGCGCTGGTGCCGCGCCGCGCAACGCGCATCGTGCTGGTCGACGACAATGACGGCCTAGCGCAGCGCGCGACGGCCGATGTCCTCGCCCGCGCCGGCTACAGCGATCTTTCATTATCTCGACGGCGGCACCGCGGCCTGGGCCGCCGCCGGTTTCGAACTGTTCTCCGGCGTGCACGTGCCGAGCAAGGCGTTCGGCGAATTCATCGAGCACGCCAGCCACACGCCCTCGATCAGCGCCGACGAACTCAACGGCCTGATGCGCGCCGGCACCAACATGGTGGTGCTCGACAGCCGCCCTTACGACGAATATTCGCGCATCTCCATTCCGACCGGCATCAACGTGCCGGGCGCCGAACTGGTGCTGCGCGTGCACGACGTCGCGCCCTCGCCCGATACGCTGATCGTGGTCAATTGCGCAGGCCGCACCCGCAGCATCATCGGCGCGCAGTCGCTGATCAATGCCGGCGTGCCCAACAAGGTGGTCGCGCTGCGCAACGGCACCATGGGCTGGCATCTCGCGGGGCTGACTTGCGATCACGGCAAGGACAACCGCGCGCCAGCCGTTTCAAACGCGGCGCTGGCCTGGGCAAAATCAAAAGCCGATGAGGTAGCGCGCCGCTTCGGCATCGGCCGCATCGACCGCGCCGCGCTCGAACGCTGGCGCAACGATGACAGCCGCACGACGTACATTTTCGACGTGCGTGATCCCGCCGAATATGAACACGGCCATTTCCCCGGCGCGCTTTCCGCACCCGGCGGGCAACTGGTGCAGGCGACCGACACCTATGCCGGCACGCTCGGTGCCCGCATCGTGCTGAGCGACGACAACGAGGTGCGCGCGGTGATGACCGCCTCCTGGCTCAAGCAGATGGGCTGGAAGGATGTGGCCGTGCTGCCGGAAGCGGGCCACGAGACCGGCACCCTGGCCGACGTAGTGCTCGGCAGCGTGCCGGCCGACGCCAGCGTGGAATTCTCCGACGTGCTGGCGATCGACAACGTCAACGTCATCGATCTGTCGCGCAGTCCGAATTATCGCAAGGGCCATATCCCGGGAGCCTGGTTCGCGATCCGCTCGCGGCTCGATCGCGCGCTGCCGAATATCCCGTTGCGCAAAATGATCGTGCTCACCTCGGAGGATGGCGTGCTCGCCAGCCTCGCGGTCGAGGAAGCGCGTGCGCTCACGACGCTGCCGGTGCGCTGGCTCAAGGGCGGTAACGCCGCCTGGGCCGCCGCCGGCTTTCCGCTCTCGGCCGATTCCAAAATGGCGGACGAGCCGCTCGACGTCTGGCTCAAGCCCTATGAGCGGCCGGGCGACCCGAAGGCCGCCATGAACGAATATTTGTCGTGGGAAATCGACCTGCTGGAGCGCATCGAGCGCGACGGGACGACGAATTTCAGCGCACCATAATTACTGCTTGAGCGCCGCCTCGAATTTCTCGCCGAATTCCGCCAACTCGTCGACACTGATATCGCTGACCGCCCACAGACTGAGGCCGTTCTCGCGCCAGCGCCGCACATTGAAGCCGTGCAGGCTCTCAATGGTGGCGGCGCGGTCGCCGGAGCCGGGCGCCGGCGCGCAGAACAGATTGATGATGTGCACTCGGCGGCGATAGACGATGGCCGCCGCCGGCTTGGCGTCGACGTAATCGAGCCGGCCGCCCAGCAGCGTAAAGCCCTGCGCCGTGAGGTCGGCGACCGGCGGTGCGACGTCGAGCCGCCCGTTAAACCACGACATCACCGTTCCAATCGGCGCCTCGATCACCGTCGCGATGTCGCGATAGGACAGATCGTTGATCTCGCGCAGCACGATCACCTCGCGGAATTCCGCCGGCAGTTCGCCGATCAGCCGGCGCATGGTGTCCGAATCGTGCCGCCGCAGCATCGCCTGCTCCGGCGTGTCGGCATCCTCGCGCCACATCGGCGCCGCCGAGGGCTCGCCGGTGTCCGCCGTGAACACCAGCCGGACGGCTGCCGGCGTAGGTTGGCGTGACAGACATTGCGCAGGATGGCGAACAGCCAGGGCTTGATCGGCCCGCCGCGGAACGTATCGAAATGGCGGAACGCGCGCAGATAACATTCCTGCACCGCGTCGTCGGCGTCGCTGGCGCTGCGCGCGAGATAGCGCGCCAGCGTGTAGACGTCGTCGAGGTGCGGCAGCGCGAGCGCCTTGAAACGCTCGGCTCTGCCGCCGTCGCTGACATCTGCGCCACCCGCCATCATCGGATACCCGGCCATCCTCACGGAAGCTTTGCCGGCGGGCAAAACGTATCGTTCGACGCCGCCCACCGGACGCTAGTTCCCCTCGACCACAATCGTGCCGGTCATGTGCGGATGCAAGGCGCAAAAATACGCGAACGTGCCCGGTGTCGCGAATGTGAACGAGAACTTGTCGTCGGTGTCCATGGCCTTCGACCGGAACGCCATGGTCTTCGACGTCACCGTGTGCGGGATGTCGTCGTGGTTGATCCAGGTCACGGTGTCGCCGGCCTTCACCGTGATCTGCTGCGGATTGAAGACGAAGTTGTCGATCTTCACCTCGACGGTTGCTGCCTGGGCTGGGCTCGTTACCGCCATTGCCGTGGCAACAAACAGGGCCATCGCGCCAAGCGCGAGAAATTTCGTCCGGGTCATGGGGCGCTCAGCTCTGCAGCGAGGTGTCGATGATGGCGAGGCGTTGCTCGCCTTGCTTGAAGGTCACGCATGCCGTGCCGAGCATCGTGCGCAATTTGTCGTCGGGCACTTTCATCGGGCCCGGCGACGGCGCGCTGCCGGGCGCCGGCTGCGGGAACGCGGTCGAGCGCGCGGTGTGGAAGGTGACGTTGCCTTCGACCTTCTGCATCACCTGGTGGATGTGGCCGTTGAGCACGGTCACCGAGCCGAAGCGTTTCAGGGTGGCGAGCGCCTGCGCGCTGTCCTCGGTGCCCCAGCCCCATTGCGGGTACAGCGCCCACAGCGGGATATGCGCGAACACCACGATCGGCGTCGACGCCGATTTGCCCTTCAGATCGTCGTCGATCCATTTGAGCTGTTCTTCGCCGAGGCTGCCCATGCCGCCGCCCTTGAGATTGGCGACATTGACCAGCCCCATGAAATGCACGCCGTTGGCGTCGAACGAGTAATAGCCCGGCCCCTTGCTGCCGCGGCCGTAGCGTTCCTTGTAGAGCTTGATGTCGCGGATCGATGATGTCGTGCTCGCCCGGCACGTAATGCACGTCGAGCTTGGCCTGCGAGATGATTTTCTCGGCGTCGTCGAATTCGGATTCCTTCGACAGATGCGTGATGTCGCCGGTGTGGATCATGAAGGCGGGCTTTTGCGGGATCGCCTTGATGTGGGCGATCGCCTCCTCCAGCGTGCCCTTGGCGTTCGGGTTGGCCGGCTTGTCGAAGCCCATATGGCTGTCGCTGATCTGCAGGAAAGTGAGGCCCTTCGGCTCCGCTGCCATCGCCTCGTCGACCAGCCCGAGCGAATGCGGCACCCCGCCGCTGATGGTCCACAGCACCCCGGTGCCGGCCCAGGTCATGCATTCCAGCACCTTGCGGCGGCTGGGGCCTTCGCCGTGGTCGTGCAGTTCGTCATGGCCAGTCTCCCTGTGATTTGCGGCTTTCAGGGACTAGATCGGCCTTAGGTCAGATTTATTCCTGCAAATCCGCCGTAAACCGCGATATACGCGTAACGCCATGAAATTCCTCGACGAAGCCAAGGTCTATGTCGCGTCTGGCGCGGGCGGCAACGGCTGCATCGCGTTCCGGCGCGAGAAGTTCATCGAATTCGGCGGCCCGAGCGGCGGCGACGGCGGCAAAGGCGGCGACGTCGTGGTCGAGGCGGTCGACGGCCTCAACACGCTGATCGACTACCGCTACCAGCAGCACTTCAAGGCCAAGTCCGGCGGCAACGGCATGGGCAAGGATATGCACGGCGCCAACGGCAAGGACGTGGTGCTCAAGGTGCCGGTCGGCACGCAGGTCTATGAAGAAGATGGCGAGACGCTGCTCGCCGATCTCACGCGCGTCGGCGAACGCGTGACGCTCATGAAGGGCGGCAATGGCGGCTTCGGTAACGCCTATTTCAAGAGTCGTCGACCAACCAGGCGCCGCGCAAGGCCAATCCCGGCCAGCCCGGCGAGGAGCGCACCATCCGCCTGCGCCTGAAGCTGATCGCCGACGCCGGGCTGATCGGCCTGCCCAACGCCGGCAAGTCCACCTTCCTCGCCGCGGTCAGCGCGGCCAAGCCGAAGATCGCCGACTATCCCTTCACCACGCTGCATCCGCAGCTCGGCGTGGTGCGTGTCGACGAGCGCGAGTTCGTGCTCGCCGATCTGCCCGGCCTGATCGAGGGCGCGCATGAAGGCGTCGGACTGGGCGACCGCTTCCTCGGCCACACCGAGCGCTGCCGCGTGCTGCTGCATCTGATCGACGGCACCACCGAAGATGCCGGCGCCGCCTACAAGACCGTGCGCGCGGAACTGGAAGCCTACGGCCAGGGGCTGACCGACAAGCCGGAGATCGTGGCGCTGTCGAAGGCCGACGCGCTGACGCCGGACGCGATCAAGGCGCAAACCGCGAAGCTCAAGAAGGCGTGCAAGAAAACGCCGCTGGTGCTGTCCTCGGCCTCCGGCCAAGGCGTGCAAGAAGTTTTGCGCGCGTTATGGAAATTCATCGCACCAGGCGCGCGTGAGCGCCGCCGACGAACCGAAATCGAAAGAAGCGGCCTGGCAGCCGTAACCTTCTTCCGCTCATTCCCGCGCAAGCGGGAATCCAGGGTCACAAACCATGCGCAATTTGCTTTAGTACTGGGTCCCCGCTTTCGCGGGGACGAGCGGAACAACGGGTTGGAATCTTCGGGAGCGAAATACCCATGCAAATCCGCGCAGCCGTTGCCTGGAAGGCGGGCGAGCCGCTCACCATCGAGATCATCGACATCGAGGGCCCGAAGGCCGGCGAGGTGCTGGTCGAGATCATGGCGACCGGCGTCTGCCACACCGACGCCTACACGCTGTCGGGCGCCGACCCGGAAGGCATCTTCCCGGCCATCCTCGGCCACGAAGGCGCCGGCATCGTGCGCGAGATCGGCGCCGGCGTCACCACGCTGAAGGCCGGCGATCACGTCATCCCGCTTTACACGCCGGAATGCCGGCAGTGCAAAACCTGTCTCTCTCGCCGCTCGAACCTGTGCACCGCCATCCGCGCCACGCAAGGCAAGGGCGTGATGCCGGACGGCACGTCGCGCTTCAGGTGCGACGGCGACCCGGTGTTCCACTACATGGGCTGCTCGACCTTCGCCAATTTCACCGTGCTGCCGGAAATCGCGCTCGCCAAAGTGCGCGAGGACGCGCCGTTCGATAAAATTTGCTACATCGGCTGCGGCGTCACCACCGGCATCGGCGCCGTCATCAACACCGCGAAAGTGTGGCCGGGCGCCAATGTCGCGGTATTCGGGCTCGGCGGCATCGGGCTCAACGTCATCCAGGGCGCGCGCATCGCCGGCGCCGACAAGATCATTGGCATCGATCTCAATCCGGCGCGGCGGGCGATCGCGGAAAAATTCGGCCTGACGCATTTCATCAACCCGGACGAAACCGGCAAAGACAAAGTCGTGCAGGCGATCGTCGACCTCACCGGCGGCGGCGCCGACTTCTCGTTCGAATGCATCGGCAATGTGCAACGTGATGCGCCAGGCGCTGGAATGCTGCCATCGCGGCTGGGGCGAGAGCATCATCATCGGCGTCGCCGGCTCCGGCCAGGAGATCGCGACGCGGCCGTTTCAGTTGGTCACCGGCCGGGTCTGGCGCGGCACCGCTTTCGGCGGCGCGCGCGGGCGCACCGACGTGCCGAAAATCGTCGACTGGTACATGGACGGCAAGATCAATATCGACGACCTGATCACCCACACCATGCCGCTCGCCAAGATCAACGACGCTTTCGAGCTGATGCACGAGGGCAAATCGATCCGGTCGGTGGTGATCTACTGAGGCGGCGTGCCTTTGGTGCACAGCTTGCGCACGCCGACGCTCGGCATATAGGTGCAATCCGACGCCGTGAACGTGCGATAGGCGGCGGTGCAGGCGGCAATGTCGCATTTCGGCTGCGCCGCCGCTGCGGGCGCCGGCGCGGCTGGCTCATTCATTATTGTTATCGCGGGGCCGGGCTGCGGCGCGCCGATCTTCGGCGGGGCGGCGGTGCTACCTTTCGTTGGCGGGCGAGCGGCCGGCGGCGACGGGGGCGCGGCCTGCATCGGCGGGCTCTGCACCGGTGGGCTCGCCGCCACCGGCGGTTCGCTGACGCCGGTGACCGCCGCGACCGGCCGGACGGGCGGCCGCTCGCCTACCCAATCCATGCCGAACACGACATTGCTGATCGCGACCGCCAGCACCGCGCAAGCGGCGAGGAACGATTTCGTATTGTCCGACAGCGAGGGGAACATGGGGCCCTGCCAACGCCGGGATTATACGGCCAGTTCCGCGCCAATGCGATCCGAGGATGAGGCCAAATATGCGGAGGGCTTGCGAATGGCGGGGCTGGCGGAGTGAGGGCGGCGCTGCCGCGTCCACAGCATTTTATCCGTATTCGCTCTTGTTCTTTCATGGCTGGGCGATCGATCTGTGGTTCCCTCGCCTCGATTTCGCCTGCATGCGGTCCGTAAAATTGTCCCGATTTGGTACCACTTAAGTCGTGCACGAACGGGGTTTTCCACTTCCACCAATCCGTCGCAACGCACGGCGTCGGCCCGCGCAAGTTTGAGGACCGAACACAATGCGGCATCTGTTTGTCGCTAGCTGTCTGGGTTTGCTGGCGTGGGGCAGCGCCGTCGGTCCTGAGCTGTCCTACTCAAAACTGTCCGATGACGGCGAGCAAGCAGTCGTCCCCTTCCCAAAATTCTCGAAGGCGGAGATTGCCGTCGCGCCGCCGGTGCGTGCGGACACGCAGGCCAACGCCGCGGCGCTTCTGGTCTCGACCGGTTACGCCGACCAGTACGAAATTCCCGATCCGGTCGCCGGACGCGTGCCGGCTTACCTGCCGCCGCTCAAGCCGATCGTGAAGCCGATCATCCCGCGCTCGCGCGCGGAAATCTGCGACAGCCTCACCGACGCGGCGCAGAGCAATGATTTGCCGCTGCCGTTCTTCATCCGGCTGCTGTATCAGGAAAGCGGATTCCGGCCCGGCACAGTGAGCCCGGCCGGCGCCGAGGGTGTCGCGCAATTCATGCGGGAGACGGCGGCGGACGTCGGCCTCGACAATCCGTACGATCCCGTGCAGGCGATCGCGGCCTCCGCCCGGCTGCTGCGCGATCTGGCGCAGAAATTCGGCAATCTCGGCCTGGCCGCCGCCGCCTATAATGCCGGACCGAAGCGCATTCGCGATTGGCTGGTCAAGAAGGGCAACCTGCCGGCGGAGACGCAACATTATGTAAAGACGATCACGGGACGCCCGGCGGAAAATTGGACGCTGGCCGCGGCCGGCAGCCCGGCGATCAAGCTGCAGCGGCACGCGCCCTGCCAGGAGACCGCCGGCCTGCTCGCCTGGGACGGCCCCGAGCACATCCCGCTGCCGCCGGTGCGAGGCGATAAGACGCGCCAAGCGCCGCAGGAGCCCGCATTGGCCCTGCGCGGCACCGCGATGGCGGCCTTAAGCGCGCATATGAAGATCGCACGGCACGGCACAAAGATGACGGCGCCGATCGACACGGCCGAACTGAAGGCGTCCGTCAAAGGCGGCGTCAAGCAAGACACCAAGCGTGAGACCAAGCGCGCCATCACGCACGCCGCCGCGCAACTCGCGGCCGGAAAGCAGAAGCATCGGACGGTGGAAGTATCGGAGCGGTAAGGCGGCGAGGTCCTCCACACGTTCACCGGAAAACGACAATCATTGACGACAGTGATATTGCACATGCTCTTGATTTCAACTTTCCCGCGCTATAGAACAAATGGCGAACAATTTATCGGTAGCGTGCAACAATTGGGCGATGGCCGATGTTGGACGACGACGGATTGCCGCTCGATGAAGTCGGGCCGTGGGCGAAAGAAAAGCACGCGCGGCTCCGCAAGTATGTTGGCATTACGAGCGCAACGCGTCGCAAATGAATTCGACGTTCGGGCTGCGCAACCTATATCGATCCATTCTGCGCGACTGGCCGAGCTACAATCCGCGGTACCCGCGAGAAAATTGATGGAAGTCCGCTAGTCGCCCTCAAAGCTGCCACCGACAGCAGGGTGCCATTTTCGGAAATTCACATCGCAGATGCATCGGAACAAAGTTGTCGGACTGCAGAAATTCGACTCCGCGCAATCGGTGCCAAGCCAATTGTTTATTTTGGCAAAGCCGAGCATACCGCGCGAGAGATAGTTGGGCGTCTAAATCCCGTTGGATTGCATCTCGCCTTCCTCGATCCTTACAAGCTGGAAAGCTTGCCATTTTCGGTAATCGCGACACTGGCAGAGCTAAAATATATTGACCTCTTTATTCATGTGAGCGTTCACGATTTGCAACGGAATTTTGACCTTTATTCGAAGACAATAGATGGCCCGCTGGATCGGTTTGCGCCCGGTTGGCGTCAGACCGTCAGTTTGAAACAAGCAAAGTCGGCAACGCGTGCCGCGTATGTTCGCTATTGGGCATCAAGGGTCGAGGCGCTCGGGTTTCAGCCTGCTCGATATGAATTGGTATCTGGGGCCGCGAAAAATCAGAGACTTTATTGGCTTTTGTTAGTGAGCCGTCATCCGATCGCGAATAGGTTCTGGGACGAGATTCGGAATCTTATCGGGCCAACGCGAGCTGTTGTAAGGAATAAGCACGGAGCACAACGATGGCCGCATCCGATATCGAATGGACTGAGGCGACCTGGAATCCGACTCGCCGGCTGCAAGGTGCTCTCGCCCGGCTGCACCAATTGCTATGCCATGCGTATGGCGGCGCGCTTGCAGGCCATGGGCATGGCGAAATACGCCGGCACCACGCGCAAGTCGGGCAAGCGCCATGTCTGGACCGGGCGCGTGAATATCGACAAGGCCGCGCTCGCCGCACCGCTCGCCTGGAAAAAGCCGCAGCGCATCTTCGTCAATTCCATGTCGGACCTGTTCCAGGACAAGGCGGATGAGGCGTTCATCGGCCAAGTGTGGCGCGTGATGGAGCAGGCGCATTGGCATTCGTTCCAGGTGCTGACCAAGCGGCCGGAACGCATGCTGGAAATTCTGTCCAAGCCGGAATTCCCGACGCTGCCTAATGTCTGGCTCGGCACCTCGGTCGAGAGCGAGGACTATCTCGATCGCATCGATCTGCTGCGCCGCGTGCCGGCGCACATCCGCTTCGTCTCGTTCGAGCCGCTGCTCGGGCCGATCGCCGATCCGGATTTATCCGGCATTCATTGGGCGATTGTCGGCGGTGAATCCGGCCCGCGCGCGCGGCCAATGGAAGCGTGGTGGGCGGAGGATTTGCGAGATTCGTGCCAGCGCCAGGACGTGGCGTTTTTCTTCAAGCAGTGGGGCGGGAAGCGGAAAAAGAAAACGGGACGGATGCTTGGAGACAGGACTTACGATGAATATCCGAGCATTTCCGCAACGCTGTAGACGCTAAGAGCCGCGAGGCATACCCGGCCATGACGGGGCATCGGAGGTCCGTGCTAGACAGCGCCCACGATTAACTTCGCCGTTGCCGGGTCATGTCAAAAACGCCGTCGCTCAAGGACTTCCGCCGCATCGTCGTGAAGGTCGGCTCGTCGCTGCTGGTGGACGCCGCCGCCGGCTCGCTCAAGCGCGACTGGCTGGCCTCGCTCGCCGCCGACATCGCCGGTCTGCACAAGAAGAAGTGCGACGTCATCGTGGTGTCGTCGGGCGCGATCGCGCTCGGCCGCGCCGTGCTCAAGCTGCCCGCCGGCGCGCTCAAGCTCGAGGACAGCCAGGCCGCCGCCGCGGTCGGCCAGATCGCGCTGGCGCGCGCCTGGTCGGAATCTTTAGGCGCGCACAAGCTCACCGCCGGCCAGGTGCTGGTCACTTTGGGCGACACCGAAGAGCGCCGCCGCTATCTCAACGCGCGCTCGACCATCGCCAAGCTGCTGGAATGGCGCAGCGTGCCGGTGATCAACGAGAACGATACCGTCGCCACCAGCGAAATCCGCTACGGCGACAACGATCGCCTGGCCGCGCGCGTCGCCACCATGATGAGCGCCGATCTCTTGGTGCTGCTGTCGGACGTCGACGGGCTGTACGACAAGCCGCCCGCGCAAGCGGGCGCCAAGCTGGTGCCCGTGGTCGCGCGCATCACGCCGGAGATCGAGGCGATGGCGGGCGTCTCCGCGTCCGAGCATGCGCGCGGCGGCATGCTGACCAAGATCGAAGCCGGCAAGATCGCCACCACCGCCGGCACGCACATGATCATCGCGTCCGGCCACGTGGCGCATCCGCTCGAGCGCATCGCCGACGGCGCGCCCTGCAGCTGGTTCCTGACGCCGGCCAATCCGGTGACCGCGCGCAAGAAGTGGATCGCCGGTTCGCTCGAGCCGCGCGGCGCGCTGGTGATCGACGCCGGCGCGGTCAAGGCGCTGCGCTCCGGCAAAAGTCTGTTGCCAGCGGGCGTGGTCAAGATCGAGGGCGCCTTCGGGCGCGGCGACGCGGTCGTGGTGCGCGGGCCGGACGGGCACGAGATCGGCCGCGGGCTGATCGCCTATGACGCCGAGGACGCCGAGCGGATCAAGGGCCGCTCCTCGGCGGATATCCTCTCGATTTTGGGTTTCGCCGGACGGACCGAGATGATCCATCGGGACGACCTGGTGCTCGGCGGCGAATAAGCGATCCTCGCCGGCCGAGCTTCTTCGAGCTTCGGCGCTTCTAAGAGCATGAAAACGGCTTATCCCGCAGTCTATCCCCGCCCTTGAAAACACGTGGGTCGGCCATTGGCCGACTCGGCCCCGGCATCTATCGCCCGCCCGGCCAGCCTTGCCTCGGCCAGCGGCCGAGTCAGTGCCGGCGGCTGCGCGGTTTCGCGGACCGGCGGCTCGACCCCGACTTGCGCTGCACCGGATGGGTCGGCAGCGGGAAAAACGTGCCGTCGGGAAATTCCAGATACCGGCTAAAGACCTGCACCTCGTCACCGGCTTGGCCTTCGGTGCGGCGCCGGCCTTCGATCACGAACTTGGTGCCGACCGGAAACCGTCTGGGCAACCGACTTGAACTGTACGCCATGACATCCTCCTGCGATGTCTTAGCCTGCCACCACAATGTGTAGGTCAATTGACCGTACCGGCCTATTTCGAGTTATCCACACTATCCCCATCTAAGCCCGCCAAGGCCGCAAAACCTGCCTATCTCGCCCCCGTCCCCCCGACGTGATAGGAACCCAATGGACCGGGATTGGACATGAGCGCACCGCTGAAAAGCATTGAAGGGACTGGCGATATCGCCGCCCTGCTGGGCGAGATCGGCCGTCAGGCGAGAGCCGCCGCCCGCGTGCTGGCGCTCGCCCCCACGTCCCAAAAAGACCGCGCTTTGGAGCTCATGGCCGGTGCCGTCCGCGGTCAGATATCCCGCATTTTGGCGGCCAATGCCGAGGATATCGCCGAGGCGCGAAGTTCCGGCGTCAGCGGCGCCTTCCTCGACCGGCTGTCGCTCGATGCGGCGCGGGTGGAGGCGATCGCCGCGGCCGTCGACGCCGTGCGCGCGCTCAAAGATCCCGTTGGAGTCGTTACCGAATCCTGGACGCGCCCGAACGGCATGAGCATCGAACGGGTGCGGGTGCCGCTCGGCGTCATCGGCATCGTCTACGAAAGCCGCCCGAACGTGACCGCCGACGCCGGCGCGCTCTGCCTGAAATCCGGCAATGCCGCGATCCTGCGCGGCGGCTCCGACAGTCTGCGTTCGAGCCGCGCCATCGTCGCTGCGCTCGCCCAAGGCCTACGCGAGGCCGGCCTGCCCGAGGCCGCGATCCAACTTATCCCCACCCGCGACCGCGCGGCGGTCGGGCTGATGCTCAACGGGCTCGACGGCAATATCGACGTGATCGTCCCGCGCGGCGGCAAGAGCCTGGTCGCCCGCGTGCAGGCGGAAGCGCGCGTGCCGGTGTTCGCGCACCTGGAAGGCGTCTGCCACGTCTTTGTCCACAGCGCCGCGTCGCTCGATATGGCCAAGAAAATTGTTCTAAACGCCAAAATGCGGCGCACCGGCGTGTGCGGCGCCGCCGAGACCCTGCTGGTCGATCGCGCCGCGGTTGCGAAGTTCCTTAAGCCGCTGGTCGACATGCTGATCGATGCCGGCTGCGAAATCCGCGGGGATAAGACCACGTTAGCCGTGGACAGCCGCATCAAGCCGGCAACCGAGGAAGACTGGTCTACGGAATATCTCGACGCGATCATCGCCGTGAAGGTCGTCGACGGCGTTGCCGCGGCCATCGAGCACATCGAGCGCTACGGCTCCCACCACACCGACGCCATCGTGACCGACGACGCGGCAACCGCGGAGAAGTTCCTGCGCGAGGTGGACTCGGCCATCGTGCTTCACAACGCCTCGACGCAATTCGCCGATGGCGGCGAATTCGGCTTCGGCGCCGAGATCGGCATCGCCACGGGACGACTGCATGCGCGCGGGCCGGTCGGCGTCGATCAACTCACGACTTTCAAATACCGCATTCACGGAAGCGGTCAGATCCGGCCGTGACCCCGCAAAGACCCAGCCGCACCGTACGCGTACTTCCACCCAACGCGCCCGGCATGAGAATCGGCCTGTTCGGCGGAACTTTCGACCCGCCGCACCGGGCTCACCTTGCCGCCAGCCTGCTCGCACTTAAACGGCTCAAGCTCGACCGCGTCTGGTGGCTGGTCACGCCGGGCAATCCGCTCAAGAACACCAGCGGGCTCGCCCCTTTGCAGCAGCGAATCGCCGCCGCCCGCGGACTTACACATCATCCGCGCATCGACGTGACCGGTCTCGAAGCTGTCATCAAGACGAGATACACGTTCGACACGATAAAGTGGTTGAAAGCCCGCTGCCCGCGGGTTCGCTTCGTGTGGATCATGGGTGCGGACAATTTGCGGAGTTTCCATCGCTGGCAGAAATGGCGCGGGATAGCAAAGCTGGTGCCGCTCGTGGTGGTTGATCGCCTCGGCCCAAGCCTTTACGCCTCGGCCAGTCCGGCCGGCCAGGCCTTCTCACGCGCGCGCATTGCGGAACCCGAAGCCGCCTGCCTGCCTTATCGCAAGCCGCCAGCATGGACTTTTCTGCATGGCCTCAAATCGCCGCTCTCCTCCACCGCGCTGCGCGCCCTGCGCCAGCGCGCAGGAAGTTCCGCCCGCGCCGGCAAAAAAAGAGAAAGACTGTGAGTGGAAAGAATCGAGCAAAATAGCTATCTTGATGATGTCCCCGGCACAGGCCGGGCCGGGTGCAACGAACGTAAAGGAAAACAGCCTCTGACCAAACCTGCACTCTCTCGGGCGTCGCGTCGCATGCCCGAACCCGTCTCCAAGTCTGGGCCTTTGCGCCCCAGTGCCAAGGAGGCGCTCCGCATTGTCCTTGCTCGGCTGCAAGATATGAAAGCCGAGGACAGCGTCACCATCGATCTCACCGGCAAATCCACAATAGGCGATTTTATGGTCGTGACCTCCGGCCGGTCGAACGTCCATGTGGCCGCGATCGCCGACAACCTGGTCAAAGACCTGAAGCGCGCCGGCATTACCGGCATCCGCGTCGAAGGTTTACGGCAAGGCGACTGGGTGCTGATCGACGCCGGCGATGTGATCGCCCATGTATTCCGGCCGGAAGTGCGAAACTTCTACAATCTGGAAAAGATGTGGTCGGCAGCACCGCGGGCAAGCTGATAGTCTCAGCGACAGGATGCGTATCGTCATAGCCGCCGTCGGACGCCTGAAGCAGGGCCCGGAAACCGAACTTTCCGAGCGCTTCCGCAAGCGCGCGGCGCAAACCGGCCGCAATCTCGGTCTGCGCGACGTTGAAATCATCGAAATCAGGGAAAGCCGCGCCGACTCCTCGAGCAAGCGCATGCTCGAGGAGTCGATCGCGCTCGCCAATATCATTCCGCATGGCGCGGCGGTCGTGCTGCTCGACGCCCACGGCGAGAACCTCGACAG
The DNA here is from genome assembly GCA_963770985.1 of uncultured Alphaproteobacteria bacterium. Taxonomy (GTDB): domain Bacteria; phylum Pseudomonadota; class Alphaproteobacteria; order Rhizobiales; family Xanthobacteraceae; genus Pseudolabrys. Next base: position 281,308 of record CAVYRR010000014.1, on the reverse strand, counting down.
CGCCAGCCTGGCCGCCCAGTTGGCGAAATGGCGCAGCAACGACCGGCCCGCTGCGGTCTTTATGATCGGCGGCGCCGACGGTCTGGCGCCGACCTTGCGCGCGAAAGCCGAACTGCGGCTGGCGTTCGGCGCGGCGACCTGGCCGCACCAACTGGTGCGCATCATGCTGCTGGAGCAGCTTTACCGCGCCACCACGATCCTGACCGGCCATCCGTATCACAGAGCATGACGGTCGCAGATTGGTCTTAATCCAACGGCAATAGATTGGATGGAACAATCGTCTTGCCGTCCCAACCTGCGGGCCTAACGTGGCTGCAATAATTTGCCTTAAGGGATTCGATCCACGCTCCGCGCTCATCGCGGCGTTTGCGCTCGGATTGCCGGTCACGCTTGCGGCCGCGGTGCTAGCGCAGGAGCAGCCAATTCACCTTGCGCAAAGCGATAAAGCGAACAAGCTTGACGCGCTCAAGCAACGCGACCAGGACCTCAAGGCCGCGCGCGATGCCCAGAGCAAGTCAATCGAGGCCGAAGCCGTGCTCAAGCGCGAGATCGAACAGATCGGCGCCGACCGTCGCAAACTCAATCAGGACCTGATCGACACGGCCGGCCGTATCCGCGGCGTCGAAGCCCAAGCTGCCGCGACCGAAGCGCGGCTCAAGCCGCTCGATGAAAACGAACGCAACATTCGCAAGTCGCTCGATGGCCGCCGGGCCGTAATCGGCGAAGTGCTGGCCGCGCTTCAGCGCATCGGCCATCGCCCGCCGCCGGCGCTGATCGCGAGCCCCGAGGACGCGCTGCAATCTGTGCGAACCGCCATGTTGCTCGGCGCGGTGCTACCCGAAATGCGACACGAGGTCGAAGCGCTCGCCAGCGACCTCACCACGTTGCTTAAAGTCCGCAAACAGATCGCCGCCGAACGCGACCGGCTTAAAAACGAGATCGCATCGCTCGATAACGAGCGCACGCGCATGACCGCCCTGGTGAGCGAACGCCAAAAAAAGCAGGCCGAGCGTGAAAAAGCGCTCGATGCCGAACGGGCGCGCGCTGCCGAACTGGCGCACCAAGTCGACAATCTCAAAGATTTGATCGCCAAGCTGGAGCAGGGGCTCGATCCCGCGACCCGGGCCGCGCGCGAGGCCGCCCGCGGCGACACACGCCCGGCCATGGCGGCGCTGCACGATGCGGGACGGCTAGCGCCGGCGGTTGCCTTTACCTCCCTGCGCGGGCGGGTTCCAATCCCGGTTAACGGCGTCAAATTGAAGGAATATGGGGCCCCCGACGGCGTCGGCGGTCTGGAAAAGGGCGTTTCCATCGCGACCCGTGCCGGCGCCCAGGTGACTGCGCCGGCCGACGGTTGGGTAGTTTACGCTGGACCCTTCCGCTCCTATGGGCAACTCTTGATCCTCAATGCCGGCAACGGCTATCATATCTTGCTCGCTGGGATGGATCGGATATCAGTAGATCTCGGACAGTTCGTGCTGACCGGAGAACCCGTTGCGGTGATGGGAAATGGCTCCCATATCGCCGCTATCCTCGCGACAGGTTCCAGCCAACCGGTACTCTACATCGAGTTTCGTAAGGACGGGATTCCCGTCGATCCAGGCCCATGGTGGGCGGCTGGCGAAGGCGAAAAGGTTCGCGGATGATGCGCAAAACCACATTTATTCTACTCGGCGCGGCGGCTGGAGCGGCAATGACGTTGCTCGCTACACAGCCACACATGATCTTCGCCGGTGCGAGCGCCAAAGCGGCGGTAGCGGATACCTATCGGCAGCTCAATTTGTTCGGCGACGTATTCGAGCGCGTACGTGCCGATTACGTCGAGAAGCCGGACGACAGCAAACTGATCGAAACCGCGATCAACGGCATGCTCGCCGGGCTCGATCCGCATTCCAGCTACATGGATCCGAAGAGCTTCCGCGACATGCAGGTGCAGACCCGCGGCGAATTCGGCGGGCTCGGCATCGAAGTCACGATGGAAGACGGCCTGATCAAAGTGGTGGCGCCGATCGACGAAACGCCCGCCGCCAAGGCCGGCGTCATGGCCAACGACATCATCACCCAGCTCGACGGCGAGCAGGTGCAGGGGCTCACCCTGAACCAGGCGGTCGAGAAAATGCGCGGCCCGGTGAACACCAAGATCAAGCTCACCATCATGCGCAAGGGTCAGGACAAACCGATCGAAGTATCGATCACACGCGACATCATCCGTGTGCGTTCGGTGCGCTCGCAGGTGGAAGGCGACGACATCGGCTATATCCGGCTCACCCAGTTCAACGAACAGACCACCGAAGGACTGAAGAAAGCGATTACCGACATCACGGCCAAGGTAAGCAACGACAAGCTCAAGGGCTACATCCTTGACCTGCGCAACAACCCGGGTGGCCTGCTCGATCAGGCGATTTCGGTGTCGGACGCGTTCCTTGAGAAGGGTGAGATCGTCTCCACCCGCGGCCGCAATGCCGAGGAGACGCAGCGCTTCAACGCGCGGTCGGGGGACCTCACCAAGCACAAGCCGGTGATCGTGCTGATCAACGGTGGCTCGGCCTCGGCGTCGGAAATCGTCGCCGGCGCGTTACAGGACCACAAGCGGGTCACCGTTATCGGCACGCGTTCGTTCGGCAAGGGATCGGTGCAGACCATCATTCCGCTCGGCTCCGGCAATGGCGCGCTGCGGCTCACCACGGCGCGCTACTTCACGCCCTCCGGCCGCTCGATCCAGGCCAAGGGCATCGTGCCCGACATCGAGGTCCTGCAAGACGTGCCGGATGAAATCAAGGTGAAGACCGATACCAGCACCAAGGGCGAGGCCTCGCTGCGCGGCCACCTCAAGGGCGACGCCGGCAAAGAGCAGACCGGCTCGCAGTCCTACATTCCGCCGGACCCCAAAAACGACAAGGCGCTCATCATGGCGGAGGAACTGCTGCGCGGGACCCAGGTCAACTCGGCTTTCCCCCCGAATTCCAAGGTCCCGGTGCCAAACTAGGCGCGACCTGACCGACAAAAGGTAAGTTCCAACGGGGCGGCCCAAGGGCCGCCCCGTCCGTTTGTGGCGAACCCTGGCGGAATCGTCGCGTGCTAGACTCGGGGAATGATTCGCGGGGACTTAGGGCCTTGTCATCGGATGATCTGAACGCCCCCCTCGGCCAGGACAAACGCAAGACGCCGTCGAAACTCCGGGCTGCCATCCCGCAAATTCTGGCGGGCGTGCTTGGGCTGTTCGGGATCGCGGTCGCGGCCTGGGCGATCTTCGTCAACGATCCCATGGGCGGCGAGCCCAATGCGGTGGTCGCTACCGGTCCGCAAGTCAAAAAACCGGCCATACCGGAGGGCGACGGCCAGCAGCATTCCCGCCGCGACGGGCCGACATCCGGCACGGTGCCGCCGGCGAGCGCGGCCATACCCGCCGCTGCTCCCCCGTCCCCGCCACCGGGCAGCAAGACCATCACCATCATAGACGGTTCCAGCGGCAAGCATGAGAACGTAACCGTTCCAGGCCGATCGAGCGAAAATTCGCCGATGGCGCCGGCCGACCAGCGGCTACTAGAAAATACCAAACACGGCGCCGTCCCGAAGATCGCGCCGGACGGGGTGCGGCCGTTCACACTCTACGCCCATCCGCGCAAGCTGCCGGCGGACAAGACCGGCGCGCCGCGCATTGCCATCATCGTCGGCGGACTGGGCATCAGCGCGACCGGAACCGCCGAGGCTTTGTCGAAATTGCCGGCGCCGGTGACGGTTGCCTTCGTGCCCTACGGTGCAAATCTCGACAATCTGGTGGAGCGTGCGCGGTTGGAAAATCACGAGATACTGCTGCAGGCGCCAATGGAGCCGTTCGACTATCCCGACAACGATCCAGGACCGCAGACGCTGCTGACCTCACTCCCTCCCGACCAAAATATCGACCGTCTGCACTGGCAGATGAGCCGCTTCCAGGGCTATGTCGGAATTTTGAGCTACATGGGCGCGCGTTTCACGGCGTCCGAACCGTCGCTGGCGCCGGTGTTGCGCGAGACCGCCAAGCGCGGGCTGATCTTTGTGGATGACGGCGCCTCGCCGCGTAGCATCGCCAGCCAGCTCGCTGGCAGCCATAACTTGCCGTTCGCCAAAGCCGAAGTCATGATCGACGCCGTGCCGACGCCAGTTGAAATTGACCGGGCGCTGGCGCGGCTGGAAATGCTAGCGCGCGATCATGGAACCGCGATCGGGCTCGCCACCGCGCTGCCGGGAACCATCACACGCATCGCCGAATGGGCGAAAAAAGTGGAAGCACGCGGCATCGTGCTGGTTCCGATCACCATGGTGGCGGTGAAGGAAAAGTCGTCATAACGTCATTCCAAGCGAACACAATCGGAATGACAGAGCCAAAATGTCCTCCCTTCGAGTCTTTGCCCTATCGTCCCTGCGCCGGAATGATGGTGCTCAACCGGGCCGGCCTCGTGCTCGTTGGCCGGCGCTCCAGCGGCCCCGAACATATCGACGCGACGCATGTCTGGCAGATGCCGCAAGGCGGCATCGATGAGAACGAAGACCCGTATAGAGCCGCGCTGCGCGAACTTTACGAGGAAACCAATATCCGCTCGGTGGAGAAACTGGGCGAGATAGCCGAATGGCTCGCCTACGATATCCCGCGCGATATCGTCAGCGTGGCCTGGGGCGGGAAATATCGCGGGCAGAAGCAGAAATGGTATGCATTGCGCTTCACCGGCGACGAAAGCGAAATCGACATCGTCAATCCCGGTGGCGGGCACGATCCGGAATTCATCGATTGGCGCTGGGTAGCGATGGGTGAATTGCCGGACCTGGTCGTGCCGTTCAAGCGGCAGACCTATGAGCGGGTGGTCAAGGAATTTAAGAAGTTTGCGCTCGCTTGAGCCGTTAATGAATCGCCGTGCCAGTCAAATGCCGATCGACGGTCTTGAAATGATCAAGCCGCGTGATCAGTTTGTCGAGCTCGGAGCCGGGCTCCGTCTTCTCGATGCGGCTCTCCAACTCGCTGATGCGGGTCGAAATCACGGCACGGTCGATGTCCTCGACCGCCTCGGCCACGTCGGCAAGCACCGTCAGACCCTGCGCCGACACTTCGGCGAAACCTCCGAGCACGACGATCTTTTGCGCGCCGGCTGTTCCATGCACCGTCAGAATGCCCGGCCGCAGCGTGGCGACGAACGGCGCGTGGTTGGCCAACACGCCGAAATCTCCCTCGGCGCCCGGCACATCCACCTGCTCGACGTCGCCGGAGAACAACAGCTTTTCCGGCGAGACCAGATCGAAATGAAAAGTGGCCATTATCTATTCAGCCTCTGCTTTTGCCGGCCGCGAAGCCCACGCCTAGCCCAATAACACCCCCGATCAACGTGATGATGGCGATGTGCTGAACCTGACTGCTGGTCAGCGGCCCATTGTCATGCGCGACCTGATTTCCCTTCACTTCGATGCTCAGCGGCCCCAGTTTGATCTCGGTCGATTCCGGTCGCGTGAGATACCCGGACAGCGCGCCAATCAGCAGCCCGATGACCAGAAATGCAATGAGGTTTGAGCGGCCCAGCATGGCTTATGCCGCTTCCGCCGCGAGCTTCTTGCCCTTCTCGATCGCCTCTTCGATGGTGCCGACCATGTAGAAGGCGGCCTCCGGCAGGTGGTCATATTTGCCTTCGCACAGACCTTGGAAGCCTTTGATGGTGTCGGCGAGGTCAACCAGCTTGCCGGGCGAGCCGGTGAACACTTCGGCGACGAAGAACGGCTGCGACAGGAAACGTTCGATCTTGCGCGCGCGCGCCACCGCGGTCTTGTCCTCTTCCGACAATTCATCCATGCCCAGAATGGCGATGATGTCCTGCAACGCTTTGTAGCGCTGCAAAATCTGCTGTACCTGGCGCGCCACCGCGTAGTGCTCCTCGCCCACGATCAGCGGCGACAGCATACGCGAGGTGCTATCGAGCGGGTCCACCGCCGGATAGATGCCCTTGGCGGCGATGTCGCGCGACAGCACGGTGGTCGCATCCAAGTGTGCGAACGAAGTGGCCGGCGCCGGGTCGGTCAAGTCGTCGGCCGGCACGTAGATCGCCTGCACCGAAGTCACCGAACCTTTATGGGTCGTGGTGATGCGCTCCTGCAGCGTGCCCATGTCAGTGGCGAGCGTCGGCTGATAGCCCACCGCCGAGGGAATGCGGCCGAGCAGCGCCGACACTTCCGAGCCGGCCTGCGTGAAACGGAAGATGTTATCGACGAAGAACAGCACGTCCTGACCCTGGTCGCGGAAGTGTTCCGCCACCGTCAGCCCGCTCAGGCCGACGCGTGCGCGGGCGCCCGGCGGCTCGTTCATTTGGCCATACACCAGCGCGCATTTGGAGCCCTCGACCGAGCCTTTGCGCGGGTCTTTGTTGACGCCCGACTCGATCATTTCGTGATAGAGGTCGTTGCCTTCGCGTGTGCGCTCGCCGACGCCGGCAAACACTGAATAGCCGCCGTGCGCCTTGGCGACGTTGTTGATCAGCTCCATGATCAGCACGGTCTTGCCGACGCCGGCGCCGCCGAACAGGCCGATCTTGCCGCCCTTGGCGTAAGGCGCCAGCAGGTCGACGACTTTGATGCCGGTGACCAGGATCTGCGCCTCGGTGGATTGGTCGGTGTAGGTCGGCGCTTCCTGATGGATCGCGCGCTTGGCCTTCGCATTGACGGGACCTGCTTCATCGACCGGGTCGCCAATCACATTGATGATGCGGCCTAGCAATTCCGATCCGACCGGCACCGAAATCGGGGCGCCGGTATCTACAACTTCCTGACCGCGCACCAGGCCTTCGGAAAAGTCCATGGCGACGGTGCGCACGGTCAATTCGCCGAGATGCTGGGCGACTTCCAGCACCAGTCTATTGCCGTGGTTTTTTGTCTCTAACGCATTGAGAATGGCGGGCAATTCGCCTTCGAACTGCACGTCGACGACCGCGCCGATGACCTGGGTAATGTGTCCGACTTGATTGGCTTGGGCCATGTTTAATCCTCTTAGAAGCTCTATTCCTCGGGGTCAGAGCGCCTCTGCTCCGGAGATGATCTCGATCAATTCCTTGGTGATCATCGCCTGGCGCGTGCGGTTATAAGTCAGCGTCTGCTTGCGGATCATTTCGCCGGCGTTGCGGGTGGCGTTGTCCATCGCGCTCATGCGCGCGCCCTGCTCAGAGGCGGCGTTTTCCAAGAGCGCGCGGAACACCTGTACCGACAGATTGCGCGGCAGCAGATCGGCGAGAATTTCGCCTTCTTCCGGTTCGTATTCATAGCCGGCGGCCGGCCCGGTTTCCTTGACTGCTTCGAACAGCGGCGGGATGATCTGCTGCGCGGTCGGGATCTGCGCGATCACCGACTTGAAGCGCGAGAAGAACAGCGTGCAGACGTCGAATTCTCCGGCGTCGAACAACGTAACGATCTTCTTGGCGACCATCTCGGCTTGCTCGAAGCCGATCTGCTTGACTCCGCGCAACTCGATGGTCTCGATGATCTGCTTGCCATAAATCCGGCGCAACTGGTCCTGGCCTTTGCGGCCGACGCAGAGGATCTTGACGTCCTTGCCATGGTTCATCAGCGCGTTCGCCTTCTCGCGTGCCAGCCGCACGATCGACGAATTGAATGGGCCGCACAGGCCGCGCTCGGCGGTGCAGACCACCAGCAAATGTACCTTGTCGTTGCCGGTTCCGGCCAACAGCCGGGGCGCCGAATCGCTGCCGGCCACCGCCGCAGCGATCGAGCCGAGCACCTTGCTCATGCGCTCGGCATAAGGACGCGCCGCTTCCGCCGCCGCCTGCGCGCGGCGCAGCTTGGACGCCGCGACCATTTGCATGGCCTTGGTGATCTTCTGCGTCGCCTTGGTGGCGGCGATGCGAACGCGCATGTCCTTGAGTGAAGCCATCCGGGTATCAATCCTTGCGGATCACGCTGTCTCGATTCAGGTGAAGGTCTTGGCGTAGCCGTCGACCGCGTCCTTGAGCTTGGCTTCGTCGTCCTTGGAGAGGTCGCCGCTCTTGCGGATGCTGTCGAGCAGATCGGCGTACTTGCTGCGCAGCAGCGTGAGCAGGCCCTGCTCGAAGGCGCGCACGCGCGCCACTTCGAACTTGTCGAGATAGCCGTTGACGCCGGCATAGATCACGCAGGCCTGCTCTTCCATCTTGAGCGGCGAGAACTGCGGCTGCTTCAGGAGCTCGGTCAAACGCGAGCCGCGCGCCAACAGACGCTGGGTGGTGGCGTCCAAATCGGAGCCGAATTGCGCGAAGGCCGCCATCTCGCGGTATTGCGCGAGCTCGCCCTTGATCTTGCCGGCCACCTTTTTCATCGCCTTGGTCTGCGCGGCCGAGCCGACGCGCGACACCGACAGGCCGACGTTCACCGCCGGGCGGATGCCCTGATAGAACAGGTCGGTCTCCAGGAAGATCTGGCCATCGGTGATGGAAATCACGTTGGTCGGGATATAGGCCGACACGTCGTTGGCCTGCGTTTCGATCACCGGCAGCGCGGTGAGCGAGCCGGCGCCGTTGTCGTCGTTCATCTTGGCGGCGCGCTCGAGCAAGCGCGAATGCAGGTAGAACACGTCGCCGGGATAGGCTTCGCGGCCCGGCGGGCGGCGCAGCAGCAGCGACATCTGACGGTAGGCGACGGCCTGCTTCGACAGATCGTCATAGATGATGACCGCGTGCATGCCGTTGTCGCGGAAATATTCGCCCATGGTGCAGCCGGAGAACGGCGCCAGGTACTGCATCGGCGCCGGATCGGACGCGGTGGCGGCGACGATGATGGAATAATCGAGCGCGCCCTGCTCTTCGAGCACCTTGACGAATTGCGCGACGGTCGAGCGCTTCTGCCCGATTGCCACATAAACGCAGTAAAGCTTGATCTTCTCGTCCGGCTGCGCGTTGAGCGACTTCTGATTGAGGATGGTGTCGAGCGCGATCGCGGTCTTGCCGGTCTGGCGGTCGCCGATGATCAACTCGCGCTGGCCGCGGCCGATCGGGATCAGTGAATCGATGGCCTTCAGGCCGGTCGCCATCGGCTCGTGCACCGACTTGCGCGGGATGATGCCGGGCGCCTTCACGTCCACCCGCGCGCGCTTGTCGGTTTTGATCGGGCCCTTTCCGTCGATCGGATTTCCTAGCGCGTCCACGACGCGGCCGAGCAAGCCCTTGCCGACTGGCACGTCCACGATCGAGCCGGTGCGCTTGACGGTCTGGCCTTCCTTGATCTCGCGGTCGTTGCCGAAGATCACGATACCGACATTGTCGGTCTCCAAGTTGAGCGCCATACCGCGCGTGCCGTTCTCGAACTCGACCATCTCGCCGGATTGCACATTGTCGAGACCGTAGACGCGGGCGATGCCGTCGCCGACGGAGAGCACTTGGCCGACTTCGGAGACTTCGGCTTCCTGGCCGAAATTCTTGATCTGCTCTTTCAGGATGGCGGAAATTTCTGCGGCGCGGATATCCATCAGCGGGCCTCTTTCATCGCGATCTTGATCGCATTGAGCTTGGTGCGGAGCGAACTATCGACCATGCGGCTGCCGACCTTGACGATGAGTCCGCCGATGATGGCGGGCTCGACCTTGACGTCGAAGTCGATGTCCTTGCCGCCGGTCACCGATTTGAGCGCGCCTTTGAGCGCGTCGAGATTCTTGTCGCTGAGCGGCTCGGCGACGGTGACTTCCGCGGTAACCTCGCCCCTATGGCGAGCGGCCAGCACGCGGTAGGCGCGAATCATGTCGCGCACGGCGAACAGCCGGCGGTTGGCGGTGATGACCCGCAGGAAATTGGCGGCCAGCCCCTTGATACCGGCTTTGTCGAGGATGGCGGCCAGCGCGCGCAATTGTTCGTCGGCGCCGAACACCGGGCTGCGCACCAGCCGATTGAGGTCGGGATTGTCGGCGATCAAGGCGTCGAACCGGTCGAGATCGACCTTGACAGCGTCGACCGCCTTGTTGTCGAGCGCCAACTCGAACAAGGCATTGGCATACCGCCCTGCCATGCCGGAAATGATCGGGTCTTTGCCTGCCACTTGACGCTCGTTTTCGTTACTTCATTATTCACAGGCCGGGCGCCGTCGCAGAACGGCGGCACAAATGATTGGAATCCAAGAGGGAATTCCGATTCATGAGGATAGCGCGAGAGCCCGCGGAAGCCCTCATGAAATCAAGGCGCTAGCTAACACAGGGCCGGGGGCGGCGCAACACGGCGGTGCGTGCGCGCCCGATGCCGTAACACCGGCGAGGCCACATTTTTGCATCGCTGCGATGCCTCGCCTGCCCCCGGCGTCCGCTATAGCTTGGCGCCGCGCTTCGACTGACGCGGTCCCCGCGGTCGAGCGATGCCGCGCCACCGGATCCCACGAAAATGCCGCATACCAAAGTCGGGTCGCCCGGTACCGCCAAACTTCTGGTCGTTGTGCTGGCCTTTGCATGGGGCCTCAACTGGATCGCCGCCGCGATTGCGTTACGCGAGGTGACGCCTTGGAGCCTGCGCGTTGCCGGCTCCAGCATCGGCGCCGCGACCTTGTTCGCCGCCGCCATCATCACCGGCCACAGACTAAGAATCCCGCGCGGCGAGCATCTGCATGTGATGATCGCCGGTTTCTTCAACGTCGCAGCATTCCAAATTCTCTCCGGCTTCGCGCAGCTCTCTGGAGCGACCTCGCGCGCCATCATCATCACTTATTCGATGCCGATCTGGACCACGATGCTCAGCACCGTCGTGCTCGGCGAAAAGATGAACCGCATTCGCATCATCGCGTTTGGTTTGTGCGTGGCGGGACTTTCGGTCCTGCTCTGGCCGCTGTTCACAAACGGCTTTCCACCCTTTGTGTTTTATTCACTCGGCTGCGCGCTGAGCTGGTGCGTGGCGACGGTCTATATCAAATGGGCCAAGGTCAAAATCGAGCCACTGGCCAACGCGGCCTGGCAATTGCTGTTCGGCCTGCTGTTCATCGCCGCCGGCACGCTGGCGTTCGAAGGTTCGCCGCATCTGTGGCCGATCAGTAACGATGCGGTGCTGGCGGTACTTTTTGTCGGCGTCCTTGGCGTAGGTCTGGCGCATTTCCTGTGGTGGTCGATCATCGGCCGGCTGCCGGCCATCACGGCTTCGCTCGGCTCGCTGATCGTCCCGGTGGTCGGCGTAACCGCCTCCGCCATCTATCTCGGCGAGCGGCTGACCGTGCCCGACATCATCGGCTTCGTGATGATCTTCGCTGCAGCAGCCTGCGTGCTGCTGCAGCCAAACGTGAAACACACGGAGATGCCGGAGTGAACAACGGCAGACGCGATGATACAGCGGCCGGCGCCAAGCTCATGGTCCTGGTCGTAGGACTGGCGTGGGGCTTCAACTGGGTCGCCGCACGCATCATCCTCGAAGCGCTGCCGCCGTGGGCGATGCGCGCGGTCGGTATCGGCCTCGGTACTCTTACTTTGTTTGCCGCTGCCGCCATTTGGCGCGTGCGGCTCAAGGTTCCGCGCGTCGAAGCGGTCAAGATTTCTGATCGCTGGATTTTTCAACGTCGCCGTCTTCAATGTCTGTTCCGCTTACGCACAGGTGTATGGGACGACGTCGCGCGCCATCGTCATCGCCTATTCGATGCCGATCTGGGCGGCCCTGTTGGCGCGTGTCGCGCTCAAGGAGCAATTGAGCGCCGTCAAGCTTGTTGCGCTGGCGCTATGCGCCGCCGGCCTGGCGATCCTGATCTGGCCGCTGGCGCGCGCGGGCTTCCCGCTTGGCGCGCTGCTGGCGCTGGGATGTGCGTGGTCCTGGGCTGCAGGCACGATCTACTTGAAATGGGCCGACATCCGCGCACCGATGCTGGCGATCGCCGCCTGGCAGCTGCTGTTCGGCTGGCTGATGCTGGCCGGCGGCATGCTGTACTTCGAAGGCGTGGCGGAGCTGTGGCCGCTGCCGCCGCATATCGTAGCGTGGCTCGCCTACAACGGCTTCATCGGCATGGGCTTGGCCTATTTTCTCTGGTTCGTCATCGTCGATCGCCTGCCGGCGACAACCGCCACGCTCGGCTCGCTGCTGACGCCCGTGGTCGGGGTCATTGGATCGGCCATCATCGTCGGCGAGCGACTTAACCTGACCGACGCCATCGGCTTCGGAATGATTTTTTCCGCTGCGGCTTGCGTACTGCTGCAGCCAAATGTGAAACACGTCGAATTGCCAGAGTGATTTTCAGTAGAAACTCTGCGGATCGACGTCGACCTCGAGCCGCACATTGCCGCGTGGCTTGGGCGCGGCGGCAAGCCATTGCCGCAAATAGACGGAGAGATCGAAGCCGCGCGGCGCTTTCACCAGCACGCGGAAACGATGGCGGCCGCGCACCACCGCGATCGGCGCCTCGGCGGGGCCGAGCACGCGCACCTGCTCGTCCTTGGGCGCGGCGAGGCTAAGCGTGCGACCGTAGGATTCCGCGGCGTGCCGCTCGTTGGCGGTGATCACCAGACTGGCGAGCCGCCCGAACGGCGGATAGCCGGTCTTTTCGCGCAGCGCGATTTCGCTCGAATAGAACGCCTCTCGGTCGCCGGAGATCAGCGCCTTCATCACCGGATGCTCGGGCTGATGCGTCTGCAGAAAACCGACGCCGCGTCCCTCCTCGCGGCCGGCGCGGCCGACCACTTGATGCAGGAGTTGGAACGTACGCTCGGCCGCGCGCGGATCGCCATTGCCGAGGCCAAGATCAGAATCGACGATGCCGACCAGATTGAGCTTGGGGAAATGATGGCCCTTGGCGACCAACTGCGTGCCGATGACGATGTCGAAGCGGCCTTGCGCCACGTCGTCGAGTTCCTGACGCAGGCGCTCCATCGATTCCACCAGGTCGCTCGACAGCACCAGAATGCGGGCGCCGGGAAACAGCTCAGCCGCCTCGTGTTCCAGCCGCTCGACGCCGGGGCCGATGGGGGCGAAGCTTTCGGTGGCGTGGCAGTTCGGGCATTCGGCCGGCGGCGGCATCGAGAAGCCGCAATGGTGGCAGACCAGGCGCCGCTTGAAGCGATGGTCAACCAGCCAGGCGTCGCAATTCGGGCATTGCAGGCGAAAGCCGCAGGCGCGGCACAGCGTCAGCGGCGCGTAGCCGCGGCGGTTTAGGAACAACAGCGCCTGGTGGCGGCTTTCCAACACATTCTTCACCGCCTCGGCCAGCCGCGGCGCAATGAAACGGCCGCGCGGCGGGCCTTCGCGCCGCATGTCGATCGCTTCGATCATCGGCAGATGCGCGCCGCCGAAACGCTCCGGCAGATGGATGCGCTTGTAGCGCCCGCGCCGCGCATTAACTTCCGATTCGACCGATGGCGTCGCCGAGGCCAGCACCACCGGAATCTTCGCCACGCTGCCGCGCACCACCGCCATGTCGCGGGCATGGTAATGCGCGCCGTCCTCCTGCTTGTAGGCCGGATCGTGCTCTTCATCGACCACGATCAAGCCGAGATCGGCATAGGGCAGGAACAGCGCCGAGCGCGCGCCGACTACCACCGACACCTCGTTTTCCGCCACCGCGGCCCAAGTGCGCGCGCGCGTGCGCGGGGTTAATTGCGAATGCCATTCCGCCGGCCGCGTGCCGAAACGGGCAGTGAAGCGGTCGAGCGACTGCGATGTGAGCGCAATTTCCGGCATCAGGATCAGCGTCTGCCGCTTTTTCCGGATGTTCTCGGCCACCGCCTCGAAATAGACTTCGGTTTTTCCCGAGCCGGTGACGCCATCGAGCAGCGTGACCGTATAACCGCCCTGATCGATCGTGGTGCGCAGCGCGTCGGCAGCGGCAAGCTGGCCGAGCGAGAATTCGGGCTTGCGAAAATCCGGATCGGGCAGCCGCGTCACCGGCTCCGGCGGCAGCACCACGGTTTCCAGCGTGCCCTCGTCGATCAGGCCGTCGATCACGCCGGCGCTGACGCCCGCCTCGCGCGCGGCATCGCCTTTGGCGCGCGTGAAGCCGTCGGCAAATAGCGCGATCACGCGCGCGCGCGCCGGCGTCATGCGCTGCGGCCGTGGCCCGGCCAGCCGCACACCGATGCGTTCGCGCGCGGGGCCGAGATGCTCGCCCATGCGCAGCGCCATGCGCAGCACCATGCCGCGCGGCGACAGTGTGTAATCGGCGACCCAATCGACGAATTTACGCAGCTCGGTTTTCAGCGGCGGCACGCCGAGCTTGTCCGCGACATCCTTCATGCGGTTATGCAGGCGCGGATTGGGGTTGGCATTGTCGGCCCAGACCACGCCCATGGTCTCGCCGCGCGCGCCCAACGGCACGCTCACCAGGTCGCCGGGCGCGAGCTCCATGCCCGCCGGCACCCGGTAGGAATAGGTCTGGTCCAGCGCCACCGGCACCAGAACGTCGATAAAGCGTGATGCCATGGGGGTAGGTCTGGCCGATTCCGCGCGCTTAAGGAAGGGTGAAGAAAGCGGTGACATTCTTCCCGCCATGAGCGCCCTCGCCGCCCCCGACGTCGCTGCCGAAGTCACCCGCTGGCTCAGCTATCTCAGCGCCGAGAAGCGCATGTCGCCGAAGACGCTGGAGGCTTACCAGCGCGACGTCGGCCAGTTTCTCCATTTCCTCGCCCAGCATCTGGGCGGAGCACCGTCGCTCAAACAACTCGCCAAGCTCACGCCCGCCGACGTGCGCGCCTTCATGGCGGCGCGTCGCGGCGGGGGTCTCAGCAGCCGCTCGCTGATGCGCGTGCTGGCCGGCGCCCGCTCGTTCGCGCGCTTTCTGGAGCGCAATGGCAAGGGCAAGGTCGGCGCGCTGTCCGCCGTGCGCGCGCCCAAGGTCCCCAAGACTCTGCCGAAGCCATTGGCGGTCGCCGCGGCCAAACGGATCTCGGACACGGATTTGCGCGCCGGCGAGGAGCGCGAGCCGTGGATCATCGCCCGCGACGCCGCCGTGCTGGCGCTGCTCTACGGCTCGGGCCTGCGCATTTCGGAAGCGCTCTCGCTCAAGCGTAAAGATGCCGGCACGAGCGATGCCATCACCGTCACCGGCAAGGGCAATAAGACGCGCATGGTGCCGGTGCTGCCGCAGGTTACAAAATCGATCGCCGATTATGTCACGCTCTGCCCGCTCGATTTGCCTGACGATGGGCCGCTGTTCGTCGGCGCCCGCGGCGGCCCGCTCAATCCCCGCATCGTGCAGCTGACGATGGCGCGCTTGCGCGGTGCGCTCGGCCTGCCCGACACGGCGACGCCGCATGCGCTGCGGCATTCCTTCGCCACGCATTTGCTGGCGCGCGGCGGCGACCTGCGCGCCATCCAGGAACTGCTCGGACATGCCTCGCTGTCGACCACGCAGATCTATACCGCGGTCGATTCCGAGCGTTTACTTGAAGTTTATACCAGCGCCCACCCGCGCGCGTAGTACCCTCCCCGGTCATTCCAGGCTTGCTCGCTTCGCTCGCGCCCCCGGAATCACAATAGGTGCCTCTTGCCTAGCGCCACGCTTTGCTATCATCGTGGCCACGGCAAGTTATGGGGATGACGATGGCCGGGCCACACGAAAATCTGGAACATGCCGAGCATGCCGAACATGCCTCGCACAGCGGCAATAAAAAAATTGCGCTGCTGATATCGGTCTTGGCGCTGTTTCTGGCGTTTTCCGAAACGCTGGGTAAAAGCTCGCAAACGACCGCGATCACCTTGAACGTCGCCTCCAACGACCTGTGGGCGTTCTTCCAGGCCAAGACCATCCGCATGGCCGTGCTGAGCACGGCGGCGGAGCAGATGCAGATCGTGGCCGATCGCGCTACCGATCCGGAAGACAAGGCCCGGCTGTTGAAGACGATCGACGGCTGGAAGAAGAATGTCGCCCGTTACGACGACGAGCCATCCTCGAACGAAGGCCGCAAGCAGCTGATGGCGCGCGCCAAGGCAGCCGAGCACCAGCGCGACGAGGCTTTGGCGCGTTACCACCAGTATGAACTTGCCTCGGCCGCCTTCCAGATCGGCATCGTGCTCGCCTCGGCGCAAGTAATAACCAGTATGGCCGCGCTCGGCTGGCTCAGCGGTTTGGTCGGTCTCGGGGGTCTCGGCTTCATGGCGCTCGGATTGTGGGCGCCGCACGCATTGGATTTTTTGACGCACTCTGCCCACTGACGGCGAACGTCCAAGCGCGCTTACACCGCGGGGCTGCGATAGGCGCGGCGGCGCAGCCGCATCAGCCGGCGCAGGAATTTGCCGGCGCGCTGCGGATTCAGCAGCCATCTCAGTTGATGCAGCCGCTGCCGGATCGGCTCGGTTTGCGCGTGCGCCCAATCGCGCGCCCACAAGAACCACTCGTACATCCGCCGGAACCACGCCATCTCCAGCAGCTTGTCGCGCGTCACATCGAAGATGAAAGCGGTGAGGCCGAGGCCGAGCAGCTTGACCAGGAGCAGGAAACCGATCGCGCCATACCAATTACCGGTCGCCAGAAAATAGACTCCGAGAAATTTCAGCGGCAGCATCACGATGATCGGAATGATGAAGACGAACAGCACCGCCCAGGGCGGCAGGACGTCGATCAGCCGCACCAGCCTTACCTTGAGCGTGCCCCAGGGAATGAGATTGACAACGCGCGCGACGATGGGCTCGAGATGATCCCACAGCCACGCTTCCAACAGGAACAGCAGTGCGAGAACAACCCAGAGCGGGCGGAGCCAGCGGCGCATTGCGTTAATTTATGACAAGCGCCTGCCGTAATTAAGGCACTTACGAACGTACCCTGCCACCGTCCACATTCAGCGTCTGCCCGGTGATAAAGGCGGCATCGTCGCTGGTGAGGAACGATGCCGCGCCGACCAGATCGTCCGGCACTTCCGGGCGCTTGATCGCCTGCATCTGGGCGACGGCGGCGTATTCATCGTCCATCGTCTTGAAGCCGGCACGCGGCGTGCGCACCAAGGTGCCGGGCGAGCGGGTCAGGCCCGGGGCGATGGCGTTGACGGTGATGTCGTCGCCGGCCAGATCGCTCGCCAGCGCGCGCGTGAAGCCGACGATGCCGCCCTTGCTGGCGACGTAATGCGCAAAGCCGGTGACCACCGAGCCGAGCGTCGACGACGCCAAGTTGACCACGCGGCCCCATTTGCGTGCCGCATGCCGGGGACAAAGGCGGCAGTCACCAGGAAGGTGCCGTCGAGATTGATCGAGAGCACTTTTCGCCAGTCGGCAAAGGTCATCTCGGAAAATTCCTTTTGCGGGAAAATGCCGGCGCAATTGATCACGATGTCGACGTGGCTGAATTTGGCGTTGACCGCCTTGGCCATGGCGGCGACGGAGGTTTCCGACGACACGTCGCAATTCACCGCGATGGCCTGGCGGCCGGCGGCTTCCACCATTTTTACGGTCTCTTTGCCATCAATGACGTCGACGATCGCGATATGCACGCCGTCCTCGGCCAACCGCTTGGCGAACGCCTGCCCGATGCCGCCGGCGGCGCCGGTGATGACGGCGACTTTGTCTTTGTGACCTTTGGCCATTTCACTCCCCGTGCTTTTCTTATCCCTCCCCTGAAAGGGGAGGGATAAACAAGATCACATATGAATCGCGCGCTTGGCGACTGCCATCGCCGCTTCCTTCACCGCCTCGGGCAGCGTCGGGTGGGCATGGCAGGTGCGCGCGATGTCCTCGGCGGAGGCGCCGAATTCCATGGCGATGACGGCTTCCGCGATCATGTTGCCGGCGTCGGCGCACACCAGATGCACGCCGAGCACGCGGTCGGTCTTGGCGTCGGCGAGGATCTTTACGAAGCCCTCGCTGGTCAGGTTCACCTTGGCGCGGCCGTTCGCCATCATCTGAAATTTGCCGACCGTGTAGGCGACGCCGGCGCTTTTAAGCTCTTCCTCGCTCTTACCGACGGTGGCGATTTCCGGATAGGTGTAGACCACGTTCGGGATGGCGTCGTAGTTCACATGGCCGGCCTGCCCGACCAGGATCTCGGCCAGCGCCATGCCTTCATCCTGCGCCTTGTGCGCCAGCATCGGTCCGGCGATCACGTCGCCGATCGCCCAGATGCCGGGCACGCTGGTGGCGTAATAATGATCGACCGCGATGCGCCCGCGCTCGTCCAGTTTCATGCCGATTTCCTTGAGGCCGAGCCCGTCGGTGAAGGGCACGCGGCCGATGGCGACCAGCACGACGTCGGCCTCGATGGTTTCCGCCGCGCCGCCTTTGGCCGGCTCGACGGTCGCCTTCAGCTTCTTGCCGGAGGTGTCGACCGCAGTGACCTTGGACGACAATTTGAAAACCATGCCCTGCTTCTCAAACAGGCGCTGCGCCTGGCGGCGCACTTCGCCGTCCATGCCGGGCAACACGCCTTCGAGGAATTCCACCACCGTCACTTTGGCGCCGAGCCGCCGCCACACCGAGCCGAGCTCAAGCCCGATCACGCCGGCGCCGACTACCAGCAGATGCTCCGGTACCTTGTCGAGCGTGAGCGCGCCGGTGGACGAGACGATGCGCTTTTCGTCGATCTCGATGCCCTTCAGCCGGGCGACGTCGGAGCCGGTGGCGATGACGATGGATTTAGTTTCCAGCGTTTGCGCCTTACCGTCGCTGCCTGTGACCTCGACCTTGCCGGGCGCGGCGATGCGGCCGGCGCCGTGGAAGGTGTCGACCTTGTTCTTCTTGAGCAGGAATTCGACGCCCTTGACGTTGCCGTCGACGCCCTGGTCCTTGAACGCCATCATCGCCGACAAATCGAGCTTGGGCGCGGACACGCCGATGCCCATTTTGCCGAAGCTGTGCCCGGCCTCCTCGAACAACTCCGAGGCATGCAGCAGCGCCTTTGACGGGATGCAGCCGACGTTCAGACAAGTGCCGCCGAAGGTGGCGCGCTTCTCCACGACGGCGGTCTTTAAGCCCAGCTGCGCTGCACGGATAGCGCAGACATAGCCGCCCGGGCCGGTGCCGATGACGATGAGGTCGTAGGCCATACGATCACAAATCCAGCACGATGCGCGCCGGATCTTCAAGGTTTTCCTTCACCCGAACCAGGAAGGTGACCGCCTCGCGGCCATCGACGATGCGATGATCGTAGGAGAGCGCGAGATACATCATCGGCCGCGCCTCGATCTTGCCGCCGACCACCACCGGGCGCTCCTGGATCTTGTGCATGCCGAGAATGCCGGACTGCGGCGCGTTCAATATCGGCGTCGACATCAGCGAGCCGTAGACGCCGCCGTTACTGATGGTGAAGGTGCCGCCCTGCATCTCCTCGATCTTGAGCGTGCCGTCGCGCGCGCGGCGGCCGAAATCATTGATCGCTTTCTCGATGCCGGCGAGCGAGAGCGCATCGGCGTCGCGCACCACCGGCACCACCAAGCCGCGCTCGGTGCCGACGGCGACGCCGATGTGATAATAATTCTTGTAGACGATGTCGGTGCCGTCGATCTCGGCATTGACCGCCGGGATTTCCTTCAGCGCCTGGATGCAGGCGCGCACGAAGAAGCCCATGAAGCCGAGCTTCACGCCGTGCTTCTTCTCGAACAGCTCCTTGTATTGATTGCGCAAGCCCATCACCGCGCTCATGTCGACCTCGTTGAAGGTCGTGAGCATGGCGGCGGTGTTCTGCGCGTCCTTCAGCCGGCGCGCGATGGTCTGGCGCAGCCGCGTCATGTGCACGCGCTCTTCGCGCGCGGCATCGTCGGCCGGCGACGGCGCGCGCATCTGCACCGCGGCGGTAGCAACCGGCGTCGGCTGCGCGGCGGCGCGTTCGATCGCCGCCATCATGTCGCCCTTGCTGACCTGGCCGTGCAGGCCGGAGCCTGCGACCTTGGCGGCGTCGATGCCGCTTTCCGCCGCCATTTTGCGCACCGACGGCGGAAGCGGCATATCGGCAGACTTAACCGCAGGTGTCGATGCCGGTTTCGGCGCTTCGGGCGGCTTGGCGGCGGGCGGCGCGGCTTTGGCGGGCGCGGCCACGGCGCCTTCCTTGATCTGGCCGAGCAGCGCAGCAACGCCGACGGTGTCGCCGGTCTTGGCCGCGATGTCGGACAACACGCCGGCGGCGGGCGCCGGCACTTCCAGCGTGACCTTGTCGGTTTCCAACTCGACCAGCGGCTCGTCCACCGCCACCGCGTCGCCCGGCTGCTTGAACCATTTGCCCACGGTCGCTTCGGTGACCGATTCGCCGAGGGTGGGCACGCGGATGTCAGCCATGTTCAACCTTTTCAAATCGCACGCGCACGTTATGCGGGTTAACCCAACGCCTCTTCCAGCAACTGCTTGAGCTGCGCCAGGTGCTTCGGCATCTGCCCGACCGCGGTCGAAGCGGAGGCCGGACGTCCGGCGTAACGCAGGGTGCGGTGCTTGGCGCCGATCTGGTTGAGGATCCATTGCAGAAACACGTCGACGAAGAACCAGGCGCCCATGTTGCGCGGCTCCTCCTGGCACCACACCATCTCCGCCTGCTTGAAGCGCGACAGTTCGGACACCAGCGCCTTGGTCGGGAACGGATAAAGCTGCTCGACGCGCAGGAGATAAATGTCATCGATCCCGCGCTTCTCACGCTCCTCGTAGAGGTCGTAATAGACCTTGCCTGTGCACATGATGACGCGGCGGATCTTGTCGTCGGATACCAGCTTGATCTTTTCGTTCGGCAGCGCCTGCGCGTCGTCCCACAATAGCCGGTGGAACGCGGTGCCGGCCGCCATCTCGTCGAGCTTCGAGATCGCGCGCTTGTGGCGCAGCAGGCTCTTCGGCGTCATCAGGATCAGGGGCTTGCGGATTTCGCGTTTCAATTGCCGGCGCAAAGCGTGGAAGTAGTTCGCCGGCGTCGTAAGGTTCGCCACCTGCATGTTGTCTTCCGCGCACATCTGCAGGAAGCGCTCGAGCCGGGCGGAGGAATGTTCTGGGCCCTGCCCCTCGTAGCCGTGCGGCAGCAGGCAGACGAGGCCGGACATGCGTAGCCATTTGCGTTCGCCCGACGAGATGAACTGGTCGAACAGCACCTGCGCGCCGTTGGCGAAGTCGCCGAACTGCGCCTCCCACAGCGTCAGCGCGTTTGGCTCGGCGGTGGAATAGCCGTATTCGAAGCCGAGCACGGCTTCTTCCGACAGGCTCGAGTTGAGCACTTCGAAGCGTGCTTGGTCGGGGCCGAGATGGTTGAACGGCGTGTGACGTTCCTCGGTCTGCTGATCGAACAGCACCGAATGGCGCTGCGAAAAGGTACCGCGCTCCGAATCCTGGCCGGACAGGCGAACCGGATGGCCGTCCTTGAGCAGCGCGCAGAACGCAAGCGCTTCCGCAGTGGACCAATCGATGCCTTCGCCCGACTCGATTGACTTGGCGCGATGGTCGAGGAAGCGCTGGATGGTCTTGTGGACGTGGAAGCCTTGCGGGACGCTCGTGATCTTCTTGCCGATCTCGCGCAACTCGGAAATTTCGACACCGGTATTGCCGCGGCGCGGATCCTCGACCCCGCGCGCGGCCTTGAGCCCGGCCCAGCGGCCATCGAGCCAGTCGGCCTTGTTCGGCTTGTAGCCCATGGCCGACTCGTATTCGGCATCGAGCTTGGCGCGCCAATCGGCTTTCATCTTGTCGACTTCGCCGGCGATAACGACGCCCTCGGCGATCAGTTTCTTGCTGTAGATTTCCAGCGTGGTCGGATGCGTGCGGATCTTCTGGTACATCAGCGGCTGGGTGAACGAGGGCTCGTCGCCTTCATTGTGGCCGAAGCGCCGGTAACAGAACATGTCGATGACCACCGGCCGCTGGAATTTCTGCCGGTATTCGGTCGCGACCTTGGCGGCGAACGTGACCGCTTCTGGGTCGTCGCCGTTGACGTGGAAGATCAACGCCTCGATCATCTTGGCGACGTCGGACGGATAGGGCGAGGAGCGCGAATAGCGCGGATAGGTGGTGAAGCCGATCTGGTTGTTGACGATGAAATGGATCGAGCCGCCGGTGCGGTAACCCTTCAGATCCGACAGTCCGAAACATTCCGCCACCACACCCTGGCCAGCGAAGGCGGCGTCGCCGTGCATGAGCAGCGGTAGCACCATCCGGCGTTCGTCGGGCGTGGCGCCGTGCTGGTCCTGCTTGGCGCGCACCTTGCCCAGCGTCACCGGATCGACGATCTCCAAATGCGACGGATTGGCGGTGAGCGACAAATGCACCTTGTTGCCGTCGAACTCGCGGTCCGACGAAGCGCCGAGGTGATATTTCACGTCGCCGGAGCCTTCGGTCTCGTCCGGCGTTGACGAGCCGCCCTTGAATTCGTGGAACAGCGCGCGGTGCGGCTTGCCCATCACCTGAGTCAACACATTGAGCCGGCCGCGATGCGGCATGCCGATGCAGATTTCGCGCACGCCGAGATTGCCGCCGCGCTTGATGATCTGCTCGAGCGCCGGGATCAGCGATTCGCCGCCGTCGAGACCGAAACGCTTGGTGCCGGTGTATTTGACGTCGAGGAATTTCTCGAAGCCTTCCGCTTCCACCAGCTTGTTGAGGATGGCGCGCTTGCCTTGCACGGTGAAGCTGATTTCCTTGTCGCGGCCTTCGATGCGCTCCTGGATCCAGCTTTTCTGCGCGGCGTTGGAGATGTGCATGAACTCCACGCCCAGCGTCTGGCAATAGGTGCGGCGCAGGATGGCGACGATCTCGCGCATGGACGCGAATTCGAGTCCGAGCACCTTGTCGAGGAAAATCCTGCGGTCGAGATCGGCTTCCTGAAAGCCGTAAGAGCGCGGATCGAGTTCTTCTTCGTTTTTTTCCGGCTCGAGGCCGAGCGGATCGAGTTTGGCGTGGAAATGGCCGCGCATGCGGTAAGCGCGGATCAGCATCAGCGCGTGGATGGAATCGCGCGTGGCCTGCTGCACGTCGTTCGACGAGATATCGACGCCGGTCGCTTGCGCCTGTTTCTTGATCTTGTCGGTGATACGTTTTTCGGTTTCCGCCCATTGGCCGTCGAGCGCGGCCACCAGGTCGCCGTCCGGGCGCAGCGGCCAGTTGGGTTTCTTCCAAGAGGCGCCGCGCGCGCTCTTGACGACGTCGGAGCCGTTGTCCTTCAGGCTGGTGAAAAACTCCCGCCACTCGGCATCGACCGTGGCCGGGTCGCTCTCGTATTTGGCGTAGAGGTCTTCGATGTAGGCGGCGTTGCCGCCGTAGAGGAACGAGGTGCGGGCGAAGGCGGCATTGGCGTCCTGGCGGGACATTGTTCGATCCTTGCGCTTAAACGGCGCGTCGCTCACGGCAACGGCCCGAGGGACCGGCATCCAACGGCGGATTGCTGTTTTAACGCTATTTATGACGCCTGTAAGTCTACAAAAGACCTAAGGACTGAATCAGGATTTCAGTACTTCTACCAGGGTTTTCCCGATTCGGGCTGGCGAGGGTGATACCCTGATTCCCGCCGATTCCATCGCGGCAATTTTGGACGGCGCGTCGCCCTTACCGCCGGAAATGATCGCCCCGGCATGGCCCATGCGCCGTCCCGGCGGGGCGGTGCGCCCGGCGATGAAGCCAACCACCGGCTTCTTGCGGCCGCGCTTGGCCTCGTCCTTGAGGAATTGCGCAGCATCCTCTTCGGCCGAACCGCCGATTTCGCCGATCATGACGATCGAGGTGGTCTTCGGATCGGCCAGAAACATCTCCAGGACATCGATGAATTCGGTGCCCTTGACCGGGTCGCCGCCGATGCCGACCGCGGTGGTTTGTCCCAAGTTTTCGCGGGTGGTCTGGAACACCGCCTCGTACGTGAGCGTGCCGGAGCGCGAGACGATGCCGACCTTGCCCGGCTTGAAGATATTGCCCGGCATGATGCCGATCTTGCATTCGCCCGCCGTCATCACGCCCGGGCAATTGGGCCCGACCAGCCGCGACTTCGAGCCGGCGAGCGCGCGCTTGACCTTGACCATGTCCATCACCGGGATGCCTTCGGTGATGCAGACGATCAGCGGGATCTCGGCCTGGATCGCTTCGCAGATCGCATCGGCTGCGCCCGGCGGCGGTACGTAGATCACGCTGGCGTCGCAGCCGGTCTGCTCGCGCGCCTGCGCGACGGTGTCGAACACCGGCAGATCGAGATGGGTCGAGCCGCCTTTGCCGGGCGAGGTGCCGCCCACCATCTTGGTGCCGTAGGCGATCGCCTGTTGGGAATGGAAGGTGCCGTTCTTGCCGGTGAAGCCCTGGCAGATGACCTTGGTGTTCTTGTCGATGAGGATGGCCATTACGCGGCCTCCTTCACGGCCTTGACGATTTTCTGCGCGGCGTCGTCGAGATCGTCGCCCGACGTCACGTTGAGCTTGGACTCGGCGATGATCTTCTTGCCGAGATCGACATTGGTGCCTTCCAGGCGAACCACCAGCGGCACCTTCAATCCGACTTCCTTCACCGCCGCCACCACGCCCTCGGCGATCACGTCGCACTTCATGATGCCGCCGAAGATATTGACCAGAATGCCCTTCACGCTCGGATCGGATGTGATGATCTTGAACGCCGCCGTGACCTTTTCCTTGGTGGCGCTGCCGCCGACGTCGAGGAAGTTGGCCGGCGCCATGCCGTAGAGCTTGATGATGTCCATGGTCGCCATGGCGAGGCCGGCGCCGTTGACCATGCAGCCGATCGAGCCGTCGAGCGCGATGTAGTTGAGATCGAATTTGGAGGCCTCGACTTCCTTCTCATCTTCTTCGGTCAGATCGCGCAGCGCCACGATGTCGGGATGGCGGTAGAGCGCGTTGCCGTCGAAGCCGACCTTGGCGTCGAGGCAGATCAGCTTGCTGTCCTTGGTCACCACCAGCGGATTGATCTCCAGCAGGCTCATGTCCTTGCTGGTGAAAGCAGCGTAGAGCTTGGGCAGAATGATCTCGATCTGCTTGGCGAGATCGCCGCTGAGGCTTGAGCGTCTGCGCCACGCGGCGGCCGTGATGCGGCATGATGCCAGTGGCCGGATCGACCGAGAAGGTGAGGATTTTCTCAGGCGTATCGTGCGCAACCTCCTCGATATCCATGCCGCCTTCGGTGGACACCACGAAGGCGACGCGCGAGGTCTCGCGGTCGATCAGCGCCGAGAGATAGAATTCGCGGTCGATCGCCGAGCCTTCCTCGATGTAAAGCCGGTTGACCTTCTTGCCGTGCGGGCCGGTCTGATGCGTGACCAGCGTCGAGCCGAGGATGCGCGTCGGATTCCTTCTTCACATCGTCGATAGATTTCACCACCTTGACGCCGCCGGCCTTGCCACGGCCGCCGGCGTGGATCTGCGCCTTCACCACCCAGACCGGACCGCCGAGTTCGTTGGCGCCCTTGAGTGCCTCGTCGACGGAAAACGCCGGCACGCCGCGCGGCACCGGTACGCCGAATTCACGCAACACCGCCTTGGCCTGATATTCGTGGATGTTCATGCAATGCTCCGGGCGGAGGCCGCCGGCGTGTTCTAGCTGGCGAGATTGGGCGCGATCTTCTTGCAGGCCTCGACCAGACCCTGCACCGAGGCCACCGATTTCTCGAACATGCCGCGTTCGGCGCCGTTGAGCTCGATCTCCACGATGCGCTCGACGCCTTTGGCGCCGATCACCACTGGTACGCCGACATAGATATCCTTGACGCCGTATTCGCCGTTGAGCCAGGCGGCGCAGGGCAATACGCGCTTTTTGTCGAGCAGATAGCTTTCCGCCATCGCAATTGCGGAAGCCGCCGGCGCGTAGAAGGCCGAGCCGGTCTTCAGCAGGTTGACGATCTCGGCGCCGCCGTTGGCGGTACGCTTGATAATTTCGTCGACATGCGCCTGCGTGGTCCAGCCCATCTTCACCAAGTCGGGCACCGGAATGCCGGCGACTGCCGAATAACGGATGAGCGGCACCATGGTGTCGCCATGGCCGCCGAGCACAAAGGCGGTGACGTCTTCCACCGAGACGTTGAATTCGTCAGCGAGGAAATATCTGAAACGAGCGCTGTCGAGCACGCCGGCCATGCCGACCACCTTTTGCTGCGGCAGGCCGCAGGATTTCTGCAGCGCCCACACCATGGCGTCGAGCGGGTTGGTGATGCAGATCACGAAAGCGTTGGGCGCGTATTTCTTGATGCCGGCGCCGACCTGCCCCATCACCTTGAGATTGATGTCGAGCAGATCGTCGCGGCTCATGCCGGGCTTGCGCGGCACGCCGGCGGTGACGATGCAGATGTCGGCGCCTTCGATCGCTTCGTAGCTGTTGGTGCCGGTGATCTTGGCGTCGAAATCGTTGACCGGCGAGGATTCGGCGATGTCGAGCGCCTTGCCCTGCGGAATGCCTTCCATGACGTCGAACATCACGACGTCGCCGAGTTGTTTGAGACCGATGAGGTGGGCGAGCGTGCCGCCGATCTGGCCGGCACCGATCAACGCAATCTTATTTCGCGCCATGATGGGAAAACTCTCGAATTGGTGAAGCCGCAGGACGCGGCCGAGCGTGGCTTATCGAGTTTGCTGTATTGCAGCAATACGGTCCTGTACCTAAGTCGGCAGTGTATACATTATACCATCAAACCTACCGCCCCGAGTCCAGAGCAACTTGATGCCTCAGGTCTCCACGATCTTATCCGACCAATCTCGGGCCTTGCTGCTGGCGTGGACCGTGCGGCAGGCCGAGATAGGATTGCGAACGCATCTCGATCAGGCGCGAGGCGGTGCGCTTGAATTCGTTCGCTTCGTAGCCTTCGGTGGCGAGTGTAAAGCTCGTCCGGCTGCGCCTGCGCGGAGGCCAGCAGCTTCACCGCATGGTCATAGAGCGTATCGATCAGGATGATGAAGCGCTTGGCCTCGTTGCGGCGGGCGTGATCCATGACCGGAATGCGATCGAGCACGACGGTGTGGAATTCATGCGCGATCTTGAGGTAGTCGGCGGCTGCCAGCGGCTGCGCGCAGAGATCGTCGAATGAAAAGCGGGCGACCCCCATCGCCGCCTTCGGCACCCGCACGATATGGCCCTTCACCACCAGTTCATGCGGGCTGCCTGCGTGCTCGCCGGCAAGACGCCGCCAGGCATCGTCGAGCGCGGCGATCGGCCTTCGCATTGGCCGGCACATACCAGGTCGGCATGCCGGTGAGCTTCTCGAGCCGAAAATCGATACGCGCATCCAGCCGAACGACCTCGCAATGCTGCTGCAGCAGCGCGATGAAAGGCAGAAACAGCCCGCGATTGAGCCCGTCTTTGTACAGTTCGCCCGGGCGCCAGGTTCGATGTCGCCACCACCACTATGCCGAGCTCGAACAACCGCGTGAACAGGCGGCCGAGGATCATGGCGTCGGCAATGTCGGTTACGTGAAATTCGTCGAAGCACAACAGCCAGGTTTCCTCGGCGATGGCCGCGGCGGCGCGCTGGATCGGATCCTGTTCGGGCAGCGCGCCGTTCTTGATCTCCTGCCGATAAAGCGTGAACGCGCTCATGCACGTCGGCCATGAATTCGTGGAAATGGACGCGCCGCTTGCGCTTCACCACGCTGGTCGCGAAGAACAGGTCCATCAGCATGGTCTTGCCGCGGCCGACCTCGCCGTGGACGTAAAGCCCTTTCAGCAGCGGGCCGGCCTGCTCGCGCTTGCCGAACAGCCAGCCGAGCGAAGACGATTTTCGCGCCAGCCGGCGCTGTTCGAGGCGGTGCGCGAGCGCCGACAGCTGACCCGCCAGCATCAACTGCCCGGGATCGGCCTCAATTTCTCCGGCGGCGATAAGCGCCGCGTAGCGCGTGCGAAAAGTGTCGGGCATGAAGTTAGGACATTGCGGACCAGGCGAGCGGAGTGCCGCCGGAGAGCGTTGCGGGCCGGGTGCGGCTTGACGCGAGACCTAGGGGGAACTGCGCCTCCTGTAAATCGAGCATAAATGCGGAAAATGGGGGCCTGCCTCGTGCGGCAGGAATTGCTGCAGCGCCGTCGCAACATTTAATGCACAAAAAATACGCTAATTCATTGTTAGCTATGCATTTTTTGCAGGATTGGGTCCCGCTACACTTAAAATTATCATCTTTCTGCTGCATTGCACCATATAGGTAGGAAGCAGGCGATTCGTTGGGCTGTGCGTGCGCATGATCTTTGCTGAAAACCGGTACCCAGTTTTTGGAATCATGCGCTGGCAGGCGTCAGCGGAAGAGCAGGACGATGCAGGGCGGCAGAAAAGTCAGGAGACCCACATGAATGAACTTTTGCCGGACGGCGGTACCATCCGCAAATTGTGGCCCGGCGAAACCGGCGCCTATCGCGACCACCTGCTCCGCCTCGACCGCGAAAGCCGCCACCGGCGCTTTTCCGGCGCGGTGTCGGACGAGGTCATCACGCGCCACGCCGCGACCGCCAACGGGCTGGGCGTCGTGGTGCACGGCTTCTTTGTCGACGGCGCGCTACGCGGCGCTGCAGAATTGCGGCAGAGCGGATCGCTGTTCTCGCATGAAGCGGAAGCCGCCTTCAGCATCGAGCAGCCGTGGCAGAGCCACGGCGTGGGAACCGAACTGCTCGAACGTACGCTGCTCTCCGCGCGTAACCGCGGCATCAAATCGCTGCGCATGGACTGCCTCGCCGAAAATCAGCGCATGCAGCAGCTCGCCCGCAAGTTCGACGCCGAGTTTTCGTTCGATTTCGGCAGCGTGGTTGGTGAAGTCGACCCGCCGCGCTCGACGCTGCTCTCGCTGATGCGCGAGGCCATGGCCGATACCCACGGTATCTGCGGCGCAATCTTCGAGGTGCATTCGCGCCTGTTCCGGCCGGCGTGACGCTGCACCGTCAACCTAGTTGAGCGGATAGCTCGCCTCGACCACGTAAGGGCCGCCGCCGACCGAAGCGCGCGACGAAAACAGCACAAAACGCGACACCGGGAAGGCGGCGGTACGAAAATAGCCGCGCGTCGCAAGAAACTCCGCCACATCGCGGCTTGAGGAATCGCGCAAGCGTGCCAGCGTCACATGCGGCGTGTATTTGCGCCCTTCCGGTTCCAACCCGATGCGCTGCATCAGCCTTTCGTGTTCGGATTGCACCTCGAACAAGGCTTGCGCTGGCGCAACTGTCGCGACTACCGCGCGCGGCTTGCGGCCGCCGAACGACGTCAGGCCTTCAAAATGTAGATCGAAAGCGCCGCGCTTGACCCGGCCGAGCATGGAGGCGACTTCGTGCGCAATCAGATCGTCCACGTCGCCGATGAAGCGCAACGTCAGGTGATAATTTTCCGGATCGATCCAGCGCGCGCCCGGCAATCCGCCGCGCAGCATGGCAAGCGACTGTCCGACATCGGACGGGATTTCGACACCGGTGAAGAGACGCGGCATCTTGGACTCTCACTATCGCGCGGCGCGCGCAACGGCGACTAGTTCTTCAACCTTCGGCAGGATGCGCGCCACGATCACGTCGACGCCGGCTGCGTTCGGGTGCAGGCCATCGCTCTGGTTCAGCTTGGGATCGGTGGCCACCCCGTCGAGGAAGAACGGATAAAAGACGAGCCGATGAGTCGAGGCAAGCGCCGGATAAATGGCATCGAAGGCGCGCGCATAATCCGTGCCCAAGTTGCGCGGCGCCCGCATGCCGGCGAGCAGGATGGCGATGTGGCGGCGTTCGAGTTTGGTGAAGACTGCCGTCGAGCGCAGTCTTGGTCAGCTTGGGGTCGAGCCCACGCAAAGCATCGTTGGCGCCGAGTTCGACAATCACCGCCTCGGTCCCTTCCGGAACCGACCAGTCCAGGCGGCCGAGCCCGCCGGAAGCGGTATCGCCCGACACCCCGGCATTGGTGACCTCAACGGCGATGCCTTTGGCCGTCAGCGCTTGTGCCAATTTGGCGGGAAAAGCAGCGTCCGCCGGCAGACCGAGGCCGGCGCTGAGTGAATCGCCCAGCACCACGATTTTCACCGGCCGGTCGGCGGCGCGGACGCCATTCGGCGCCACCCAAACCAGCGCCGCTAGCAGCATCGCCGCAAGGCATTGGAGCCGGCCAGGTTTTGCCCCATATGTGCGGGGTCGTGAACGGCGGAACCACATGAAAGCACCTTCCCAGGCGGGGCCGGCCATTGTGCAACCTGCAATCAAACTTGCCGGCGTCAATCTCTCGCTCGGGCAGGGGGCGGCCCGCGTTCATATCCTCAAAGACATCGACCTGAATATAGGCAGCGGCGAGGCAATCGGCCTGGTCGGGCCGTCCGGATCCGGCAAATCCACGCTGCTGATGGTGATGGCGGGGCTGGAGCGGACCGATACCGGGTCGGTCACGGTCGCCGGCGCGGACTTGAACGCGCTCGACGAGGACGCCTTGGCGCGCTTCCGCGGACGTCACGTCGGAATCGTCTTCCAATCGTTCCACCTGATCCCGACCATGACGGCGCTGGAAAACGTCGCGGTGCCGCTCGAACTCGCCGGCATCGCCGACGCGCAGCAACGCGCGCGCGACGAGCTCATCGGCGTGGGCTTAAGCGAGCGGCTGCACCATTATCCGGCCGAGCTGTCCGGCGGCGAACAGCAGCGCGTGGCTGTGGCGCGCGCGCTGGCGCCCCATCCAGCGATTATCGTGGCCGACGAACCGACCGGAAACCTGGACGAGGACACCGGTAAGCAAATCATCGATCTTTTATTCACGGGCCACGCCAGAAGCGGCTCCACGCTGGTGCTGGTCACGCACGATTCCGCGCTCGCTTCGCGCTGCGGGCGGATCGTGCGGCTACGCTCCGGCCGCATCGACGGCGTGGGCGCGCCATGAGCATCGGCACCATTGCAAGTCGCAGAAACAGCCACTGGCTGCCGCTGCGTTTTGCGTTGCGCGAAATGCGCGGCAGCTTGCGTGGCTTCTATGTGTTTGTCGCATGTATCGCGCTCGGCTGCATGGCGATCGCCGGCGTCGGCTCGCTCGCCGCCAGTCTGGTCGACGGCCTGGCGCGCCAAGGCCAGGTCATCCTTGGCGGCGACTTGGCGTTCACGCTGATCCAGCGCGAGCTGGCGCCGGACGAGCGGGCTTTCCTTGACAATCGCGGCAAGGTTTCGGGCGCCGCCACCATGCGGGCAATGGCGCGCACCGACGACGGCAAGGCGACGCTGGTGGAGATGAAAGCGGTGGACATCGCCTACCCGCTATTTGGACAAGCGGTACTCGATCCGCCCGGCGCACTCGGCGACGCGCTGGCGTTGCGCAACGGCGCCTTCGGCGCGGCGGCGGATCCGATCTTGCTGACGCGGCTCGGCATCAAGCCGGGCGCGCGGCTGACCATTGGCAGCGCCACGATAGAAATCCGCGCTACGCTGACGAGCGAACCGGACAAGCTCGCCGGCGGCATCGGTTTCGGACCGCGCTTGCTGGTCACCCAGGACGCTTTGCGCGCCACCGGCCTGTTGCAGCCGGGCAGTCTGGTGCGCTGGCATTATCGGTTGCGCCTGCCGCCGAGCCAAGCCACCGATGCCGCGACCAAAGCGGTAACAGTGCAAGCGCGCGCGCAGTTTCCCGAAGCCGGTTGGGATATCCGTGACCGCAGGAACGCTTCGCCGCAGCTTGAGCGCAACGTCGAGCGCTTCACGCAGTTCCTTACCATCGTCGGACTGACGGCACTCCTGGTCGGCGGCGTCGGCGTCGGCAATGCGGTGAAAAGCCACCTCGACCGCCGGCGCGAGACCATCGCTACCCTGAAGGCGCTCGGCGCTTCGGGCAGGCGCGTGTTCGCGGTCTATCTCACGCAGGTGCTGATGCTGGCAGCGGTCGGCGGCGGCATCGGCATGGTGCTGGGTGCGATCCTGCCGTTCCTGATTTCGTGGACCTTCGGCGCCATCATTCCGCTGCCGATCGAGCCGGCCGTGCATCCCAGCGAACTCGCGCTGGCGCTGCTCTATGGGCTGATGACGGCGCTCGCCTTCGCGCTCTGGCCGCTCGGCCGCGCCCATGACGTGCCGGTCGGCGCTCTGTTCCGCGACGTGGTGGCGCCGCAGCCGCGATTGCCCCGGAAAATCTATATCGCGCTCACCGCAGCCGCCGCGATGGCATTGGTCGTACTCGCCGTCGTGCTGGCTTACGACCGGCGCGTCGCCATCGTTTATGTCGGCGTCGCCGCCGGCGTATTCATCACCTTGCGGCTGGTCGCCAGCCTGCTGATGCTCGCGGCTCGTCACGCGCCGCGCGCGCACGTGACCGTGCTGCGCATGGCCATTGCCAATATCCACCGGCCGGGCGCGCTGACGCCGACCATTGTGCTGTCGCTCGGCCTCGGCATCGCGCTGCTGGTCACGGTAATCGAGATCGACGGCAATTTGCACAGGCAGCTTGCGGCCGAGCTGCCGGCCAAGGCGCCGTCGTTCTATTTCCTCGACATCCCCGCCGACCAGGCTGAACGTTTCGATGCCTTTGTGCGCGCGCAGGCACCGGCAGCAAAACTGGAGGAGGTGCCGATGTTGCGCGGACGCATCGTCTCCGCCAACGGCATCGCGGCGGAGAATCTCAAGCCGAAAGAGGGCGCCGCCTGGGTGCTGCAAAGCGACCGCGGCATTACTTATTCCGGCGAAATCCCGTCCGGCTCCCGGCTGGTCGAGGGCAAATGGTGGGGACCGGATTACGACGGGCCGCCGCTGCTCTCGTTCGAGAAGAAGATCGCCGATGGGCTCGGCCTCAAGCTCGGCGACCCGGTCACCGTCAACGTGCTCGGCCGCAACATCACCACCCGCATCGCCAACATGCGCACGGTCGACTGGGAGAGCCTTGGCATCAATTTCGTGATGGTGTTTTCACCACACGCCTTCGACGGCGCGCCGCATACTCATCTCGCCACGCTCACTCTTCCCGACGGCGGCACGCCGGCGCAGGAGGGGGCAATCGTGCGCGCGGTCGCTGAAACATTTCCCATGGTCACCGCTGTGCGGGTGAAGGACGCGCTGGAAGCGATCGGCGGCATTGTCGCCAATCTGGTGCTGGCGATCCGCGGCGCCAGCGCGCTCACTTTGCTGGTGGCGGCCCTGGTGCTGGGCGGCGCCCTCGCCGCCGGCCACCGCCACCGGGTCTACGACGCGGTGATCCTGAAGACGCTCGGGGCCACCCGGCTGCGGCTGCTTACCGCCTATACCATCGAATACCTGCTGCTGGGGACCGCCACCGCAGCATTCGGCGTGCTCAGCGGCTCGCTCGCGGGCTGGCTGATCGTGGCCGACCTGATGCACTTATCATTCGCCTGGCTGCCGTTTCCCGCTTTGGCGGCGGCGCTGGCCGCGGTTGTGATTACCGTCGCGTTAGGGCTAATCGGCACTTATAGCGCGCTCGGCCAAAAACCGGCCTCGGTATTGAGGAATCTATAGATTTTGCGACATTCCGACGCGTGGCGGCATCCCCCTGCGCTGTTTAAGTGTTTTGGCCTATAATGCCGTCATGGCAATGTTAACGATCGGCAATAATGCCAGGCCATGATCGGGCCATATCTGGCGTAAAGACTAGACCCACACTAGATTCACTTCACGAACGCGACGGCTACCGCCGACGCACCTGACACGACCGGCAACGAGCCGGGACAAAGAGAGGGAACTTCGATGTCGGACTATGACCGTAACGTAGCTGCCCGCGGCATCGGCACCGCGCGTGCTGCCGAGATCGATGTGGGCCTGCGCGCCTACATGATCCGCATCTACAATTACATGGCCAGCGGCGTCGCTCTGACCGGCGTCGTCGCCTGGATCACCTACAATGCCGCGGTGGTGACCGATACCGCCGGCACGCATCACCAGCCTGACGCCGTTCGGACAGGCGATCTTCGGCGGCCCGCTGACGATCATACTGTTCCTCGGCACGCTCGGCATCGTGTTCTTCCTGAGCTTCCGTATCAACCGGCTGCAGGCGGGCACCGCGCTCGCTCTGTTCATGCTCTATGCGGCACTGCTCGGACTGATGCTGTCGTCGGTGTTCCTCGCCTATACCGGCGCGTCGATCACCCGCACCTTCTTCATCTCGGCGGCTTCGTTCGGCGCACTGAGCCTGTACGGCTACACCACGCAGCGCGATCTTTCGCCGGTCGGCTCGTTCCTGGTCATGGGACTGTTCGGGCTGATCCTGGCCATGGTCGTCAACATGTTCCTCAAGAGCACCGGGCTCGACTTCGCCATTTCGGCGATCGGCGTGCTGGTCTTTGCCGGGCTCACCGCCTGGGACACCCAGAAGATCAAGGAGATGTATAGCGTGCAGGACGACGGCACCGTTGCCGGCCGCAAGGCAGTAATGGGCGCGCTGACACTCTATCTCGACTTCATCAACCTGTTCCTGTTCCTGCTGCGCTTCATGGGCGACCGCCGGTAAGCCGCGTCAAGAACGGATACCCGTTCAACGCCCCGGCCTAGTGCCGGGGCGTTTTTGTTTTGCTAGTTTCGTGAGCGCATGACCATCACGATCCGCCCTACAAAAACCTCCGATATCCCGACCATTACTCGCATCTATGCGCATGCCGTCGAGCGTGGCACGGCATCGTTCGAGCTCAGCGCCCCCGACGAAGCCGAGATGGCGCAGCGCATGTCCAAGTTATTGGATGGCGGCTTTCCCTATCTCGCCGCCGAGGTAGATGGCCGGATCGCAGGCTATGCCTACGCCGCGCTCTATCGGGAGCGGCCTGCCTACCGCAAGACGGTCGAGGATTCGGTCTATGTTGCGGCCGACATGCATCGCCGCGGCGTCGGCGTGGCGCTGCTCAATGCGCTACTCGAAGCGGCGACTGCACACGGCTTCCGGCAAATGATCGCGGTGATCGGCGACTCGACCAGACAAGCGGCTTCGATCGGCCTGCACGAAGCCGCCGGATTCCGTCATGTCGGCATTCTGCAAGATGTCGGCTTCAAGCACGGCCGCTGGCTCGACAGCGTGCTGATGCAGCGCGCGCTCGGAGCGGGTGCGACGACGGAACCTTAATTCGCCACCAGCGACAGCGACACGTCGATCGAACGCAGCACGCGGTCGAGCTCGTGGCCGCGGCGAACGATCAAGCCGGTGGCCGAGATCACGCTATAGGCGCCTTGGCGGCGCGCCAACTTGGGACTTTTTTCGATGCGGTAGAGCGGGACTTCCGAGGCGCGGCGAAACACCGAAAACACCGCACGGTCTTTCAGGAAGTCGATGGCGTAATCGCGCCATTCGCCGGCGGCAACTTTGCGGCCGTAAAGATCGAGAATGCGCCTCAGCTCTCGGCGGCTGAAGGTGACCTGATTCACGGGGGCGGGGCTACTGCGCGCCGGGGATCCGCCCCCGAGGGACTGGCTGGGATCGATTTCGCCGGAACCGAACGTCATGCGGCGCCTCCTTTTGTTGGGGCAATGATCGCGCCGGGCCGCGTCCACGGCAAGACCCTCATTTTGGCGGAATTGCCCGAGAAACGGGCAAAACCGTCGGTTTGCGATCACGAACTCGTTAAAAGCCCCCACAATAACGCCCTATTTCCGTCAATCGCCGGTCACTCTGGGCTGGGATAAGGCGAGCGTTGCCTCAAAGGCCCGGTCCGGTTCGAGCTCCGGATTCCTCAGCCCCCCAGCCCCCCGGGGCTTAGCCGACCGGGCCAAGTTGAGTTTCGTGTACGGTTCAATCCCCTATGCCTTCGGGTCGGCTAGTCGCCGGCCCGAATTTTTTCGTGCCCACTCCGTCATTCCGGAACGCGAGCAAAAGCGAGCAGACCCGGAATCCATACTCCCGACGCTGGGTTATGGATTCCGGCTTCGACCGCCTTCGGCGGCAGCCCCGGAATGACGGAAAAAATTAGTGCAAACTCGCCGTGGCGGCGCCGAGCATCAAGCCCGGCTTGGCGGCGACGCCGCTTTGCACAATCACGGCCACGCGATCGATGTCCTGAACGGAAAAATCGGCATTGGAAAGACTGGCGAGCGGCACGCTGAAGGTTTCCGCTTTGCCGTTCCATTCACCGAGCTTCACCCAGCGGCGGACCACATTGGTGTAGGCGATGGTGTGACCCCGATTCTCGCCGCGTTCGATCGTGACCTGCGCCTTGCCGGTGATCGGGCAAAGCCAGACCTCGGCGCTGCCATGCTCGTCTCCGGCGGCCGGAACGTTCACCGACACTTTGCCATTCGCCACAGCGACCGTGACCGGCAGCGTCAATGGCGCCGCGCTTTGGCGCGTCTGCGCGATCGCCCGTTCGATCGCCGCCTTGTCGCTGCCCAGCACGTGCACGATGCCGTTGACCACGACTTGCGGCGTGTAGACCTCGCGGTCTCCGCGCGTGTCGGCATAGGCCCGCTCGCGATTGGAATGGCCATGCAGCGCGAGCGTGTCCTTCCAGCCCAGATAGTCCCAGTAATCGACGGGCAGGCTCATGGTGATCAGCGTCGGATCGCGCGACAGCTCGCCGAGCAGCTTGTCGGCGGGCGGACAGGACGAGCAGCCCTGGCTGGTGAACAATTCGATGACCGCGCGCGGCTCGCCCGCACTAGCGGGCAGCGGCATCATCGAGGCGGTGCAAATCAATGCACCGGCAAAGGCGATGTGGCGATAGTTCATGCAGATCCCACGATCCCCCTGCCCGGCGCAGCACCATATAAAGACGGCTCGCCGATCACCCGCCACTCACTTCGCGGTGAGCGGATTTCGACTGGGGGTGATGGCCAAATCGCCGGTCAACCGGCCAAATGGCGCAGCACGTATTGCAGAATTCCCCCGTTCTTGAAGTAATCCAGCTCGTCCACAGTATCGATGCGGCAGATCAGCGGCACGCGCTTGAGCGTGCCGTTGCCGGCGACGATCTCGGCGATCAGCCGCTGGCGGGGTTTAAGTTCGCCATGCAGGCCGCGAATGGTGACCTGCTCGTCACCCTTCATACCGAGCGACTGCCAGGAGGTACCTTCCTCGAATACCAACGGCATCACACCCATGCCGATCAGGTTGGAACGGTGGATGCGCTCGAACGACTGGGTGATGACGGCGCGCACACCGAGCAGCACCGTGCCCTTGGCGGCCCAGTCGCGCGAGGAGCCGGTGCCGTATTCCTTGCCGGCGAAGATGACGAGCGGGACGTTGTCCGCTTTGTATTTCATCGCCGCGTCGTACATCGTCATCTTCTGCTTCGACGGGTAGTGGATGGTGACGCCACCTTCGACGCCCGGCACCATCTGGTTCTTGATGCGGATGTTGGCGAAGGTGCCGCGCATCATGACCTGATGATTGCCGCGGCGCGTGCCGTATTGGTTGAAATCCTTCGGACGGACCTGGTGATCGCGCAGGTACTCGCCGGCCGGGCTCGCTTCCTTGATCGATCCCGCCGGCGAGATGTGGTCGGTGGTGATCGAGTCGAGGAACAGTCCGAGCACGCGGGCATCGACGATGTCCTCGATCGGCCGCTGGCGCTTTTCCATGCCCTCGAAATACGGCGGGTTCTGCACGTAGGTCGATCGATCGTCCCACGCATAAGTCAGTCCGCCTTTGACCGCGATCTTGCGCCAGTTGGCGTCGCCCTTGAACACGTCGGCATATTTCTTGGCGAAGATCTGCCGGGTGATGTTCTTGGAAACGTACTCGCCGATTTCCTTGTTCGACGGCCAAATATCCTTCAGAAAGACCTTCTTGCCTTTCTGATCGACGCCGAGCGGTTCCTTCGCCAGATCGACGTTCATCGAGCCGGCGATGGAATAGGCGACCACCAGCGGCGGCGAGGCGAGATAATTGGCGCGTACGTCGGCGTTTACCCGGCCTTCGAAATTGCGGTTGCCCGAGAGCACCGCGGCGGCCACCAAGTCGCCATCGTTGATCGCCTGGGAATTCTCCGGCGGCAACGGGCCGGAATTGCCGATGCAGGTGGTGCAGCCGAAACCGACCAGGTTGAAGCCGAGCTTGTCGAGATCCTTCTGCAGACCGGACTTTTCGAGATATTCGCCCACCACTTGCGAGCCGGGCGCCAGCGAGGTCTTTACCCAGGGCTTCGCCGTCAGGCCTTTAGCCGCGGCTTTGCGGGCGAGCAGGCCGGCGCCGACCATCACGTTCGGGTTGGACGTATTGGTGCAGGAGGTGATCGCCGCGATCACCACGTCGCCGTGGCCGATATCGTAATTCTTGCCAGGGACCGGCACGCGTTTCTTCGATTCGGCGCTCTTGCCGAATTCCTTGTCCATCGAATTGGCAAAGCCGGCCTTCACTTCCTTCAGCGCCACGCGATCCTGCGGACGCTTGGGACCGGCAAGCGAAGGCTCGACCGAGCCGAGATCGAGCTTGAGGATGTCGGTGAACATCGGGTCGGGCGTTGTCTTGACGCGGAACATACCCTGCGCCTTGGCATAAGCTTGTGTCAGCGCGATCACCTCGGGCGGACGCGCGGTGTCCTTCATGTAGCGGATGGTGTCGTCATCGATCGGCGAGAAGCCGCAAGTGGCGCCGTATTCCGGCGCCATGTTGCCGAGCGTGGCGCGGTCGGCGATCGTGAGATGCGTAAGGCCGGGCCCGAAGAATTCGACGAACTTGCCGACCACGCCGCGTTTGCGCAGCATTTCGGTGACGGTGAGCACCAGGTCGGTGGCAGTGACGCCTTCCTTGAGCTTGCCCGACAGTTTGAATCCGATCACCTCGGGCAACACCATCGACAGCGGCTGGCCGAGCATGGCGGCTTCCGCCTCGATGCCGCCGACGCCCCAGCCGAGCACCGAGAGACCGTTCACCATGGTGGTATGCAAGTCGGTGCCGACCACCGTGTCGGGATAGGCGACGTCCATGGTGGCGGGCTTGCCGTCGACCTTTACTTTGTCTTTTCGGCTCCACACCACGCGCGACAAATATTCGAGGTTGACCTGGTGGCAGATGCCGGTACCGGGCGGCACCACGCTGAAATTGTCGAACGAGCGCTGCGCCCATTTCAGGAATTTGTAGCGCTCCTGGTTCTGCCGGTATTCTTCATCGACGTTCTTCTTGAACGCTTGATTGTTGCCGAAGAAGGTCACCGCCACCGAGTGATCGATGACGAGATCGACCGGCACCTGCGGGTTGATCTTCTTGGGATCGCCGCCGAGTTCTTTCATGGCGTCGCGCATGGCGGCGAGATCGACCACCGCCGGCACGCCGGTAAAATCCTGCATCAGCACACGCGCCGGGCGGAACGCAAATTCGTGATTCGACGTCTTGGTCTTGAGCCATTCGGCGAAAGCCTTGATGTCGTCCTTGGTCACCGTGCGCCCGTCTTCGTTGCGCAGCAGATTTTCCAACAGCACCTTCATCGAGAACGGCAGGCGGGAAATTCCCTTGAGGCCGTTCCTCTCGGCGGTGGGAAGACTGAAATAGGCGTAAGTTTTGCTACCAACCTGAAGGGTCTTGCAGCATCTAAAACTGTCGAGCGAAGACATGTCGGAGGTTTCCATACCCGGCCGGGACAACGGCGCTGGTTCGGTCTAAGCTCTTAGCAAGACAAGACTTTTCTCGCCGGGGAGACTTGCGCCCGAATTCCATTAAGTTAACGCCACAACGGCGGGCTTATAAGGTCTTTTTCTGCCGGACGCTACATTAACGAGGAAACTTCGCGGAAAATGCGCAGAATACCAGGGTTTTCCGCGGCCAGGATGGCTTCCCAGCCTGCCGCGGGCAGGCTAAGCCGCGCCTGATGCAGCTCAAGGGCGATAAACTGGCTTGCAGCCGGGGCGGGCGCGAGGTCTTTGCCGGCCTCAATTTCAGCCTGTCCAGCGGCGAAGCTTTGGTGGTCACCGGACGCAATGGCGCCGGCAAATCCTCTCTGCTGCGCATGATCGCCGGGCTGGTGCATATCGCCGCCGGCCGGCTGGCGCTCGAGGGCGGCGAGCCGGAGATCTCGATCGCCGAGCAGTCGCATTATGTCGGCCACCAGGACGCGGTGAAGCCGTCGTTGACGGTCGCCGAAAATCTGCAGTTTTGGACGCGCTATCTCGGCACCGCCCCGCAGACAATCGAC
This sequence comes from uncultured Alphaproteobacteria bacterium, assembly GCA_963770985.1. Classification (GTDB taxonomy): domain Bacteria; phylum Pseudomonadota; class Alphaproteobacteria; order Rhizobiales; family Xanthobacteraceae; genus Pseudolabrys. The sequence continues at coordinate 241,539 of CAVYRR010000014.1, read as the reverse complement.
CCCGCGCTGCAAGCGGTCGATCTTGCGCCGCTCGCCAACCTGCCGGGGGCCTATCTGTCGGCCGGGCAACGGCGGCGGCTGTCGATCGCGCGGCTGGTCGCCATACCGCGGCCGCTCTGGCTGCTCGACGAACCGACTTCGGCGCTCGACGTGCCGTCGCAAGATCGGCTGGCCGATCTGATGCGCAGCCATCTCGCCGGCGGTGGCATGATCGTGGCCGCCGCGCACGGGCCGATCGGGCTGGAACGCGCCCGCGAACTGAAAATAGGGCAGCCATGAACGCGTTTGCCGCCCTCGTCGTCCGCGACATGCGGCTCTCCGTTCGCGTCGGCGGCGGCGCGTTGATGGGCGCATTGTTCTTCCTGATCGTGGTGACCATGATGCCGTTCGCGCTCGGCCCGGACCTCGCTCTGCTGGCGCGCATCGGCCCGGCGATCCTGTGGCTCGGCGCCTTGCTGGCAAGCCTGCTCGCGCTCGACCGGCTTTTTGCGACTGATCACGATGACGGGTCGCTCGATCTCTTGATGATGGGCCGCATGCCGCTCGAATTGGCGGTGGCGGCAAAGGCCATCGCGCATTGGCTGACCACGGCATTACCGCTGGTCGTGATCAGCCCGGTGCTCGGCCTCATGCTCAATGTCGAACTGCGCGCCATGGGAACCGTGGCGCTGACATTGCTCGCCGGCACACCGGCGCTCACCTTCATCGGGCTGATCGGCGCCGCGCTATCGGTGGCGCTGCGGCGCGGTGGCCTGCTGCTGGCAGTCTTGGTTTTGCCGCTAACTATCCCGGTGCTGATTTTCGGCGTCGCGGCGGCCAATGCGGCCATCGTCGGACCGGCCCCGTTCGGCCCACCTTTCACCATTCTTTGTGCGCTATCCTTGGCGAGCCTGGTCTTGGGGCCGCTTGCCGCCGCAGCGGCGTTGCGCCACGGCCTCGAATGACCGGGTCGGTTTCATGATGCAAATCAAACCGATCGAGCCCGTAACTGGGCATAGATTTGCCGCCGGCCGGCATTGCCCGGGCCGGCGCGTCTGATTAAAAGGCTGCCGATGGCTGTCATCGATCTCGCCAACCCGACGCGTTTCCTGACGCTGGTCAACCGCCTGCTGCCCTGGCTGGCGGCGCTGACGCTTGTCCTGTTCGCGTTCGGTCTGGTTCGCGCCATGGCCGCGCCCGACGACTATCAGCAGGGCGCCACCGTCAAGATCATGTTCCTGCACGTGCCGGCGGCCTGGCTCGGCATGATGGGCTGGGGTGTGATGAGCATCGCCGCGCTTGGTACTCTGGTATGGCGGCATCCTCTGGCCGATGTGGCGGGCAAGGCTGCCGCGCCGATCGGCGCCGCCTTCACGTTTATTTGTCTGATCACTGGCTCGCTCTGGGGCCGCCCGACCTGGGGCACCTATTGGGTGTGGGATGCCCGGCTCACTTCGGTGCTGGTGCTGTTCCTGCTCTATCTCGGTGTGCTTGCGCTCTATTGGACCGCCGAGGATCCCGGCCGCGGCTCGCGCGCGGCGGCGGTGCTCACTTTGGTCGGCGCGGTCAACCTCCCGATCATCAAGTTCTCGGTCAACTGGTGGAACACGCTGCATCAGCCAGCTTCGATCGTGCGCAGCGGCGGCTCGGCCATCGATCCTTCCATTCTATGGCCGCTGCTGATCATGGCGGTCGCCTTCACGCTGCTGTTCTTCACGCTGCATTTCGCCGCCATGCGCAACGAAATCCTGCGCCGGCGCGTACGCTCCATGCGGCTGATCCAGGCACAGGAAATGCACGCATGATCCCGAAAAGCGGACACCGGTTTTCGGAGAAGATCATGCGTTACAAAAATGAGGCGCAGTCATGAACCTCGGACCGCATGCCGATTTCATCGTCGCCTCCTATGCCGTGACGGTGTTCGTGGTGGCCGCTCTGATCGCCTGGGTTGTTCTCGATTATTCGGCGCAGCGCCGCATCCTCGGCGATCTCGAGGAACGCGGCGTGACGCGGCGCTCGCAGCGCAAGGACGACCGATGAGTTCGGTATCGAGCGAAACCGCCGGCAAGAAGCGGCGCAACATTCTGGTGTTACTGCCGCTCATCGCCTTTCTTGGACTGGCGGCCTTATTCCTGGTCCGGCTCTACGCCGGCGACCCTGGACGCCTGCCGTCCGCGCTGATTGGCCGCCCCGCGCCGCCGACTGATCTGCCGCCGCTGGCCGGGCTTGCCCGCGACGGCAAGGCCGTGCCGGGATTGAGCAATGCAGCGTTCCCGGGCGAGGTGACGCTGGTCAATGTCTGGGCCTCCTGGTGCATACCCTGCGCCGACGAGGTTCCGTTCCTGGAGAAATTGTCGACCGACAAGCGCATCAAGCTCGTGGGTATCAACTACAAGGATCCGACCGACAATGCGCGGCGCTTCCTCAATCGCTACGGCAATCCGTTCGTCGCCGTCGGCGTCGACGCCAGCGGCCGCACCTCGATTGATTGGGGCGTCTATGGCGTGCCGGAGACCTATGTAATCGGGCGCGACGGCACCATCGCCTACAAGCTGGTTGGCCCGGTCACCGCCGAGAATCTCGCCCAGGCGATCGAGCCGGAAATCGCCAAGGCTGTGGCGAAGACAGCAGCGCGCTAGGATTTACGTTCCACGCTGTATTTGTTGATCAGCGGCATTTGCAACGCGCCGAACAAAAACGTCAGCGGCACCACGCCGAACAGTTTAAAGCTCACCCAGAAATCGGTGGTCTGTGTGCGCCAGACGATTTCGTTCGCGATGGCGAGCGCGAAGAAGAACAGCACCCAGCGCCAGGTGAGTTTGCGCCAACCCTCTTCGGTCAGATGGAACATCTGATCGAACAGAATGCTCAGAAACGGCTTGTCGAGCGCAAGACCGGCGAGCAACGTGCCGCCAAACAGAACATAGATGATGGTCGGCTTGAGCTTGATGAACAGCTCGTCGTGCAGCACCAGCGTCAGGGAGCCGAACACCAGCACGATCACCGCCGTGACCACCGGCATGATCGCGATGTGCCGCGTCATCGCGTAGGACACGCCAAGCGCGATCAGTACCGCCACCATGAAGGCGGCCGTGGCGGCGAAAATCCCGAAGCGCGAATTGGCGGCGAAAAACAGCACCAGCGGCCCGATGTCGAGCACGAGTTTGAGGATGGGATTGAGTTGTTTCTTTTCGGGCATGGGCGGCTTTTAGCGCGCGCTTCTCACTTTGTCATTCCGGGGCCCGAGCGAAGCGAGGGAGCCCGGAATCCAGAGCCACACTCTGATGATGCATCTGGATTCCGGGTTCGCGCCACTCAAGTCGGCTATAGCCGACTTGAGCACAATAAATTGTCGATCTCGGGTAAACCCGAGATCGGTGGCGCGCCCCGGAATGACAGAGTAATTAATCCAGCCCAACGATGGCGCGCGCGAAATCACGCGCGGTGAAGGGACTGAGATCGTCCACGCCCTCGCCGACGCCGATGAAATGCACCGGCAGGCCGAACTTGGCGGCAATGGCGACGAGAATGCCGCCGCGCGCGGTGCCGTCGAGCTTGGTCATGACCAGGCCGGTGACGCCGGCGATCTTGCCGAAGATCTCGACTTGGTTGAGCGCGTTCTGGCCGACTGTGGCGTCGAGCACCAGCAGCACCGCGTGCGGCGCCGCCGGCTCGACCTTGCGCATCACGCGCACCATTTTTTCCAGCTCGCTCATCAGCTCGGCGCGGTTCTGCAGGCGGCCGGCGGTGTCGACCAACACCACATCGATGCCTTGCGCCTTGGCGGCGTCGAGCGCGTCGAACGCCAGGCTCGCCGCGTCGCTGCCCGGCTCACGCGCGATCACGCTGGCGCCGGTGCGTTCGCCCCAGATCTTCAGCTGATCGATGGCGGCGGCGCGGAAAGTGTCGCCCGCCACCATCATCACGGACTTGCCCTCGGCGCGGTATTTGGCGGCGAGCTTGCCGATGGTGGTGGTCTTGCCGGAGCCGTTGACGCCAGCGACCAGGATGACGAACGGCCGCGCCGTTATTTCAAGCGGCTTGGCGACCGGTACCAGTATCTTCTCGATTTCGCCGGCGAGCGCCGCCTTCACCTCCTTGAACGCGGTGCCCAGGTAGAAGCGGTCTTTGCTCAGCGCTTGGGCGGTGCGGCTCGCGAGCTCGGGTCCCAGATCGGCGCGGATCAATTCGCCCTCCAGTTCCTCCACCGCCGCAGCATCGAGCTCGACTTTTGACAGTTTGACGAGGGCTTCGCCGAGCGAGGACGACGAGCGCTTGAGCCCGCCGCTCAGGCGTTTCAACCAGTTTTCTTGGGTGCTGTCGTTCATGCGGCGCCCGTGATAGCCGTTTCGGCAAATCTTGGACAGGGACTATGACACCGGAAGAGATGATTGGGCGCCTGCTCTACCGCGACGGGCTGATGCTGGTGATCGACAAGCCGGCCGGCTTCGCAGTGCATCGCGGGCCGAAGGGCGGGGCGAGCCTGGAGGACCATTTCGACGCGCTGCGCTTCGGCCTGCCGCGCAACCCTGCGCTGGCGCACCGGCTCGACAAGGACACCTCGGGCTGCTTGGTGCTCGGCCGCCACCGCAAGGCGCTCGCGCTGCTCGGCAAGCTGTTCAAGCAAGGCAAGATCGGCAAGACCTATTGGGCAGTGGTCGAGGGCTCGCCCGAAGCCGAGGAAGGCCGCATCGACATTCCGCTCGGCAAATTGGATGAAACTCGCGGCTGGTGGATGAAACCCGACCCGCATGGAACGCCGGCGGAAACGACCTGGAAGGTGCTGGGGCGCGGGGGCCGCCTCACTTGGCTCGCGCTCGAGCCATTGACCGGGCGGACGCATCAGTTGCGCGTGCATTGCGCCGAGATCGGCTTCCCCATCCTGGGCGACAACATTTACGGCCGCGCGCCGCGTGTGGGTGGACCACCGCTGCATTTGCATTCGCGCGAGATCGTGGTGCCGATTTCCAAGAACAAGCCGCCGGTCGCGGTCACCGCGCCGGTGCCGGAGCATATGCGCGCAGCGCTGACGGCGTGCGGGTGGAAAGGTGAGCCTCAGTAAAGCTCTGCCTTGATCCGCTCCGGCATCGCGCGGTCGTAAGCCTCGCCGCCGAGTCTGCCCTGGCTCAGCTCCGCCACGATGGTGCCGGTTGACGGCAAACTCTTGCGGTCGATTTTGGTCTCCGCGTCCCACAGCTTCGAGCGCACGATCGCCTTCGAGCAGTGGAAGTAGATGCTCTCGATGTGGACGATGAGCACGCAGCGCGGCAGCTTGCCGTTGACCGCGAAGCTTTGCATCAGCTCGGGATCGATCGAAATCGAGGCGCGTCCATTCACGCGTAAGGTCTCGCCCACGCCGGGAATGAGAAACAGCAGCGCGATGCGCGGATCGCGCACGATGTTGCGGAAGCCGTCGATGCGGTTGTTGCCCGGCCGGTCGGGAATGGCGAGCGTCTTGTCGTCGAGGATACGCACGAAGCCGCGCGCGTCGCCCTTTGGCGAGCAGTCGAGGCCCTCAGGGCCGCTGGTTGCCACCGCCACAAACGGTGCCGCTTCGATCAATTTGCGGTAGCTGCCGTTGATGTGGTCGATTTCTTTGACGATCGAGTTCGGGTTTTTTTCGCCGTAGAGCGCTTGCAGCTGTTCCATGGTCGTTATCAGATGATCGCTCGCGCTCATGTTCCGCTCCCGTTAAGCTGCCAGCAATTGGCGGCCGTCGTGTCCCATCATTGTGAGATCGAGAAGTGCACCCGGCGCGACCGGCGCCGCAAGCTTGACCGAAGTGAATTGCTCGGTGTGGCCGGTGCCGCCGCGTTCGGTCAACACAAGGCGACGCGCGCCTATTTGCTCGTCGAGATGCGCGCGCAACGCCGCCTCGCCCTTTTCGCGTAAACGCCGGGCGCGTTGCTTGACGATGTCGCGGTCCAATTGCGGCATGCGCGCAGCCGGCGTTCCGGGCCTGGCTGAGAACGGAAAGACGTGCAGTTGGGTGAGCCCACATTCATCTACTAGCTCAAGTGAGCGAGCGAACATGGCCTCGGTTTCGGTCGGGAAACCGGCGATGATGTCAGCACCGAACACGACATCGGGCCGCAACCTGCGAACGTGATCGCAGAATGCAATGGCTTGCTCGCGGGTATGACGACGTTTCATGCGCTTGAGGATGAGATCGTCGCCGGATTGCAGCGACAGATGGAGATGCGGCATTAGCCGCGGCTCATTTCCCAAGGCGTCGAGCAGATCGGCGTCGGCCTCCACAGAATCAATCGAGGACAGCCGCAAACGGGCCAGCTCAGGGATCTCCTTGAGGATACGCTTGACCAGCACGCCCAGCCGCGGCGCGTTGCCAATGTCAATGCCGTAGCTGGTGATATCGACACCGGTGAGCACAAGTTCACGATAGCCGCGTTCGGCCAGCCGGCGCGCCTGCGCCACGCAGTCGTCCACCGGCAGCGAGCGAGAATTGCCGCGCCCGAACGGGATAATGCAGAACGTGCAGCGATGGTCGCAGCCGTTCTGCACCTGCAGGAAGGCACGCGTATGCCCTTCAATGCTATCGACCGCGTGCGCCGCGTGCCGTCTCACCGCCATGATGTCGCCGACGGCAATACGCGAGCATTCGCCGATCCACGATCGCGGGTCGAGCTTCTCCTCGTTGCCGAGAACGCGATCGACCTCTGGCATGGCCGCGAACGTGCCCGGCTCGGTCTGCGCAGCGCAGCCGGTAACGATAATGCGTGCCTGCGGCCGTTCGCGCTTGATGCGCCGGATATTCTGGCGCGCTTGCCGGACCGCCTCGGCGGTGACAGCGCAGGTGTTCATCACCACCGCATCGCCGAGCCCGCCCGCGGCGCGCCGGATTACTTCCGACTCGGCGATGTTGAGCCGGCAGCCGAAGGTGAGGACGTCCACACTCATGCCACGCCCGCCTTGCCGAACAATGCGGGATCGAATGTACCGGCGAATTCGAACTCGACCGGTCCGGTCATCAGCACGTGATCGTCGCTCTCGCGCCAGTCGATGGTGAGATCGCCGCCCGGCAGCGTCACCTTCACCTTGCGATTTGTGCGCTTGAGCCGCGCGGCGGCGACCGTAGCGGCGCAGGCCGCCGAGCCGCAGGCGCGCGTCAGGCCGGCGCCGCGCTCCCAGGTACGAATGATGATGTGATCCCGCGAAACGATCTGCGCCAGCGTGATGTTGGCGCGCTCAGGAAAGATCGGATGGTTCTCCAGCATCGGCCCGAACTTTGCGAGGTCGTAGCCGTTGACGTCGTCGACCCAGAAGATGGCGTGCGGATTGCCCATGTTCACCACCGCCGGCGAATGCAGCACCGGCTTGTCGATCGGGCCGATCTGCAATTCGATGGCGCGGGTGTCACGGAATTCTTCCGATAGCGGGATTTCGTTCCATTTGAAGCGCGGTGGACCCATGTCCACCGTGAACATGCCGTCGGCGCCCTTCCAGCAATTGAGAATGCCGGCGGTGGTCTCGAAGGTGAGCGCCGTCTTGCCGCTCTCCTTCGACACCAGGTCGGCGATGCAGCGCATGCCGTTGCCGCAAGCGCCGGCTTCCGAGCCATCATTGTTGTAGATGCGGACGAAGGCGTCGGTCCCGGGCGTGCGCGGCTGATAAAGCGCCATGAGCTGGTCATAAGGCGCGCCTTCGGGAGCCGCCGCAGCGCGCGCCTCCGCGGGCGCAATCTCAGCCCCGCGCGCGCGCAGATCGACCACGACGATCTCGTTGCCGATGCCGTTCATCTTCACGAAGGATTGGTTGGCGAGCACGCCCAAATCATCGCCTATTAATTCGGCCAAGACGGGGCCCTTGCCCGCCTTTCGCCCGGTTTATATGGCGAATAAACGCCGATTGGCCAGAGGCGTATGATAGCATGCCGCACATTGCCGGGAGTGCCGCACCCAAAGGACGGAGACCTCCCTGATGTCGTGTATGCGCATTGCGGCGCCTGTCTTGCTCGCTTTGGCGTTCGCTTTGACCGCGGGCCCGGCGGCGGCGCAACGCGCCACGCCGAATGGATCGGATTCGCCGGCGCCGCTGCAACCGGGCGATGCCTTCGGCGAGGAGGTGACCCTGCCAGCGCGGACGATCGTTTACCTGAAGGGCCAAAGCAAATGGGATGCCGCCTTCGATACGCTGGTGGACGCCTTCAAGTCGCTCGGCGAGTATCTCGACAAGCAGGGCATCAAGCCGGCCGGCGCGGCCATGACGATTTACACCGAGACCGACGACGCCGGCTTCGCGTTCAAGGCCGCGGTGCCGATCGCGGCGCCGCCGGAAAATCCGCCGAAGGGCGACATCGCCATCGGCCAGGCGCCATCCGGCAAAGCGCTTAAATTCGTCCACCGCGGCTCCTACGACGCGATGGACTCGACCTATGAGGCGATTACCAACTTTCTCGACGACAAGCATCTCGAGGCCAAGGACCTTTTCATCGAGGAATATGTCACCGATCCGGTAAAGACCGACGCGGAACATTTAGTGGTCAACGTTTTCGTTCCGGTGAAATAGCGCATGATCCCGAAAAGCATGTCCTCGGCTTGATCGGGGATGGGAACCGGGTTTCGGACAAGATCGTGCGCAAGAAAAAGGCAATGACGATGTCGATATCGCGTGTTGTATTCTGCGCTCTCGTGATCGCTACCGCGGCGGCGCCGGCGCCCTTTTCGGCGCACGCCGCCGAGAAGATCGACAAGCTGGTGACGGTCACCGGCGAGGGAACGGTCACGGCGGTGCCCGATAACGCGGTGATCCGCCTCGGCGTCTCCAGCCAAGCCAAGACCGCGCGGGCGGCCAGCGATGCCAACGCCAAGGAGATGAGCGTGGTGCTGGCGGCGATCAAGGAAAGCGGCGTTGCCGACCGCGATATCCAGACCACATCGCTGTCGCTGCAACCGCAATACGATCCGAAACAGACCGGTGCTGCGCGCCTGGTCGGCTTCCAGGTGAGCAATCAGGTCACGGTCAAGATCCGCGACGTCGGCCGATTGCCCGCCGTGCTCGATCGCGCCATCGCGGCCGGCGCCAACGAGATGTCGGGCATTGAATTCGTCATGTCGGAGCAAGCCAAGCTGCTTGACCAGGCCCGCACGGCGGCCATCGCCGACGCCCGCCGCAAAGCCGAGCTCTATGCCACTGCCGCCGGCGTGAAAGTTGGCCGCGTCATGGCCATCGCGGAAGAGGGCTCGGTTCCATCGCCGCGTCTGTTCCAGCCGATGCGCGCGGGCGCGGCACCCGCAATCGCCCCCGGCGAGCAGACGCTGCGGGCCGTCGTTACGGTCAGCTTTGAATTGACGTCGTAGTCGCGGCGTCATGCCTCCGCCGGCCTGCCTTGACTTGGCCACAGGCCAACTTTAGGTTCCGCCCGCTTTTACTTGAGACTTGAAATTCCAGCTCCGCCGCCCGGTCCCTGAGAGGCCGGAGGCCACCGCCCGACAGCGCAATGCGCCCTCGGGCGTAAATGGTGTTTACAGACTGATGTTCGATAACCTATCGGAAAAGCTTGGCGGTATTCTCGACCGCCTCACCCGCCGCGGCGCGCTCAGCGAAGCCGACGTCGACGCGGCGCTGCGCGAAGTGCGCCAGGCGCTGCTCGAGGCCGACGTCGCGCTCGACGTGGCGCGCGCCTTCACCGACAACATCAAGAAGCAGGCGGTCGGCGTCGAGGTGATGAAGTCGGTGACGCCCGGCCAGATGGTCGTCAAGATCGTGCACGACCAGCTGGTCGCCACGCTGGGCGCCGACAGCCAGACCATCGATCTCAATGCCGCGCCGCCGGTCGCCATCATGATGGTCGGCTTGCAAGGCTCCGGCAAAACCACCACCACCGCCAAGGTCGCCAGACGCCTCACCGAGCGGCAAAAGAAAAAAGTGCTGATGGCCTCGCTCGACGTGCGTCGCCCGGCCGCGATGGAGCAACTCGCCGTGCTCGGCCGCGAAACCGGCATCGACACATTGCCGGTTGTCGAAGGCCAGCAGCCGCCGCAGATCGCCAAGCGCGCGCTCGAAGCCGCCCGCCTCGGCGGCTACGACGTGGTGCTGCTCGATACCGCCGGCCGCACCACGCTTGACGACGAGATGATGAGCGAAGCGGCCGAGGTCAAGCGTGCCGCCAATCCGCACGAGGTGTTGCTGGTCGCCGATGCGCTCACCGGCCAGGACGCGGTCAACCTAGCGCGCGCGTTCGATGAACGCGTCGGCCTCACCGGCATTGTGCTCACCCGCGTCGATGGCGACGGCCGCGGCGGCGCCGCACTGTCGATGCGCGCGGTCACCGCCAAACCGATCAAGCTGATCGGCACCGGCGAGAAACTCGACGCGCTGGAAGAATTCGACGCAGGCCGCATCGCCGGCCGCATTCTCGGCATGGGCGACATCGTCGCGCTGGTGGAGAAAGCCACCGCCAATATCGACGCCGAAAAGGCCATGCGCGCGGCCGAGAAGATGCGCAAGGGCAAGTTCGATCTCGGCGATCTGCGCGAACAACTTCAGCAGATGCAAGGCATGGGCGGCATGAGCGGCCTGCTCGGCATGATGCCCGGCGTGGCCAAGATGAAGAACCAGATCGCCGCCGCCGGCCTCGACGACAAGCTCGTCAAGCGGCAGATGGCGATCATCAACTCGATGACGCCGCAGGAGCGGCGCAACCCAGACATTCTCAAAGCCAGCCGCAAGAAGCGCATCGCCGCCGGCTCCGGCACCACGCCGGAGGCGATCAACAAGCTTTTGAAAATGCACCGCGGCATGGCCGACATGATGAAGGCGATGGGCAAAGGCAAGCGCGGTCCGCTCGCCGGCTTGGCGCAGGCCATGGGTTTCGGCTCCGCCATGCCGACGCCCGAGCAGATGGCGGAAATGACGAAGAACATGCCGCCCGGCGCGCAACTGCCGCCCGGCATACCCGGTCTGCCGCCGACTATGCCGACGCTGCCGCCGAATTTTCCCGGTACTCCCGGTCTGCCGGGTCTGGGTGGAAAGTTTCCTGGATTGCCGGGCGGTCTGCCCGGTCTCGGAAAAAAGAAGTGATCAATGTCCAAAAAATCGACGTCTAAGAAAGGAACCTGAAATGTCTCTCGTTATCCGCATGGCCCGCGCCGGAACCAAGAAGCGGCCGGTCTATCACATCGTCGTCGCCGACTCGCGCTCGCCGCGCGACGGCCGCTTCATCGAGCGGCTCGGTCATTTCAATCCGCTGCTGCCGAAGGAAAAGACCGAGCGTCTCAAGCTCGATCTCGACAAGGTGCAGGCCTGGATGAAGAAGGGCGCGCAGCCGTCCGACCGCGTGACGCGCTTCCTCGATGCCGCCGGCATCGTGAAGCGTGAAAAGCGCAACAATCCGGTAAAGGCGATCCCGCGCAAGGAACGCAAGGCCGCTGCGGAAGAAGCGCTCAAGGCCAAGGAAGCGAGCGACGCGGCCGCCAAGACGGCGGCGACTGCCAAAGCGGCGACCGACAAGGCTGCGGCCGACAAGGCCAAGGCAGCCGAAGCACCGGCGGCGAGCTGAGCTTTCTTTCCCACTCCCCGTTGGGGAGAGGGTGGTCGAACGAGCGAAGCGAGTGAGACCGGGTGAGGGGGATCGTGAAGAGCAAGAAGGGCAAAGCACTATCCCCCTCACCCGCCTCGCCGCCTACGGCGGCTCGGCACCCTCTCCCCATGTCGAAGTCGGATGTTTCCGACTTCGACCAATCTTATAGTGGCCGAACTCGGGAACACCCGAGTTCGGGTGGGGAGAGGGAAGAAAGAGTTTGCGTCGCTCGCATCGGTGCCGCGCACGGCATTCGCGGCGAGGTGAAACTGTGGTCGTTCACCGAGGACCCGCTTGCCGTCACCAACTACGGCCCTCTGGAAACCGAGGACGGCGCGCGGCGCTTCGAGATCGAAGCGGCGCGGCCGGCCAAGGATCATCTGGTCGCCCGGTTCAACGGCATTTCCGACCGCGACGCGGCGGAGACATTGCGCAACACCGATCTGTTCGTGCCGCGTGACCGCCTGCCACCGATCGAGGACGCCGACACGTTCTATCACGCCGACCTGGTCGGCCTGTCGGCGGTGGGCGAAGACGGCGCCGCGCTCGGTACCGTCATCGCGATCCATAATTTCGGTGCCGGCGATCTGATCGAGATCGATCCCGCCGCCGGCGGCGAGCGATTGTTGTTGCCGTTCACCGAGACGACAGTGCCGACCATCAATCTGAAGGCGGGACGCATCGTCGTCGTGCCGCCGGCCGAGATCGAGGCGAAGGAAGAAGACTGACAATGTGGCGCGCGAGCATCCTGACGATCTTTCCGGAGATGTTCCCCGGCCCGCTGGCGTTGAGCCTCGCCGGCAAGGCGCTTAGCACCGGCATCTGGTCGCTTGACACCCATGACATCCGTGACGCCGCTACCGACAAGCACCGCACCGTGGACGACACGCCGGCCGGCGGCGGCCCCGGCATGGTGATGAAAGCCGACGTCTTGGCGCGTGCGCTCGATACCGTCCCGCACGACCAGCGTCCGCGCCTGTTGATGAGCCCGCGCGGCGCACCGCTGACGCAAGCGCGTGTGGCCCATCTGGCCGCCGGGCTTGGCGTCGTGATCGTCTGTGCCCGCTTCGAAGGCGTCGATGAGCGGCTGATCAAGGCCCGTAAGCTCGAGGAAGTCTCGCTCGGCGATTTCGTGCTCTCGGGCGGTGAGCCGGCGGCGATCGCCCTGCTCGATGCTTGCGTGCGGCTGCTGCCCGGCGTCATGGGCAAGGAGGCCTCGATCGCCGAGGAGAGTTTCGCCGACGGCCTCTTGGAATACTCGCAATACACCCGGCCGCCGGTGTTCGAGGGCGAGCCGATCCCGGATGTGCTGCTGTCGGGCGACCACGGCAAGATCGCTGCCTGGCGGCGGGCCGAAGCCGAACGGCTCACCCGGGAGCGCCGCCCGGACCTTTGGGCAGCCTATTTGGCCGGTAAAAAGCCAAAAAACGGGCCCAAAACGCGAGGGTGACAAGCTGTGAGCTTTGTCGTAGAAGCTCGCCCAACCCATTCAGACCAGACAAGACCGCGCGCCGGTTGCTGGCGCTGCCGACGGAGACTTAAGCCATGAACATCATCCAGCAGATCAATAAAGAGCAGGTCGAGAAACTCGCGGCCGGCAAGGAAATTCCCGATTTCGCGCCGGGCGACACCGTGCTGGTGAACGTCAAGGTGGTGGAAGGCGACAAGAGCCGCATCCAGGCCTACGAGGGTGTCTGCATCGGCCGTTCGGGCGGCGGCATCAACGAAAACTTCACCGTGCGCAAGATTTCCTACGGCGAAGGCGTCGAGCGCGTGTTCCCGCTCTACGCGCCGATGATCGACTCGATCAAGGTCGTGCGCCGCGGCAAGGTGCGCCGCGCCAAGCTTTATTACCTGCGCGGCCTGCGCGGCAAGAAGGCGCGCATCGAGGCGCAGGCGACCGGCGGGCCAGAGGCGGCCGAGGCCGCCGCCAAGGAATAATCGCAGCCATGCGATGATGCAGGAAGGGGCCACCGTTCGGCCCCTTTTTCTTGAGGCTTGGCGGCGCTAGATATCGCATAATGCCGTAACGGAGAGTGAGACGATGGCGAAACCGCGCACGCTGTACGACAAGATCTGGGACGACCATCTGGTGGACGAGGCGCCGGATGGAACCTGCCTGATCTATGTCGACCGCCATCTGGTGCACGAGGTGACCTCGCCGCAGGCCTTCGAGGGTCTGCGCACGGCCGGCCGCAAGGTGCATGCGCCCGACAAGACGCTCGCCGTGGTCGACCACAACGTGCCGACCTCCGACCGCAACAAGCCCAATCCCGATCCAGAAAGCGCCGAACAGATCGCGGTCATGGCGCAGAACGCCAAGGACTTCGGCATCGAATATTTCAACGAGTTCGACAAGCGCCAGGGCATCGTCCACATCATCGGTCCCGAGCAGGGCTTCACGCTGCCCGGCACCACCATCGTGTGCGGCGACAGCCACACGGCGACTCACGGCGCCTTCGGCGCGCTGGCCTACGGCATCGGCACCTCGGAGGTCGAGCACGTGCTGGCGACGCAGACGCTGATCCAGAAGAAATCGCTGAATATGCGCGCGGTGGTCGACGGAAAATTGCCGCAGGGCGTCACGGCCAAGGACATCATCCTCGCCATTATTGGGGAAATCGGCACCGCCGGCGGCACCGGCTACGCGCTGGAATATGCCGGCGAGGCGGTGCGCGCTTGCTCGATGGAAGGGCGCATGACCATCTGCAACATGTCGGTTGAAGGCGGCGCCAAAGCCGGCTTCATCGCGCCCGACGAGAAGGCTTACGCCTATCTCAAGGACAAGCCGAAAGCACCCAAGGGCAAGGCCTGGGACGAGGCCATGCGCTATTGGGAGACTTTGCGCTCGGACGACGGTGCGCATTTCGATCGCGAGATCAGGCTCGACGCCGCCAAGCTGCCGCCGCTGGTCACCTGGGGCACCAGTCCCGAGCAAGTGGTGACGGTCACCGGACGCGTGCCGGTGCCGGCCGAAATTCAAGACGAAAAGAAGCGCATCGCCGCCGAGCGCTCGCTCGGCTACATGGGACTCGCCGGTGGCGAAAAGATCACCGACATCAAGCTCGACCGCGTGTTCATCGGCTCCTGCACCAACGGACGCATCGAGGACCTGCGCGAAGTCGCGCGCGTGGCCAAGGACAAGAAAGTCTCCGGCCACGTCTACGCCATGATCGTGCCCGGCTCCGGGCTGGTGAAGGAGCAGGCGGAAACCGAAGGGCTCGACAAGATTTTCAAGGCCGCTGGTTTCGACTGGCGCGAACCGGGCTGCTCGATGTGCCTGGCGATGAACCCCGACAAGCTCAAGCCGGGCGAGCGCTGCGCCTCCACCTCGAACCGCAACTTCGAAGGTCGCCAGGGCTACAAAGGCCGTACCCACCTGGTGTCGCCAGCGATGGCGGCGGCCGCCGCGATCGCTGGCCACTTCGTTGACGTGCGCGAGTGGAAATAGCGCGACCGCCAGAACGCAAAAAAGGCCCGCCCGCAACGGCGGGCCTCATTGTTTCACGTGTGACGCGTCACCAGCAGCGCCAAACGCGGTGACGGGTACCGTCGCGCCAGCGCACGCGCGCCCATCCGCAATTGGAATCGTAATAATCATCGTAGTAGTAGGGTCCTGGCCGGTAGTAGTAGCCGCCGTAGTAGGGCGCGGCCAAACCCAACCCAAGCCCCCAACCGAAGCCACCCCAGCCCCAGCCGCCGCCATGCCCATGCCAGTGGCCGCCGCTGCCATGATGGTGGTGCTGCGCCAAAGCAACAGTTGGCGCCGCAGCGATGCTGCCGCCAATCAGCAGCAGAACCGCAACAACCTTGACGATCTTCGACATCGCGTGTCCTCCGAAGTCGCCCCGAATTTATTTTATCGCACCTCTATAACGCGCCAGCGGCGGCCGGGTTCGCTAGTGCCACCAGCATTGCTGCTGCGGGACGATCACCGGCCCGCTGACGCGGTATTCCTTTGCCAGCCAGAAACGGCAGTAGCGCTTGGAATTGGGATGAATCCGCCGCGGGTGGATGGTGATGCGGGGGCGCGATTGGGCGGCCAATTCATGGGTGGACGGCGAGGCGCCGGAGACCTCGGCAGAGGCCGGCGACATCTGGGTGAAAACTGAAACGACCAGCGCCAGAAGTGCCAAGAAAAAGAAGTTCTTCCGCATATTCTCAATCCCTACCCGCCACGCCCAACGATAAACGGTCGCTCTTTCGTCGCCCGCCGTCAACCGCTTGGTTGCCGCGGCATCATGCCCTAGAACGTTGGTATGAAAGGCCAATTTGACGATCCTTTGGCGTGGCGCGGGGCGGCGGCGCCTTCGCTCGGCGAAATCGAGGCGCTGGCGGCGGACGCTTATGCCCGCTTGCCAGAACATTTCCGCGGCCTTTGCGAAAATCTCATCATCCAGGTGGCCGATTTTCCGACCGAGGAAGTCCTCGATGTGATGAATGTCGAGACAGAATTCGATCTGCTCGGCCTGTTCCAAGGTGTTGGTCTGCCATTTCAATCGAGCAGTGTTCTGGAGCCGCTGCCCAACATGGTCTGGCTCTACCGCCGCCCGATCCTCGACTACTGGGCCGAGCACGAGGACAGCCTGGGCGCCATCGTCACCCACGTGCTGGTGCACGAGATCGGCCACCATTTCGGGCTCTCGGACGACGACATCGAAGCGATCGAGGCCAGCGCCGACTGAAGGGAGCAAGACTCATGAAAATCGACGGCCGCTGCCACTGCGGCTATCTCAGCTTCGAAGCGGAAGCCGATCCGCAGAATGTTTCGATCTGCCACTGCACCGACTGCCAGAGCGGTTCGGGCACGGCGTTTCGCACCAGCATCCGCGCGCCCGGCAAGACTTTCAAAATGCTGAGCGGCGAACCGACGCGCTACCTCAAGACCACGGCCGAAAACGGCAACCCGCGGATGCAGGCCTTCTGCCCGCGCTGCGGCACGCCGATCTATTCCACCGCGCCCGGCGACAATCCGGACGCTTATATGATTCGCACCGGCACGCTGCGCCAGCGCGATCAGCTCATCCCGCGCCAGCAGAACTGGTTCCGCTCGGCGCGCCCCTGGGTCACCGAACTGGCGTCGATCCCGCGCAACGAAAAAGGCCGCCCGAGCAAGCCGAGCTAAAGCGCGGACTCATAAACGATCGGCCAAATGTCGACGCGGATGCGTTTCCAAATGTCCGCATTCAGGGTCAAGGTGGACATGCGCTGGATATCGGGGGATGTCCGCTGGTGACCCATAGCGGACATCGCCGCCACCACAGCTAATCGATGGCTTGCTCAAAAGAAAAACTCCGGGACATTGCCCGGAGTTTCTCGCGTTTGTGAATCTGTCACGGTCTCAGTGGAATAGCCCGCTAAAGCGGTAGTTGACGCCCACCGTCACCGTCTGGATTTGCTGCTTTACAGTCTCGATGCTGGGGTTGAGAAATGATAACGCAGCGCCGGCACCCCCGACGAACGCCACATCCCGGCTACCGAAGTCATAGTATTGATACTCAAGCTTGGCCGACCAATTGTCGGCGAAGGCCCATTCGAGACCGCCGCCGACGGTCCAGCCGCTGCGGGTCTCCGATGCGGCCCAGCTGCCGACATAGCCTGTCGCGCTCACAGCGTTGTATTTGTCGTGAGCCCAGGCCACGCCGCCTTTGGCGTAGACCAGCCAGCGATCCCACGTATAGCCCAGCCTTCCTGTGGTACTTGCCATCCAGTCGGTTTTGGCCTGGAAGGTCAGGGTATCGGGGAAAATACTCGGGAGCGCCGCGCTTCCGTGAATGTCAGCCCATGAGAAACTACCCTCGACCCCAATCACCCAATTCTGTGCGAATTGATAGTCGCAGCCGACCTGACCGCCGCCGAGGAATCCGTTCGTATCGAAATTAACCGATGGTAGCCCGACGAGGGCCGTCAAATCGCCTTGCGACGTATCGGTAAAGGTCTTGCGCCCCCAGCCCCAGCCGACATGCCCGCCGAGATAGCAACCGGTCCAACTGAACATCCGCGCCGGCGCGGGCGCCGCCTTGACCGGCATTCGCGTGGGGAGATCGGCGGCAAGGCCCGGCCGCGCCGAGATCAAGGCCAGCGCCGAAACCGTCGTGAGCAACAATCGTTTCATGATTATTCCACTCCAGTCATTTCCGACCGAAAATTAGCGTGCTGTCATCGGCCAAAAGCGAAGCGGTAATTGAGACCGAGCTTCACCGTGTGGATCTGCTGCTTTACGGATTCAACCGAGGTGGTCGGGCCCCCGACGAAGTCGGAACTGAAGAATGCCAAATCTTTGGTCCCGAAATCATAGAATTGATATTCGAGCTTGGCCGACCAATTGTCGGCGAAGGCCCATTCGAGACCGCCGCCGACGGTCCAGCCGCTGCGGGTCTCGGATGCGGCCCAGGTGCCGAGATAGTCCACGGTGTACTTGTCGTGGGCCCAGGCCGCGCCGCCTTTGGCGTAAACGAGCCAACGTGGATCCCACGCATAGCCCAGCCGCGCCGTGGCGCTCGCCAACCAATCGGTCTTGGCATGGAAGGTGCTGAGTTCGACCGAGTCATTCGGGAATGCCGCGCTGCCGGAAATATCGGCCCAGGACAACTGACCCTCGACCCCGACCACCCAGTTCGTCGCGAATTGATAATCGCAGCCGACCTGGCCGCCGCCGAGGAATCCGTTCGTGTCGACGTCCACCGACGATATTGATCCCGAGAGGGTTGATAACAAAAAACCGTCCGGCGTATCGGCAAAGGTCTTGCGCCCCCAGCCCCAGCCGACATGCCCGCCAACGTAACAGCCGGTCCAACTGAACACGCGCGCCGGCGCCGGCGCCGCCTTGACCGGCATGCGCGTGGGGAGATCGGCTGCGAGGCCCGGTCGCGCCGAGATCAAGGCCAGTGCCGAAACCGTCGTGAGCAATAATCGTTTCATGACGCCACCCCTGCCATTCCTCAATGAATTTAGTAGCACAATTCCCATTCCGTCTATGTGGCCTGGGAGCAACATCCCAGAAAAAAGCTCGACCTGTGTACCGGCTGGGTCATCCGTCGAATGAAATGCTTGTTCTTTCAACAGGTAAGCGGGACCGGCTTTCGGCTGCCAGTATAAATCGGTTTGCCGTGCTTGCCCTGCCTCGATTGCATGGTCCAAATAGCGCCCGACCGGCCGCACGGCGCGGACAGATGAACATTATAGATACCATTCTCTTCCACACCCGCCACGACCCGGAGGCGCTGGCACTCTGCTCGCCCGGCGTCGACATCGTGACCTACGAGCGGCTGGAAAAATCCATAAACAACGTCTGCCGACGCGCGCGCGCGATGGGTTTCGCACACGGGCACGTGGTCGCTCTGTTTCTCCCGCAGCATCCGGTGATCCACGCAGTGCTCATTCTTGGGCTTGCGCGGCTCGGCGTCGTCACCGCGTCGGTTAGCACGCGCAAGCTGCCCGGATCCCTGCACTTCGACGCGATCTTGTGCGACGGACCGCATCCCCACGCGAACATCAAGACAATCGCGTTCGACCCGACCTGGCTGCTGGGTGACGGGAAACCGCCCGAGCTCGATCACGTCCCGCGCGAAGACGACATCGCCCGGATCATCCTGACATCCGGCACGACGGGTGAGCCGAAGGCGGTAGGGCTGAGCCACCGGATGATTCTCGGCAGAGTGCTGCGCTATCATGCGCTGTGCGGAAACAAGCTTCCGTCCGGCGCCCGTTTGTTCTGCGACGTCGCGCTGGCGACTTCATTCGGCTACACCTTGTTCATCTCTACGCTGCTGAAGGGGGGCGCGTTCTTCATGCGCGGCAACAATGCGGAGAACACCCTGCGCGCGCTCGGCTTCTACAACGTGAATGCTTTCGTTGTGGCCCCGGGGTCTTTGCCGGAGCTCCTGGGCGAGTATGACAAACATCACTGTCAGCATGCCTTTGATGTCATTCTGACCGGGGGCAGCATCCTCTCGCGCAGCCTTGCCGAGCGCGTCGGCAGCCGCATGGGCTCGAACATGGTCGCCGCCTATGGATCGGCGGAAACCTCGCTCGTCGCGAGCGCGCCGGCTTATGCGATTCAAAATGTTCCCGGCGCAGTTGGCTACGTCACACCCGGCATGCGCGTCGAAATCGTCGACGAAACCGATCGGCCGATGCCGGCCGGCCAAAGCGGGCTCGTGCGCATTCGCGGTGATCACATGGTTCCCGGGTATTTCAATGAAACGTCATCTGCGTTGCGGATTTTCCGCGATGGCTGGTTCTATCCCGGCGACATCGGCTCCATGACGGCGGACGGAATATTGATCATCTCCGGGCGGCAAACAGCCGTCCTCAATCTCGGCGGTGAAAAGATCGCCCCCGAAGCCATCGAGGAGGTCATCACTGGATTTGATGCCGCGATTGCAGCCGGTGCGGCCCTCGTCACTACAAAAGACGGATTCAATCAAATCTGCGTCGCGGTTGAATCTAAAAAGCCGATCGATATCGATCGGCTCCGGGAGCACTGTCGCAAGCAACTTCCTGCCATTTTCATGCCGAAGCGGTTTATCACCGTGGATCGTGTGCCGCGGAACGCCATGGGCAAGCTCGACCGGGCGGAGCTGCGTCGAATGCTCGAAACGGAACCGATTGTGTCTGAACCGCTTGGTGCCAGAAACTCGTGACCACACTCGCCCGTATCGTCGAACTTGGCCATTCATTCCAGGCAGCCAAGACGCTGCTCAGCGCGGTCGAACTCGGCGTCTTCACCGCGCTCGCTGACGGACCATTAGACGCGCAAGCGCTGCGCGAGCGGATCGGAATTGGTCGGCGCGGCGCGGTTGATTTCTTCGATACGCTGGTGGCGATAGGGCTGATTGATCGTGATTCAGGCGGCCACTACACCAACACGCCCGATGCTGACCTTTATCTCGACCGTAAAAAGCCGAGCTATGTCGGCGGCCTGTTCGAATGCCTGAATTCACGGCATTTTGCGGCTTGGACTTCGCTCACCGAGGCACTGCGCGGAAACGGACCGGAAAAAACCGGAGGAAGCGGCCACTATCCGGCTCTATACACGGACCCTGCGATGCTCGACGCCTTCGCAAAGGGGATGACCGGCGGGAGCCGGCTGGTCGCACCGGCCATGATGAAAGAATTTCCTTGGCGGGATTACCAGACGATCGCGGACATCGGCACCGCGGAAGGTTGTTTGCCTGTCGAAATTGCACGCGCCTATCCGCATCTCCGCGGCAGCGGATTCGACCTCCCCGTCCTCAAACCGCTTTTCGACAATTATGTTGAATCCCATGGCCTGTCGGGCCGGCTGCGATTCTGCCCGGGGGATTTTTTCCAAGATTCTCTTCCAGCGGCCGACGTCTTGATCATGGGTCGGATCCTGCACAACTGGGATCTTTCCACAAAGCAGATGCTGCTGAGAAAAGCCTATGAAGCTCTTCCTGCGGGCGGCGCGCTCATTGTTTATGAGCGTCTCATCGACGACGAGCGCCGAACGGCGACCGCAGCGCTTGCTATGAGCTTGCACATGCTGATCATGACCGCCGGCGGGTTCGCCTTCACCGCCTCCGATTGCGTCCGCTGGATGCGCGAGACTGGATTTGACGATCTGCGCATCATGCCGCTCGCGGCGGCCTATTCCATGATCGTCGGAATCAAAAAGGCCTGACCGTCAGCAGAGGACAAGTTGCAAAGCAAACGAAGACCAAAAGCTTCGTTCTGCTGATGTTCGATTCGGAAGGCCGCAACGGCAACCCCGACTCTGCGAGAGCTCTCTCGTCAAAGGTCTCACTGCACCCGAGAGCCGCAGCCGTGATCAGGCAGCATGGAATCGAGTCTGGCTGAGTAAGTTTGGCGGGTAGTATTGTCAGCTAATGGCACAAAGCGGAAAAGCACGAACCCGCAACGAATGTCCGCTTTCGGGGGCAAAACCGACATTGGCCAGCCGTTGCTCACCAGCCTCACTTTATGAGGACACGCCCTCGCGCCTTCGCCGCGCCGATCAGCCCACCGCATGAGTCCAATCGAAAACATGCATTGGATCGGCGGCATCGTTCGGTGGGATAGTCACAAGATTCGGTAACCCGAAAGGCCGCCCCGCATGATTGTCACCGTTTTTCGTTCCCGCTTGATGCCGGACGTGCGCGAGGAATACGTAGCGCTAGTCGACCGTATGGTCGAACTCGCGGCAACCATTCCCGGCTACATTTCGCACAAGGGGTTCTTCGCCGAGGACGGCGAGCGCGTCACCATCGTCGAATTCGAGTCGGAAGAAGCGCAGCGCGTCTGGCGCATGCACCCGGAACACCGGGTTGCGCAGCGCAAGGCGAAGGAAATCTATTACGAGAGCCATTCCGTGCAGGTTTGCCAGGTCATCCGCGAGACCCGCTTCAAGCGGGAGGCGGCCCCCTGAAAACGCCTTAACCCAACCTTGACCTGCGTGCGCTATGCCCGCAAATAAAGGCCGCTAAACGATTTCCCGGCACGGCCGCACGACCGTTGCCCGCAAGGACGACTGAGATGGACAAATTCACCACCCTGGAAGGCGTCGCCGCGCCCTTGAAGATGATCAATGTCGACACCGACATGGTCATCCCCAAGCAATACCTGAAGACCATCAAGCGCACCGGGCTCGGCAAGGGCCTGTTCTCCGAGCTGCGCTACAAGGACGACGGCAGCGAAAACCCCGATTTCGTGCTCAACAAGCCGGCCTATCGCAAGGCCAAGATTCTGGTCGCCGGCGACAATTTCGGCTGCGGCTCGAGCCGCGAGCACGCGCCCTGGGCGCTGATGGATTTCGGCATCCGCTGCGTGATCTCGACCGCGTTCGGCGACATCTTCTACAACAACTGCTTCAAGAACGGCGTGCTGCCGATCCGCGTCTCGCCTGAGGATCTGGAGAAGCTGTTCGACGACGCCGAGCGCGGCGCCAATGCCACGCTCTCGATCGATCTCGAGAAGCAGGAAATCCACGGGCCCGACGGCGGCGTGGTCAAGTTCGAGATCGACGCCTTCCGCAAGCACTGCATGCTCAACGGCCTCGACGATATCGGACTGACCAAGCAGAAGCAGAGCAAGATCGTAAGCTACGAGGAAAAGGCCAAAGCAGCGCGGCCGTGGGCGTGAAGCTCGCGCTTGTCGCGGCCTTGTGCGCGCTCGCCGCCGCGCCGGCGCTGGCGCAGAAATCGACCGAAGATGGCCTGCGCGATTGCGAGAAGCTCGCCGCGGTCAAGTTCAAAGGCGAAAATTCGGCGTTCAAAAAGTTTGCGATCGCGCGCGCCGACGTCGAGGAAGACAAGTTCGCCGACAAAGTGGGCACGCAATTCGTCTCCACCGTCTATCACGGCAAGGCCACTTATCAGGCCGCCGGCGAACCGGCCGAGGTGCGCTTCATTTGCCTGCACGGCGGGCTCGGCAAGGGCGCGGTGTTCATCTACGCCTTGCCGCGGTGAGCCCGCAGTTTCTCACGCAACCGTGATGTGCGCCGTCCGTTGTCGCGCCGCAAGATCGCGATAACCTCGGTAGCAACGCGAAAAACCGTCAACACGGGAGGCCTACGATGTCCAAGCACGACTTTGTCGACCGCGGCCGCCGGGTCATGCTCGGCGCCGGCGGCGCGCTGATCCTGAGTGCAACGCTGCTGCCGGCGCGCTCGTTCGCCCAGCCGAGCGGCGACAACAAATCGCGCATCGGCATCATCGGTTCGGGCCACATCGGCGGCACGATCGGCGGATTGTGGGTGAAAGCGGGGCATCCGGTGATGTTCTCGTCGCGCCATCCCGACGAATTGAAGGACATGGTTGCTGCCCTTGGCGCCCTCGCCCAGGCCGGCCCGGTCGACAAGGCCATCGCATTCGGCGACGTCGTCTTCATTGCCGTGCCTTACGGCGCGCTGCCGCAGATCGGCCGCGACTATGCCGCGGCGCTCAAGGGCAAGGTCGTGCTCGATGCCTGCAACGCCGTGGTTGCGCGCGACGGCGCGGTCGCGGAAGAAGTCGAGCGCGACGGCATCGGCATCATTTCGCAGAAATATCTGGCCGGCACGCGGCTGGTCCGCAGCTTCAATACGATGTCCTATATGACCTTCGCGAAAGAGGCGAACCGCCCCGATCCCAGACTGGCGATCCCGATCGCCGGCGACGATGCGGAGGCGGTGCGGATCGCGAGCGGACTGGTGCGCGATGCCGGCTTCGATCCTGTCGTGGTCGGCAAGCTGGCGGATGCGCGGCGGTTCCAGCGCGGCAACCCGGGCTACGGCCAGCCGGTGAGCGCGGCCGAGCTCAAGCAGAAACTGAACCTGGCGCCGTGAACCCGCTCCAGCGCTGGATCGCGCGAGCGATGCCGGCGACGCCGCAAGAACGCGCGGCGGCGCTGTGGTCGTTCGGCTATTTCTTCATGCTGCTGGCCGGCTATTACGTGCTGCGGCCGCTGCGCGACCAGATGGGCATCGCCGGCGGCGTCAAGAACCTGCCATGGCTGTTCACCGCGACCTTCGTGACGCTGCTGGTCGCCCAGCCGCTCTACGGCGCGCTGGTGGCGAAACTGACGCGCGCGCGATTCATTCCCGTCGTCTATCACTTCTTCGTCGCCAATCTGGCGTTGTTCTGGCTGCTGCTGACGCTCGGCGTCGAGACCGCGATCGTCGCGCGAATATTCTTTGTCTGGGTCAGCGTGTTCAACCTGTTCGCGGTCGCGGTGTTCTGGTCGTTCATGGCCGACCTGTTCGACGCCGAGCAAGGCAAGCGGCTGTTCGGCTTCATCGGTGCCGGTGGCACGGCCGGCGCGCTGCTCGGTCCGGTCATCACGATCGCTTTGTCGGTGCCGCTCGGCCCGACCAATCTGCTGATCGCCGCGATCGTCTTGCTCGAAGCGGCGGTATTCTGCGTCTACCGGCTCGAGCGCGCAGCCACGGTGCAGGCTAGTGTGCCGCAAGCCGAACCGCCAAAGATCGGCGGCAGCGCCTTCGCCGCGCTGCTCGAAATGTTCCGATCACCTTATCTGCTCGGCGTCGGCGTGTGGGTCAGCCTGCTGTCGTTCGGCGCGACCATCGTTTATTTCGAACAGGCCCACATCGTTTCGGCGACCGTGCACGGCGCCGGTGCGCAGACCCGCATATTCGCCAGTATCGATCTGGCGGTCAGCCTGCTGACGTTGGCGACGCAGGTTTTCGCCACCGGTTGGCTGCTCAAGCGCTTCGGCACCGGCATCGCGGCGGGCGCGCTGCCGCTGGTCTATGTCGTGGGCTTCGCCGCGCTGGCCGTGTCGCCGAGCCTGGCCGTCGTCTTGACCCTGCAAGTCGTGCAGCGCTGGATGAACTTCGCCATCGCCAACCCGGCGCGTCAGGTGTTCTTCACCGTGGTGACGCGCGAAGAGAAATACAAAGCCAAGAACCTGATCGACGTCGTGATCTATCGCGGCTCCGACGCGTTGTACGGCTGGGTGTTCGACAGCATGCAGGCGCTGGGACTAAAGCTGGGCGCCATCGCGCTGTGCGCGCTGCCGGTGACGGCCGGATGGCTGGTCCTGTCGGCGGCCTTGGGACGGACGCAGGAACGCCGTGCCGAGCGGCTCGCCGCGGCGACAGCGCAGGGAGGCTGATATGGCGATCCAAATTACCCGGCGGAAATTCGCGGCGCTGGCGGGCGCGGCGCTGCTAGCGCCGCCCGCGCACGCCCAAAGTGATGCGTTCATCACCCGCTCCATCCCCAGCAGCGGCGAGCGGCTGCCGCCGGTCGGCCTCGGCACCGCACAGGTTTTCGACACCGCCAACGAGCCGACCCGGCGCAAGGCGGCGGAGGTGGTGCAGGCTTTGGTCGCGAACGGCGGTCGCCTGATCGACACGGCGTCGACTTATGGCGATGCCGAAATCGTGCTGGGCGACGTCATCGCGCCCGCCGGCCTGCGCGACAAGCTCTTTATCGCCAGCAAGCTCGAAGCAGCCTGACGCCGCGGAACTCAAGCGCTCGTTGGAGCGGCTCAAGACCGCAAAGCTCGACCTGCTCCAGCTCCACAATGTGCGCAATCCGCGCCAGTCGCTTGGGCAGTTCAAGGAGTGGAAGGCGAAAGGCGTGTGCCGCTATATCGGCATCACCTCGACGTTTCACGGCGACTTCGCGGCGGTTGAAGCAGTGCTCGGACGCGAGAAGCCCGATTTCGTGCAGATCGACTATTCGCTCGACAACCGCATCGCGGAAAAACGTATTTTGCCGCTGGCGGCCGAGGTCAAAGCCGGCGTGCTCACCGCCCTGCCGTTCGGCCGCGCCCGCCTGTTCCACGCCGTGCGCGGCAAGGAGATTCCCGATTGGGCCAAAGGCTTCGCCGCAAGCTGGGCGCAGTTCTTCCTCAAATATTTGCTGAGCGATGCGCGCGTGACCGCCGTCATTCCCGGCACCGGCAACGCGGCGCACATGACGGATAATCTCGGCGCCATGCGAGGGCCGCTGCCCGACCCCGACCAGCGGCGCAAGATGGTGGCCTTCGTCGAGGCGCTCTAGCCGCTACAGCAGCGAACTCGGCTTGAGGACGCTTCCCCGCTGCGTCGTTAGCGCCGGGGTCCAGGAGAACATCCAGGCCAGGAAATAGAATCCGATCGCCAGCAGATAGAGGAAGGCAAATCCGAAATACATCGAATTGTATTCCATCAAGCCGCCGAACAGCGCGCCCATCAGATTATACGCGAGCGCGGTGGAGATATTGATTTTGGCCCGGCTGATCAATGTCGAAAAGACGATCCCCGAGAAGAACAGCGGGATGGTCAGCAGCACGCAGCTCACCATCAGGCTCGCCAAGGGCGAACTGAAGGCGATCAGCGCGTGGTTGCGCGCATAGACGTAGCCGACCAGCAGGCTGACGATGAGACCGATATAGGCGAAGCCGGTACGCTGAAAGACTTTGCGCTGGACGATGAGATTGGCGAGAAACGCCATCAGCAGCACCATGACGATGGTCGCCGCGATCACGTACCAGGTGCCGCCGAGATGCAGCCCCAGTTCGGTAATGGCCTTGGTCTCCACCAGCATGAAGCCGGAGCCGAGGAAGAAAAACGGCAGATAGCCGCGGTCGACCGGTTCGGTCAGGCCGATGGTCCTGCGCACGAACAGATAGCTGAGCAGCAGCGCCAGTCCGAGCGCGATCATGTAGCTGACCGGATAGGTACGCTGGATCATGTAGAAGAACGGCCAGTCGTCAGTCGGGATGCTGGCCTCCGGATAAGCTTGCGCGAAATGATCCGAGAGATTGGTGAAACCGAGGGTCGCGAAACTGGTGGCGGCCGGCATGACCACATCATGGCCCTTCTGCACGATGAAGGCCGTGGTCATGTGCGAAGTCGTAGAGCACGCGAACCGCCAGCGGCTTTCCGGCGCCCGGCAAGTCTTGCAGAATGTGCGACAGCTTGAACCCCAGCGAGTCGTTGGGCAGCGCGAAGGCGATGGACAGCACGCCGTCCGGCTTGAGCAGCTTAAAGGCTTCCGCGATCCCCTCACGCGTATAGACGTAGGAATCCACGCGCAAATTAGAGGCATGACTGAGCGCGGTGTGGGAATCCAGCACGCCATAGATGATCAGGTCGTATTTCTGATTCGTGGTACGGAAGAAGTTGCGCGCATCGTTGATGGTAAGCGTGACGCGCGGATCGTCGTACGGATGCTCGGGATGATAATTCTTGCCGAGATAGGCGATGGCCGGATCGATCTCGATCGCATCGACGTGTGACCCGCCCATGCGCAGCGCCGCCGCTGCGTCGTTACCGCTGCCGGCGCCGACAATCGCGACGCGCTCGGGATTTTTCTTGAAATTGAACGGAAATTCGTAATAGGCCCGGACATAGCGGTCTTCCTCGGACTCATGCCCGCGCTTGTTCTCCTCCAAATTGTAGACCTTCTGATAATAGTACCCACCCGACAGAATCTGCATCAGGCCGTCCGGCTTGGCCGTACGCTCCAGCAATTGATACGGCGAATAGATCCGCTGGGTTTCCGGCTGCACCGGCCAGGCGGAGAATCGTCAGCAGCACGCAAAAACTCGCCACGCCGAGCGGCAGGCGCGCGTCGCGCGATAACACAAAATACAGCAGGATCCCGCCGACCGCGGCAAACCAGACGAACGGCGGCAGCCAGAACAAACTCATCACGAACAGCGCCACAACGCCAAGAATGCTGCCCGCCAGATTGAGGCCGTAAGCTTTCAGCGCATTCGAGCTGTGGAGCAATTTTCCGCACAGTTGACCGATCGGGTAACAGATGCACGCGCAAAGTATGAAACTCATGCCCAACAGCAGATAGAGCGGCATGCTCAGCCGGATCAAAGTCATCCAATCGAAAGCATCCATCGCCAACTGGACCGACGTCTGCTCCCACATCGGCAGGGCGCCAAACAGACCTTGGTCTGCGGCGACGTCGTAGCGCAAGAGGACGATAACGCCGGCAAACAGCGCGAGCATCGGCAGCACCAGCGCGGGCGCGCAGGGCTGCTTTTCCGCCACCGCGTATCCGGCTCCCAGACCGAGGAAGCAGGCCAGCAGCGTGAAATTCTTGAAGAATGAAAACACCGGGAAGACCGATGCCAGCCAGCGGATCATCACCAGCTCCAAGAGCAGGCTGACCATCGTCACCAGCACGATCAGTTTGATCTTTTCACTCGTGCTCGTATTGCCGTATCCGGTTTCGAACAGGCCGCCCATCGCGTCGACCTGACGCTCCAGCCGGCTGGCGAGCCAAGGAGGATTAAGGACCACGATCAGCGCAGCCACGCCCAACAGGAGGCGAACCGACGTCGTCAGCAAAGTGACCACGTCGAAGGCTCCTTGTTCGAGAAACTGCCGAAACGCCAGCACCGTATAGGACAGCACCAAGGTGCTCAGGCAGATGCTGAAAATTCGCACCAGGTTGCGATTGGTGTCGTTATTGGCGTGCGTTAAGGTTGGGGATGCTGTGACCATAGTAGCCGACCGCTCCTGCAATGGTTCGCAGATTTTTGACATGCGACAGAAACGTGTAGGAATCGCACTTGGCTTTAGACGGATTTAATTAACAATTGAGAAATGTTTAGCGTAATCCGATTGTTCCGACGCTGCCCCTGGCGCGGCTTCGTTATTCGCCGGTAAGCTGACGACCGAAAAACCATGACGTCTCAAGCCTCTTAGGCAACACCTATGAACGCAGCCGAAATCCGAGTGCTGAGCACGCACGCCGCGCTCGACGTGCTGAACGAGATCGGCCCCAAATTCGAGCGTGCGCACGGCTGCCGGCTGTCGTTCGGTTTCGACCCGGCCAAGGCGGTCAAGCGCCAGATCGAGGGCGGCGCCATGTTCGATGTGGCCATCGTGACGCGACCGGTGTTCGACGAGCTCGCCGCGCAGGGTAAGATGCTGGCCGAGACGCGCGCCGATATCGGCCGCTCCGGGCTCGGGCTGTCGGTGCGAAAGGGGGCGGTCAAGCCCGACATCGGCACAACGGAAGCCTTCAAGCGAGCGCTACTCGCCGCCAAATCGGTCGTGCGTTCGATCGAAGGCACCAGCGGCATCTATTTCGACAAGCTGCTCGATCGCCTCGGCATCGCTGAGGCGATGCGCGACAAGATCGTACTAGGGCCGAGCGGGCGCGTCGCTGAATTGGTCGCGCGCGGCGAAGCGGAAATGGCGATCCAGCAGATCCCCGAACTGCTACCGGTGACCGGTGCGCAATATGTCGGGCCGTTTCCGCCGGAACTGCAGCTCTACTCGGAGTTTGCGGCCGGCGTCGCCACCACCAGCAAGCATCGCGACGTTGCGACAGCTTTCGTCGCCATATCTGACCACGCCGGAAGCGGCGGCGCTGTTCAAAGCCGCTGGGCTTGAACCCGTCGCATAGTCTTCACCTTCGCGCCAACAACTGGCTATGCTGCCCCTCTCGTTGCCGGGAGGAGTGCACGATGCGGCCGTTTGAGGGAATCCGGGTGATCGACGCCACCCATGTGCTGGCCGGGCCGTTCGCCGCCTATCAGCTCGCCGTGTTGGGCGCCGACGTGATCAAAGTCGAGCATCCAGACGACCCCGACCAGAGCCGCGGCGCCGGCACCGACAAGGAACTCAATCGCCGCAACATGGGCACGGCGTTCCTGACGCAAGCCTCCAACAAGCGCTCGATCACGCTCGACCTCAAGCAGGAAAAGGACCGCGACACTTTGAAAAAGCTGGTCGCCACCGCCGACGTGTTCGTGGAGAACTACCGGCCCGGTGCGTTCGAGGCACTCGGCCTCGGCTACGAAGCGCTCTCGGCGATCAATCCGCGGCTGATCTATGCGTCGTTCTCGGCCTTCGGCCAGAACGGACCGCGCGGGGAGCAGACTGCCTACGACCACGTGATCCAGGCCACCTCCGGCATCATGGCGATGACCGGCACCAAAGACGTCAATCCGATCAAATTCGGCTCGCCGGCGGTCGACTACGCCACCGGCATGACCGGCGCCTTTGCCTTGTCGGCCGCGCTGTTTCAGCGCGAGCGCACCGGCAAGGGTCAGTGCATCGACATGGCGATGCTCGACGTGGCGATGATCCTGATGAGCTCGCACCTCACCGGCTATCTGCGCAACGGCGTGCACCCGAAGCCGAGCGGCAACCGCCATCCGCACGCCACCAACGGCGCTTTCGCCACCAAAGACGGACTGGTGATGCTGGGCGCCAGCAATCTGCGTCAGCAGGCCCGGCTTTGGAAGCTGTTAGGGCAGCCAGACATGGTCAAGAAGACCAATGACGAGCGCGAGCAGGATCACGCCCGCGAGATCGCGGTGCTGGAGAAGATCATGCTGACGCGCACCGCCGACGAATGGGAGACGTTCCTGCAGGCCAACCACGTGCCGGCCGCGCGCGTACGCAGCATGGGCGAGGCGGTCGCCGATCCGCAGATCGCGACGCCGCGGCGTCATCCACCGCCACGACGGTGGCAACCGGTGTCGAAGGTGGCTTCGGCGTGCCGCTCGCCGCCTTCACCTTTGCGCACGGCGGCCCACGTATCGATTCACCGCCGCCCGCTCTCGGGCAGCATAACGACGAGATTTTCAGCGAGCTTGAACGCAGACGGCGTTAGTTCGCCTTGGCACCGGATTTTTTCACCAGCGCCGACCACTTGGTTTCCTCGCGGTCGATGTCGACGGCGTATTCGTCCGGCGTGGTCGGCAGCGGCTCGGCGCCTTCGGTGGCGATGCGCTTGTGCACCTCGGGGAATTCGAGCGCCTTGCGCAGCGCGGCGTTGAGCTTGTCGACGATCGGACGCGGCGTGCCGGCTGGAGCGACAATTCCATAATGCAAGACCGCCTCGAAGCCGGGCAGCCCCTGCTCGGCGACCGTCGGCACTTCGGGAAATATCGGCGAGCGCTTCAGGCCGGTGACGCCGAGCGCGCGCAGCTTGCCCTCTTTCACCAGCCCGATGGCCGGCGGCAGCGAGGAGAAATAGATCGATACATGGTTGCCGAGCAGGTCGGTGAGCGCCGGCCCCGAGCCCTTGTAGGGAATATGCGTGAGCTCGATGCCGGCTTTTTCGGCGAACAGCACGGTGCCGAGGTGAATGCCGCTGCCTTTTCCGGCGGAAGCGTAATTGAGCTTGCCCGGCTGCGCCTTGGCGAGCGCGATCAGCTCCTGCACGTTGTGCGCGGGCAACGACGGGTTGACCAGAACGATGAGCGGGCTGGTGGCGATGAGGCCGACCGGCGCGAAGTCCTTGCGCGGATCGTAGCCGACATTCGGATAAAGCGTGGGATCGACGGCAAGCGTGCCGGTGCCGCCGAGCCCGAGCGTGTAGCCGTCGGGCGCGGCCTTGGCGACCTGACGGGTGCCGAGCGAACCGCCGGCGCCGCCGTGATTCTCGATCACGATTTGCTGGCCGAGCGCTTTGCCCATGGGTTCGGCGATCCCGCGCGCCAACACGTCGTTGCCGCCGCCGGGCGCATAAGGGACGATCAGCGTGATCGGACGGTTGGGGTAATCGGCCTGCGCGCGCGCCGCGAATGGCCAGGTCACGGCCGCGCCGCCGAGTAACGTGATGAAATCTCGTCGACGCATCGCCTCCTCCCCTCGTTATTTCGCTGCGATCGCCTCCGCGATCGCCACCGTGCGGCGGGCCATATCCGCGTGAAGCCGCTCGACCATGCGGCCGTCGATCGAGACCACGCCTTTGCTCTTGTTCTCCGGCAGATCGAAGGCCACGATCATCTTGCGCGCCAGCGCGACCTCCTCCGGCGACGGCGAGAACGCAGCGTTGCAGGGCGCGATCTGGTTGGGATGGATCACCGTCTTGCCGTCGAAGCCGAGCTCGACGCCTTGCTTGCATTCGGCAACGAAGCCGTCGGCATTGCCGATGTCGTTATAGACGCCGTCGAGAATATCGATGCCGTAGATGCGTGCCGCCGCCACGCAGGTGGACAGCCAACCCAGCATCGGCGCGCGGCCCGGCACCAGACGCGCGCGGGTATCCTTGGCGAGATCGTTGGTGCCCATGACGAAGCCGGACAGGCGCGACTCGGAATCCTTTGCCTCGGCGGCAATCGACAGAATGTTGAAGACGGCGAGCGGCGTCTCGATCATCGCCCATACCCGCGTCTTGTGATCGGTGCCCATGTCGAGCAGGCGGCGGCCGATCATCTCGAGCATTTCCGGGTTCGATATTTTCGGCACCAGGATGGCGTCGGGCGCGGCATGGGCGGCCGCGGCTAAGTCATCGGCATGCCAGGGCGTGTCGACGCCGTTGACGCGGATGAAAACCTCGCGCGTGCCGAAGCCGCCGGCCCTGACTGTGTCGACGACCTGCCGGCGCGCAGTTTCCTTGGCATCGGGCGCGACCGAATCCTCGAGGTCGAGGATGACGCCGTCGGCGACCAGCGTTTTCGCCTTTTCCAGGGCGCGGGCATTGGAGCCCGGCATGTAAAGCAAGCTGCGGCGCGGACGAATGGTCATGCCGTCAACTCTATCGGCCGTCGGGAAACTATCAAGCCGTGCGGCCGCTCGGGTTCCGATTAATTGGCGGCAGCGGCTTGCGGGTTGAGGATGCGGTAGAGCTGGAATCGGTCGCCATCGGCGACCAGCTTCAGACGCGAGGGATCGGGATTGGGCGCCTCGTCCTCGGTGAACAGAATGTAGAGATAATCGAACTTCGTCCAATTCAGCCAGAACGCCGGCGTGTTGGGCGCCGGGTGATCGGCCGCGACGATGAGCTGCGCGATCGACGGCGGCGTGCCGTCCCGCCGGTCGGCATAGTCGCGGTATTCGGGGCGCACGTGCAGCACCTGCTTGCCGTTCACGGTGAACACCGTGGTGACCAGCGCGGAACGCTCGATGGTGGCGATGCAGGCGGCGTGCACCAGACCGAGGTCGCGCACGTCCTCGCCGAGCGGCGCGGTCGGCATAAGCGACGAACACTTTCGAGCCGGGCGCGATACGGCGCACCGAGGAGCGGAACTCGCTGGTCGAGTCCGACAATTGCGACCAGTTGTAGTCGATCTCGATCAGCCGCGCGGTGATCAATGACGATCAGCACGATCATGAAGGCGCGCCGCACCAGGCGGCGGCGCAGTTCCAGATCGCCGCAGGCGAACAGCATGAAGGCGACGCCGATCGGCACACGCTGGTCGGTCATGTAGGTGTCGAACATGATGCGCGGCAGACGTGAAATACACGACGGCGCCGACCACGATCAGCGTCAAGACCAGCGGATGAAAGCGCAGGACATGGTGGCGCACGCGCCCACACGATGCTGGCGACCATGACGGTAACGAGCGCGAAGGCGGCGATGTCGGAATAATCGCTGATGACATACATCAGCCCGTCGATCTTGCCGCGCTGTTCCCAGTAGGTGGCGCCGACAAGCTCCATGGTCGGGCTGGCGTTGAGCAGCGGCGCGGCCGCGAGAAACGGCAGACCGCTGGCGACGAAATCGACGATGCGGCCCGGCCAGGGTTCCAACCGCCGCTCCCACAGCCGCGATATCTCGAACGCCAGCACGCCGATCGCCGTAAATGCCGAGCGCCGAGAGATGGCAGAAGAACAACGCAAGGACGCAAATCGCCGACAGCGCGAAACGCCCGGGCCAAGCGCGCTCGCGCAAGGCGACCCAGCCGGCCAGCGCCCACAGCGCGATGCCGATGCCGAAAATGTAGTTCATCAACCCGACCAGGAAGACGTAATTGTAGAGCAACGGAAAGGCGAACAGCGGGAACACCGACCAGCGGCCGACCAATGCCCGGTTCAGCGCCAAGACCCCCGAAATGATGAGCGCGAACATCCCGACGATGAAGACTTGGCCGGCCAGGTACACGTTCATGACGCGTGCCAGCAGCGGCACGATCAGGTCCATGGTCAGGTTGGGAATCACCTGCCAGTCGATCTCATAGAAGCGGGCGAGCTGCGGATTCTTCGACAGCGTCGCAATCACATGCATGCGGGCAAGATGATTGACGTAATCCGACAGCGGCGGCAGCGGATGCGTCCAGATCGGAATCGAAATGAGCAAAGTGAACGCCGCGAACAGCACGCCGACTTGCGGCGCCGAGAAGCCATGCGCGCGGGGCCGCGACGATGGCAATTTTGCGATAGTCGGCTTGTTCGGCTGCAGCATGCGCGGTCTTGTTTTCATCCTTCAGTCGTCGATTGCACCTGAACAAGGAATGAATATGCCGGGGTTCCGGCGACGGAATGTCATAAAACGGGACCCCGCCGGCGTGAAAGTGACTATTCCGGGCATGACGCTTGCTTGGCTTCGGTGAATAGCCAATAAATTAGGCAGCGCGCAATAAGGCTGGCGATGAACTTTCCGCAGCGTTTGATCGACGGTTACAACGCCTTCGCCGGTGGGCGGCTGCGGCGCGAGCAGAATCGTTACCGTGAATTGGCCGAGGCCGGCCAGTCGCCGCAGATCATGGTGATCGGCTGCTGCGATTCGCGCGTCTCGCCGGAGGTGATCTTCGACGCCAGCCCCGGCGAGTTGTTCGTCGTGCGCAACGTCGCCAACATCGTACCCCCTTACGCGCCGGACGAGCGTGCGCACGGCATATCGGCGGCGCTTGAATTCGGCGTCGGCGCGTTGCGCGTCCAGCACATCGTGGTGCTCGGCCATGCCCGCTGCGGCGGCGTGCGCGCCTACGCGGAGGAACGCGAGCCGCTGTCGCCGGGCGATTTCATCGGCAAATGGATGGCGTTAATGGCGCCGGCCGTCGAGAAGCTCGGGCCGCGCGGCGATCTATCGCCGGTCGATTATCTCACGCGGCTTGAGCAAGCCAATATCGCCAACAGCCTCGACAACCTGATGACCTTCCCGCGGCTGGCCAGACTGATCGAGAAGGGCAAGATCGCGACCCACGGCGCCTATTTCGGTATCGCCACCGGCGATCTGTCGGTGCTGGATAAAGCGAGCGGGGAGTTCAAGCACGTGGTGCCGACGGGCACTGCGTTCGCTGCACCGAGATTTTGACTTAGCTGTCGTCCCGGCCGAGCGAACGCGAGAGCCGGGACCATACTCCGCAGCGTCTCGATAGTGAACGGCGTATGGGTCCCCGCCTTCGCGGGGACGACAACAAGCTACGCCGCCTTGCGCTTGGCTTGGATCAGCTTGCGGTTGATCAGCACTTCCGCGATCTGCACGGCGTTGAGTGCGGCACCTTTACGCAGATTGTCGGACACCACCCAGATTTCCAGGCCGTTGTCGACGGTCGGGTCGGTGCGGATGCGGCTGATATAAGTCGCGTCCTCGCCGACGCATTCGTACGGCGTCACGTAGCCGCCGGGTTCGCGCTTGTCGATCACCAGGCAGCCGGGCGCGCTGCGCAGAATGGCGCGCGCTTCTTCGACGCTGATCGGATTTTCGAACTCGATGTTTACCGCTTCGGAATGGCCGACAAACACCGGCACACGGACGCATGTCGCCGTCAGCTTGATTTTGGGATCAAGAATTTTCTTGGTCTCCATCATCATCTTCCATTCTTCCTTGGTGTAACCGTCCTCCATGAACACGTCGATGTGCGGAATGACGTTGAAGGCGATCCGCTTGGAGAACTTCTTCGTTTCTATTTCGCCGAGCGTGAACACCGCCTTGGTCTGCGAGAACAGCTCGTCCATCGCCTCCTTGCCGGCGCCCGACACCGATTGATAGGTCGCCACCACCACGCGCTTGATCGTGGCCTTGTCGTGCAACGGCTTGAGCGCAACCACGAGCTGGGCGGTCGAACAATTCGGATTGGCGATGATGTTCTTCTTGGCAAAGCCGGCGACCGCGTCGGCGTTCACCTCCGGCACGATCAGCGGCACGTCCGGGTCCATACGCCAGGCCGAGGAATTGTCGATCACCACCGCGCCCTGCGCGCCGATCTTCGGCGACCATTCCTTCGACACAGCTCCGCCCGCCGACATCAGGCAAATGTCGACATCGGAGAAATCGTAGTGATCGAGCGCCTTCACCTTCAGCGTCTTGTCGCCGAACGAGCACTCCTGGCCCACGCTCTTACGTGAAGCCAGCGCCACCACCTCGTCGGCGGGAAAAGCCCGCTCGGCCAGAATGGCGAGCATTTCGCGCCCGACATTGCCGGTGGCACCCACCACGGCTACCTTGTAACCCATTGTTAACGCTCCGAAATAAATTCAGCACGGCACCCTATCCTGGGACAACCGGATGGCAGGGCTTCTAAGCGAGAACTGAGGGGAAGACAACGGCGACATGATGGAGAAATGGCCGTGCATCCGGCCTTGCATTCTTGGCGCGACGAACTGCCGGACGCATTCGTGCGGGGGCTCGCGGTCCTGTGCGGGCTGGCTGTGCTGTCGGTCTTTTGCGCCTGGATCTTCCAATCGCCAAAAACGATCAAAGTCATCACACCGACACATCAGTCAGATTGGACCGAGATCGAGCGGCCGTTTCCCGCTTTTGCGCTCTCCATCCCCGAAGCGGCCGACGTACAGGCCGCTTACGCCATCCAGCGTCACACGGATGGCGGCGGCCGCAAGGACGTCCTAAGCCTGGGCGAGCCGAATAGCGCTTCGCCCTATCTCATGGTCGAAATCTACCGACCGGGCAGCGAGATTGGCCGCTTCGCCGATGCGCCGGCCGCGATCGCGGCGGCCGCCGCCGCGCTCGGACCGGTTGCGCTGCGCCCCGCCGATGAGCCGCTGGCGAGCAAATTCGGCCCGCTGTCGATCGTTACTTTCGACACCTCGAAAGGCGCGGCTCGCCACTGCCTCGCCTTCGTGCGCGCCTACGCCGATCCGCGGCTGCAATTGTCCGGCTGGTTCTGCCAAGGCGGCGAGCCGATCCAACCCAGTACGCTGGCCTGCGCGCTCGACCGGCTGACGCTGCTCTCGGCCGGCAGCGAGCCAAAGGTGGGCGCCCTGTTCGCGCAAGCTGAGCTCAATCGCAGCTATTGCGGCCAGCGCGACCCTATTCTGGCGTCTACGCCCAAATACACACTGCTATGGAAGGCGCTAGCGACCCGCCCCGAGCCGCGGCGCATTGGCCGTTGAGCGATCGCGCACGGTATGCCGCGCGCGGAGATACGATATCAACAAAATCTCATTCGATGAGATTGCCACGCTGCAGCGCGGTAACGATTCCGCGCCGGTGCAGCCTGTGTCCCATTTAACCGGTTGACCGGCGGTCTAATTCATCCGATCATATTCGAATAATAATATCTAAAGCCGCGGCGATGGCCGGGTCGGCTGGATAAAAAAACCTCTGGGGAGAGCAAACAATGATCACACGACGTCACTTGCTTGGGACCGCCGGCGCGGGCGCAGCGCTGACCATGTCCGGACTTGGTCTGCCGAAATTCTCCGAAGCCGAGGCCGCCGGCGCAGACCTGACACCCGGCGTGCCGCAGGGCGTCGGCAGCTACGCGACCATGGGGACGCTGCCGGGTAAAAAGCCGCTGATCCAGCTTTCCGACCGCCCGCCGAATTACGAAGCGCCGATTGAATATCTGCGCACGCCGATCACGCCGAACGACCAGTTCTATGTCCGCTATCACCTGGCAGACATCCCCGAGGTCAAAGCCGAGGGCTACAAGATTTCAGTCGGCGGCGACGGCGCCAATGGTACCGCCGAAATCACGCTCGACGACCTGAAGAAAATGCCGGCGGTCGAAGTGGTCGCGGTCAATCAATGCTCGGGCAACCGGCGCGGCCTGTCCAAGCCGCACGTGCAAGGCGTCGAATGGGGCTACGGCGCCATGGGCTGCGCGCGCTGGAAAGGCGCAAAGCTCAAGGACGTGCTCGACAAGGTCGGCCTGAAAAAGGAGGCGATCGAGATTTCATTCAACGGCGCCGATGGACCGGCGATCGACAAGACGCCGGACTTCATCAAGAGCATTCCGGTTTGGAAGGCGATGGATGAATCAACGATCATCGCCTACGAGATGAACGGGGCGCCATTGCCGCACCTCAACGGCTTCCCGGCCCGCATCATTGTGCCGGGCTGGACCGGCACCTATTGGATGAAACACGTCATCACGATCAACGCGCTGACCAAGCCGCAGGGCGGATTCTGGATGAACCCGGCCTACCGCGTTCCGCTCGGCAAGTTCCCGCTCAGGGACCGCTTCACCACGCAGGAATACGCGCCGAATACGCCGATCACCGAGATCGTGGTCAATTCACTGATCACCAGTCATCGCGACGGCGCCAAGGTGAAAGCCGGCAAGGTCGCGGTCAGCGGTATGGCCTGGGACGGCGGTTACGGCATCCGTTCGGTGCAGGTATCGACGGACGGCGGCAAGACCTGGGCCAGCGCGACCTTGGGCCAGGATCTTGGCCCCTACGCGTTCCGGCCGTGGAGCTTCGATCTGTCGGCCAAGAAGGGCAAGAACACGGTGATGGTCAACGCCACCAACAAGATCGGCCAAAGCCAGACCGCCGAGCTGATCTTCAACCCGGCCGGCTATCACAACAACGTCATGCAAGCCATCACCCTGACAGCCTGAAGGAGGAGACCATGCGGACTTTCGCACTCGTTTTCGCCGCCGCACTGATCGCACTTCCCGCGGCGGCCGCCGAGCAACAGATCGCGCTGAAGAAGGCGCCCGGCCTCGATAAGGTGGAGGCCAATTGTCAGGCCTGTCACACGCTCGCCTACATCCCGATGAACTCGCCGTTCCTCAACGCGGCGGGCTGGAGCGCAACGGTCACCAAGATGATCAAGGCTTTCGGGGCGCCGATCGACGACGCCGATGCCAAGGCGATCGCCGAATACCTGGCGAAGAACTATGGTACCTGACCTGCAAAATTCGCCCTGAACTCCGAAAATTCGGCCCCGCCGCACCGGCGGGGCCGTTTTCTTAATGATTCGGCGCAACAATTGCGCTCGATTCGCTCTATTGCGGCGAACCGAAGCCCGCTAGACTGCGTTGCAACATAGAGCCACCGGCGAGGACACCATGCGATTGAAGAATTTTGCCACTGCGTTTGCCGTTGCCGCGGCCTTGGCCCTGCTCGCCGCCCCGGCCGATGCGGCACCCAAGAAAAAGCGCGTGGTCACCGGCACCGGGCATACGGTGTTCGTCAGCCGTGATGAAGACGGCCGCACCCGCACCCGCGTCATCATCCAGAAGCGGTCCTATCTCGATCCCGGCACCGAAACATTCCCGGGCGAGAACACCGGCAACAGCTATGCCCAATTCCCCAATCAGCACGCCACCAGCGTGCTCGACAACACGGCGTTCGGCGGCCACCAGTCGGCGTTGCCGAACTTGTGGACGCTGCCGGGCAAAAATAATCCCTTCGTGCAGTACTAGGTCCAGCTACAGGCCCCGAAACGAAACCGCGGCCGATTGGCCGCGTTTCTTATTTTTGAGCTAGTGCCTCCAGCTCAGCCAAGATCGCCGAGCCCATCTCCGACGTTGAGACGACCTTGCAGCCCTCCGACTTGATGTCGGCGGTGCGCAGACCCTTGGCCAGCGTGGCGGCGATCGCCTGGTCGATCATGTCGGCTTGCTTGCCCAGGTCGAACGAGTAGCGCAGCGCCATGCCGAACGAGGCGATCATCGCGATCGGATTGGCGATGCCCTTGCCGGCGATATCGGGCGCCGAGCCGTGCACTGGCTCATAGAGCGCCTTGCGCTTTTTCGTTTTCGGATCGACCTCGCCCAGTGACGCCGATGCCAGCATGCCGAGCGAGCCGGTGAGCATCGAGGCGACATCGGACAGCATATCGCCGAACAGATTGTCGGTGACGATCACGTCGAACTGCTTCGGATTGCGCACCAGTTGCATGCCGCCGGCATCGGCCAGCATGTGCTCGAGCTGGACGTCCTTGTATTCACGCGCGTGCAGGGCGCTCATCACCTCATTCCACAGCACGCCCGATTTCATGACGTTGCGCTTTTCCATCGAGGTGACCTTGTTGCGCCGCTTGCGCGCCAGCTCGAAGGCGACGCGGCCGATGCGCTCGATCTCGTAGGTGTCGTAGACCTGCGTGTCGATGGCGCGCTTCTGGCCGTTGCCGAGATCGGTGATGGTCTTGGGCTCGCCGAAATAAACGCCGCCGGTCAGCTCGCGCAGGATCATGATGTCGAGACCCTCGACCAATTCCCGTTTAAGCGAGGAGGCATCGGCGAGCGCCGGATAGGTCACCGCCGGGCGCAGATTGGCGTAGAGCGCGAGGTCCTTGCGCAGCCGCAACAGGCCCGCTTCCGGCCGCGCGTCATAAGGCACCTTGTCCCATTTCGGCCCGCCCACCGCGCCGAAGATCACCGCGTCGGCGGCCTTGGCCTTCGCCATGGTCTCGTCGGTGATCGCGACCCCGTGGGCGTCGTAGCAGCAGCCGCCGACCAGGCCCTCGTCGGTCGTGAACTTGTCGGGGCCCTTTTTGTTGAAGAAGTCGATGACGCGCTTCACCTCGCGCCATCACTTCGGGGCCGATGCCGTCGCCGGGGAGCAGAAGGAGATTGTGGGTCGCCATTGGGTACGCCTCGCCGTTACTGAACTCGCGCGGAGTGCTAAAGACCCGCGCCGCGCTTGGCAAGGCGAGAGGGCGCTACAGTCCCGAGAACCAGTTATAGCCCTGGTTTTCCCAATAGCCGCCGTGGTCGATGTTGGTCACCTCCATCGCCACCACGTATTTCGGGTTCTTGAAGCCGAGCTTGGTGGGGATACGGATCTTCATCGGGAAGCCGTAGGCGCGCGGCAGGATCTTGTGGTCGAACTTGAACGACATCTGCGTCTGCGGATGCAGCGCGGTCGGCATGTCGATGGTGTTGGTGTAGCCCTCGGCGCATTTGAACCAGATGTATTTGGCGCGCGTGTCGGCGCCGATGCGCTTGAGGAAATCGGACAGCACGGCGCCCTGCCAGGAGCCGATGGCGCTCCAGCCCTCCACGCAGACATGGCGGGTGATCTGCGAGACCTCGGGCAGCGCGTGCAGCTCGGCCAGCGTCCACGGCTTCTTGTTGTCGACCAGGCCGGCGATCTCCAGTTTGTAGGTCGCGGGATCGACCACCGGCGCCTCGTCCTCGTCGTAATAGGCGTTGAACGGGAACGGCCGCTTGATGGCGCTCTCCGGGAAGGTCGGCGCCAGCTTGGTGCGGCTGAACAAAGCGGCCTGCGCGCCGTCGTTGAACGAGGAAATCTTGCGCAGCACGCCTTCCGCGGTGTCGCCGTCGATGATGTCGCAGCCGGTGAGGAAGGCGAGCGCGCCCAGGCTTGCCGCGCCGCGCAGGAAGCCGCGCCGCGCCGGATCGGGCATCAGTTTGGCGGCGTCCTTGATCAGCAGCTTGGGATCGACGCCGGGAATGATTTTGCTCTGGCGCATGCTGTTATTTCCCCGTGATCATGGCGCGCAGGCTCTTAGGCACCAGCAGCGCCAGCGCCACATGCACGCCGAGGAATCCGACGATCGCCGCCATGGCGACGAAATGCACGTAGCGCGCAAAATCGTAGCCGCCGAACAGCGCGGTCAATTCCTGGAACTGCACCGGCTTCCAGATCGAGAGCCCCGACAGCACGATCAGGATGCCGCATAGGATTACGCCGGCGTACAGCACTTTCTGAACCGCGTTGTAGTGCGAAAGGTCATCATGCGAGAGCTTGAAGGTGAGCGCGGCCTTGGCGTCGGCCAATACCTCGGACGGATAGATCGGCAACAGCTTGCGGCGGAAGCGGCCGGTTGCGAGCCCGAGCGTGACATAGACGATGCCGTTGATCACCAGCAGCCACATGGCGGCGAAATGCCAGAGCAGCGCGCCGCCCAGCCAGTTGCCGAGCGCGATGTGCTTGGAAAATTCCAGAAATTGGAACAGCGGCGACGCGTTGTAGATCTGCCAGCCGGAACCGATCATCACCAGGATCGCCAGCGCGTTGATCCAGTGGCACGCGCGCACCCAGCCGGGGTGGATGGCCGTGTCGGCGGGCATGGTTGTCATGGTCTCAGCGGTCATCGCAAACCTGCTTTGGCATCCTAACCAAACAAAGCCCCAAGGAGAATACGGCGCGGCCGGGCCCGCGGATGCACGAGCACGGCCGCAAACCGGCGCTTATTTCTTCATGTCGTCCTTGGACATGCTGTCCTTCTTCATTTCGTCTTTCTTCATCGTATCCTTTTTCATGTCGTCCTTCTTCATCGAGTCCTTCGACATGCTGTCCTTGGACATGCTGTCTTTCTTCATGTCGTCGGCGAAAGCCGCCGGCGC
This sequence comes from uncultured Alphaproteobacteria bacterium, assembly GCA_963770985.1. Classification (GTDB taxonomy): domain Bacteria; phylum Pseudomonadota; class Alphaproteobacteria; order Rhizobiales; family Xanthobacteraceae; genus Pseudolabrys. Next base: position 199,415 of record CAVYRR010000014.1, on the reverse strand, counting down.
CAGCGGGGTCATGGTCAAACCAGCCGCGATGAGCGCCGAAAGCAGAATGCTCTTTTTCATTTCGTATCCTCCTGAGGAATGAACTTGGCAAGCAAACCGCTATCATGGTGCTTGAACACGTCCTCATCAGTTTCCCGTTGCTGCAAGCTAGCGTTTGGCTCACGGTTTTGTGAGAATGGCCAAGCTGGACCGCACCGGACGAAGGAACTGCAACGTTGAGCCAATCGCCCTCCGCCAAAACCAACCCAGGCAATTTTTTCGAGGACTTCCGACTCGGCCAGGAAATCCGCCACGCCACGCCGCGTACGGTGACCCTCGGTGATGTGGCGCTCTACAACGGCCTGTTCGGGCCGCGCTTTGCCGTGCAGTCGTCCGACGCCTTCGCCGCCAAGACCGGCTATCCGCGCTCGCCACTCGACGATTTGCTAGTTTTTCACGTGGTATTCGGCAAGACCGTGCCGGACATCTCGCTCAACGCCGTGGCCAATCTCGGCTACGCCGATTGCCGCTTCCTCAAAGCCGTTTATCCCGGCGACACGCTCAATTCGGTGTCGCAAGTGATCGGGCTAAAGGAAAATTCCAACCGCAAGACCGGCATCGTCTATGTGCGCTCGCGCGGCTTCAATCAGACCGGCGACGCGGTGCTCGAATACGCGCGCTGGGTGATGGTGCGCAAGCGCAGCGAAGCGGCGGCGGCGCCGGGCGATAAAGTGCCCGAGTTGCCGAAGCACGTAGAGCCCGCCGTACTCGGCGCCGGATGTCCGCCGATCGACGCTGCGGCCTACGACACCGTACTGGCCGGCAGCCCGCACCGCTTCGGCGATTACAAAGCGGGCGAGAAAATCGACCACCTCGACGGCATCACCGTCGAGGAAGCCGACCACATGACCGCAACGCGGCTTTACCAGAACACCGCGCGCATCCACTTCAATCAGCTTGCCGAGAGCAAGGGCCGCTTTGGCCGCCGGCTGATCTACGGCGGCCACGCCATTTCGCTGGCGCGTGCGCTCTCGTTCAACGGGCTCGGCAACGCGTTCCATGTTGCGGCGATCAATGGCGGGCGCCACGTGGCGCCGCTATTTGCCGGCTGCACGGTGTTCGCCTGGTCCGAAGTGCTGGCCACCGCCGAAGTGCCCGGCCGCAAGGATGTCGGCGCGCTGCGCCTGCGCACCATCGCCACCAAGGATCGCAGTTGCGAGGATTTCCCGCTCAAGCGCAACGAGGAGTACGACCCGGCGGTGATCCTCGATCTCGATTACTGGGTGCTGATGCCGCGTTAGGCGCTCGCCCGCAAATGGTCGACGAGCTGCCGCGCATAAGGCGGCAGTGTGTCGATGTCGCGCACGCAGATCGACAATTCGCGCAACGCCCAGGCATCGGTGAGGCGAACCGAGTTGATCGCCGTGTTGCGTTCGGTCCGCTTCACCGTGGTCTCCGGCACGATGCCGACGCCGACATTGGCTTCGACCAGACGGCAGATGGCGTCGAAGCTGCGCAACTGCACGCGCAGCCGCAGCGGCCGGCCGACGCGGTTCGCCTTGTCGGCGAGGAAGCGCTGGATCGCGCTGGCGCGATCGAGGCCGACCATGTCGTAGTCGAGCACCTCGGCAAAACCGATGCGCGAGCGGCTGGCGAGCGGATGATTGCGCGCGACCACCAGCACGAAGCGGTCGCTGCGGAACGGAAACGTATGCAGGCCGCCGTAATCGACGGTGCCGGCGACAATGCCGATATCGCCCGAACCGTCCGCGATCAGGCCGACGATCTCGTCGCTCAGGCGCTCCTCGAGGTCGACGCTGATATCGGGATAGGCCATCAGGAACGAGCTCAGCGTCTCCGGCAGAAATTCGGTGAGCGCATTGGTGTTGGACAGCACCCGCACCTGGCCGGCGAGCCCGCGCGCGTACGGGCTCAAGTCCTCCTGCAGACGCTCGCTTTGCGCGAGAATCGAGCGTGCATGTTGCAACAGCGTGCGTCCGGCCTGGGTCGGCGTCACGCCCGCCCGGCCCCGCACCAGTAATTCGGTACCGAAACCAAGCTCCATCTTGCGGATACGCGTCGAGGCAGCGGCCAGCGCCAGATTGGCGCGCGCCGCGCCATGCGTGATGCTGCCCGCTTCGACGATATGGCGGAACAGGTTGAGATCGGTGAAGTCGAAGCGCATCGGATACTACCTTCTTATTTTGCGAAGGCAGGCTACGTAAAACACATATTGCACCGCGATAATTAGAGGCGCAAGCTTCGCAATTGATGAAGTAACTGGTTTTGGCTGCCGGTCAAGCCTGAAGGCGTCTATCGGTAGTCGATGCCTCGCGAAGCGAGGCCCGCAGTCTCACGCATCGAAACTGTGGGGGTATCGCTTTGATTTCTGTCAATGGATGCTGCGACGCTGACGGATAGGGCTTGCGAACCGCGCACGATCGTCGGCACGATCAACCAGCAAGTTTTGAGCGCTCTGGAGAATGACGATGACCGAGCTTGAGGCGGGTTCGACGGCAGCACCGCGACGGTCCCGTCCGGTCTCTCCGCACTTGCAAGTCTACAAGCTGATGCTGACGTTCGTGATGTCGGGCTTTCATCGCATCAGCGGCGCCGTGTTGTATTTCGGCATGCTGCTGATCGCCTGGTGGCTGATCGCGGCGGCCTACGGCCCCAACGCCTACGCCAACTTCGAATGGTTCATGGGCAGCCTGATCGGACGGCTGGTGCTGTTCGGCTACACCTGGGCTCTGCTCCATCACATGCTCGGCGGCATCCGCCATCTGATCTGGGACCTCGGCCTCGGCTTCGAACCTGCCGAGCGCGAGTTTCTGGCGCTGGCGACGATCGTCGGCTCGATCTCGCTCACGCTCATCGTCTGGGTGGTCGGCTATCTCGCCATGGGAGGCCCGCGATGAAGGAGAATCAGATGCGCACGCCGATGCGCCGTGTGCGCGGGCTCGGCGCGGCCCACAGCGGCACGCACCATTTCTGGCATCAGCGGGTGACCTCGGTCGCCGGCATTCCGCTTTGCATCGCGGCCATCGTCATCGTCATCGGGCTGCTCGGGCGCAGTCACGCGGCAGTCGTGCAAATTCTCGGGTCGCCGATCGTTGCGATCATCATGCTGCTGTTCATCATCAACATCGTCTATCATATGTGGATTGGCATGCAGGAGATCATCGTCGATTACGTGCACGAGGATAAGCTCAAGCTCGCGACCTTGTTGGGCAATACGTTCTTCTGCTTTGCCATCGGTCTGGCCAGCGCCTTCGCGATCCTCAAACTCTCGTTCGGAGTCTAAACGTCATGGCCACGAACGGAAAATCCAATGGTGCGCCCGCGGTCGGCGGCAAAGCTTACCCGATCGAGGATCACAGCTACGACGTGGTGGTGATCGGCGCCGGCGGCTCCGGCCTGCGCGCCGTGGTCGGCTGCAGCGAGGCCGGCCTGCGCACCGCCTGCATCACCAAGGTGTTCCCGACCCGCTCGCACACCGTTTCCGCGCAAGGCGGCATTGCCGCCGCGCTCGGCAACATGGGCGAGGACGACTGGCGCTGGCACATGTACGACACCGTCAAGGGTGCCGACTGGCTCGGCGACCAGGACGCCATCGAATATCTCTGCCGCAACGCGCCGGAGGCTGTGTACGAGCTGGAGCACTGGGGCCTGCCGTTCTCGCGCCGGGAAGACGGCAAGATCTATCAGCGCCCGTTCGGCGGCATGACCACGCATTTCGGCAAGGGCACCGCACAGCGCACCTGCGCCGCCGCCGACCGCACCGGCCACGCCATGCTGCACACCATGTACGGCCAGGCGCTGCGTCATTCTGCGGAGTTCTACGTCGAATACTTCGCCATCGACCTGATCATGGACGACGAGGGCCGCTGCCGCGGCGTGATCGCGCTCAACATGGACGATGGCACCATCCATCGCTTCAGCGCCAACATGGTCATGGTCGCCACCGGCGGCTATGGCCGCACTTATTTCTCCTGCACCTCGGCGCATATCTGCACCGGTGACGGCAATGCCATGGTGCTGCGCGCCGGCCTGCCGCTGCAGGACATGGAATTCGTGCAGTTCCATCCGACCGGCATTTACGGCGCCGGCTGCCTGATCACCGAAGGCTCACGCGGCGAAGGCGGCTATCTGGTCAATTCCGAAGGCGAGCGCTTCATGGAGCGCTACGCGCCGTCGGCCAAGGATCTGGCCTCGCGCGACGTGGTTTCGCGCGCTATGACCATCGAGATGCGCGAAGGCCGCGGCGTCGGCAAGAAAAAGGATCACATCTTCCTACACCTCGATCATCTCGATCCCAAGGTGCTGCACGAGCGGCTGCCGGGAATCGCGGAACTGGCGCGAATCTTCGCGGGCGTCGATATCACCCACGAACCGATCCCGGTGCTGCCGACCGCGCACTACAACATGGGCGGCATTCCCACCAATTATCACGGCGAGGCATTGACCAAGAAGAACGGCAATGCCGATACCGTGGTGCCCGGCCTGATGGCGCTGGGCGAAGCCGCGTGCGTTTCGGTGCACGGCGCCAACCGGCTCGGCTCGAATTCGCTGATCGACCTCGTGGTGTTCGGGCGCGCCGCCGCGCTGCGCTGCGCCGAACTGCTCGCGCCCGGCGACAAACAGCCCGATCTGCCGAAAGATTCGGCCGATCGCGCGCTCGCCCGGCTCGACAAGTTCCGCAACGCCTCCGGCGGCACGCGCACCGCCAAGCTGCGGCTCAAGATGCAGACGGTCATGCAGAACCATTGCGCGGTGTTCCGCACCGGCGAGGTGCTGGAGGAAGGTAACAAGCTGATCCACGAAGCCTTTGACAACATGTCGGATATCGGCGTCAGCGACCGTTCGCTGATCTGGAATTCCGACCTGATCGAGACGCTCGAACTCGATAACCTGATGGCGCAAGCCGTCGTCACCATGGCGTCGGCGAAGAACCGCACCGAAAGCCGCGGCGCCCATGCGCGCGAGGATTTCCCCAAGCGCGACGACAAGGACTGGATGAAGCACACGCTGTCCTGGCTGGACGCGAAGGGCAAAGAGAAAATCGATTACCGCCCGGTGCACACCTTCACGCTCACCAACGATATCGCCTATATCGAGCCGAAAGCCCGCGTCTACTGACGCAAGTTGCCCCCTGACCCAAAACGCGGATAGCCGACATGGTCGAATTTACGCTGCCGAAGAATTCCAAGATCACGCAAGGGAAAACCTGGCCGCATGCGCCCGGGGCCACGCATGAGACCGAGTTCCGCATCTATCGCTGGAACCCGGATGACGGGGCCAATCCGCGCGTCGATACCTATTACGTCAATCGCGACGACTGCGCGCCGATGGTTCTCGACGCGCTGATCTGGATCAAGAACAACATCGACCCGACGCTCACCTTCCGCCGCTCCTGCCGCGAGGGCGTGTGCGGCTCCTGCGCCATGAACATCGACGGCACCAATACGCTCGCCTGCACCAAGGCGATGGACGACGCCAAGGCGCCGGTGCGGATCTATCCGCTGCCGCATCAGCCGGTGGTGAAGGACTTGGTCCCGGATCTGAAGAACTTCTATGCGCAATACGCCTCCATCGAGCCGTGGCTGCACACGACCACGCCGACGCCCGAGAAGGAATGGAAGCAGAGCCACGAAGAGCGCAGCAAGCTCGACGGCATGTACGAATGCATTCTGTGCGCGTGCTGCTCGACCTCATGTCCGAGCTACTGGTGGAATTCGGACCGCTATCTCGGTCCGGCGGCGCTGCTGCAGGCCAATCGCTGGGTGCAGGACAGCCGCGACGAGGCGACCGGCGAGCGGCTCGACAATCTCGAGGACCCGTTCCGGCTCTATCGCTGCCACACCATCATGAACTGCTCGAAGGCCTGCCCGAAAGGCCTCAACCCGGCGAAGGAAATCGCCGTGTTGAAGAAGGCAATGGTGGATCGGCAGGTTTAGCGCCGAGAATCTGCCGCAAGCCTAATTACATTTGTGTTCGGACAGGCAGAGCTTCTCCAACTCGGGAAACGGCTTGTAAGCAGCGTTGCCGCACTGCTCCTTGGTCGCATCGACCAGCTGATTCAAATGGCCGCCGTAGAAATAAGCGATGCGGTCTTGGCTGCCCGGATAGTTGCGATGGTAATCCCGTGAATTGGAGCGAACGCAGACGGCATAGCGGCTGTCCTTGCCGACCGGGACCAAAGCCGGCTCGGTGATATAGGCGTCGCGGACATTGGTCGGATCGATGAGGACAGGCATGAGCGAGTCGATAATTTCCTGCTTGGATTGCGCGGGAAATATATTCGGATCGACCTCGTCGGCTTTCTTATCGCCCGCGCAGCCTGCCAGCACACCGGCGACGATCGCGATCAGGAACCAATTTCCGGCAGGTTGGCTCATCGGAACGCTCAATCGAGTTTGAGCTTTTTCCGCCGCTGCGCGAGCGTGCGCAGGCGCAGGGCGTTGAGCTTGATGAAACCTTCGGCGTCGCGGTGGTCGTAGGCCACCGAGCCCTCCTCGAAGGTCACCAGTTCCTGGTCGTAGAGCGAATATTTGCTCTCGCGCCCGACCACCGTGACGTTGCCCTTGTAGAGCTTGAGCTTGACGCGGCCGGTGACGAATTCCTGGCTTTTGTCGACCGCGGCTTGCAGCATTTCGCGCTCGGGCGCGAACCAGAAGCCGTAATAGACCAGTTCGGCATATTTCGGCATCAGCTCGTCTTTCAGGTGCGCCGCGCCACGGTCGAGCGTGATCGACTCGATGCCGCGATGGGCGGCGAGCAGAATTGTGCCGCCCGGCGTTTCGTACATGCCGCGCGATTTCATGCCGACGAAACGATTCTCCACCAGATCGAGCCGGCCGATGCCGTTGGCACGGCCAAGCTCGTTCAATTTGGCGAGCAACGCCGCCGGCGTGAGCGTCTTGCCGTCGATCGCGACCGCGTCGCCCTTCTCGAAATCGACGGTGATATAGGTCGGCTTGTCGGGCGCCTTTTCCGGATCGACGGTGCGCGAATAGACATAATCCGGCACTTCCTGCGCCCGGATCTTCCAGCACTTTTCCTTCCGAGGAGGCGTGCAGCAGGTTGGCGTCGACCGAGAACGGCGCCTCGCCGCGCTTGTCCTTGGCGATCGGAATCTGGTGCTTCTCGGCGAATTCGATCAGCTTCGTGCGCGACGTGAGGTCCCATTCCCGCCACGGCGCGATCACGGTCACATCGGGCTTGAGCGCATAATAGGTCAGCTCGAAGCGCACCTGATCGTTACCCTTGCCGGTGGCGCCGTGGGCGACCGCGTCGGCGCCGACTTTTTCCGCGATCTCGATCTGCTTCTTGGCGATCAGCGGCCGTGCGATCGAGGTGCCGAGCAGGTACTGCCCCTCATACAGCGCATTGGCGCGGAACATCGGGAACACGTAGTCGCGCACGAATTCCTCGCGCAGGTCCTCGACGAAGATGTTCTCCGGCTTGATGCCGAGCAGCAGCGCCTTCTTGCGCGCCGGCTCGAGCTCCTCGCCCTGGCCGAGATCGGCGGTGAAAGTCACCACCTCGCAGCCATAGGTGGTCTGCAGCCATTTCAGGATGATCGAGGTATCGAGCCCGCCCGAATAAGCGAGCACGACCTTCTTGATATTGGCCTTTGCCATGCGATGCCGGTCCCTGCGCCTGACCGTCCTTAAATCATTGAAAGCGCAGGGACTATAGGCGGAATGACCGCCCGTGCAAGACGGGCCCTACTTGGTTACGTCCTCATAGACGTCCATATCCGCGCTGCCGGCCAGGATGGCGCGCCAGCCTTGCAGGAAAGTGCGCACCATCGGGTCGCTCGCCACCTTGTGGCGGTTGAGTTCGAGTGCGGCGTGCGCCTCATATTCGATCTCGATCAGCAGCTGGGCGCGGTCGTCGACATTCTGCAGCACGCGGAAACCGGCGCCGCCGATCGTCCGGTAGAACGGCGCGGCGCTTTGGATCAGCGCGAGCACCTGCGCCGGGTCACCCAGCGCCCGCATCTTGATCTGCAATACCCGTCTAAGGTCTTCCTCAGGCTCTGCCACAGGCTCCTCCCGGCGCGAATCGGCGCGATTTTAGCATTGCGCGGGCCGATGCTGTCACGAAAGCCTAACACGGACCGTCGTCTGCGGAACAAATGTCGCCACAAGCCACGACGGCTGGCTAAGTAACCTTACTCGGTCAGAGTTCGGTTTTTCGCCTGCGCAGCAACCCGACAATGAAGTCATGGCCGGGCCGGGCAAAGCGCTCGACGGCGCGCTCGACGGTCTCGTCGCTGAGCCGTGTGCGCGGCCAGCGATATATAAGGCCATGTACCACCCAGATGATCAGAAAGGTGAACACACCGGCAAATACGGTGTCGGTGAAGAAGTGTGCGCCCATCGTGATGCGCGCTGCCGCCATGCCGGTACCCAGCGCCAGTGCCCCGCCATAGGCGAGCGCTCGCCACGACGGCGGCACCAGTGCCGCCGGTGCGATGGTCCAGAACGCGCCGGAGACGTCGCCGGATACGAACGAACAGTTCTTGTCGCATTCCCCGCGCGGATCCCACCATGCGACGAAAAGCAAGGGGCCACCGAATTGCGTCACTTCGATCGGCCGCGGCCGGGCCCAGTGATCCTTGAGGATGACGTTGGTCAGAAGACCCGGGCCGAGAGCTAACGTCGTTACGAGGAATAAAATAGCGCGCCCCGACAGCAACAGCCGCCGGCGCGGCAGAAGCAATTTGAGCGCGAGCGCCGCAACGGTCGGCACGATCACCGCGGTTCCTACCCATAAACCGATATCGCGGGCGAGCAACAGCGGTGGATAGAGGCGCGTGGAGAAATTGTAGCCGTTTTCGACCATCGTGCTGAACGGCGCGGAGATCATCAGATCGAGTTGCGGAAACAGCCCGAAAATCACGCCGACCACAGCGGCCAGGCCAAGCGCAACAATCAATCCGGTCCGGTTCATGGTTCTTTCCGTGAGCGCAGCCTGCGGTCTAGCCGAGCAAGGCGGCAAAGGGAAGTCAGCGGCCGCGCCAGCGGCCGGCATTGCGACCGGCGATCAGCCAATAAGTAAAACCAAACACCACGCCGACCGCGGCCACAATCTCGGCATCGCGTGAAATCGGCGGCGGCGGGCGGTCGATCGATTCCTCGTAAGTCGAGGTAAAGCCCGCGCTGTAATAGCCGAGCAGCAGGATCGCGGCGCCGGCGGCCGCGTGGATCACGAGCGAACGGATGGAAAACGCTTCCGCCAGCACGACGGCAATCAGGATGGGCAGAAAACCCACCATGACGGTAACGCCGGAGGCAAAGGCCGCGGTGATCCAGAAGAAAGCGTGCTCGACCGGATCGGGACCGAGCACGTGCAGTTCGAGACCGAGCAAAGCGATGGCGGCGGCGATCCCGCCGGCCGCCGTCGCCATGAACAAGGCGAAAAGGATCACGATGATGCGGCCAAGAATTGTCAAAGAATGATCCCTGTTTTGTTATGGCCGGGCTTGTCCTGGCCATCTCGCTTAGGAACGCACTGCTTTCCTTATCGGGATCACCGGGTCTCGGCGCTTCGCGCCAACCCGGTAATGACAAGGAAATTCAATCCGTCATCGCCATGGCGCGCAGCGCCATGCGTTCGCGCGCGGAGAGTTTCTCGGTCGCGCTCTTGAGCTGGCCGCAGGCAGCCAGAATATCGCGGCCGCGCGGCGTGCGCACCGGCGAAGCATAGCCGGCGTCAAACACCACTTGCGAGAACTTCTCGATCTGCTCCCAGTCGGAACATTCGTAGCGGCTGCCGGGCCAGGGATTGAACGGAATGAGATTGATCTTGGCCGGGATGCCTTTGAGCAGGCGCACCAGCGCCTTGGCGTCATCGATCGAATCGTTGACGCCCTTGAGCATGACGTATTCGAAGGTGATGCGTTTGGCGTTGGAGACGCCCGGATAATTGCGGCAGGCGTCGAGCAACTGTGCAATTGGATATTTGCGGTTGAGCGGTACCAGTTCATTGCGCAACTCGTCGCGCACCGCGTGCAGCGACACCGCCAGCATACAGCCGATCTCGGCGCCGGCGCGCTCGATATTCGGCACCACGCCGGAGGTCGAGAGCGTGACGCGGCGCTTGGAGATGGCGATGCCGTCGCCGTCGGCGACAATCAGCAACGCATCGCGCACGGCATCGAGATTGTAGAGCGGCTCGCCCATGCCCATCATCACGACATTGGTGATGCAGCGGTCGCCGGTCGGAATGATGCCGTCGCTCGGGCGCACGCCGCCCGGCCAATCTCCCAAGCGGTCGCGCGCCACCATCACTTGGCCGACGATCTCGTCGGCCGTGAGATTACGCACCAGACGCTGTGTGCCGGTGTGGCAGAACGAGCAGGTGAGCGTGCAGCCAACCTGGCTGGAAACGCAGAGCGTGCCGCGGTCGGTGTCGGGGATGTAGACGCATTCGACTTCGTGCGGACGCTCGCCCTGCACTTCGCCCGGCAGCCGCAGCAGCCATTTGCGCGTGCCGTCGACCGAGACCTGCTCGGCCACGACTTCGGGTCGCTCGAGCGTGAAGCGCTCGCTGAGCGCCGCGCGCAATTCCTTCGATACGCTGGTCATGGCGTCGAACGAGGTGAGGCCGCGGAAATAGATCCAGTGCCAGAGCTGCTGCACGCGCATCTTGCGCTGCGCTTCCGGCACACCGATCGCGCCCAAGAACGTGGCAAGCTGCGCGCGCGTGAGGCCGACCAGTGACGGCTTGTCCGGCGCCACATAGCGCTCGAGCGGCGTCTTTTCGACAAAACCGGCGATTTCTAGTTGCAGCGTCATTGGCAAAGGTCACTCATTGTCATGGCCGGGCAAAAGGCGCGAAGCGCCGTTTTCACGCAAGAAGTCCCGGTGATCCCGCTTAAGAAGGCACAATCTATCTAAGCGGGATCACCGGGTCTCGCCACTGTGTGGCGGCCGGTGATGACCCTACGGGTCACTTGCATTCTTGCGCCACTTTGTCGAGCGCCTCGGCGATGCCTTTGAGCGAATAGGTGTCGGTGGTCTTGGTGCCGTGGGTGGACACGCTCTTGATCACCAAGTCGGCGCCCTTGCGCATGGCCTCGACCATCTGCGCTTCTTCGGCGGCATTCTTGACCCAGGCGCCGTCATTCTCGGTGTACATCACGTAGTTGACCGAGCCGATAGTGGCGGTCGCATCGACGCCGGGCTTCTGCGGATAGCCGACGATCATCGACACCTCGTTTCTCACTTTCTCGGCCGGGCGGGTCGAGACGAACGCATAGGACGGATCGCGTTTTCGCCCTGCCGGTTCGGTCACCGCCGAGGCCGGCTTCGCCAGCGCGAAGCAAACCTTCTTGCCGCCGGGCGTCGCTGCGTAGGCGCCCCAGTCGCCGAACTGGCCGAGCAGAACCGCCTGTTCGGTGGGCTCGGCCTTCGGCGGTTTTTTCTGCGCTTCAACGGCCGGCTTCTTCTGGGCCGGCTTGGTTTGCTGGGTCTGCGCATGGGCGGCTGTGCTGCAAACCATGGCGGCGGTCAGCAGTACAATCGCGGGGCTTTGCCAAAGCGTCTTCGTCATCGGGCCTACCGGTTGAAGTGAATGACGGCGGTCAAGCCGCCCCCCTAAAGAACAGCTGGATATTAGCCCATTAGAGGCGAATATCGACAAGGTGAAGGCGGCAATCCGTCGCCCCCGCGAAACTATAGACTTAAACTTGGCGCCGCCAAACCTGCCAAAGAGCGTGCTAGACAGCTTGGCACGCCGATGTATTCGACCGAGCGACCATGAAAGCACTGCTCTGCACCCGTCTGGGGACACCCGACGACCTAGAATTCGTCGAGCTCGCCGACCCCACGCCAGGGGCGGGCGAAGCGGTGGTGCGCGTCAAGGCGGCGGCGCTGAACTTCTTCGACAATCTGATCATCGCCGGCAAATACCAGCACAAGCCGGCCTTCCCATTTTCGCCCGCGGCTGAGTTTGCCGGCGAAGTCGAATCCGTCGGCGCCGGCGTCACCGGATTTTCGCGCGGCGATCGCGTCATCGGCAATATAGGCTGGGGCGCCGCGCGCGAGAAAGTCGCCGTTGCCGCCGACCAGCTCGTCGCCATGCCGGCGGGTCTGGATTTCGACCGCGCCGCCGGCCTTACCGTCACTTACGGCACCACGATGCATGCGCTCAACGACCGGGCCAAGCTCAAGGCCGGCGAGACGCTGGCCGTGCTGGGCGCCGCCGGCGGCACCGGCCTCGCCGCGGTCGAACTTGGCAAGTTGATGGGCGCGCGCGTCATCGCCTGCGCATCGTCCGACGAAAAAATTGCCTTCGCACGCCAGCATGGCGCCGACGACGGGGTGAACTATACCGCATCCGATCTCAAGGACACGTTGCGTCAGCTGACCGGCGGCAAGGGCGTCAACGTGGTCTACGATCCAATCGGCGGCGCGCAAGGCGAAGCCGCGTTGCGTGGCATGGATTGGGGCGGGCGCTATCTGGTGATCGGCTTTGCCGCCGGCGATATGCCGAAGCTGCCGCTCAATTTGGTGCTGCTGCGCAGCTATGACGTGCTCGGCGTCTACTGGGGTGCCTGGATCTTGCGCGACCCGAAGGGCCATCGCGCCAATATGACGCAAATTCTCGACTGGTGCGCGCAGGGCAGATTGTCGTCACACGTGCACGCGGTCTATCCGCTTGAGCAAGCGCCGGCCGCGCTCAAGGCAATTGCCGCGCGCCAGGTGATGGGCAAGGCGATCTTGCGGCCCTAAAGCTTTGCCAAGACGTCACGCGCCGCGTTGCGATGCACCGGAGTTATGTGGGTAGCAACCAGATTGATCGCGGCCGCCAGCAACGCAGCGTCGTCGGTGAAGCCGATGACCGGCAGCACGTCGGGAATGGCGTCGACCGGCAGAACGAAATAGGCGAGCGCGCCCACCAGCGTCGCCTTCACCGGTAGCGGCGTGTCGCGGTCGAAGGCGCAGTAATAGGCGGCCAGAAGATCTTCGGCGAAGGGAATCGAGGCGGCCACGCGCCGCAGCTTGCGCCAGAAATTGCGGCGGAGGGCACTCTCATCGTCCCCATTGCTTCGCCAGAAGTCGGTGTGTGCAAATGCCATGGCATTAATGTGGGCGGCCGAAACGGCCGCCGCAAGACCGTAAAACGGCTCACCCCGCCAGTCTATCCATCGCCTCGGCGAGCTTGACGTCGAGCTCGGTCACCCCGCCAGCGTCGTGGGTCGAGAGCGTCACCTCGACGGTCTTGTAGACGTTGAACCATTCCGGATGGTGGTCCATTTTTTCCGCCACCAGCGCCGCCCGCGTCATGAAGCCAAAGGCCTGGTTGAAATCCTTGAACATGAATTTTCTGGTGATGGCGTCGCGGCCGGACACGTTGGACCAGTTGCCGAGCTTGCCCAAGGCGGTCTTGCGGGCTTCCGAAGTCAGTTTTTGCGCCATGACGACCCTCCCCCACTAACGCCGCGACCCTCGCAAAGGGTCCGCCGCGATATTACCTCTTAAGCAGCGATCCCGACCATACGAGGCATTTCATGTCCTGGTCATTGAACATCGGCAAGGTGGCCGGCACGGTCGTGCGCATCCACCTGACCTTCCTGCTGTTTCTCGCCTGGATCTTCGCCGCCAGCTATAGCCAAGGCGGCGCGGCCACCGCCTGGGGCAGCGTCGTCTTCATGGTGCTGCTGTTTCTGTGCGTGCTGCTGCACGAGTTCGGCCACATCTTCACCGCGCGCGCCTTCGGCGTGGCGACGCCCTACGTGACGCTGCTGCCGATCGGCGGCGTCGCGCAACTTGAGCGCATCCCGGAGGAGCCGGGGCAGGAATTTCTCATCGCCATCGCCGGCCCGCTGGTGAACGTAGTCATCACGATCCTGCTGGTGGCGATCGGCGGTGCGACGTTGCAACCGAACGCTGCGGCCGGTCTCGACAACACGCAATTCTCGCTGATCGACCGGCTGGCAGCGGTGAACCTGTTCCTGGCTTTGTTCAACATGATCCCGGCCTTCCCGATGGACGGCGGCCGCGTGCTGCGCGCGCTCTTGGCCAGCCGCATGGGCTATGTGCGGGCGACCGAAGTCGCCGCGGCTATCGGCCAGTTTGTTGCCTTCGCGCTCGGCTTTATCGGCCTGATGTACAATCCGATCCTGATCTTCATTGCCATCTTCGTCTATCTCGCGGCCTCATCGGAAGCGCACATGGTGGCGCTGCGCGCCGCTTCGCGCGGCGTGCCGGTCAGCCACGCCATGGTGACGCATTTCGAAACGCTGACGCCCGAAGAGCATCTCGACGCGGCGGTGCAGACCTTGCTGCAAACCGGCCAGGGCGAATTCCCGGTGGTCGATGCGGCCGGCAAGCCCATCGGCGTGCTCGGCCGCGGCGACCTGATCCGCGCCATCAAGCAGCGCGGCCCCGACGCCCGCGTCGCTGACGCCATGATCGCGGTCATGCCGACCCTCGGCCACCGCACGACGCTGGAGCAGGCGTTCAAGCTGCTGCAGCAGAAGGAGGCACCGGCGGTCGGCATCACCGATGCCGGCGGTAAGCTGATCGGGCTGGTCACCGGCGAGACCATCGCCGAGATGATGATGCTGCAGGACGCGATGCCGCGCGGCAGCCAGGCCGGGCCCTGGGGCCGGCCAGCCGGCGCATAATAACGATCTATCTGACCAGCCGTGCCGTGGCAGATAACGGTTTCGGCCCGATTCCTGCATGCTCCGCGACGCCAATATTGGCGATGCAAATGATCGCGCGGTAGGCTTGGCGGCCGGGAACCGCAAAGGGCGCGTTGAAAGGGCTGGCATGCACGATATCACACGGGATTTGGACAACCGTGAGACGATTGGCCGCCTGGCTCCGTCGCCTGCGCTGGGACAATTCCTGAATCACTGCCTGACCGCCTACGCGGCCGAAAACAGCGGTGCGGTGGCCAATTACATCCCGGAGTTGAGCAAAGCCAATTCGGCACATTTCGGCATCAGCCTGGCAACCATCGACGGCCACGTCTATGAGGTCGGCGACAGCGCGGTCGAATTCACCATCCAGTCGATCTCGAAGGCCTTCGTCTTCGCGCTGGCGCTGGACATTGCCGGGTCCGAGCGGGTCGAAGCCAAGATCGGAGTCGAGCCGAGCGGCGAGGCGTTCAACTCCATCCGGTTGACCGCGGACAATCGGCCGTTCAATGCGATGGTCAATGCGGGGGCGATCGCCTGCTCTGGGCTGATCCACGGCGTCGAAGGCGCCGGCGCTTTCGAGCGCGTACGCGATGCACTCAGCCACTTCGCCGGCCGCAAACTCGGCGTCGACGAGGCGGTCTTTCAGTCCGAACGGGCGACCGGCGACCGCAACCGCGCCATCGGCTACATGCTGCGCAACTATTCCGTGGTGGAAGGCAATGTCGACGAAGTGCTCGACGTCTATTTCCGCCAGTGCTCCATCCTGGTGACGGCGCGCGATCTCGCGATCATGGCGGCGACGCTTGCCAACCGCGGCGTCAATCCGGTCAGCAAAAAGCAGGTCGTCTCGCCTTACGCGGTCGCCCGCACGCTGTCGGTCATGACCTCGTCGGGCATGTACGACTACGCAGGCGAATGGGTCTACCGCGTCGGCATCCCGGCCAAGAGCGGCGTCGGCGGCGGCATCATCGCCGCGCTGCCGGGACAGCTCGGGCTCGGCACCTTCTCTCCGCTGCTCGACAGCCATGGCAACAGCGTACGCGGCATCAAAGTTTGCGAGACCTTATCGTCGCACTTTGAACTGCACGTGCTCAACCGCTCGAACGACGTGCGCACGTCTGTGATCGCCGATTACGACATCAAGGGAATTTCATCGCGGCGCAGCCGACAGCCGCATGAACAGACGATTCTCAACGAACACTACCAAGACATTCGCGTCATGGAACTGGTCGGCGCGCTGACGTTCGCCAACACGGATTACGTGACACGCCGGCTCGCCGAGCGGGCGCGGCCGGCCTTGTTCATCGTCGATCTGCGGCGCGTACCGGCGGTGACGGAGGGCGCAGCGCGCCTCATCGCCGACATGGTGCGCGATTTGGCGACGCTCAATGTCACGATGGTCTTCTCGGGCGCCGAGAAAAGCTCGCCGGTCTGGAAAGCGATCGGCGACGCGACCGGTGCCGTCACCGACGTGCGCCGTTTCGATCTAATCGATGAGGCGATCGAATGGGCGGAAGACCAGGTGATCTACCGTTATGGCGGCTTCTCCGATAACATGGATTCCTCGCCGCTCGACAGCCAGGCTTTGCTCGCCGGCTTGGCCGCCAAAGAACTTACGGAGTTGAGCGCGCTCGCCAAATCCCGCAACTTTCACACCGGGGAACGCATCATTACGGCTGGCGATCCGGCAACGTCGATTTTCTTCCTGCTGAGCGGCATGGTCAGCGTCAAACTGCACAGCGGGGTGCGGCTCGCGAGCCTGTCGCACGGTATGGCGTTTGGAGAAATGGCGTTGATCGAGGATGTGCGGTCTGCCGATGTATGGGCCGACACCCCGGTGACCTGTCTCGAACTGGGCATCGAGCAATTCGAAACCTACTGCGATCAGCATCGGCCCCTTGGCCGGCGGATTTTGCGCAATCTCGCAAGGCTCATCGCCAACCGGCTGATTCAGGCCAACACCAAGGTCGAACTGCTAAGCGCCTATTGATCGATCCGCCGTTTTACCTCCGCCCGGCGGGGTTTAACCTCATTGCGCCGAGGCCCTAACTGGCAGTTGCTTCCGGCAGCTTCGTGACTATATTGCGCCGCAATAGCGTCGCGGGTCCCTGAATCGGGCCCGCGCTTTGGTTTCTGGATCCGGCATGAATCTTCGCAATATCGCCATTATCGCGCACGTCGACCACGGCAAAACGACGCTGGTCGACCGGCTGCTACAGCAATCGGGTGCCTATCGCGAGAACCAGCGCGTGGTCGAGCGCGCTATGGATTCCAACGACCTCGAGCGCGAGCGCGGTATTACCATCTTGGCCAAGGCGGCCTCGGTGGTGTGGAAAGACGTCCGCATCAACATCGTCGACACGCCCGGCCACGCCGATTTCGGCGGCGAGGTCGAGCGCATCCTCAACATGGTGGATGGCGCGCTGGTGCTGGTGGACGCCGCCGAGGGCCCGCTGCCACAGACCAAATTCGTCGTCTCCAAGGCGCTCAAGATGGGCCTCAAACCTATTGTCGTCATCAACAAGGTGGACCGCTCCGACGCGCGCGCGACCGAGGTGGTGAACGAGGTGTTCGACCTGTTCGCCGCGCTCGACGCCAGCGACGAGCAACTCGATTTCCCGATCCTCTACGGCTCGGCCAAACAGGGCTGGATGGCGACCAAGCTGGACGGCTCGCACGACGACGGCATGCAGCCGCTGTTCGATCTGATCCTCAGCCACGTCAAGCCGCCGGTGGTCGATAGCGGGTCGTTCCGTCTGCTCGGCACTATTCTCGAAGCCAATCCCTATCTCGGCCGCCTCGTTACCGGCCGCATTACGTCGGGGTCGGCGAAACCGAATCAGCCGGTGAAGGTGCTCGACCACGACGGCAGACTGATCGAAAGCGGGCGCATCACCAAGTTGCTGGCATTTCGCGGGATCGAGCGCGTGCCGGTGGACGAGGCGGATGCCGGCGACATTGTCGCCATCGCCGGACTGCCGAATGCGACGGTGGCGATGACGATCTGCGATCCGTCGGTGGAAACGCCGATCCCGGCGCAGCCGATCGATCCGCCGACGCTAGCGATGACGTTCCGCGTCAACGATTCCCCGCTCGCCGGCACCGAAGGCAGCAAGGTCACCGGCCGTATGATCCGCGACCGGCTGCTGCGCGAGGCCGAAGGCAATGTGGCGTTGCGCGTGCGCGAATCCGACGACAAGGACGCGATGGAAGTCGCTGGCCGTGGCGAATTGCAGCTCGGCATCTTGATCGAGACCATGCGGCGCGAAGGCTTCGAGCTGTCGGTGTCGCGGCCGAAGGTGCTGATGCGCGAGGACGAAAAGACCGGCGAGACGCTGGAGCCGATCGAAGAGGTCGTCATCGACGTCGACGAAGTTCATTCCGGCATCGTTGTGCAGAAGATGTCGGAGCGCAAAGCCGAAATGCTGGAGATGAAGCCCTCCGGCGGCCATCGCTTGCGGATGGTGTTTCACGCGCCGACGCGCGGCCTGATCGGTTACCAGGGCGAGTTGCTGACCGACACACGTGGCACCGCCATCATGAACCGGCTGTTCCACGCCTACGCGCCGCACAGAGGACCGATCCAAGGCCGGCGCAATGGCGTATTGATCTCCAACGACCAGGGCGATGCGGTAGCCTATGCGCTGTGGAACCTGGAAGCGCGCGGCCCGATGATGATCGAGCCGGGCTGGAAGGTTTACCGCGGCATGATCGTCGGCGAGCACACCCGCGGCAACGACCTGGTCATCAACGTGCTCAAAGGCAAGCAACTCACCAATATCCGCACCACCTCGAAGGACGAAGCGGTCCGCCTCACCCCGCCGATCCGCATGACGCTGGAAAAGGCGCTGGCCTATATCGAGGACGATGAACTGGTCGAAGTGACGCCGTCGTCGATCCGCCTGCGTAAGAAGCTGCTCGACGAAACCGACCGCAAACGGGAAGACCGCGCCCGCGCGGCCGCCGCCGAGGCGGTGTGAGGTCCACCCGCCCGGCTCAGTCATGGGCGTCGCTGGTGTCCTATATTGGGACGCCTCGCATCTGAAATCGAATCACCTGGCGCGCGGCGCCGCCGCGCAACGCACAATGCGAACGCCACGGGTGCTCAAGATTCGCTCGTGGCTTCGCGTCACAGCCACGGTTTTTCAGCAGCTACAGCGTGTTTCTCGGCAACCTGTGACCAGTAATCCACACCATTAACGTATCATTAATTATGGGCTTGAAGGCCGCAGAGTTCATTGCTTCTATTCTGCAATGAGTACGACCCTCATAGAGATTCGCCGTGCGAAGGCTTCCGACGCGGTGGACGTCGCAACCACCCACGACCAGGCGTGGCGGACGGCTTATCAGGGCATCATCCCGGGCAACGAGCTCAACAAGCTGATCAACCGGCGCGGACCGGATTGGTGGGACTCGGCGATCCGCAAGGGCAGCCGCATAACCATCCTGCAATTCGGCGAGCAGATCGCCGGCTACGCCAATTACGGACGCAACCGCGCGCGCAGCCTGTTCTATGACGGCGAAGTCTACGAGCTTTATTTGCGTCCCGAGTTCCAGGGTCTGGGTTTCGGCCGCCGCCTGTTCACCGCTGCGCGCAAAGACCTCACGCAGAGCGGCTTGAAGAGCCTGGTGGTGTGGGCGCTATCCGATAACGAGCCGGCGGTGGAATTCTATCGCGCGCTCGGCGGTCGCGCGGTCGCGCGTTCCTCGGAGCGCTTTGGAGCCAAGACGCTCGACAAGGTCGCCTACGCTTGGCAGTGAGACGCGCTTCAATCTTTAATTAAAACTTCGGCACCGGCAGATCGTTCTGCATGCAGGTGGCGTGCAACGTATTGAGCAGCAGGCAGGCGATGGTCATCGGCCCGACGCCGCCCGGTACCGGCGTCAGCGCGCCGGCGACATTCTTGGCCTCGGCATAGGCGACGTCGCCGACAATGCGCGGCTTTTTGCCGCCCACGCTCGCAATGCGATTGATGCCGACATCGATCACGGTGGCGCCCGGCTTGATCCAATAGCCGCGCACCATTTCGGGTTGCCCCATGGCGGCCACCAGCACGTCCGCGCGGCCGCACACCGCCGGCAAATCGGCGGTCTTGGAATGGGCGATGGTCACCGTGGCGTTCTCCGCCAGCAGCAATTGCGCCGCCGGCTTGCCGACAATGTTGGAGCGGCCGATCACCACCGCCTCCAGCCCCGCCAGCGAGGGGTGCACGGTTTTGGCCAGCATGACGCAGCCGAGCGGCGTGCACGGCACCAGGCCCGGCAGCCCGCTGGCGAGCCGGCCGGCATTGAGCGGATGGAAGCCGTCCACGTCCTTGGCCGGATCGATGGCCGAGATGATCTTGTGCACGTCGATATGTTTGGGCAGCGGCAATTGCACCAGGATGCCGTTAACCTGTGGGTCGGCATTGAGCTCTGCGATCAAGTCGAGCAGTTCGGTGTCGCTTACGGTCTCCGGCAATTGCCGGTCGAACGGATGCATGCCGAACTCGGTCACAGCCTTGGACTTGTTGCGGACATAGACTTCGCTTGCCGGATTCTTGCCGACCAGCACCACCGCCAGCCCCGGCACGATGCCGCGATCGCGGCGCAGGCGATGCACCGTGTCAGTCACTTTGCCGCGCAGGTCGGCCGAGATTGTCTTGCCATCGATGATGCGTGCGGACATGGCCGATTGTTAGCCTTTCGCCGCGATCTTCTCCAGCGCCGCGATCAGCGTTGGGCCATCGCCCGCGATGGTCAGCCGTTTGATGCGGACGGTGGCGCCCGCGCTGAGCGCGACGTCGCGCGGTGGGACGCCGACCGCCTTGGCCAATAGCCGCACCAGCGCGTCATTGGCCTCGCCCTCGCTCGGCGCCGCCCGCACCCGCGCCTTGAGAACGCTACGGCCGTCGGCCAACAGCTCTATTCCATCGATGCCATCGCGGCCGCCTTTGGGCGTCAGCCGCACGCTAAGCGTCACGCCGTTACCGGCGAGCGTCCACGGCCGTTGCGGCTGCAGCCGCACCTAAACAAACAGCCGGATGTAGAGCCAGAAAATCAATTGCCGCAGGAACAACAGGCCAAGGATCAGAATGACCGGCGAAACGTCGATGCCCCCCAGATTGGGCAGCATATTGCAAATCGGCCGTAGCGCCGGCTCGGTGATCCGATAGAGAAAGTCGCCGACACTGTGCACGATAGGATTGCGTGTATTGACGACATTGAAGGCGATCAGCCAGGACAGCACAGCGGTCGCGATCAATAGCCAAATGTAAATCGTAATGATCGTGTCAACGAGCCAAAGAAAGGGATTCATCGCGCGCTCCGTCAGGTAGCCAGAATGACGAATAGCCGCTTGCTTGGTCGAGGAAAAGGGGGCGTCCTTGACAGTCCCCACCCCCAGCCGTAAATGGCGGCCACTCGCCGCATTTTTCGCGCAACGGCCGTTTGTCGTTGTTGCATGGCGGGGCCGTAGCTCAGTTGGGAGAGCGCCTCGTTCGCAATGAGGAGGTCAGGGGTTCAAATCCCCTCGGCTCCACCAACCTTCGCGGCTAACGCCGCTTCGGTTGGCAAGCCAGTCTGGACCGCGAAGGTTGCCCGTCGTAGCCCGCAGGGCGAAGACGGGCTTTTTATTTATTGACGGCTTCCCTGTTGATCCAATGATCGATGAAAGCGGCGAGCCAATTGCGCGAGGCGTGATCGTGCACCGCGCGGTCGGCGATATGCTCGTGACGCTGCTTGGTGCCGGGCAGTTCCATGCGGTGGGCGCCGCGCACCAGCCAGCGATACATCATGGCGTGGGTGACCTCGGGGTGGAATTGCAGCGCATAGCCTGTGCCATAACGAAACGCCTGCACGGAAAACGCATCGTCGCCCTCCGCCAGCAGTTCGCCGGCGGCCGGCAAGTCGAAGCCCTCGCGATGCCATTGATAGACTTGATCCGGCCAGTCGGGGCAGACCTTGAGCCCGGCCTCGGTCGGGCGGATCGGATAATAGCCGACCTGGGCATGGCCTTCCGGGTGCGGGAATACACGGCTGCCGAGATGGCGCGCCATCATCTGCGCACCCAGGCAGATGCCGAGATACGGCTTGTTGTCGCGCAACGGCACACCGATCCAATCGATCTCGCGGCGCACGAATTCTTCGTTGTCGTTGGCGCTTTGCGGGCCGCCGAAAATCGCGGCGCCGGCATGCTCGTCCATCGTCTCCGGCAGCGGATCGCCGAAACGCGGGCGCCTGATATCGAGCGGATAGCCGAGCTTGCTCAGCACCTGGCCGACCCGGCCGGGTGAGGAATGCTCCTGGTGCAGGATAAGAAGGACCGGCTTCAACATGGCGGTTCGGGGCGCGATTCTGCGCTCGTATCGAGTACTAACCGCTTTGCCGGCGTTTGCAATATGAGCGATGAAAGGCCGCTATGTCCGCAACGCGGACCTGCGCCGGCGCTGGCGGGCGTCCACCAGCGCCAGCACAAAGCGGCGCGGGACAATGCGGATCACGAGGACGACCAGCTTGTTGACCAGACCCGGCACCACCGTCCGCCGGCCCTGCATCAGCCCGCGGTAACCCGCCTCCGCCACACGCTCGGCGCTGAGGGTTAGGATGGGCGGAGCCATGCTCTTGGAAAGGCCGGCGCGCGCCGCGAATTCGGTCGGCACCGGGCCCGGGCAGAGCACGGTCACCCGTACCCCGCGCGATTTGAACTCGCTGTGCAACGCTTCGCTGAACGACAGCACAAAGGCCTTGGTGGCGTAATAGACCGTCATGCCCGGCCCGGGCAGGAAGCCTGCCACCGAGCCGACATTGAGGACGCCGCCACGATGGCGCGCCAAGCTGTCGACAAAGGCGAGCGACAGCTCGGTGAGCATGCGCACGTTGACGTCGATCATCGCCAGTTGCTCGGCGCGATCGAGCGCGACGGCGGTCCCGATCAGGCCGAAGCCGGCATTGTTGACCATGAACTGCGGCTCGGCCCCTTGCGCGGCCAGCGCCTCGCCGATCCGGCGGGTGGCATCGCTGCGTTGCAAGTCGGCGACGATCACCAGCGGCCTGACACCGCCGGCCGCCGCAATTTCGTCGGCCAGCGCGTGCAAGCGATCCTCGCGCCGCGCCACCAGCGCCAAGGCATGGCCGTTGCGCGCAAACACGCGCGCCAGAGCCGCGCCGATGCCGGCCGAGGCGCCGGTGATCACGGTGACAGGGCGCAAACCACTCATCGGCATTCCTTAGCGTCCCGCTACCCGGCAAGCAATCGGCCGCCCGGTAGCCCGGACGGCCGATGCAGAACGCCATAATATCTCGATCAGGCTTTGGCGGTGGCGACGTCCTCCAGACCGCGGTTGCGCGGCTCCACGCCCCAGGCCCAAACCACCAAGATTTGGATGACCACCAAGCCGATCATCAGCCAGACCACGCCGGGCAGTCCGAAATTCACCATCAGATAGCCGACCACGAACGGCGAGATCACTGTGGCACCGCGACCCAGCGTGTTGCAGATGCCATTGGCTCGCAACCTGATCTCGGTCGGAAATAGTTCCGGCGTGTAGACGCCGAAAAGCAATGCAGTCTGCACATAGATCGCCACGATCAGTACGAAGCCCACGCTGAGCACAATCGCTGGATCTGACGCGGCGTTAAACCGTGCATAGATATAGCCGAACATAATGGTGCAGACCGATCCGCCAATGATGCTCCAGCGCCGTCCGATGGTATCGGATAAATAGGCGCCAACCGCGCAGCCGACCAGCGAGGCGGAGGCAAGCACCACCGTATAGCCGAGCGAGTTGGCGATCGTGAGGCCTTGCCGCAGGAAGAACTGCGGCAGAAAGATCACGAAGCCGAAGATCAAGGTGTTGATCGTAATCAGCACCCAGCTGCCGACGATCATGCGCTGCAAGATCGGCGGCCGCAGCATATCGGTTGCCGTAAACAACGGCACTGGAGCAGGCGCGGCCGCCGGCGGCAGCGCGGTGCCGGTGCCGGCCGCCACTTCCTTCTCGATTGATTGCATCAGGGCTTCTGCTTCCGCGTTGCGGCCTTGTGCTTCCAGCCAGCGCGGCGATTCCGGCAGGCTCTTGCGCAGATACCAGACGATCAACGAGCCGATGCCGGCGATGATGAACATCGGCCGCCAGCCGAAGCTCGGAATGATCAGATAACTGAGGATCGCGGTGGCCGGGAATCCCGCCACCACCAGGAACGCCATGAAGGCGAGCCAGCGGCCGCGCGTCTTCGGCGGCACGAATTCGGTCAGCGTCGAATAGCCGACCACGATCTCGGCACCGAGGCCCAGCCCCTGCACGAAACGGCAGATGATGAGCTGGGTCATGTCCTGTGCGAAGGCGGCGGCGAGCGAGGCCAGACCGAAGATCAACAGGTTGATCTGGTAGGTGAAGCGCCGGCCCATGGCATCGCCGACGAAGCCGGTGATCAGCGAACCGAGCGTCATGCCGACGAAAGTCAGGGAGAGGAATTGCAGGTTCTGCGGCAGCGTCGAAAATTTGGTCTGGATCGCGGACGCCAGCACGCCGCCGGCGACGTAGAGATCGTAGCCGTCGAAGAACATGCCGGCGCCGACCAGCCAGAAGATGCGGTAATGAAATGACGAGATCGGGAGCCGGTCGAGACGTGCGCCGGCGTTGACTGCGCTAGCCATTTTAATTCCCCCCTGACGACCGGATATTGACCCTCCGGTCTTGTTACCCATCGCCATATCGTAGTCGAGACGACGCGCGGGCGCTACCGCCCGAGCGGCCGGCCGCGAAACTTTCGCGCCCGTATTGAGAACCACCGATGTTGAGAATTAGTCCCGCCGGCCGGCTGTTTTCCGGTCTGGCGTGGCGAGGCTATTGGATGGACTTGCCCTTGCGGTAGCTGTCTTCCAGCAGCCGGATATTGTTCAGCACGTATTTATTGCCGGGATCCTTGCGCTCGGCGGCGGTGAGCTTCTCGCGCGCGCGCTTGTAGTCGCCGCGCAGCATGTAGGAATAGCCCTGGTTATTCAGAATCTCGGCCGTCGGCCCGAGGATTCCGATGGCCTGGGTGTAGGCGCGGTCGGCGAGATCGAAGCGGCGTAACCGGTCGTAGGAAGCGGCAAGTCCGAGCCAGGCCTCCGCGTCGCGTGGATGCAGCTCGACCGCGCGGCGGAAATATTTCTCCGCCAGCCCAAAATTGTTGGCGTGGTATTGCTTCTTGCCGAGGCTCAAGGCGTCGTTCGGATCGCTGCCGAGCAGGCCCGGTTGGGTGGAAGCCGGCGCGTCGACCGCCGACGGCGACGGTTCGTCGGCCTGGACGTCGGTTGGGACATCGGTCGCCGGCGCAGCGGCGTAAGCGTCCGCGCCCGTCGTCTTGGCTTCGAATGGATTTGAGAATTTGTCTGCACTGCAGCCCGCCAGCCACAGGCCGGCCGCCGCAACAATCACGATTCGGGCAATTCCAATACGCATGACAAAGCCTGACGGAAACGCCCGCGATCGGGACAAGGGCTAAGCTAGGGGAGGTTGGTTAAGAAATTCTTCACCCTCTGATTTTCAGCGGGTAGATCAGAAGAAATGATTGACGTGCAGGCGCACGAATACCGGCAAAAGGATCACCACAAACAGCACCGGGAAGATACAAACCATCATCGGCACCGACAGCTTGGCCGGCAACGCATAGGCCTTTTCCTCGGCTAGTGAGAGCCGCTTATGGCGCATGTCGTCGCTGTAAACGCGCAGCGCGTCGGTAATGCTGGAGCCGAGATCGATCGACTGGTTGATCAATGTCGCGAATGCGTGCGCTTCCTCCAGCGCCAGCCGATCGGCGAAGCGTTCCAGCGCGTCCTTGAGCGGACGACCGGCGCGGGTTTCGAGGTTGGTCATGTGGATATTGGCGGAGAGCGAAGGATAGCTGTCGCCGAGCTCGCGGCCGACGCGTTCGAGCGAGGCTTCCATCGACAGTCCGGAATCCGCACACACCACGAGCAAGTCCATGAAATCCGGGAAGCCGGCGCGGTGCTCCATCTTGCGGGCGGCAATGCGCCGGTCGATGTACATGCTGGGGCCGACATAGCCCGCGATGCCGCCGACGATCACCATTAGCCAAAAGAAAGTAGATCCATGCGACGCAATCATCGGCCGCGCCAGGAACACGGCGACTGCGATACCGACGGCGAGCGCCGTGCGCCCCATAAAGAAAAACGCCACGCCGCGCGGATCGTAGACGCCGGCCTGGATCAGGCGGCGCCGCAGCACCTTCATGTTCTCGTCGTTGGCCGTGGAATAATGCTTGGTGGTGTATTCGATCAGCTGCGACACCGCCCGCAGACTGGAATATCGCAACGAGCGCTTGGGATTGGCGCCCCGTTCGCTTTCATCCAGGATGTTCGAGGCGCGCCGCTTGACCGAACCGCGCACGCGCGCGAACGCCATCACCGAGAATGCCATGGTGCCGGCGGCAAGGAATACCAGCACCGCCAACAGCACGCTGCCATTGTCGCGAAATACGTTGTTGAACGCCAAAGACACCATGTTCATGGCTTAGACCCTGAAATTGACCATGCGATACATGATGAAATTGCCGAGACCCATCCAGCAGCCGGCCAGCGCCAGCGCGATCTTGGTCAAATCCTCATTCCAGACGCTGGCGTAGAAGTTCGGCACCAGGAAATTGATCGCCGCGAATAATCCGATCGGCAGCGATGACAGGATCAGCGCCGAGGCGCGGCCTTCCGCCGCCAGCGCGCGGATCTTGCGGCGCATCTTGAAGCGCTGACGGATCACCGACGACAGATTTTCCAGGATTTCACCGAGATTGCCGCCGGTCGAGCCCTGGATCGCGACGGCGGTAACGAACAGCGGCAGATCGTCGGTGCCGACGCGGAAATAAAGATTGCGCATCGCGGTTTCGAGGTCGGCGCCGTAGGTGATTTCGTCGGTGACGGTGCCGAATTCGCTGCCGATCGGGTCGCCCAGTTCGCGCGCCACCATGTTGATGGCGATCGGAACCGGATGGCCGGCGCGCAGCGACCGCACGATGATATCGATGGCATCGGGGAACTGTGCGGCGAATTTTTTCTGTCGCCGCGAACGCAAGAACCGCAACACCAAGAAGGGCAGCACGAAACCGCTGAACAGCGTGGCAAAGATGGCATGCGATACGCGGCCGTTGAAAACCATAGTGGCGGCGAACGCACCGATCATGCCGATGACGACGATCAGGATCAGCCGTCCGAAGCCGATGGTGAGGCCTGATTGCAGCACGAGCTTGTTGAAATTGACGAGCGGCAGCCGGTATTCGCCTCCGCTGGTCAACCCGCGCTCGCGCCGCAACTGCACCAGCACGCTTTCGCGGTCCGGCTTGCTCTCCATTACCTTGAGGCGGCGGTTGATGTTATTGCGGTAGGACGCCTTGCTGTAGAACAGCAGATAGATGCCTTCCGCGAACATCGCCGCCGAGACGCCGATCAGCAGGTAGAACAGATAGATCGGATTGAAGTTGAACATAGCTGCGCGTCACAGCGGCTGCGAGGGATCGAAGAAATTGCCGGGCAGCTTGACGCCCTGGCTGACGAGATGGGTGAGGAAACGCGGGCGCACGCCGGTAGCCGAAAAATGGCCCTGTACGGTACCGTCCGGCGCGATGCCGGTGCGCACGTACTTGAAGATTTCCTGCATCTGGATGATGTCGCCTTCCAGGCCAGTGATCTCCGCGATCGAGGTGATCCTGCGCTTACCGTCAGACTGGCGCTGCAACTGCACAATGAGCTGGATGGCGCCGGCGATCTGGCCGCGGATCGAGGCCACCGTCATCGGCAGCCCGGCCATGCCGATCATCTGTTCCAGACGCGAGATGGCGTCGCGCGGGGTATTGGCGTGGATGGTGGCCATCGAGCCTTCGTGGCCGGTATTCATCGCCTGCAACATGTCGAAGGCTTCCTCGCCGCGGCACTCGCCGAGGATGATGCGGTCGGGCCGCATGCGCAGCGCGTTTTTTACCAATTCGCGCTGACGGATTTCGCCCTTGCCTTCGATATTAGGCGGCCGCGTTTCCATGCGGCCGACGTGCGGCTGCTGGAGCTGCAGTTCGGCGGCGTCTTCGATGGTGATCAGACGTTCTTTTTCCGAGATGAAGGCGGAGAGTGCGTTCAGCATCGTGGTCTTGCCGGAGCCGGTGCCGCCCGAAATGATCGTGGTGATGCGCGCCTTCACCGCCGCCGCCAACAGGTCGGCCATCGGCGGGCGCAGCGCGCCGACTTCAACCAATTTGCTCAGGTTGAGCGGCTTCTTGGAAAATTTGCGGATCGAGACCAAGGGTCCGTCGACGCCAATCGGCCGCACCGCCACGTTGACGCGCGAGCCGTCCTGCAGGCGGGCGTCGCAGAGCGGATGGGATTCGTCGACGCGGCGGCCGACCGCGGAAACGATTTTGTTGATGATGCGTAGGAGATGCTGTTCGTCCTTGAAGCGGACCGACAGCGGTTCGAGCACACCGCGACGCTCCACGTAGACGCACTCGTGGCCATTGATCAGGATGTCGTTGATGGTTTCGTCCTTGAGCAGCGGCTCGAGCGGACCGAGGCCTGTCATCTCGTCGAGAATTTCCGAAACGAAGTCCGCAAGCTCCTGCGTGTTCAACGCCAGCCGCTCGGCCAGCACATATTTCGACACCAGTTGCTGGACGTGGTGACGGATTTCCTCTTCGGGCAGCTTTTCCAGCGCGGAGAGATTGATCTCTTCAATTAGCCGGCGATGCAGGCGCACCTTAGCGTCGAGCAGCTTGTCGCTGAGCAGCGGATTGACCGCGGTCTGCGGCTGGACCGGCGGCGCTTGTTCCGCCGGTACTTCCGGAAGCGCCGTCCAGGTCGCGCCACCCGGCGCCGGCAACTCCGGCTGTTCGATTGCCGACCCTTCTGGCGCGGCAACGCGGCGGAATGAGAAACGGCTGGCCATCGCTTATTCCCTTTGCTTCCGCGTATTCATTCCGTTGCTCACTTTCCGGTTCACGCGCTATTGCGCGGTGGAAAGCTTGAATTTCTTGAGCGGCGATGAGGCTTTCTCTTCCACCTTGGGCTTGTCGGCGGCGGCATCCACCAAAAGCTTTTTGAGCTGCGCGGTGACCTTGTTGCCGGGCTTGACCTCGTCGAGTGGCACGCCACGGTCAATCGCCTCGCGCACCAAAGCGTAGTCGTTGGGAATCGCGGCCACGAAGGCATCGCCGAGAGCCTGCACTAGGTCGCCGCGGCGCAGGCCGGATGAGAACATGCGGTGCTCGAAGCGGTTGACGATGACCTGCGGATTGGGTCCGTCGCCCAGCCGTTCCTTGATCGCCACCACCAATTGCTTGGCGTGGCGCAGGCTGGGCACGGTGGTCTCGCTGACAATGAACAATTTGTTAGAGCCGAGCAGCACGCTGTCGGTCCAGGAGAACCAGGTGCGCGGCATGTCGAACACGACGTAGTCGAAATTGGTCGAAACGAGGTCGAGCAGGCGCGTGACCACGTCGGGATCGAACGACCGCATCTCTGCTGGCCGGTTCGGCGCGGCGACCACCGCCAGGCCTGACGCATGATACGAAAGCATGACCTCAAGCAATTGCCGGTCGAGACGGTCCGGCCGCGGCTCGATTTCCGCCAGGTTCAGGCGCGGCTCGAGATCGAGATAATCGGCCACCGAGCCATTTTGGAAATTCAAGTCGAGCAGGCAGGTGGACGGTTTTACGCGCGGACCGCCGCTGTTGAGCATGAGCATCGCGGTCTGTATTGCCAGCGTGGTCACCCCGGCGCCGCCCACCGCGGGCAGGAACGTATAGATCTGCGCCTCGGTCGCCTCGGAGCCGCCGGTATGACTTTGCGAGACACGTGCGCAGGCGCGCACCAAATCGATCGCCGCCACGGGCTTAACCAGAAAGTCGGCGACCCGCATCTGCAACAGCGTGCGGGCGACGTTCTCATCGAAGCTCTGCGTCACCGCGACCACGGGCGGCCAAGCGCGTACGCGCGCCATCAGCCGCGTCAGTCCAGCCATTTCCTCTTCGCGGCCAGCATCGAGATCGACCACCACGACCGTGGCGTTTGCCACATCGAGCGTGTCGCCGCACTCCGCGATTCGCCCCGGCACCATGACGAGTTCGATCGCACTGCTAGCGCCGAATGTGGCACGCGCGGACGTGTCAAACTCGGCGTCGGCGGTGAGCACCACCACGCAGGTACGATTCGGATCGGGACTGGGGCTGCGGCCTAAACGCATGACTTCAATCAATTCCGCCTATTTCACCGGACCCGCCGCCTGGGTGACCGTCGGCCCGACCGGTGTCGTATTGCCCGGACTGTTCGAGCCCTGCGGCGCGTAATTAGACGATGTGCCGATGCCCTGCGGCGCAATCACGCGGTTGGTGCGATATCGCTCGACAGCGCTTTGCATCTTCGCGCCGTTGAAAGCGATATTCTTATTGCCGCTGGCGCGCGGCCAGGGATCGACCATCTGGGTGACCTTGTTGGTCGCGGCCGAATTGCCGCCGTTGAGCGATATAGTGTCGCGGCGGTCGAGATATTCAGAACAGCCGGCGAGCACGGTGAGCAGCGCCGCGAGCGCAAGCGGACGCAGCATGTTACTGGATGGCCGCATCGGAAGCCCCCTTCGGCAGATCGAGCATGTGCCCGGTAAACGGACGATCGCTGGCAGCGGCGACACGCGCCGTAACCGGTGTGAGCGCCTTTGCCTGAGTCCGGGTCAGCTCGGTAATTCCGAGCAGGAAGAAGTCCGGATCGTTGGGCGGCAACGTGTCGTCAACCGGCGTCTTGACGATGTCGCCGGGCCGCGTCGGCCGCACGAGGCGCGGCGTCACGATGATGGCCAGATCGGTCTGGTTCTGCTGATAGGACTTGCTGGAGAACAGCGTGCCCAGCACCGGAACGCTGCCGAGCCACGGCAGTTGCTCGATCAGGTTCTGATTGTTGGTCTGCAGCAGGCCGCCGATCATGAAACTTTGGCCGTCGCGCAGTTCGATAGTGGTCGAGGCGCGACGCACGATCAGCGCGGGCACCGAGACGCCGTTGGTCACCGACACCGTATGGGTGGTATCGATCTGGCTCACTTCCGGCTCGATCTTCAGGTTGATCAGGCCGTGGCTGAGCACGGTCGGCGTGAAGGCGAGCCCGACGCCGTATTTCTTATAGTCGACGGTGACCTGCCCGAAGCTGCCGGCCACGGGAATCGGATATTCGCCGCCGGCCAGGAAGCTCGCGGTGTCGCCGGACAGCGCGACCAGATTGGGTTCGGCTAGGCTGCGAGCGATGCCCTTTTGTTCGAGCGCATTGATCAGCACGTCGATCGTGGTGCCGCCGGTAATCATGCGGGCGATCGCGAAGCCGAATGGCGACGCGCCGGAGATCACGCCGGCCGCCACTTCGCCGACCGGAACCTCGGTAGAGCTCGACGGTGACGTGATCGGCAGTTTCCCGGCAGGCTGACGTGAGCCGATATTGATCGTCGAGCCATGACTGAAAACGTTCCATTGCACCCCGAGCTCACGCCCGGCATTGCGCGAGATCTCGATGAAGCGCACTTCCAGCATCACCTGCTGTGGTGACATCACCGACACCGAGTTGATGATTTCGGGGCTGAACTGACGCGCGATGGTAACCGCCTTGTCGAGGGTGGCGGCGTCGGCCACCTCGCCCGACAGCATGATGCGGCCGTTGACCGAGGACGCCTGCAGACGCGAGCCGGGGAAACGGCGCTTGAGTTCGTTGGTCAGTCGGCTGATGTCGTAGTTCACCTCGACGTCGAAGATGCCGATCAGCTTTTTGCCCTCGGCATAAACCTGCACGCGGGTGGTGCCGATCTTCTTGCCGAGGATCGACAGCGTGTGATCGGTTAGCGGGTTGACATCGGCGATTTCCGGATCGCCGACCATGACGTCGACGAAGCTGGTGCCGGTGCGCACGTCCTGCGACTTGCCGATGGTGACGGTCACCATGACGGTATGGGTATTGCCAGTGATCTGGATGACGCGATCCTGCGCATAGGCGTTGCCAGCCATGAACAGAAGCGTCGCCAACATCGCAGCCAGCAAAGCGATCGCCAGATCGCGCAGCCAGTTGCCACGCTCAGTGATCCTGTCCGAGTGCCGCCAGGCGAAGCCGACGGCATATTCATTTTTGCTGTTCACGATACACTCCCCACCCTTGATTGACCCCACGCTCGGAATTACCGGGCGCCCATTTCCTGACCGGTCGTCATGTCCCCACGACTTCCTTCGACCGGGACTGTGTATTCCTGCTTCGCCGCCGCACGCGTGACCACCACCGTCGCGGTCGCGACCTTGTCGTTGCTGATCGGTTCGTTGCTGCTCAGATCGTTGAGCGAGATCTTGCGCGTTTTCGTTTCGGCGGTTTCGCCCGCCTTGCGCAGCAGCAGCGACAGATTGCCGACCGACGACGCCAGCCAGACTTTCTGCGCTTCCACCGTGCTCACCTCGAGCGTGACCGACTTTGCCACCGCTGCCTTGGCGGCGCGCTCGTCGGCGCTCTGGTCGACCGCCAAAACGCGCGTGTTCTGCAGCACGACCTCTGTGGTGGCCGAACCCTTGTCGATCTGGCGCGTGAGCACGACATCGACGCGGTCGCCCGGCAGCACGAAGCCGCCGACGCCTTCCACGTCGTTGACGCGAATGGTCACCGCTTTCATGCCTGGCTTCACCAGCGCCGAAAAAGTCGCCCGCTCCCCGGGACCGGTGATCTTGAGCGAAAGCACCGGCTCGTTTGGCTCGATCGCGGCGAGAACGACGCGGCGGCCGCCGTGCAATACGTCGCTGATCTTGGTGAAGGCACCGGCCGGCGTCGAAGCTTCCGGCCACGGCACTTCCTGCAGCAATGACGCGTTGAGTTCGGTGCCGAAACGCAGCGGCTGCTTGGCGACGACGATGGTTTTCATCGCCACCTGCTTCTTGTTCGCCTCCAAATTCATCGCCTGCATGCTGGCCTGGTTGTTGAGCCAGGCCTGGGCGATGAACACGGCGAGCAGGCCGAACACGACGGCGAACCCGATCATGACGAAGGTGCTGACACGCACTGCATTTGCCCCGTTTGACGCGACCTGAAACTTGGCCGTTTTACTCGTCACAAGACTAAGCGGGACAAAGTATTCAATTGCTAATTTCGTCAGCGCATTTGATACTATGCTGAAGAGCCGCTGAATTACTATTGTTTACGATCGGTGTCCTAAGTGCATAACTTTAGAGTAACCTTTCGAGACATTAAGAATACTACATGGTAACCACGCCCAGCCCGTAACGTTTGATTGAGCCTAACGATCTCTTGCGGGCGACGAAAAGTCTGCAAACGCCTGGCGCGCGCCCGCGCCGCTGGACCGCACCGCGGCAGGCATTTTCGAGGCAAAATATAGAGTTACCGAATGATGTAACCGGCGTTGCCCGTACCGCGTGGTTGCGGCAACATGCGAGCGAGGCCGCAACAACCGTCGCGTCCGCAATGGGCGCGCATAACAATTTTTCTGTGGGAGAAATCGTCAATGCCGGGACCGCGCATTAGCTACGTCGATCCAAAGACGGTCAAAGATCCTGCCATGATCGCCGAGTTCGAACGCTGCGCGCGTGAGGGAACGCCGCGGCCGGAAAGCCAGGCAATCCGCGCCCACGTGCCGGCAACATTCTGGTCGTTCGCCAATA
Source organism: uncultured Alphaproteobacteria bacterium (assembly GCA_963770985.1). GTDB lineage: Bacteria > Pseudomonadota > Alphaproteobacteria > Rhizobiales > Xanthobacteraceae > Pseudolabrys. Next base: position 166,123 of record CAVYRR010000014.1, on the reverse strand, counting down.
CCTGGCGCGACGTGTTCAAAAACGGCGTGGCCGATCACAGCATCAAGGAGCTCTGCCGCATCTACGTCTCGCGTTCGGTGCTGTGCGAGTTCTGCGGCAATCAACGCTCGATTAAGGCGGCCAAGGCCGGCCTCAAGGAGGACGACTATTCCGACCTGATCAATTTCGAGAGTTCGTCGCGCTATGACGAGCGGCAAAAGGCCGCGCTCGCCTATGCCGAGGCGATCACCTGGGATTTGCCGACCGACGACGCGTTCTGGGCGCGCCTGCACAAGCATTTCAGCGAGCCCGAGCTGGTCGAGATCGGCTATTTTGTCGCCATCACCATGGGCCAGCAGCGCTGGTTGCGCACGTTGAACATCGAACACCACCAGATTCTGGCCGGCACCGACGGCTCGATGGCGCCCGGTTTCGAAACCGCGGAAGCACTCGCGCGCTCCAAACAGGCCGCCGACTATTGGGCCAAGATCAACATCAAACCCGCGACACAGGCCGCCGAGTGACAAACCAACCGACGGCATCGGCCGTGCGCCCAGCTTCCTCACCGCGCACGGCGATCAGCGAACCGCGTATTCGCGTCAAGGGATTGGTCAAGCGTTACGGTGCGCTCGAAGTGTTCCGTAACATTGATTTCGACGTGGCCGAGCGTGAGATCGTCGCCGTAGTCGGACCATCCGGCTGCGGCAAGACCACGCTGCTGCGCTGCATCGACGGACTGCTGCCGCACGATGCCGGCGAAATCTGGGTCGGCAACCAGCGTGTCGAAGAGCCGATCGCCGGCGTCGCCATGGTGTTCCAGCATTTCGGCCTGTTTCCGTGGAAGACCGTGTTCGACAACGTCGCCTATGGCTTGCGCATGGCCGGTGCCGCCAAGGCGGAGGTCGAGCGCAAGGTGCCGGAATTCATTAAGCTGGTCGGCCTCGGCGGCTTCGAGACCGCGTTCCCCTATCAGATGTCCGGCGGCATGCAGCAACGCTGCGGGCTGGCGCGAGCGCTCGCCATCGAACCGAATGTGCTGCTGATGGATGAGCCGTTCGCGGCGGTCGATGCGCAGACCCGCGAAATCCTGCAGTTCGAGCTGTTGCGCATCTGGGACGAACGCCAAACGGCGATGATCTTCGTCACCCACTCGATCGAGGAAGCGGTGCTGCTCGGCCATCGGGTAATCGTGCTCAAGGGACGGCCCTCGAGCATCCACGAGACCATCACCATCGATCTGCCGACGCCGCGCACGCGCGAGACACTGCGCGAGCCGCGCTTTGCCGAATTGCGCGAGCAGGTGTGGGGGACCTTGATGCGGGAAGCCCGCGAAGCCGAATTCGTTCTCGAACGCTGAACAAGAAACGTCAAAGCAAATAGGGAGGATTCCATGATCCGCAGAGCTTTAAGCCTGATGGCCGGCGGTGCCTTGCTGGCCGCGCTGCTGATGGGCGCCGGCCCGGCCGCCGCGCAAGGCAAGAAAGTCGTGCTGGCGACCCCGGGTATTCCGCCTATCTTTTCTGTGATGATCGCCGTAGTCGCGGAGAAACAGGGCTTCTTCAAGAAGCACGGCGCCGACGTCACCATTCGGCCGTTCGATAACGGCACCGCGGCCGCGCGCGCGGTGGTGTCTGGCGATATCGATTTGGCCTGGTCGCCCACGCCGCCGGTGATCAACCAGGTTTCCAATGCCGACGTGCCGCTGGTCGCGATCTACGGCATGCCGAACCCGGATTGGGTGCTCGGCACCACCGATGCCGGCAAGACCTGCAAGGACATGGTCGGCCAGGATGTCGCGGTTGAACTCGATCAATGGCGCCCGCTCGATCGCCCTGCGCTCGATGCTCGCCGGCGGCTGCAAAGAGGTGAAAATCGAGGAGGTCAAGCAAGTCGCGCTCGGCTCCAGCCCGGGGCCGGCATTGCTGGCAGGCCGGCTGCACTTCGCCGTGCTGCATCTCGATGACCTGGCCGAGATCGAGCATCAGGGTAAGAAGCTCAACATCCTGCTGGCGATGAAGAACACCAACCCGACCAGCCATTATCTGATCATGGTCGTGCGCAAGGACAATCTCGATAAGAACCGTGACGCGATCGTGCGCACGGTCGCCGGCCTGATCGAGGCCGCGCGCTTCATGCAGGACCCCAAGAATGCCGACGCGGTCGCCGAGGCGGCCGCCGTCACCGGCCACAACAAGGACGTCAACAAGGCCGCGCTCAAGGCTTTTCTCGACATCAACTTTTGGGCGGCGAAGGATGACGGCATGCCGCGCAACAAGATCGAGGCGGTGGCCGCGCTGATGAAGAAGATCGGCTCGATCAAGCCCGACAAGGAGCCGGTGAGCTACGATAAACTTGTCGATGCGAGCGTCTGGAAAGACGCCAACGCGATGGTGAAATGACAGCCGCGGCGATCCGGCGCAACGCGCCAGTCTGGCTCAGCGTCCTCGCCGGCATCGCCCTCTGGGAGATTGCCGGACGGAGCACCAGCGCGGCCTTCATGGTGCCGTTCTCGGAAACTTTGGTGCGGCTCTGGCAATTGGTTGCTCGCGGCGAATTCATCAGGCAGTTCATCGATTCGAGTGAACTGTTTCTGACTGGCTTCGTGCTGGCGCTCGCCGTTGGCGCGCCGCTTGGTATGCTGCTCGCGCGCGTGCGCGTACTGCGCATCGGCGTCGAACCCTACATTATGATTCTTTACGCCACGCCCATGGTGGCGCTGATCCCGTTTATTCTCTCGATCATGGGTTTCGGCTTCGTGCCCAAGGCGCTGGTGGTGTTCTTGTTCACCGTATTTCCTGTGCTCTACAACACCGTGGAAGGCGCGCGCAGCATCAAGCCAGAAATGATCGAGGTCGCGAAATCGTTCCGCTCCGGCGAATGGGCGCTGTGGCGCGAGGTGATGCTGCCCTACACCCTGCCCTACACCATGACCGGCGTGCGTCAGGCGATCGGCCGCGCGCTGGTCGGGATGATCGCGGCGGAGTTCTTCCTGTCGTCCACCGGCCTCGGCCAGCTGATCATGGGCGCGTCGCAGGATTTCGATACCGCCGGCGTGTTCGCCTCGATCCTTGTGATCGGACTGATCGGCATCGGCTTGACGCGGCTCGGCTTCAAGATCGAGCAGCATTTCGCGCGGTGGAGGCAGTAGCGCATGATCCCGAAAAGTGGGAACCGGTTTTCGGACAAGATCATGCGCAAGGAAAATGCGCGATGAGCCAGACCGCCCTGCATGTCTCCGCGTCCGCGGCGCCCAAGGCGACGCCGCTACCATCAGCGCGTAGCGGCTACGGCCCGTTCGTGCCGCGCCTGCTCACCGGCATCGCCATCGTGCTGCTGTGGGAGATCGTGGTACGCGCCTTCGCGCCGGCTTATGTGGCGAAGCCGAGCACGGTGCTGCTCGCGATCCCGCGCGTGATCACCGACCACGCCTTCTTGCAGGCGCTAGGCCAAACGGTCGCGGCGGTGGCCGAAGGATTGGCGATTACCATCGTCGTCGGCACCATCCTTGGGCTGCTGATGGGACGCAGCCACACCATCGATCGGATGATCCGCGTCTACATCAACGGCTTCAACGCCATGCCGATGATCATCGTGCTGCCGTTGTTTTCTTTGTGGTTCGGCTATTCGAACGCGGCTCGCATCGCCACGATTATATTCGCCGCGATCTTCGCCATCACCATGAATGTCGCCGACGGTGCCCGTTCGGTGCCGCGCGAATATCTGGAAGTCTCCCGCGCGTTTCGCTCAGGCCGCCTGCGCATGTTGTTCGATATCGTCTTGCCGTCGTCGATGCCCTATCTGCTGGCCGGCTTTCGGCTGGCGGCCGGACGCGCGCTGATCGGCGCGGTGGTGGCTGAATTCTTTCTCTCGGTCGGCGGGCTCGGTTACTACATCCTCTATAATTCGCGTTCCTATCACCACGACGAAGCCTTCGTCGGCGTGCTGCTGCTTGCCGGGTTTGGCGTGGGCTTCGAATTGCTGGTGAACTGGTGTACGCGGCATTTCATGCCGTGGTATCGCCGCGGCGCGTGATTCCAGCCCAAGGAAATACCGCATGTCCTCCGATCCCTTGCTGAAGGCCGCGATCGCCCATTGGGGCCCGCGCTTTGTCGCCAACGGCGTGGTGCTGACCGACTTCGAGGAAGTCACCGGCTCGCTCACGTCTTACGACGACTGGTGCCGGGCCTGGTCGGCCCGCGCCGCGCACCACGAAGAGCTCGGCCGAGCAGCGCTGGCGCAAAAGCATTTTCTCACCGCCGGCGAGTGCCTGCAGCGCGCCGGCGTCTACTATCATTTCGCGTCGTTTCTATTCGTGCAGGATCAGGCGCAGATGAAAGCCGCACACAAAAAGCAGATCGAGTGCCGGCAGGCGGCGCTGCCGCATCTGCGCCCGCCCGGCGAGCGCGTCGAGATCCCGTACCAGGGCAGGACGCTAGCCGGCATTTTGCGCAAACCCGCCGGCGTCGAGCGCGCCCCGGTCGTGGCAATGGCGGTCGGGCTCGACTCGACCAAGGAGGAAACCGACGCCTACGAAGTGCCGTTTCTGGCGCGCGGCATCGCGACTTTGGTGTTCGAGGGACCCGGCCAGGGCGAAGCACAATACGACTTTCCAATCCGCGGCGATTACGAAGTGCCGGTGAAAGCCGTGCTCGATTATATCGGCACGCGGCGCGATCTCGATGCCGCTCGCATCGGCATGTGGGGCGTGAGCCTCGGCGGCTATTACGCGCCGCGCGCCGCCGCATTCGACAAGCGCATCAAGGCCTGCATCGCGCTCGGCGGCCCGTTCAACTTCGGCGCCGCCTGGGACGGCCTGCCGGAACTGACGCGCGAAGCGTTCCGCGTGCGCAGCCATTGCAGGACTGACGAAGACGCGCGCAAGAACGCCTTGACGCTGTCGCTTGATGGCATCGCCCAGAACATCACCTGCCCGATTTTCATCGTGAACGGGCGGCTCGACCGCATCGTGCCAGCCGCCGACGCCGAGCACCTGGCGCGCGAGGTCAAGGGCCCCGTCGAGCTGATGATGATCGAAGACGGCAACCACATCGCCAATAACCGTGCCTACCGTTGGCGGCCGCAGAGTGCCGATTGGATGGCGGAGCAGTTGCGATAGGTTACGCCTTCTTCGGCAGCGCCACGATCATGTCGAGCTCGATGCGCGCGCCCGGCGACGACAACTGATTGATGCACACCGTGGTCGAGGCCGGCCGCCAGTCGCCAAAATATTTGGCCATGGTGGCGTGCATGGCGTCGGCCTCACGGAAGTCGGTGAGATACTTCGTCACCTTCACCACGTCGCGCCAGGTTGCGCCGGTATGATCGAGGATCGACTTGATCGCCTCCATCGCGCGCGTGGTCTGCTCCTCGATTGAGTGCGGATGCACGTGCTCGGCCTCCACATGCGGATGCTTGTGGTAGAGCGGCGACGGCGTCGCGCCCGACAGGAACATCAGGTCGCAGGCGCCGACAATATGTACAGCCGGTGCGTAAGGCATGGTGTGTGCCTGTTCCGGTTTCGGGTGCACTGGCTCGAGCTTGAAACCGCGCTGCGGCTCGGTTCGAACGTTCATGTGGTTCTCCTTCGGAAATATCCGGCAATTTGGGACCGAAACGCACTTCAGCGCAACCGGTTGATCGGACCGGGGGAAACGCTAACGTGCGCCCCGACCCGCCCCTTAGGAGCCCCGAATGCCCTCAACGATCCTCGATTCCGCGGTCTTCCGCGACATATTTACCACCGAAGCGATGCGCCACGTGTGGTCGGACGAGAACCGCGTGCAGAAATACCTCGACTTCGAGGCAGCGCTGGCGCGCGCGCAAGGCAGACTCGGCATCATCCCGAAAAACGCCGCGGCCGAGATCGTTCGCCACTGCGACGCCAAAAATATCGACATGGCGAAACTCAAGGAGGCGACCGAGCGGATCGGCTATCCGGTGCTCCCCGTGGTCCAGCAACTGGTCAAGCTGTGCAAGGGCACGCTCGGCGAATGGTCGCACTGGGGCGCCACCACTCAGGACATCACCGACACCGCCACCATCCTGCAGACCCGCGAGGCGCTCGACATCGTCGAGAAGGAAATCGACGACATCGCCGACGCGCTCGCCAAACTCGCCAAGAAGTATCGCGATACGCCGATGGCCGGCCGCAGCAATCTGCAGCAGGCGGTGCCAATCACCTTCGGCTACAAAATGGCGACCCTGCTCGGCGCTTTCGAGCGCCACAAGCAGCGCCTGAAGGAGCTACGCGCGCGTGTGCTGGTCGGCGAGTTCGGCGGCGCCGCCGGCACGTTGTCCTCGCTCGGCAAAGACGGACTGAAGTGCCAGGCCGAACTGATGAAACAACTCAAGCTCGGCCAGCCCGATATTTCCTGGCACACCGTGCGCGACCGCATCGCCGAAGTGGGCTGCTTCCTCGGCCTGGTCACCGGCACTTGCGGCAAGATCGCCTTCGACGTGAAGCTCTTGATGCAGACCGAGGTGGAAGAAGTCTACGAGCCTTTCCATCAGGGCCGCGGTTCGTCATCGACCATGCCGCAGAAGCGCAACCCGATCTCGTCGGTCTACATCACGGCGCAGGCCGCCATGGTGAAGCAGCTCGTCGCCGCGCTGCTGGAAGCGATGGTCGAAGACCACGAACGCTCCACCGGGCCGTGGGAAATCGAATGGATCGCGCTGCCGGAAATCTTCATGCTGTCGGCCGGCGCGCTGGCGCAGACGCGCTTCCTGGTCAGCGGCCTGCAGGTCAACGAAAAGAAGATGCGCGAGAACCTCGACATCACCAACGGGTTGATCATGTCGGAGGCGGTGATGATGGGCCTGGGCGCCGCCATGGGCCGCAACAAGGCGCATGACGTAGTCTATGACATCTGCCGCGCGGTGGTGAAGACCGGCCGCCCGCTCGTTGATTTGCTGGCCGAGGACAAGGAGATCAGCAAGCACGCCAGCCGCAAGCAATTGCAGAAGATGGTCGATCCGGCCAATTATCTCGGCGTTGCCGGCGAGATGGTCGACCGCGTTTTGAAGATGCGGAAGAAGTAATCCGCTACGTGCTTTTCGGCATCGTCTTCCAAATCGCCAGCGCGACGATCAACGTCGCCGCGCCGATACCCAGAAACAACATCGGCACGGTGACGCCGTATTTCTGCATGATCGCGACCACGACGGTCGCGCCGGTCATGAACGCGGCGTTGAGCACGTTGATCGCCGCCACCGTGCGCGCGCGGTAATCGGTGCCGGCCCAGGCCTGCACCGCCGCGAAGGCCGGCACGATGAACAAGCCGCCGGCAATCGCTAAGCCCGCAAGATCGACCGCTACGCGAATCCCCAGCGTCGGACGAAAACACCACGCCCGGCGCTTGTGGCGTCAGCGCAGGCGCGGCGCCAAAAGTCGCAATGCCGAGATCGAGCGCAAAGGCTCCGAGCAGCACGGCGCCGGCGAGCGTGGTGTTGAGCACGATGCGCCCGCGCGCGATCACCGCCGCCAGACCCGATCCGACGCCGACCGCGATCGTGAACAGCGCGAGATAGGCGGTGACAGTATCCTCGTTGCCTCCGATCAAAACTTTGATCAATGGCGGCAACAGCGACAGCACCACGATGCCGACCAGCCAGAACCAGCTCGTCACCATGGCGCCCCACCACAGCCGCGGGTCGGCGCGCAGATGGCGGATCATCGACGCGGTCGACGCGGCGATGTTGCTGGTAATCTTGAGCTGCGGCGCGCCCTCGCCGGTCGGTGGAATGAGCAGCGCCGATACCCAGCAGGCGAGCGCGAAGCCGATGAGCAGCGGGGCAAAGGCGATAATATCGCCGCCGCGCGAGGCGAGACCGCCGACGATGGTGCCGGTCAAGATGGCGATGAAGGTCGCGCCTTCCACCAGCGCGTTGCCGGCCGGCAGTTGCTCGCGTTTGAGATGGTCGGGCAGGATGCCGTATTTGATCGGCCCGAACAGCGCACCCAGCGCGCCGAAGCCGAACAACGCAACGAACAGGACCGGCAGCGAAGCGAGGACATTGCCGATTACCGCCAACCCAGCGACGAACATTTCGACAAATTTCAGCCATTGTGCCACCCGCGCCTTGTCGTGGCGGTCGGCCAGTTCGCCGCCGAGCGCCGACAGGAAGAAATAGGGCGCGATGAAAATGGCGCTCGCCAGCGTGATCAAGGCTTCCGCATCGGCGGCGCCGGAGCGAAACAGGATCAGGAATACCAGCGCGGTTTTGAGAAAATTATCGTTGAATGCCGCGAAGAACTGGCACCAGAACAGCGGCGCAAAGCGCCTCGACAGCATCAGGGGTGGCGGCATTGCTGCTATTATTGCAAAGTTCCGGCGTGGCGTAGCGCCCACCCAGCAATAAAAATGGGCGGCCCAAAGGCCGCCCAAGGGATTGCTTCAGACAACAAGCAACTATAGGCGGAACTTACCTCCGTTGGCGGAATCCACGACGATCGCGGCCATGCTCACGGCAATGGCGATCGCGAAGGTAATCGCAAACAGCGAGGTCCACATGGCGTAGCCTCCTCGTTGGCGCAGCGCGCGCGGGGAAGTCTGGCCGGAGCAACGCGGCGGGCCGGGTTTGGTTCCTGGGTTTTCGTGCCCGGGACAGATTTTTGGTGATCAATTGGCGTGCTGCAACGTTAAGATTATGCGCGATAATGACTAAAGCTGAGCATCAGGTTCCGGGGGTGCCATGGCCACAATCTTCAACGAAAGCACGATTGCCGCCGAGCCGGTGGGAAACGGCACCGCCCGCCAGCGCTTGCTCACCGAGCAACGCGTCGCGGGAACCCGCATATTGCTCGATCGGCTGACATTGGAGCCCGGCGGCGTGGCCGGCCTGGCGGTCCCTGCGCAAGGTCTTGCCTGGTTCCAGATTCTGCAAGGCGAGGCCGTGCTGGCGCATGGCGGAGAACGCCTGGCGCTGACTGACGCCCATGTCGCTTTCCTGCCGCCGGAGTATTCGGCCACCATTTCATCCAGCCGCGGCGGCGTTTTGCTCTATGGCGAAATTCCCGACGCCGCGCGCCTCGATCCTGTGCTCACAAAAAATCCGCCCGCGTTCCGCGTGGTCGACTGGACGCGCGAGCCGGTGCTCGATTCAGAGCATGATGAGCGCAAGCGCATCTACCTGGTGACGCCGAAGCTGTTCGGCACGAAGGCGGTGAAGGGCGAGATGATCATCTATCCGCCCGGCACAGCGGCGGCAAATCATCATCACGTAGGCGCCGAGCATTTCATGTTTGTCTTGCGCGGGCGCGGCACCGTCTATGCCAACGAGCAGCCGTTTCCGGTGCGCAAAGGCGATGTGATCTATTATCCCAACCTTGAGCGGCACTATCTGGAAGCAGCACCCGACGAGGAACTGGTGTTCGCGGAATTCTTCGCGCCCGGCGAATTCAAGACCATCTGGGTGGACGAGAGCCAGATCTGCACCTGGAAACCGACCGGCCGCGATATCCGCGGCCAGATACCCGTGCGCGAGATCAAGGCGCACTCGTCGGCAGAGGTGCTCAGCCCTGGGGATGTGTAGCAACTAACTGTCATGGCTGGGGCTTGTCCCGGCCATCTCGCTTAGCAGGGCACAGTGCGTCCCTAAGCGGGATGCGCGGGTCAAGCCCGCGCATGACAGAAATATATGGCGAAGGCTGGTGCCGGCGGAGGGATTTGAACCCCCGACCACCCGCTTACGAAGCGGATGCTCTACCGCTGAGCTACGCCGGCTGAATGTTGGCACTCATATCGACGCGGGTCCGGAATAGCAATACGCCCGCCGCTTGCTGGCCGCCTAGCGAAACAGCTGCAAAAAGCGCTGCCAGGCGGGCCGTGGCGGCGGCGAAGTGGGTTCCGGCACCGGATCGCTTTCCAGCATAGAATCCGGGCCCGGATCGTCGGGCGCGTGCACCAGCGGGATCACCGGTTCGACTGGCTTTGCCTTGGCCGCCGGTTTGGCTGCCGATTTCGCCGGTTTGCGGGGCGGCAGTGGCGTCTCGGCTTGCGGCGGCGCGACCGCGATCGGCGTGGCGGCCGGCGGCGCGGCCTCGATCACTGGACGCGTGACGCCGATCTCGGCCAGCGGCACTTTCCACATAAATCCGTCGAGCCGGCCATTCGGCGACACCGGGCGCCATTGCTCGGACACCACGCCGTCGGCGGTCCACGCCGGATCGCCGGCAGCCCGCATGGCGCGCCCCATCCATTCGCGCACGCGGCCTTCGTCGCCGTGCTCGCTCTCCTCGATGTCCGCCATCAGCGTGGCGACGCGCCGGGTCGGCGCCGAGAGATACGGCGTCAGCGCCGCCCGCGCCACGCTGAATTCGCGGGCTTCGAGTGCGGCGCGCGCCACGGCCAGCGCGCCTTCGAGCTGGCCCGGCACATTGGCGGCCAGCTTCTGCATGCGCGCGAGACGTTCGCGCGCACTGTCGCCGAGCCGCAAATTCGCATAAGCCTCGGCGATATCGGGATGCGGATTGATCGTCCACGCCTTCTCCAGAAATCTTGCGCGCCTTGCGTTGCTCTCCCGCTTCCGCCAGCCGCCGCCCGGCCAAGGCAGCCGCCGGCACTAGATCGGGCGCGAGCTTGACCGCTTCCAGCACGGCCGCGCGCGATGCGTCGCGGTCGAGTTCCTCCAGCGCCAACGCGCGGGCGGTCAGCAGTACGGCACGCTTGCGGCGGTAGTCGGCCTTCTCCAGCGCGCTCTTCATATGATCGAGCGCATCGAGCGCGCCGGCCCAGTCGGCGGCGGCGCAGCGATAATCGAGCGCGGCCTGTCCGGCCCAAGCCGGCGCCGGCGACGCCTTCGCCGCTTCCTCGACCGCAAGGCGCGCGGCATGTGCATCATCGCGCCGTTGCGCCTCGATATAGAGTCCGCGCAGGCCGAGCAGCTTGGTGTCGTCGCGCCTGGTCATTTCGCGGAAAGCGCGCTCGGCGCCGTCGCGGTCGCCGGCCATCTGCGCCGATTGCGCGGTGAGCAGCAACGCCAGCGGATCGCCCGGCGACAGCCGCGCCGCATCGTCGGCGGATCTGCGCGCGCTGCGCAGATCGCCGGCGCCGATCGCGATCAATCCGCGCGAGATCGCCAGATAGCCTTTCATCGCGCGGCGATGCCGAAAGAACAACGATACCTGTTCGGGCGAGCGCAGGATAAAGCGCACGATCGCCCACAACACCATGAGCATGAGCACCAGCGCGGCGACGGCGAGCGCGGCCACCATCACCGATGTCTCGACGTGGTAGCCCATCCAGGTGATGACGACATCGCCCGGCCGATCCGCGACCCAGGCAAAGCCGGCCGCCAGCACCGCGACCGCCAACAGGAACAGGATCACCCGGATCATCGCGCCCTCACCGTGGCACGAGTGCGCGCGCCATGTCGGCGGCGAATTGACGTGCGGCCGTAAGCGCGTCCTGGCACGCTTTTGCCCGTTTAATCCAGGCCTGCGCCGGCGCGCGCGTGGCGTCGGCGAGCTTGCCGAGATCGCCGAGTGCGGCCGCGATGTCCGCCTTGGCGGCGTCGACTTCGAGGCGCGCCAGCACCGCGGACGGAACGTCGCCGGGCGGCGCATCGACCGGGCGAATGTGCACCAGTTTGCCGGCATTGGCCTGCAGCCGCTCGAGGAAGCCGCCTTGCGGCACCTGCGCGCCGGAAATCTTCAGCATGGCCGGGAGCAGCGCGCGCAGTTCCTGCGCCATCGCTTGTGCCGTCGGTATGCCGGTTGTGGCGAATGGCGCGAGCGAGGCTAAGACCTTTTCGTCGGCGCCGAGCGACTTGGCTTGCGCGAACTCGACCGTATAGGGCGCGCCGCTCGCGACCGCATCGCGCAACGCCGCCGCGCTTAAGGCCATCCGTGCGGCGATGTCGGCCGAAGACGCCTTGGCGATGTCGTCGCGCGCGGCCTTGGCGGATTGTTCGAGCGCGGCCAAACGCTTTTGCAAGGCGTCAAGTTCGGCCGGCGAAATTCCGGCAGGGGAATTCTTGGCAACGTCCTGCATGCCGGCCCGCAAGTCCGTCACCGCCTTGGCGGCCGCGTCGGCCCGCTCGCGCGCTTGGCTCGCATTGGCGGCAATTTCGTCGCTGCGGCGGTTGAGCGCCGCGAGCGCGATGCCGAGCGACTTCATGGCGTTATCGGCAGCGGTGAGCCGCTCGGCAATGCCTGGATCGCTCGCCGGCAGTTTTTTTATCGCCTCTTCGATCTTGCTCACGCGCTGGGTGAGCGCATCGATCGCTTTGGTATCCGCCGCGGCTTGTCCACCCGTATCGGTCGCGGCGACGGTGCGCGCCGGCAGTAAACCGGTCAGCCAAAGCGCGAACAGAACCAACATCATTGCCGCCGCGCCGGCGACACCGGCGGCGAGCGTCGCCATGCCGAAAGGACCGCCGGGCCGCGGCTCGGCCGTTGCGGCGGGCGCGGCGGGCGCGGGTCCGGGCGGCAGATCGGACTGCGGCGGCGATGCCGTCTCAGGCGGCGACATTTCGGTGGCGGTGAGATCGATGGTCGGCGCCGCGCGCTTCTTGCGGCGCGGGGCTTGCGGCGCAGTCTGTGGCGCTCCTTCGGGCATTTGCGGCGTCGTACGCTTGTCTGCCATACAATCCCTCGGCGAATCGGCCCCCCGCAGACAGGAAATAACGCAATTGGCGCAGCGGCGCCAATCAACCCTGCGGCCGCTCCAGACTTGCGATCAGCGCCGCCTCGTCCGGCCGCGGCGCGATGGCGATACTTCTGGCGCCGGCGCGGCTGAGCGGCTCGGCGATTTGCGTCGACAGGCAGATATGCCGCACGCCGAACGCCTGTGCTGCAACACCTGCTTGGACCGCGCCAGCGACATAATTTTCGGCGCTGCGCTTGGAAAAATGCAGCACCGCGTCGACATCGCCGGCTTGCAGCGCGGCGATCAGCGCGGGCGGAAACGGCGCGGTAATCGCTCGATAGACCACCGCCATTTCGGCCGCGACGCCATGCACGACCAGCTCGCCAACCAGATCGGCGGCGCGGTCTTCGCCGGCGAGATAGAGCAGCGGCGCTGACGCGTCGGCATGCCGCTCGGCAACGAGCTGCACCAGATCGCGTACATCGCCGCCCGCCGACGTGACATTTGAGAATCCCGCCTGCCGCGCGGCGTCGGCGCTGCGCCGGCCGACCGCGAACAGCGGCAGTTTGAACAGTGTGCTGCACGCCGGGTGGCCGGCGATGGCACCGGGCGCATTGGCGCTGGTGATGATGACCGCGCCCCAGGTGCCGGAAAGGTCGGCCTTGACCGGCTCGATCCGCATCAGCGGCGCGACCAGCACATCGTGTCCGCGCGCGCGCAATGCGGCGGCGGTGCGTTCGCTATCGGCCTGTGGACGTGTAACGACCAGGCGCATGGTTCAATCGAAAAAGCCGGGGCCGGCGAGACGCTTCAATTCGCGACCGGCTTCGCTGCAGATCTTGACCGCATCCTGGCGATGGCCAGTCGCAGCGATGTCGTGCGCGGCGGCGCCATCGGGCCGCGCGATCAACCCACGAAACTGCACCGTGTCGCCGCTGAGCGTGGCATGACCGCTGATCGGCGTCTTGCAGGAACCGTCAAGCACGGCGAGGAACGCACGCTCGGCCGAAAGCGTGGCCAACGTGTCGGCGTGATTAATGCGCGCCAGCGCTTCGCGTGCGCGCGTATCGTCCGCGCGCGCCTCGATGCCAATGGTACCTTGTCCGACTGCCGGCAGAAATTCGTCCGTACTCATGATCTTGGTGGCGTGCTGCGTCAGCCCGAGCCGCTTCATGCCGGCGAGTGCGAGAATGGTTGCGTCCATTTCGCCGGCGTCGAGCTTGAGCAGCCGCGTCTCGACATTGCCGCGCAACGGCACCACGCGCAGATCGCCGCGCGCGCGCTTGGCGATCGCCTGCCGGCGCAGCGAGGCGGTACCGAGCGTCGCACCCTGCGGCAGCTCGGCGAGCGAGCCCGCCTTGCGGCTGATGAATACGTCGCGCGGGTCCTCGCGCTCGAGACAGGCCGTCAATATCAGCCCCGCCGGCAGCACGGTCGGCATGTCCTTGGCCGAATGCACGGCCAGATCGATGCGGCCGTCGAGCAGCGCTTCCTCGATCTCCTTGGTGAACAGGCCCTTGCCGCCCACCTCGGCCAGCGGCCGGTCCTGGATCGCATCGCCGGAGGTACGGATGATGACGAGCTCGATCGCCGCCTCGTCCACCGCAAGAGTTGCGGCCAGCCGCGCGCGCACCGCACGCGCCTGCACCAGCGCCAGCGGGCTGCCGCGCGAGCCGATGCGCAAGGGGGCTGCGGCGGAGGATTGCACCATGTAACCTCGCGATGCTAGGCCGGATCGGGGTCCGGGCTTTCGGGTCAATTGACTAGCTATTATTTCACCCGCCGTCACCTCGCCCCTGCCGGGCCAGGGCAAGAAATGAGGAACGAATGGTTGTCCTCGGGATCGAGACGACCTGCGACGAGACCGCCGCGGCGGTAGTGGAACGTTTCGAGGACGGCGGCGGCAAGATTCTGTCCAACGTCATTCTCAGCCAGGTCAGCGAACACGCCGCTTTCGGCGGCGTGGTTCCCGAGATCGCCGCTCGCGCCCATGTCGAGGCGCTCGATCTTATAATCGCCAAGGCCATGGCGCAGGCCGGGCGCGGCTACGACCAGATTGACGGCATTGCCGCCGCCGCCGGCCCAGGACTTATCGGCGGCGTGATCGTGGGGCTGACCACGGCCAAGGCGATCGCGCTGGTCCAGCGAAAGCCGCTGATCGCGATCAATCACCTCGAAGCCCATGCGCTCACCGCGCGGCTGACCGACGCCACGCCGTTTCCCTATTGCCTGTTCCTCGCCTCCGGCGGCCACACCCAGATCGTCGCGGTGCGCGGCGTCGGCGACTATGTGCGGATTGGCACCACGCAGGACGACGCCATCGGCGAGGCCTTCGACAAGACCGCGAAGCTCTTAGGGCTCGGTTATCCGGGCGGGCCGCAGGTCGAGAAGGAAGCAGCAACCGGCGACGCCGCCCGCTTCGCGCTGCCGCGCCCGATGCATGGACGCAAGGACGCGGACTTCTCGCTCTCCGGCTTGAAGACCGCGTTGCGGCTGGAAGCGGAAAAAATCGCGCCACTCACCGATCAGGACGTCGCCGACCTGTGCGCTTCGTTCCAGCAAGCGGTGGTGGAGGTGGTCCTCGACCGGCTGCGCGCCGGCTTGCGTCTGTTCCGCGCCAAGTTCGGCGCTCCCACCGCGCTGGTCGCCGCCGGCGGCGTCGCCGCCAATCAGGCGATCCGCAAGGTGCTGCATCGTCTTGCCTTCGAGGTCGGCACCGTGCTGGTGGTGCCGCCGCTCGAGCTGTGCACCGACAATGGCGCGATGATCGCCTGGGCCGGCGCCGAGCGGTTGGCGCTTGGCCTCACCGATACGCTCGAGGTCGCGCCGCGCGCGCGCTGGCCGCTCGACGAGATCGCGGCGGCCAAGGGCAAGCTGCAACGCACGGCGGCATATAAATGACCATCCAACGCATCGCAGTGCTCGGAGGCGGCGCCTGGGGAACCGCGCTTGCGCTGACCTGCGCGCGCGCCGGGCGCGAGGTCACGCTATGGGAATTCGACGCCGGCAATGCCGAGCATCTTGCGACCAAGCGCGAGAGCCGCTTTCTGCCGGGCGTGCGTCTTGAAGACGGCATTAAGGTAACGCGCGCGCTGGTCGAGACCTCGCGCAGTGACGCGATCCTTCTGGTCGTTCCTGCCCAGGCGATGCGCTCGGTGATCAAATCGCTGGCGCAAACAGTTTCTGCCGGTTCGCCGCTGATCGCCTGTGCCAAGGGCATCGAGCACGGCACGCACAAATTCATGTCCGAGATTATCGTCGAATGCGCACCGAATGCGGTGCCCGCGATCCTGTCCGGCCCGAGCTTTGCCGCCGACGTGGCGCGCGGCTTGCCGACCGCGGTGACGATCGCGGCGCCCGATGCCGCGATCGCCGGCGCGCTGGCGCACGCGATCGGTTCCGGCACGTTCCGCCCCTATCATTCGACCGATGTCCGCGGGGTCGAACTCGGCGGCGCCACCAAGAATGTGCTGGCGATCGCCGCCGGCATCGTTACCGGACGCGGGCTCGGCGCCAGCGCCTCGGCGGCATTGACCACGCGTGGATTTGCCGAGCTAGTGCGTTTCGGCAAGGCGTTCGGTGCACGCACCGAGACCATGATGGGGCTCTCGGGATTGGGCGATCTGATTCTGACGTGCTCGACGCCACAATCGCGTAATTTTTCGTTCGGCGTGGCGATCGGCAAAGGCGAGAAGCCGGGCAGCGCCGCGCACGGCAAGCTGGCCGAAGGCGCCTTCACTGCGCCGGTGCTGTTAGAAATGGCGCGCGCAAAAAATGTGGAGATGCCAATCTGCGCAGCCGTCGCCGCCGTGCTGGCGGAAAAGCTCAGCGTGGACGCGGCGATCGAGTCATTGCTTACGCGCCCGATAAAATCGGAGCATTGATGTGGCCTACTGGCTGATGAAATCCGAGCCCGGCACCTGGTCGTGGCAGCAGCAGATGAAAAGCGGCGCCAAGGGCGAAGCCTGGTCGGGCGTGCGCAATCATCAGGCCAAGCTCAATCTGATGAAGATGAAAAAGGGCGACCGCGCTTTCTTCTATCACTCTGGCGCCGACAAGGCGGCGGTCGGCATCGTCGAAATCGTGCGCGCGCATTATCCCGATCCGAGCGCCAAACCGGGTGAGCCCTGGGTCGTCGTCGATGTGAAGGCAATCGAGCCATTGCGCAAACCGGTGACTCTCGACGCTATAAAGGCCGAGCCCAAGCTCAAGGCGATGGTGCTGGTCAACAATACGCGGCTGTCGGTGCAGCCAGTGACTGACGCGGAATGGAAAACCGTGTGCAAGATGGGCGGGCTATAACGGGAGGGCCTCCATGACATTCGCAGGCATCAATTACTGGTCGGTGCTGGCGGCGGGCGTCATCGGCTTTGCGTTCGGCGGCATCTGGTATCGTCTGCTGGCGGAGCCGTGGAAGGCGGCACACGGCTTCAGCACCGAACAAATCCGCGCCCATCACGGCAAGGGCGCGGCGCCTTGGCCGCTCATCATCGCGTTCGCCGCCGATCTGATCATGGCCTGGATGCTGGCCGGCGTGATCGGTCATCTCGGCGGCGTCACCATCAAGAACGGGATGATCTCCGCCGCCTTCATCTGGTTCGGCTTCGTTTTCACTACCCTGGTAGTCAACAACACCTTCGGCATGCGCAACGCCAAGCTGATCGTCATCGATGGCGGTCATTGGCTAGCCGTCTTGCTACTGATGGGCGCGATCATCGGTGCCTGGGGGGTCTAAAAAACCTCGAACCCCCACCAAAGTGGGGCCTTGCGCGCCTTGTCGCGCCCGCAAGCGCCGTCGCATAATGGGGCCAAGCAGAAATGCATAATCGCCCCCGGGGCAACCGGATGGGCGGGGAGGAATTTGCGATGTCCGACAAGATCTATGACGTTCCGCCAGCCTGGCAAAAGCGCGCCTTTGCCGACAACGCCAAGTACGAGGAAATGTACGCGCGTTCGATCAAGGACCCGAACGGCTTTTGGGCCGAGCAGGCCAAGCGCATCGACTGGATCAAGCCGTTCAAGAAGGTCAAGAACACTTCC
This sequence comes from uncultured Alphaproteobacteria bacterium, assembly GCA_963770985.1. Classification (GTDB taxonomy): domain Bacteria; phylum Pseudomonadota; class Alphaproteobacteria; order Rhizobiales; family Xanthobacteraceae; genus Pseudolabrys. The sequence continues at coordinate 148,514 of CAVYRR010000014.1, read as the reverse complement.
TACGACTCGCACAACGTCTCGATCAAATGGTTCGAGGACGGCACGCTCAACGTCGCCTACAACTGCCTCGACCGCCATCTCGCCAAGCGCGGCGAGCAGACCGCCATCCTATGGGAAGGCGACGATCCCAAGACTGACAAGAAACTGACCTACAAGCAGCTGCACGCCGAGGTCTGCCGCTTTGCCAACGTGCTGAAGGCGCGCGGCGTCAAGAAAAGCGACCGCGTCACCATCTATCTACCGATGATTACCGAGACCGCGGTGGCCATGCTCGCCTGCGCGCGCATCGGCGCCATTCACTCGGTGGTGTTCGGCGGCTTCTCGCCGGATTCGCTCGCCGGCCGCATCGATGACTGCAAGTCCGATGTGGTGATCACCGCCGATGAGGGCATCCGCGGCGGCCGCAAGATTCCGCTCAAGGCCAATACCGACGCCGCCTGCGACAAGGTTGGCCACGTCACCACCATCATCGTGGTGCGCCACACCGGCGAAAAGGTGAACATGAAGGCCGGGCGCGACGTCTACTACGACGAAATCGCCAAGACCGTGCCGGCCGATTGCCCGTGCGAAGAAATGAGCGCGGAAGACCCGCTGTTCATTCTTTACACCTCGGGCTCAACCGGCAAGCCGAAGGGTGTGCTGCACACCACCGGCGGCTATCTAGTCTACACCGCGATCACGCATCAATACGTGTTCGACTACCACGACGGCGACATCTACTGGTGCACCGCCGACGTCGGCTGGGTTACCGGCCACAGCTACATTGTCTACGGCCCGCTCTGCAACGGCGCCATCACCATGATGTTCGAGGGCGTGCCGAACTATCCGAGCGTGTCGCGTTTCTGGGAAGTGTGCGACAAGCACAAGGTCAATACCATCTACACCGCACCGACCGCGCTCCGCGCGCTAATGCAAGCGGGCGACGCACCCGTGAAGAAGACCTCACGCAAATCGCTACGCCTGCTCGGCACGGTCGGCGAACCGATCAACCCGGAAGCCTGGGAATGGTACTATCACGTGGTCGGCGAGGACCGTTGTCCGATCGTCGACACGTGGTGGCAGACCGAGACCGGCGGCATCCTCATCACGCCGCTACCGGGCGCGACCAAGCTCAAGCCGGGTTCGGCGACGCGGCCGTTCTTCGGCGTCATCCCGCAGATTGTCGACGCCGAAGGCAAGGAATTGCAAGGTGCCGGCTCCGGCAACCTGTGCATCGCCGATGCCTGGCCGGGCCAGATGCGCACGGTCTATGGCGACCATCAGCGCTTCGTCGATACCTACTTCAAGACCTATCCGGGCAAATACTTCACCGGCGACGGCTGCCGCCGCGACGAAGACGGCTATTATTGGATCACCGGCCGCGTCGACGACGTGATCAACGTCTCCGGCCATCGCCTTGGCACCGCCGAGGTGGAGTCGGCGCTGGTGGCCCATCCGAAATGCTCGGAGGCGGCCGTGGTCGGCTATCCGCACGACATCAAGGGCCAGGGCATCTACGCCTATGTCACGCTGATGGCGGGCGAGCAGCCGAGCGAAGAGCTGCGCAAGGAGCTGGTCGCCTGGGTGCGCAAGGAGATCGGCCCGTTCGCCTCGCCCGACCTGATCCAGTTCGCGCCCTCGCTGCCGAAGACGCGCTCCGGCAAGATCATGCGAAGAATTCTGCGCAAGATCGCAGAGGACGAGTACGGCAATCTCGGCGACACCTCGACGCTGGCCGATCCGGCCGTCGTGGACGATCTGGTGCACAACCGGCAGAACAAAAAGGCCGGCGCCAAGGCGGGGGCATGACGGTTTCCCTCTCCCCGCAATGCGGGGAGAGGTGAAAGCAGCCTTCTTTTAACCGTCGTTTACGCTGTTTCGCGCTTTCTCCTGCGCCGGTTCGCGCGCTGCATTATTATTGCGTCAGCCAACGGTTGCGGGTGTGTGGAATGGTTCCTGTGCTGAGACAGGCACTGCTGTTTGCCGCGATTGTGCTGGCGCTGCCGGCGGCGGCGGCGAATACGTCATCCATGGCACCAATCGCCCGGAATTGATCGGCGGCTTCGTCTCGCATGGCTGTATCCGCATGTACAACAGCGACATCCAAGAACTCTATCGCCTGGTCGCCGTCGGCACGCCGGTCGTCGTCGAGCAGTGATGCGGTCGCCTGCGCGACACCGCCAACATCATCGTCCTTTGGCGCCCTAACCAATTTGGACCGACGCAAACTAGACTAGTATTGTTGTGCTGCACGACCCCTGTGGCGGCTGGCCTGGGGGCTCAAACCTGTGTGGTTTTTGAGGTTTCTTTGCTTCCATTCGCGCCCCAGCCACAATTCGTGGCAATGATCGGGGCATGGCGCGCCCGCGCATCTCCCCCCAGCCGGAAGTCCCCGGCCTCGCCGCCCGAAGGATCGCCGCCGACATTCTCGACGGCGTCCTGCGGCGGAAGATCGCGCTCGATGAGCAACTGTCCGGTAAATCCGCGCATACCGGCCTCGCCACCCTCGCCGACCGCGACCGCGCTCTGATGCGCCGGCTCACCGCCACCGTGCTGCGGCGGCTCGGCACCTTGCGGCACCTGCTTGGCGGATTTCTCGACAAGGGCTTTCCGTCCGAGGCGCCGCGTGTGGAAACCATTCTGCTGATCGGCGCCGCGCAAATCCTCTGGCTCGAAGTGCCCGATCATGCCGCGGTCGATTTGTCCGTGCGCCTGGCGCAGGCCGATCGCCGCGCGGCGCGCTATGCCGGCCTGATCAACGCAGTGCTGCGCCGCGTGACGCAAAGTAAGATAGCGGCGCTCGCCAATAACGCGACACGCGACACGCCGAAATGGCTGGTGGCGCGCTGGACCAAGCGCTACGGCGCCGAGATCGCGCGCGCCATCGCCCAAGCCAACGGCCACGAGCCGGCGCTCGATCTCACTGTCAAATACGATGCGGAGTCATGGGCCGAGCGCCTCCGCGGGCGCGTGTTGCCGACCGGAACCGTGCGCACTTTGGCGCAAGGCGCAATCTCGCTGCTGCCGGGCTTCAGTGAAGGCGCCTGGTGGGTGCAGGACGCCGCCGCCGCGCTGCCCGCCCGCCTGCTCGGCGACGTACGCGGCAAAGCAGTCGCCGATCTATGTGCGGCGCCCGGCGGCAAGACCGCACAGCTCGTGTTCGCCGGCGCCCAGGTCACCGCGGTCGATCGCTCGCCGTCGCGGCTCAACCGCCTACGCGAAAATCTGGCGCGGCTTGCGCTGCAGGCCGAAACCGTCGCCGCCGATGCGCTGGAATGGCGACCCGAATCGTCCAATGGCGGTCAGTTCGATGCCGTCCTGCTCGACGCGCCCTGCTCCTCGACCGGCACCATCCGCCGCCACCCCGACGTCCCTTGGCTCAAGAGCGAAGCCGACATCGCCGCGTTGACATCCTTGCAGCAACGGCTGCTCGACCGTGCGATCGATCTGCTCAAGCCTGGCGCCACGCTTGTTTATTGCGTCTGCTCACTGGAACCGGAGGAAGCCGAGGGCCAGATCGCGGCGCTGCTGGCGCGCGACCCGCGCGTCGCCCGCACGCCTGTTGCAGCGCAAGAGGTCGCCGGCCACGCCGAATTCCTCACCGCGGACGGCGACCTGCGCACGCTGCCGCCGCAACTGCCCGACCCCGATCCACGCTGGGGTGGGCTCGATGGATTCTATGCCGCCCGGCTCACCCGCAAGGTCTAGCACCGGCCGGGCATATTGGACCTTTGGCGACCCTTCGCTATCTTGTGGATTGTGCGCGAGAATCGGGCCGCGCCGCAGGGAACGAGCGCCTTCATGATGCGAGTTTCGGTCGCGGAGCGGACCAGGCTCTCCGTGCTTATCGGGCGCCGCGCATTCCGCAGCCTGCTCGGGCGTATCAATACGCATCCGCTGCTGCGCTGGCGGTTCGGCTCGGCCAAGACCGACCGGCTGGCGATCGCGCCGCAGGACCTGCGCACCGCCGACGCCACCCGCGCCAGCGAAATCTACGCCGGCCGCTTCGCCTTCGCCGGCAAGGTGGTAATCTGCGACCGCCGTTCCCCCTTCGAGATGACGCCGCCGTCCGACGAATGGGCGGTGATACTGCTTTCCTTCTCCTGGCTGCGTCACTTGCGCGCCGCCGACAGCGCCATCACCCGCGCCAATGCGCGCTCGCTGATCGACGACTGGATCAACCTGCAAGGCGCCTGGCATCCGCTCGGCTGGCGCGTCGATATTCTCTCGCGCCGCATTGTCTGCTGGCTCAGCCATGCGCCGTTCGTATTGCAGGACGCTGACGCGCGCTTCTACCGTCGCTTCCTGCGCAGCCTGTCACGGCAGGTGCGCTGTCTGCGGCGCTCGCTAAGACAATCGCGCGATGGGCTGCCGCAGCTGCAGGCACTGATCGCCCTCAATTATGCGACGCTGTGCATGCAGGGGCAGTCCGGCAATCTGCGCGGCAATGCGCGCCGCCTGATCGACGAACTGCGCCGCCAGATTCTGCCCGACGGCGGACATATCAGCCGCAATCCCGGCGCGCTGATCGAACTGCTGGTGGACCTCTTGCCACTGCGTCAGTTGTTCTCGGCGCGCCACCTGCAGCCGCCGCAGGCGCTCAATAACGCCATCGACCGCATGATGCCGATGCTGCGTTTCTTCCGCCACGCCGACGGCAATTTCGCGCAATTCAACGGCATGGGCCCGACGCCGGTCGATCTGCTCGCCACCGTGCTCGCCTACGACGACGCCCGCGGCGCACCGGTGGCGAATGCGCCGCATTCCGGCTATCAGCGCATCGACGCCAGATCCACCGCCTTGCTGATGGATACCGGCCGGCCGCCGCCGCTGGCCTTGAGCCAGGAGGCGCATGCCGGCTGTTTGTCGTTCGAGCTGTCGTGGAATCTGCACCGGCTGGTGGTTAATTGCGGAATTCCGGAAGTGAACAAGGAAAACTGGCGGCAAGTGGCGCGCGCCACCGCGGCGCATTCCACCGTAACGTTCAACGACGCGTCGTCGTGCCGTTTCCTCGAATCCATCCGATTACGGCGGCTGCTGTTCGGCGCGCCGATCGTCAGCGGACCGCGCGACGTGCGGGTGACGCGCGAAGATACAGCCGAAGGCACGAATCTGACCGCCTCGCACGACGGCTACGCCGACGCATTCAACGTGATCCACCACCGCGCGCTGTGGCTCAGCGCCGACGGCCGCACGCTCGACGGCGAGGACAGCTTCACGCCGGCCGCCGGCGCCTCGCTGCAGGAAGGTCAGCCCGACGAATTCGCCATCCGCTTTCACCTGCATTCGTCGATCAAGGCCAACCGGCTATCGGACGGCCGCGGCGTGATCCTGCTGCTGCCGGACCGCGAGCTGTGGACGTTCTTCAGCTACGGCGAACCCGTGCAGATTGAGGAAAGCGTGTATCTCTCCGGCTCGGACGGTCCGCGCCGTGCTGTGCAGATCGTGATTTACGGCCGCGCCCATAGCGAGCCCAAGGCGCGCTGGAGCTTCCGCCACACCCCGCCGGCGCCTCCCGGTACCCGCCCCGAGCGGGCGGACGAGCCGGAATTACCGCTCTGACTGGCGATCCTTGTGGATGCTCCGGTGATCGCGAGCCGGGACGCATACACTTCCGCCCGCTTCCTGTGCTAGCCCCTCGCTTATGACCAGCCACCCACGCCGTATCACCCGCGCTTTGTTGTCGGTATCCGACAAAGCCGGCCTCGCCGATTTCGCCAAGGCCCTCGCCGGCTACGGCGTCGAATTGATCTCCACCGGCGGCACCGCCAAGGCGCTGAAAGATGCCGGACTCAAGGTCATCGACGTCGCCGATCTCACCGGGTTCCCTGAGATGATGGACGGCCGTGTCAAGACGCTGCATCCGAAAGTGCATGGCGGCTTGCTGGCGATCCGCGCCAACAGGGAGCACGCCGCGGCGATGGACAAGCACGCCATCAAGCCGATCGATCTCCTGGTGGTGAACCTTTATCCGTTCGAGGCGACCGTCGCCAAGGGCGCCGCCTTCGACGACTGCGTCGAGAACATCGACATCGGCGGCCCGGCCATGATCCGCGCCGCCGCCAAGAACCACGCTGATGTGACAGTGGTGGTGGAACCCGTCGACTACGGCAAGGTGCTGGCCGAGTTGGCGCAGCACAGCGGCATGACGTCGCTCGAGCTGCGACAGCAGCTGGCGGCGAAAGCTTACGCGCGCACCGCGGCCTACGACGCGGCGATCTCCAACTGGTTCGCCGACGTTCTGCACGACAGCGCGCCGGACTACCGCGCCTTCGGCGGCAAACTGATCCAGTCATTGCGCTACGGCGAGAACCCGCACCAGAGCGCGGCGTTCTATCGCGCGCCCGGCGAGCGCTTTGGCGTCGCCAGCGCGCAGCAAGTACAGGGCAAGGAACTGTCCTACAACAACATCAACGATACTGATGCGGCTTACGAATGCGTGGCCGAGTTCGATGCCAAGCGCACCGCGGCTTGCGTGATCGTCAAGCACGCCAACCCGTGCGGCGTAGCGGAAGCGGGCAACCTGCTTGACGCCTACCGCAAGGCGCTGGCCTGCGATTCCACCTCGGCCTTCGGCGGCATCGTGGCGCTCAACCGCGAGCTCGATGCCGAAGCGGCGAAAGCGATCACCGAGATTTTCACCGAGGTGATCATCGCGCCCGACGCCACCGACGAGGCGATCAAGATCGTCGCCGCCAAAAAGAACCTGCGCCTGCTGCTGGCCGGCGGCCTGCCCGATCCGCGCGCCAGCGGCCTGACGGCAAAGACCGTTGCCGGCGGCCTGCTCGTTCAATCGCGCGACAACGCGGTGGTCGATGAAATGCAACTCAAGACCGTCACCAAGCGCGCGCCGAGTGAAAAGGAGATGGCCGATCTTCGCTTCGCCTTCCGCGTCGCCAAGCACGTGAAGTCAAACACCATTGTTTATGCCAGGGGGCTGGCCACCGTCGGCATCGGCGCCGGGCAGATGAGCCGGGTCGACGCCGCGCGCATCGCCGCCCGCAAGGCGGAGGACGCCGCGAAAGAATTGAAATTGCCGGCGCCATTGACCAAGGGCTCGGTGGTCGCCTCCGATGCGTTCTTTCCCTTTGCCGATGGATTACTGGTCGCGATCGAGGCCGGCGCCACCGCCGTGATCCAGCCCGGCGGCTCCATGCGCGATGATGAGGTGATCAAGGCCGCCGACGACTACAATGTCGCGATGGTATTCACTGGGACGCGGCATTTCCGGCATTGAGGTTTCTGATTCCTCCCCTGCAAGGGGAGGGTCCGGCGCGAAGTACCGGGGGTGGGGTTACACCGAATATTCCGGTAACCGCGCCCCATCCGGCTCGCTTCGCTCGCCACCCTCCCCGCGTAGCGGGGAGGGATAAGAGTTACCCCCTCGCCAAATCACCCAGCAAACTCGCCGCCACCGAGAGCTTCGACAGCGTCAGCCCGGAGCCGGCAATTTCGTGGATCGCCGCGCGGATACGCTCGACCTCCGTGCGCCGCGGCTTGATCCATTCGTCCACCGCGCCGGCGCCGGCGATGCCGTTACCGACCATGGCGGCGGTCAGCCGCCGCTCGGCATCGCCGATTGAATCGAGCGCGCGGTCGAGCGCCAAGCGATCGAAATAATCCGACACCACGATGCCGGGCACCGCGCCGATCACGCGGTCGAGCTGGAAGAAGGCCTCGGTGGCGAAATAGGTCGCGGTCACCTCGCCCACCGGCTTCTTCTCCTGGTCGGCCACCAGCACGATGTCGGGCGCGGCCTTCAGCACCGGGAGGCTGGCGATGCGGCGCGCCAGCGCCTCCGGCACGCCGGCTTTGGCGAGTTCCGCCACCCGCGCAGCGCGCGCGGCCAGCGCGGGCTTCGACAGCGCGCCATCGAGTGCGGCCGCCACCTGCGCAATGCCGTCATGATAATGCGCGATGATCTTTTCCAGCCCCTGCTTGAGATCGGCATTGCGCAGGAACCAGACCAGCCGGTCGAGCAGCAGGTCCTGCACGGCGGCATAGAGGCCGAGCTGGGTTTCTCCCGACACTTTGTTGTCGAGCGCGTCAATCTCGGAATTGAGCGTGATCAGATCGTAGCTGTTGCGCACGGCCGCGAAAGCGGCGGCGATTGCCGCCGGCGCCGCGCCGGTCTGGTCGGATATGCGCACGATCAGCGTGGCACCGCCACGATTGATCATCGAGTTGGTGAGCTGCGTGGCGATGATCTCGCGCCGCAGCCTGTGCGCGTGCAGCGCGTCGTCGTAGCGCTCCGACATTTCCTTGGGGAAATAGCGTTCGAGCTCGCGCCCGAGATAGGGATCGTCCGGTACCGCGCTGTCGAGCAGTTCGCTGTAGAGCGAGAGCTTGGCGTAGGCGAGCAGCACCGCGAGTTCCGGCCGCGTCAGCGCCAGACTGCGCTTGCGGCGCTCGGCGATCGCCATTTCGTCAGGCAGAAATTCCACCGCGCGATCGAGCTGCCCGTGCATTTCCAATGTTTGCATGAGTCGCTGTTGGAAACCGAGGTCCTCCAGCCCGCGCCGCTGCGCCAACGAGAGCGCCAGGGTCTGCTGATAATTGTTGCGCAGCACCAGACGCGCGACCTCGCCGGTCATTTCGGCCAGCAGCGCGTTGCGCGCTTCCAGCGTCAGCGCGCCGGCGCGCAACGGCCGGCTCAAGGCGATCTTGATGTTGACCTCGACGTCGGACGTGTTAACGCCGGCGGAATTGTCGATGGCGTCGGTGTTAAGTCGGATGCCGGCGAGCGCTGCCTCGATGCGGCCCCGCTGGGTCATGCCTAAGTTGGCGCCCTCGCCGATCACCTTGCAGCGCAATTCAACGCCGCTGACGCGGATGGTGTCGTTGGCGCGGTCGCCGGCCGCCTCGTCGCTTTCATTCGACGACCGCACATAAGTGCCGATACCGCCGAAGAACAACAGATCGACCGGCGCCTTCAGGATCGCCTTCATCAGCTCCTGCGGCGTCACCGCCTCGGCCACGCCGAACAGTTTCTGCGCTGCCGGACTGAGGCGGATTTCCTTCGACGCGCGCGGATAAACGCCGCCGCCTTGCGAAATCAATTTCTTATCGTAGTCCTGCCAGCTCGAGCGTGGCAGCGCAAACAGCCGCTTGCGCTCGTTAAAACTCGCTTTTGGATCGGGGTCGGGGTCGATGAAGATGTCACGGTGATCGAACGCCGCCAGCAGACGAGTCGTATTCTCACGCAACATGCCGTTGCCGAACACGTCGCCCGACATGTCGCCGACACCGACCGCGCTGAACGGCGTCTTCCCGATATCGACATCGATCTCGCGGAAGTGCCGCTTTACAGCCTCCCAGGCGCCGCGCGCAGTAATGCCCATCGCCTTGTGGTCGTAGCCGGCCGAGCCGCCTGAGGCGAAGGCGTCGCCCAGCCAGTAGTCGTGCTCGATCGAAATCGCATTGGCGATATCGGAGAAGGTCGCGGTGCCCTTGTCGGCGGCGACCACCAGATAAGGATCGTCGCCTTCGTGGCGCACCACATCGTCGGGCGGAACGATACTGCCGTCAGGATGGATATTGTCGGTGATGTCGAGCAGCGTCGAAATAAACAGCTTATAGGTGGCGATGCCTTCCGCCTGCATCACGTCGCGGGCCGCGCCCTTCGGCATCAGCTTGGGCACGAAGCCGCCTTTGGAGCCGACCGGGACGATCACCGCGTTCTTGACCTGCTGCGCCTTTACCAGCCCGAGGATCTCGGTGCGGAAATCCTGCGGCCGGTCGGACCAGCGGATGCCGCCGCGCGCCACCTTGCCGAACCGCATATGCACGCCTTCCACGCGCGGCGAGTAGACGAAGATCTCATAGAGCGGGCGCGGCAGAGGCAGGTCGGTGATTCTGCCGCTCGCGAACTTGATCGCGATCAGTGCCTTGAGGTGGCCGTCTTTATCGGTCTGGAAGAAATTGGTGCGGATCGCCGACTGCACTGCGTTGACAAAGCGGCGCAGAATGCGATCCTCGTCCAGGCTGTCGACCTTCTGCAATTCCTCTTCGATGCGCGCGGCAATCGCTTTCTGCTTGGCGTCGCGCTCTTGCGCGGCCTCGGAACGCGGATCGAAGCGGGCGTGAAACAACTCCACGATGTTGCCGGCTATGCCAGCGTGCTTGACCAGCGTCGCCCACATGTAATCCTGCGAATAGGGCACGCGTACCTGGCGCAGGAAGCGCGACAGCGTGCGGATCACCGCCACGTCGCGCCAGGCTAGGTTGCCCGCGAGCGTGAGCGCGTTGTAACCGTCGTTTTCGGCCTGCCCACGCATCACCATCAGGAAGGCGGCTTCCAGCCGTGCCTTGCCGGCGTCGAGATCGATCATGCCGCCGTCGCGGCGCTCCAGCAGCATGTCGTGGAACCAAGTGTCGTGCGCCTTGCCCCTCGAATCGATGTGGTAAGTGCGTTCGTCCACCACCCGGAAACCCATGTTTTCCAGCACCGGCACGCGCTCCGACAGTGGCAACGGCCGCGCTAGGCTCCAGACTTTGAGGCCGATGGCGCGCTGCTCTTCCTGCATGCGGTGATGGAAATCGACGCCGAGCGGACGCTGCTCGCTCAAGCTTTCGACCATTCGGATATCGCCGGCCGCCACCGTCGGCGGATAGGCTTCCTGGAAACCCGCGGAAAACGCGTCGCGGTAGCGGCCGAACAGATCGCGCGCCTTGTCCGGCGGATTGACCAGTGCGAGCGCATCGCTCAATCCATCGGCCCACGAACGCACGATTGTCCCGACCTCGCGTTCGAGCGTGGCGGCATCGATCGCGGGCGCTTGGCCGTGGGAGCGGCCGATGATGAAGTGCACGCGCACCAGCGGACCTTCCGGGAAGAACGGATAAAACGCCGAGACGCGCCCGATAAAGGCGCGGCTAAGATAGTCGCCGATGCGCGCGCGGATATGGCTGTCGTAGCGTTCGCGCGGCACGAACACGAGCACCGACACGAAGCGGTCGAAGCGATCGCGCCGCGCCAGCACGCGCACGCGCGGCCGCTCGTCGAGCTGCAGGATGGCGAGCGCGAAATGATAGAGCGAGTCTTCTTCGATCTGGAACAGTTCGTCGCGCGGGTAATGTTCCAGCACGTTGGCCAGCGCCTTGCCGGAATGACTGTTGGCGTCGAAGCCGGCGCGCGTCTCGACGCCCGCGATCTTGCGGCGCAGATAGGGAATGCCATGGGCGCCGCGCGTATAGGCGGTGGAGGTGAACAGCCCGACGATGCGCTGCTCGCCCACCAGATTGCCGGAAGCGTCGAATCGCTTGATGCCGATATAGTCGAGATAGACGCGCCGGTGCACGCGCGCGTGGATATTGGCCTTGGCGATGATCAGCAGGCGCGGTTCCTTGAGAAACGCCATGATTTCCGGGGTGAATTCGAGCAATTCGTCGCCGCGCTTGAGCACGCGCAAATCGGGCGAACGCATGATGCCGAGCGCGCTCTCGGATTCGGGCGCCAGCGTGTTGCCGTCGAAGGTGTAATTGCGCACGCCGAGGAAGGTGAAATTGTCGGCCAACAGCCATTGCAGGAATTGGATCGCCTCGGCAATCTCGTCCACCGGCAGCGGCGGCGGATTGGTCTTCAGATCGTCGACTACGCTGTTGACGCGGTCGAGCATGGCGCGCCAGTCCTGCACCGACAGCCGGACTTCGCCGAGCAAACTCTCAAGCGCGCGCACGATGTCGGCGCGCGCGGCCTCCTCCGCGATCGGCTCGAGATGGATATGGATGAAGCTCTCGCGCGCGCCGCCGGCGGCATTGGCGCCGAGCGCGACAAGTTTTACGCCATCGCGCCGCACGCCGAACACCGGATGCGCCACCAATTGCACATTGAGCCGGCGCTCGCTGATCTCGCCCATCACCGAATCGACCAGGAACGGCATGTCGTCGTTGACGATCTCTATCACCGAGACCGACTTGCGCTCGCCCAACTCTTTCAGCGCCACGGTGTCGCAGCGGATTTTCGGGGCGCCCGGCTGCCGCTCTTTGAGGAAATCGAACGCCCGCTCGGCCAGCTCGGCGAGATCGGCGGCCGCATAGCACAGCACGTCGTCCGCCACCGAGCGCGCGTAGAGCTGCGCGACGAATGTAGCCGGGATGTCGCTGCGGCGCGCGTTGAGCGCGGCGCCGGCCTGCTCGATGACGGCACGGGCGGCATTCTCGTGCTCGCTGGCGGGGAACTCATCGCCCATGGAGCCTCGCGCGGATTGTAGGAATCGGTCGAGCATGGATTGGAGTTTTCACCTTCCAGGGCGGCCCGTCGAGAGCAACACACCCTTTGGTGACGGGTCCGTGACGGGCGCACAAAACTCCCTACAATGCCCGCTTAAGGCCCTGACACAAAAGATGAAAGCGGCCCACTCCGGTCGTATCGCAGGCCTTGAGAACATTGTAATCTTGCGGCCGGGTCGGCAGCAGGGGACACGTGCAATGAACAAAGCTGGAAAATCCGTCAAAATCGCGCTGGTGAAAGCGCCGGCGGCAAAGCCCGCCGCCAAGGCGGCGAAGCCGATCCCGCTCAAAATCGCGCCGGCCGCCGATGACGCGCCGATCATCGCACTCAAGCTACCGACGGCACAGCTTACACCTTCCATGGCCGCCTATTTCAAGAAATGCCAGGAGAAACTCGGTTTCATCCCGAACGTGCTGGTCGCCTACGCCTTCGACATGACCAAGCTCGAAACCTTCGTCGCCATGTACAACGACCTGATGCTGGGCGAGAGCGGCCTCTCCAAGCTCGAGCGCGAAATGATCGCGGTCGCGGTATCCTCGCAGAACCGCTGCTACTACTGCCTCACCGCCCACGGTGCCGCGGTGCGGCAATATTCCCGCGATCCGCTGCTCGGCGAGCAGATCGTGATGAACTACCGCGCGGCGCGCCTCTCCAAGCGCCAGCGCGCCATGCTCGATTTCGCGGTCAAGCTCACCGCGCAGCCAGCCAATGTCGAGGAGGGCGACCGCGAGCGGCTGCGTCGTGCCGGCTTTTCCGACCGCGACATCTGGGATATTTCCGCGGTCGCCGGCTTCTTCAATATGTCGAACCGCGTGGCTTCCGCCACCGACATGCGGCCGAACACGGTCTATCACGGCCAGGCGCGGTGAAGTCGTCGTCCCCGCGAAGGCGGGGACCCATACGCCACGGCTTATCGATAGTATGATTGCTATGGATTCCGGCTCGCGCTCGCTAGCGTTCGTTTGGCCGGGACGACTGCGGAAAGTCCTTCCATCGTCATGATGAATCGCTTCGCCCGCATATTTTCCTTCACAATCGCGCTGCTGCTCGGCAGCGCGATTGCTTCCGCCCAAGTCGCGCCGGTCTCGCACGCGCCGCCGATCCGGCCGGCGACGCCGATCCTCGCCCACAACGGCATGGTGGTGGCGCAGGAGCAACGCGCCGCCCGCATCGGCATCGAGATCCTCGACCGCGGCGGCAATGCGGTGGACGCGGCGGTGGCGGTCGGCTTTGCGCTCGCGGTCACCTATCCGCGCGCCGGCAATCTCGGCGGCGGCGGCTTTATGCTGATTCATCTTGCCAAGGACAATCACGATGTCGCTATCGACTATCGCGAGACCGCGCCGAGCGGCGGCGACCGCGACCATGTTTCTCGATGCCAAGGGCAATCCCGATCCGGCGAAATCGCGCGACAGCGCGCTGTCCATCGGTGTGCCCGGCACGGTGGCCGGACTGGCGCTGGCGCAGCGGAAATATGGCTCCGGCAAACTTTCGCTCGCCGACCTGATCGCGCCAGCCATTCGCCTGGCGCAACAGGGCTTCCCGGTCGAGGACGACATCGCCGACTCGCTGCCGCGCGCGAAGAGCGGCTGGCGCGCTGGCCGCCTCGGCGCCTCTTCCTCAACGACGGCGAGCCGCTGCACCGAAGGCGACCGGCTGCTGCAATTCGATCTCGCCGACACGCTGCGTGCGATCGCGCAAGAAGGTCCGAACGCATTCTACGAAGGCCGCACCGCCAGTGCCGGATCGCCGACGCCGTGCGCAACGCCGGCGGCATCATGACGGCGGACGATCTGAAAAATTATCGCGCCATCGAGCGCGCTGTCGTGCGCGGCAGCTATCGCGGCTACGATATCGTCTCCATGCCGCCGCCCTCCTCCGGCGGCGTCGCATTGATCGAGATGCTCAACATCCTGGAAGGCTACGATCTCGCCAAGCTCGGCCGCGGCGAAAAATCGCTGCACACCATGATCGAGGCGATGAAACGTGCCTACGCCGACCGCGCCGTGTTCATGGGCGATCCCGACGCGGTGAAAATGCCGGTCGCGGGTCTCACCTCGAAAAAATACGCCGCCGCGCTGCGCGCGAGTATCGGCGACAAGGCGACCCCGGCCGCCGACATCCGCCCCGGCAAGCCCGCCGACTACGAGGGCAAGAACACCACGCATTTCTCCGTCATCGACCGCGACGGCAACGCGGTGTCGAACACTTACACCCTCAACTTCTCCTATGGCCTCGGTCTGGTCGCCGACGGCACCGGCGTACTGCTCAACAACGAGCTCGATGATTTCACCGCCAAGCCGGGCGCGGCCAACGCCTACGACCTGGTCGGCTTTACCGCCAATCTGCCGGGGCCGGGCAAGCGCCCGCTGTCGTCGATGACGCCGACCATCGTGCTGAAAGACGGCAAGCCGTTTTTGATCACCGGCGCACCCGGCGGCAGCCGCATCATTTCGGCGGTGCTGGAGGTCGTCACTAATGTGATCGATTTCCATATGCCCATCGACAGAGCGGTGAGCGCGCCGCGCCTGCATCATCAATGGCAGCCGGACGAAGTGTTACGTCGAGCCGGGTTTTGCGCCCGACGTGCTCGACGCCCTCAAAGCGCGCGGCCACACGATCGTGGCGACCGAGCCGTACTCCTCGGCAAATTCTATCGTGGTGATCCCGAAGACCGAGTTCACCCCGCAAGGCTATGTCGGCGCCGCCGACACCCGCACCCGCGGCGCGCTGGCGGCGGGGTATTAGGTCCCGACATTCCGGGGCGGCGCCAACGGGTTCGCACCTTGAGCGCGCCCCGGAATGACAAATTAGGAGAGAAAATTGGAGCGGGCGAAGGGATTCGAACCCTCGACCCCGACCTTGGCAAGGTCGTGCTCTACCCCTGAGCTACACCCGCATCCGTTAGATATTTGGCCGAAATCGCAATTCCGGCCGCCAAGCCCGAACCTATAGCCAAAAGGTTGACCACAATGCAACCGCGGCCCGGCCCAGGCCGTTAATCCCGATTAATGTGCCGTTTGCGGTGGTGTTGGGGACGCTCGTTGTCCGGCCGTTGCCAGCCCGGCCCGGCCGGATTGTGGTTGCAAAAGCCGCGATTGCCGGCCAGCACGTTGGGCACACAGGCCTCGAGCGTGTAATATTGGCAATCCCACACGACGTCGCCCCAGCCGACATCAATCACGGCACACCAGGGGGCGCTGCCATAGGCCCGCACCGGCCCTAGGTTAAAAGCCATGGCGGCAATGAAAACAGCGGCGGCCAACAGATAACGCATCGATTTAAACCTCGTCGGTTCGCGCGTCATACTAACACCGGTCCCGGCCAAATTGTTGCAATCATGGCGACGACTCCCGAACAGCTATTCGCCTCGCTCGATGCCCTCGGCATCCAACATACAACTGTCAAACATCCGCCGGTGTTCACGGTCGAACAGGCCACCCGTCTGCGCGGGCAGGTCGCCGGCGGCCACACCAAGAACCTGTTCCTGCGCGACAAGAAATACGAGCTTTATCTGGTGGTGGCGCTGGAAGACGCCGAGATCGATCTCAAAGGCCTGCACCGGCAGCTCGGCGCCAGCGGGCGCTTCTCGTTCGGATCGTCCGACCTGCTGCGCGAAGTCTTGGGGGTCGACCCCGGCGCGGTGACCCCGTTCGGCGCCATCAACGACACGCAATCGCGCGTCACCGTGGTGCTCGACGCCGCCATGATGGAGCACGAGACGCTGAACTATCATCCGCTGGTCAACACCATGACCACCTCGATTCGGCGCGACGATCTGGTGAAGTTCCTGCAATCGACCGGCCATAGTCCCCGCATCGAGCGGGTATCCGGCCGCCCGGCCGGGACGTCCTGACCCGATTGCAATCGCCGGCCGGATGACCCATCTAATCGGGCAATAGACCTAAGAGGCGAGGAAATATGCTGCAAAACGGCGGGGGAATGACGGCGGCAGCCGATAGCGTGGTGATCGAGACGACCACGCAAGGCTTCGTCAAAGACGTGATCGAGGAGTCCAAGCGCCAGCCGGTGCTGGTGGATTTCTGGGCGCCCTGGTGCGGGCCCTGCAAGCAGCTCACCCCGGTGCTGGAAAAGGCGGTGAAGTCCGCCAAGGGCAAGGTCAAGCTCGCCAAGATGAACATCGACGAGCATCCGGCGATCCCCGGTCAGATGGGCATCCAGTCGATCCCGGCGGTGATCGCCTTCGTCAACGGCCAGCCGGCCGACGGTTTTATGGGCGCGCTGCCGGAGAGTCAGGTGATCGCGTTCCTGGAACGGTTGACCAAGGGCAAGATCGGCGCCGAGGAAAAGGATCTGATGAAGGCCGCCGACCAGGCGCTCGCCGCCGGCAACGCCGCCGAGGCCGCTAATCTCTACGGTCAATTGCTGAAGGAGGACAGCGGCAACGTCGCGGCGCTTGCCGGGCTTGCGCGCTGCTACGTTGCGACCGGCAATATCGAGCAGGCCAAAAAGACGCTCGCTTTGGTGCCGGAGGCCAAGCTCAACGATTCCGCGGTGGCGGCGGCGCGCGCCGCGCTCGAAATCGCCGAACAGGCCAAGTCGGTCGGGCCGATCGACGAATTGGAGAAAAAAGTCGCCGCCAATCCGCTCGATCATCAGGCGCGCTTCGATCTCGCCGCCGCGCTCAACGCCAAGGGCAAGCGCGCGGAAGCCGCCGAGCATCTGATCGCGATCGTCAAGCGCGACCGCAAATGGAACGAAGACGGCGCGCGTAAACAACTCGTGCAGTTTTTCGAGGCCTGGGGTCCGACCGACCCGGCCACCGTGGAAGGCCGCAAGCGGCTGTCGTCGGTTTTGTTTGCTTGACACATTCGCGCCGGAACGGCACCGGCTCGCGGAGTAACGTGCAATGCCGATGAACGCCCAATACCGCAAGCCGATCGATCTGCCTGCCGTGATTCCGTTGTTCCCGCTGCCGGGCGCGCTGCTGCTGCCGCGCGGGCAGATGCCGCTCAATATTTTCGAGCCGCGCTATCTCGCCATGGTCGACGACGCCTTGCGCGACGGCCATAGGCTGATCGGCATGATCCAGCCCGACGCTGCGCAATCCGGCCCGGCCGACAAGCCGGCGCTGTTCAAGGTCGGCTGCGTCGGCCGCATCACCCAGTTCGCCGAAAGCGGCGACGGCCGTTATCTCATCGAACTCACCGGCGTCGCCCGCTTCCGCATCGAGCAGGAATTGCCGGTCAAGACCGACTACCGGCAATGCCGCGTCAGCTACGCGCCGTTCGCCGACGATTTCATCGCGCGCAAGGGCGAGGGCGCGGTCGACCGCGCGGCGGTGCTCAATGCGTTGCGCGCCTTCATGAAGGCCAACGATCTGAAGGCGGATTGGGAAGGCATCGACCAGGCGCCGAACGAGGCGCTGGTCAATGCGCTGTCGATGATGTCGCCCTACGGCGCGCCCGAGAAGCAGGCGCTGCTGGAGGCGCCCGACCTGAAAACCCGCGCCGAATTGCTGGTCGCCATTACCGAAATCGAGCTCGCCAAAAAGAACGACGAGGGCGAGACGCAGCTGCAGTAGTCCGCCACGCCGTGCTATAAAGCCGCCGAAATCGCCGGGAGAGTATTCATGCCTACCGACCCCACCACCGAACACCCCGTTGGCAGCGTCGATCCCAAGCTGCTGGAAATCCTGGTCTGCCCGTTGACCAAGACGACGCTGGAATACGACCCCGCCAAGCAGGAACTGATCTCGCGCAAGGCCAAGCTCGCCTACCCGATCCGCGACGGCATCCCGATCATGCTGCCGGAAGAGGCGCGGCGACTGGACTGAATTTCAACAAAACGGCAATCGGGAAGGAAACCTCATGCTGAAAATCTGGGGTCGCAATACCTCGTCCAACGTGCAGAAGGCGATGTGGGCGGTAGGGGAGCTCGGCCTCGAACATGCCCGCATCGACGTCGGCGGCGCCTTCGGCAAGAACAGGGAGCCGCCTTATCTCGCGATGAATCCGAACGGCCTGGTGCCGACGCTGGAGGAAGAAGATGGCTTTCTGCTGTGGGAGAGCAATTCCATCGTGCGCTATCTTGCCGGCAAGCACGACAAGAACGGCGTGTTGGAGCCGAAGGATGCCAAGCAGCGTGCACTCGCCAGCCAGTGGATGGACTGGCAATTGTCGGTGGTCGCGCCCGCGATCACGCCGGCGTTCTGGGGCCTGATCCGCACGCCGCCGGAAAAGCGCGACGCGGCCGCAATCAAAGCTTCGCAAGACAAGACCACCGACGCGATGAAAATCCTCGACGCGCAACTGGCGAAAACCGCATTACGTCGCCGGCCCGGCATTTTCCTACGGCGACATCCCGGTCGGCGTGATGTGCTACCGCTACCGGCAACTGGTGCCCGGCCGGCCGACGACACCCAACCTCGATCGCTGGTACGACGCCATATCAAAGCGCAAGCCGTTCCAGGATCACGTCGGAAGTATTCCGCTGACGTGAGCTAAAGCGTCTCGCCCCGCAGCAGCTTCGGCACATCGCCGGTGAAGCCGGCGGCCTCGCGGATGAACACGCGCTTGAGCGCCGGGATGCGCTCGACCACGCCGAGGCCGAGGTCGCGCACCAGGCGCAGCACGTCGGAGCTGTTGGAGAACAGCCGGTTCAATCCGTCGGTGGCCACGCCCATGGTCATGGTGTCGAAGCGCCGCCAGCGCTGGTAGCGCTCGAGCACTGGCGTGCCACCGATATCGAGCCCAAGCCGCGCGGCATCGGCGACCGCCTCCGCCAAAGCCGCCACGTCGCGCAGACCCATGTTGAGCCCCTGCCCGGCGATCGGGTGAATGATATGCGCGGCGTCGCCGATGAGCGCCAGCCGTTCGGCGATGAACGAGCGCGCGGTGAACAGCCCGAGCGGAAAAGCGCGGCGCGGCCCGATCACCTTGATATCGCCGAGCTGCAGGCCGAAGCGTTTCTCCAGCTCGGCATGGAATTCATTCTCGGGCAGCGCGACGATGCGCTCCGCCTCGCGCGCGGTCTCGGTCCATACGATCGACGAGCGCTTTCCCGTCAGCGGCAGGATCGCGAACGGCCCCGCGGGCAGGAAGTGTTCTTCGGCGCGGCCGTTGTGCTCGCGCTCATGCGCCACCGTGGTGACGATCGCCGACTGATCGTAATTCCATCCGTGCGTGGCGATGCCGGCCTGTTCGCGGATTTTCGAGCGGGCGCCGTCGGCGCCGACCAGAAGCCGCGTGGGCATCGTCTCGCCATCGGCGAGCTTGACGTCGATCGCATGGTCCCCATTTTCGAAACCGCTGACCGCGCCCGCCCGCAATTCGACGCCGAGCTCTTTGGCCTTCTTGACCAGTGCATCGACCAGATGCCGGTTCTCGACCATGTGCGCAAAAGGTTCGCCCGGCTCCACGTCGCCGCCGAAGGTGAGGAAGGTCGGCCGCACCGCGTCGTCGAGCTTGGAGTCCGTCACCACCATGTCGAGGATCGGTTGCGCCTGCGCCGCGACCGCGTCCCAGACCTCGATCGCTTCGAACAGCCGGCGCGCGGCCGCCGCGATCGCCGAGGCGCGCGGGTCCTTCGATTGCGCCGCCGACAGCGCCGGATCCACCACGGTCACGGAAAACCCTTCGCCCAGCCCCTGGCGCAGCGCGATGGCCAGCGCCAGGCCGGCAAAGCCGGCGCCGCCAATCACTACGTCACGCCGCTGGTTTCCGATTCGCGCCATTCATTTCCTTGTGCGGGGGCGCTACGGCCGCCGCCGGATCGACCGGGCAGGCCGTCCGAAGCCGCTATCCTAGGCTATTCAGGCACTTGGCGCACCGGCGGCAGACCTTTGATCTGGATCAAGAACTTAGCCGCGACATTAGACGAAAGTATAACGTCTAGATGGGGGGTCGTCGAGGACCGGGAGGTCCCAGCCCTGCGGTCCCCGCCGAGGAGGAAAGGGCAGATTCCATGACAACCCAAACCCAAGCCCAAGAAAGCATGACCCAATCCATGATCTGGTTGGGCGTCGCGGTCGCGGCGGTCATCGCGCTGGCGTATTTTTTCGTCTGGTAGTGATCGCCAGCGTTCGATGTGCGGAACGGGCGGCAGGCCAACTGCCGCCCGAAAAATTTTCGAGCCGTAGCCGTGTGACGGCGGAAAGAGTTCCCGCGCCTTGACTTCGCGCCTCGCCCCGGCGTCATTGACGACAGCCCGCCTCGAAAGCGCGATCCAATGACCGCCACCGTCTCCGCCGTCCAGGACCTGCTCAAACTTCTCGACCTCGAGCGGCTCGACGTGGATTTATTTCGCGGCAACAGCCCGCAGGTCGGCTGGCAACGCGTGTTCGGCGGCCAGGTGATCGGCCAGGCACTGGTCGCCGCGGTGCGCACGGTGGAGACACGACCGCCGCATTCCATGCACGCCTATTTCCTGCTGCCGGGCGACCCCAAGGTTCCGATCATCTACGACGTCGATCGCATCCGTGACGGCAAGAGCTTCACCACAAGGCGCGTCACCGCGCGCCAGCACGGCCATCCGATCTTTTCCATGCTGGTTTCGTTTCATGCTGACGAGCCCGGCCTCGAGCATCAGGCGAAAATGCCGGACGTGCCACCGCCGGAAAGTCTGCCGAGCGAAGCGGAAATTCGCGAGAAGATTCTCCCGACCATGCCCGATCCGGTGCGGCGCTATTACGAGCGCGAGCGGCCGATCGAATTGAGGCCGGTCGAGTTCGAACGCTATCTCGGCAAGAAATATCCCGACGGCAGGTTTAACCTTTGGATGCGCACCACCGGCCGGCTGCCGGACGATCGGGCGATCCACCAATGCGTGCTGGCCTACGCCTCCGACATGGGGCTGCTCGATACCGCGCTGGTGCCGCACGGACGCACGCTGTTCGAAAAGGAATTCATGGCCGCCAGCCTCGATCATGCGCTTTGGCTGCATCGGCCGTTCCGCGCCGACGAGTGGCTGCTCTACGCGCAGGATTCGCCCAACCTGCACGGCTCGCGCGGCTTCTCGCGCGGGCTTATTTTCACCCGCGACGGGACGCTGGTCGCCTCGGTGGCGCAGGAAGGTCTGGTTCGCCGGCGGCGCACTTGAACAATTCAGAGTGAGATGACGAGGGCTGGACCGCTGGAGTGGAGTTGGCCGTTCGTCCCTGCGAAAGCGGGGACCCAGAGCGCAAATATGATGAGCTCACGGCCTTGGCACTGGATTCCCGCTTGCGCGGGAATGAACGGAATTTGGCTGATCGTCCTACTCTTTATCTCGCTATCGCCCGCGCTCGCCGCGTCTAATAAACAGCCGGCGCCGCCCGGCTCGTTCCTTGGCGCGCCGCCGCAATACACGCGTTTCTCCACTGCCGAACTTATGCGCGGATTTCTCGCGCTCAGCTTCGGTTCCGACTTGCGCATCGGCGCGCCGCCGCGCGGCATCCGCCGCTTCGATCATCCGATCCGCCTCGCCGTGATCGGCGGCGGCAGCGTCGATCGCGCGGCGGCGATGCAAAAGATTGTCGATGAATACGCCGAGAAGATCCCCGCCTTGCGCCTGAGCACCGCGGTCGCCGCGGCCGATGCCGATATCGAGGTGCGGCTGATCGATGAAAAAGATTTCACCTCGGCGTTGCGGGTCGCGTTCGGCGCCAGGATCACCAAAACCTTCATCAGGCGGACCCATCCGCAATGCATGACCAGCGTGAAATCGAGCGCCGACGGCGGCATCGTGCGCGCGGTCTCCTTCATCATCGTCGACAAGGGCGACGACGTCTTCCTCGACTGCGCCTATCACGAGCTGCTGCACGCCTTCGGCCTGTCGAACCATGACCAGCACAATCCGTGGACCACGCTCAATCAGAAACGCATGGTCGGCTATCTGACAATTTACGACCGTGCCCTGCTCACTTTGCTGTACGACCCGCGCGTTCAGCCCGGCATGACCGTCAGGTGGGCGCGCGCCAAGTTGCCGCGCTTGATCCAGGATCTCGGCCTCCCCACCGTCGTCCAGGGCAAATAAGACAGTGAATCTGTCCTAAAATGCCGCTTCATGCGGCGAAAGCCTTGGGACACAGCAATAATGCCGCTTAATTTTTGATCCGGCTGTCGATACGCTAGGCAAATGCTCCCCGCCGGCAGCCGCCGGCAGGATACTCGCCATCTTCGGCGCGTGATGCCGAAAAGGCCTATCCCCTAATTTAGTCAAGGGTGAAGCCCGGTTTTCGGACTAGATCAGGCGCCATCGAAAGTTTTTGCCGGGAAGGAAAATCATGAAGCTGGTCATCGTGGTCATCAAACCGTTCAAGCTCGACGAGGTGCGCGACGCCCTCACCCGCATCGGCGTTCACGGCATGACCGTGAACGAGGTCAAGGGCTATGGCCGGCAGAAGGGTCACATGGAAATCTATCGTGGCGCCGAATACGCGGTGAATTTCCTGCCCAAGCTGCGCCTCGAGATCGCGGTCGCCAGCGAGCAGCTCGATCAGGTGATGGAGGCGGTCGCCGCCGCCGCCAAGACCGGACAGATCGGCGACGGAAAAATCTTCGTCACACCGCTCGAGCACGCCATGCGCATCCGCACCGGCGAGACCGGCGACGACGCGCTTTAGTAATTCAAGACCGGGGGGACATGAAATGACACGGGCGCAATTCCGCCTCGTCGTGACCGCAACCGCGGTGTCAGTGACACTGGCCGCGCCGCCGGCTTTCGCTCAAGGCGCCAAGATCGACGCCGCCGACACGGCCTGGATGTTAGGCGCCACCGGCCTGGTGCTGATGATGACGATACCGGGCCTCGCATTGTTCTATGCCGGAATGGTGCGCAAGAAGAACGTGCTCGCCACCATGGCGCAGTCCATGGCCGCTACATTCTTGGTTTCCATCCTGTGGGTTATCATCGGCTACTCGCTCACCTTCGCCGGCGACGGCGCTTATATCGGCACGCTCGATCGAATTTTTCTGCGTGGCTTGACGCTCAATGCGATTTCGCCGCTCGCCAAGACCATCCCCGAAAGTCTGTTCATGATCTATCAGATGACCTTCGCCATCATCACGGTGGCGCTGGTGGCGGGCTCGGTCGCGGATCGCTTGCGTTTCTCGGCATTTCTCCTGTTCTGCGTATTCTGGCTACTGCTGGTCTATGTGCCAATCGCGCATTGGGTCTGGGGCGGCGGCTTCCTCGGCGGCTACGGTGTGATCGATTTCGCCGGCGGGCTGGTGGTGCATCTCAATGCCGGCGTCGCCGGCCTGGTCGCGGCTTATGTCGTCGGCAAGCGGCGCGGCTACGGCAGCGAAAACCTGTCGCCGCACGATCTCACGCTGGCGGTGATCGGCACCGGCCTGTTGTGGGTCGGCTGGTTCGGCTTCAACGGCGGCTCCGCGCTCGGCGCCAATTCGCGCGCCGCCATGGCGATCACGGCGACGCATCTCGCCGCCAGCGCCGGCGCCTTCACCTGGATGGCGCTGGAGTGGTGGATGCGCGGCAAGCCATCGGTGCTCGGGATGATCTCCGGTGCGGTGGCCGGGCTCGGCACCATCACGCC
This sequence comes from uncultured Alphaproteobacteria bacterium, assembly GCA_963770985.1. Lineage (GTDB taxonomy): Bacteria > Pseudomonadota > Alphaproteobacteria > Rhizobiales > Xanthobacteraceae > Pseudolabrys. The sequence continues at coordinate 124,806 of CAVYRR010000014.1, read as the reverse complement.
GGCCTCCGGCTTCGTGCTACCGATGCAAGGCGTGTTGATCGGCCTGATCGCCGGCGCGGTCTGCTTCTGGGCCTGCACCTGGTTGAAGATGAAGATCGGGTACGACAACTCGCTCGACGTGTTCGGCGTGCACGGCGTCGGCGGCCTGACCGGCACATTCCTCGCCGGCGTGCTGGCGGTCGGCGCGATTTCCGCAACGCCCGAAATGCCCGGCGGCGTGCCCGGACTGCTCGAAGGCAATCCGCAGCAGGTGCTGGCCCAACTCTACGGCATCGTCATTACCCTGGCTTGGTCCGGCATGATGACCTTCATCGTCCTCAAGGTCATCGGCGCCATGGTGCCGCTGCGGGTGCGCCATGAGGATGAGGTGATGGGGCTCGACGTCACCCAGCACGGCGAGGCGTTGCAGTAGCGCGAAAACAAGCCGCAGCCGTCATCGCGGTCGGTGCGGTTTTGCCGCTCCAAACGACTGATTAAATATTGTGCAGGCCCTAAGAGTCTTGGCGCGACTTTGGGCTAATGCCTCATGGGGCAACTGGTCCACTGCCCTAATCGTAAAAATTCGTTCATCGAATCAGCCAGATACGCCGCGATCCGGCATCTGGCACGGCGTTTGATTCTACTGTTCCGGCTATGCCCGCGAAGTGCGCTTTTCGGGTCCGGCCCAGTGAACCCGCCCGCACTGCGTGAATGTAAAAACGGGCCCAAGCGGGGATCGAATCCATGAAAATCGTCATGGCCATTATCAAGCCTTTCAAACTCGACGAGGTCCGTGACGCTCTGACCTCCATCGGGGTGCAAGGGCTGACTGTCACAGAGGTCAAGGGCTACGGGCGTCAAAAGGGCCACACGGAAATCTACCGTGGGGCCGAGTATGCGGTGAGCTTCCTCCCGAAAGTCAAAGTGGAAGTGGCGGTGGCAACCGACCAGGTCGACAAGGTCATCGGCGCCATCACCGGAGCCGCCAAGACCGGCCAGATCGGCGACGGCAAGATCTTTGTCTTCGCCCTGGATCACGCCGTGCGCATCCGCACCGGCGAAACCGACGCTGCGGCCCTCTAGTAACCCGCACCGCAAAACAATACGGACAGGAGTTAGACCATGACGTTGAAGAAATCCTCCCGTGCGGGACTCCTGGCGATCGCCTTTGGGTTACTGCTCGGCCTAATCTTGAGCGTGGCGTCGTTTGACGCTTCCTATGCTCAGGCACCGGCTCCCGGCGCCGCGCCCGCACCAGCGGCCGCTGCACCGGCCACCCCGCCGGCCCCGCCGCCGGCGTGCGCCAACGATCCGGATCCAAAGAAAGCGGTGCTTGAAAAGTGCACGCCCAATTCGGGCGACACCGCGTGGATGCTCACCTCGGTCGCGCTCGTGCTGATGATGACCATCCCAGGCCTCGGCCTGTTCTATGGCGGCATGGTGCGCAAGAAGAACGTGGGCGACACTGTGATGACGAGCTTCGCCGTCACCTGTCTGGTCACGATCGTCTACGCGATCCTCACCTACAGCACGTCCTTTACGACCGGCGGGCCATTCCTCGGCGGGTTCACTCGCGTGTTCCTGCAAGGCATCCTGAGCGACATCTCGAACGGTATCGGCACGCCGAACGGCTTGGCCGTGACCATCCCCGAGACCGTCTACATGTGCTTCCAGATGACCTTCGCCATCATCACGCCGGCGCTGATTGCCGGTGCCTTCGCCGAACGCATGAAGTTCTCCGCGATGCTGTGGTTCATCGGCCTGTGGGCGATCCTGGTCTATTCGCCGATCGCGCATTGGGTCTGGGGCGCCGATGGCTTCATGTCCAACGGCAACTCGGACGCCATGTTCAAGGTGCTCGACTTCGCCGGCGGTACCGTCGTGCATATCAACGCGGGCGTTGCCGGCCTGATGTGCGCGATCTGCCTGGGCAAGCGCAAGGACAGCGGCCCCGGCCACAACATGGTGCTCACCTTCATCGGCGCTTCGCTGCTGTGGGTCGGCTGGTTCGGCTTCAACGCCGGCTCTGCCGTCACCGCCGGCATGCAGGCGGGCATGGCGATGACCGTGACTCAGATCGCCACCGCGGTCGCGGCTTTCACCTGGATGCTGGTTGAGTGGATTGCCCGCGGCAAACCCACCGTCATCGGCATGTGCTCGGGCGCGGTCGCCGGCCTCGTTGCCATCACTCCGGCCTCGGGCTTCGTCGGCCCGGTCGGCTCGATGGTGATCGGCGTGGCCGCCGGCGTGTTCTGCTACTGGGGCGTCACCGGCCTCAAGCGCATGCTCGGCGTTGACGACGCGCTCGATTGCTTCGGTGTGCACGGTGTCGGCGGTATCGTCGGCGCTCTGCTCACCGGCGTCTTCGCCATCAACGAGTACGGCGGCACCGCCGGCCTGATCGAAGGCAACGCGGCGCAGATGATCAACCAGGTCAAGGGCATCGTCGTCGTGATCGTGTACGACGCCATCGTCTCGCTGATCCTGCTACAAGATCATCGATGCGATCATCGGCCTGCGCGTCTCCGAAGAGGTGGAGCGCGAAGGTCTCGATCTCGCCCTGCATGGGGAGGCCGTGCAGTAGCGGAGTGCGTGATCCCGAAAAGTTGCGTGCTGGTATTCGGAAAAGATCACGCGCCAATGAAATGACAAGCTAGCGGTAGGGGCGGAAACCCGGCACTGTCCCTTCCGTCGAGGCCCCCGGTTCGCAAGAGCCGGGGGCCTCTCTCTTTCGCTGCGACGATACGAAAAAGCCCGGCACGCTTGCCGGGCTTCATTCGCCTATTCAGATTGGCGGCCGGATCAGGGCGTTGCCAATATCATCGGGTCAACGCCAAAGCTCACGAATGCCGCGGCCATAAGCATCGCGAAGCAACAATACGCCATGGCCCACGTCGAAGACTTCATTTGAACGTCCATTTGCACCCCCCAAGGTTTGCGTCGGGAGGCAGCTTAGAGGCGTAGGTTTAACCCCCATTCAATCCAGCCCAAATCCCGTCACCGATGGTTAATCGGGTCTTAACCTCGACCTCACTATTGTGGTTCACCATCGTGCCGCGGGCTGCTCCCGCTTGTGTATTTGCATGCCCATGATGACCGCCCAGCGCGAGCCTTCCAGCATCCCTGCTCCGGCGGTCGATGGCCGCTCGCCGTTCGTGCGGCTGACCGAATTGATCGCCGGCATCGAGCCGGGCAAGCCCGCCATCAATCTGTCGGTCGGCGAGCCGCAGCATCCAATTCCGTCTTTCGTCGGCTCCGAGATTGCCGCTCATCTCGACGAATTCGGCCGCTACCCGGCTAACAAAGGCGGCGAGCCGTTCCGCCGCGCGGTCGCGGCCTGGCTCGGCCGCCGCTACAAACTGGGACGGCCGGTCGATCCCGAAAGCGAAGTGCTGGTGCTCAACGGCACGCGCGAGGGCCTGTTCCTCGCCGCCATTGCCGCCAAGCGCTGGGTCAAACCGCGCACTGGCAAGCCGGCGATGCTGATCCCCAATCCGTTCTATGCCGCCTATGCCGCAGGCGCGCTTGCCGCCGACTGCGAGCCGGTCTATTTGCCGGCGACACGGCCGAGCGCCTTTCTGCCTGATCTCGCCGCGCTCGACGACGCACTGCTGGCGCGCACCGTCGCCTTCTACCTCGCCTCGCCGTCGAACCCGCAAGGCGCCGTCGCTAGCCGCGGCTATCTCGACAGGCTCGTCGCCCTTGCCCGTCGCTTCGGCTTTCTGGTGTTCGCCGACGAATGCTATTGCGAGATTTACAGCGAGCATAAGCCCGCCGGCATGCTGGAAGCCGCCGCGCCCGACTTCGCCAACGCCGTGGTGTTCCATTCGCTGTCCAAGCGCTCGAACTTGCCCGGCCTGCGCGTCGGCTTCGCCGCCGGCGACCGCCGCTTTCTGTCGGCCTTTCTCGAGCTACGCAATATCGCGGCGCCGCAAGTGCCCGGCCCGGCGCAGCATGTCGCCGTCGCGGCCTACGGCGATGAGGCGCATGTGCAGGAAAATCGTAAGCTTTATTCGGCCAAGTTCGATCTCGCCGATCAGATCATCGGCGACCGCTACGGCTACCAGCGTCCAGCCGGCGGGTTTTTTCTCTGGCTCGACGTGTCGAAATACGGCGGCAGCGAGATCGTGACCAAGCGGCTGTGGCAGGAGGCCGGCGTGCGCGTCGTGCCCGGCCGCTATCTTGCGCGCGAGCAGGCCGACGGCAGCAATCCCGGCGCGGACTACATCCGCGTCGCCATGGTTCAGGACAAAGCGACCACGGCGGAGGCGTTGCATCGCCTCGTCGCGGTCTTGAGGTAGCGCATGATCCCGAAAAGTGGATACCGGTTTTCGGACAAGATCATGCGCAGGGAAAGGTAACATGCCCGCGATCGACCGCAGCCTCGACGCCATCGCTTTCGTCTCCGAGCACTTCCGCGACATCCTGCGGCGGCGCTTCAACGAACTGGCCGGCCTCGCGCTGATCACGCTGGCGCTGCTGGCGGCGATCGCGCTCGCCACCTGGTCGGTGCAGGATCCTTCGCTCAGCCACGCCACGCAGACGCCGGTCCGCAATCTGCTCGGTTTCCCGGGCGCGATATTCTCCGATTTGGCCATGCAGCTGCTCGGCCTCGCCGCCATCATGCTGCTGGCGCCGGAAGTACTGCTGGGCTGGCGGCTGCTGTCGCACCGGCCGGTCGGCGAAAAATGGCGCGGCCTGTTGTGGATCCTCGCCACCTTCTTCGCGGCTGCCTTTGCCTCGACGCTGCCGCACGTCGGCTCCTGGCCGTTGCCTACGGGCTTGGGCGGCGTATTCGGCGACGCGCTGCTGCGTGCGCCGGCGTTTATCTTCGGCGCCCCGCTGCACGGCATGGCGCGCTTTGTCGCCGCTTTGCTGTTCGGCGCCGCCACCGCAATTACCATCGCCGTTGCCGTCGGCATCCGCAAAAAGCGGCGCACCGAGCGAACGGCTATGCGAGACGCCGATGAAGACATCGATGAAGACGAGGGCGATCGCGCCTCGGCCTGGCTCGGCATGGTCGCCCACGCATTGCTGAGCTGGAAGGCGCGCGCCGGCCGCTGGTTGCGTTGGGCGTCGCGCACCCGGCTGCCCGCCGCTATGCTGACGCCGACCGGCCCGCGTCAAGAGCCACGCTTCGACGCCTATAGTCGCGCGGTCACGCCGGCCGGACCCGGCTTCGCTGGCGAGGAGGACGAGGACGACGCGCCGGCCATCCCGCGCCGACGCGCCGCGCCGCGCGTGCCCACGCGCCGCTCGGCCAACGGCTATGTGCTGCCCTCGCTCAACTTGCTGGCGGCGCAACGCGCCTCCGAGCGCACCACGCTCTCGAAAGACCTGATCGACGCCAACGCCGTGGCGCTCGAAAGCGTGCTCGGCGATTTCGGCGTGCGCGGCGAGATCATCAACGCACACCCCGGCCCGGTGGTGACGCTGTACGAGCTCGAGCCCGCGCCCGGCATCAAGTCCTCGCGCGTCATCGGGCTCTCCGACGACATCGCCCGCTCGATGAGCGCGGTATCGGCGCGCGTTGCCGTCGTTTCCGGCCGCAACGCCATCGGCATCGAGCTGCCCAATCCCACGCGCGAGAAGGTTTACTTGCGTGAATTGCTCAGCGGCAGCGATTACAACCAAAGCGCCGCCAAGCTGCCGCTCTGCCTTGGCAAGACCATCGGCGGCGAGTTGGTGATCGTCGATCTGGCGCGCATGCCGCATCTGCTGATCGCCGGCACCACCGGCTCCGGCAAATCGGTCGCCATCAACACCATGATCCTAAGTCTGGTCTACCGGCTGCGGCCCGACCAGTGCCGTCTGATCATGGTCGATCCCAAGATGCTCGAACTCTCGGTCTATGACGGTATCCCGCATCTACTCACGCCGGTGGTCACCGATCCCAAGAAGGCGGTGGTCGCGCTCAAATGGGCGGTGCGCGAGATGGAGGAACGCTACAAGCGCATGTCCAAGCTCGGCGTGCGCAATGTCGACGGCTACAATGCGCGTCTCGCGGAAGCCAAGGCGAAGGGCGAGACGCTTCACCGCACCGTGCACACCGGCTACGACAAGGAAACCGGCGAGGCGATCTACGAGAAGGAAGAGCTCGAGCTCGATCCGCTGCCCTATCTGGTTGTGATCGTGGACGAGATGGCCGATCTGATGATGGTGGCCGGCAAGGATATCGAAGGTGCCATCCAGCGCCTGGCGCAAATGGCGCGCGCCGCCGGCATCCACGTCATCCTGGCGACGCAACGCCCATCGGTCGACGTCATCACCGGCACTATCAAGGCAAACTTCCCAACCCGTATCTCGTTCCAGGTCACCTCCAAGATCGACAGTCGCACCATCTTGGGCGAGCAGGGCGCCGAACAATTGCTCGGCCAGGGCGACATGCTCTATATGGCCGGCGGCGGCCGCATCAGCCGCGTGCACGGCCCGTTCGTGTCGGACGACGAGGTCGAGAAGGTCGTTCGCCACCTGAAGTCGCAGGGGCATCCGGAATATCTGGACGAAGTGACCGCCGGCGATCCGGACGAGGGCGAGGACGGCGCGGTGTTCGACTCAACCGGCATGGGGCTGGCCGAAGGCGGCGACCTTTACAGCCAAGCCGTTGCGGTGGTGAAGCGTGACCGCAAGGCCTCCACCTCCTACATCCAGCGCCGGCTGCAGATCGGCTACAACCGCGCCGCTTCGCTGATGGAACGCATGGAGCAGGAAGGCATCATCGGTCAGCCCAATCATGCCGGCAAACGCGAGATCCTGATCCCGGAAAATCCGGCCGATGATCGCTTCTGATTCCGGCCGTAACGTTTTATCGCGATTAACGCCGAATCAGCGCATTATTGGCGTCGCGAAATAGCCACAGCCGGACCTTAAGTCTTCACGATAAAAAGGACGCGGAGACCGTGATGGCGCCATACCGTAGTGCGCAAACCGGCCAAAAACTGGCGATAGCGGCGTTGCTTGCCGGCCTGGCGGCAGGCCCCGCGCTGGCCCAGGGCGTCCCGCTGCCGAAACCGCGCCCGGCAATCAACAGCCACCCGGTGATCACCAGTTCGATCGCGACGCCGGCCAAGCCCGCGGTTCCCAGCGCTGCGCTCGGCGCCCGCGCCCAAGCGCCGCAGGCACCAGCGCCGCAGACGCAGCCGCCCAATCCGGTTTCCAATCCGTTCGCCGCCTTGCTGGGCCGCGCCGGCTCCGCCAACGCGCTCAGCTCCGAGCAGCGCGGCATCATCGAGCGAGTGAACAATTATCTGTCCAATATGCAGGTGCTGTCGGGCAATTTCATCCAGGTCGCGTCGGATGGCCGCCGCACCCAAGGCGAGTTCTATATTTCCAAACCCGGCCGGGTGCGCTTCGAATACGACAGCCCGAGCCCGATCGAACTGATCGCCGACGGCCAGTCGGTGGTGGTGCGCGACCGCAGCCTAGCGACGCAGGACGTCTATCCGCTGTCGCAGACGCCGCTGCGTTTCCTGCTCGCCGACCGTGTCGACCTGTCAAAGGACACCAGCCTGGTCGCGGTCTACGCCGACGACGTGTTCATCACGGTGGTGGTCGAGGAGAAGAACGGCGTGGTCGGCACCAGCCGGCTGATGATCATGTTCAGCGCCAAGGACATGCAGCTCAAGCAATGGACGGTGACCGACCCGCAGGGCTACGACACCACCGTGGCGGTGTACAATCTCGATACCAGCAAACGTCCCGATCCCAGCATGTTCAAGATCGATTATACGAATTATCACAACTGAATTTCCTGTCGCGGTATGCACTCTATGTTGTCATGGCCGGGCTTGTCCCGGCCATCTCGTTCAGGGAGACACCGCCTTGCCATCCCAAGCGGGACGCATTCGAAAGTCGGGCTTGCCTTGACTTTCGCATTAATTAACTGCCGCAAGTCGGGTAAACCGCGACTTGCGGTTACAAGCCCGCGCATGACAGTGACAAACGCCGATGCTGACGCTAACTAAGTGCCATGCCCCTCAAGATCACGACCTGGAACATCAATTCCGTCCGCCTGCGCATCGACCTGGTCGCCAAGTTCCTCAAGAGTGCGCGGCCCGATGTGCTCTGCCTGCAAGAAACCAAGTGCCCGGACGACGCCTTTCCGCTCAAGCGCTTCCAGCGGCTCGGCTACGAACACGCCGCGCTCAACGGGCAGAAGGGCTACCACGGCGTCGCCGTGCTTTCGCGCCTGCCGTTCGAGCGCGTCGACACGCAGAACTTCTGCGGCAAGACCGACTGCCGCCACGTGTCGGTGACGCTGGGCGAGCGAGCGCGTTTGCGCGATCCCGTCTTGCTGCATAATTTCTACGTGCCGGCCGGCGGCGACGAGCCGGACCCCGAGATCAATCCGAAATTCCAGCACAAGCTCGATTTTCTCGACGAGATGCGCGCCCATACCGGCCTTCGCCCGAAAAAATCCCAGCGCGCGATCCTGGTCGGCGATCTCAACGTGGCGCCGCTCGAGCACGACGTCTGGAGTCATAAGCAAATGTTGCGTGTGGTCTCGCACACGCCGATCGAATGCGAGAAGCTGACCGCCGCGCGCAACGCCGGCCAATGGATCGACAGCATGCGCGTGCTCACGCCCGAGCCGGAGAAGCTCTATACTTGGTGGAGCTATCGCGCGATGGACAATTGGCGCAGCGCCGACCGCGGGCGCCGGCTCGACCACGTCTGGACTTCGGATGCGCTCGCCGACCGCGTGTCCGCCATCAAGATCGCCAAGGACTATCGCGGCGCCGTGCGCCCCTCCGACCACGTACCGGTGACGGCGACGGTGGAACTCTGACTATTCGATTTTTTTGAGTTGCGTTCTCACGCGGGCGAGTTCGTGCGTCCAGCCGTCGACGCGGTCGGCCACCATGTCGCGCAATTTCTCGGCGGCGGCCGGATAGCCTTCCAGCATCTTGCGGAACAGGCTGCGCGAAATGCGGATCACCACCGTCGGCCCTTTCGCGATCGCGGTCGCCGCGCACACGGTGTCGGTGAACAGCGCCAGTTCGCCCACCAGCGTGCCGGGGCCGGCGGTGATTTGCTTGCCGTCCAGCGGCGAGTTCGGCTCCAGCAGCAGCGAGCCTTCCTGCACGACATAACCGCCATCGGCGAGTTCGCCGGCGTAGAACAGCACCGCGCCGTTTGGCAAATGCTTGGTTTCCGCGCCGATCGCGAGGATGCGCAGCGGTTGTTTGCCGAGCGCCGCAAAGGTGGGCACCCGTTCGAAGAAGGCAACGTCGGATTCGAGAGACATATTTCAGCCGTCACGACCGGAATTGTTCGACCGTTCGTCCCCGCGCGCAGACATCGAGTATACCCGATGTCTGCCGCGAATAGTGCGCAAGTCGGCTATAGCCGACTTGCGATGGGGACCGAAGACAAAAACCGCAGTCTTGTCACTGCCGCTTTGGATTCCCGCTTGCGCGGGAATGAACGTAACTATTTTGCTCACGGCACCAGCTTGTAGCCGCCGGCTTCCGTCACCAGGATCGCTGGCTGAGCAGCGTCCTTCTCGATCTTCTGCCGCAGCCGGTAGATGTGCGTCTCCAGCGTGTGGGTGGTGACGCCGGAATTATAGCCCCACACTTCCTGCAACAATGTCTCGCGCGACACCGGCTTCTGCGCGGCGCGATAGAGATAGCGCAGGATGGCGGTTTCCTTTTCGGTCAAGCGCACTTTGGTGCTCTTCGGGCTGAGCAGCAGCTTGGAACTCGGGCGGAAGGTGTAGGGCCCGATGGTGAAGACGGCGTCCTCGCTTGCCTCGTGTTGACGAAGCTGGGCGCGAATGCGCGCCAGCAGTACGGCGAAGCGGAACGGCTTGCTGACGTAATCGTTGGCGCCGGATTCCAGCCCAAGAATAGTATCCGAGTCGGTATCATGGCCGGTCAGCATGATGATCGGCGCCTTGAAGCCGTTCTTGCGCAGGATGCGCACTGCTTCGCGCCCGTCCACGTCCGGCAGTCCCACGTCCATGATCACCAGGTCGACCTGGCCGCCTTTGGCCGCCTGAACCCCCTTGGTGCCGCTATCGACCGCGATGGCGTCGAACTCCTCGTGCAGCGCCAATTGCTCGATCAGCGCCTCACGCAGTTCGGCATCGTCGTCCACGATCAGGATGGTTCGCCGGTTGGGCATCGCTTGAAGGTCGCCTCAGGAGAATATTCGCGAAGTAGAGCATTCAGGGCTAAAAGAGCAAGCGTGAACTGGGATTCAGCCTGGATTCGGGGGGTTTGGATCGTGCCGCGGGCAAAACGCGAAATATCGTTGCGGCGGTTGACCGTACGGCGCAAGCCGGCGCAGCCGGCGCGCGGCGTGCTGCATGCCGGACCGCTGACGCTGCCGGTGGCGCTCGGCCGCACCGGCATCAAGGCCAACAAACGTGAAGGCGATGGCGCGACCCCGCGCGGCAGTTTCCGGCTCAAACGGCTGTGGTGGCGCGCCGACCGCCATCCGCGCCCGCCGACATTATTGCCGGTCCGCCGTATAGAGCTCGACGACGGCTGGTGCGAAAATCCGTCCGACCGCCATTACAACCGGCCGATCAAAGTGCCGCCGCGATCGAAGGCCGACCGGCTCGCACGCACGGACCATCTCTACGATTTCATCATCGAGATCGACCACAACACGCGCCCGCGCGTGGCCGGCCGCGGCAGCGCCGTGTTTATCCATGTGGCGCGCCCAGGCTTTGCACCGACTGCAGGCTGCGTTGCGCTCACGATGAATTCGCTGCGCCGGCTGCTCGCATGCGTCGGCCCACGCACCAGAATTATGGTTGACTAATCGTTATTATTTTAAAGGCGTCAGCCACCATTGATTAAGCATAGTTGCGAGCCGCCACTCGCGTAACCCGCGCATTAACTCCGCAGGAATCGCGTTGTGATATTTCCATAATCGCGCGGCTATCATGCAAAAAATGCAATACTAAGCCGCGCCGGGGTGATCATGGACACACAAACCGCGCATCATAGTGCCCGTCACGCCCATATGCCGGCGCGCGCCGGAGCCGATTTGATCGGCAGTGTGATCGCCGTCACCGGCTCGCAAGTCACCGTCGAGCTCGACCCGCGCACGTGCAGCAAAGAGAAGGCGACGATCGGCCAATTCATGGGGCTGATGAGCGGCGCCGTTCTGATCGTGGGCATGATCACCGAGGTCGGCGAACTGGCCGTTCTACCGACTGCCGCCGGACTGCCACTCCGCAAGGTCGCGCGGCTCGACCTGCTCGGCGAAGTCCGCTCAGCGCCGGGCGGCCAGGCACGTTTCCAGCGCGGCATCACTGAATACCCGGCACTCGGCGATGCCGCCTTCCTGCTGGGCGCGCACGAATTGCACGTCGTCTACGGCGCGGCCGACACCGACCATGCGCATGTCGGCGACTTGCAGCAGAACGCGCAAATCGGCGTGCACGTCGACATCGACAATCTTGTTAGCCGGCATTTCGCGATTCTCGGCGCCACCGGCGTCGGCAAGTCGAGCGGCGTCGCTATCATCCTGCAGAAGATCCTCGATGCCCGGCCGAACCTGCGCATCTTCCTGGTCGATCCGCACAACGAGTATGGTCGCTGTTTCGGCGACAAGGCGCAGGTGCTCACCCCGCGAAATCTGCGGCTGCCGTTCTGGCTGTTCAATTTCGAGGAGACGGTCGACGCCTTCTTTGGCGGCCGGCCCGGCGTCGATGAGGAAGTCGAGATTCTCTCGGAAATCATTCCGCTGGCGAAGTCGGCTTATCTGCAATACCGCGTCAATATCGAGCACTCGCTGGCCAAGAAGCGCAATACGCGCGACACCGGCTTCACTGCCGACACGCCGGTGCCCTACCGCATCGAGGACCTGATCAATCTGCTCAACGAGCGGATGGGCAAGCTGGAAAACCGCAACTCGCGCACGGTCTATCACAAGCTGATCGGGCGCATTGAGACCGTCCGCAATCATCCGCGCTACGCCTTCATGTTCGAGAACGCCAATATCGGCGGCGATACCATGGCGGAGATTCTCAGCCATCTGTTCCGGCTGCCGACCGAGGGCAAGCCGATGACCATCATGCAGCTCGCCGGTTTTCCGGCCGAGGTGGTGGATTCGGTTGTCTCCGTGCTCTGCCGCATGGCCTTCGACTTCGGCTTGTGGAGCGACGGCGTGGCCCCGCTGCTGTTCGTCTGCGAGGAAGCGCACCGCTACGCGCCGGCCGACAAGAAGGTCGGCTTCGGCCCGACCAAGCGCGCGCTCTCGCGCATTGCCAAGGAAGGCCGCAAGTACGGCGTGTTCCTCGGCCTGGTGACGCAGCGTCCGGCCGAGATCGACCCTACCATCATCTCGCAGTGTTCCACGCTCTTCGTCATGCGGCTGTCGAACGACCGCGACCAGGGGCTGATCCGTTCGGCGGCATCCGACGCAGCGGTGAATCTGATGTCATTCATTCCGTCGCTCGGTATCCGCGAGGTGTTTACCTTCGGGCCCGGCGTTGCCATGCCGACGCGCATGCGATTCATGGAATTGGCGCCGGATCGGCGCCCGAACAGCGAGGCGTCCGGCAATACCTGCTCCGACGGCGGCACTACGATGAGCCGCGACCTAATTTCGTCGGTGATCGAGCGCTGGCGCAGCGCCAGCATGAGCCATCGCGGCGGCGACGATGAATTCCCCGACTCCAATTCGCCGCTTGATGCCGCGACGTTGCAGCCGGCGGCGCCGATGCCGGTCCCGGCCTCGCCACGCGGCGAGGCGTTGCGCTCAAGCCTGCTGAAGAAACCGCTCGAAGCGGGCGCGTTCGGCAACCCGCAAGCGCCGCGCGCACCGCTCCCGCCGCCGCGGTTCAGGTAAAAATCCCGGTCGTCCCCGCGGGCCGACATCGGGTTTACCCGATGTCGGCATCTAATAGTGCGCAAGTCGGCTAAAGCCGACTTGCGATGGGGACCCAGTAATCCCTGTATGTCCGCATCTTAAGCGCCGGGGTTACTGGATCCCGGCTCGCGCTCGCTATCGCTCGCTTGGCCGGGATGACAGCGGAGGCCGTTCTCCGAATATCGCGCTGCCGACCCGCACGTGGGTGGCGCCTAATTGAATCGCGGTCACAAAATCCGCGCTCATGCCCATCGACAACAGCGCGAGCCTATTGCGCCGCGCGATCTTAGCGGTGAGCGCAAAATGCGGCCCCGGCGCCTCCTCAAGCGGCGGAATGCACATCAGCCCGGAAATGGTCAGGCCGTAATTGTCGCGGCAGCGTGCCAGAAACGCATCGGCGTCCTGCGGCAGCACGCCGGCCTTCTGCGCCTCGGCGCCGGTGTTGATTTCGACGAACAGCAGCGGCTGACGCTTTTGCTTTTCGATTTCCTTCGCCAGGGCCTCACAAAGGCTTGGCCGGTCCACCGAATGGATGGCGTCGAACAGCGCCACCGCCTCCTTGGCCTTGTTGGATTGCAGCGGGCCGATCAGGTGCAGCGCGATCCCGGAATGCTTCGCCAAAAGCGGCGGCCATTTGGCTTTGGCTTCCTGCACGCGATTCTCGCCGAACACGCGCTGGCCGCCGGCGATCACCGGCTCGATGGCTTCGGGCGGAAACGTTTTCGACACGGCGACCAACGTCACCTCGGCCGGATCGCGCTCCGCATCGCGGCAGGCACGCGCGATTTCTTGCTGCACAGTCGTTAAACCCAGGGGCGGAATGAGGGTGGTCGCTGTCATGGCCATCCCATGCGGCCGAAGCGCGGTGGCCGTCAAGCGGCTTGGCAATCAAGCCTCTTGGCAAATGCAAAAAGCCCGCCCGGTCGCGCCGGGCTTGTATCGCATATCGACGCGCCTGCCGGCCCCGACGGCGGAATGTGGAGAAAATGTCTGGCAGGTGCAGCACGTGTCTATTGTGCGGTTGCGGTATCTCCTATCGCGTCCTCAAATCCCGGATGAAGTCATAGAAGGAGCACTCAAGGGTCTTTTCCGTATCCGCCTTGTTTTCACGAGGTTTCGTCGATTCGCTAGTAAATTATGTTCCATGTTACCCTAGATCGGGAACCGTATACCGGCATTGGGCAAGCGGCGGGGGGAAGATGGCGAATACGGCGAACGGCGTGCCGACGCTTTCCGATTTGTTTGAACGATGGGAGCGAGAGCACTGGAATGCGCGGTCGGTGGATTTCGCCGACGACCGGCGCGATTGGTTGAACCTCACCGACGACGAACGCTGGCAGTGGTACTGGCTGGCCGGATTTTCCCATTTCCGCAAGTCGGAAACGCACGCCGTCATCTGTTTGTCCATGCTGATGCCTTGCCTTCGCTGCGCTGAGCAGCAACGCGTCTTAGGGATGCAGATTGCAGACGAGAGTCGCCACGCCGATTTCTTCGAGCGATTTCATGAGGAAGTGCTGCTCGCGGCATTGCCGACCGCAAAGCAAGGCCCATTGACGATCTCTGCCGCGTATCAGGAATTATTCATCGATTCCCTGACGGACGCCGTCCGCAAAGCGGCCGATGAGCCAAGTCATACAAATGTGGCGGTAGCGGTGTTGCAACTTTTCATCATGCTGGAGGGCTCCATCGCTCTCGCCACTTTTTCGGTCGTTCGTCGGTTGCTGACAAAGACCGGTAAATTTCCCGGCCTGCTGAAGGGAATGACGCATGCGCATCAGGACGAAGTACGCCATGCGCAGCTGGGTCTCTGTATCCTTCAGGATATGTTCACCCAGGATAAGTCGACACGCGGCCCAGTGATTGCTCACCTTCAGACGCTTCTACCGTTGTTCTCCGACATTCTGATCCCGCGGCCTGGCCGCAAAGCCATTCTCGAATCTCTTGGCTTGAATCCTTTCGAGCGCCGCCAACGCGCGTTCAGCCACCTGCAGCGCCATCTCCAGTTGCTCGGTATCGACGCAGGCGTGGTCGAGCCCTGGATTGCCTTGCCGAGTTCCGACGAGAAACTTCAAGCTGACCAGAACTATGAGCGCGAGTCGGCATAATTGTGCGATGGTTTTTGCACACCCGGGCCATGAGTTGCTGGTCGTCGGGATGATGCAGCGCTATCGCCCGCATTTGCTGTTTCTGACCCGTGCTGATTCCGCCGGCGACACGGAGCGGGAAATGCTGGCGCGTCATGGACTCGAAAAGCTCGACCTGGCTGAACAGGCGACTTTTCTGAGCTTCGGCGAAACAGAGATGTACCGTTGGCTGCTTGAAGGCGACGTCGCGCCGTTCCTTGAATTGCGCCTGCGACTCATGGAATGGCTCGACGTCGTGCGCCCGACGCGGATCTTCGGCGATGCTTTCGAACTTTCCAATGTAGTCCATGACATAGGACGGGCAGTGCTTGACAGCGCCTGGCGCGAATATCGTGAACGGTTTCCAAGCGAGAATTTCGAACTGCCGCTCGTATGTCGCACAGAGCCGGAGCCGTGGAACCTGAGGTTTCAGGAATTTCCCCGCGGGCCGTTTGAAACCTTTCATCTGACTCCCGCGGAAGTCGAATGCAAACAATCGCTGGCGGACTGGATTGGCTCACGGCGCGTTGAGGCCGACGTGGCAAAATCTTTCTTTACGCTGGACAAGGAAGTCTTCAGACCGGTGCCTTCGGATCGGGATTATTTGTCGCCTCCCGAAGGATTGCGTCTGCACTACGACGAATGGGGCCGGCTTCAGGTTCAACTCGGAAAATACAAGCAGCCGATTCTGTTTGCGGATCATTTCGTGCCACTGGTTCAACAATTGCCGCGGCTGACATAGGCAGATCCGGGTTTCCCGACAAATGGCCAACCGACTGACGATCCTGCTCACGAATATATGGCTCGAAGATTTCGGCGGCTCCGAAGTCGTTGTGCGCGATATGGCTGTCGGCCTGCTGCGCCGCGGCCATCGACCGATCGTCTATTCGCCGAAGCTCGGCCGTGCGGCCGAGGAGATCATCTCGCGCGGTGTACCCGTGACCGATGATCTTCGCACGCTCGCAGAGACGCCCGACATCATCCATGCGCACCACTGCATCCCGTGCGGGGAGGCGCTGATCCGTTTTCCGCATGTCCCCGCCATCTTCGTTTGCCACGGGTTTGAATCGTGGCTGGAAGCGCCCGCTCATTTTCCCCAGATCGGGGCCTACGTTGCGGTTGATGAGGCGTGCCGCGACCGGCTCGTTCAACGCGAAGGCATCGCGCCGGAACGGGTGGTGACGCTCTACAACGGCGTCGACATGGCGCGCATTCCGCCGCGGCCGCGGCCGCTCAATCGTCGTCCCGAGCGAGCGATCGCGTTTGCAAAAGCCTCGGGACTGCCGGAACTCCGCACCGCCTGCGAGCAGATGGGCATCTCGTATCATGCGCTTGGAATGGCGTCGGGTAATACAACCGCGTACCCGGAAAAGGAATTGGTCAACTGCGATCTTGTCTTTACCAGCGCCCGAGCCGCGTTGGAGAGCCTGTGCTGCGGCTGCGCCGTGATCGTTTGCGACAACCGAGGGCTTGCCGGTCTTGTCACGTCGCATAATTTTGAAAGCCTTCGGTCGCGGAATTTCGGGATTCGCACTCTATCGGAGATTGTCACGGTCGGACGCTGCGTTGAGGAAATCGCGCGCTATGACGCCGCCGATGCGGCCCTGGTCGCGGAACGTGCGCGCCGTGAGTGCAATCTGGAGGGGCTTCTTGACTCGTTTGAAAAACTCTACGACGAGGTCCTGACAGGGCCGCGGCGGCCAACCTTGGATCCGCGCGCGCACGATCTTGCTGCCGCGCGATTTCTGCACGAATACCTTCCGCGACATCCGAGCGACTCCCATTGGCCTTGGCGCTCCGAACGGAAATATCTGTACGAGCAGATTGAAGCTCTGCAGACGGAATTAGCCATGATCAGACGATCGCGGATGTTGCATCTCGGGCGGCTGTTCAAACGGATAATTCGCCGGCCGAGCCTCTACTGAAGAACCGTCCTCGGCGCCGCGGTCGTGCTTACGCCACGATGCTGCGCGCACCATTGACGGCTTTACCGCATTCGTGCCCTAGTCCCGCTGCCTGAAAACCGCATAAAATCAACTGATTCGATGGCCATCGACCGTTACAACGCGCGCGCCGCCGAGGCCCGCTGGCAGCAGACGTGGGACGAGCGCGGCATTTTCGCCACCAAAAACGACGACCCGCGCCCGAAATACTACGTGCTGGAGATGTTCCCCTACCCGTCGGGGCGCATCCACATGGGCCACGTGCGCAACTACACCATGGGCGACGTGGTGGCGCGCTTCAAACGCGCCATGGGCAACGCCGTGCTGCACCCGATGGGCTGGGACGCCTTCGGCATGCCGGCGGAGAACGCGGCCATCGACCGCAAGGTGCACCCGAAGGCGTGGACCTACGAAAATATTGCTTCAATGAAGAAGCAGCTCAAGTCGATGGGCCTGTCGCTCGACTGGGCGCGCGAGCTTGCCACCTGCGATCCGTCTTATTACCGGCACCAGCAGAAGATGTTCCTCGACTTCCTTAAAGTTGGGCTGGTCGAGCGCAAGCAGTCGAAGGTGAACTGGGACCCGGTCGACCACACCGTGCTCGCCAACGAGCAGGTGATCGACGGCCGCGGCTGGCGCTCGGGTGCGGTGGTCGAGCAGCGCGAGCTGACGCAATGGTTCTTCAAGATCAGCGATTATTCGGAAGACCTGCTCAAGGCGCTCGACAAGCTCGAGCGCTGGCCGGAAAAAGTGCGGCTGATGCAGAAGAACTGGATCGGCCGCTCGGAAGGCCTGCTGGTCCGCTTCATGCTCGATGCAGCCACCGCGCCGAACCAGGAAAGCGAACTGGAGATCTTCACGACAAGGCACGACACGCTGTTCGGGGCCAAGTTCCTGGCGCTGTCGCCCGATCATCCGCTGTCCGCTGCCGCCGCGGCGAAAAATCCCAAGCTCGCGGCGTTCATCGCCGAATGCAAGAAGATGGGCACCTCGCAGGCGGCGATCGACACCGCCGAGAAGATGGGCTTCGACACCGGCATCAAGGCGGTGCATCCGTTCGATGCGTCGTGGAAGCTGCCGGTCTATGTCGCCAATTTCATCCTGATGGACTACGGCACCGGCGCCATCTTCGGCTGCCCGGCGCACGACCAGCGCGACCTGGACTTTGTGAACAAATACGGCCTCGGCAACACGCCGGTGGTCTGCCCGCCCGGCCAGGACCCGAAAACTTTCGTCATCACCGACGTCGCCTATGACGGCGACGGCCGCATGATCAATTCACGCTTTCTCGACGGCATGACCATCGAAGACGCCAAGGCGGCAGTGGCCAAGCGGCTCGAGAAGGAAGCGCGCGGCAACCGCCCGGTGGCGCAGCGCCAGGTCAATTACCGCCTGCGCGACTGGGGCATCTCGCGCCAGCGCTATTGGGGCTGTCCGATCCCGATCATCCACTGCTCAACGTGCGGCGTGGTGCCGGTGCCTGAGAAGGACTTGCCGGTCACGCTGCCCGAGGACGTGACCTTCGACAGACCGGGCAATCCGCTCGACCGCCACCCGACCTGGAAGAACGTCACGTGTCCGAAGTGCTCGGGTCCGGCGCGGCGCGAGACCGACACCATGGACACCTTCGTCGACTCGTCCTGGTACTTCGCCCGTTTCACCGATCCGTGGATCAAGAGCGCGCCGACCGAACTGAAATGCGTGAACGAGTGGCTACCGGTCGATCAATATATCGGCGGCATCGAACACGCCATCCTGCATCTGCTCTATTCGCGCTTCTTCACCCGCGCCATGCGCAAGACCGGCCACGTCGGCATGGACGAGCCGTTCGCCGGCCTGTTCACCCAAGGTATGGTGGTGCATGAAACCTATAAGGCGAAGAACGGCGACTGGGTAATGCCGGCCGACGTCAAGATCGACGGCCTCGGCGAAGCGCGCCGCGCCACGCTCGCGTCCACCGGCGAGCCGGTCGAGATCGGCTCGATCGAGAAGATGTCGAAGTCGAAGAAGAACACCATCGATCCCGACGACATCATCGCCGCCTACGGCGCCGATACTGCGCGCTGGTTCATGCTGTCCGACTCGCCGCCCGAGCGCGACGTGATCTGGACCGAGGAAGGCGTGCAGGGCGCCTGGCGCTTCGTGCAGCGGCTGTGGCGGCTGGTCGGCGAGATCGCCGAGGTCAAAGCGTCGGCGGCGCGGCCGGCCGGATTCGGAGAGCAGGCGTTGACCGTCCGCAAGGCCGCACATCGCGCTCTTGCCAATGTCTCCGACGACATCGGCAAGCTGCGCTTCAACCGCTGCGTCGCTCATATTTACGAGTTCGCGAATGCGCTGAACGAGGCCATCGGCGCGGCTGCGGCGGCGCCTTCGCCCGATTTCGCCTGGTCCTTAAGAGAAGCCGGCGACATCCTGGTGCGGCTGTTCCACCCGATGATGCCGCATCTGGCCGAGGAGTGCTGGGCGGTGCTCGGCCACAAAACCCTGGTTTCCGCCGAGACCTGGCCGCAGGTCGAGCCCGATCTGCTGGTGGAAAATACCATCACCTTGCCGGTGCAGATCAACGGCAAGAAGCGCGCCGACATAACGGTGGCCCGCGACGCCGGAAATGCCGATATTGAGGCTGCCGTTTTGGCCCTCGATGCGGTAATAAAGGCCCTGGATGGCAAGCGCCCGAAAAAGGTCATTGTCGTCCCGCAGAGGATCGTCAATGTGGTGGCCTAACCGATTGATCCGCGTTTGCGCCGCGCTGGCATTAGCCGGGCTCACCGCCGGCTGCTTCCAGCCGCTCTATGGCACGCAAGGCCCGGCCAGCAGCGGCGGCATCGTCGACAGACTGAGCAGCGTTGAAGTCGCGCCGATCGATGTCCCCAACGGCACCCGCCTTTCCCGTGTCGGCGTCGAGGTCCGCAATAACCTGATGTACGGCTTGACCGGCGGCGGCGCCGCGGCCGCGCCCAACTACAAGCTCGATATCCGTCTCACCGCAAGCCAGTCGCAGGTGATCGTCGACATCACCACCGCGCGCCCGGACATCCAGAACTACGGCATCGACGCCACCTATTCGCTGAAGGATAGCACGACCGGCAAGACGGTGATCAGCGGGCAGACTTTCTCACGCGTGTCCTACGACATTCCCGGCCAGCAGCAGCGCTTCGCCGGCGACCGCGGTTTGCGCGACGCCGAGAACCGCGCCGCCAAGGTGATCTCGGACAACATCCGCTCCCGCCTGGCGTCGTATTTCGTGGCGGGGACGTAAGGCACTTGTCCCGGACGCGGTGCAGCGCGCTAGCGGTGCACCGCAGATCCGGGACCCAGCTTGCTTTTAAGTAACCGGGGTCCCGGGTCTGCAGCGCACCACCATAGCGCGTCGAAGACGCGCGTAAACGCGCTTATGGTGCTGCGCTGCGCCCGGGACACGAAAGCTTCCATGACCGCCATCAAAGCCTCCGACGTCGATCGTTTCATCGCCCGGCCCGATCCGGCGCAGCCGATCGTGCTGGTGTACGGGCCGGACGCAGGCTTGGTGCGCGAGCGTGTCGACGCACTGGTGCGCGCTTCCGTCGACGATCCCAACGATCCATTCGCCTTTGTGCGCATTGAAGGCGAGGAGCTCTCCGCCAATCCGGCGCGGCTGGTCGAGGAGGCAAACACCATCCCGCTGTTCGGTGGGCGGCGCGCCGTGCTGCTGCGCGTCAACCCGCGCTACAACGTAGCGCCGGCCTTGGCGACACTGATCGAAGCGCCCTCGCCCGACTGCCGCCTGATCATCGAGGCGGGTGAATTGCGCAAAACCTCGCCGCTGCGCACGATGTGCGAGAAGGCAAAAACGGCGGCCGCATTGCCCTGCTATCTCGACGACGCCAAGGCGCTTTCCAGCCTGATCGACGAGGAGATGCGCAGCGCCAAACTGACATTGGCGCCCGATGCCCGCGCCGCGCTGACGTCATTACTCGGTGAAAACCGTCTTTCGTCGCGCAGCGAATTGCGCAAGCTCGCCCTCTACGCGATGGGGAAAGAGCGTATCGAACTCGACGACGTGCGCGCGGCCGTCGCCGACGCCTCTGAGCAGGCGCTCGACGGCGTGATCGACGCCGCCTTTGCCGGCGAGACCCGCGACGTCGAGACCGAATTCGGCAAGGCGCGCGCCGGCGGCTCGTCGCCGGCCGCTATCGTTTCGGCGGCAATCCGCCAGGTTGCCAATCTACACAAGATGAAGCTGGCGGTGGAAAGCGGCGACTCGATCGACTTCGCTATGATGCGCGGCGCGCCGCCGGTGCATTTCACGCGCAAAAAAGAGGTGGAAGCCGCGCTGCGCGTCTGGTCGCCGCCGCGCCTCTTACGCGCCATGGAGCAGCTCGCCGACGCCTCGCTCGATATGCGGCGCAATTCCGCGCTGGCGGAAGCAATCGCGCAGCGGACATTGCTTTCGCTGGCGGTGAGCGCAAGAAGAAGAGAGAATTGAAAGCCTCTGTCGCTGTCGTCCCCGCGAAGGCGGGGACCCATACGCCGTGAACTATCGAGAGACTGCGGAGTATGGGTCCCGGCCCTCGCGCCATAGCGCGTCGAAGACGCGCGTAAACGCGCTTATGGCGCTCGGCCGGGACGATAAAAAATCACAAATTCAGCTGATAGCTATGCGGCACCCAGCGATAGGCGCTGCCGGCCTTCTCCACGTAGCCGAGACCCGGAAACGGCATGTGGAAGCCGGCCACGAACAGTTTGTCGGCCACTACCATGTCGAGAATGCGCTTGCGGGTGGCCGCTGCTTTTCCTTGTCGTCGTCCACGTCGAGATGCAGATCGGGGCGCTGCAACGACATCACGTAATGGCCGCAGGTGTCGGCCCAGATCAGGAATTGCTTGCCTTCGCTGTCGAGGCGAAAGCCCAGCATTCCCGGCGAGTGTCCGAAGGCATCCACTGCGTGGATGCCCGCCACCACTTCGTCGCCAGGTTTGATCATGGTTGCGCGGTCGGCCAGCGGCACCACGATCTTGACGTAGAGTTCGCGATTGAACTTGCGCGCCTCGCGCACGTTCTCGCCCTTCTTCCAGAAATCGAAGTCGGCGGCGCCGAACACATAGCGCGCTTTCGGAAACACAACCTGGCCGCCTTTGGTCAGCCCGCCGATATGATCGGGATGGCCGTGCGTGATCACCACCACGTCGACGTCTTCCGGCTTGTAGCCGGCCTGTGCCAGGCGCGCGACCAGATGGCCGGGCGGCAGCCGGCCTTTGAGCTGCTCGTGCTCGGCACTGAGCGAGCCGTTGCCGGTGTCGAACAGCACCAGCTCCTTGCCGGTATTGACCACGATCGGCGTGAACGGATGCTCGTAACGGTCGGCCTCGATGCGGTTGGCGGCGGCGAGCGCCTTTACGTCCGCCGCGGCCGCTTCGCCGCCAAAGGCAGGGCTGAGCCCCGAGCGGATCACCTTGCTGTCCATGATCGGGGTGACTTCGAAACCGCCCAGTTTGAAGCGGTAGATGGTCGGCTGCATTTCACCTTGCATTGAAGCGGGCACGCTTGATCCTCCCAGACTGTTCCAACTGCCAATTCAAGCCGGATTTATCCCACGGCTGCCGGAATAACCAGCGGCCATGGCCTCTTGCCGGCTTGTTAGGATTGCCACAACCAATCTGTAATACCTTTGGAAAATACCCGTTTTTCTAATCCGCCGGTACCCCTGTTGCCAAGCCAGATCATCCAAGGCGTCGAATCCCGATACGCGCTGTACGAGCTCGATGCGCCGGCGCGCAGCGCGGTCAAGCTGCTATGGCCCGTTGTCGCCCCCGTCCTCGAAACGGCGGTCGAAGCCATTCTCAATGCCACCGCAGGCATGCCGAAGATCGGCGCGATCGTCCTGCAAAACCGCGAACTCATCAAGCGGCTCGAACTGTCGCATCTGGAAGCGCTGCTGAACGGCGAGCTCGACGACGCCTATTTCGTATCGTGCCAAAAAACCGTCAGTCAGGAAGCCGCGCTCGGCTTCGACGCCCGCTTGCGCAGCACCGCCGGGAATTATGTGTTGCGCGCCTCGCTCGACGCGCTCGCGCGCAAGCATCGGTATTCGTCGGCCAAACTCGCCAAGAGCGGCAAGCTCCTGTCCCAGGTTCTCGCCTTCGACGTCGCCAACGCCATGACGCTGCATCGTGAAGCGGCCGAGAAGGCCGCGGACGTGCGGCGCAAAGCGATCGACGAAGCGATCGGCGATTTCGCCGCCGCCATCGGCGAAGTGCTGCAAGCCATCACCGAGGCCTCCACGTCGCTGACCGCCACCTGCTCGTCCATGCGCGAAGTCGCCGACGACACGCTCAAGCGCATGGCGGTGGCGTCATCGGCGGCCGCCGAGACCACGCAGCGCGTGAAGATGACCGGCGAGGCCACCGAAGAACTGTCCGCATCGATCCAACATATCGGCCGCGAGGCGACCCGCGGCCTCGACATGGCCAAGGCGGCGGTCGGCGACACTCAGCGCACCCAGCAGGGCATTTTGTCGCTCAACGACACCGCCGAACACATCGGGTCCATCGTCAACATCATTTCCACGATCGCGTCGCAAACCAATCTTCTCGCGCTCAACGCGACGATCGAAGCAGCGCGCGCCGGCGACGCCGGCAAGGGTTTCGCGGTGGTGGCTTCCGAAGTGAAGGCGCTTGCCAACCAGACCTCGCGTGCCACCGACGAAATATCGCAACAGGTCGCGTCCATTCAGGACGCCACCCGCAAGTCGGTCGATGAGATCTCCTCGATCGCGCGCGCCATCGGGCAATTGACTAACGCCGCCAGCACCATTGCGTCGGCAGTTGAAGAACAAAGCACAACGACACGCGGCATCGCAGACAGCATCCAAACCGCTGCCGACCACACTGCCAGCGCGTCGGCCGAAATCTTGTCGGTTGAGCAGGCCGCCGACCGCAGCGCGGCCGCGTTCAGCGAAATCGCGGATCTGACGGCGCGGGTGTCGGCGCGGGCGAACGATCTCGAATCGAAAGTGACAGCATTCTTCAACCGCGTGCGCGCGGCCTAAAGAAAAGCGCGAACGCCTCAGGGCGCCGCGAAATACTGGCGGACGCGGATGAGCCCCTGCTGCAGGCGCGGAATATCGCTTTTGGCGATGACATAAGTGAGGCTCGCGCCCTTCGAGGAGTTGAGCGCGAATCTTATGCCCGGACCGGCGCTAATGACGAGATGGGAGACGTCCGAGGTTCCCACTTCGGTCAGTTCGGCGACGACGGCCCAATCGTTGCCCGCGGATTGCCCTTTCGCCGCCTTGGCGACGGCGGCGATCAGCTGCGGCCATTCCTGAGCGTTGAAGGCAAAGGAGTTTCTGACCGACCCGGCCGCCAGTCCCAGTAATCCAATCTTGCTCGGCTTGGAGTCTGGATCCGTGTAGGTCGCAACGTCGAGCTCCAAATTCGTATGCTGGAATTTCGCGACGACATCCAGTTTGCCCGCCGCCAGTAGCGGCGAGATCAGCAAAGCAAGGCTCGCGGCCAGAACGATGAGGCCCGTCGACAACCACCGTACGCTCACTGACATTAAAAACGCCCCCTATTTCCAAACGAAACGTTAGCAAGCCGGCGGCCTGGTGTCTCTGCGTTCGAGATGTTCGCTATTGCTTGTCGCGCCCGGTCGCGCGCCGCCACACCTGCCGGTAGGTGCCGAGCTCGGTGAAGCCGCCATCAACCGGCAGATCGAGCCCAGTCAGATAGCGCGCCTCCTCGCTCGCCAGGAACATCACCGCCTGGGCGACGTCCTCCAGCGACGCGCTGCCCTTGAGCGCCGACATATACTCCATGGCTTCGACGAACTTGTCGGCGCCTTCCACCATCGGCGTTCGCACGATGCTGGGATGCACGGCGTTCACCCGGATGTTCCAGTCGGCGTATTCCATGGCCGCCGCCTTGGTGAGCCCGCGCAGGCCCCATTTCGAAGCGCTGTAGGCGGCCGCGAAATGCCCGTTGATGCCGGCGGTCGATCCGATATTGACGATTGAACCGCCGCCGCTGTCGCGCATGACCGGCGCCGCCGCTTTGATGCCGAGGAACGGTCCGGTGAGATTGACCGCCAGCACGCGGTCCCAATCGGCGCGCGAGGTATTGGCGAGATCGACGCCGCGCAGCGACACGCCGGCATTGTTGACCAGCACGTGCAGCGATCCGAACGTGCTCTTCGCAAACGCCACGGCGTCGCGCCACTCCGGCTCGCTGCCGACGTCGAGATGGCGGTAGTCGGCGGTGCCGCCCGCGGCGCGGATCGATTGCACCAGCGCGCGCGCCCTCGGCGTCCAGCACATCGGCGACGACGACGCGCGCGCCGGCGGCTGCGAACATGCGCGCCTCGGCCGCCCCCTGCCCGCGGCTGCCGCCGGTGATGAGAACCGTCTTGTCCTTGAACTTCTGGTGCACGGCGCCTGCCCTCTCGTGATGAACGCTAAAGCGGCAAACTAGCAATTAGCCCGCTTGCTGTCAGACCTTGTTAAGCAGAAGGGTCTATGAGTTTCATCCATGAGAAAAGCATTGCCCGAACCGATGTTCTCCGATGCCGACAAACAGGCCAGGCTGACCACGCTGCGCAACTGGGTGCTCGACAACGACGTGACCGAGATCGAGATGAGCGAGCGGCAGTTTTGGAATTTCGCGCTGCTGCAACCGGTCGCCGAGAAGCCGTGGGTCACGTTCATGGGCCGCGATTTGCGCGTGCCGGACATGCCGGAAGAGGCGCAAAAGCGTCTCGGCATCTACAACAAACTAGGCCCCGGCACGATTTGATCTCTCTTGCTTTTCCCCCTCTCCGATAGGGAGAGGGGAAGCGCGAACCCCTTGCTGGCTGCGGGGTGGGCCGCGTCCGAAATTATCGGTAAAATCCGAATCGGATGAGGACCTGCCGGAGGGCCGAGACCATGAACAATTCCGCCGCCTTGAAGACCGAGCTGCACGAGACCGAACAGCGGTTGCTCGCCGAATTGCGGACGCTACGCCGCGGCATGCGCACCAGCCGGGCCTTGCACGAGCCTCAGCTCACCGTCGGGCAGCGCATCGCGGACTGGGTTGCCGCCACCATGGGCTCCTGGCGATTCATCATCATCCAATCGATCATTCTGCTGATCTGGATCATTCTCAACGTCACCGCCTACATCCAGCAATGGGACCCCTACCCGTTCATCCTGCTCAATCTGGCGCTCTCGTTCCAGGCCGCCTATGCGGCGCCCTTCATCATGATGAGCCAGAACCGGCAACAGGACGTCGACCGCAAGAAGGCCGAGAACGATTTTCAGATTAACGTGAAGGCCGAACTCGAGATCGAACTCCTGCATCACAAGATCGACCAGCTGCGCGAGACCGAAGTCGTGAGCCTGACCGCGGCGGTCAGGGAGCTCGCCGCCATGTTGCGCAAGAGTTAGCCCGGCGCGGCCCCCGCCGTGTCGTATCGGAATACAACTGCGGCAATTCGCTTCGCTTACGGTTGCTGCAAGCCCTGGCGCAAAATCGGAATGCCGCTTAGGCTGATGCCTCGCAAACTTGCATAAACTGGGGGCTGCCGATGGCTAGGAAAACGCGCAAAAAATCCGCTGCGAAGACGAAAAAGAAGGCGAAGAAAAAGTCGGCCGCGGTCGCCAGGAAGAAGCGCAAGACCGTTGCGAAAAATAAACGGAAGACCGCGGCCAGAAAGAAGCCGGCCCGCAAGGCCAAGCCGAAAAGCGTCGTCGCCACCATCGTTGCCGACGTTAAAGCCGTCGTCGACACTTTGACCGAGGCCGAACGTCTGCATCGGAAATTGGAGCCCCGGGGGTCGCCGGAGTCGGAGGCGTAACCGGCTTCGATCGCTTGGTCGGTCAGACCGGCAGGCCCAAAATCGCTTGGCAGCGCGCGCGATAGGCCGGCCAGACTTCCGGGTTGACCAGGCGCGGCGGCCGGCCGCCTTTTAGCAGGCCGATAACTTGCTCGGCTCCCTCTGCGGCAACCGCCCGGCGCGATTCAAACGTCACGCCGGCCGTGTGATAGGTGGCGATCACGTTCTCCAGCGTCAGCAGCGGATGCTGTAGCGGCGGCGGCTCCTTCTCCCAGACGTCGAGGCCGGCGCCGGCGAGATGCCCCGACTGCAGCGCGTCGAACAGGGCAGCCTCGTCATGGATGCCGCCGCGCGCGGTGGTCACGAACAGCGCGCCCTGCTTCATCCGGGCAAAGGCCCGCGCATCGATCATGCCCAGTGTCTCGCTGGTGCGCGGACAATGGATCGACACGATGTCCGATTGCGAAAGCAATTCGGTGAGCGGCACCGAGCGGGCGCCGCGCCGCGCGGTTTCCTCCGCGTCGACGTACGGATCGTACGCCAGCACGGTCATGCCGAAGGCCTGCGCCAGGCGTGCGACGCGCGTGCCGACATGGCCAATGCCGACCACGCCCAGCGTTTTTCCGGAAATTTCCCTTCCCATCAGGTCTTCGCGCGCGAAGCCGCGCTCGCGCCGCAGCCGCCGGTCGCATTCGGCGATCCGCTTGGACAACGCGAGCATCATGCCGAGCGTGTGCTCGGCGACCGCCGGCGCATTGATGCCGGCCTGATTGACGACGATGATGCCGGCTTTGCTGCAGGCGTCGACGTCGACCGTGTCGTAGCCGGCGCCGCTGGTCGAGACGCAGAGCAACTTGGGACAGCGTTGCAGCAGCTCGCCTGTCACGAACCATCGGCGCGGCAACTCGTCTTTTGCCGACGAGACCGCATAGACGTGCGCCTCGTTGAGCGCGGCCCAGGCGCGGTCCTCCGCGCCCTCGCGTTCGCAGGTGCGCAGCTCGATATCGGCTTCGCGCGCGAACCGCTCGGCCATAGCCGGGTCGTATGGAAAATTGAATCGAACGACGATCTTTGGGTTTGCCGGCATGAGGCTCTCATGATGATGCCGGCACACGCGCCGGCCGTGTCATATAGCGCGCGGTGCGTGGCGACCGCCAGTCCGGTTTTTGCAATGCGGGATGCGTTTGAACGTGGGCGTGTCGCGCGCACACTCTTCCCCTCTCCTCTTACGGGAGAGGGTGGCGAACGCGGAGTACCAGCGAAGCAGGAGCCGGGTGAGGGTCGACGCCTAACTCCCCGTTGTCATCACCGGGCTTGTCCCGGTGATCCCGCCCAGGCTGGCAATGCGCGTCCCTAAGCGAGATGGCCGGGCCAAGCCCGGCCATGACAATTTTCGGCGGCTGTCTTCGCGCTCAGGGCGGCGTCAGGGCTTATAAACCGTAAACTTCTTTTCGAGCAGCTTGCGATTTCCGTTCCAGACTTCGAACGTCCAGACCCCCGGCACCAGCGTGAAATCTTCCTCGAACAAATAGCCGATGAACAGATCCTTGCGGTCTATCCCTAAGTTAAGCTCGACCTGTTCCTTTAAAAATTTTTGGCCGGTTTTTGGGTTGACCATTCCTCCGGGTGGAAACGTTCGGACGTGCCTTATTTTGGCTACCGCGCCGGCGGGGCTTCCGCTGAGCCGATAGCCGAGCCCAAATCGCGTATTGGGAATGGCCGCAATTCGATCGCTGTTGACTTTCGGCGGCACAATTCCGGTGGAAACCTGTCGTCTGCCGGTCGGCGAGGCGCTGTCCTCGATCGTTGTGGTGCTGCCGGCTTGATAAACGCCATACCAAATCATGCGGGCGCCGGTGACGGATGCATCCTGGGCGCAAGCGGGTTGATGGAAGAACAGGAAACAGGACAGGACGGCAACAGGTAGCGTGCGCGCGATGAACATGGATCACTTCCTATCCAACTTCCTCAATACCGCATCCAACTGATCCAGATCGCGATATTTGATGCGCAGCGTGCCGCCGCCGTCGGCGCGATGATCGACCGCCACCTCGAGCCCGAGCGCATCCGACAGCCGCCGCTCCAGCGCCTTGGTGTCGGCGTCCTTGGCGCGCGAGGTGCCGGCGACGTCGCGGGCCTGGGTGCGGCCCTCTTTGCGCATCGCCGCCTCGACCTGGCGCACGTTCAGGCCGCGCTTGACGATATCGTTGGCGAGGTCGAGCGCGTTCGGCTGGCCGACCAAAAGACGCGCGTGCCCGGCCGACAACTCGCCGCGCTGCACCATCGCCTGCACCGGCTCCGACAGCTTGAGCAGCCGCAGCGTGTTCGCCACATGCGGCCGGCTCTTGCCGACGATCTGCGCCACGTCGTCCTGGCTGTGGTTGAATTCCTCCATCAGCCGCAGGTAACCGGTCGCCTCCTCGATCGCGTTGAGATCGGCGCGCTGCACGTTCTCGATGATGGCGAATTCGAGCGCCTGCGCGTCGGTCGCCTCTACCACCGCGACCGGCACTTCGTGCAGGCCGGCGCGCTGCGCCGCGCGCCAGCGCCGCTCGCCGGCGATGATCTCGAAATGATCGTCCTCGCCGCGCACGGCGCGCACCACGATCGGCTGGATGATGCCGCGCTCGCGGATCGAAGAGGCGAACTCGTTGAGTTCGGTCTCGCTGAAGGCGCGGCGCGGGTTGCGTGGATTGGCGCGCAGGTTTTCGATCGGCGCGCGGCGGGCTTTGCGCCCCTGCTCCTGTGGTGCGGTTTCCTCGCCGACGTCACCCATCAGCGATGCGAGGCCGCGTCCCAATCGCGAATGATCCGCCATCGCCGCCGCTCCTGAACGAGCCATTTAGTTTACCCTTCCTATTCCACTCCTGTCGTCCCCGCGAAAGCGGGGACCCATACGCCGTGCCCTCTCGATAGACTGCGGAGTATGGGTCCCGGCCCTCGCTAGCGCTCGGCCGGGACGACAGTCTCTCTAGCTCGCCTTCAATTCCTTCTCGCGCTGGATGATCTCGGTGGCGAGGCGCAAGTAAGCTTCGCTGCCGACGCATTTCAAATCGTAGACCAGCACCGGCTTGCCGTAGGACGGCGCTTCCGAGATGCGCACGTTGCGCGGGATCACCGTGTCGTAGACCTTGCGGCCCATGAACTGGCGCACATCGGCGACCACCTGGTTGGAGAGATTGTTGCGCGAGTCGTACATGGTGAGCACGATGCCGTGGATCGACAGCGTCGGGTTGAGGCTGTTCTTCACCTGCTCGACCGTTTTCAATAATTGCGACAGGCCTTCGAGCGCGAAGAACTCGCATTGCAGCGGCACCAGGATCGAATCCGCCGCCGCCATGGCGTTGACCGTGAGCAGATTGAGCGAGGGCGGGCAGTCGACCAGGACGTAACTGAAGTCGTAGGGACGCGTGCCCTTGTTGAGCTCGCCGAGCGCGTTGCGCAGGCGGAAGGCGCGGTCGCGTTGCTGGCCGATCTCGAGCTCGAGGCCGGAGAGGTCCATGGTCGAGGGCGCGATGTCGAGCTGCGGCACCGCGGTCGGCAGCACGGCCGCGCGCATCGAGGCTTTGCCGGTGAGCACGTCATAGGTCGAGGTGCGGCGCGACTTGCGCTCGATGCCGAGCCCGGTCGAGGCGTTGCCCTGCGGGTCGAGATCGACCACCAGGACGTGCTCGCCGATGGCGGCGAGCGCGGTGCCGAGGTTGATGGCGGTGGTGGTCTTGCCGACTCCGCCCTTCTGGTTGGCGATCGCCAGCACCCGCGGGCGGGCGCCGTCGGGCCGCGGTCCCGGTTTTGGGAAGGGAACGACGTCGGGGTGATCGGTTGGCAGGTCGGGCATTTGATATTTCCGCTGATTTATCAGTTGCTTAGCGTTAGCGGCCAGGATTTTTCAGTCGCTGCAGGCCGCGCACAACGACAATTGAGCCGGCCGGACTGGTTACGCTGGGTACAAGCGAGGCCTGAAGTCTCCAATATTTAGCGGCTTCGGTCAATTCAGCCGCTACATCTTGTCCCTTGGGGAACAGCCCGAGGGCACCCTTGTTGATCAAAGGAAACGCCTGATCGCATAGGACTTTCAATGGGGCCAACGCTCTCGCCGTCACCACATGGACGGTTTCTGCACAGGTTTCCCCAAATTTCTCGGCCCGTTCCTGGTGGACCTGGGCCGGCAGCCCAAGCTTACCCACGACCTCGCGCAGGAAATTTGCCTTTTTCCCTACGCTTTCAACCAGATGCACCATGGCGCCAGGCGTGCCGGCGAGCGCACAGGCAATCGGGATGCCCGGGAAGCCCGCGCCCGACCCGAAGTCCACCCAGACCCGCGCCTCGCCCGCCAAAGGCAGCAGCTGGAGCGAATCGGCGATGTGGCGAGTCCAGATTTGCGGAAGCGTCGAGGAAGCGACGAGGTTGAACTTGCTCTGCCAGAGCAGCAGCAGTTCTACGAACATGTCCAAAGCGCTTTTCCGTTTCACGTGAAACAGGCGTGAGCGCGAGCGCGCGTTTTTTATCGGCTTCGAGATCGAGACCGCCCTGCCCGCTTTTCTTCAAGCGCGTTTCGCGGCGTTCTTGCCGCGTTTCACATGCGCCACCAGCAGCGTCAGCGCCGCCGGCGTGATGCCGTCGATCTTGCTGGCGTGTCCGATCGTGCGCGGCCGATTTTGCTGCAGCTTTTGTTTTGCTTCGTTGGAAAGTCCGCGCAGAGTTTCGTAATCGAGATCGTCCGGCAATGTGAAACTTTCATCGCGCCGATACGCGGCGACGTCCGCGGCCTGGCGCGAAAGATAAACATCGTACTTCGCATCGATCTCGATCTGCTCGGCGATCTTTGCATCGAGCGCGCCGAAGCGCGGCCAGATTTTTGCGAGATCCGCAATTGTCACATGCGGATACGACAACAACTCGAACGCCGAGCGCCGTTGCCCGTCTTTGTTGAGCGCAAGTCCGTGACGCTCCGCTTCTTTCGGCGTGAGTGAAACCGAATTGGCGAATTCGCGCGCGGTCATTCAGCGCAGAGGTTTTTTCGCCGTGGAATTTCGCACGCGCGGCGCCGACGCAGCCGATTGAAATTCCGCGATCGGTCAGACGCTGATCGGCATTGTCGGCGCGCAGCTTCAAGCGATATTCGGCGCGCGAGGTGAACATGCGATACGGCTCGCTGACGCCGCGCGTGACAAGATCGTCGATCATCACGCCGATGTAGGCTTGCGCGCGATCGAAAATAATTTCGCCGCCCTCGCCGGCCAAAGACGCCGCGTTGAGACCTGCAAGAAGTCCCTGTGCCGCAGCCTCTTCGTAGCCGGTGGTGCCGTTGATCTGGCCGGCGAGAAAAAGCCCGCGCAGCTTTTTCGTTTGCAGCGTCGGATGCAGCTCGCGCGGATCGACGTAGTCGTATTCGATCGCGTAGCCAGGACGAACGAACTTCGCGTTTTCCAAGCCGGGAATTGTCGCGACCAGCGCGTGCTGAACTTCTTCGGGCAGCGAGGTGGAAATTCCGTTCGGATAAACGGTGGTGTCGTCGAGACCTTCCGGCTCCAAAAAAATCTGATGCCCGTCGCGCTCGCCGAATTTCACGATCTTGTCTTCGATCGACGGACAATAGCGCGGGCCCCTGCTCGCAATTTGCCCCGAATACATCGGCGAGCGATGCACATTGGCGCGAATGATTTTGTGCGTAGCTTCGATAGTGCGCGTGATGCCGCATTCGATTTGGCGGTTTGAAATGCACGTCGTCAAAACCGAAAACGCTTCCGGCGGATCGTCGCCCGGCTGCATTTCCAATTTTGACCAATCGATCGTGCGGCCGTCGAGCCGCGGCGGCGTGCCGGTTTTCAAACGGCCGAGCGCGACGCCGATTTTTTCCAGCGTGCGCGAAAGCCCCATGGCGGGAGCTTCGCCGACGCGGCCGGCGGGAATTTGTTTTTCGCCGATGTGGATGAGGCCGCGCAAAAACGTGCCCGTCGTCAAAACCACCGCGCCGCAGGAAATTTCGCGGCCGTCGGCGAATTTCACCCCGCAAACACGGCCGTTCGCGATGATGAGATCATCGGCTTCCGCTTCGATGACACTGAGATTCGGCGTTTGCGAAATCGCGGCCTGCATGGCGGCCGCATAAAGCTTGCGATCGGCCTGGGCGCGCGGACCGCGGACGGCCGGGCCTTTGCGGCGATTCAAGACGCGGAATTGGATGCCGCCTTGATCCGCGACGCGGCCCATCAGGCCATCCAAAGCGTCGATTTCGCGGACCAAATGGCCCTTGCCGAGCCCGCCGATGGCCGGGTTGCAGGACATGGCGCCGATGGTGGCGAATCGGTGGGTCACCAACGCCGTTTGCGCGCCCATGCGGGCGCTAGCGGCCGCAGCTTCGCAGCCGGCATGGCCGCCGCCAATCACGACAACGTCGAATCGTGTGCTCATGGGACCTCGGATGCGAGCTTGTAGCGGAGGCGGGGGCAGGGGTCAAAAACAACCGGTTTTTATGCAATGTTTCACGTGAAACATTCGCCCATCGGTATTAAGACACCTTTGTAAGCCTTATTCAGCGGCCTGAACTGGCGTTCCTCGGCCCCGGCGACCCAATGCTCGGATCGATCCACGGATTGTCACGATCAAGACGACCGCAGCTTGACGATGCAAAAGGCTGGCACCTATTTGCCGATGCAAAAGTCGCGGAAAATCACGTCCAGGATATCCTCGACATCGACCCGGCCGGTCAGGCGGCCAAGCGCGCGGGCGGCGATGCGCAGCTCCTCGGCCAGCAGGTCCTCGCGGCCAGCCACATCGCTGCCTTGAGCCCGCTGCAGGGCGGCCAAGACCTCTTGCAGCGTCCGCCGGTGCCGTTCGCGGGTAACCAGAGCGGACTTGGCGCCGCCGAGGAATTCCTCGGCCTGCCGGGCCAATTGACCCAAAAGCCGGTCAAAACCCTCACCAGTTGTGGCTGATATATTGAATTCTAAATCACTCTTATCGGATTCTAGTTCATTTCTTTGTGTTAACTGGTTTTTAACCATGTCTTTTAATGGCTTGTTAGGATCGAACGCTAGCTTCACTCTTTGAAGTAGACTGTAATATAGATTCACTTCTTTGTTTCGCGCCTTTAATCAGGTCGATTTTGTTGCGGATCAGCCAGGTTGGCGGGGCGGAAACCGAAGAAACGTTGTTTTCGTCATTCCGGGACCGCCCACCGATCTCGGGTTTACCCGAGATCGGCAATTCAATGTGCCCAGGTCGGCTAAAGCCGACCTGGGTGGCCGGAGCCCGGAATCCAGGGGCTCCGGTTGTGGCTCTGGATTCCGGGTTCGCTCGCCATAGTGCTTCGAAGACGCGCGTGAACGCGCTTTGGCTCGCGCCCCGGAATGACGGGGATGAGGTCCGCGCCGCGCCTGGCGGCGATTTTGCTGCACTCTCTGCTGCAGCATTTTTTGCAGCATTCGCATCGCCCGCATCCACCACCCACAGCACCAGATCGGCTGCGGCGGCGCGGTCGCGCGCGCGCCGCACGCCCTCGAGCTCGACCGGATCGTCGGTGTCGCGAATGCCGGCGGTGTCGAGCAGCGTCACCGGCCAGCCTTGCGAGATCGAGATGCACCTCGATCACGTCGCGCGTGGTGCCGGCATAAGGCGACACGATCGCCGCCTCGCGCCGCGCGATCCGATTGAGCAGCGTCGACTTGCCGGCATTGGGCGGTCCGGCGATCGCCACCACCAGGCCTTCGCGCAACCGTTCGCCGCGGCCGCCGTCGGCCAGCGCCGCGGCGATTTCCGTCTCCAGTTCGCGCGCGATCGCCAAAGCCGGCGCCAGCAGATTGCTCCGGCACATCGGCCTCGTCGGAAAAATCGATCGCGCCTCGATCAGCGCCAGCGCCTGGATCAGCCGCTGCCGCCAGGTCTCGGCCCGATTGCCGAGCAGGCCCTTCATCTGGCGGAACGCCTGCCGGCGCTGGCCTTCGGTCTCCGCCATCACCAGGTCGGCGAGGCCTTCCACCGCGGTGAGATCGAGCTTGCCGTGCTCGAAGGCGCGGCGGGTGAACTCGCCGGCCTCGGCCGGGCGCAGGCCCTCGATGCGGCCAAGCGCGCCGAGCACCGCGGCGATCACCGCGCGGCCGCCGTGCAGCTGCAGCTCGGCGACGTCCTCGCCGGTCTCGCTCTGCGGCGCCGGAAACCACAGGATGAGCGCCTCGTCGATAATGTCGCCGGTTAAGGGATCGCGCACGCGGGCCGAGCGCCGCCTGGCGCGGGGCGGGGATCTTGCCGGTGAGCGCTTTGAGCGCTGCGCCCGCGCGCGGCCCGGACATGCGCACGACCGCAATCGCCGCCGGCCCGCGGCCGGAG
Organism: uncultured Alphaproteobacteria bacterium; assembly: GCA_963770985.1. GTDB lineage: Bacteria > Pseudomonadota > Alphaproteobacteria > Rhizobiales > Xanthobacteraceae > Pseudolabrys. The sequence goes on along the minus strand of CAVYRR010000014.1, from coordinate 89,810 downwards.
GAGAGGGCGAAGATGGTGTCGGGCGGCTCGGACATCGCGGCGCACGGAAGCGCCGCGGGGAGGGTGGGTCAAGGGGAGTAAGCGGCCGCTCGCCAAGAGCGGTGCACTGAAATAGCCCGATAGCTTGCGACTCTCGCGCAATCATCTGTGGAGCGTTCGCGGCTCAGATAAATAGACATTTCGGTCTCGTCAGCTTTCTCCAAATCACGCGAAACATTCGATATGTGCAGATTGCGATGAGACACATATGCTTTCGTATCGTGACGTTACAATGATTGGTGCGGCTGTCGTTGACCGATGAGCATTATGGGCATCTGATCAGCAACCGAAGCATCAAGTCCGCCGCGTCTAAAATTGGATGAACGACTCTTGGCTTGAAAAGATCAGTTGGTGCCATTCGGATAGCAGGACTTTCGGACATTCGTAGTCGCGCTGTCTCCGACACGCAGATGATGCAAGTCCGAATGTCAAACGGTGCCGCCTGAGGCCGCTTCAGATTCGCGAATGATGAGCTTCGGGGAATGCCTCCGACATGGATAGTCGTCTGCGAGCACTAGCCTCGTTTAATAACATGCTTATAGTGGTGCATGGACGTTGATTGAAAGCTTATCCGATGGGTGAGGCCAAGCGCAGGCGCCTTCAACTGAAGCATTGTTACCTGTGCGGCGAATTGCTTTCCGAGCCGATTAATTATGACCACGTACCGCCGGCTATGTTCTACGGCGACGATGTTCGCAAGAAGTATCCTCTCAAACTGCTGACGATTCCTGTTCACCAATCTTGCAACAGCCAATGGCAAAGGGACGAGGAGTATTTCGTCTACACCTTCATGCCGTTTGTCGCGGGGTCAGAAGGCGGCAATGCCGTATGGAATGACCACGTTCAACGGCTTCGCCTCGGCCGCAATGTTCCACTGGCGAACGCGATAATGCAGGAGTTTAGGCGGAAGGTTGGCGGAGTTCATCTGCCGCCCAGCAAGGTCGCCAAGCTGATGGATGCTGAACGTGTCCATGATGTGGTCTGGAAGCTTATCCGCGGACTGCACTTTCATCATACGCGGGAGATTTTTCCTTCTCGATGGACGCTGGCAATTACAGTCACAGCGCCTGGTGAACAACCTCCCGACCATTTCATGGCCTTTACAGCATCGGGGCATTTCAAGTCACACGGCGATTACCAGGGCGTGTTCGCGTACACATTTATGAAATTCCCCGAAGTGAATAACCTTCATTATTGGGCGCTGCTGCTGTGGGATAGAATCCTTATTACGGCATCTTTTCACGACCCGGCGTGCGCCTGTGAAGCATGTGTGTTCGTTGGCCCGCTTCAGCCAGAATCGCTGTCCGGTACGATAAAGGGTTAGCCGGTCTTTTGCTTATCGGCTTTCGATCGCCTCTCCGTTATCATTGCCGGGCTTGTCCCGGCGATCCCGCTTAGGGACACGCACGGTGCCAACCTAAGCGAGATGTTCGGTGTCAAGCCCGGGCATGACAACTTAGAGCGCCGCCCGCCGCAAAGTGCTAGGCTGCGGCCACGGCACAATTCGTGGTCCCAGGTGACATATGAGGCGGCGCGAATTCATCACTCTTCTAGGCGGCGCGGCGGCCGCATGGCCACTCGCCGCGCGTGCGCAAAAATCGTCGCCGCGGATTGGGTGGCTGGTATACGGCGGTACCACCTTGGGACCGATCGATCAGTCGCTGAAGGACGCGCTCGCCAAGGCCGGACTCGTCGATGGCCGCAACATCCAATTCATCTTCCGCTATGCCAATGGTGTATCGGATCGGCTTGCGGAATTAGCCGCCGAACTTGTCGCGCAAAAGCCCGACCTTCTGGTCGCCATCGGCGGTGACGTTATCAAGACACTGTTCGACGAAAGTAAAGGGCGCATACCCATCGTCGGTGGCGTTAGCGATAGTCCGATGCGGGCGGGAATTGCCGTGTCTCTTGCTCGGCCAAGCAAGAACTTCACCGGGGTCACGTATCTCACCGATGAAATGGCGGCCAAGCGGATGGAGCTCCTCAAGGAAGTGGCCCCCAACGCAAGGCGCGTTGCGGTGATATTCAATCCCCAGCATTTCGACGACGAAGTGACGTTTGCGCGGCGTGGGGCTGAATCGCTTGGCATCGAGCTAACGACCCACCCGATAAACAACGTCGCCGATCTCGATGCAGCGCTGCAGGCGGCGAGTGCGAGCGGCGCCGATAGCCTGTTCGTCATTTCGTCACGGCTGACCGGCCTTGTTGCCGCTAAAATCGCCCAGCATGGCCAAGAGCGTCGGCTCCCCGTGATTGCTTCGTGGCGCGAATTCGCAGCCAGTGGCGCTTTGTTGTCCTACGGGCCGAGTCGGATTTTCGAAGCCAAACGTCTGGTGAGCTATGTGCAAAAGATTTTGAACGGAGCAAAGCCTGCCGACTTGCCTATCGAGCAACCCGTGAAATTCGAACTCGTTATCAATCTCAAGACCGCCAAGGTCCTCGGCCTCACTGTGCCGCCGTCCGTGGTCGCCCGCGCTGACGAACTGATCGAATGAATGGCAGCCTTACTCGGCCTCATGGTGAGGAGCGCCGAAGGCGCGTCTCGAACATTGCAAATCGGCTATAGCCGACTTGCGCACACTACATGCCGATCTCGGGTAAAGCCGAGATCGGTGGGCCGCCTTATCCTTCGAGACGCCGCGGAGCCTATCGGCCGCGCTTTGCGCGGACCCGTTGCGCGGCTCCTCAGGATGAGGCGGATGGAAGCCGCGGAGTATGAATTCCGGGTCCGGCGCTAACGCGCCGTCCCGGAATGACGCCAACCATTCAAGCCTTCTCGAAAATTGCCCCGTAATGATAGGGCGGCAATTCCACGACCCGAGCCATTCGAAACCCGGCCGGCTCAACCGCGGCCCGCGTGGCCTCGGGCGTCATCCGCAGTTCGCTCGCCGGTCCGCGCGGCTCTCCCAGGATCGTCGTTTGCTCGCGCGGCCGCGCATGCCAATTCACGATCACGAAATGTCCGTGCGGCACTAGCGCCTTCGCCACTGCGCGCGCCAGGCGCGTCCGTTCCGGCACGCCATGAAATGCATTCGCCATGAATACCAGCTCGGCCGGCCGCGTGACCAGTTTGTCGACGTCGTAAGCGTTGCCCTCGATAAACGTGCAATTGGCGATGCCGTTCTCGGCGAGACGCACACGGGCGACGTCCAGAAACGCCCGGTCGATATCGATCGCGGTCACGCGACCGGCGATTTTGCCGATCTGCAAAGTGAACCAGCCGTCGCCCGAGCATAGATCGATGACGTCCATGCCGGCCTTGACGCCGACCTGAGCGAGAACCCCGGCCGGATCGGGCCACAGCGCCTCCCACCAGCCGGCGGTGGGCATTTCGGTTCCTTTGAAGAATCCCGGAAGCACCACCCGTCCGTCTCCCTGTTATTGTACGATAGCGCCGTGGTTCTCGATGGAAGCCAAGCATGCCGCCAATCACGGATAAACAAAAGAGCGATGCCGCGCCCTTGCTGCAAAACAAGTCGCCGGAGGCGGCATCGGTGTTCTCTCCCGACGCGCTGTTGCGCGAAGCGCGGCGGCAAAAGGGGCTTGCGCCGCTCGATGTGCCGGCCGTTTGTATCTTCGATCCCGACGGCGATATCCTCCGCCAGCTCCGAAAATCCGGCCGCGCCACGCGCTTCGACGCCTGGCCCTGCTACCACACCGAGCTCTATACGTTTCGCCTTGCGGAGCAGACGGTCGGCATCGTCGGCTGCGTCGTCGGCGCGCCGTTCGCGGTCTTGATCGCCGAAGAATTATTCGCCTGCGGCTGCCGCTTTCTGCTCAGTCTGACCTCGGCGGGTCAAATCAACGCCGCCGGGCCGACGCCGTATTTCGTGGTGATCGACCGTGCGCTGCGCGACGAGGGCACCAGCTATCATTACGCCGCGCCCGCCGAGTTCGCCGAAGCCGACGCGCAGCTCGTCGCGACAGCGGCCAACGCTTTGAAGCAGGCGGGCTTGCGCATCCTGGTCGGTTCAAGCTGGACCACCGATGCGCCATTTCGCGAAACCGCCGAAGCGATCGAGGCGGCCCGCGCGAAAGGCGTGCTGGCGGTGGAAATGGAGGCGGCTGCGCTCTACACGTTCGCGCGGGTGCGCGGCAAAGCCGTGCTGTGCCTCGCGCATGTCACCAACACGATGGGGCAGGCCGAACGGGATTTCGAAAAAGGCGAGTCGGATGGGACAGTCGATGCGTTGAAGGTTCTTGAGATAGTCGTGAATGCAATCGGGTAAACCGGAATTACCGTCAGGGACTAACCCCTCACCCGGCTCGTGCTCGGATTCCCGCCGCGCGAGCCACCCTCTCCCGCAAGGGGCGAGGGAAGTGAGAATGCCGCGCCACAGTCATTCCGGGGCGCGGGCTAAAGCCCGCGAACCCGGAATCCAGAAACAAACTCAAAAATTGCATCTGGATTCCGGGTCCGCGCCTTCGGCGCGTCCCGGAATGACGATGAGCGAAATCCCGCGCTTATCGCGTCTCTTGCCCCGGCCGCATCTGCGCGCCGTGATAAATGCCGAGGATCGTCACCGCAGGGTCGTCGCTGGTTTCGATCCGATGCACCACGATGTAGGGCAGGCTGGGCACCACCAGTTCGCGCGTTCCCGCCAGGGCGCCTTCGCGTCCGATGTTTGGATAGACGCCGAGAAGCTCAATCGTTTCGCGGATGCGCGCGCCGACCTGGCGCGCAGCCTCGGGATTTCGTTCAGCGATGTAGTGGGCAATTCCGTCGAGGTGCCGTCGCGCGCGCCGCGTATAACGCAGCTTCATCGGCCGAATTTCTTCCAGGTCTCGGCCATGTCCTTGTCGGTCGCGAATTCGCCGCGGTCGGCTTCGGCAATCGCCAGCTTCACATCCGCAAGCTGCTCAGCCGAGAGACTATATGGCGTGCCGGTTTCCGCGAGACCCAACAGCAATTCGCCCGCCATATCCTGGCGATCGGCCGGCAGGCCGCGCACAGCTTCAATGCCTTTGTCCAGCAGTTTTGTCATACAAACATTATAGACGATTCAGCGGAGCCCGCCAATTCTCCATCGCTATCACCGGGCTTGGCCCGGTGATCCCGCTTAGGGACGCACGGTGCCCGCCTTAGCGAGATGGCCGGCACAAGGCCGGCCATGACAACTGTGAGCGATACGCTATCATCAGGCATGACGCGCTCATTTTCGGAGGCTGTGATGAATCCGATCAGATTCCTGCTGGGATTGTCATTCATTGTCCTGGCGACCACCGCCGCCCAAGCCCAGAGCGACCTCGCGCGCGCCTATCGCGTGATCGCCGGCAAGCAGTTCGTCGATCTCACCCACAGCTTCGGGCCGCAGACGCCGGTGTGGTCGGGTTTCGGGCAGGCCAAGTTTTCGCCCGCGGCCGATCCGAAAACCAAGAAGCCTTACACCATCAAGGACGACGGCTTCCGCACCACTTTCTATGAGTTGGTCGGCCAGTACGGCACCCATGTCGATCCGCCGGCGCATTTCGCCGACAACGGCATCACCATGGACGAGATCCCGCTCAAGCAGATGATCCTGCCGCTGATCGTGCTCGACGACACGCCTTATCTCGGCAAGGACCCGAACCACGCTTTCTCGCTCGCCGATCTGCGGGCCTGGGAGAAAAAGCACGGCCGCGTGCCGCGCGGCTCGTTCGTGGCGCTGCGCACCGACATGTACAAGGACTGGGACAAGGACCCCGAGCGCTTCAAGCGCGCGCCGTTCCCGGCCTGGGCGTTCGAGACCATCAAGTTCTTGTACGAAGAGCGCGGCGTCACCGCCACCGGCCACGAGGCGATGGACACCGACACCACCGACAAGATGGATTCGGAAACCTTTATCCTCCAGCACGGCCATTATCAGATCGAGGTCATGGCCAACCTCGATCAGGTGCCGCCGAAAGGCGCGCTCATCGTGGTGAGCTGGCCGAAGGTGCGCAAAGGGCTCGGCTTTCCGGCGCGCGCGTTTGCGATTTTACCGTGAATGAGCGGCATCACGCAGGCGGGTTTCAACCGGATCGGAAAGCATCTACAATCCACGGCAGTTCTGCCGTCAATCGGGGGGATCCCGGCCAAGTTCATTGGCAACTGTCCAAACCACGAAAAGCGTTCATGTGCGACGGAGTAGGATCATGCGAGAACCAAAGTTTACATTTTTTGCGCTGGCAGCGTTGCTCCTGTTTACACGCGCAGAGCCGTCAACGGCCGAGACCATCGGTTACGCGGAAGCTCTCGGAAAACTCGCAGTGACCTGCGGCAAGGATATAAGCCGATTTTGCAGGACAGTTAATTTAGGCGGCGGGCAGGTCGCCGACTGTCTGGAACGTCAGCAGAGCAATGTCTCTCTCGCCTGCAGGGCGGCAGCGAACGAAGTGGGCGCGCTCTTGCGAACAAGAGCCGCCGCGCGCGCCTCCGTCAGGCACGTTTGCGAATTGGACCGGCTGCAGTATTGCGGCGGCATTCAGCCAGGCGACGCGCAGATACTGGACTGCATGTACAAATCGAGCCGCGTCTTGCGGCCGGCGTGCCGGCAGGCGCTGGCCGATTCCGGTTATGAGGCCACCCTCAACCCGGGTCCGCTGGGCTCTCAGGTCCATCTGCGGTCTGGCGACATCGTCAGTAGTCTCGCGGGTGTCGAGGGCACCTCCGTTGGCGTTGACGTCGCGCGCATGCGCCAGATTGCCGCTCGAGCGGCGCACGATCCCGCGCGCGCCGATCCCTACCACCGGGCGCCTTTGTTCGAACAGCTCAACACGCTCTCGCAGCTGACCATCGCGATTGAGTTTGACTTCGACTCGGCGCGCATCAGTCCGCGTTCGTACCGCGCCATCGGGCTGATGGCGGATGCGTTGTATCACCCCGTGCTGTATGGCTATTGCTTCCTGATCGTCGGCCACACCGACGCCACCGGTCGTCGTGAGTACAATCTCAAGCTCAGCGACCGGCGCGCCGAGGCCATTCGGCAGGCGCTCATCAATCCGTTCGGGATCGGCAAGCTGCGGGTCGACACGCTGGGTCTGGGCGAGGAACAACTGCTCGATCGCCGCAATCCCAAGGCAGCGGAGAACCGGCGCGTCCAGTTGATCAATGTCGGCCAGTTGCCCAACAACCCGGACTGTCCTGTCGTTGGAGAGAAGGACATCAAGTAGCGCCCGTCCGAACTGTAACGCTTGCTTCCGCTTTCAGATGCTTGAGCGTCGACGATATTGATTGTGCCTCGCCGCCCTTACGCCGGCGCAGCGCGATCGGCTTATCAAACGCGAAAAGCTGGAACTGCTTGGAAAATGCACCCCGTCTTCGCCGGTGTTCGGCTGCATGGCCCTCGTCAAAGCGGGATTCGTTTCAGGCCTCTTGTGCAAGGATTAGAGATCGACCGCCCTGCAATCGGGCCGCGCACGCAGGCCGACCTCGGGCGCCCAAAAATACGATTAAAATACCGTTTTAAATTACCCCCGGAAATTGCAGATCATTTTAAATTCCGCGCAACGGAAACCGGATAGAGCTACCGTTCGAAAGGTGCCTCCGTGAAAGAACGACGCCGGCTTACAAGACACGTCGTATTCAAGCCCGCTAAAATCGGGTACGACGATCAACCGTCACTCATCGATTGCATCGTGCGCGATTTGACGAGCGAGGGCGCGTGCCTGCAGTTTCCCGCCCCATTGCAAGCCCCTAAATCATTTGAATTGAGTTTCGATAATTTCCGCTCCACACGCGTTTGCCGCGTCGCCTGGCGGCAAGTTGATCGGCTCGGCGTGCGCTTCGCTTGATTGCGAACTAACTTTGCCGGTAATTCTAAGTAATAATACCTAGAACTTTATCCGATCGAATTAAGCTAACCGTGAGCCTATTGCGTTAGCGCAGGCGGGTTATGAGCCTGCAGCTCGCCACGACCCCTCCAGCTTCATCCCGGACGGCACCGACGTTCCTGCGCTCGTCCTGGCTTAGTTGGACCATCGCCTTTGCCCTCTGTCTGTCCGCAGCCCTGATCGGGATCGAGGGCTGGCAGATGTGGCATGTGCGCGAAGCGAGTCTGCGCAGCGCCAAGATCGTGACGGCGAGTCTGGCCGAATCGCTCTCCCAGCAGATCGAGACGACGCTCAAGACCGCCGACACCGTCGTCGGCAGCCTGGTGCAACGGGTCGAGGCCGAAGGGGTGTCGCCTGAGAGCGTGCAGCGCCTCTACGGCATGATGACGTCGCTCGCCGCGGCGCTGCCGGCCATCCACGAGATGGGCCTGACCGACAAAGACGGCAATGCGATCGTCAAGTCGCTGGTTCCGCGTCCGGTCGGCATGAATTACAGCGAACGCGATTACTTCCGCTTTCTCGAAAGCCATAACACGCGCGACGTCTTCGTCGGACAGCCGGTCAGAAGCAAAGTCGACGGATCGCTCAACATCACGGTCTCGCGCCGGATCAACGATCGGGACGGCAATTTTGCCGGGGTCGTGGTGACGAGCGTGTCGATGCAATTCTTCCGCAAGCTGTTCGAAACGGTTCAGGTCAAGTCCGGCGGTTTCATCAACCTGGTCTCCGACAACGGCACGCTGCTCGCCAGCAGCCCCGCTTCCTTCAGCGACGGCGAGTTCGCGGCGCTGATCGCATCGCCCGCCGACGCGCTCGAATATCGCTCACCCGGCAACGGCGTCCACCGGGTCGGATCGTTCAACCATCTCACGCATTATCCGATGACCGTCGTTGTCGCCGAGAACAGCTCGACGATCCTTGCCGAATGGCAAAGCCAGCTGCGCGTGCACGGCGCGATCGTAATCTGCATTCTGGCGGTCATCGGCGTGCTGGGCTATCGGGTCGACCAGGCCAATCGGGCCACGCGGGTGCAGGCCTTGCGCGATGGGCTGACGGGGCTCGCCAATCGCCGCTGCTTCAACGAAACGCTTGAGCAGGAATTCCGCCGCGCGGTGCGCAATAGGCAGTCGCTGTCGCTGATCATGGCGGATATCGATCTCTTCAAGAGCTTCAACGACCACTATGGTCATCCGGCGGGCGACGCTTGCCTGCGCGCCATCAGCGCCGCCGTGCAGGACGCGTTGCGCCGGCCGGGCGACATGGCTGCGCGCTATGGCGGCGAGGAGATCGCGATCCTGTTGCCGGAGACTGACCTTGCCGGCGCCGTGCAGATCGTTGGCGACATGCGGGCCGCCGTCCGCTCGCTCGCCATCCGGCACGAGGCGAGCCCGCACGACGTCGTCACGCTGAGCGCCGGGGTGGCGTCCTGGTCGCCCGGGTGGCGAAATGCAACGCCGGCGTGGCTGGTCGAGGTGGCCGACGCGGCGCTCTATGCGGCCAAGGCACTGGGCCGCAACACCTTCACGGTGCATCCGAGCGCCGAGGCCGCCGCGTCGGCGCCGTCCATCGTGCCGGAAAACGTCCGCGTTTAGCTCCGGCCCGACGCCGGATGCGGTGCGCATCCCTCTCTCTAAATACCGAGTAGCAATATCGCGCCGTACGACGTGCGAGCGTTAAATAATCCTTAATCCCCGTCTCACATGATCGAAACACCCAATTACCTGTGGGGGGAAATCATGCGAAATCTTCGGATTCATCGTCTTTGCCGCGCTCATCGCTATTGCGTCGCCCGCAACGGCCGCTGAATTCGGCACCAAGGATGAGGCGGTCGCCATGGTCAAGCGCGTGCAGGCCGAATTCAAAAAAGCCGGACCTGACGCCACCTTCAAAGCGGTCTCCGACAAATCGATCGCGGATTTCCACGACCGCGACCTTTATCCCTTCATCTACAATATGGAAGGGATCTGCGTGGCGCACGGCGCCCGCCCGGCACTGATCGGAAAAAATCTCATCGACCTCAAGGATCAGGACGGCAAGTTCCTGATCCGCGAAATGGTCACGATGTCGAACGGACCGGGCAGCGGATGGATCGACTACAAATGGCCCAATCCGCTGACCAACAAGATCGAAGACAAGTCGAGCTACATCGAAAAGATGGGCGATTATTTCGTCGGCGTCGGCGTTTATAAGCAGTAATCCATTATGGATGCACTTGCCGTTTCACGGGCGCCGGTCACCCATCTGAAGGCGTTTTGGGGCCTGCGGTCGACGTTCGGCATCCTGCACAATCTGTCCATCCAGATAAAAGCATCAGCAGCATCGGCGGTGCTGCTGATCTGCCTGCTGGCTTTGGGCGCCAATGCTTACATGACGTCGACAAAATCCGCCGAAGGTCTGCGCGTGCTGTCGCACGAGATCGAAGAGAAACTGCAAGCGGTTTCCAACGTCAGCGACGCCATCGTCACGACCCATATGAAAATTTTTCGCTATGTATCGTGGTCGAACAATAGCGTAAGCAAGAAACTGCTCGATGCGCTTTACGGGCAGATCACCTCGGATCTTTCCGAACTGACCGCCCGTATCGACGAGCTCAGCCACCGGCCGGATCTGTCTGCGGAAGAAAAAGACAGCCTGAAAGACCTCGTGGCGAAGTGGCAAAAGTGCATCAACCAGGCGAAAGATACCATCGATGTCGGCCAAACCGACGCGGCCATGGCGACGATGATGCTGGGCCAGACCGATGACAGTTTCAAAGCGGTCTATTCCGACATTCAAAAAATGTCGCTGAAAACCATAAGCGCGGCAAATATCGTCAGGAACAGTCTCTACGCGGATGCCGAGCAGACCAAGACAATCATCATCCTGGGCACCGTCCTGGGCTTTGTGATCAGCGCCTTTGTGAGTTTCATGGTCGGCGCATCGATCGTGCGGCCGATCAAATCCATCACCAGCGTGATGCAGCAGCTGTCGGCCGGTAAGACCGACGTCGAAATCGGTCATCGCGACCGCAAAGATGAAATCGGCAAAATGGTGCAAGCCATCGACGTATTTCGAAAGAATATGATCGAAATTCGTTCGATGGAGCAGGCGTCGCACCAGGCCGAGCAGAATCGCGTGGCCGATCGCCGCGCCGCCATGCAAGAGCTCGCCGGTGAATTCGAGAAATCGGTACAGAACATCGCGAAGGAGCTGACCGACGCGGTCGGCGTGATGCACACCAATGCCCAGGCCATGTCGCAGATCGCGGCGCAAACCCGCGACAAGTCGCAATCGACCGCCGACATCGTCATCAACACGCAGACCAGCGTCAACTCCGTGGCGGAGGCCGCCGAAGAGCTGGCTAAATCGATCGAAGGACTTTCGGCGCAAACCCATAGCGCGCGGGAATTGACCAACAAGACCGTGGCGGAATCGAAAAGCGCCAGCGCCAACGTCCAGCACCTGCTCGAAGCCGTCAGCCAGATCGTTCCGATCACCGGCCTCATCCAGGCGATCGCCCAGCAGACCAATTTGCTGGCGCTCAACGCGACGATCGAGGCAGCGCGGGCGGGAGCCGCCGGCAAAGGCTTTGCCGTGGTCGCAGCGGAGGTCAAGTCGCTGGCGCAGCAGACCGCGAAAGCAACCGAAGAAATCAATCAGAAGATCGCCGCGGTGAACGCCTCGTGCGGCGCGGTCGTCGGCATCATGGAGCAGATCGTCAGCGCGATCGGCCGGCTCGGCGAAGGCACCATGGAGATGGCGACGGCGGTCGGCCAGCAGGCGGCCGCGACCCAGGAAATCTCCAAGAACGCGCAACAGGCCGCGGATGGTTCACGCATCGTCGCCAACAACATTGTAGAATTGGACAATAAGACGCGCCAGAACGACGATGCATCGGGGCAGGCGCTGGCAGGCGCCAAACGTCTGCTCGACCATGCGGCAACTTTGCAGACTCAGGTCGATAAATTCCTGCGGCATGTCCGCGCGGCGTGATCGCAGCTTAACTGCGACATCACGACTCAGATTTAGTCACCGCCACGCAATCGATCTCGACATCGAACGGCCCCGGCCATGATGGCACGTGCAGGAAGATGCGGGCCGGGGATTCGGTCGGGAAATAGCGTACATAGACTTCGTTGAAGCGCGCGAAGTGCGACGGATCGGGCGTGCAATAGACATTGCACTTGACCACTTGCGCCAGCGACGAGCCGGCGGCTTCCAGGCACAATTTCATCTGCGCGAGCACGAGCTCGGCCTGCCGTTCGAAGGGGACCTGCTTGATGTCGCCGGTTTGCGGATCGAAAGGCGGCAGGCCGGACAGATAGACGAAACCATTGGCGATAACGACCGGATAGATCGGACCTTTGCGCCGCCGCTCCAGATAACTCGATATCGGCTCCACGCGTAATCGTTTCATGGCGCTCCTCCTGACTATGAGACCGCCAGGCTAGCGCGCGGCTTCACTTAGATGGTTCGGCCGATACCGAACTGTCGCTGCTTGCCGGGGCTAAGCGCGGCGAAGTAAAATCGCCCATGGTCGCGGCGGCAAACATGGTCGAAGTGGCGGCGCTGGTCGGCGACACCGCGCGCGCGACCATGCTGGCTGCGCTAATGGGCGGGCAGGCGCTGACCAGCAGCGAGCTGGCGGCGCTGGCGCACATTTCACGGCCGACCGCGAGCGGTCATCTAACGAAACTCGTCGGCGCGCGGCTGCTTAACGTCACTCAGAAACGCCGCAACCGCTATTACCGCATCGCCTCGCCGCTGGTGGCCAGGATGCTGGAAAGCATCAAGGCGGTGGCGGCGCTCGAGACGCCGCCGCGCCATCAGCCGCGCTCGGCGCAGGACGACGCGCTGCGCTTGGCGCGCACCTGTTACGATCATCTGGCCGGCCGGCTCGGCGTCGCCATCGCCGATGCGCTAGTGGCGAAGAAGTTTATCGTGCTGAGCGAGGAGGGCGGTGAGGTCACGGCTGCCGGCGCCCGGTTCCTCGCCAAGTTCGGCGCGCAATTGAAATCAAAATCCGCCGGGCGGCGTATTTTCTGCCGCGCCTGTCTGGATTGGAGCGAACGGCGCTATCACGTGGCAGGCCTCGTCGGCGCGGAAATCTGGCGCCGCTGCCTGGAACTGGGCTGGCTCGCCCGGCAACGTGACAGCCGCGCGGTTCGCATTACGCCCGCCGGCCGGCGCGGTTTGCGGGAAACTTTTGGTATAAGATTGGATTGATGTCCGCTTCCGCCAAAACCGCGCACCAGAACCGCCTCGCCAGCGCGACCTCGCCCTATCTGCTGCAGCACAAGCACAATCCGGTCGACTGGTGGCAGTGGGGCCCTGAAGCCCTGGCCGAGGCCAAGCGCAGCGACCGGCCGATTCTGCTCTCGGTCGGCTACGCGGCCTGCCACTGGTGCCACGTGATGGCGCACGAGTCGTTCGAGGACGAAGCGACTGCGCGCGTGATGAACGAGCTGTTCGTCAACATCAAGGTCGACCGCGAGGAGCGCCCGGACATCGACCAGATCTACATGAACGCGCTGCATCTGCTGGGCGAGCAGGGCGGCTGGCCGCTCACCATGTTTCTCACGCCGCGGGCCGAGCCGGTGTGGGGCGGCACTTATTTTCCGAAAGAAAGCCGCTTACGGGCGCCCGGCCTTCACCGATATATTGCGCGAGGTGGCGCGGCTGTTCCGCGAGGAGCCCAACAAGATCGAGCAGAACCGCGCGGCGCTGCTGGCGCAGCTCGCCGCCAAAGCGCGGCCGGCGGGCAAGGTCACCATCGGGCTGCGGGAGCTCGACGGCGCCGCCCAGCAGGTCGGCAACATGTTCGACGCGGTGAACGGGGGCCTGCGCGGCGCGCCCAAATTTCCGCAACCGGCGATTCTGGAAATGCTCTGGCGGGCCGGCTCCCGCCGCGGCGACGCGCGTTTTTTCGAGACGGTCGAGCATTCGCTCGATCGCATGTGCGAGGGCGGCATCTACGACCATCTCGGCGGCGGCTTTTCGCGCTATTCGGTCGACGAGCGCTGGCTGGTGCCGCATTTCGAGAAGATGCTCTACGACAACGCGCAACTCCTGGAGCTGCTGGCGCTGGCCTGGCAGCGCAGCGGCAAGCAGCTTTTCCGCCAACGGGCGCAGGAGACGGTTGCCTGGCTGCAGCGCGAAATGACCACCAAGGAGGGGGCGTTCGCCGCTTCGCTCGATGCCGATTCGGAGGGCGAGGAGGGCAAGTTCTATGTCTGGTCGCTGGCGGAAATTGAACAGGCGCTGGGCCCGGATGCCGCCGATTTTGCAGCGCGATATGACGTAACCGCCGGCGGCAACTTCGAAGGACATAATATCCTCAATCGGCTCAAATGACTTACCGCGCAGCATAGACGGAGGCGATCCGACCGGGGCGGAGACCCAGCGCAGCAAAGACGATGCAGCACGATTTTCCATGTTGCGCGGTAAGCTATTGGAAATACGAGAGAAACGGGTCAGGCCCGGGCTCGACGACAAGGTGCTGGCGGATTGGAACGGGCTGATGATCGCCGCCTTGGTCAATGCCGGGGTCATCCTGGACCAGCCGGAATGGCTGGCCATGGCCCGGCAAGCTTTTGATTTCATCGCGGCAAACATGACCCAAGGCGACCGGCTCGGGCATTCCTGGCGCGCCGGCAAATTGCTGTTTCCCGGCCTGGCCAGCGATTTCGCCGCCATGATCCGCGCCGCGCTGGCGCTTTATGAAGCTACGGCTGAGCGGACCTATCTCGAGCGGGCGCTCACCTGGCAGCGCGCCTTCGACGCCCATTACGCCGACCCCGACACCGGCGGCTATTACCTGTCCGCCGATGACGCCTCCGATCTGTTGCTGCGCCCGCATTCCACCGTGGACGACGCCACGCCCAATCCGAACGCAGTGGCGGCGCAAAACCTGGTGCGGCTGGCGGTGCTCTCGGGCGACGACGTCTGGCGCGCGCAGGCCGACCGCTTGATCGAGGGCATTCTGTCGGCGGCCGAGCGCAATCTGTTCGGCCACGTGGCGCTGCTCAATGCGCTCGACTTGCGCCTGCGTGGCGCCGAGATCGTGCTGACCGGCCCGGCCGCCGACCGTTTCGCGCAAGCCGCGCTCAAGCTGCCGTTCCTCGACCGCATCGTGCTGCGCGCGCGCACGGCCGCCGACCTGCCGGCTACGCATCCGGCGCAGGAAAAGATAAAGGCCGCACAGGCAAGCGCGGCCTTCGTTTGCGTGAGCGAACGCTGTTCCCTGCCGGTGACCAAGCCCGATCAGATCGCCGCGGCGGTGGCGGCGATGCGCGGAGCTTAAGTATTCATCGACTCGAAGAACTCGGCGTTGTTCTTGGTGTTGCGCAGCTTGTCGAGCAGGAAGTCGATGGCGTCCATGGTGCCCATCGGATTAAGGATGCGGCGCAGCACGTACATCTTCTTCAGCACGGCCGGGTCGGTGAGCAGTTCTTCCTTGCGGGTGCCGGAGCGCGTGATGTCCATGGCCGGGAAGGTACGCTTGTCGGCCACCTTGCGGTCGAGGATGAGCTCGGAATTGCCGGTGCCCTTGAACTCTTCGAAAATCACTTCGTCCATGCGGCTGCCGGTATCGATCAGCGCGGTGGCGATGATGGTGAGCGAGCCGCCTTCCTCGATGTTGCGCGCGGCACCGAAGAAGCGCTTCGGCCGCTGCAAGGCGTTGGCGTCGACGCCGCCGGTCAGCACCTTGCCGGATGACGGCACCACGGTGTTGTAGGCGCGGCCGAGGCGGGTGATCGAGTCGAGCAGGATCACCACGTCGCGGCCGTGCTCGACCAGACGCTTGGCCTTCTCGATCACCATTTCGGCGACCTGCACGTGGCGCGAGGCCGGCTCGTCGAAGGTCGAGGACACCACCTCGCCCTTGACCGAGCGCTGCATGTCGGTGACTTCCTCCGGCCGCTCGTCGATCAGCAGCACGATGAGGAACACCTCGGGGTGATTGGCGGTGATGGCGTGCGCGATGTTCTGCAGCAGCACGGTTTTGCCGGTGCGCGGCGGCGACACGATCAAGGCGCGCTGGCCTTTGCCGATCGGCGCGACAATATCGATGACGCGGGCCGAAAGATCTTTCTTGGTCGGATCCTCGTGCTCCATCCGCAGCCGTTCGTCGGGATAGAGCGGCGTCAGGTTGTCGAAGTTGACTTTGTGCTTGGCCTTCTCGGGGTCCTCGAAATTCAGCGTATTGACCTTGAGCAGAGCGAAATAGCGCTCACCATCTTTCGGCGAGCGGATGTGGCCGTCGACGGTGTCGCCGGTGCGCAGGCCGAAACGGCGAATCTGCGAGGGCGAGACGTAAATATCGTCGGGGCCGGAAAGATAATTCGATTCCGGCGAGCGCAAAAAGCCGAAGCCGTCGGACAGCACTTCGACGACGCCTTCGCCGATGATGTCGATCTCTTGCGTCGCGAGCTGCTTGAGGATCGCGAACATCAGCTCCTGCTTGCGCATGGTGCTGGCGTTTTCGACTTTGTTTTCTTCGGCGAATTGAACCAGTTCGGCTGGTGTCTTGGACTTGAGGTCCTGGAGTTTCATTTCCCGCATTGGGGGATTTATCCTTAGGGAGTAACCGGCGGAGTCTTGAAAAATGCAAAGACTCGAAAGCCGATTGACGTGGGAGAGAGATCGCAGGTCTGGGGCAACGAGGGAATTTTGGAAAACTGCCCGGAACCCGATGCTGCGACCGGCCCGAACATTGGGAGCCGGAACGCGACTAGCATCCGCCTGCGTTCGGTGGGAATAAACAACATAAGAGCGAACGCACTTTTTCGCAAGTGTCGCCGCGCCCCTGTGCACGAATTAACGCTTTGGTTAGAATGGCTTGACGGTTGCCAGCGCCACGATAAGGATCATCAGAACTGTCGGTATCTCATTGATAATACGATAGAATTTCGACGTCCGCGGATTGCGGTCGAGGGCGAATTCGCGCACCCACTGGGTGAAAAGCCCGTGCAGGATGGTCATGACCAGGACCAGCGCGAGCTTGACGTGAAACCAGGTGGCGCCGAACCACTGGCCCTGCAGCACCAGCACGATGCCGACCAGCCAAGTCACGATCATGGCCGGCGTCATGATGAATTTGAGCAGCCGGCGCTCCATCACCTTGAAGGTTTCCGATTGCTCGGAGCCTGAGACCGCATCGGCATGGTAGACGAACAGTCGCGGCAGATAGAGCATGCCGGCCATCCACGAAATGACCGCGATGATGTGGAGGGCTTTCAGCCAAAGATACATAGCGGCCCCGTCAGCTTCCGCGCACGCGCTTGAGCATGCGCTCGACATGGGCGATCGGCGTGTCGGGCAGGATGCCGTGCCCGAGATTGAAGATGAACGGCCCGTCCGCAAAAGCCTTCAGCACGTCGTCGACTTCCTGATCGAGCCCGCCGCCGCCTTCGCGCAGGATCAACGGATCGACATTGCCTTGCACCGGAACGCGGCTTTGGATTTGCGCGCGGGCAAAATTTCGGTCGATGCCGCTCTCCAGGCTGACCGCATCGACGCCGGTTTCATCCACATAGCGCGGAATATTCTGGCCGGCGCCGCGGGGAAACCCGATCACTTTTGTGCCGGGGCGTCGCGCACGTAATTTTGCCACCAAGCGTTTGGTCGGCTGCACGCACCAGCGCTCGAAATCCTGTGCCGGCAGCGACCCAGCCCAGGTATCGAAGATCTGCACCACATCGGCGCCAGCTTCCAATTGTCGTGTCAGATACTCGACCGAAGCATCGACCAAACAATCGATGATGTGTTGAAAAGCTTCCGGCGCTTGCGTGGCTAGGTTTTTCGCCGGTGCCTGATCGGGGGTCCCTTGGCCGGCGACCATATAAGTCGCAACGGTCCATGGCGCGCCGCAAAAACCAATCAATGTCGTTTCAGGTCGAAGTTCGCCTTTTACGCGCCGAACGGTTTCATAGATTGGCGCTAGCAGCTTTTGATCGGTTTCTTGTCGCAGCGACATCGCTGCTTTGGCATCCGCCAACGGCTCAAGCCGTGGTCCTTCACCCTCAACGAACCAAAGCTTGCGACCAAGAGCCAACGGTATCACCAGAATGTCGGAAAACAGGATCGCCGCGTCGAAACCGAAGCGCCGCACCGGCTGTAAAGTCACTTCCGCCGCCAATGCCGAATTGAAACAGAGATCGAGAAACCCGCCCGCTTTCTCCCGCACCGCACGATATTCCGGCAAATACCGCCCTGCCTGTCGCATCATCCAGATCGGCGGAATGGTTTCACATTGCCTGTCAAGCACGCGCAGCAGCGGCTTTATCCCCAGACCATCGGTTTTGTCGGCTTCTTCCATAAAGACTCTTATAAGTTTCTGTGTAGTTGTTGTTGGACCGTGGATTGGACTCATGCCTTCCGATCAACAGTCTGTCCACTGCATGGCAAGAGTAGATTCAGAATCGGACGTAATCCTGCGTTCGATCATCCACAGCGGTGGGGGCTGTTTTACTGGCTTTTGATGTCCTATCCCCGTTCGTCCCCAAGCGCCTATCCACAATCCCGTATCAAAGTCACATCGGTGTACTAGGTCCCTCCCGTGGCCAGCCATGTGGATGGAAATTGAACTCATTTTCAATGTGCGCTTGCGCGGCGGGTAAAGCCGTGGCCTTCTCCCGCCCTGTCCACACGCGGTACCGCGCCTATACAGATGCCCAACACTGGTTATTTTCATCTCCATCTGGTTTCCGATGCCACCGGTGAAACCTTGATCACGGTCGCGCGGGCGGCTGCGGCGCAATATGCCAACGTGTCGCCGGTTGAGCATCTTTACCCGATGGTGCGCTCCAAGAAGCAGCTCGACAATGCGCTGGCGGAAATCGCCGAGTTCGCCGGGCTTGGTCCTCTACACGCTGCTCGAGGAAGACCTCATCGAATCGCTGGAAAAAAAATGCCGCGACCTGGCGCTGCCTTGTATGTCGGTGCTGGGGCCGGTGCTCCGCCTGTTCCAGTCCTATCTCGGGGCCGAAACCATCCACCGGGTGGGTGCCCAGCACGTGCTCAACGCGGAATATTTCCAGCGCATCGACGCGCTCAACTACACCATGTTTCACGACGATGGCCAGCACGTCGAAGGGCTGCAGGACGCCGACGTGGTGCTGGTCGGGGTCTCGCGCACTTCCAAAACGCCGACCTCGATCTATCTCGCCAACCGCGGCATCAAGACCGGTAACGTACCGCTGGTGCCGGGCGTGCCGCTCGCGCCCGAGGTCGAAAAGCTGACGCGTCCGCTGGTGGTCGGGCTCTATGCCAGCCCCGAGCGCATTGTGCAGATTCGCGAGAACAGACTGTTGGGCTTGAAAGCGCATCGCGACGACGACCGTTATATCGACAAGACGGCGGTGGCCGAGGAAGTGGCTTTTTCGCGCCGGCTCTGCACCAAGTACAACTGGCCCAGCATCGACGTGACGCGCCGCTCGATCGAGGAAACCGCTGCCGCGGTGATGAAGCTGCTGAGCGAACGCCGCCGGCAACCGGTGACGTGACATCGCTTCCCTTTCAGGGGAGGGATTAAGGAAAGTTAAAGTTCATGCCGCTTTGGCTTAGCCCGCAACCGCTGGTGCTCGCATCGAAAAGCGACGTACGCGGCAAGATGCTGGCGGCGGTCGGCTTGCGCTTCGAGATCAGGCCGGCGCAGATCGACGAACGCGCGGTCGAAGCCAAAGCCGGCGCCACCGATGCGGCCGCCGTCGCCCGCTTGCTCGCCTGCGCCAAGGCCGACGCCGTGGCGCGCACGCTTCCCGGCCGGCTGGTGCTGGGCGCCGACCAGACGCTGGCGCGCGGCAATAAGCGCTTCAGCAAGCCGGCCGATCGCGCCGCGGCGGCCGAGCAATTGCGAGCCTTGCGCGGGCGGACGCACGAACTGCATTCCGCGCTGGCGCTGGTGCGCGACGGCACCGTGTTATTCGATTGCGTCGACAGCGCACGGCTGACCATGCGCAATGTTTCCGACCGCTTTCTCGAGGAATATCTCGACATGGCAGGCCCCGCCGCGCTGGCTAGCGTCGGCGCCTATCAGTTGGAAGGCATCGGCATTCATCTGTTCGAACGCGTCGACGGCGACCATTTCACCATTCTCGGCCTGCCGCTGTTGCCGCTGCTCGCTTATTTGCGGCAGAACGGATTCGTGGATGGCTGAAAGTTCTGTCCCGGGCGCGTCGCAACATGGAATGTTGCGACGCAGACCCGGGGCCGTTACGAGACTCAGAATTTGAAATGGTCCCGGGTCAGCGGTGCACCACCATAGCGCGTCGAAGACGCGCGTAAACGCGCTTATGGTGCTGCACCGCGTCCGGGACATGAGAAGCCAGATGTTCATCCTCGGCCTGACCGGTTCGATCGGCATGGGAAAATCCGCCACGGCGAAGATGTTCGCCGAGGAGGGCGTACCCGTGCACGACGCCGATGCCGTCGTGCATGGGCTTTATGACGGCGAGGCTACGCCGCAAATCGAGGCTGCTTTTCCCGGCACGACCAAAGACGGCAAGGTCGACCGCGAAGCTCTGGCCAAGCGTGTGCTTGGCGATGCCGCCGCCATCAAACGGCTGGAGCAGATCGTGCATCCGCTGGTCGGCGCCGCCTCGGCGCGGTTTTTGGCCGAGGCCGAGCGCAAGGGCGCTGCGGTGGTGGTGCTCGATGTCCCGCTGCTGTTCGAGACCGGTGGCGACAAACGCTGCGACGCGGTGGTGGTGGTATCGGCGCCGGCCGACCTGCAGCGCGCCCGCGCCTTCGAGCGCCCCGGCATGACCGAGGGCAAGCTCGCTGCCATCCTCGCCAAACAGATGCCCGACCAGGAAAAGCGCGCGCGCGCCGATTTCGTGGTGGATACCTCGAAAGGATTTGAAGCCGCGCGCACTCAGGTGCGTGATATTCTGAAAGCCGTCGCTAAGATGCCGAACCGGCGGCCGTGAGTCGTTTGCTGTCATTGCCCGCGCAGGCGGGCAATCCAGTACGCACCGATGGAACCGTGATTACTGGATCATCCGCTTTCGTGGATGATGACAGCAGAGATAGCTGACCATGCGCGAAATCGTCCTCGATACCGAAACCACCGGCCTCGATCCTTTGCAGGGTCACCGCCTGGTCGAGGTCGGCTGCATCGAGCTGCTCAACCGGATTCCGACCGGCGCGACCTTCCACAGCTATCTCAATCCGGAGCGCGAGGTGCCGGCCGAGGCCTTCGCCATTCATGGGCTGGCGACCGACTTTCTCAAGGACAAGCCGCGTTTCGCCGAAGTGGTCGACGATTTCCTCGCCTTCATCGGCGAGGCGCCGCTGGTGATCCACAATGCCGGCTTCGATCACGGCTTCCTGATTGCCGAGCTCAAGCGCGTGGAGCGTCCGCCGATCGCGCGCGAGCGGCTGGTCGATACGCTGCTGCTGGCGCGCCGCAAGCATCCGGCCGGACCGAACCGGCTCGATGATCTATGTGCGCGTTATGGCATCGACAATTCGCGGCGCACCAAGCACGGCGCACTGCTCGACGCCGAGATCCTGGCCGAAGTCTATCTGGAATTGATCGGCGCGCGTCAGGCGCAGCTCGGCCTCGCTGAGAGCGGCACGCGCCAAAGCAACACGCGCGGCGGCGGTGCAGTGCGGCGCGAGCGAGCCGTGGCACTGACGCCGCGCCTTACCGATGCGGATCGCGCAGCACACCGCCAATTCGTGGCAACGCTGGGCGAGAATGCGCTGTGGCGGAATTATCTGCCGGACGGCGCCTGACGCCGTCAGCCCTGCGCCGCCGGCGCGGCGGCCGCCTGCATCTCGCTCATCTTCTGGCGATAGAGGCTGACGAAATCCACCGGATCGAGCAGCAGCGGCGGGAAGCCGCCATTGCGCACGGTGGTGGCGATGACCTCGCGCGCGAACGGGAACAGCAGGCGCGGGCATTCGATCAGCACGACCGCGTTCAGACTTTCCTGCGGCACGTTCTGGATGCGAAACACGCCGGCATATTCCAGCTCGAATTGGAATAGCAAATTGCCGCCGTTTTCCGCCTTGCCTTCGAGATTGAGCGTCACCTCGATGTCGTTTTCAGCCAGCGGCTTGGCGGCGACGTTGATCTGAATGGCGATTTGCGGGGGCGCTGATCCTGGTGTCAGCGATTGCGGCGCGTTCGGGTTCTCGAACGAGAAGTCCTTGATGTATTGCGCCACCACACTGAGTTGCGGCTGCTGGTTCGGGGCCGGCGCCGGGCCGCCATTGGTCGTGGACATGAAAACTCCTTCGCCGCAACGGACTTAATGCGGCGGTTGGCTAACACAGGGTCTTGGGGCGAACAAGGACGGGAAGAAGTCCTTTATAGGCGCATGATCTTATCCGAAGACCGGTCCCCATCCCCGATCAAGTCGAGGACAAGCTTTTCGGGATTATGGCTACCGCTACTGGCGCTCGTCGTCGCGCCGGTCGGTCAACGCGGCGTCGGGCACCTGGTGCCACTGCTCGGGTTCGAGATCGACCACGCCATCGGCGCGCGCGGGAGCCGGCTTCAGTCCGAGCAGCGCGCCGAGCGCCCGGCGGAGCGGCGCCAGCAGCAGCAGAAGGCCCAGGACGTCCGTGATAAACCCTGGAATTAGCAGCAGAATTCCAGCCAAAAGGGTGAAGGTGCCGGCGCTGTCGGCTTGCAGCGCTGTGAAGCCGCCGTCACTCATGGCGACGCGGACGCGGGCAATGTGATTGCCACCGGCATGGCGGAGCACCATGGCACCGGCCATCGACGTGGCCACCACCAGCGCCAGCGCCCACAGAAAACCGATGAATCCCGCTACCGCGATGAACACCGCCAATTCCATGATCGGCAGCGCCAACAGGGCCAGCAGCAGCCATTTTGCCACATTCATCGGTATTTCTATCCGTAGCGCGAGGTTGGCGTAGGCGTCCCGATCGTTTAAGCTTTGTTCGCGAAGCACAATTGCGCCGTAATACCGGCGCTGGGCCTATGGATTGGCGCGGACACCGGCATAGATAATAACGGTGGAGCCGGCCGCCACGCCGTCAATCCGGCCGAGGGCCGCTGGCCGATCTGGCGTTTACGGTTACCGAAAGTATGCGAGACGTGTTCGACATCTACACCATCATATTTTTGGCGCTGGCGGTATTCATCTTCCTGCGCCTGCGCAGCGTGCTCGGCCAGCGGACCGGCCGGGAGCGGCCGCCGTACGATCCTTACGCAGCACGCGAGCCGGCGCGGCCGGCGACGGAAAAAGTCGTCGCTTTACCCAACCGCGCGCCGGAAGCGGTCGCCGCGAAGCCGGCCGAACCGGTCGTGCCGGGCGAGCGTTGGAAGGGCGTCGCCGAGGCCGGCACGCCGCTTGCGGCGGGCCTCGACGCCATCATCGGTGCCGACGCCAATTTCGATTACAAGCATTTCCTCACCGGTGCACGCGCGGCCTATGAGATGATCGTCAACGCCTTCGCGGAAGGCGATCGCCGCACGCTGAAGAACTTGCTGTCGCGTGAAGTCTACGAGGGCTTCGAAGCCGCCATCAGCGAGCGCGAAAAGCGCGGCGAGACGGTGGAGAGCCGTTTCGTCTCCATCGACAACGCCGAGATCACCGCCGCCGAGTTGCGCGGGCGCACGGCGCAATTGACCGTGCGCTTCCATTCCAAGCTGGTGTCGGCGACGCGCGACAAGAACGGCAACGTGATCGACGGCAACGCCGAGAAGGTGACCGACGTCACCGACGTCTGGACATTCGCCCGCGATCTGTCGTCGCGCGATCCGAACTGGAAACTGGTCGCAACCGAAGCCGGGCAATGACCGCATGGCGGCGTTACCTCCTCGCTCGCAGATCGGCGCCGGCTTGGCCTTGTGTATGATCGCGGCGGCATGTCGGCCGGCGGTGGCGCACGAGATGAAATTTCGCCACGCCCAGGTCGAGCCGGCTAGTTTCGCAAAACTCGACGGCTGGAAAGACGACGACCACGCCGCCGCCTTCGCGGCGTACCTGAAAAGCTGCAGCGCTATCCTGCAAGGCAGCAAGGCGATGCGCGCGGCGCGGCCGGTCTATGGCGGGCTCTACAATGCCTGCGAGAAAGCGGCCACGCTCGCCGCCGGCGGCACGATCGATCGTGCGCAAGCGCGCAAGTTCTTCGAGGACAATTTCAAGCCGGTGCGCATTTTGCCGGCCGTCCACACCTACGGCTATTACACAGGCGCCGACGGCTTTTACACCGGCTATTACGAGGCCGAAGTCGCGGGCTCGCGCGTCAAGACCGCAGACTACAGCATCCCGCTCTACCGGGTGCCGGCAAGACTCGCCGGCAAGAAGAGCCGGGTGTTCTCGCAATACGACCGCACTGAAATCGAGCGCGGCGTGCTGGCCGGCAAGGGATTGGAGATTTGCTGGATCAAGAGCCCGATCGACGCCTTCTTCGCGCAGATCCAGGGCTCCACGCGCGTCAAGCTCGATGACGGCGAATTGCTGCGGCTTAATTACATCGCCAGCAACGGCAAACCCTACACGCCGGTTGGCCGACTTCTGATCGACCAGGGAGTCTATACCCCCGAAGAAATGTCGATGGACAAGATCCGCGAATTCATGGAAGCCAATCCGGACCAGGGCAAGGCGCTGCGCGAGAAGAACCGCTCCTTCGTGTTCTTCTCCGAGACGCAGCTCGGTCCGACGGACGAATGCATCGGCGCGCAGGGTATCCCGTTGACGCCGTGGCGCTCGCTGGCGGTCGATCCCTCGATCCACGTCTACGGCACGCCGATCTGGATCGACGCCAAATTTCCGATCACCAGCGACCTGCCGCAGGACACCTTCCAGCATCTGATGTTCGCGCAGGATACCGGCTCCGCCATTCGCGGGGCGGCGCGCGCCGATATCTATTTCGGCCACGGCGAGGACACCCCGCACATCGCCGGCCGCATCAAGCAGTTCGGCAAATTCGTCATGCTGGTGCCGAAAGACGTGTCGATGAGCGGCGCCGACGCGCCGAAGGTCCCACTGCCTCGGCCGCGGCCGAAGGAGATCATCGCGGACAATGCGCCCGCGCCGGCGACGACAACGGCGGCGTTGCCCAAGCCCAAGCCATGAGCGCGCGCGACGGCAGCCGGCGCCGCGTTCTCTCGTACGAAGAGCGCGTGCTGTGGACGGCCGTCACCAAGGCGATCGAACCATTGCGTGCCGGTGCGCATTTCGACGCGGGGGATGCCGCGATCACGCAAATGCCTCCGTCAGCGCCGCTTGCGAAGACCGCGCAGATACCGCCGCCCGCACCGGCCAAGCCGTCCCCGCCGCCGCTCGCCCCGCTTGGCCGCCGCATGAAGCGCGGGCTCGCGCGCGGCAAGCAGGCGATCGACGCGCGCCTCGACCTGCACGGGCTGACGCAAGCGCAAGCGCACGCGACGCTGCTGCATTTCCTGCGCAACGCGCAGGCGCGCGACGCCCGGCTGGTGCTGGTGATCACCGGCAAAGGCGCGCGCGCCGAGGGCGAGCGCGAACGCGGCGTGCTGCGCCGCCACGTGCCGCAGTGGCTCGGCCTGCCGGAATTCCGAGCCTATGTGGTCGGTTTCGAGGACGCGCATGTCGCGCACGGCGGCGAAGGCGCGCTGTACGTGCGCCTGCGGCGCGCGCGCGGCTGAACGTTGCGAGCTGGCTGCAAAATGTGCGGACATTGTGCGAAGTTTCAGGAGGATCCGTCATGCCGCGTCGAATCGCGTTACTTACGGCGGTGCTAGTGAGCTTGGGTTTCGGGGCCGCCGCCGCGCAAACGTCCATGAAGCCGAGCGCGCCGCAAAAGATGATGTCGCCCGAGGAAGCCAAGAAAATGCGCGCCTGCGAAAAGCAGGCCGCGGATCAGAACATCAAGATGGACGAGCGTTCCAAATTCGTCATGGATTGCACGACGGCCAAGAAATAACGCGCAAGGATTAGTAAGTTAGTCGTCCCACGGGTGCAGCACGATGCGCCCGACCAGATCGTCGCCCGTTTTCCAGCATGCGATGGGCCTCGCCGACCTGCGCGAGCGGCAAGACCGCATGGATCGGCATGGCGATGCGGCCTTGTTCCAGCAGCTCGGCCACAATGCGCTGATCGTTAAGAGTCGCGCCGCGCACGCCGTGCACGTTGAGTTCCTTGCCGACCAGATCGACGACCCGCAGCGGGAGCTCTCTCATCTCGCCGCCCACCGGGCAGAACGTGCCGCCGAGCCGCATGGCGTCGATGGCGAGCCGCATCAGCTCGGGTGCGCCGCTATATTCCACCGCGCCATCGACGCCTTCGCCGCGAGTGAAATCGCGGATTTGCTGCAAGGCGTTGGCGCTGCCGGTGTCGACCACCAGATCGGCGCCGAGTTGCTTCAGCGCAGCGACCTTTTGCGGATAGCGCGTGGTGGCGATCACGTTACAGCCGGCGAGCTTGGCCAGCAGCATCGTCGCGGTACCCATGCCGCCGGATGCGCCGGTGATGAGCACAGTGTCGTTCTTGCGCGCGCCGAGTCGTGCCGCCACCACGTGATGCGCGGTGGCGCAGGCCCACATCGATGCGGCGGCCTGATCGACGCTCACCGACGCCGAGGTCTTGATCCAGTAGCTTTCCGGCCGCGCGACGAATTGCGCGTAGCCGCCAAACATGGTGTGGCCGGGCACATCGACGCCGGTGGAGAGGTTGCCGAGCCCGCGCATGGTTTCGTTCGATTGTGGATTTTCCGGATGGGTCAGCCCGATCACGCGGTCACCGGCTTTTAAGCCGCGCACGTCGGCGCCGACGGACTCGACGACGCCGGCCACGTCGCGCCCGAGCTGCATCGGCATCGGGAACGGCTTGCGCCCGGCAATCCCGCCGTGATGGCCGGTCGCCTTGCCGTAGAACTCGTGCACCTCGCCGGTGCGGTATTTTACGTCCCAGCGCGACACCGAGGTGGCGAGCACTTTCACCAGCACGTCGCCGGGTCCGTGTTCGGGCATCGGATAATCGCCGTAGACCAGCCTGTCCGGCCCGCCGAATTCGAACAGACGCACGGCTTTCATGGGTCCAACTCGATTATCCCGAGGCAAATGCGACTACTGGATCGTGCGATGTTCGTTGGAAACCGTAGGCGTGTTCGGTTTGCCGTCGTTGGTTGTTGCGTGCCCATCGAAGCAGTCGATGCCGGCGGGAATGACGGTGCCGTGTTGAGCCGCGCTCAAGAAAATATGTCTGGAGTTGTTTGTGGAACGTTCGAACCAGTTGGGGTCGTCAAAGGTGCCGCCATAGACTCCAACGACGTCAGGAAAGCGCTCGAAACTCAGAAACAGTTTGGTGCCGCAGTTTTCGCAGAAGTGGACATCGACCATCTTTCCGCTCCCCTCGGATCTGTGCCGATAAATCTTTGGCTGGCCTGAAATCACGGCAAATTCCGATTTGCCGAAGATCGGCTCCACGAGATAGGCCGATCCGGTGGCTCTCTGGCAGAAGCGACAGTGGCAGATGGTCACCCGCATCGGCGGAGATTTGGCCGAATATCGGATTCCGCCACACAGACAGCCGCCCTCGTGCGCCGACATGGCCGTCGCCTCCCGTACAAGATGCAAGTCTATCCGATCAGAGAATAAAGCGCGACAGATCAGCGTTTTTGGCCAGATCGCCGATGTGCTTTTCCACGTAGGCGGCGTCGATCTTGACGGTCTCGCCGGAGCGGTCGGTGGCGGCGAAGGAGATTTCGTCGAGCACGCGCTCCATCACCGTCTGCAGGCGGCGGGCGCCGATATTCTCGATCGCGGAATTCACCGCCACCGCGATGTCGGCGATGGCGTCGATGGCGTCCTCGCTGAAATCGAGCGTCACGCCTTCGGTCTTCAGCAGCGCCACGTATTGCTTGATCAGCGAGGCTTCCGGTTCGGTCAAGATGCGGCGCAAATCGTCGCGCGCTGAGCGCGCTTCAACTCGACGCGGATCGGCAGCCGGCCTTGCAGCTCGGGCAGAAGATCGGACGGCTTGGAAATGTGAAACGCGCCCGAGGCGATGAACAGCACGTGGTCGGTCTTCACCGGCCCGTGCTTGGTGTTGACGGTGGTGCCTTCGATCAGCGGCAGCAGATCGCGCTGCACGCCCTCGCGCGACACGTCGGCGCCCATGCGGCCTTCGCGCCCGGCGATCTTGTCGATCTCGTCCAGGAACACGATGCCGTTCTGCTCGACCGCCTTGATCGATTCCTGGATCAGTTGCTCGTTGTCGAGCAGCTTGTCGGATTCCTCGTTGACCAGGATGTTGTGCGAATCCTGCACGGTGACGCGCCTGTCTTGGTGCGGCCGCCGCCGAGCTTGCCGAAAATATCGCCGAGATTGATGGCGCCCATCTGCGCGCCCGGCATGCCGGGAATTTCGAACATCGGCATGCCGCCGCCGCCCGATTGCACCTCGATCTCGATTTCCTTGTCGTTTAGTCTCGCCGGCGCGCAGCTTCTTGCGGAAGCTCTCGCGCGTCGCCGGACTGGCGCCGGGCCCGACCAAAGCGTCGACCACGCGCTCCTCGGCGTTTAATTCGGCGCGCGCTTGTACGTCCTTGCGTTTGCGGTCGCGGGTGAGCGCGATGGAAATCTCCACCAGGTCGCGCACGATCTGCTCGACGTCGCGCCCGACATAGCCGACCTCGGTGAACTTGGTGGCTTCGACTTTGAGGAATGGCGCGCCCGCCAGCCTGGCGAGCCGGCGCGAGATCTCGGTCTTGCCGACGCCGGTCGGCCCGATCATCAGAATGTTCTTGGGCAGCACTTCCTCGCGCAATTTTTCGTCGAGTTGCAGCCGGCGCCAGCGGTTGCGCAAAGCGATCGCGACCGCGCGCTTGGCGTCGTTCTGGCCGACGATGAAGCGGTCGAGTTCGGAAACAATTTCGCGCGGGGAGAAGTCGGTCAACGGGGCACTCACTTACGATTTCAGGGACTCAATGGTGACGTTGCGGTTGGTGTAGACGCAAATGTCGGCGGCGATGTCGAGCGACTTGCGCACAATCGCCTCGGCGTCGAGCGCTCCGTCGAGCAACGCGCGGGCGGCGGCCAGCGCGTAGTTGCCGCCCGAGCCGATGCCGGCGACGCCGGCCTCCGGCTCCAGCACGTCGCCGGTGCCGGTCAAGACCAGCGACACCTGCTTGTCGGCGACGAGCATCATGGCTTCCAGCCGGCGCAGATAACGGTCGGTGCGCCAGTCCTTGGCCAGCTCGACGGCGGCCCGCAGCAACTGGCCGGGATATTGCTCGAGCTTGCTTTCCAGCCGCTCGAACAGCGTGAAGGCGTCGGCGGTGGCGCCGGCGAAACCGCCGATCACGTCGCCTTTGCCCAGCTTGCGCACCTTTTTGGCATTGGATTTGACGATGGTTTGGCCGATCGAGACCTGGCCATCGCCGCCAATGACCACGGTGCCGCCCTTGCGGACGGTCAGGATGGTGGTGCCGTGCCAGGGGGCATGGGCGACTGGGATTTTCATTCATTGGATTGCTCGCACGCGGGACCTCGGGGCTCATGTAGGCGCGGAAGGGCGCCGTTGCAAACCTGCCGTCAGCCTATCGTAACCCGCGCGCGGCGGCCGCACACGCTTGTCCCTAATCGAGTTCGAAAGCGTCTTTGTAATCCTGCCGCAAGGCTGGATTCTGTTCATCCTTGCGCAGGATGCAATTTCCGACCGCCAGCATCTCGATCTCGGTTCCCATGAAGCAGCGGAACGCGTCCTCGGGCGTGCAGACGATCGGCTCGCCGCGCACGTTGAAGCTGGTGTTCACCAGCACCGGGCAGCCGGTGACGGCCTTGAAGCGGGAGATCAGGGCGTGGAAGCGCGGATTGGTCTCGCCGATGCACGGTCTGGATGCGCGCCGAATAGTCGACATGGGTGACCGCCGGAATGTCGGAGCGCGGCACGTTGAGCTTGTCGATGCCGAACAGCGCGCGTTCGGTCTCGCTCATCGCTGCGCCGGTGGGTTTCCTTGCACCGGCGCGACCAGCAGCATGTAGGGCGAATCGGCGTCGAGCTCGAACCAGTCGGCGACGTCCTCGCGCAGCACCGCCGGCGCGAAGGGGCGGAAGCTCTCGCGATATTTGACCTTCAGATTGAGCGTCTTCTGCATGGTCGGCGAGCGCGGATCGCCGAGAATCGAGCGCGCGCCGAGCGCGCGCGGCCCGAATTCCATGCGGCCCTGGAACCAGCCGACGGCCTTGCCGGCGGCGAGCGCCTGCGCCGCCGTGTCGACGACGGCGTCGTCCTCGCTGCACGGAAAAATGCGCGCCGGCGGCCGCTAAGCCGCTGCTCGATGTCGCTCTGCGCGAACGCCGGGCCGAGATAGGCGCCGTGCATGCCGTCGGGGCCGTTGCTGGGCGCGCGCGGCAGTTTCTCGTGCTGATGACAGGCCGCGAGTGCGGCGCCGACCGCGCCGCCGGCGTCGCCGGCCGCCGGCTGGATCCAGATGTCGCTGGATCGCGCCGTCGCGCAGCACCTTGCCGTTGGCGACGCAATTGAGCGCGACGCCGCCGGCGAGGCACAGATTGCTTCATGCCGGTTTCGGCGGCGAGCGAGCGCGCGAGCCGCAGCACCACTTCCTCGGTCACCGCCTGGATCGAGGCGGCGAGATCCATGTGGCGCTGGGTCAGCCACACTTCCGGCTTGCGCGGCGGCCCGCCGAACAGCGCGTCGAAGCGCGCATTGGTCATGGTGAGGCCGGTGCAGTAGTCGAAATAGTCGAGGTCGAGCCGGAACGAGCCGTCGGCCTTCAGATCGATCAGGTGGTCGAGGATCAGTCTGCGCGTATTTCGGCTCGCCGTAGGGCGCGAGCCCCATCACCTTGTACTCGCCGGAATTGACCTTGAAGCCGGTGTAATAGGTGAAGGCCGAATAGAGCAGGCCGAGCGAATGCGGGAAATGGATTTCCTTGGTGATCGTCAGATCGCTGCCGCGCCCGATGCCGGCCGAGCGTGGTCGCCCATTCGCCGACGCCGTCCATGGTGAGCACGGCCGCCTCTTCGAACGGCGAGGGGTAGAAGGCCGACGCGGCATGGCTGAAATGATGCTCGGCGAACAGCAGCTTGTCCGGCGCGCCGAGCGCGGCGTCGATCGCGCGCAGCTCTTTCAGCAGCAGGTCCTTCTGGAACAGCTTCTCGCTCAGCCACACCGGCATGGCCGTGCGGAACGACGTGAAGCCGCGCGGGGCGAAGGCGAGATAGGTTTCCAGCAGCCGCTCGAATTTGAGGAACGGCTTGTCGTAGAAAGCGACGCGGTCGACGTCGCTCGCCGCCACGCCGGCGTCGGCGAGGCACCATTGGATCGCGTTCAGCGGGAAGCCGGGGTCGTGTTTCTTGCGGGTGAAGCGCTCCTCCTGCGCGGCGTTGACCACCTCGCCGTCGCGCACGATCGCGGCCGCGCTGTCGTGGTAG
Source organism: uncultured Alphaproteobacteria bacterium (assembly GCA_963770985.1). Lineage (GTDB taxonomy): Bacteria > Pseudomonadota > Alphaproteobacteria > Rhizobiales > Xanthobacteraceae > Pseudolabrys. Next base: position 58,640 of record CAVYRR010000014.1, on the reverse strand, counting down.
TAGGCCGAGATGCCGAGAACGATCATCCGCGCCCGCGGCTCAAAACAGCGTGTAGATGAATGGCGCGACGGCCGAGCCTTTGGTGAGGATCACCAGGCCGCCGAAGATCAGCATCATGATGACGATCGGCATCAGCCAGAATTTCTTGCGGGCCCGCAGAAACTCCCAAAGCTCGGCGACGAAGGACAAGGGCGGCTCCTAGAATTGCTTGTTCATGGATCGCGGCGCTGGCGCCGGCGGCTCGCGCGCAATCCAGTACGAGGCGGCTTGCGGCTCGCGCTTGAGCCGCAGCAGGTCCTTGCCGAGCGCCCGCAGCAGCAACGCCATCGGCAGGATCGCGCCGTAGAACATGACAGCCATGATCACCGGATTGACCACGTGGTGCAGCAGCAGTCCGAGCGCGAACCACACGCGGTTCAGCGGATGCAACAGGCGGGGGGCAAGCAGCGCGGCAGCCGCAAAAGCGCCGGCGAGGCCAAGCGCCCACCAGCGCGGCTGCGCGCCGTGGATCGCCGGCAGCAACGCCACCAGCGCAAAGAAGCCGGCGAATACCAGCCCGAACGAACGGTCCGAGCCGGCGACGACTTTCCTATGCGAAACAACGGGTTCGTTTGCTGCCATGGTAAATCCGCAAGGCCAATTCGCGGCACCTTGTAGCCCGACCCGGCATGAGTCAACCGGTTCGCCCGCTGTGGCGAATCCGGCAAACCCCTGATAAAAGGCGCGCGACCGAAGGATGGATGCCATGCGCAAAGCGGCCGTGAAGCGCAAGACCAAGGAAACCGACGTGGAGGTCGAAGTCGACCTCGACGGGCAGGGGCGTTCGTCCATTGCAACCGGCATCGGCTTCCTCGACCACATGCTCGATCTGCTGGCGCGTCATTCGCGCATCGACATCACGGTCAAGGCCAAAGGCGACCTGCATATCGACCACCACCACACCACCGAGGACGTCGGCATCGCGCTCGGCCAGCGCGGTGAAGCAGGCGCTCGGCGACATGAAGGGCATCACGCGCTATGCCGACGTGCATGTGCCGATGGACGAGGCGTTGACGCGCGTGGCGCTCGACATTTCGGGGCGGCCGTTTCTGGTGTTCAAGGCCGAGTTCGTGCGCGACAAAGTCGGATCGTTCGATACCGAGCTGGTGCAGGAATGGTTCCAGGCCTTCGCGATGAATTCCGGCATCACGCTGCACGCCGAGACTTTGTATGGGACCAACGATCACCATATCGCCGAGTCCTGCTTCAAGGGCCTGGCGCGCGCGCTGCGGGCGGCGGTGGCGATCGATCCGCGCGCTAAGGACGAAGTGCCGTCCACCAAGGGCTCGCTCGGCGGCTAGCTGTTGTCGTCGCCGGGCTTGGCCCGGCGATCCCGATTAGGAGCGCACTGCCTTCCTAAACGAGATGGCCGGGTCAAGCCCGGCCATGACAAGTCTGAGTTTGAGGAATTGCGAATGCCCACATTCACCGTGCACCAACCGCCGCCGCGACCGGGCGAAGCCGCAAGCGCTCCGGAACGCTTTGTGTTCGTGCGCGACGGATTCCATTTCTGGGCCTTCGTGCTGGCGCCGTTCTGGCTGCTGCGCTACCGGCTATGGCTGGCGTTCGCGATCTATCTCGCGGTCAGTATCCTGATCGGTATGGCGTTGCGGCTCTCCGGCGCGGGGTCGACGGTGCAATTCCTCGCCGGGACGCTGGTCGCGCTGCTGATTGGCTTTGAGGCGTCGACGTTCCGGCGCGCGAAACTGACGCGGTACGGCTGGAACATGCTCGGCTTCGTGGTCGGCGAGGACGTCGAAATGGCGGAACGGCGTTTCTTTGCCGAGTGGGCCAGGCAATCGAATACGCGCGCGAGCGTGCCGCCAGCGCCACCCGTCGCGCCTGAGCCGCGCTATGCCGCGCCGGTGCGGCGCGGCACGCCGTCGCCGTCCGACGTGATTGGCCTGTTTCCCGAGCCGGGGGGCGGGCGATGAGCGTCGCCATCGTCGACTACGGCTCCGGCAATTTGCACTCGGCGGCGAAGGCCTTCGAACGCGCTGCGCGCGAAAGCGGGCACGATCAGCCCATCGTGGTCACCAGCGATCCGGCGCAAGTCGCGCGCGCGGACCGCGTGGTGCTGCCCGGCGTCGGCGCCTTTGCCGATTGCCGGCGCGGGCTCGACGCTATCCCTGGCATGATCGATGCATTGAATGAGAGCGTACGCGGCCGGGCGAAGCCGTTTTTCGGCATTTGTGTAGGCATGCAATTGATGGCCGAGCGCGGACGCGAATATCAGGTCACGCCGGGCCTCGGCTGGATCGCCGGCGAGGTCGATCGCATCGCGCCGAACGATGCAACGTTGAAGATTCCGCACATGGGCTGGAACACGCTCAATATGCTGAAGACCCACCCGTTGCTGGAGGACATTCCGCTCGGGCCCGACGGGCTGCATGCCTATTTCGTGCACAGCTTCGAGCTCAAACCGGCGCAACGCGGCGATCTGGTGGCGCAGGCCGACTATGGCGGCCCGCTCACTGCCATTGTCGGGCGCGACAACATGGTCGGCACGCAATTCCATCCCGAGAAGAGCCAGCGGCTCGGGCTCAAGCTGATCGCGAATTTTTTGCAGTGGGCGCCATGATTCTGTTTCCGGCCATCGACCTCAAGCAAGGCCTCGCCGTGCGGCTGCAGCAGGGCGACATGGCGCGCGCCACCATTTTCCATCGCGATCCGGCGGCGCAGGCGCAAGCCTTCGAGCTGCAGGGATTCAAGCACCTGCACGTCGTCGACCTCGACGGCGCCTTCGCCGGCAAGCCGGTGAACGGCGACGCGGTCGACCGGATTCTGGAATCCGTCGGCCTCTGCGTGCAACTCGGCGGCGGCATTCGCGACATGGCGACGGTCGAAGCCTGGCTGGAGAAGGGCGTCAACCGCGTCATCATCGGCACCGCGGCGGTGCGCAATCCCGTGCTGGTGAAAGACGCGGCGAAAAACTATCCCGGCAAAATCGCGGTCGGGCTCGACGCCCGCGACGGCAGAGTGGCGGTGCAAGGCTGGGCGGAGATTTCGGAACTGTCGGCGCTCGATATCGCGCGCCGCTTCGAGGACGCCGGCGTCGCCGCCATCGTCTATACCGACGTATCGCGCGACGGCATGCTGAAGGGCTTGAACCTCGACGCCACCATCGCGCTGGCCGACGCGATTTCCATACCGGTGATCGCGTCGGGGGGCTTGGCCTCGATCGACGACATCAAGGCCTTGCTGGAGCCGCGCGCGCGCAAGCTGCAAGGCGCCATCGCCGGTCGCGCGCTCTATGACGGGCGACTCGACGCGGCGGAAGCGCTCAAGCTCATCCGCGACGCGCGGGCGGCGGCATAAGCCATGTTCAAGGTCCGCGTCATTCCCTGTCTCGACGTGAAAGACGGCCGCGTGGTCAAGGGCGTCAATTTCGTCAATCTGCGCGACGCCGGCGATCCGGTGGAAGCCGCTGTTGCGTACGACGCAGCCGGCGCCGACGAGCTCTGCTTTCTCGACATCACCGCCAGCCACGAGAACCGCGGCATCATCCTCGACGTGGTGCGGCGCACGGCGGAAGCCTGCTTCATGCCGCTCACCGTCGGCGGCGGCGTACGCACGATCGAGGACATCCGCGCGCTGCTCTCGTCCGGCGCCGACAAGGTGTCGATCAACACCGCGGCGGTCGCCCAGCGCATCTTCGTCAAGGAGGCCGCGGAGAAATTCGGCGACCAGTGCATCGTGGTCGCCATCGACGCCAAGCAGGTGTCGCAAGACGGAGAGCGGGCGCGCTGGGAGATTTTCACGCACGGCGGACGCATCCCGACCGGCATCGATGCAGTCGGCTACGCCAAGGAAGTGGTCGCGCTCGGCGCCGGCGAGATCCTGCTCACCTCGATGGACCGCGACGGCACACGGCGCGGCTTCGACATCGCGCTTACAAGCGCTGTGGCCGACGCGGTGCCGGTGCCGGTGATCGCCTCCGGCGGGGTCGGCACGCTCGATCACATGGTGGCGGGCATCCGCGACGGCCACGCCACCGCGGTTCTAGCCGCCTCGATCTTCCACTTTGGCGAGCACAGCGTGCGGGAAGCGAAGACCTATATGGCGAAAGCGGGTCTGCCGATGCGGCTCGATCCGTGATAAAGGACGCCGCATGAGCAGGTTCAAACTGGCCGATCTTGAAAAGCGGGTACAGAAACGCGCCAAGGCGAGCGCGAAAGAATCCTATACCCGCGCACTACTCGACAAGGGCGTCGCCCATTGCGTCAAGAAGCTGAACGAAGAGGCCTTCGAAACCGGTCTGGCTGCCGTGCAGGAAAATAAGCGCCGGGTGATCGCCGAAACGAGCGACCTTCTCTATCATTTGTTGGTCGTGCTGAAAACGCGCGGCGTCACGCTGGCGCAGGTCGAAGCCGAACTCGGCAAACGCACGAAGCAGAGTGGGCATCAGGAAAAAGCCTCGCGGAAGAAGCGCGCATGATCCCGAAAAGCCTGCCCTCGGGCTTGACCCGTGGGTGGGAACCGGTTTTCGGACAAGATCTGCGCAAAGAGAAAATAGCTTGATGGAACAGCGCACCGAAGAAACGCTTTCGCCCTACCGAACGTTCTCGCGCGCGGAATGGGCGGCGTTGCGCGACGATACCCCGATGACGCTGACTTCCGAGGAGGTCACGCGCCTGCGTTCGCTGCACGACCGGCTCGATCTCAAGGAGGTCGAGGACATTTATCTTCCGCTGTCGCGGCTGCTGTCGCTCTATGTTGCGGCAACGCAGCGGCTGTTCCGCGCGCAGGAACGCTTCCTCGGCACAGAGGACGTGAAGATGCCGTTCATTATCGGCGTCGCCGGCTCGGTGGCGGTCGGAAAATCCACTACCGCGCGCGTGCTGCAGGCTTTGCTGGCGCGCTGGCCGAACGTGCCCAAGGTCGATCTCATCACCACCGACGGCTTTCTTTTTCCCAACGCGATCCTCGATCGCGAAGGCCTGATGGAGAAGAAAGGTTTTCCGGAAAGCTACGATCTGCCGGCGCTATTGCGCTTCCTCTCCGACGTGAAGGCCGGGCGCCGCCCGGCGCGCGCGCCGGTCTATTCGCATCTCACCTATGACGTGACGCCGAACCAGTGGGTGGAAGTGGACCGCCCGGACATCCTCATCGTCGAGGGTTTGAACGTGCTGCAGACCGGCCGCCTGCCGAAGGACGGCAAGGCGATCCCGTTCGTGTCGGACTTTTTCGATTTCTCGGTCTATCTCGACGCCGACGAGGACGTGCTCAAGTCGTGGTACGTCGACCGTTTCTTGACGCTGCGCGGCACCGCGTTCCGCGATCCGAAATCGTACTTCCATCGCTATTCGAATCTGTCGGATGCAGAGGCCATTGAGACGGCATCGTCGATTTGGACGCGCATCAATCTGGTCAATCTGCACGAAAACATCATTCCGACGCGCCAGCGCTCCGACCTCATCCTGAAGAAGGTCGCAAGCCATCAGGTCGAGGAAGTCTCGCTGCGAAGGCTGTGAGCATGATCCCGAAAAGCGGGAACCGATTTTCGGATAAGATCATGCGCAAAGAAAAAACTTTTACGCCGCGCGCCGGCTCACGGCGAAGTGCTCGACGTAGCGCTTCTTGATCGCCTCGACCGGCAACACGATCAGCACGTCGGTGGTGCCGAACTCGTGGTCGACCACCGCGCCGTCGCCGATATAGGCGCCGATCCGCAGATAGCCCTTGATCAGCGGCGGCAGCGCGCGCAGCGCTTCTTTCGGATCGATCGCTTCGCTCGATATCCGATTCATCTCGACGTAGCGCTCGGGTAGCGCGCGGGCCCGCCAGGCTTCCGGTGCGCGCGCGTAGTGATGCAGAAACGACAGCGGCATCGCCAGCTGCCTGGGGTCGGTGCCGTCGAGGCTGGCGCAGCCGAACATGACGTCGGTACGGTTTTGCCGCAGATAGCCCGCGATGCCGTACCACAGCAGTTCGACCGTGCGCTTGTTGCGGTAGGGCGCTAGCACGCAGGAGCGGCCGAGTTCGAGGAATTGCAGATTGCCGTGACGCGCGATCAAGCCGCCGATGTCGAATTCGCCGGAGGTGTAGAAGCCGCCAAATTCCTCCGCCATCGGCTGCCGCAGCAGCCGGTAGGTGCCGACCACTGCCGGCCGGTTGGCGTTCTGGCCGTCGCGCGCGGCATGATCGAGCACCAGCAAGTGATCGCAGATCGCGTCATAGGCGTCGACGTCGCGGCGCGCGAACAGCCGGCCCGGATTAGCGAGCGCGGGACCCTCCTGGTAGAAAACGCGATAACGCAATTTCTGCGCCTGCCGCACCTCGGCAGCGGTCTGCGCCAGCCGTACCTCCAGCGAGCCGAGCCGTCCCAGGCTCTGGGTCGGGCGATGCGCACGCGCCGCCCAGGCCTGCAAACCGCCATAGGCTTGCAACGCCGAAATCAGGCCGGGGACGGCGGGCGCCGGGCGGAAACGTTCGAACAGATGACGCGGTGGGTAAAGGCTATCGCGGCGTGCCATGGGAGATTTGGCTCCATTTCGGCGCGAAAACGGGGCGATTGGCCAAGAACTCAAGCGGCCGAATCACAGATCGAACGTCAACACCCCCTACAGCATGGTCGAAACACGAAATTATGACAGCGGGCTCAGGCCGCAAGTTGGGCCGCGACCGCTTCCAACGCCTCGCGCAGCCGCTCGCGATCGAGTGGCTTGACCAGTAAGCCGTCCATGCCGGCGGCGAGGCAGGCCGCGCGGTCTTCGCTCTGGGCATTGGCGGTGAGCGCCAGCATGCGAACCGGCCGGTCGCCGGCTTGCGTTTCGGCGGCGCGAATGCAGCGGGCGGCTTCCAGCCCGTCCATGTCCGGCATCTGTACGTCCATCAGCACGAGATCGAAAGGCTTGCCGGCCGCGCGCGCGGTGGTCCAGGATTCCACTGCCGCTTCGCCGTTGCCGGCGACGATCGGGCGATGGCCGAGCCTTGTGAGCAGCGCGCGTGCGAGCAGCGCGTTGATCTCGTTGTCTTCGGCGACCAGGATCGACAAGCCTTTACCGTCGGTGGACGGCGGCGCCCGCCTTGTCGGGGCCGGAAATTTCCGGCGCCATGTCTTCGAATGCATCTTCGGCGGTGAGACGCGCGGCGAGCGAAGCCATGCGTACCGGCTTGACCAGATAGCCGGTGAAGCCGCGCGCTTTAAGCGCGGGCAATTCGTGCCGCTCGGTCGGCTTGATCAAAACAATACGCCGCGTGCCGTCGCGATGCGCAAGATCGCCGTGTTCCACCATGTCGCGCGCCAGCGGATAATCGACCAGCAGCGCATCCCAGTGTTTCGTCAGCAGCGCAACGGCGCTGTCCGCGTCGGCCGCAACGCAGGTCTTGACGCCCCAGGTGCCGAGCCGGCGTGCCAGCAGCGCGGACTCGATTGCCGCCGCGGCCACGATCAGCACCGTCTTGCCGCTGAGATCGGGCGCGGTGAATTCCGGCGCGCTGTCGGCCGCCGGCGCCAAGGGTACCGTAAAGCTGAAGCTGGCGCCGCAGCCTGCTTCGCTCTCGACCGCGATACGGCCATCCATGCGCTCGACAATGCGCTTGGAGATCGCCAGCCCCAAGCCGGTACCGCCGAACTTGCGGGTGGAGGATCCGTCGGCCTGCTCGAAATCACGGAACACGCGCGCCTGGTCTTCCGGCGCGAGGCCGATGCCGGTGTCGCGCACGAGGAAACGGACGTCGTTTGCACGCTCGCCCGGCTCGACGATGACCGCGACGCCGCCCGTTTCAGTGAACTTGATGGCGTTACCGGCGAGATTGAGCAGCACCTGGCGCAAGCGCGCGGCATCGCCGACGACTTGTCCCGGCAGCCGCTTGTCCACGAACGATGCGATCTCGATATTTTTCGCCTGCGCGCGCGGCGCCAAGAGCTCGACGGTTTCCTCGACCAGCGCAGATAACGCGAACGGCAGCGCTTCCAGCTCCAGTCTGCCAGCCTCGATCTTGGAGAAATCGAGAATTTCCTCGATCAGCGACAGCAAAGTCTCGCCCGAGGTCTTCGCCGCCTTGGCGTAAGTGAGCTGCTCGGGTGTCAGCGGCGTGTCGAGCAGCAGATCGGCCATGCCGAGAATGCCGTTGAGCGGCGTGCGGATTTCGTGGCTGACGGTGGCGAGGAAACGCGACTTGGCGCGGTTGGCGGTTTCCGCCTGGTCGCGCGCCTTCTCAAGCGTGCTCACCTCGATCTCGCGCAGCTCCCAATTGTCGTCGGATAGTTCCTCGATGCGCGCCTGCAAAGTACGCACTTTGTCGGCGTGGGCGCGTTGCCGCATCAGCATGAAGGCGATAATTGCGCAGGCGGCTGCGAACAGCGCGCCGACGCCGGTGCCGTAGGCGTAAGGGTCGTAGTTCGAGCTTTGCAGTCGTATGCCGGTGAGGAAACCGAGCCAGCCGGAGACCACCGCCATGGTGGCGACGACCGAGCGGCCGAACAGCACCAGCGCGGCTTTGTTGCGGGCGCGCTTGCGTGCCAATTGCACAATTGAAGAGCCCGTTTCCGTCATGCCGTCTAAATCCCGCTTATTGACGGGTATTTGGCACCTGGAATCTTGCAATTTTATTCCCCGCCGGAAACGCACCCGGCGCGCACGCGAACGTGGTGAAGAGTTGGTTAAACCGGCGGTAATGGGCGCTGCCGCGACGGTTTGTTGCTTATTAAATGGCGCCGAGGCGCTTATGCCGCGCGACGCACTTCGTCGGCGAGCGCACGGTAGGACAGCGCTTCGGCCAGATGGACGCGGCCGACCTTTTCGGCGCCGTCGAGATCGGCCAGCGTGCGGGCGACACGCAGCACGCGGTGATAGCCACGCGCCGACAGATTCATGCTGTCGGCGGCGTCTCTGAGCAGCGTAAGCCCGCTGCCGTCGGCGCGCGCGATCTCCTCCAGCACCGGCCCGTGCGCCTGCGCATTGGTGCGCACGTTCTCCAGGCCGAGCGCGGCGTAACGCTCGAGCTGGATGTCGCGGGCGCGCGCCACGCGGGCGGCGACATCGCGGCTGCCTTCGCTCGGCGGCGGCAGGATGAGATCGGCGGCGGTCACCGCCGGCACCTCGATGTGCAGGTCGATGCGGTCGAGCAGCGGGCCGGATAGCCGGCTCTGGTATTCGGCCACGCACCGCGTATTTGGTCCCCGTTTGCAAGCAAAACCGGGATCGTTCGCGCGCCCGCAGCGGCAGGGGTTCATGGCGGCGACCAGCATGAAACGCGCCGGATAAGTGATGCGGTGATTAACGCGCGCAATGGCGACATCGCCGGTCTCCAGCGGCTGGCGCAGCGAGTCCAGAACCTGCGCGGAGAATTCCGGCATCTCGTCGAGGAACAGCACACCGTTATGGGCGAGCGAAATCTCGCCCGGCCGCGCACGCAAGCCGCCGCCGACCAGCGCCGGCATGGAGGCGGAATGGTGCGGCGCGCGGAACGGCCGCCTATTGGTGAGCGCGCCGCCTTCGATCTCGCCGGCGACCGAAGCGATCATTGACACTTCGAGCAGTTCGGTCGGCAAGAGCGGCGGCAGGATCGAAGGCAGCCGCGCCGCCAGCATCGACTTGCCGGCGCCGGGCGGCCCGATCATCAAAAGATTATGACCGCCGGCGGCGGCGACTTCGAGCGCGCGTTTGGCGCTTTCCTGGCCCTTAATGTCGGCGAGGTCGAGCGGCACGCCGTCGAGTCTCGCGGATCTTGGGCTGCGGCCGCGTGAGCACCTGCGTACCCTTGAAATGATTGGCGAGCTGGATGAGCGACTGCGCCGCGACGATCTCGATCTCGGGCGAGGCCCAGGCCGCTTCCGGCCCGCACGCCGCCGGGCAGATCAGCCCTTGCCCGCGCGCATTGGCGCCGATCGCGGCCGGCAGCACGCCGGCGACGGACGCGATGCCGCCGTCGAGACCGAGCTCGCCCAATACGGTGAAGCCGGCAATGGCGTCCTGTGGAATGGCGCCGATGGCGGCCATCAGCCCGAGCGCGATCGGCAGATCGTAATGGCTGCCTTCCTTCGGCAGATCGGCGGGCGCGAGATTGATGGTGATGCGGCGCGCCGGCAGCGCGAGGCCCGAGGCGACCAAAGCCGCGCGCACGCGCTCCTTGGCTTCCGACACCGCCTTGTCTGGCAGGCCGACGATGTTGAAGGCGGGTAGCCCCGGCGCCACCTGCACTTGCACGTCCACGGCACGGGCCTCGATGCCCTCGAAGGCGACCGTTGAGACGCGTTGGACCATGGGAAGCTCCCACCCGCTACCAATAAGTGTAGTCGAGGCGATCAGGTTGTACAAGAACAATTAGGGAACAAGATGGGCATGCCGCTAAGCATTGATATCGTTCGGAAAGCCGCCGATCATCGATGCGCGCAACGGCGACCGGGAGGGAGTGGTGGGTAGCGATCGAACGGGTCTTGCTGTGCTCGCAGGCTCCTTGCTGACCTTCGCGCTGTGCGCGGCAGCGTCTGCACAGGAGCTCAAGACCTGGAAGCACGGCGTGATCGAGCCCAAGGGCGACGCCGGATTCTCGCTGATGGTGAGCCGGCACGGCTTTGCCGAGAAGCAAGGGCTGAAGCTCGATGTCGTCTCGTTCAAGAACGGCGCCACCGCCCACAAGGCATTGCTGGCCGGCGAGATCGACAGCATTGAATCGAGTCCGGGCGCCGCCATTCTCGCCGGCGCGCACGGCGCCGACATCAAGATCATCGGCTGCGATTGGCCGGGCGTGCCGCACGGCCTGATGGTGCGCTCGACGATTTCGAAGGTCGAAGACCTCAAGGGCAAGACGGTGGCGGTGGCCGCGCCCGGCTCGTTGCCCAATCTGCTGATCAACGCGATCCTGGAGAAATACCAGATCCCGCAAAGCGACGTTCGCTTTGCCAATCTCGGCGGCGATCTCGAACGTTACAAGGCGGTGGTTGCCGGCGTTGCCGACGCCGGCGTAGTGGCCGCCGAGTTCATGTCGATCGCGCCCAAGGACGTCACCATGCTGGTCAACGGCCGCGACGTGCTGCCGAATTATCTGCGCGTCTGCCTGACCGTGACCGGCAAGACGATTGCCGAGCGGCGGACCGAGGCCATCGGCTTCGTGGCGGCGGAAATGGATGCGCTACATTTTGCGCTCAGCCATCGCGACGAGACCATCAAGCTCACCCAAGACGTCATCAAAACCAAGCCCGACGATCCGCGGCCCGCATATGCCTATGACGACACCGTTAAGCACGGCTTGATCGACCCGCAGGTCAACCTGCCGATGGACAAGCTTGCTTGGATGCAGAACGAATTGCTGAAAGCCGGCAATCTGAAAGAGCCGATCGACCTGGCCAAGATCACCGCCCCCGACATCCGCGCCGAGGCGACCAAACGGGCGGGGAAATAGTTTTTGTCATTCCGGGACGGCGCGCAGCGCCGGACCCGGAATTCAGATGCAAATTATGAAATTCGTCTCTGGATTCCGGGTTCGCTCGCGCCCCGGAATGACGGACCTATATTTTCACCGACGCCATGATGCCGGCGGGAAAAATGTCTTCCGGCCTGGCGAGGCTGTGAGCGATGCCCTGTTCGTGTGCATAGCGCAGAAACAGTTCCAGCGTCGGCCGGTTGGCTTCGATGCCATAGGGAAACAAATCGCCGAACATCTGCCGCATGCGCGTGGCGTATTGCGTCAGCCACGGCACCGGATAGCGCGATACCGCCGGATCGAGGATGCGCTCGAGGCTGCGGCGTTTGGATTCCTCGAAGGCGTTGAAAAGATTGCGCGCGACCCAAGGCCGGCCGTCAAGGATCGCCTTGCGCAAAGCGATCACATGCATGATCGGATAAACGCGCGTTTGCTCGTAATAGCGCTGCTCCATCGCTTCGTAATCGGGGAATAGCCGAATGACATCGGGATGTTTTTCCCGAAATGAGTTGGGCGGGCGCGCGATGATGACGCAGTCGAGCTCGCCGGACGCGATCATGCCGCTCAGCGTCTTCTCGGGCATTGCGGTCAGCCTGACGCCTTTGGGCAGCGTCAATTCGACCTTTTCGATACGGCCGACCTCGTTGGTGCCGGCCTGCACCCAGTCGATGTCGGCAAGCGGCACGCCGCCTTCATGCATCAGCCAGCCGCGCATCCAGACCGCGGCGGTGTGCGCCCATTCCGGCACGCCGATGCGTTTGCCCTTGAGGTCCTTGGCGGTTTTGATGCCCTTGGTTTTGTTCACATAGAACGACGAGAAGCGGAACAGCCGCGAGGCATAGACCGGCAGGCCGATGATGTCGGAATCCGCCCGCGTCACTTGCGCCGCGAATTTAGCGAACGACAATTCCGAGACGTCCCATTCGCGGTTGAAGGTGAAGCGGGAGAAGATTTCGTGATGGCCGAGCGTGAGCCAATTCGCCTCGATGCCTTCCGCGCGCACGTCGCCCAGCCGGAAATCGCGGAAATGGTCGTAGTCGGTGGTGGCGATGGTGAGCTGCACGCTCATGATACGAAACTCTTGACGCTAAGCTTTCCGCTTCGCCTCGATCTTGTCCCATATCAGCGCCGCGGCGTCAGGGCCGCCGAGATTCTTCACCGCGCGAATCCCGGTGGGAGAGGTGACGTTGATCTCGGTCAGCCAGTCGCCGATTACGTCGATGCCGGCGAACAGCAGTCCGCGTTCACGCAGCGCAGGGCCGAGCCTCTTACAGATTTCCTGCTCGCGCTTGGTAAGGTCGGTCGCCGCCGGCGCGCCGCCGCGCACCATGTTGGAGCGCAGGTCGTCGGCGGCCGGAATGCGGTTGACCGCGCCGGCGAACTCGCCATCCACCAACAGAATGCGCTTGTCGCCCTGCTTCACGGCGGGCAGGAATTTCTGCACCACCCATTGCTCGCGGAAGGTGACCGCGAACATGTCGTAGAGCGAGCCGAAATTGAGATCGTCGCGCGTGATGCGGAACACCGCGCCGCCGCCGTGGCCGTAGAGCGGTTTCATCACAATGTCGCCGTGCTCGGCACGGAACGCCTTGATCTCGGCGAGGTCGCGGGTGAGCAGTGTCGGCGGCATCAGGTCGGGGAATTCGGTGACGAAGAATTTCTCCGGCGCGTTGCGCACATGCGCCGGGTCGTTGACCACCAGCGTCTTGGGGTGGATGCGCTCGAGCAGATGGGTGGTGGTCACATAAGCAAGGTCGAAGGGCGGATCCTGGCGCAGCAGGATCACGTCGAATTCGGCAAGCTCCACCCGCCGCGGCTCGTCGAGCGTGAAATGGTCGCCGGCCTTGTCGCGCACGCTCAAACTCTCGACCGTGGCAAACAGGCGGCCGTTGAGCAAAGCCAGCCGGTCGGGGGTGTAATAGGAAAGCTGATAACCCCGCTTTTGCGCCTCCAGCAGCAGGGCGAAGGTCGAATCGCCCTTGATATTGATCCGCTGGATCGGATCCATCTGCACCGCGGTTTTCAGGCTCATTTTCGGGGCTCTGGACTACTTTTGGCTGAGAGAAACCTAAGGAAAACAGACCATTAACATTTTACCGCCACTATGCCCGCCCAAGGGCCCTTTGGGGCATTGGGAGGGGGCCGCATTTGACTTTGCCGAAGCTTTCAATCGCCGCCAAGCTCTATGCGATCTTCGCGCTAATGGCCACCACGACCATCGCGCTGTCGGTGGTCGCGGTGACGGCGGCGCGCCACCATGCGGCGCTGACCGACGAATTCGAATCCGCCAATGCCGGCACTTTGAACGTCGAGAAGGTGAACGGACTGATTTACGCCGTGGTGATGGAATCGCGCGGCGTCTACATGTCGTCGGATATGAAGACGTCGAAGATTTACGCCGACGGCATTCTCAAATTCAACAAGCAGATCGCCAAGGTGGTCGACGACTGGAAGAAGTCGGTGCGTGGCGACGACGCCGAACTGTTTGCCCAGTTCTCCGGCCGCATCGCGCAGTTCATCGATTTCCGCCGCGAACTGGCGCGGCTGGGCACCGAAGTCAGTCCCGCCGCCGGCCGCGAATGGGGCGACAACGACGCCAACCGCTCGGTGCGCAAGGCGCTCAACAAGGATCTGGAAGATCTAACCAAGATTTATTCGACGCGCGCAATTCGCCTCTACTCGGAAATCGACACCGGCATCGACAAGACCGCCCTGTGGCTTAGCCTGCTCGCCGGCCTCGCGGTCGTGCTGGCGGCTGCTGGCGCATGGGTGATTTCGCGCAGCGTTGCCAATCCGATCGCGGAAATCACACATATCACCGAAGCGGTCGCCGCCGGCGATGCTTCGGTGTCGGTACCGTTCAGCGAACGCAGCGATGAGATCGGCGCGCTGGCGCGCTCGATCGGTGTGTTCCAGCGCGCCATGCGCAGCAACGAAGAGCTCAATCGCACCGTGCGCACCGATGCCGAACTGCGCACGCAGCGCCAGGAGCATATGTCGAACGAGATCTCGCGCTTCTCGGCGGAAGTGGAAGCAACCCTCGCCGAGCTCGGGCGTATTTCCGATCAGATGCTGGCGGCCTCGACCCAGCTCGCCGGCGCCGCCGATGAAGCCACCGCCAAGACCGCCAGCGCCGCAGCCGCTTCGTCGGAGGCCTCCTCGAATGTGCGCGACATCGCCTCCGCCGCCGACGAACTGTCGGCGTCCGTGAACGAGATCGACCGCCAGGTGGCGCAGTCGAACGCCATCGCCACCAAGGCGGTGAACGAAGCCGGGCGCACCAATCTCGCGGTCAAGGAGCTGGACGAAGCGGCCGGCCGCATCGGCGACGTGGTCAAGCTGATCACCGGCATCGCCGAGCAGACCAATCTGCTTGCGCTCAATGCCACGATCGAAGCTGCCCGCGCGGGCGAGGCCGGGCGCGGTTTCGCCGTGGTGGCCGGCGAAGTGAAGGCGCTGGCCGGGCAGACCAGCCGCGCCACCGAGGAAATCACCGCGCAGATCGCCGGCATGCAGCGCGCCACCGTGCGCTCGATCGAAGCGATCAACGCGATCGAACACATCATCCGCGAAATCGGCGACATCAGCGGCGCCATCGCCGCCGCCGTCACCGAGCAGGGCGCCGCCACGGCGGAAATCGCGCGCAGCGTCGAAATCGCCGCCAAGCGCACGGTCGAGACCGCCGACGAGGTCAGTCTGGTCGGTACCGCTACCGAAGACACCCGCTCCAGCGCCGGCGCGGTGAAGACGGTGGCCGACGATCTCGGCAGCGTCGCCGGCCGCATTCGCGGCCAGGTCGACGCGTTCTTCCAGCGGCTCAGCGCCTAATTATTTCACGTCGTCTCGAACGCCGCCGGGATATGGCGCGGCAGTTTGCCGGGTGCGACCAGGATCGCATCGAAGCGGATATCGCGGATCGCCGGAACGGGATTGGCGGCGAGCCAGATTTCCGCCGCCGCCGCGATGCGCTGCTTCTGCCGTCCGGTGACCGATTCCGCAGCGTCATCCAGGGTCGCCCGCGCCTTCACCTCGACGAAGATCAGCAAGTGACGGCGCGCTGCGATGATGTCGATTTCGCCGAGCGGGCTCTTCCAGCGCCGCGCCAAGATGCGATAGCCGTGCGCGAGCAGCCAGGCGGCGGCGCGGCTCTCGGCGGAAATGCCGAGCCCGAATGCCGCTACGCGTTCCGGCCGCGGCGGCGGCTTGGGTGGCCGCGGTGTGGCGTTACGCCGCGCCATCGCCATTGTCCTTTGCGAGTGCGAGCGCGCGCTGGTAGACCTCGCGGCGCGGCCGGCCGGTGGCGAGCGCCACTTCGCCGACCGCGTCCTTGACCGTAACGCGCATGAGCGCACGGCGCAGCAGTTCGTCAAGATCGTCGGCGTTGTCCGCGTCGGCGGCGGGCGGCGCCACCACGATGACGATCTCGCCGCGCGTTTCGCCACCGGCCTCGTAGTGACGCGCCAGGTTCTCAAGATCGTCGCGGCGGAATTCTTCGTGCAGTTTGGTCAGCTCGCGGCAGATGGCGGCCGCACGCGGACCCAAGCCCGCGGCGAGATCGGCGAGTGCCGCGGATAAGCGCGGCCCGCTTTCGAAAAACACCAAAGTGGCGGGAATGGCGGCCAGCGCGGCGATGCGCTTTTGCCGCGCCGCCTGCTTGGGCGGCAGGAAGCCCTCAAAGAAGAAACGGTCGGTCGGCAGGCCGGCGGCGCCGAGCGCGGTCAATACCGCGGAAGCGCCCGGCACCGCGATGACCGCGTGACCGGCTTCGCTTGCCGCGCGCACAAGTTTGTAACCGGGATCGGAGATCAGCGGCGTACCGGCATCCGAGACCAGCGCGACCGCTTGCCCTTCGCCCAAGCGGGCGAGCAGCTTCGGCCTGGCCTCGGCCGCGTTGTGCTCGTGGTAAAGCGTGAGCGGCGTTGAGATGCCGTAATGCTCGGAGAGCTTGCGGGTGACGCGGCTGTCCTCGCAGGCGATCACGTCGGCGGCGGCCAGCGTCTCGAGTGCGCGCAAGCTGATGTCGCGCAAGTTCCCGATCGGCGTCGCCACCAAATAAAGGCCCGCGGCCAACGGCGGAGCGTCTAGGCTTGCACCGGCCAACGCGTAACGGCGCGGCCGACCGGTGCCTGCAGTTTTGCTGTCCTTTTTGTCGTCTTTCTTATTGTCCTTGGCCATGCCGGCTACTTTAGACGGCGGCCCTTGGCGCGTCATCGTGACAAATTCCCTTTCTTTTTCACGGCGTTAACTTTTACAGGACAAAACCGCCGATAATCGGTAGGACTGACATAGAACTGTTGTGTGAGGAGCCACCATGTCGGGGATGGGGCCAGCTGAGGGGAGGAAGCTGTCGCACGGGCGACGCCGGCTGTGCGTCGGGCTGTGCGTCGCCGCCGCGGCCGCCGTGCTCACCGCCTGCGCCGGCGGCAGTTCGCAGTTTTTCAGCAACACGCCGCCGCCGGAAATGGCCGCGCCCGCCGCCACGCTCGGCGAAGGCCAGGTTCGCGTCGGGCTGATCCTGCCGCTGTCGGCGCAGGGCAATGCCGGCGTTGCCGCGCAGTCGATGAAAAACGCCGCCGACATGGCGCTCGCCGAATTCAAGAATCCGAACATCCAATTGCTGGTAAAGGACGACGGCGGCACGCCGCAGGGCGCGCAGGCCGCCGCGCAGCAAGCGATCGGCGAAGGCGCGGAGATCATCATCGGCCCGCTGTTTGCGGAAGCCGTGCGCGCGGTAGGCGCGACCGCACGCCAACGCGGCATCCCGGTGATCGCATTCTCGACCGACATCAGTGTCGCCTCCCGCGGCATCTATCTGTTGAGCTTCCTGCCCGAGACCGACGTCAAGCGCATCGTCGATTTCGCTGTCTCGCGGGGAAAACGTTCATTTGCCGCGATGCTGCCTGACAGCGCTTATGGCGCGGTGGTGGAAGCCGCCTTCCAGCAGGACGTGTCGCGCCGCGGCGGCCGCATTGTCGCGCTGGAAAAATATCCGCCCGATCCGAACAAGATGGCCGAGCCGGCGCGGCGCGTGGCGCAGGCGGCCGCCCAGGCCGATTCGATTTTCATTCCCGACGGCGCCGACGCAGTGCCGCAAGTGGTGCAGGCGCTCGCCGCCGCCGGCGTGAATCTGAAGCGCGTGCAACTGCTCGGTACCGGCTTGTGGGACGATCCGCGCGTGTTCTCAACGCCGACGCTCGATGGCGGCTGGTACGCGGCGCCGGAATCGAGCGGCTTCCGCAATTTCTCAAGCCGCTACCGCGCGCGCTACGGCCAGGATCCGGTGCGCACGGCAACGCTAGCCTATGACGCGGTCGCGCTGGTCGCCGCGCTGGTGAAGACGCAAGGCGCACAGCGCTTCAGCGAGCAGGTGCTGACGACTTCCTCGGGCTTCGCCGGCATCGACGGCGTGTTCCGCTTCCGTCCCGACGGCACCAACGAACGGGGCCTCGCCGTGCTGCGCGTCGCGCCATCCGGCGGCCAGGTCGTGAGCCCGGCGCCGCGTGTGTTCAATCCGGGGACTTGATTAAGCCGCTAAATCTGCGACCACCGCGTCGAGCACCGGAAACCCGCTCTGTGTCACGCGTAGGCGGCCGTTCGCGGTCGTTTCCACCGCGCCCTCGTCGCGTAAGATTGAAATGCGCTTGGGATCGAGCGTGCGGCCGGCGATCGCCGTATAGCGTTCCGGCTCGATGCCTTCGGCGAGCCGCAGCCCCATCAGCAGGAATTCGTCGGCGGTTTCCCCCGCGGTCAGCTTCTCGTCGACGACCAGGCCGCAGCCTGCCGCCTCGACGCGCGTCAACCAGCCTTCCGGGCGCTTGTCGGTTTCGGTCGCGTAGCGGCGGCCGTCGATATTGAGCCGGCCATGGGCGCCTGGCCCGACGCCGGCATATTCGTGGCCGCGCCAATAGACCAAATTGTGCCGGCACTCGGCGCCCGGCCGCGCGTGGTTGGAAACTTCGTAGGCCGGCAGGCCGGCCTCGGCGCAAGTCGCTTGCGTGAGGTCGTAGAGATCGCGCGCGGTGTCGTCGTCGGGAACGACGAGCTTGCCGGCTTTTTGCAAACCGAAAAACGGCGTGTCCTGCTCGATGGTCAGTTGATAGAGCGAGAGATGTTCGGCCGCCTCGGCAATGGCGCGCTTGAGCTCAGCCGCCCAGGCGGCAGGCGTCTGGCGCGGCCGCGCATAGATCAGATCGAACGAGTAACGCTCAAAATTCGCGCGCGCCACCGCGACCGCGTCGAGCGCTTCCTGCGCGCTGTGCAGGCGGCCGAGTTCCTTCAACGCGGCATCGTCGAGCGCCTGCACACCGAGCGAGACGCGGTTGACGCCGGCGCTGCGATAGCCGCGAAAACGCGTGGCTTCGACGCTGGTCGGATTGGCTTCCAGCGTCACCTCGACGTCGGGCGCGATGCTCCAGTGCTTGCCGATCGCATCCAGAATGGCCTGCACCGACGCCGGCTGCATCAGCGACGGCGTGCCGCCGCCGAAGAAGATCGTCGAAACCGTGCGGCCGGGAATGCGCGCGGCGGTCGTGGCGATTTCGGCTTCGAACGCGCGCACGAAGCGCGCCTCGTCGATGCCGCCATGGCGCACGTGGCTGTTGAAGTCGCAATAGGGGCACTTCGACAGACAGAACGGCCAGTGCACATAGACGGCAAAGGGTGATGGTAAACTCATGTTAAGCATCATAGGCCGCGCACCGCGTCGCATCTAGCGCGAATGCAAGCGCGCGGCGGAAGTTGATTAAAATTGTAACGATCGGGAACCGCACTCAGGCGCGCAGACACGCATCCGCGAGTTTGACGAAGGCGCGGGCGCGGTGCGATAGGCCTTGGCCTTTCGGCGGCAGGCCGTGTTTCTCGTCTGCGCTCATCTGCCCAAAGGTGCGATCGAAGCCGTCGGGTTTGAACAGCGGATCGTAACCGAAACCTTTGTCGCCGCGCGGCGGCCAGACCGCGACACCATCAACACGTCCCTCGAACTCTTCCACATGACCGTCGGGCCAAGCGAGACAGAGCGCCGCGATGAAATGCGCGCGGCGCTGCTCGGGCGTGCGCGCGCTGCGTTCGATCAACAGCGTCTGGATCTTGTTCATGGCGAAACGGAAATCCTTGTCCGGTCCGGCCCAGCGCGCCGAATGAATGCCGGGCTCGCCGCCGAGCGCATCGACCACCAGGCCGGAGTCGTCGGCGAAGGCGGCGCGGCCGGTCGCCTTGGCCGCGGCCGTCGCCTTGATGCGCGCGTTCTCGGCGAAGGTCTTTCCGGTTTCGGTCGGCTCGCTCAGCCTGAGTTCGCCGGCCGATTGCGCGGCAACGCCATATGGTGCCAGCAAGTCGCGCATTTCGGCCAGCTTGCCGGGATTGTGGGTGGCGATGACGACAGG
Organism: uncultured Alphaproteobacteria bacterium; assembly: GCA_963770985.1. GTDB lineage: Bacteria > Pseudomonadota > Alphaproteobacteria > Rhizobiales > Xanthobacteraceae > Pseudolabrys. The sequence goes on along the minus strand of CAVYRR010000014.1, from coordinate 38,850 downwards.
GCCGGCGAGTTTTCGGCTCACATCACCGCCATTTTTTGCAAGCCCACCAGCTTCTCGATGCCTTTGCGCGCCAGCGCCAGCAGCACCTGGAACTGGTCCTCGCTGAACGGGATCTTCTCCGCGGTGGCCTGGATTTCGACGATGTTGCCGGAGCCGGTCATCACGAAATTGGCGTCGGTGTCGGCTTCCGAGTCCTCGGCGTAATCGAGATCGAGCACGGCGGTGCCCTTGCAGACACCGCAGGAGACGGCGGCGATATGATCGCGCAACACTTGTTCCGAGCTTTGGCCCTTGAACATCTCGCGCGTCTTCATCCAGGAGAGGCAATCCGACAGCGCCACCCAGGCGCCGGTGATCGACGCGGTGCGGGTGCCGCCGTCGGCCTGGATCACGTCGCAGTCGATGGTGATCTGCCGTTCGCCGAGCGCCTGCAGATCGACGACCGAACGCAAGGAACGGCCGATCAAGCGCTGGATTTCCACGGTGCGGCCGCCCTGCTTGCCAGCCGAGGCTTCGCGGCGGGTGCGCTCGGAGGTGGCGCGCGGCAGCATGCCGTATTCGGCGGTGACCCAGCCGCGCCCTTGCCCCTTGAGCCAGGGCGGTAGCCGCTCCTCAAGGCTCGCGGTCACCAGCACATGGGTATCGCCGAATTTCACGAAACAGGAGCCTTCGGCGTATTTGACCACGCTGCGTTCGAGCGAAACGGCGCGCAGTTCATCGACTTGTCGACGGCTCGGCCGCATTAGGCTTGCTCCCTTAACGTTGGCGCTCACCATAACCATATGCATGACTTGAACAAGTCCGCCGCGACGGCCATTGTTGACGGGATATAAGGAGTTAAGCCGTGGCTTCCCACGACGTCCCGATCGGCGCGAACCAAGTGAGCCTGGCGGCACTCAACGAGCGCTCACGCGAGATTTTCCGCCAGATCGTCGAAAGCTATCTCACCACCGGCGAACCGGTCGGCTCGCGCAATCTGGCGCGGTTGCTGCCGATCACACTGTCGCCGGCCTCGGTGCGCAACGTGATGTCGGACCTTGAGCAGCTCGGCCTAATCTTCGCCCCGCATACGTCGGCCGGCCGGCTGCCGACCGAACTGGGCCTGCGCTTCTTCGTCGACGCGCTGATGCAGATCGGCGACCTGACCGAAAGCGACCGCCGCTCGATCGAGGCGCAGGTCGCCGCCACCGGCAGCGGCCGGTCGCTGGAGAACGTGCTCACTGAAGCCTCGCAGACTTTGTCCGGCCTCACGCATTCGGCCGGCGTGGTGGTGGCCACGCAGTCGAACGTGCGGCTCAAGCACATCGAATTCGTCCAACTCGAGCCGGAGCGCGCGCTCGCCGTGCTGGTGGCGGAAGACGGCCAGGTGGAAAACCGCATCCTCAACGTGCCGGCCGGCCTGCCGTCATCGGCGCTGGTCGAGGCGGCCAACTTCCTCAACGCCCGTATCCGCGGCAAGACGCTGGCCGAGCTGCGCGTCGAGATCGAAGCCGCGATGGTGGCCGGGCGGGCCGAACTCGACCAACTCACCCAGAAGATCATTTCGGCCGGCCTGGCCAGCTGGTCGGGCGGCGAAAGCGAGGAGCGCAAGCTGATCGTGCGCGGCCACGCCAATCTGCTCGAGGACCTGCACGCGCTGGAGGATCTGGAGCGGGTGCGCTCGCTGTTCGACGCGCTTGAGACCAAGCGCGAGGTGATCGATCTGCTCGGGCCGCGCCGAGCGCGGCGACGGCGTGCGCATCTTCATCGGCTCGGAGAACAAGCTGTTTTCGCTGTCCGGCTCCTCGACCATCGTGGCGCCCTATCGCGACAGCAAAGGCAGCATTGTGGGCGTGATCGGGGTGATCGGACCGACCCGGCTCAATTATGCCCGCGTCATCCCGATGGTCGATTACACCGCACGGATCGTGAGCCGATTGCTATCAAGCTAAACGCTTGATTTTTTGCTCCCGAACCCTGATATCCCCCGCATCCGGACAGTTTTGAGGATCCAGGCACAATGACGGACAGGCCCGCCGCTGACGATACGGCTGCCCAGCCCGAGGGCGAGATGGCCGCTGCCGGGGCACCGGAATTGGTACCGGCCGAGCAGGTTACCGCCGCGTTGGAAGCGGCTGCGGAATTCAAGGACAAGCTGCTGCGCACGCTGGCCGAGATGGAGAACCTGCGCAAACGCACCGAGCGCGAGGTCGCCGATGCGCGCGCCTATGGCGTCACCGGATTCGCCCGCGACGTGCTGGCCGTGGCAGACAACATGCACCGCGCGTTGGGAACCTTCGGCCCTGAATTGCGGGAACAGGCCGACGCCAAGCTCACGGCGCTGATCGAGGGCATCGAGCTCACTGAGCGCGAGTTGATGAAGGTGCTCGAAAAAAACGGCGTGACTAAATTCTCTCCGGTGGGCGAGAAGTTCGATCCCAATGTGCATCAGGCGATGTACGAGGTGGAGAATGCCGAGCTGCCGGCGGGCCACGTCGCGCAGGTCATCCAGGCCGGTTATATGCTCGGCGACCGCGTATTGCGGCCGGCGATGGTGGCGGTGGTGAAAACCGCGCCGAAAACACCGCCAGCCTCTGCCAACGACAATCCGCGCCCCGGCGCGGCGCCATAACGATCAACGGAATTCGATCCCGTCGCGCACCGCGCGGAAACGGGTGAACAGCGCGTCCCAACCGTTCTTGGGACCAACGCCGATGATGCGTAAAAAATTGCTGCCGCTGAAACGCAGCCATTGCGCCAGCATGATCGGTTCGCCGTTGGGCCCCACGGCCTGCGCCCGGATCTCGTAGCCGGGAAAGCCGCCGATCCGCATGGCATCCGCCGACTGCACCGTGAGATCGCGCAACGGCGCCGACGACAGCGCGTCGCGCGCAAATCTAGCGCGGTCGTCGGGCCGCTCCGGCGAACCGCGCCCAATCGAGACGATGACATAAGGCTGCTTGCTGAGGTCATCGCTCGGCCCATCAGTCAGAACCACGCTCCCGACGGCCATCACTTTGACCACCCGGAAGCCAGCCAGCTGTACGAGCTTGAATGGCAGCAAGCCAAGTTGCTCCTGTAACGGGTTCGGCCTGAAGGTGACGCTTGCCAACGCTTTGCGGACCACCGCGTCGGAATAAACCGCCAGCGCGGTCTCCGGCACTTCGACATTGATCAGCGCGGTAAGGTCTTTGTCGGCGGGTGCGGTCGCCAGCAGAACCCATTTGTGCAGCATGACGCCTTTAATCCGGGCGCGGCCGGTGACCAGCAACCCGGCGCCGTCGCGGAATGTAAAATTCTCCCGCTTTACGTCGGTGAGGCCATTCTGCTGCGTGGTATTTGCCGCGCGCTCGAGTTCGGCATAGGCGGCGGCCGGCATGTCGAAGATGGTAACGCCAGCTTTGCGGTCGATATCTTCGAAGCCCGAAAAATGCGTGCTTGGTTTGAGATCGGCCGGCGGCTCGAGCCCGATACGTAAACCGGGCGGAAAGACCGGCTCGGCGCCGAAAGCGGGAGCAAAGACCGCAAAGGCGGCCCAAATTACGAACATTCCGGCGACGAGGTAAGCCAACAACCGGCGGGACATAGGGTTTATCCGCTTTCAATTTCGAAGGGGGGTCGGCCTGCCTAACCGGCCTCGGCCGGCGCGGCAATGGCCAGATTGACCCCTCGCGTGACCTGGCGGCGGGGGTTTCGCCCTGCCGGTTCTCGATTTCGTGACCGGCTGGCTTGCGGGTCGGGGCGGCCCTCCTATATGAGCCATTGAGCCGCGCAAATGCGGCAAAAAGTATATCCAGGGGGCTGGATCAGGGGGTCTGCGGATGGGCCGCGGACATATCCCGCGCGGGCGCCAAATGGCCCGCGCCGGCCTGCCGCAATTTGAGAGGAAGAACCATGGGCAAGGTCATCGGCATCGACCTCGGCACCACCAATTCGTGCGTCGCCGTCATGGAAGGCAAGACTCCGAAAGTCATCGAGAACGCCGAAGGCATGCGCACGACGCCCTCGATCGTCGCCTTCAGCGACGACGGCGAGCGCCTCGTTGGCCAGCCGGCCAAGCGCCAGGCGGTCACCAATCCGGAAAAGACCATCTTCGCGGTCAAGCGCTTGATCGGACGACGCTACGACGACCCGATGGTCGAGAAGGACAAGAAGCTCGTCCCCTACAAGATCACCAAGGCCTCGAACGGCGACGCTTGGGTCGAAGCGGACAGCAAGCAGTATTCGCCCTCGCAGATCTCCGGTTTCATCCTGCAGAAGATGAAGGAAACAGCGGAGGCCTATCTCGGGCAAAAGGTCGAGCAGGCCGTCATCACCGTTCCCGCCTATTTCAATGACGCCCAGCGTCAGGCCACCAAGGATGCCGGCAAGATCGCCGGCCTCGAAGTGCTGCGTATCATCAACGAGCCGACCGCGGCCGCGCTCGCTTACGGTCTCGACAAACAGAAGACCGGCACCATCGCGGTCTACGACCTCGGCGGCGGCACCTTCGATATTTCGATCCTGGAAATCGGCGACGGCGTGTTCGAGGTGAAGTCCACCAACGGCGATACGTTCCTGGGTGGCGAAGATTTCGACATGCGCCTGGTCAACTATTTGGCCGACGAATTCCAGAAGGAGCAGGGCATCGATCTGCGCCGCGATAAGCTCGCATTGCAACGGCTCAAGGAATCGGCCGAAAAGGCCAAGATCGAACTGTCGTCCACCACGCAGACCGAAATCAATCTGCCGTTCATCACGGCGGACGCGTCGGGTCCCAAACATCTGACCATGAAGCTCACCCGCGCCAAGTTCGAGGCGCTGGTCGACGATCTCATTCAGAAGACGGTCGAGCCGTGCCGCAAGGCGATCAAGGACGCCGGCATCTCGGCGGGCGAGATCAACGAGGTCGTTCTGGTCGGCGGCATGACGCGCATGCCGAAGGTGCAGGAAGTGGTGAAGCAATTCTTCGGCAAGGAGCCGCACAAGGGCGTCAACCCGGATGAAGTCGTGGCGATGGGCGCCGCCATCCAGGCCGGCGTGCTGCAAGGCGACGTCAAGGATGTGCTGCTGCTCGACGTGACCCCGCTCTCGCTCGGCATCGAGACGCTGGGCGGCGTGTTCACCCGCATCATCGACCGCAACACCACCATTCCGACCAAGAAGAGCCAGGTGTTCTCCACCGCCGAGGACAATCAGAACGCGGTCACGATCCGCGTGTTCCAGGGCGAGCGCGAGATGGCGTCCGACAACAAGATACTCGGACAGTTCGATCTGGTCGGCATACCGCCGGCACCGCGCGGTGTACCGCAGGTCGAGGTCACCTTCGACATCGACGCCAACGGCATCGTCAACGTGTCCGCCAAGGACAAGGCGACGAACAAAGAACAGCAAATCCGCATCCAGGCGTCGGGCGGCCTGTCCGAGGCCGATGTCGAGAAGATGGTCAAGGACGCCGAGGCGCACGCCGAAGAGGACAAGAAGCGAAAAGCGGCGGTCGAAGCCAAGAACCACGGCGAGGCGCTGGTGCATTCCACCGAGAAGGCGCTCGCCGAGCATGGCTCGAAGGTTGGCGAGGCCGAGCGCACCGCGATCGAGAACGCTATGGCGGATCTCAAAGAGGCGCTCAAAGGCGACGACTCGGCCGCCATCCAGGCCAAGACCAATGCGCTGGCGCAGGCTTCCATGAAGCTCGGCGAAGCCATGTACAAGCAGGCGGAAGCACAAGGCGCTGCTGGCGCTCCGGGCGGCGATGGCGCCGAGGCGGGCGAGAAAAAAGAAGACGTAGTCGACGCGGAGTTCACCGAGGTCGACGACAAGAACGACAAAAAGTCCGCCTGAGCTTAAGGCGCCGGCCGTGCGGTCAACCGCCAGTTCGAAATGCGTCACCCCCGGGCCAAACCCCGGGGGTGCATTTTTCCGGGGCGCAGCGGACGGCCGAATCACGTACGGCTATGGCGACGTTTTGATCTAACGGCGGGATCGGCATGTCCAAGCGCGACTATTACGAGGTCCTGGGCGTCAGCCGTACCGTTACCGACGTCGAGCTCAAGGCCGCGTACCGCAAGCTCGCCATGCAGCATCACCCGGACCGCAATCCGGGCGACGCCGAATGCGAGCACAAATTCAAAGAGCTCAACGAGGCCTATGACGTCCTCAAGGACGGCGACAAGCGCGCCGCCTATGACCGCTTCGGTCACGCCGCCTTCGAGCAGGGCGGCATGGGCGGCGGCGCGCACGGCTTCGGCGCCGATTTCGCCTCCACCTTCTCCGACATTTTCGAAGATCTCTTCGGCATGGGCGGTGGCCGGCGCGGCGGTCGCAGCCAGGGCCGCGAGCGCGGCTCGGATCTGCGTTACAATATGGAAATCGGCTTGGAAGAGGCCTTTGCTGGCAAGACCGCGCAAATCCGTATCCCAACCTCGGTGACCTGCGAAGCCTGCTCCGGCACCGGCGCCAAGGCCGGCAGCAAGCCCAAGCCGTGCGCGACCTGTGGTGGCGCCGGCAAGATCAGGCATGCGCAGGGCTTCTTCACGCTCGAACGCACCTGCCCGGCCTGCGGCGGCCGCGGGCAGATGATCGAGAATCCCTGTCCGTCTTGCACGGGCGCGGGCCGGGTCACGCGCGAGCGCAATCTGTCAGTCAATATACCGCCCGGCGTCGAGGACGGCACCCGCATCCGGCTCGCCGGCGAAGGCGAGGCGGGCCTGCGCGGCGGCCCGGCCGGCGATCTTTATATTTTCCTGTCGCTCACCCCACACGAGTTCTTCCAGCGCGACGGCGCCGACCTGCACTGCCGGGTGCCGATCTCCATGGTTGCCGCGGCTATTGGCGGCGAATTCGAAGTGCCGGCCATCGACGGCAGCCAAGCGCGGGTCAAGGTGCCCGCCGGCACCCAGACCGGCCGGCGTTTCCGCCTGTCCGGCAAGGGGATGCCGGTGCTGCGGTCGAAACAAACCGGCGACATGTACGTTCAAGTATCGGTGGAAACGCCGCAAAACCTGACCAAACGGCAGCGCGAGCTGCTGGCGGAGTTCGAAAAGCTGTCATCCGAGGCGACCCAGCCGGAATTGGCCGGATTCTTCAGCCGGGTTAAGGATTTTCTCGATGGCCTCGGAAATCGGGGCAGCCATACGGACTAGCCATCTTGACCCCCTGCCCGGGGCGCTATACCCGTGAAGTTGCTAGACTAAAGTCCGTTCCCTCGTACGCGTGACCCCGCAGCAATGCCTTCACATTCAGTCGTCCGCGTCGCGAAAAAGAAGACCCTGCGTCTCGATGACGAGATGCAATTCATCCGTACCTGGATCGAGAAGCCGATCTCCACCGGCGCGGTGATGCCGTCGAGCAAGGCGTTGGCGCGCACCATGGCGCGCTATGTCGATCCGCAGGCGAGCGGCCCGGTGATCGAGCTCGGGCCCGGCACCGGGCCGGTGACCGAGGCGCTCGTGCAGCGCGGCGTCGATCCGGCGCGGCTGATCCTGGTCGAATTCGATCCGGACTTCTGCCGTCTGCTACGCACGCGCTATCCGGCGGCGACCGTCGTGCAGGGCGACGCCTATCGGCTGCGCCGTCTGCTGGAGACCTTCGTGCGCGAGCCGGCCGCCGCGGTGGTGTCGGGACTGCCGCTGGTCACCAAGCCGCTGCGCACGCGCCTGCGCCTGATTTCGGACGCCATGAGCCTGCTGGCGCCGGGCGCGCCCTTCGTCCAGTTCACCTATGCCATGGTGCCGCCGATTCCGAAGGCGCTGTCCGGGATCAAGGCCGAGGCCTCCGAGCTGATCTGGCTGAATCTGCCGCCGGCGCGCGTGTGGGTTTATCGCGGACGCTGATCGGCAGCGCTCGCATGTTATAGATGGCGGACGTGATTGGAGCCGCCGATGGCCACGCCGAAAATCCTCGTCCTGCCCGGCTCGACCCGCACCGGCTCGCACAACGTCAAGCTGGCGGCACTGGCGGTGAAAGAACTGGCCTTGATCGACATCGACGTCACCCGCATCTCGCTCGAGGATTATCCGCTGCCGCTCTACGAGGGCGATCTCGAGGCCAATGCCGGTCCGCCCGCCAATGCGATCAAGCTCAAGCAGATGATCATGGCCCACCACGGCGTGTTCATCGCCAGCCCCGAATACAGCGCGTCGGTGACGCCGATGCTCAAGAACGCCATCGACTGGGTCTCGCGCGTGCGCGAGCGCGGCGATCCCAACTATGCCGCGTTCAAGGGTCGCGTGTTCGCGATCTGCCTCGGCCTCGCCGGAGCGCGCGGGGGGTCTGCGCTCGCTGATGGCGCTGCGGCAAATCCTCGAGCTCGGCTGCGGCGCGCTGGTGATCCCTGAGCAGGTGGCGATCCCGCAGGCCGATCTCGCCTTCGACGAGAGGGACAATATCGCCGACACCGGCACCGCCAATTTGTTTCGCGCACAGCTCGCGCGGCTGGTGGACATGGCGCGGCTGATGATGTGAACAGCATGATAAAAGTCATGCTGATCCAATGGAGACTGCCTTGACGCTGGATGCACGCGAACGCCTAATCGTCGCTCTCGACCTGCCGTCGGTGCAGGCGGCCGAGACCATGGTATCGCGCTTGGGCGATACGGTCGGCTTCTACAAGATCGGCTATCAACTCGCCTTCGCCGGCGGGCTGCCGTTTGCGGCCGGCTTGATCGCCGCCGGCAAGCAGGTGTTCCTCGATCTCAAGCTGCATGACATCGGCAATACGGTTGCCAAGGGCGTCGAGAGCGTGGCGAAGATGGGCGCCACCTTTCTCACGGTGCACGCCTATCCACAGACCATGAAGGCGGCGGTGGACGGCAAGAAGGGTTCGACGCTGCGCATTCTCGCAGTGACCGTGCTCACCTCTTACGACGACGCCGATCTCGCTGCCGCCGGCTACGACCTCAGCGTTGGCGAACTGGCCGCTGCACGCGCGGCGCAGGCGCGCGACACCGGCGTCGATGGCCTGGTGTGTTCGGCGGAGGAGGTGGCCAATCTGCGCGGCATAGCGGGCCCGGGCATGGTGCTGGTGACGCCGGGCATCCGCCCCGCCGGCAGCGCCAGCGGCGACCAGAAGCGCATCATGACGCCGTCGAGGGCGATCGAGGCGGGCGCCGACTATCTGGTGGTCGGCCGGCCGGTGGTGGAAGCCCGCGACCCGAAGGCGGCGGCCGACGCGATCGTCGCCGAGATCGAACACGCTACCGGAAAATGAGAGGGAGTTGAGATGGCCAAGGGTTACTGGATCGCCAATGTCGATGTCCGCAATCCGGATGGGTACAAGGAATACGTCGCCGCCTTGCCGGATATTTTTCGCAAGTTCGGCGGCCGCTACACGACGCGCGGCGGCAAGATGGAAGTGGTTGAAGGCAAGAGCCGCAGCCGCATCGTCATCATCGAATTTCCGAGCTATGAGGCGGCGATGACCTGCTACCGCTCGCCTGAATATGCCAAGGCCATCGCGCTCCGGCAGGCCAATGCGGATGCCGATCTGATCGTGATCGAGGGCTACGACGGCCCGCAGCCGTAGCTTTTTCACCCTCCCCCGCAGGCGGGGGAGGTGACCTGCGGCCCGGCTCCCGCTATACCCGCGCCGCACGTTCCGGGAGTTTGACCGATGGCCGAGATGCGGCTCGTGGTCGCCGGCGCCGGCGGGCGGATGGGCCGCACGCTGGTCAAGGCGATCGCCGATGCAAAGGGTTTTGCGCTGAGTGGGGCGCTGGAAGACGCGCGCTCGCTGCTGATCGGCCGGGACGCCGGCACGCTCGCCGGCACGCCGGAGAACGGCGTCAAGCTCAGCGGCGACGCGGCGGCGCTGCTCGCCCAAGCCGACGGCATTGTCGACTTCACTGCCCCGGTGGCGACGGTGGCCTTCGCCGCGCTCGCGGCCAAGGCCGGCAAGGTGCACATCATCGGCACCACCGGCTTGAGCGCGGCCGACGAAGCGAAGATCAAGGACGCCGCCAAGAGCGCGGTGATCGTCAAGTCCGGCAATATGAGCCTCGGCGTCAATCTCTTGGCGGCGCTCACCCGGCGCGTCGCCAAGACGCTCGATAATTCTTTCGACATCGAAATCCTGGAGATGCATCACAACCAGAAAGTCGACGCGCCCTCCGGCACCGCGCTGATGCTCGGGCGCGCGGCGGCGGAAGGCCGCGGCATCGATCTCGACAAGCATTCGGTAAAAGCGCGCGACGGTCACACCGGCGCGCGCAAATCCGGCGACATCGGCTATGCGGCGCTGCGCGGCGGCAGCGTGGTCGGTGAGCACAGCGTGATCTTCGCCGGCCCGGCCGAGCGACTGGAACTCGTGCACAAGGCCGAGGACCGCATGATCTTCGCGCGCGGCGCGCTGCACGCGGCGTTGTGGGCGCGCGGCCAAAAGCCGGGGCTCTATTCAATGGCCGACGTGCTTGGCCTCGGGAATTTCTGAAGGCGGGAGCATGACGCCGCAACGAGATCGCACAGCGCAAGAGTTGGGTGTACTTGCCCTGTTCGGAGTCGGGATCGCAGCCTTTGGCGGCTCCTTCTGGTTCGGTACGCAAGACGTGGTGTCGTCGGTCACGTCGGTCATCTTTGTGGTCGCTGGCCTTATTTGTTTCGTCATCGCGGGTAAAATTCGAAAAAGTTGCAAAGGGAGACTGCTGCGAAATGACCGACCGCTTACTCGTGCTCGTGCGTCATGGCCAGAGCGACTGGAACCTGAAGAACCTGTTCACCGGCTGGCGCGACGTCGACCTCACCGATCAGGGCGTCAAGGAAGCGCGCGAGGCCGGACGCAAGCTGAAGGGGCAAGGACTCAAGTTCGACGTCGCCTTCACCTCCGCACTGATCCGCGCCCAGCGCACGCTCGATCTGATGCTGACCGAACTCGGGCAGACCAATATTCCGATCATCAAGAACCAGGCGCTGAACGAGCGCGACTACGGCGACCTGGTCGGCCTCAATAAAGACGACGCGCGCAAGAAATGGGGCGAGGAACAGGTGTTGAAGTGGCGCCGCTCCTATGACATCGCGCCGCCCGGCGGCGAAAGCCTCAAAGACACGCTGGCGCGTGCGCTGCCCTATTACGTGACGGAAATCCTGCCGCGCGTGATGCGCGGCGAACACGTGCTGGTGTCCGCGCACGGCAACTCGCTGCGCGCGCTGGTGATGGTGCTCGACAAGCATACGCCGGAGAGCATCATCAAATTGAATCTGGATACCGGCGTGCCGATGATCTACCGGCTCAATGCCAATTCGACGGTGAAGTCGAAACTGGATCTGGCGGCGTAGGCTTACGCCGCCGCCATCCCGGCTTCCCAGCCCAGCATCGCCCGCTTGCGGGTGAGGCCCCAGTGATAGCCGGTGATGTCGCCGTTCTTGCCGACCACACGGTGGCACGGCACCACAAAGCAGATCGGGTTCTTGCCGACCGCGGCGCCGACTGCACGCGCGGCTTTCGGCTCGCCGATTCGTGTTGCAACGCCGGAATAGGTGTCGAGCCTGCCCATCGGAATCGTCAGCAGTTTCTCCCAGACACGCACTTCGAAATCGGTTCCGATCAACACCACGCGTAGCGGCTGCTCGGGGCGCCAGAGCGCCGGATCGAAGATGCGCCGCGCGGTTGCTGCGGTCGCCGCGAAGTCCTCGACATAGCGCGCCCTCGGCCAGCGTGAGCGCATGTCCCTGAGCGCCGAGCGTTCCTTGCCGGCATCGGCCAGCGCCAGGCCGGCCAAGCCGCGCGGCGTGTTCATCACCAGCGCCGTCCCGAACGGGCAGGGATGGAACCCATAGGAAATGGTCAGCCCTTCGCCGCCGGCCTTCCATTCACCCGGCGACATTGCCTCGTGCGTGACGAACAGATCATGGAGCCGGCCGGGTCCGGACAGGCCGACCTCGTAGGCGGTGTCCAGCACGCTCGCCGACGAGCGCAGCAGGTCACGCGCGTGGCTGAGCGTGATCGCCTGCAGGAACGCTTTCGGCGTCAGCCCGCACCAGCGGCGAAACAGATGATGCAGATCGGTGGCGGAAACGCCGGCGGCATGGGCAATACTGTCGATCTCGGGCTGCGAACGCCAATTGCCGCGGATATGGGCGATGGCGCGCCGCACGACATCGTAGTCCGCCGCCGCGGTGGGGAGCGGGGCGAAGCCGGAGAAACGGTCGCCTAAGGCCTGTTTTGCAAGGGTCATGGTCATGACCAGTATCTAGGCCGTAGCGGGGAGTGCAACCACCCGATTCCTGACTTGCTTTCTTATCCCTCCCCCTGAAAGGGGGAGGGCGAGCGCCGCAGGCGATCGGGTAGGGGTCCGCCGTTTGTGCCCGAGGACTTCCCCCCGCCTCGCTTCGCTCGGTACCCTCCCCGCAAGCGGGGAGGGATTAAGAAATAACTGTCCTGGTCACCCCGCGTTTGGCTTCACTCAGGGCTTCGCCGAGCGCCTGCGCGAAGCTCGCTTTCTCGTCGGGCCCCAGGAAATTCCCGACCGTCAGCTGTTTGCCGCGTGACACCAGGAACAACCGCTCGACGCCGTATTCCTCGTGCACCACCTTGTCGAGCTTGACCCAGAGCGGGTTGAGCACCCATTCGCGCGCGGCGCCGCCCGGGCTGACCTTGCGCACCTTGAGCGCGGTCGGCGTCACCGTGACCTGCTCGTAAGCGGCGGCTTGCCGGTAGTTGAGCCGGAACGCCCAGTACAGCAGCAGAACGTCGAGCCCGAAATAGCCGAACACCGGCCAGGCGCCCATCAGCAGGAACACCATGCCGGAGATGAAACTGACGCCGCCGAACAGGATCATCAGCACCAGGAAGCCGACATGGCCGAGCGAGCGGTGCGGCGTGAGCACGGCCGAAAAGATCGTGGGTTCGAGATCGTTGACGTTGTCGGTCGTCATGGCGCTCAGTATACCGGGATCATGGCGAAAAAGTCGGCGCGAAAAGTTCTGGCGAAGGCCCGCAAGGGCAAGGCGCGCAAATCTTTGAGCGTCAAGCCTTTGGCCGTTAAGCCCTGGACCAATGCGCAAATCGAGGAAGCGTTCCGCCGCTTCCAGGCGGCCAATCCGGAACCCAAGGGCGAGCTCAAGCACATCAACCCGTTCACGCTGCTGGTGGCTGTGGTTTTGTCGGCGCAGGCGACCGACGCCGGTGTCAACAAGGCGACGCCCGCGCTATTTGCATTGGCCGACGCGCCGGAGAAGATGATCGCGCTCGGCGAGGAGCGCGTGCGCGAGCTGATCAAGACCATCGGCCTGTTCCGCACCAAGGCCAAGAACGTGGTCGAGCTGTCGCGCCGGCTGGTGGCCCTGCATGGCGGGCAGGTGCCGCGCGCGCGCGAAGCGCTGGAGGCGCTACCCGGCGTCGGGCGCAAGACCGCCAACGTGGTGCTCAATATCGCGTTTCGCGAGCCGACTATCGCGGTCGACACGCATATTTTCCGCGTCGGCAACCGCACCGGCCTGGCGCCGGGGAAAAATCCGCTTGAAGTCGAGCAAAAACTCGAGCGGGCGGTGCCGGCGCAGTACAAGTTGCACGCGCATCATTGGCTGATCCTGCACGGCCGCTACACGTGCGTGGCGCGCAAGCCGCTGTGCGAGAAATGTATTATCGCCGATCTGTGCCAATGGCCGGAGAAGACATCCCTTTAGTCATTCCGGGGCGCGGCCTTTAGGCCGCGAGCCCGGAATCCATAACCCCAGCGCTGCGGAGTATGGATTTCGGGTTTGCTCGCTTGGCGAGCGTCCCGGAATGACAGCGAGTGTTATCAGCGCGCCGTCTCGATCAACTCCACGCGCTTGCCGCTCATGCGCTTGTGGATGTGCACCATGTAGGCCATGGCGAAAATCGGCGTCGCCAGATTGACCACTGGGATCGACACGAAGACCGCAATCACCATGCCGGTGAGAAAGACGTAAGACGCGTTGGTCTTGCGCATCGCCTTGGCCTCGTGCGGCGGGCGGAAGCGCATGGCGGCGAGCTCGAAATATTCGCGGCTGAGCAGGTAGGCATTGGCCAGAAACAAGATGATCACGCCGAGCCCGGCAAAGAAGATGAACGGCAGCGCGCACAGATAAATCACGAGCGCCAGTAACGCGACTTTCACGCCCTCGATCAACGCGCGCAGCAGCGGCAGCGCATGGCCGGGCGGCTCAGCCGGATAGCTGTCGCGCTCCACCGCCGCAGCCACCTCGTCGACGAAGAAGCTGCCGACGAAGGCGGTCACCGCCGGCATCAGGAATAGAGCGCCGGTGATGATGCCTAAGCTCGCCATGATCGACAGCACCCAGGCGAGCGTCGCCCAGGCCGCGTGCGGCGCCACGCCGGAGGTCTGCTCGGCCCAGGTTGCGCCGCTCGCCGCCAGCGCGCTGAACACGCGATTGAACACGATGCCGATGATGACGATCAGCAGCAAAGAAAGCCCGATGGCCTTCATCAGTACGGCGCGCAGCGGCCGCGTGAACAGTTGCGCAAGAGCTTTGAGCGCTGCGTCGATCATGCGGGCAACAGGTAGAGACAAGGGAGCCTGAGAACAAGGGCGCAGGAGCCATCAAGTCGCGCGCCGAACGCGGCGTCGCACCGGCGACGGACCTTCCAACGTATGATCGGGATCATATGCAGGCCATCGGCAAGCCTTTACCAAGGCTGCCTAAGCCTGACTGTGCCGCGGCGCGAGCATGCCGCGCGGCCGTCGCTGGAGTATCTGCCATGACCCATGTGTCACCCGATCCGAAAGGGCCCAGTTGCTGCTCCGCTGACGGCAGCCAGAACCTCGTCCTGAAGACCGGGCAAAGCGGCCGCATAGCGGCCATCGTTGCACCGCTGTTGGCGTTGCTCGCCAGCCAGCATCACACGATAATGATGACCTTGTTTGCTTTCGGACTGAGCAACACGGCCATGAGCTTCATGACGGCGGCGCCCCTAGTGCGCGACGCCATGCTGGGCATGTCGCTGGTGATGGTTGCCGTGATCGCTTGGCAGATCAAGGACAAGCGGCGGCCGACATCGATGCGCGTCACAGGCGCGGTGTCCATCGTCGCGACGCTCGCCCTGGCCGCATGGTCGATCATCCATTTTGGCGTGTGACAGGCGTGTCATGCAGCAACCGTTCAAAAAAGACTTGAGCCATTCCACCTGGGATCAGGTCTATGCGAGGCAGGTGCAGCGCGTCGATCTGGTGCCGGCCTGGATCGAAGCGCTCGGCCTGAAGCGGGGCGACCGCGTGCTCGATGTCGGATGCGGCCCCGGCTTTGTTAGCCTCAAGCTCGCCGAACAAGTAGGGCCCCACGGCCTTGTCTATGCGATCGATCGTTCGCGCGAAGCACTCGCACATTTGGAGCGGCTGCAAAAGGAACGCAAGATTTCACAGATCCAGCGGATAGTCGCCGACGTCGGCACGTTTGATAGCGGCGAGCTTCAGGTGGATTCGGCGCTGATCAGCATGGTCCTGCATCATGCCGACGATCCGTCGGGTGTGCTTTGCAACGTGCAACGGCTGCTTCCCGCGCGTGCACGCGCCGTCGTGGCCGAGTTCCATCCGCAGGGTCCGTGCGAACAAGGCGCGCCGCGGGAATTTCGACTGGCGCCGGAGCAGGTGCAGGCGTGGTGCGAAGCGGCCGGCTTTAAAGTGCTGGACTATCGGCGGCAAAGTCCCGAGCACTATATGTTCGTCTTGGCACGCGCGGCCTAAATGGCCCGAGCGCGGACGATTTTGCCATCGAGCCGTTTGATCTCGCCTTTAGCGGTCATACTTGCCTTCCGGGGAAATCAACCCGCTGGCGACAGCGTGTCGGTCTCGACCGTCTCGTTCTCGGTCGACACCAGCGACATCAGCTCGTGGTCATCGGCGATCGGCAGATCGACCCAGGCCATGGTCTTGTAGTCGAAGCCCCTCAGCAAAGTCGGTTTGACCACCTCGAAATAGGGCGAGATGTCGAAATCGCGCGGGGCATAGAGCGAGGAATGGCGGATTTCCAGGATGTCCTGCCAGGCCTGCTCGCTCGCCGCGCGCGCGACCTTGGCCAGGATCGGGTAGCGCACGGTCTCGAACGCCTGCGCGATCAGCGCCGAACAGATGATGCGGGTCGGGTGGCCGGAGCCGAGCGCCATCATGCGTCGACGCCAGCGCTGCGGCACCGGCAGCGGAAACAGATAGCGCATTAGGTCGATGATGTTCTTCAGATCGTAGTCGAAGCCGATGCGCTCGGTGGCATAGGCGCACACGCGCGCGCTATCTTCCGCGGTGAGTTTGGTCGGCCGGCAAATGCGGGTGTGGCAGTGGATATATTTCGACAGCGGTGCCGCCACCACGCCATGGCCGATATTGGCTTCCACCAGCACCAATGGCTCGCCGTCGTCGGTCACCCGGTCGCCGATCGGTCCGACATAGAGCGCGGCGTGCGACCAGGTGGACTGGGTGAGATATTTGATGACGCCGGAAATGTGATTGTTGCCTTCGACTAGCAGCACGTCGCCCGGCTTCAAGGCCCCGCGCAATGCGTCGGGATCGCTCGGCGTGAACGGTTCATAGCCTAGCGCCGGCTTTTCCAGATAATGGGCGAGAACCCGCCCGATGCCGTCGGCCATCCAGCTCATTACGCAGCCCCAGACGCCAGTCCTTGACGCCGTACACCCACACGTCTTGTTGCCGCCAAATTTAGTGAAGACTCATTGCAATTTGGTTCATCCACCGCGCGCCGGAGTTACTATTCATTAGCCATGAAATTTGCTGCGCCACGCGGGTTCGGGCAAGGTGGCAGTCCGCCTGGAAAGAATTCGGATACCATGTCGAGGCTTAGCCGCCGCTCGTTTCTGGCCGCCTCCGCCGCGCTGGTGGCGACGCCGGCGCTCGCTGCGCTGCAGAATGCCGGCGACGTGGATGTAGCCATCGTCGGCGCCGGGGCTGCCGGCATCGCGGCCGCGCGCCGGGTCGCCGCCGCCAAGCAGAGCTATCGGATTTATGAGGCGGGCGGCCGGGTCGGCGGTCGCTGCGTCACGGACAGCAAGATCTTCGGCCTGCCGTTCGACCTCGGCGCGCATTGGATTCACAACCCCGACAGCAATCCGTTGAGCAAGCTCGCGCGCGGGCTCGACATCTACCCGGCGCCGCGCGGGCAGATGGTGCGCATCGGTCCGCGCAAGGCGCGCGACAGCGAGTTGGAGAATTTCTTCGCCGCGCTGGTGCGCTCGCGTCGCGCCATCGTCGACGCTGGCCGCGCCAAGACCGATGTAGCGACGGCGGTGCTGCCGCGCGATCTCGGCGACTGGCAGCGCACGATCGAATTCATTCTCGGCCCTTATGGCTGCGGCAAGGACCTCAAGGAGGTTTCCGCCCTGGACCTGGCACGCGCAGTCGAGCGCGATACCGCTGCGTTCTGCCGGCAGGGCTACGGCGCGCTGCTCGCCCAGCTCGCCAATGGCCTGCCGGTGCGGCTGTCGACGCCAGTCACGCGCATCGTGTGGGACAAAGGACTTGCGGTTGTGACCGCCACGGAGGTCCTGCGCGCCCGCGTCGTAATCGTGACGGCGTCGACCAATGTGCTCGCCGGCGAAAGAATAGAATTCAGTCCGGCGCTGCCCAAGCGGCAGCTTGACGCCGCGGCCAAGCTCTCGCTCGGCAGTTTCGATCACATCGCGCTCGACATGCCGGGCAATCCGCTCGGCCTGCAACGCGATGACATGGTGTTCGAGCAGGCGGCCGGCACCAGTACCGCCGCGCTGCTGGCCAATGTGTCAGGCACCAGCCTGCATCTGGTCGAGGTCGCCGGCAGCTTCGGCCGCGAGCTCTCCGCCAAGGGCGAGGCGGCGATGGCCGACTTCGCCGGCGACTGGCTGGCGAGGCTGTTCGGCTCCGACGTCAAGCGCGCGATCAAGCGCAGCCACGCCACGCGCTGGAACGACCAACCCTGGGTGCTCGGCGCCATGTCGGCTGCCGCTCCCGGCAGCGGCGACGCGCGCAAAATCCTGACGGAGCCGCTCGCCGGCCGCATCTGGTTTGCCGGCGAGGCGGTGCATGATACGCAATGGGGCACGGTCGCCGGCGCCTGGGAATCGGGCACGCGCGCGGCGGAAGCGGCGCTGCGCCGGATCGGCGCGCTGAAGGAGCCGGCCGAGGGCAGGCCGGCGCGCCGTACGCGCGAACCCCCACGCCGCCGCCGGACTGAGGACGACCGATGACACGGCCGAAAGCGCTGATCGCCTGGTCGAGCGGCAAGGACAGCGCCTGGGCGCTGCACGAAGCGCGCCGCGCGGGTGAGTTCGACATCGTCGGCGCCTTGACCACCGTGACCGACAGCTTCGCCCGCGTCAGCATGCATGGCGTACGTGAGGAATTGCTGCACGCGCAGCTTAACGCCGCCGGGTTGCCGGCGATCGTGGTGCGGATTCCCTATCCATGTCCGAACGAGATCTATGAGCGCGAAATGGCGGCGGCCATGGCGGACGCCAAGGCGCGCGGCGTCACGCATATTATTTTCGGCGATCTCTATTTGGAGGATGTACGGGCCTATCGCGAGAAGAATCTCGCCGGCACCGGCATCGTGCCGGTATTTCCCTTGTGGCAGAAACCGACCAGGCAGCTTGCGCGCGACATGATCGACGGCGGGGTCGAGGCGCGTCTTGCGGTCGTCGACTTGAAGAAATTGCCGGCCGCCTTCGCCGGCCGCAGTTTCGATATCGGATTGATCGGCGCATTGCCCGTTGGCAGCGACCCCTGCGGTGAGAACGGCGAATTCCACACCTTCGTGTCGGCCGGACCGATGCTCAACCGCAAAATCGCGGTGAAGGTCGGGGAGACGGTGGAGCGCGATGGCTTCGCGTTTGCGGATTTGCTGGCGGCTTAATTTTTCTGTCGTCCCGGCCGAGCGAAGCGAGGGCCGGGA
The DNA here is from genome assembly GCA_963770985.1 of uncultured Alphaproteobacteria bacterium. Classification (GTDB taxonomy): domain Bacteria; phylum Pseudomonadota; class Alphaproteobacteria; order Rhizobiales; family Xanthobacteraceae; genus Pseudolabrys. The sequence goes on along the minus strand of CAVYRR010000014.1, from coordinate 20,046 downwards.
CCCATACTCCGTGCCCTATCGAGAAGCTGCGGCGTATGGGTCCCCGCCTGCGCGGGGACGACAGCAACTACGCCCGCAACATCCCGCCGGTCTTCCTGGTGACTTCGGCGACGATCTTCTGGCCAAGAGCGTCGATCTCGGCGTCGGTCATGGTCTTGTCGCGCGGCTGCATGGTGACGGCGATGGCGATCGACTTCTTGCCGGGGTCGATGCCCTTGCCTTCGTAGACGTCGAACACGCTGACGTTGACGATCAGCTTCTTGTCGACATTCTGCGCCGCGCGCACGATGTCGACGGCCTTCACTTTGGCGTCCACCACGAAGGCGAAATCGCGCTCCACCGGCTGGAACGGCGACAGCTCGAGCACTGGTTTCGCGCGCGTGGCCTTCGCCTTCGGTTCGGGGATTTTTTCCAGGATTACTTCAAACGCCACCAGCGGCCCTTCCGCCTTGAGCGCTGCAAGCGCGCGCGGATGCAACTCGCCAAAAGTGCCGAGCACGTTCTGCGGTCCGATCTGGATGGTGCCTGAACGGCCTGGGTGGAACCAAGCCGGCCCGCCCGGCACCACTTGCAGGGCCTGCATCGGCGCACCGGCAGCCGACAGCACGGCGAACGCGTCGGCCTTGGCGTCGAAGGCATCGACCGGCTCAGCCTTGCTCGACCAGTGGCGGCCGATGCCGGCGGCCTTGGCGAGCGCGCGGCGTACGCCGCCGGCGGCCGTGAACTGGTCTTGCGGTTGGTCGCCCTTGAAGATTTGCCCGACCTCGAACAGCGCCACGTCCGATATGCCGCGGTCGGCATTACGCTGTGCCGACATGACAAGACCAGGAATGAGGCTCGGCCGCATGTCGGAGAGTTCGGCGGCGATCGGATTGGCCAGCGCCAGTTCGGCTTTGCCGCCGCCGAACAATTCGGCCTCGCGCTTCGACACGAACGACCAGGTGACGGCCTCCACCATGGCGCGCGCAGCGAGCGCCCGTTTGGCCTCGCGGGTGCGGTTCTGGATTGGCGTGAGTACGGCCTTGCGCGCGTTGCTCGCCGCGCGGGAACGGCGTCGAAGGCACTTGGTCGACGCCGACGATGCGTACCAATTCCTCGACGATGTCGGCACGGCCATGCACGTCCGGCCGCCACGACGGCACGGCGATCTTCACCCGTTCGCTCTGCCCGGCGGCGAAGAAGCCGAGCTTCTCCAACACCCGGCGCACGTCGGCGAGCGGCAGCTTGATGCCGGCGAGCCGCTGCAATTCGTTCAAGGGGAAATCGATGACCGTTTCCTTCGGCGTCGGGTCGCCGGCGACCACGATCTCCGACGGCGTACCGCCGCACAGATCGAGCACCATCTGCGTCGCGAGCTCCAGGCCCGGCAGCATGAAGGCCGGATCGACGCCGCGCTCGAAACGATAGCGCGCGTCCGAATTGATGCCGAGCTTGCGCCCGGTCTGCGCGATATTGAATTCGTCCCATAGCGCCGATTCGATCAGCACGTCGGTGGTCGTCGCCGAGCAGCCGGTGGCCTCGCCGCCCATGATGCCGGCGAGCGATTCGACGCCCTTCTCGTCGGCAATCACGCAAGTGGCCTGATCGAGCGTGTAGGTCTTGCCGTCGAGCGCCAGCAGCGTCTCGCCGTTCCGGGCGCGGCGCACGGTGAGATTGCCGTTGACCTTGGCGGCGTCGAACACGTGCAGCGGACGGCCGCGGTCGAAGGTGATGAAGTTGGTGATGTCGACCAGCGCGTTGATCGGGCGCAGACCGATCGCGGTCAGCCGCTTTTGCAGCCAGTCGGGCGAGGGCCCGTTCTTGACGCCCTTCACCAGCCGCAGGCCGAAGGCCGGGCAGAGCGAAGGCGTCGCGCCGAAATCGAGCGTCACCTTGACCGGGCAGGGGAACGTGCCCTTCACCGGCTTGGGCGGGCGGTCCTTGAAGGCGCCGATCGAGGTGGCGCCGAGATCGCGCGCGATGCCGTTGACGCCGGTGCAGTCCGGCCGGTTGGGGGTGAGATTGATCTCGATCACCGGGTCGCTGACACCGGCCCATTCGACATAAGATTTTCCGACCGGGGCGTCGGCGGGCAATTCGATGATGCCGTCGTGATCGTCGGAGATCATCAGCTCGGCCGCCGAGCACAGCATGCCGCGGCTTTCCACGCCGCGGATGGTGCCGACGGTGAGCGTGATGTTCTTGCCGGGGATGAAGGTGCCGGGCGCGCGAGAACACGCCCTTCATGCCGGCGCGCGCATTGGGCGCGCCGCACACGACCTGGATCGGCTTGCCGTCGCCGATATCGACCATGCAGACGCGTAGGCGATCCGCGTTCGGGTGTTTCTCGGCCGAGATCACATTGGCGATCACGAACGGCTTGAGCAGCGCCGCCTTGTCCTCGACGCGTTCGACCTCGAGACCGATCATGGTGAGCTTGTCGACGATCGCCGGCAGCGGTTCGTCGGTGTCGAGATGCTCTTTCAGCCAGGGCAGGGTGAATTTCACGGGCTCAATCCTCCCGCCAGCGTCGGGAAATCGAGCGGCCGGAAGCCGTAATGCGCGAGCCAGCGCACGTCCGCCTCGAAGAACGCGCGCAGGTCGTGCATGCCGTATTTCAGCATGGCGATGCGGTCTATCCCTAAGCCCCAGGCGAAGCCCTGATACTCTGCCGGGTCGAGCCCGCAATTGCGCAGCACGTTCGGGTGCACCATGCCGCAGCCGAGAATCTCCAGCCAGTCCTCGCCTTCGCCGAAACGGATTTCGCCCTTGTCGCGCTTGCACTGGATGTCGACTTCCAGCGACGGCTCGGTGAACGGGAAGAACGACGGGCGGAAGCGCATTTTCACGCTGTCGACCTCGAAGAACGCCTTGCAGAATTCTTCCAGGATCCATTTCAGGTGGCCGAGATGCGAGCCTTTGTCGATCACCAGTCCCTCGACCTGATGGAACATCGGCGTGTGGGTCTGGTCGCTATCGCTGCGATAGGTGCGGCCCGGGCAGATGACGCGGATCGGCGGCTTCTGGCTGAGCATCGTGCGCACCTGCACCGGCGAGGTGTGCGTGCGCAGCAGCAGGCGCGAGCCGTCGGGCTTGGGCGGGAAATAGAACGTGTCGTGCATCTCCCGCGCCGGATGGCCTTCCGGGAAATTCAGCTTGGTGAAGTTGTAGTCGTCGGTCTCGATGTCGGGACCTTCCGCCACCGCGAAGCCCATGTCGGCGAAAATGGCGGTGAGCTCGTCGGTCACCTGGCTGATCGGGTGCACGCGGCCGGTCTCGGTCGGCGCCTCGCGCACCGGCAGCGTGACGTCGACGGTCTCGGTGGCAAGCCGCGCATCAAGTGCGCTGGCGGCGAGCGCGTCCTTGGCGGCAGCGATGGCGGCAGTGACGCGCTCCTTCAGCCCGTTGATCGCCGGGCCCTGTACCTTGCGCTCGTCCGGCGTCATGGTGCCGAGCGTCTTGAGCAGCGCCGACACCGAGCCGCTTTTGCCGAGCGCGGAAACGCGCACGGCTTCCAGCCCCGCTTCGTCCTTGGCCGAAGCGATGGCAGCGAGCAGGTCTTTTTCCAGTTGCGCGATGTCGGACATGGGTCACCACCCTGTCATGCGCGGGTTCGTCCCGCGCATCCCGCTTAGGTTGGCACAGTGCGTGCCTGATCGGGATGGCCGGGACAAGAGGGCGTTTACGCCCGTCTTCGACGGGCTATGCCCGGCCATGACACCGAAGTTTACGCCGGCAACGCGGCTTTGGCCTTTTCCACGATCGCCTGAAACGCCGCCGGCTCAGTGATGGCGAGATCGGACAGCACCTTGCGGTCGACCGTAATGCCGGATTTCGCCAGTCCGGCGATGAAGCGGCTGTAGTTGAGGCCGAACGGCCGCACCGCGGCGTTCAGGCGCTGGATCCAAAGCGCGCGGAAGGTGCGCTTGCGCCGCTTGCGATCGCGGAAGGCGTATTGGCCGGCCTTCTCGACCGCCTGCTTGGCGATGCGGATCGTGTTCTTGCGGCGGCCGTAATAGCCTTTGGCGGCCTTGTAAACTTTCTTGTGCTTGGCGTGGGCGGTGACGCCACGTTTGACGCGGGCCATGGAAATCTCCTTGCGGTTCTAAAGGGTGCTCGACGGGGACATGCGGCCGCGCGCGCGGCCCGAAATACCGATCAGCCGTTGGGCAGAAAGTATTTCTTGATGTTGTCGCCGTCGGTCTTGAACAGCACCTTGGTGCCGCGATGTTCGCGGATCTGCTTGGTGGTCCGCTTGATCATGCCGTGGCGCTTGCCGGATTGCTGGAATTTCACCTTGCCGGTCGCGGTGATCTTGAAGCGCTTTTTAGCGCCCGATTTGGTCTTCAGCTTGGGCATTTTGCTCTCCTCATCGGCGCGACATGGGGCGCGAGGCCCCACGTGGCCGGGATGTGCTCGCGACACTAAGTCTTTGAGCGGGTGCTCGGAATTGAGCTTTTGATCGCCGCCACGGCAGCCCTAACCAGCCGGGCGGCGAGAGGGCGGCGTTATGGCAGAGGCGGCCGGCGCTGGCAACCGAGCCTTTCGGCAGTCGCGTTAACTTTGTGTTTCCAGGCCCTTTGTTATGGCTCCCCCTAAATCAGCACCACTAAGGGGGTCGTCATTATGCGCCGTGTGATCAATCTTGCGATCTTTTCCGCATTGCTGGCCGGAACGGCCTTGCTGGGCCCGCCGCCCGCCGCCCTTGCGGCGACTCAAGACGGCAATTGGAGTGTGCTGATCATCACCGACAAAGGCGATTGCGACCGCGGCTACCGCTACGGTCTGACAGTCTCGAACGGACAGGTCAGGTATCGCGGCAACTCGGCAATCGATCTCGCCGGCACGGTTGCCAGTAACGGCGCGGTCAATGTCAGCATCAAGCTCGGCGACAAGGGCGCGAGCGGTACCGGCCACCTGACGGCAATCTCGGGCGCCGGCACCTGGCACGGCGTCGGTTCGAGCGGCACCTGCGCCGGCCACTGGGAAGCCGAACGGAACTAAGAACGAGATGACAAAGCGCCGCCCGCGGGCTGCGAGCGGCGCTTAAGACGAATTAGAGCTGTGCGCTAGCGCGGCGCCAGCAGCATCACCATCTGCCGGCCTTCGAACCGCGGCTCGGATTCGATCTTGGCGACCGGCGCGGTGTCTTCCTTGACGCGATTGAGCAATTTGTAGCCCAGTTCCTGGTGCGCCATTTCGCGGCCGCGGAAGCGCAAGGTGATCTTGACCTTGTCGCCTTCTTCGAAGAAGCGCTTCATCGAACGCATCTTCACGTCGTAATCGTGATCGTCGATCATCGGCCGGAGCTTGATCTCCTTGATCTCGACGACTTTCTGTTTTTTGCGGGCTTCGGCGGCTTTTTTCTGCGCCTGGAATTTGTATTTGCCGAAATCCAGGATCTTGCAGACCGGCGGGGTCGTGTTGGGAGAAATCTCCACCAGGTCGAGCCCGGCCGCTTCCGCCATGCTCATGGCGGTTTGGAAATCGACGACACCTTTGTTGTCGCCGGTACTATCGATCAGCTGCACTTCTTTGGAGCGGATCTCCTCGTTGATGCGCGGGCCGTCCTTTTGGGCGGGCTGCGCGGACTTCATCGGACGACGAATGGCTTTTTTCTCCTCATGCTGTTGCGACGGGCCTTTGACGTTATGGCGTCTTAGGTAGCGAAAGATTGGTAGAAACGGCGAATAAGTCAACGTAGTTCCAGCGAAACTGTCGAGCGAAATGACCGGAATTACCGTCAAATCGTTCAAATTGCTCTGATTTTGTCGCGGCCCGTGATCTCGCCGTAAAGCCGCAATGTCTGTTCGGCGACCGCCGGCGCATTGAAATGGCCGAGTACCCAGTCGCGGCCGCGCCTGCCCATGGCGCGGCGGGCCGGTTCGTCCAGGGAGAACAGCCGTAGCAGGGCCGCCGCCAGCGCCGCATCGTCGCCGGAATGAAAGCGCAAACCGGTGATGCGGTTCTCCGGCACGGCCGGCGGTGTCAGTACGACATCCGGCCCGGCGCCGAGGTCGGAGACGACCACCGGCCGCGCCATCGCCTGCGCCTCCAGGATCGCCCGTTGCAGACCTTCCGGCTGCACCGCCGCCGTCACCACGACCGAGGCCGCGGCATAGGCCGCCGGCATGTCAGCGACCGGCGCCGCCATGCGGATGACGTCCATAGTGCCGGTCGACAGCACCAGATCCCAAAGCTCGCCGGTGTAATGGGTGCGGCCGCGGTCCTCGCCGACAAACACGCACAAGAAATCCTTGAAGCCCATCTCCTTCAGCCGCTTCGCCGCCTTTACCACCACATGATGGCCCTTGCGGCGCACGATGCGGCCGACGATCAGGATCACCTTGGTGTCGGGCTTGACGCCCCAGGCATGACGCATCGCATCGACGCGTTCGCGCGCGACGTCGGCCGGATCGAAGCGCTCGAAATCGATGCTGGACGGCACGACCGCGATGCGTTCCCACGGCATGCCATAGCGGTCGTTGATCAATTGCGCGATCTGCTCGCTCACCGCCACGACGCGGTCGCCGCGCGCCATGACGCCGTTGTACAGGTGCTTGAAGATGTTCTGGTCGCGGAAGCCCTTGTACCAGCTGGTGAGGAACGGAATGCCGCGTGCCCGCGCGGCAAGATATGCGCTCCATGCCGCCGAGCGGCCGAGCGCGTGGATCGCGTCGCATTGGCGCTCGCGCGCGATGCGGTTGAGCACGGCGGCGCCACGCAGGATTCGAAACGGATTATTGCTGGCGAGATTGAGCGGGATGAATTCGCCGCCGGCCGCCGTCACGTCGGCGACCAGTCGTCCGGCCTGCGATGCCACGATGGCGCGATGGCCCGCCGATGCGAGGATGCGGACCAGTCCGAGCGCGCCGATATCGGCGGCGCCGCCGTCGAGTGTGGGCACTGCGATGAGGATGGTGATCGGATCGCGCGCCTGGTTGCCCGAAGCGGGTTTGGAAATGTCGCCGCTCGCAACCACCCTGGGGCGGTTATTGACGGCAGGCATTGTGGGCGCGGGCACACTCGACATTACTTTTACGACCTCGAAATCTTCGGCGTCAGGCGTCGCGCGCCAACAGCGACGTATAGACGCCGTGCATGGCTTCGGCAACGCTTTGTCCCCCTTGCATAAAGGGCTGGCTTGCGGCGAGAAGATACAGGGACGGAATTCGTGTTCATCCTTGAATGACCTCGGCGCGCATGGGCGAAGCTCACCTGACAACCCTGACAATCGAATCGCCGGCGCCGGCGCGGACCATTGCGGTGCGCGCGCGCGAAGGCAAGAGCCCTGGCTTATTCTGGCTCGGCGGTTTCATGTCCGACATGAAGGGCACCAAGGCGGAAGCGCTCGACCGCTGGGCGCAAGTCGAAGGCCGCGCCTGCGTGCGCTTCGACTATTCCGGCCACGGCGAATCGGGCGGCGATTTTACCGCCGGTACCATTGGCCGCTGGCTGGAAGAAAGCCTCACGGTCTATGTGCGGTTCGCGCAGGGCCCGCAGGTGGTGATCGGTTCATCAATGGGCGGCTGGTTGGGACTGTTGCTGGCGCGAGAGCTACGCAAGCGCCAAGAAAAGAAAGAGTCCGCCGCGCCACTCGCCGGCATGGTGCTGATCGCGCCGGCGGTAGACTTCACCGAGGAGCTGATGTGGAAAAACTTTTCTAACGCCGTCAAGCGCGAGATCGAGGACAAGGGCGTCTGGATGCGGCCGTCGGAATATTCGGAGGGACCCTATCCGATTACGAAGCGGTTGATCGAGGATGGTCGCAAGCATCTCATGCTTGGCGGGCTGATCGAGACCGGCTGCCCGGTGCATATCCTGCAAGGCGTGCAGGATCCCGACGTGCCATGGCGGCACGCGGTCGAACTGGTGTCGCGCTTTGCCCGCGACGACGTGGTGCTCACGCTGATCAAGGACGGTGACCACCGGTTGTCGCGCCCGGAAGATATCGAGCGGTTGATTGCGGCGGTGAAGGAATTCTAGCTTGTCGCGGCGGCCCACTCGTCATTCACCGACGTGTCGTTTTCGGATTTCTTCTTCCTTAACGCCGCGAATATCTCGCGCGGTATCAGGCGCGACAACGCCCATACCGCAGCGCCGCGCACCAGCGGCGAGGCGTCGTCGAGCAGGCGTTCTGCTTCGCCCGCGAGCGAAGCGTCGCCGGAATTACCGATGGCGATCAGCACATTGCGCACGAAACGATCGCGGCCGGTGCGCTTGATCGAGGTCTTGGCGAACAGCGAACGGAATTGCGCGTCGTCGAGACGCGCGAGCTCCGCGAGCCTCGGCGCACGCAGGCGCGTCGCGCGCGGCGAGCTTGGCCTCGCGGCCTTGCACCGCGAACTTGTTCCACGGACAAACCGCCAGGCAATCGTCGCAGCCGTAGATGCGGTTGCCCATGAGCGGCGCGCAACTCGCGCGGGATCGGACCCTTGTGCTCGATGGTCAGATAGGAAATGCAGCGCCGTGCATCGAGCCGGTAAGGCTCGGGGAACGCCGCAGTCGGGCAGATATCGAGACAGGCGCGGCAGGTGCCGCAATTGTCGGGCTCGGCTACGTCGGCGGGCAGATCGAGCGTGGTGAAGATCGCGCCGAGGAACAGCCACGAGCCGAACTGGCGCGAGACCAAATTCGTGTGCTTGCCCTGCCAGCCGAGACCGGCCTTGGCCGCCAACGGTTTCTCCATCACCGCCGCGGTATCGACGAACACTTTCACCTCGCCGCCGGCGTTTTCGACCAACCAGCGCGCGATTTCTTTCAGCCGCGCCTTGATCAGCTCGTGATAGTCGTCGCCCTTGGCATAAGTCGAGATCGCGGCGCGGTCCTCGCGCTTGAGGATCGCCAGCGGGTCCTCATCCGGCCCGTAGTTCATGCCCAGCATGATCACCGAGCGCACATTCGGCCACAGCGCTAAGGGCGAGGTGCGGCGCTCGGCCGTCGTTGCCATCCAGACCATGTCGCCATGCGCGCCGTCGGCGAGAAAGCGCTCCAGCCGCGCCTTGGCTTCCGGCACGGCGTCGGGCCGCGTCACGCCGGCCACGTCGAAGCCGCGCGTTCGCGCGTATTCGATCAGCGCGGTCTTGATCTTGTCAGGATCGCTCAGAAGTCGAGATTGGCGTAGCTGTCCGCCGGCGGCAGTCCGGCTAGCGAGTCGGCCAGGATCGCCCGGAACGAGGGCCGCGACTTCACCCGCGCGTACCAGTTCTTGGCGGCTTCGTCTGCGTTCCATGGCACATCGCCCAGGTAATCGGCGGTGGATAAATGCGCCGCCGCCGCCAGGTCGGCCAAAGTCAGCTGGTCGCCGGCGAGCCAATCGCGCGTGCGCACCAGCCAGCCGATATAGGCCAGATGATAGCGGATATTGTGGCGGGCGGCGCGCAGCGTCTCGGTATTGGGCGCCCCGCCGCCCTGTTCCACCGTCATATGTCGTTTGAATACGCGTTCGCTGACCAGCGGGCCGCTGACCTCGGCATGGAATTTATCGTTGAACCAGCTCGCCAGCCGCCGCACCTCGACCCGTTCCCCGGTCGCCGCCGGCAGCAGGCGGTCTCCACTGTGCTCCGGCGGCAACGTCTCCTCGATATATTCCGCGATGATGGCGGCGCCCGGTATCGCCGGCTGGTCCTCGGCTACCAACACCGGAATTTGGCCGGCCGGATTGAGCAGCAGGAACTCCTCCCTCCGTTCCCAGAACCGCTCCTCCACCAGGCGCACTTGGATGCCATATTCGCCAAGGATCAGACGCACATAGCGCGAGAACGGACAGAGCGATTGTTGAAACAGTGTCAGCATGGGCACCCAGATATGCGGCTAAGGCCGCGGCGGCTAAGAATCGGTCGACGCACTATAGGAATCCGCCACGTTGGAGCAACGAAAGCTGAGCAAATTAATGGCGGTTATGATTTTTTTCGTTGCCCCAATGATGGCATTGCGCCAAAAGCGCTGACCTTCAGCGGTTCCCCCTTGAACAAGCCGAGCCTTCCGGAGCACGCCCCATGACCCTTTACGCCATGCAAGCGGCCGGGCCGATCGCGGCGAATATCGACCTGGTCAAGGCGGCAGTGCTCGGCTTCGTCGAGGGGCTGACCGAATATCTGCCGGTTTCCTCGACCGGCCATCTGCTGCTGATGGAACGCATTCTCGGCTGGGGCGACGATGCCTTCGGCAAGTCGTTCGCCATCCTGATCCAGCTCGGCGCCATTTTGGCGCTGCTCAGCATTTATTTCGGCCGGCTGTGGAATCTGGCGCGCAACATGTTCACCGACTGGGCGGCGGCGCGCTTCGTCATCGGCGTGCTGCTGGCGTTTCTGCCGGCTGCGGTGGTCGGCGCGCTGGCCTATCCCATCATCAAGACCTATCTGTTCGACGTACGCATTGTCTGCATCGCGCTCATCGTCGGCGGTTTCGTTCTGCTCTGGATCGACCGCCTCGACCTGAGGCCGCGCTACCATGAAGCGACCGGCTTCACGCTGCCGATGTATTTCGGCATCGGCATTTGCCAATGCTTTTCCATGATTCCCGGCGTGTCGCGCGCGGGCGCCACCATCGTCAGCGCCATGTTGTTGGGCGCCGACCGCCGCTCGGCGGCGGAGTTTTCGTTCTGGCTGGCGATGCCGACGATGGTCGGCGCTTTTGCCTACGCGGCTTTCAAGGATCGCGCCGAGCTAGCTCACGGCAACATCACGTTGATCGCCGTCGGTTTCATCTGCTCGTTCATCTTCGGATGGATCGTGGTGAAGACGTTCCTGGGCTATGTGCAGCGGCATAATTTTGCGCTGTTCGCCTGGTGGCGAATCGTGATCGGCGCCGGCGGTCTCTTGGCGATTTATTTTGTGTGAGGCGGCCGAGATTAGGCCGTGCGATTGCGGAACTGCCCGGTCTTGCGGAAGCGCCAGAGATAGGCCGGCACGATCGCCTCGATCGGTTCCGGCTCGATGCCGAGCCCTTGCAGCGTGCGGCCTTCCGCCTTGGCGGCTTCCGAGACCACGTTGTCGACTTTCAGCAGCTCGACCTGATCGGGCGTGAGCGGCGGCTTCGGCCAATATTGCAGCAAGGCTGCTTTGATCTTGGCGGCGAAGAACGGCACCGGCACCAGCAGCCGTTTACGCTCGATCGTTGCGAGCACGTAACGCATCAGCTGCTCGAACGTCTTCACTTCCGGCCCGCCCAATTCATAAATCGTGCCGGCCTTCGCATTGCCGCCGACCGCTTCCGCGATCGCCGCGGCGACGTCGCCGACAAAGACCGGTTGGAAGCGGGTGGTGCCGCCGCCGATCAGCGGTAGCGCCGGCGACATGCGCGCCAGCGCGGCGAAGCGGTTGAAGAAATCGTCCTCCGGCCCGAATATGACCGATGGCCGCATGATAACGGCTTGCGGCAGCGCTGCCAGCACTAGACGTTCGGCCTCGGCCTTAGAGCGCGCGTAAGCTGCGCGCGAGTGTTCGTCGGCGCCGATCGCCGACACGTGCACCAGGCGCGCGCCATGGGCGCTCGCTGCCAGCGCCACCTGCTCGGCGCCGTAGCTGTGGATGGTGTCGAAACGTTGCCGTCCGCGCTCGTACAGGATGCCGACCAGATTGATCAGCACACTGGCGTCGCGCGCCGCGGCTTCCACCGACGGTGCGTGGCGCAGATTGGTCTGCACCGCATGAATCTGGCCGACGCGGCCGAGCGGCTGCAGGTGGAAAGCGAGGTCCGGTCGGCGCACCGCGACCCGGATCAGGTATCCGCGGCGGGCCAGCGCCCGCACCACATGGCGGCCGACAAACCCTGAGCCACCATAGATGGTGACGAGGGTTTCGGAATTGCTTTTGGCGGTCATTTCCGCGCTCATGCGAATGGGGGTCGACGGCTGCGGGGATACAGGATCGGTGGCAGGCTGTACAGACCCGGAACGGGGTAGTGCCGGCCCCGAAAAGTGCTTCAATTGACAAGCCGAAAGCGGCTCCGTACCTAGTCCCGACGAGCCCAGGTGGCGGAATTGGTAGACGCACTAGTTTCAGGTACTAGCGCCGCGAGGCGTGGAGGTTCGAGTCCTCTCCTGGGCACCAGATTCCGAGCCGGGTAACCGAATGACCATCCGCCTGCATCGCGGCGATCTGCCCAACCTCTCCGCCTACAAGGGCGCGGTAGCGATCGACACCGAGACCATGGGTCTCGACCCCAGCCGCGACCGGCTCTGCGTAGTGCAGCTTTCGCCCGGCGACGGCTCGGCCGATGTGGTGCAGATCGCGGCCGGGCAAAAAAAGGCGCCCAATATCGAAAAGCTGCTCGCCGACAAGTCGGTCCTGAAGATCTTCCATTACGCGCGTTTCGATCTCGGCGTGCTGGCCAAGGCCTTCGGTGTGATGGCCGCTCCGGTCTACTGCACCAAGATCGCCTCGCGGCTGGCGCGCACCTATACCGACAAACACGGGCTTAAGGACTTGGCGCGCGAGGTGCTCGGCGTCGACCTGTCGAAGCAGCAGCAATTGTCCGACTGGGGCGCCGACGCGCTCAGCGACGCGCAGGTCGCCTACGCGGCGACCGACGTGCTGCATTTGCATGCGCTCAAGGAAAAGCTGGACGCCATGCTGGCGCGCGAGAACCGCGCCGAGCTTGCGGCGGCCTGCTTCCGCTTCCTGCCCGACCGCGTGCGGCTCGATCTGGCTGGCTGGGCGGCTGAGGACATCTTTTCGCACTCTGCGTAAGCTATTGTATTTAAGATGGTATTCGTTGACGACAGGCTGCCGCGCAGGGGCCATATTCACGCGTCAAGTTGCGCGGCGGGGCGTAAGGTAATTTCCGACATCGACTTCGAACGGAGCCAAATGCCGAGCATGCGCATGATCCCGAAAAGTGGGAACCGGTTTTCGGTAAAGATCATGCGCAAGCAAAATGTTAGGCAGGCCCTGATTCAATCTAACTTGATCGAACTCTAGATAGATGAGCCACATGACCACAGCCCAAACCAATCCAGCGGCCGCGCACGCTTATTGGACGATGGGCCGCGGCGACAGCGACCGCGCTTTTCGCGCCGCGCACCGGCACAGCCGCGTGGTTCGCATCCTGCGCGTCGCAATTCCGCTCGCGGTGGCGCTGGGTTTCACCGGTATTTTTCTGGCCGCTTATCTCAATCCGTTGCGCATGCTCGCCAAACTGCCGGCGGATATCGGCAATCTGGTGGTCTCCGGAACCAAGATCACCATGGAGAATCCGCATCTGTCCGGCTTCACGCGCGACGCGCGCGCCTATGAGCTTTCCGCTGACGCGGCCAAGCAGGACCTGAAAAAGCCGGACATGATCGAATTGCGCAATATCCACGCCAAGCTGCAGATGCAGGATAAAAGCACGCTGGAACTAACCGCGACCGCCGGCATCTACGACAGCAAAGGCGAGATCATCAAGCTCGATGAGAACATCGTGCTCAGCTTGTCGACCGGCTATCGCGGAATGCTGAGCCAGGCGATAATCGATGTCCGCAAAGGCCACGTGGTATCGGAGCGGCCGGTGGTGATTGAGATGCTGCAGGGCACGCTCAATGCCAACCGGCTGGAGATCGTCGAATCCGGCGATCTGGTGCGATTCGACGGCGGCGTGAAGATGAACTTGATGCTCGGCAATGCCGAGCCGTCGCCAACCAAGACCGGAGCGCAGTGACCGTGTCGCGTCGTCATCCGATCCTGATCGGTGCTGCGTTGCTGGCCTTGGTCGTAGCCTCGGCCAGCGCGCCGCTGTACGCGCAGCCGTCGAAAGGGCCGCCGAACGCGCTGCAGGGTTTTTCGCAGAATCGCGATCAGCCGGTGCAGATCGAGGCGGCGACTCTGGAAGTGCGCGACAAAGACAAGGTGGCGACCTTCAGCGGCGACGTGCATGTGACACAGGGTGACACCAAATTGCGATGCAAATCGCTAGTGGTATTTTACGAACAGGAGGCGGGCTCCGCCGACAATAGCAAGACCCTTAAGGCGGCCAACCCTGGTCCGGGCGGCCAGCAGCGGATCAAGCGGCTGGAAGCGCGCGGCGGGGTGGTGGTGACGCAGAAGGAGCAGACTGCGACCGGCGAGACCGGCATCTTCGATATGAAGACCAATACCGTGACGCTCAACGGCAAAGTGGTGATGACGCAAGGGCAGAACGTGTTGCGCGGCGATCGCCTGGTGGTCAATTTGACCAGCGGCGTCTCGCGGGTCGAATCCAGCAATGGCGGCGGCCGCGTGCAGGGCCTGTTTCAGCCCAGCAATGGGGCGCTCGATATCAAGTCGGGCATGCAGGGCGGGCCGCCGCCGGCGCGGCCACCCAATTGACCAACAACGGATTCCCAACAAGGCCGGTCGCTCGCGGCGGCGAGGAATCAGCTAAGCTGGCCTGCCCGGCAATGATCGACGACCGGCCGGTTCGGAACGGCGCATGATCCCGAAAAGTGGCAACCGGTTTTCCGACAAGATCATGCGCAAGGAAAATCGCCGCGGGGTAGTCCGGTGAACATCCTCTCGTTGTTTCGACGCCGGCCAAAGCCCGCCCGCCGTACGGTCCGGCAACCGGCCGGGCCGGTGATCCGCAAAATCACTCCGGCGGCGAATACGCCGCCGGCGCAGCAGGCCAACGCCGATGCGCAACCGGCGGACAGTCGTCCCCGTCGCGCCGGCGACGGCAAGCAAGCCACCCGCCCCGCTTATCTCGCCGTCCATGGCGTGGAGAAAAGTTTCGGCGGCCGCATGGTGGTCAGGGGCGTCACGCTTTATGTACGGCGAGGCGAGGCCGTGGGCTTACTGGGGCCGAACGGCGCCGGCAAGACCACGGTGTTCTACATGATCACCGGCCTGATCAAGGCCGACCGCGGCCGCATCGAACTCGACGGCTATGACGTTACCGTGCTGCCGATGTATCAGCGCGCACGGCTCGGCATCGGCTACCTGCCGCAGGAGGCCTCGATCTTTCGCGGCCTCAACGTCGAGGACAATATCCGCTCGGTGCTCGAAATGGTGGAGCCCGATCGCCGCCGGCGCGAAGCCGATCTCAACGCGCTGATGGAAGAATTCAACATCGCGCGCTTGCGCAAGACGCCGAGCATCGCGCTGTCCGGCGGTGAGCGCCGCCGCGTCGAAATCGCCCGCGCTCTGGCGACGCGGCCGAGCTATATGCTGCTGGACGAGCCGTTCGCCGGCATCGATCCGATCGCGGTCGGCGACATCCAGGCGCTGGTGCGTCACCTGACCAATCGCGGCATCGGCGTTCTGATCACCGACCACAATGTGCGTGAGACGCTGGGGCTGACCGATCGCGCCTATATCGTTCATTCCGGCGCAGTGTTGAAAGAAGGCCACCCCGACGACATCGTCAACGATCCGGATGTGCGGCGGCTCTATCTCGGCGAGGAATTCAAGCTTTAAACGGATTTCTCCGCACAAAATATGTGCAATGCCGCACTGCGGAATCGCATATCGCTGGCGCGAAAGTCCTGCTATAAGCAAAAACAAGCAAGAATCGGACCAGTTTCCGCCGGGAAACCCTATGGCGTTGTCGCAAAGACTAGAGTTCCGCCAGACGCAAGCGTTGGTGATGACGCCGCAGCTGATGCAAGCCATCAAGCTGCTGCAGCTCTCCAGCCTTGACCTTGCGGCTTACGTCGACGCCGAGCTGGAAAAAAACCCGCTGCTCGAGCGCGCCAATGATGACGACGACGCGCCGGCGGGTGGCCCCGAGCCGGAGGGGTCCGCGTCCGAAAGCACCGAAGGCGGCGAGGGCGGCGACGAGGCCGTGGCCACCGCCGACTGGATCGGCGAGGACATGGAGACCAGCCGTACCTCGATGGAAGAGGGGCTCGGCACCGAACTCGAAAACGTTTTTCCGGACGACGGGGCTGAGAAAAGCGCGGCGCCGGAAACGCCGCCGCCGGCCTATTCGGAATGGTCGGGCGCCGGCACCGGCGGCGGCGAGGACGGCGCCTATAATCTGGAAGCCTTCGTGACCGCCGAAATCACGCTCGCCGCTCGCCTCGCCGAGCAAATGGCGCTGGCGATTTCCGATCCGGCCGGCCGCATGATCGGACAATATTTGATCGATATGGTGGACGAGGCCGGCTACCTCACCGGCGATCTCGACTCGGTCGCCGACAAGCTCGGCGCGCCGCGCACCGATGTCGAAGCCGTGCTTGCCATCCTGCAGACGTTCGATCCGCCCGGCGTATGCGCGCGCAATCTCACCGAGTGTCTCGCCATCCAGCTCAAGGACCGCGACCGCTTCGATCCGGCAATGCGGGCGCTGGTGGAGCATCTCGATCTCCTGGCCAAGCGCGATCTTGCCGCCTTGCGCCGGCTGTGCGGCGTCAACGAAGAAGATCTCGCCGACATGATTGCGGAAATTCGCAACCTCAATCCGAAGCCGGGCCTCGCCTTTGGCTCGACCACGGTGCAGCCGATCGTGCCGGATGTGTATGTGCGGGCGGCGGCCGACGGCACCTGGCAGGTCGAACTCAATTCCGACACATTGCCGAAAGTCCTCATCAGCCAACGATATTATGCGCAAGTATCGAAGACCACGCGCAGCGATAAAGACAAGACCTATCTCGCCGATTGCCTGCAGACCGCGACTTGGCTGGTGCGTGCGCTCGACCAGCGCGCCAAGACCATTCTCAAGGTATCGAGCGAGATCGTGCGCCAGCAGGACGCCTTCTTCGCCAGGGGCGTGCAGCACTTGCGGCCGCTCAATCTCAAGACCGTCGCCGACGCCATCGGTATGCACGAGTCGACGGTCTCGCGCGTTACCGCTAACAAATATATGGCGACCAGCCGCGGAATCTTCGAGCTGAAATATTTCTTCACCTCGTCGATCGCGTCGGCCGACGGCGGCGAGGCGCATTCCGCCGAAGCCGTACGCCATCGCATCCGCCAGTTGATCGACGCCGAGACCGCGGTCGATGTGCTCTCCGACGACACGATTGTCGACAGACTGCGCGAGGCCGGCATCGACATCGCGCGCCGCACCGTCGCCAAATACCGAGAAGCGATGCGCATCCCATCCTCGGTGCAGCGCCGGCGCGAGAAGTTGGCTGCCACAGCGTGAATGCACTACCGGGCGGTGCATTGACCTTTAACGGAACATTCCTTAGCTGAAATATTAAACCGGCGGAAAATGGAGGCAAACCAATGCCTTTGCGCGTTTCGGGCAAGAACATCAATATCGGCACGGCGCTGCGGCAGCGGATTGTCGACCGCGTCGAAGAGGCCATGTCGAAATATTTCCGGGGCGGCTATTCCGGGCATGCCACCGTCGGCAAGGACGGTTTCGGATTTCACACCGAATGCGTGCTGCATCTGGATTCCGGCACACTGCTGGAAGCCGAGGGCATGGCAGCTGACGCCTATGAAAGCGCCGATCAGGCCGCGATCCACATCGAAAAGCGGCTGCGGCGCTATAAGCGCCGCCGCAAAGACCATCAAGCCCAGCGTGGGGGCTGAAAACCTCTAAAAATGCCAGAAAAAGCGGCAAGCGGTGCCCGGCGCCAGCCATTGACGCCGCCGCGGACCGTCCTTATGGTCCGCCGCCTTCAACACCCCTTGCAATTCAGTGCTGCCATTTCCGATCATTGGCCATGTCCATGACGCTCACCGATCTCGTCGCGCCCAATGCGATTATTCCGGCGCTCAAGATCAACAACAAGAAGCAAGCGATCCAGGAACTTGCCGCCCGCGCGGCCGAGCTCACGGGTCAGAGCGAACGCGCGATTCTGGAAATTCTGCTGCAGCGCGAGAAGCTCGGCTCGACGGCGGTGGGCAATGGCGTAGCGATCCCGCACGGCAAGCTGCCCAAGCTCGGCCGCCTGTTCGGATTATTCGCGCGGCTGCAGCGCAGCATCGATTTCGAGGCGCTCGACGGCCAGCCGGTCGATCTCATTTTTCTGCTGCTGGCGCCGGAAGCCGCCGGTGCCGATCACCTCAAGGCGCTCGCCCGCGTGGCGCGCCTGCTGCGCGACCCCGAGGTCGCACGCAAACTGCGCGAGTCGCGCGATGCCGATGCGCTCTACGCCGTGCTGGCGATGCCGGCGGCGAGCAGCGCGGCGTAATCTTTTTTGTCATTCCGGGGCGCGGCCGAAGGACGCGAGCCCGGAATCCATACTCACAAACAGGGATTATGGATTCCGGCCCGCGCGCTTTCAGCGCGCGACCGGAATGACTGATCGTTGGATTGTCCGCTTACGCGCGATTCTTAGTGCACGCTGACGGCCTCGAGCTCCTGGCTCCAGGCGTTGGCGAGCGCGGCTTCGCGCGTGTCGGTCAGCATAATCGGCGTGCCGTCCGCGCCATGCAGGGCGAACAGCTTGATGCCGGGCGCGATCTTCGGCGCCTGCGGGAACAGGTTGGCGACGTCCTCGGAATTGATCGCCTTGACGTAAGCCAGGCGGCCGCCGCCGAGCTGCGCCAGCGCTTCCTGTGTGATCGCCGGGTGGGTGGTGTTCGTTTCAGTCATCTTGTCTCTGTTCATGGCCCTCGACTCCTAGTTATTGAACGCTCGACGCGGTCGAGTCCTGTTTTCACGAATGCGTCATTCCTGCTCGTTGATCGAGATCGTCTTCACGATCCGTTCGGCTTGCGGCCGCACCAGATCGATCGACAACAGCCCGTTCTTCAGGTCGGCGCCCAGCACCTCCATGCCGTCCGCCAGCACGAAGGTGCGCTGGAATTGGCGCGCGGCGATGCCGCGATGGAGGTATTGGCGGCTTTTGTCGTCCTGCTGCCGCCCGCGGATCACCAGCTGGCTTTCCTCGACGCAGACGTCGAGTTGGTCGCGGGTGAAACCGGCGACGGCAAGCGTGATGCGCAGCCGCTCCGGGTATTGCCCATCGCGCGCCAGCCGTTCGATGTTGTAGGGCGGGTAGCCGTCGGCTCCCTTGGCGACGCGGTCGAGCACGCGCTCGATCTCGTCGAAGCCCAGCAGGAACGGGCTGGATAGTGACGGAACTCGTGACATGGTCTCAAAGCCCTCGCATGAAGCGACTTTGACGGGGCCCCTTGCGGGCACCCCAACCGGGCGGCGACTGCCGTCCGGTCGCACCTAATATGGGCAGGCGGGGTTAAAGGTTCAAGAACAAGGGGAATTTGACTTTTTGCGCGCATATTCAGGCCGTGTCCGGAGGTTCTAATGCCAGATCAGCCATTGATGCCGGTCCTTACCGTGCGGGCCATCCGGGTCACGCCGGTCGAGGTTCCGCCCAATTTCGTACTCGGCACCAGCCGGGGCGCGTTCCGCCAGGTGCCGCTTCTGCTGATCGACCTGGAAACCGAGGAAGGGATCACCGGCCGCTCTTACCTGTTTTGCTATCTACGTGCGGCGGCGGGGGCGATCATCAACCTGATCGACGAGGTGGAGGACGTGATCGAGGGCGATCAGGTCGATCCAGCCGCGCTGTGGGCGAAGCTCGCGGGCCGCTTCGCTTTGATTGGCGTGCAGGGCATCGTGCGCATGGCGATGGCCGGATTCGACGTCGCCTGTTGGGACGCGCTTGCGATTGCCGCCGGGCTGCCGCTTGCGCGTATGCTCGGCGCCGAGCCGAAACCAATCCCGGCCTACAACAGTTGCGGCCTCGGCCTGATGGACGATCTCGGCGCGCTCGCTGCCGAGGCCGAGCAGTTGCTCGCCGTCGGCAACTTCCGCGCGGTCAAGCTGCGCCTCGGCTATCCGACGCTTGAGCGCGATATCGCCGCCGTGCACGCGGTACGCAAGCGCATCGGCGACGATGTGCATCTGATGATCGACTACAATCAGGTGCTCGGCGTGGACGAGGCGCTCAAGCGCGGTCGCGCGCTCGATGCGGAAAATATCTACTGGCTGGAAGAGCCGATCCGCCACGACGATTACACTGGCGCCGCCAAGCTTGCGCGTGAACTCAAAACGCCGATCCAGATCGGCGAAAATTTCTCTTTACCCGCCGGCATGACGGCCGCGCTCGAGCAGGCGAAGCCCGACTATGTGATGCCCGATCTCGAGCGCATCGGCGGCGTCACCGGCTGGCGACAGGCGGCGGAACTGGCCGTGGCTCACCGCATCAAGATGTCATCGCATCTGTTTCCGGAGGTGAGCGCACAT
>CAVYRR010000013.1:0-284695 GCA_963770985.1 uncultured Alphaproteobacteria bacterium | reverse complement strand
GCACTTAGCGGTCGTCGAACGGCTGCCAGCCAATGCCTGCTTTCGGGGGAACAGCAGACATTTCAATTAGAGAGTGTCACTTCCGCGCGCAGGTGGTTGCGCAAACTCGGGAATCGGCGACGCAGGGCTCGACGCACGCACGGTAGCTCACCGTGCATTGGTGCCGACATGCAAAGCCGCCTTTCGGGCAGGCGGCCCGGCAGTCCTTGCGGCTCGCAAAACACGGCAACTGGCAGGTGCCCGTGGCGGCTGCGCAGCCCCGCACGCACGCGCGGCTGGCTTGCGACGGAGTGACGAATGTGGCCGACGCAGCCACCAGCACCATGGCGAACAGCAGTTTACGCATCTTGCCCCCCGACCGACTATGAGGCCGCATTCTATGGGTCCGACGACCGGTTTGGAAAGGCGTGGTTCGGCCTGTTTGCCCATCTCCGAAAAAGACGAGATAGCCCGCCCGCCGCGTGGTAATTTCTCGCGACAAAAAATCAACAGATAGGCGCCGACTTGAACAGTCTGGATCTTTCCATTCTCCATGCCCTCAATTCTCTTTGCGGCATGATTGGTTTCTCGACCATGCGGTCGGGCTGCTGCAATTCAATAACCTGATCAAGACCGGGCCGTTTCTGATCATCTTTGGGCCTGTGGGTCCAAATCTCAAAATCAGGATCAAAACCGCCAGAAATTGATTTTATTTCTTTTTGCCGTGTTTATTGCGTTGGTCGCGAACCGCACGCTCTCAGAATTAATGCCGTTTCGTGCGCGGCCCGTTTTTGTTCCCGGGATCGGAATACGGCCGTCGCTGCTCAAGAACCCCATCGGTCCAGGCTTGGAAAACTTCAGCAGCTTTCCGAGCGACCACGTAGCCTCGTTATTCGCAATGGCAGCCAGCCTTTGGTTCGTATCGCGCCCTCTGGGCATACTCTTGTCGGCTTGGGCCACGTGCGTGCTGTTGGCGCGCGTCTATTTCGGCGTCCACTTTCCGAGCGATCTCATCGTCGGTTCCCTGATCGGCACCGGCGCGGCGATGATCGCCAATCGAAATTCATATCTGAGGTCGTTGGCCGCATTGATTGTTGCCGCCGAGCGGCGCGCTGCCCCTTATTTTTATGCCGCGCTTTTTCTTGTCACGTTCGAAATAGGCACGCTCTTCATCGAAGTTCGCCAACTTGCCAACGGAGCATTCAAGGCACTGCACCACATCGTCTCCCTGCACGGGTCGTCTTAGGATATTTGGACCTGCAAGATCTTGCGTTTAACAAATGTCCGCTTTGGCCGAAAGCCGACCTGCCGATCGCGTCGGCCAATGCTCGCTCTGAAACTGAACGCCTCAATTCGCCTTCTTGCGCTGATCCACCACCCGCACCGCCTTGCCCTGCGAGCGCGGCACTTCGCCCGGCGCCTTGACCACGACCTTGCAGGTGACGCCGATCATCGACTTGATGTGGTGCGTCACCTCATCGGCCTTGCGCTGCGCGGTCGCCCTTGAAATCGGGCGCCTGCTCGACCTCGACCGTCATGTCGTCGAGCGCGTCCTCGCGCGTCAGCATGATCTGGTAGTGCGGCGCCAACCCCGGGAAGCCGACCAGCACCGCCTCGACCTGCGAGGGATAGACGTTGACGCCGCGGATGATCAGCATGTCGTCGTTGCGGCCGGTGACGCGCAGGATGCGCACATGGCTGCGCCCGCAGGCGCAGGGCTCGTCCGACAGCCGCGTGATGTCGCGGGTGCGGTAGCGCACCATCGGCAGCGCTTCCTTGGTCAGCGTGGTGATCACCAGTTCGCCCGATTCGCCCATCGCCTTCGGCTGCATGGTGTCGGGATCGACGACCTCGAACAGGAAATGATCCTCCCAGCCGTGCAATCCGTTCTTCATCTCCCTGCACTCGCAGGCGACGCCCGGCCCGATGATCTCCGACAGGCCGTAGATGTCGATCGCCTGGATGCCGAGCCTGGCCTCGATGTCGCGCCGCATGGCGTCGGTCCACGGCTCGGCGCCGAAAATGCCGATGTGCAGCGGCAGCTTGCGGATGTCGACGCCCATGTTCTCGGCGACTTCGGCGATGTTGAGCGCGTAGGACGGCGTGGCGCACAGCACGGTGGCGCCGAAGTCCTGCATCAGCGTCACCTGTCGCTCGGTGCCGCCGCCCGACATCGGCACCACGGTGCAGCCAAGCCGCTCGGCGCCGTAATGCGCGCCCAGCCCGCCGGTGAACAGGCCGTAGCCATAGGCGTTCTGCACGATGTCGCCCGGCCGCGCGCCCATGGCGGCGAAACAGCGCGCCATCAGATCGGCCCACAGATTGAGATCGGCCTTGGTGTAGCCGACCACGGTCGGCTTGCCGGTGGTGCCGGAGGAGGCATGCAGGCGCAGCACCTGATCGCGCGGCACCGCGAACAGGCCGAACGGATAATTGTCGCGCAGATCGGTTTTCACCGTGAAGGGAAAGCGCGCCAGATCGGCGAGCGTCTTCAGATCGCCCGGCTTGACGCCGGCCGCGTCGAATTTCTTCTTGTAATGCGGAACCTTGTTATAGGCGCGCTCGAGCGTGCTCTTGAGCCGGGAGAGCTGCAATGCCTTGAGTTCGTTGCGCGGCATGGACTCGGCAGCGCGATCGAACATATAGGGCAGCGTATCGGCACCCGCGGTTTGCGCACTCATCGTCTAATCTCCCGGTCGAAAATTTTTAATGTGGCTTCACGGCAAGGTCCATCCCGGCTTGACCGCCGGTCCGGGCAGCCCGGACCCGCGGATCGGGGTGTGCGGCAGCGCGAAGCCCTGATTGTAGGCGGCGCGCGTGATCAGAATGAATTTGATCGCCCAGCCGGTGGCGAAAACCGACAGCCCGGCGAGCGCGAACAGCGCCGCACCGGCGCGCGGGCAGCACCAGGCCAACAGCGACCAGCACCACCGGCAGCACCAGGCCTCCGGCAAAGAACCAGCCGCGGCAGGCCGTGAAGATTTCAAGCGTGCGGGTCGGCACGCCGTCGCTTACAAGCGCGTTGAAATATCGCCGCCAGGTCCAGGACCGCGTCGCGGCCAAGACGACCAGCGCCAACGCCATCGGCCTGGCGATGTCGCCCAAGTCCGGCAGCACTGCCGCCAGCAGCAGGAACAGCCCGCAGCCCTCGGCCAGTCCGGTCGCCATGATGAAGGCGATGACGCGCGGGTTGCGCCAGGCCGGTATGCCCTTGGACTGCTCCAGGATCATGCCCTGGCAGAACAGGAACAGCAGGGCGACCAGCGCCGCCGCCAGCAGGACCAGCGGGTAACCGAACCACAGCGCAAAGAGCGCGAGCGGAAACAGCAGGCCGGCGACCCAGGCTTCGCGCGACATCCACGAGCGCTGCGGCTGGCGCAGCACGTAAAGGAAGCGCAACGGCCGGCCGATCTTGAACATCAGCAGCGTCAGGCCGCACGCGATGAGCGCGAGCGCAACAAGGCCCGGCACCAATACCGGCATTCCACCGAGGCCGGCGATGGTGGCAAAGCCGAACAGTCCGGCGCCGGCGCCGCCGCACAGGAAATTGCCGGAGGCCTTCCAGTCCCAGTGTTTCTGATGCCAGGGCTCGACCCCGCGGGTGCGGATGCGCCCGGCCTGCGCTTCCGAAACCGCGGGCGGCGCATCCGGCGCCGGCGCGGCCGCCGCCTTGTCGTAGAGATAATGGAAGCCCGGCTCGGTGCCGAGTTCGGCATGCATCTTGAAACTCTTGTGCGCACGCAGCAGCTTGGAGACGTTGCTGTCGGGGTCTTCGACATCGCCGAAATGAAGTGCGTCGGCGATGCAGGAGTTGACGCAAGCCGGCGTCGCGCGCGGATCGCTGCCCGGCGTCAAGCCGTTCTCGATGCCGAAATCGATGCGATCGGAGCAGAACGTGCATTTCTGCGCCACCCCGAGGCGCGTCGGAATCCTCGCGCTCGATCTCGTTCTGCATCGCGCCCGCGTCGTAGGCGAAGTCCTCCTTGGTGATCTTGAAGCGCGCCTGATAGGGACAGGCGACGTCGCAATAGGCGCAGCCGATGCAGATGTCGTAGTCGATGGTGACGATGCCGTCGGCGCGCTGGCGCGTCGCGGTGGTCGGACAGACATGCATGCAGGGCGGATCGGCGCAGTGCTGGCAGCCGACCGGCACGAAGGTGCGCTTCACATTCGGGAACGAGCCGGCCTCGACATCGAGCACCTTGCGCCACTGCACCGCCGGCGAGGTGGCGTTGGCATGCCGGCAGGCCGCGGTGCAGGTCTGGCAACCGACGCAGCGCTCGAGATCGGCGACCATCGCCCAGCGGGTCATGACGCAGCCTCAAGGCGCGTGATCTTGACCTTGACCAGATCGGCGCTCGAGCCGGTGGCGTCGGTCAGATCGAGCAGCATCGGCACCAGGGCGTTCATGCTCGGCGCACCGAAATCCTTGGCATAGGGCGTCACCCAGTGATCGAACTGGCCGATGATCAGCAGCGTGTCGGGGCGAATGCCCTCGCGCAACATGACCTTGCCTTTGGTGCTGTTGAGCGGCGAGCGCACCTCGACCAGGTCGCCGTCGGCGATGCCGAGTTTCTCGGCGGCGCTTTCGTTCATCACCACGCTGCCGTGGCCCATGACGTTGTCGGCGACTTCCTTGATCAGCTGGACGCCGACATTGTTGCCCCAGGAATATTGCATGCTGCGCGAGGTGACGAGCCAGAACGGATAGTCGGCGATCTGCACCTTGAAGTGCTTGGCGAGCGCGTCTTCCCACAGCCCGTTCAGGTCGCGCCAATGCGGCATCGCCTCATATTCGCCGAGCTGCTTGTCCCACCAGGTGATGCCGTGCTCGTGCAGGCGCCGCTCGAGCTCTCGGCCGACGCGCAGCAGCCGCTCCTGGTAAGGCTGCTCGAAGCGCAGGCCCTGTTCGACCAGCTTCGGGTAGAGGTACCACATCAGCCGCGAGAACGGCTTGACGCGGAAACCGTTGGCGCGGAACCAGTCGAGCCCTTGCGTCTCGGCGCCATTGGTGAGCTCGGCGCTCGCCGCCTTGCAACTTGCGTCCCAGATCTCCTCGACGCTGTGCGGCTTGCTGACGTCGAGCGAAAAATCGTAATTCTCGCCCTTGAGCTTGACGTCGTGCGCGCCGCGATTGATCGCCGTGTTGTACTCCTCGAGCAGGCCGGTGCGGCGCGCGAGCTCGGTGGCGATCCAGGTGAAGTCCCGCGCCTCGCCCTGCGGCGGCACCGCCGGATCGCGCAAGGCGAAGCCCTGATGATCCCAGAACTGCTCGATATATTTGGTGCCGCCGATACGCAGCAGCTGCAGGCCCTCGAGATCGGTGCAGTCGGGCAGCAGCACGTCGGCGACGTGGTTGGTCTCGTCGCGCGTCAGCGCGAAGCAGACGGTGAACGGAAACTTCGCCATCGTTTCGCCGACGGCTTTGGTGTCCCAGAACGAAATCGCCGGATTGGTGCGGTAGACCAGCCAGACGTCGGGCGGCGGCGCGTGCGGGAGGTTTTCGAAATCCTCCTTCTGCATCATCCAGGCGAGATGGGTCGGCCCGAGCGCCTGGCTCCAGGCCGAATTGGCGACCAGCGGCACCAGCGTGCGATGCGCGCTGCGCGCGGTCGGACGCGAAATCCACTCGTCCTTGCAGGTCGGGTTCATCGGATAATGCATGAACCCGTCCGGGCCGGGCTTCACGCTCGACCAGCGATTATCGGCCGGACGATTGAGCCGCACGGTGGTGCCGAGCGTGCCGCCCGGCACGTCGAGCGCGCCGACCAGGCAGGGAATCAGCGTGCGCGCCCAGCAGCATTCGTAGCCGCCCCAGCCATTGTTGACGGTCTTGCCGAAGGTGATGGAGACCGGCCGGAACGGCAGCGTCATGCCTTCGATCTCGATGGTCTGGCCGACACAGGCGTGCGCCAGGAACTCGTTGGTGACGCGGCGGATGGTGGCGGCCGGCACGTCGCAGATCTTCGCCGCCCATTCCGGCGTATAGGTCTTCACGTGGTCGACCAGATGCGCGAAGGCCGGACGGACCGCGACCGCCTTGTGCGTGATGGTGTCCTGATCGGCGCCGACCTCGATGCCGTCGACCGTGAAGCTGCCTTCGAGCGCCGGGTCGATGCCGGGCGTGTCGAACGGCAGCGCGCGCTGGCTCTTGAGATCGATCACCAGCGGCTTCCGCGTCGCCGGATCGCGCAGGAAGAATCCGCCGGGACCGATCAGATAAGGCGACGAGGTGCGCTCTTTCAGAAACGGAAGGTCGAGTTTTTCGCGCGCGTGTTCATGCAGTAGCACATGGATCATGGCGAACAGGAAGGCGGAGTCGGTCTTCGGCTTGATCGGAATCCATTCGGCCGAGCAGGCGCCGGTTATCGACAGATGCGGCTCGATCTGCACGCGCTTCATGCCGCGGCTGCGCGCGTCGGCATGACGCTTGACCCCGCACACGCCGCCCGAGGCCTCGACATTGGCGCCGAACGAGAGGACGTAATCGCACAGCGGCGTATCGGGGCACACCGTGAAGGCGCGATGCCAGAGCTCGCCGTAGAGATGTTCCGAGTGCGTGCACTTGACGCCCTGCCCGGAGCCGAAGCTCAGATCGACCGGACCCCAGGCGGCGAGGAACGCCGGCAGTGTGCCCATGTAGGCGGTCGGAGTTCCGCCGCCGCCGAAGCTCGCGGCCAGTCGCGGGAAACCGCCCTCGTCGAGCAGAACCTTGGCGCGCGTGGCTTTCAATTTGTCGGCGACCAGATCGAGCGCCTCGTCCCAGGAGATGCGCACGAAGCCCGGGTCCTCGTTGCGGCCCTTCTTCGGGTTGGTCCGCTTCATCGGATAGAGCACGCGATTGGGGCCGTAGGCCTTCTGCACCAGCCCGAAGGCCTTGACGCAGGCCTTGCCGGCGCCGGGATGAATTGCGGCGGCTTTGAAATTCGGATTGATCTCGGTGGCGACACCGTCCTGGATGCGCACGGTCAACAGGTCCGGCCCCGCTACGCATTGGTAGCAGTAGGTCGAAACGACGCGTTCGGTCGGCGGCTTGCTTCCCGGCATAGCCTCACCTTCATGCTGGGCAGGCGGCACGCGTCGCGACGACGGCCGTCGCAGTGACGCGCCGCCAGTCATCGCAACCCGTTCATGCCGCCTTGCTCAGCCTTTCCCTATGACAGGAAACATGGAGAGATTTTGGAACCCATTTGTGCGAAAGCTAGCGCCCATTGCCGCCGAAGGCAATCGCGCGGTGCACTGAATGCAACGCAAACAGCGGTTTTAATCTTAGGCGCGGACTTATAAACGGTGATCCAAATACTACCTTGGATGCGCCGCTCGATGTTCTGCTTTTAGGGAACAGCGGACAAATGAGGATTTTGGCCGGTGATGGCTTGGTCGCGAATGACCTACAGCGGACATTGGCAGCTTACGCTGGAGCCCTTCCGATCAGACCATTTTGCAGAATACGATACCTGGTCCCTAGTCTTCGAGCCTCGGGGGTGGCCATGCCTGATGTATTTCAGTTCATCGATGACATCGATGCCGACAGGCAGGCCATGGTTGTGAAGCGGCTTGAAGACCGCGCCCAAATGCCAAAATTTGCGGAAATCCGAGAAAGCTATCTCGGCAAAATTGGAATTCCCCCCACAGGCCGCATTCTTGAGCTTGGGTGTGGCACCGGCGCCGTGTGTCGTGCGATCGCGTCAAGACCTGACTTTGATGGAACCGTGGTCGGATCGGACCTCTCAGCGATGCTGATTGAAGCTGCGAAGAACATCACAGCAAAATCAGGGTTGAAGAATATTGAATTTTACCAAGCGGACGGCCAAGGCGGCGACGACGCCGATGGGCAGTACGATCTGGTGCTGGCCCACACCGTTATCAGCCACGTCGCAGATCCCGCTGCTTTCTTGCGCGAGGCCATCCGTCTTGCAAGACCAGGCGGCCAGATCATCATTCACGATGGCGACTATGCATCTTACGCTTTTGACACCAATACACCTGAGCTTGACATCAGGATGCCCGGACTCATCAGCCCGGCGGTAAACAAAAATGTCATGCGGGAAATTCCTCGCCTGTTACATCACTCGGGTGTCGAAATAACTCATGCGATTGGCGATGTCGTGCTCGAAATTGGCACTGGAGAGTTCTTCCCAGGCCTTGCGAGAAATTACGGCCCCATTGCAGTCAGGGCCGGTGTCGTCCTTCAAGCCGAACTCGATCGCTGGATTGAGGCGATGGACCGTGCACTATCCGAACACACGTTCTTCGCATCATGTAATTATGTGACCTACGGCATGATCAAAGCCAACTAAATCGCTAACCCTCAATTGTCCGCTCTGGGTTAACGGACAATGTACAGGCTGCAACAAATGTTGGCTTTCGAGCGTAAGGCGAACATGCGACCTGTTTTATGAGTACGCGCCCTAGTTTTTAATTATGACGCGGCCGCCGCGACCGGCGCATCAGCGATCGAATAGCCGGCCTTGAGCGCATCCATGTTGAGATCGAGGAAGCCGCGCGGTGCCTCCGCGCGCACCGCCTGCTCGATTCGTTGGCGGTCGCAGATACCGCTCAGCGCAACCAGCGCGCCGAGCGCAACGATATTGGTCACCCGCTCGCTGCCCAGCTGCAAAGCGGTGCGGCTGAGCGGCAGGTGAAAGCGCCGGTAATCGCCCACCGGAAGTTCCGGGCACAGCCGCGTGTCGGCAATGACCAGCGCGCCCGGCTTGAGCAGCGGCCAGGATGGCTTGACCGCCATCCGATCGAGCAGCACCAGTTGGTCGAGCGCGGTCGTGATTGGGAAATCCACCGCGGTGTCCGAGATCACCAAGTCGGCATTGCAATATCCGCCGCGCGAGGTCGGCTCGTAAGTCTGCGACTGCGCCACGCATTTGCCGCCGGCCGACAGCGCATCGGCCAGCATCTTGGCAGCGAGGATCAAGCCCTGCCCGCCGGTGCCGCCGATGCGAATTTCGATCCGCGCGTCGCCCATCACGAGGCTCCTTTGCGGGCCGCCGCCGCGCGCCGGTAGGCGGCGCCGTATTCCGGACGCTCGTTTTTCGCCAGGATTCCGGTCGACAGATTGTTCGGGCGGAACGGCGTGTCCACCGTGTCGCGGTAGGCGCTCGGACGGATGCCGCTGGTTTGTCGCATGATCATCTCCGGCGACGAGCCCATGTCGTTCTTGCGGCCGAAGATTTCGGTGCAATCGGACAGGACTTCGACGAAGGCGAAGCCCGGATGTTCGAGCCCGGCCTTGATCAGCTCCTTGAGCTTGGGAACATGGTGCGTCACCTCGCGGCCGACGAAACCGGCGCCGGCCGCGGTCGCCAGCGCGCAGGCGTCGAAATGCGGCTCCTGATTGCCGAGCGGCGTGGTCGTCGTCAGCCTTGTCTCCGACGTGGTCGGCGAGACCTGGCCGCCGGTCATGCCGTAGACCTCGTTGTTGAGCATCAGGCAGGTCAGCTTGAGATTGCGCCGGCAGGCGTGGATCAAATGATTGCCGCCGATCGCCAGACAATCGCCGTCGCCGGTGATGACGACGACATGCAGATCGGGACGCGCCAGCGCCAGCCCGGTCGCATAGGCGAGCGGCCGGCCGTGCGTGACGTGGAAGGTGTTGGCGTCGATATAGGCCGACAGCCGCCCGGCGCAGCCGATGCCGGAGACGACCGCGAGCTTGTCCTTGTCGAGGCCGAGATCGTGGATCGCCCACAACAAGGCGCGCAAGGCGATGCCATGCCCGCAGCCGGGACAGAGGAAGTGCGGCATCATCTCCTTGCGGAGATAATCGGTGACGTCGAAGTCGGCAGCGGTGTCGATGAACATCATGCCCCCTTCGCGAGCGCTGCGGCCCGCGCGGCGATATCGGCCGGCGTGATCGCCTCGCCGCTGAAAAGATGAAGGCCCTCGACCGGCATGCCGCCGAGCACGCGCTCGACCTCGAGCCGAAGCTGGCCGGTGTTCATTTCCGGGACCAGCACGGCGCGCGCCTTGGCCGTGGCCTGGCGCAATTGCGTTTCGGGGAACGGCCACAGCGTGATCGGACGGAACAGGCCGACTTTCAGCCCTTGCGCGCGGCAGCTCTCGACGGCGCGCGTGGCGGCGCGGGCACTGATGCCGATGGCGACGATGACCACGTCGGCATCGTCGCAGTGCAGCGTTTCGTACGAGTCGATCAGGTCGCGGTGGCGCTCCAGCTTGGTGAAGAGCCGCGACAGATTGCGGGTGACCGCTTCCGGCTGCTGGGTCGGGAAGCCGCTCTCGCTATGGGTCAGGCCGGTGGTGTGAGTGCGATAGCCGTCGCCCGGCTTGGCCATCGCGGGAATGCCATCGCTGCCGCCGTCATAGGGCTGGTAATCCGCGCGCGGTCCGCTCGCCCATTTGCGCTCGGCGCTGGTCGATGCCCGGCGCCGTCGAGCGCGACGGTTTCCGAGAGTTGCGCGATCACCTGGTCGTACAACAGCACCACCGGTGTCCGGCACTGCTCAGCCAGATCGAAGGCGCGGATGGTCTCGCTGTAGATCTCGCCCACCGAGGCCGGCGTCAGCACGATGATCGGATAATCGCCATGGCTGCCCCAGCGCGCCTGCATGATGTCGGCCTGCGAGGGCCGCGTCGGCATGCCGGTGGACGGGCCGCCGCGCATGACATTGACGATGACGCACGGGATTTCGGCGCCGGCGGCGTAGCCGATATTTTCCTGCTTGAGCGAGAAACCGGGACCGCTGGTCGCGGTCATGGCTTTGACGCCGCCCATCGAGGCGCCGATCACGGCCGCCATCGAGGCGATTTCGTCTTCCATCTGCACGAACACGCCGCCGACTTCGGGCAATTGGCGCGCCAGCCGTTCGGCGATTTCCGACGACGGCGTGATCGGGTAGCCGGCGAAGAACCGGCAGCCGGCGGCGATCGCACCCAAAGCGCAGGCGTGGTTGCCGGAGATTAGCTTCGCGGCGTTCTTGCCGGTCAGCGCGGTGTCGACGGCGTTCATCGGGCCAAGCCCCCCTGCGCAGCGGCGGTATCGAGATGCACGCGAATGGCGAAATCCGGGCACAGCCATTCGCACAGACGGCACCCAGTGCACTTGTCCGGCTCGGCCAGCTCGGCGATGCGGTCGGCATTAAGCCGCAGGCAGCGCTCCGGGCACATCTTCACGCAGATATCGCAGCTCTTGCACCAGGCGGCATTGATATCGAGGCGCACGCGGAAGTCCGCGCTTACCGGCGCCGGCGTCCTTGCCAGCGGCGTTTCGACCGACGGCACGGTATTGCGCGCCTCCTCGATCCAGCCGCGCCCGCGACGGAAGGCTTCCAGATTCACGGCGATGGTCTTCTTCGGCACGAATTCGGCG
The DNA here is from genome assembly GCA_963770985.1 of uncultured Alphaproteobacteria bacterium. Taxonomy (GTDB): domain Bacteria; phylum Pseudomonadota; class Alphaproteobacteria; order Rhizobiales; family Xanthobacteraceae; genus Pseudolabrys. The sequence goes on along the minus strand of CAVYRR010000013.1, from coordinate 273,375 downwards.
ACCGTCCGCTCCCAATCCGCGGTCGAGAATTCCAACGCCGTCGACAGCGCGCCGAGCAGCACAACGTTCGCCGCGCGCTCGTTGCCGAGCTGCTCGGCCATATCGGTGGCGTCGATGGCGTAGGCTTCCCCGACATGGGCGACGACTTCGGCCGGCGTCTCCTTCGAATAGCGCAGCGGCGCGCCCGGCTTGCGGTTGAGACAGGCGAAGGGCGGCACGATGCGTTTGGTGTCGCAGATAAAGATGCCGGCGCCACGCTTCAGATAAGGCAACCAGCGCAGCCCTTCGGCCCATTCCAGCGCGACCAGGATATCGACGTCGCCCTTCGGGATGGTCGGCGACCAGACGCGCTTGCCGAAGCGCACATGACTGAACACGGAACCGCCGCGCTTGGCCATGCCATGCACTTCGCTTTGCTTGACCTCGAAGCCCTGGCTCTGCGCCAGCAGCGCCAGCACCTTGGAGACCATGATGACGCCCTGCCCGCCGACGCCGACGATCAGAACGTTGAAGACGTCTTCAGCGGGATCGGCCTTCAGCACCGAAGATTTCGGCCAAGCGGCGGGACGCACGGTGGTTACCGGATCGCTCATTGCGTCACCGGTGCGACGGTCTTGATGCAGTCCACCGCGCAAACCTGTGCGCAGAGCGTGCAGCCGATGCAAAGCGCCTGGTCGATTTGGACCTTGTGCCGGCCCTCGAACGACTGGTCGCTCCAAGTGATCGCCGGGCAACCGAGGTTCATGCAGGCCTGACAGGCATTGCACTGTTCGGTGACGACTTCGAACGGTGGGCCCTTGATCTTGACCGGATCGAGCACGCAAGGACGGTCGGCGATCAGCACGGCGACGCCGCGATAATTGATGGCATCACGCAACGATTGATGCATGGCGGCAAGATCGTAGGAATCGACCTTGCGCACCCATTTCACGCCGATCGCGCGCACCAGCGCTTCGTAGTCGACGCTCGGCGCAGCCTCACCGCGGATGGTCTTGCCGGTGCCGGGATGCTGCTGGCCGCCGGTCATGGCCGTAATATGATTGTCGAGCAGCATCACCGTGATATTGGCCTGATTGTAGACCGCGTTGATGAGCTGCGGAATTCCGGCATGCAGGAAGGTCGAGTCGCCGATGGTGGCGACCACCGGCTTGGACTCGCCGGCCTTGGCCATGCCAACGGCATTGCCGATCGAGGATCCCATCGACACGGTCGTGTCCATGCCGCGCAGCGGGTCGAGGCACGCCAAGGTGTAGCAGCCGATATCGCCGGCAACGCGTGCGCCGGTCGCGCGCACCGCCATGAAGGCCGAGGTGTGCGGGCAGCCGGCGCACAGCACCGGCGGACGCACCAGAGGTTCCGGCGTCCACTCATCGTTTCGCTTCGGACGCGGCGCCAGAATGCCGGCCTGTTCGAATCCGGCGCGCACCAGCTCGGGAGACAATTCACCGGCGCGCGGGAAGAAGCACTTGCCCTCGACCTTAAATCCGAGCGCGCGGATTTCCTTCTCGATCACCGGCTCGAGTTCTTCGACCACGAAGATGCGGTCGACCGACTCGCAATAGCGGCGCAGCAAGTCATCCGGCAGCGGCCACGATGCGCCGAGCTTCAACACGTTGGCGTCGGGCAGCACTTCGCGCACATAGGGGTAACAAGTTCCGGCGGTGATCACGCCGAAGCTGCTGTCGCCCTTTTCCCAGCGATTGAGCGAGGACTCGGTGAAATAGGCTTTCAGCTTGGCCTCGCGCTCGATCACCACGCCATGGCGCGGACGGGCGTAAGCCGGGATCATGACGTTCTTCGACGGCTTCTCGATGAACGGGCGCGGCGGCGGCTCGATACGATCGCCGAGCACCACCCGGCTGCGGGTGTGCGACAGCCGCGTCGTCGAGCGCACGATCACCGGGGTGTCGAATAGCTCGGAGAGATCGAAGGCGAGCTTGGTGAAATCGAGCGCCTCCTGCGCATCGCTCGGCTCCAGGATCGGCACGGTAGCAAGCGAACCGTAGATGCGGGTGTCCTGCTCGTTCTGCGAGGAGTGGATGCCGGGATCGTCGCAGACGGCGAGCACCAGCCCGCCGTTCACGCCGATATAAGTTTGCGACATGAAGGCATCGGCGGCGACGTTGAGGCCGACATGTTTCATGGCGGCGAGCGCGCGCCGCCCGGCAAAGGAGGCGCCGATCGCAACGTCGAGCGCGACCTTTTCGTTGGTCGACCACTGGGCGTGCAAATCTTCGGCCGGATAGTCGGCCAATGTCTCAAGGATTTCGGTGCTGGGCGTGCCGGGATAGGCGGCAGCGACCTTCACGCCGGCTTCCCAGGCGCCGCGCGCGATCGCTTCGTTACCCGTCAACGGCCGAACATTTGTTCGCCTTCTCGGGCGATCGTTCGGCAGCGTCCACAACTCCGTGCATCTGCTCCCCCCGACGGCGGTTTTCGCCGTTTTAGCCAATAATCATCGCCTAATCGGGGGCCGGCGTACTTGAGCTATATCAAGCGGTTATCGTTCGGCGCCGGTGCGCGCCAGGAGCGGACAAGACCGCGTGGACCTTGGACTTTTTCGGGGAAAGGCCGCGAAGATCAGCGCAATGACGCGTATTTCGCGGCTTTCGCCTTGAGCCGTTCGAGGGTCTTGCCCTTATCGACGACAAAACGGCTGTGCGAGCCGGCGCAGATCGCTTCAAGATTGTCCTTGGCGGCGATCTCGAAGGTGACCTTGCGCCCCTCGACCGCACTCACGGTCGCGGTGATCTCGGCTGTCATGCCGGGCAGCGTCGGGGCGAGATGGTTGATCGACACATTAATGCCGACCGAATCCTCATTGGCGTCGGCGTGTTCGAGGATGAGGTCGCGGCAGGTGTGTTCGATGTCGTGCACCAGACGGGGCGTGGCATAGACGCGGCCTTCCTCGCCCATAAATCCGATCGTTCGATCTTTATCGATAGTGATCCGGTTGGTCCGCGACACTCCCGGACGAAGGCTTTCTTTCATCGACATCCTCCTCACCATTCAACGCGGCAATTAAATTGACTTCCGGCCCAGTCGACTTGACCAACGTCAATCCTGCCTCGTTTTTAGATGCCCAAATAGGCTTCTCTGACGCGGCGATCGGCTTGAATTTCAGCGGCGGGTCCGCTCAGCGTGACGCGCCCGGTCTCCAGTACGTAGGCGCGATCGGCGATGGCCAGCGCGGCGCGCGCATTTTGTTCTACCAGCAGGATGGTCAGATTGTCGTCCCGCAGCGCGCGGATCACCGAGAGCAGTTGATCAACCAGGTTGGGGGCGAGACCCATCGATGGCTCGTCCAACAGCAGCAACCGCGGTTTCGCCATCAAGGCGCGCCCGATCGCCAGCATCTGCTGCTGACCGCCGGACAGCGCGCCGGCCGGCATGTCCATGATCGCATCGAGCATCGGGAACAGAGTGCAAACCTGAGCCAGGGCGGCTCCCATATCCTCGGCGCGGCGGGACCAGGCGCCGAGTTTCAGATTGTCCAGGACGGATAAAGGCGCGAACACTTGCCGGCCTTCCGGCACTTGCGAGATGCCGAACGCCACACGTTCATGCGCGGGTCGTTTTTCGATCGGCGCGCCGTCGAACCGTATCGCGCCGCCGGTGATCGGCTGCACGCCGGAAATGGCGTGCATCAGCGTGGTCTTGCCGGCGCCATTGGCGCCGATCAAAGTGACGATCTCGCCGGGTTCGACACGCAGCGTGACGCCGTGCAGAACCTCGATGCGGCCATAGGCGCTGGTGACGTTTTCAATCGAGAGCATGCGCGGCCTCCTGCGAGCCGTGAACGCCCAGATAGGCTTCGATCACCTCCGCGTTGGACCGCACTTGTTCGGGTGTGCCTTCGGCAAGCGTCTTGCCTCTGGCCAGCACATGAACCCGGTCGGAGATATTCATCACCAGGCGCATATCGTGCTCGACCAGCACGACCGTGATCCCCTCCTTCACGATGGAGCGGATGACACGATCGATTTCCTGGGTTTCGACCGGATTGCAGCCGGCGGCCGGCTCATCGAGCAGCAGGACCTTTGGCTCGCTCGCCAGTGCGCGCGCGATTTCCAGGCGCTTGAGCGCGCCATAGTCGAGCGAGCCGGCCGGACGTTCCGCCGCATCGGCGAGGCCGACGCGGGCAAGCGCCACGCGAGCCGCTTCGCGCGTCGCCTGATTTTGGCGCGCAACCGACGGCCAATGCAGCAGATCGGCCAGAATGCCGGTTCGCTCGTGGCGGTGACGGCCGACCATCACGTTTTGCAGCACCGACATATGGGAAAAAATCTGCAGATTCTGAAACGTCCGCGACAGCCCTCGCCGCGCGAGCTGGTCCGGCGCAAGACCGGTCACTGTTTCGCCGGCGAGCCGGATGCTTCCGTCTTGCGGCGTGTAGATGCCCGACACCAGATTGAGCAGCGTGGTCTTGCCGGAGCCGTTCGGCCCGATGATCGAGAATACCTGGCCGGAAGCAATGGAGATCCTGACGCCGTCGATCGCCCGCACGCCGCCAAAGGTGATGGACAGCCGATCGGTTTCCAGGATCATCATTTTCGCCATCCTGCAAGCACCACGGCAGCGGACGGCACGATGCCCCGGCGCAGGAAGATCATGAAAACCATCACGATCAATCCAAGCAACGCCTGCTCGTATTCGTGAAAGACTGTGAGCACCTGCGGCAACACGATCAGCACGGCCGCTCCGACGAACGATCCGAAGATCGATCCCATGCCGCCCAGCACGACCATGGCGACCAATTCGATCGAGCGCAGGAATCCCGCCTCATCCGGCGTGACCAGGCCATTGAACAAGGCCAGAAAGGACCCGGCCACCGAGGCGTACACAGCGGAAACAATAAAAATGGTGAGCTTCTTGCGCGCCACGTCGATGCCGAGCACGCGCGCGGCGATTTCGCTGTCATGGATGGCTTGCAGCGCGCGGCCGGTCGGACTGTCCATCAGATTGAGCGCGAGCAGATAACCGCCGACAAATGTCGCGCCCGCGATCCAGTACCAGGCATTCGATCCATGCACGCGCCAGCCGAACAGTGTCAGCGCGGGGACGTTCATGCCATCCGGCCCGCCCGTCCAGTTTGCCTCGTTGGTCAGCACGATTGCGACGAGCAATCCGAATCCGAGCGTCGCGACGGCGAGATAGTGACCTTTGAGCCGCAGGATCGGCCGGCCTACCGCAAAGGCGACCGCGCCCGAGAGGATGGCGCCGGCGAACAGACATAGCCACGGCGGCGCGCCGAAATGGACCGGGCCGATGGCGACGGAATACGCGCCAATGCCGAGAAAGCCGGCGTGTCCCAAGCTGACTTGCCCGGCAAAGCCCATGAGCAAATTGAGGCCGACGACCGCCAGCGCGAAAATGAAAACCAGCGCGCCGATCCGGTAGTAATAGGCCGATGGAAAAAAAGCCGGCAAGATAATGACGATGGCCGCGACCAATATCGCCGGCAGCAACCGCGTTTCGAGCAGCGCGCGCACGCTTACACCCGCTCGACTTTCACCCGGCCGAACAAGCCTTGCGGCATGGCAACCAAGACGACCAAGATGATAAGGAATGCGACCGCGTCCTTATAGCTCGACGACAGATATCCCGCGCTCAATGCCTCGATCATCCCGATCAGAAGGCCGCCGACCACGGCGCCAAGTGGGCTGCCGATGCCACCGAGCATCGCCGCCGCGAATCCCTTGAGCGCCAGCAAGGTTCCCACATCGTAACTGGTCAGCGTGATCGGCGTGACGAGAATGCCGGCGATGGCCCCGATTGCCGCGGAAACCGCGAACGAAAAATCGACGATACGTCGCGTATCGACGCCGATCAGCCGCGCCGCCAACCGATTGGCCGCGGTCGCGATCACCGCCTTGCCGAGCAAAGTGCGTTCGACGAACAGCCAGAGCAAGATCACAATCACGGCGGCGCCCGCCAGCACGGCAAGGCTCTGCGGCAATATCGCCGCGCCGCCGAAATGGATCGGATCGGCGCCGAACAGCGCCGGCAGACTATGGAATCGCTTGTCGAAGACGATCTGGGCGACGCCGCGCAGGAATACCGAAGCGCCGATCGTGATCATGATCAGCGCCACCGGGGTCGCCCCGCGCGCCGGTTCGATGGCGAAGCGGTGCAGGCCCAATCCGATGCCGGTGGTCACGACGATGGCGATCAGCGCGGCCAGTGGCAGCGGAACGCCGGCCAGCGCCAGGAATACGGTCGTCATCCCGCCCAGCATGACGAACTCGCCTTGGGCGAAATTGATGATGTCCGACGCGTTGTAAATGAGCGTAAAGCCAAGGGCGACCAGCGCGTAGATGGCGCCCACGGTCAGCCCCGAGAAGGCAAATTGCAGCAACTCGGCCATCGCGTCGAAGGCCTCGCAGGGCTTGGGTTCAAAAACCGCAGGACGCGGGCAAGCTCCCGAGAGCTTGCCCGCTTGTTATGTCAGGTGCCAGGCACCAGCGTCCAGTCGCCGCCCTTGATCTCCAGCATATGGAACGCCGACAGGTCGAGGCCCATATGGTCGGTCGGCGACATGTTCACGATCCCGCCGGTTCCGATATAGCCCTTGGTCTTCTCGATTTCGTCGCGGACCTTTTCTTGGTCGGCGCTCTTGGCCCGCTGCATCGCCTGCACCAGAATCATCAGGCCGTCATAGGCGTGACCGCCGAAGGTGGACACCGCTTGCTTGCTCTTTGACTGATATTCACGCGTGTAATTGACCACGATCGGCTTCTGCGGATCGCTGGCTGGCAGCTTGTCGGCGATAAGCAGCGCCGCAGCCGGCAACCGAACGCCTTCGGCGGCAGGCCCCGCCAGCTCGATGAACTGCTTCGAGGCAACGCCGTGGCTCTGGTAGAACGGCAGCTTGATTCCGAGCTGGCGGTAATTGCGCGTCACGATCGCCGGTCCTTGACCAAAGCCCGGATTAACAACCGCCTGAACGCCGGCCGTGTTTTGAATCTTGGTCAGCTGCGGGGTCATGTCGCTGTCGCGCGGCCCGTAACTCTCCTCGGTGGCGATCGTAATCCCCGCCTTGGGCGCCACGGCGACGCACTGGTCGCGCATCGACTTGCCGAAGGCATCCGTCCCGAAGATCAGCGCGATCGTGGTCAGTTTGCGGGTCTTGAGATCGGCGAAGATTTTCTCGCACGCCATCTTGTCGGTGTGCGGCGTCTTGAACACCCACTTGTGCACAGGTTCGATAATTTGAATGGCGCCGGCCAGTGAAATGAACGGGATTTTGGCGTCTTCGAACACCGGGATCATCGCCAGCGTCGAACCGGTGGTGCTGCCGCCGACCATGGCGACGACTTTGTCTTCTTCCACCAGACGGGTGGCGAAGGTGCGCGCGTTGTTGGCATTGCCGGCGTCGTCGTAGACGATCAGCTGCAGTTTTTGGCCGTTCACGCCGCCTTTGGCGTTGATCTCATCGATATAGATTTCCAGTGTCTTCTTTTCCGGATCGCCCAGAAACGACGCCGGTCCGGTCACCGACAGGACGGAGCCGATTTTGATTTGCGCAGAGGCCTGAAGTCCGGCACCGAGCACGACACAAAGGCCGATCGCGGCGGTCGCCGTCAGATGTTGCACTGCCCTCATAGGATTTCCCCATCATGTACATTAATTTTATAATCGATACATAGCAGGGTACTGGAAACCGGCACTTGACTAAATTCAAGGCAGGCGCCACGCGCCAAGGCAAGATTGCGTAGCGCTAACACGGGAATTTGTCCGCTGGAGCAATGAGATGACGGGCAGCATCCGGCTCGCGGCCATTGTCTACGAGGCCGGCTTTCCAATCGACGATTTCGTCGGCCGCACGGTCAAATTGCTGCGCGCGGAGCACATCCGACTGGGTGGTGCACTGCAAGAAAACGCACCCGGCGGTGACGGCCGTTGCTCGGCCATGACCCTCGTCGACCTCTCCTCGCACCGCCGTTTCGGAATATCGCAGGATCTTGGATCGCAGGCGGAAGGTTGCCGGCTCGACGCGCAGGGCCTTGCCGAATTCGTCGCGCTGCTCGACCGCTCGCCGGATCAGGGCGTGGAATTGATGGTGCTGAACCGATTTGGCAGGGCCGAAGCGGAAGGCGGCGGGCTACGCACGGCCTTTGCGCGCGCGATGGAAGCTGGCATTCCGGTGTTGACCGCGGTCCGGCCGCCCTACATCGAGGCGTGGTCGCAATTCCACGGGCGGCTGGCGACCGATCTGCCTGCGGATATGGGCTCAGTGCTGGCCTGGTGCCGTGAATCCGTGCAGTTGTTGCGGGCGGCGCGACGCGTCCAATTGTCGCCAGCCGGCTGAACGCAGGGTCACGTCATGAATGCAAACGAACCTGCCGCGATCGGTATCGTGACCGTGTCCGATCGCGCGAGCGCCGGGACCTATAACGACATCAGCGGACCAGCCATCGAGGAATTCCTGCGCGAGGTGGTGACGACGCCTTGGCGCGCCGTGCGGCGTCTGGTGCCGGACGGCATTGAAACCGTGCGCGACGTCCTGATCGATCTCGCCGACCGCGAGCGATGCGCGCTGATCTTCACGACCGGCGGTACCGGACCGGCGCCGCGCGATCTCACGCCGGAAGCTACCGCCACCGCCTGCACCCGTATGATGCCGGGATTTGGCGAGCTGATGCGTATGGAGAGTCTGAAGCAGGTGCCGACCGCCATTCTCTCGCGGCAGACCGCCGGGATTCGCGGCTCAACCTTGATCGTCAATCTGCCCGGACGGCCCAGTTCGATCCGCATCACGCTGCAGGCGGTATTTCCGGCGATCCCTTATTGCCTGGACCTGATCGGCGCCGGCCGCATCGATACCGATCCCGCGCGCTGCAAGGCATTCCGCCCGCCGCAATAGCGCGCAAGTTTATTTGCGCATGATCTTGTCCGAAAACCGGTTCCCACTTTTCGGGATCATGCGCTACATCAGCTCGCCGCCGGCGACCACGATGCTCTGTCCGGTGATCGAGGCGGACGACTGTAGGCAAAGCCAGCCAACCGTCTCCGCAACCTCCTCCGGACGCACCAGGCGGCCTTGCGGATTGTGGACGGTCAGTTCTTTTAACGCCTGCTCGGGTGTCCGTCCGGTCTTGGCCACGATATTGCCGACCGCCTCGGCGACAATATCGGTGTCGGTATAGCCGGGACACACCGCGTTCACGGTCACGCCGGTTTGCGCCAATTCGCGTGCCAGCGCTCGCGTCAGCCCGATCAGCCCGTGCTTGGCCGCGCAATAGGCCGCGCAATACGCGTAGCCGGTGAGGCCGGCGGTGGAGGCGACATTGATAATGCGGCCGTAGTCGGCCTTGGTCATCTGCTTGACGATGGCGCGGATACAGAGAAATGGCCCAGTGACATTGAGATCCATCACCCGTTGCCAATCTGTCAACTCAGTCCGGTGGATCGGCGCTGCGACGGCGATGCCGGCATTGTTGATCAGGATGTGCGGCGGCCCGAAGGCAGCGCCCGCGCGCTCGAACGCGGCGGCGATCTGATCAGCTTGCGCGAGATCGACGGCGACACCCTGCGCTTTGGTGCCATAGGTCTTCGTAAGGCTGGCCGCCTGCTCGTTGAGCTTCGCCTGATTGCGGCTCATCAATGTCACATCGGCGCCGCGCCGCGCCAAGGTCGCAGCGATCGCGGCGCCAATTCCGCGCGAAGCCCCGGTGACGACCGCATGCTTGCCGCGCAAGATGCCGGCATCGCGCGAACTCGATTCCGCCATGACGTTCATGCACTCAATATGACGCCGCGTTCCGCACGTTCCTTGACCAAACTCAAGGGCCAGCGCGGAGAATGGCTTTAGAAATGCATCCAAGGAAAGATTCCACGATGGATACGGCTCAATTTCTCGCCGCCGGCGTCTTCATCGATAGCGCCTCGCCGCAAGTTATCGCCTTCGCGAAGCAAGTCACGGACGGCGCGCTGGATCAGCGCGATGCCGCGTTACGGCTCTACACCGCCATTCGCGACGGCATCATCTACGACCCTTATGTCGATCTCGCCGACCCGTCGAACTACAGGGCGAGCAGTGTGCTCGCTGCCGGGCGGGCGTTCTGCATCGGAAAATCGGCCCTGCTGGCTGCAAGTGCCCGCGTGGTCGGCATTCCGGCCCGCACCGGCTATGCCGACGTGCGCAACCACCTCACCTCGCCGCGTTTCTACGAAAAGGCCAAAACCGACAAGTTCATCTGGCATTCCTACACCGAACTTTACTTGTCGGGCCGCTGGGTGAAGGCGACGCCCGCCTTCGATCGCGCGCTGTGCGACCGGCTGGGCTTGAAGACGCTGGAGTTCGACGGCGAGACGGATTCGCTTTTGCAGCCGTTCGACCGCTCCGGCCGTCAGCATATGGAATATCTCAACGACCGCGGCACCTTTGCCGACGTGCCGTTCGACACCATCCAGGCCGATTTTCTGAAATACTATCCGAGCCTGATGAGCGGCCACGGCCTTGCCGGCGACTTCCGTGCGGAAGCCGTCGCCCAGACCATGGACCCATCTGAAAACAGCGCGAGCTAAGCGCTTATTTCACCAGCTTGCGGCCGGTGACGGCCTCAAGGTTCTTGTAGAAAATCTTGTCGCTGGTGGCCTTGTCGAGCTTGAGCGACTCTAGAATCTGCAGTGTCACGCGCGGGTACATCGCTCCGTTTTCCGGATCGAACGGGCAATCGGAAGCGAACACGATCTTGTCGATCGGATAGAACTCCAGGCCGCATTTGGTCGCCGGCACGCCGCCGAACACCGCGGTGTCGGCGTAGAAATCCTGCTTGAAATAATCGAGCGGACGCTTCTTCAGACTCTTGCGCAACGCGACATAGTCCTCGTCGGTGGTGCGCGAGCCGAGCACGTCCCAGCCCGGGCCGATGCGGCCTTCGAGCATCGGCACGATGCCGCCAAAGTGGTGGGTAATGATCTTCAAGTTGGGGTGGTTGTCCATGATCTTGGAGAACACCAGGCGTGCCATCGCGGTCGCCGTCTCATACGACCAGCCGAAGGTCCACCAGATCTCGTACAGCGACTTTTTCTCGTCGATATAGTCCGGCACTTCGGCGCCGCGCGCCGGGTGCAGCCAGATCGGCTTGCCGAGCTCGTTCATCTTTTTCCAGAACGGCAGATACTGCGGCCGGTCGATCGGCTTGCCGCCAACGTTGGTGTAAATCTGCACGCCGAGCGCACCGAGTTGATTGATCGCACGTTCGGCCTCGGCCACGCCGGCGTCTGGCGCATCGAGCGAAATCTGCGCGATCCAGCCGGGGAAATGTGCGCTTTCCTTGGCGCACAGTTCGGCGAATCCGTCATTAATGATGCGGACGAATTCGTCGATCTGCTGCGGACTCTTCGCCAGCTTTTCGATCGGCGGCTGCGGATAGGCGATAACCTGCTGGTAGTCCTTGTGGGTATCGATAATCTTCTTGCGCGCATCGAGGTCGTAGAGCGGCGGGATCGCGCGCACGCGCTTGCCCATGTCCTTATATTGCCCGGCGACTTCGATCATCTTGTCGAAGAATGCCTTCGGGAAAAAGTGCGTGTAGGCGTCGATGCGCATTGGGCGTTCCTCCGTGCCGACGCCTTCTTACACGCCCACTTTTTTGGAGTCGACCGTGGGCACGTCGGCAGGTGCAACGCGGCATAAAAGCGCCCGCAATTGGTAAGTCCCCATCGCCGGATCGTAGGGCGGCTGGTTGTCGGTCAAGAGGTTGGCGTTGGAGGTCCACACCCCATAGTCGGGCGCTGCCTGCTCGGGGAACCACCAGCCGTGCTGGACGTGGATGACGCGCGGGTCGATGCCGTCGGTGGTCTTGGCTTTTTGACGCATGCGGCCGCGCCGCGTCTCGATCCACATCCATGCGCCGTTCTTGATGCCGAGGCGCGACGCTGTATCGGGGTGGATTTCCGCCACCGGATCGCGGTGCGCCTTGCGCAGCCTGTCAATCTGGCGGTGCTCCGAGTTGAAGAAGAATGAGATCCGGCCGCCGGTCGTCAACACCAGCGGATAGTCCGCGGCAATCTCGGGCGTGCTGATCGGGCTTTCCGGCGGTTCTTCGTAGCTGGGAAGCGGTGCATAGCCCATTTGCTCGAACCGCGTGGAATAAAGTTCGATCTTGCCGGTCGGCGTGCGGAAACCACCGTTCTCATATTTCCGGTACTTGAACGGAACTTTATAGAAGCCCTGCTGCTTGAGCTCATCGAAGGTCATGTCGATCCCGCCGCCGGCGAGCATCGCATCGAGCACGTCCTTGACCGGCTCGGTGCAGACCGGAAGCTTCATCCGCCGCGCCAGCGCGACGAACATTTCTTCATCCGATTTGCATTCGCCGATCTGCACCGATTTCTGCTGGGCGAGCACAACGTTGGCCGCGACCGTCGGCAGGCCGACCAGTTGATCGAGCTCGGGCCACGACGCTGCCGGCAACACGATGTCGGCAAGCTCCGCGGTCGGCGTCATGAACAGGTCGGCGCAAACCATGAAGTCGAGCTTCATCAGCGCGTCGTAAACATCGGACGTGTTGGCATAGGTCGTGAGCGTGTTGTTGCCGAACACCAGGAAGGCTTTGACCGGATAGGGCTTGCCAGTGCGCATCGCTTGCAGCAGCGTTGGGATATGGGCGGCCGGCAGATCGGCGCCCTCCCCGCCGAGCAGCTTGAAACGCTCGGCGCCGAGCCGCTTGGCGTTGGCTTCCGGGGTGAGATTTTCGATCAGGCTCGGGAAGCGGCCGAGCCCGTGCATGCCGAACACCCAGCCGCCCGGCACGTCGATGTTGCCGGTGAGCGCCGGCAGCATCGAGACGGCCCGTATGGTCTGGATGCATTTCGGCGTGTGTTCGATGGCACAGCCCCAATCCAGCAAGGCCGGCTTGGTTTGCGCAAACAAGCGCGCGGCGGCGCGGATCTTATCGGCGGCGATCCAGGTGATCGGCTCGGCCCACTCCGGCGTGAATTCTTTCACATGGGCGGCGAGCTCGGCGAAGCCGTGCGTCCACTGCGAGACGAAGGGCTCGTCATAGAGTTTCTCGCCGATCAACACATTCAACATCGCAAGCGCGAGCGCGTCGTCGGCGCCCGGCCTGATCTGCAGCCAGAGGTCCGCCTTTTCGGCGAGCACTGTGCGGCGCGGATCGACCACGATGGTCCGTGGATTGTGCGCAAGCGCTTCCCATACATTGAAGCGCGTCTCGCCATCCGGTCCCGACAGCACCGGGTTATGACCCCAAAAAAGGATGCAAGCCGGCGGCACATCGCCGGTGTAATCGCTCACCGGGAAATCGCCGAAGGTCAGAATCGAGGTGTTCACCCGCGGGTGGAAGCATTGGGCGAAGCCCGGCTCGCACCAATTGGGGGTGCCGAGCGCATGGCCGAAGCGCGACACCCAGCGGATATGATGGCGGCCGGTGCCGGTGCCGAGCGCAATGGCCTCCGGGCCGTACTGTTCCTTAATGGTAAGCAGACGCTGTGAAATCTCGTCGAGCGCATCGTCCCAGGAAATGCGCTCCCATTCGCCGGACTGACGTTTGCCCTTGCGCCGCAACGGATATTTGAGCCGATCCGGGTGGTATACCAGGTCGGTCGTCACCGTCCCGATCGGACACAAGCGGCCATGATTGAGCGGCGACTCGCGATCGCCCTCGACCTTCAGCAGTTCGCCGTCGCGGACATGCAGCAAGACGCCGCAGCCGCCGTGGCAACTGCGGCAGACGCTCTTGAGTACCGAAGTGGCCGAATCGTTGGATTTCAATCCAGGCTGCTGAATGTTCATGCGATTAGCCTCGGCCGCGGGGACTGGGCAGGCCACGAGCCACGGTAACAAATAGCACGGACCCGCGGTTATTCAGATTTCGCGCATAGTGATAGCTATTTGCGTGCAGGCGGTGCGCCACCGAACGCAGCAGCCCTGCCGGCTGCGGCAGACGCTCTTGAGCACCGTAGTGGCCGAATGGTTGGATATCCAACTAGGCTGCTGAACGTTCATAGGCACAATCCATGGCCTGGTTTGGGTGGCGTGACGGCCGAACACGTTTCGCCCACGTGCAAGATAAGCCCATTTCATAGGACTTTTGCTTGATTTCAATCAAGGGAAGGATTGCGCGGGATGGGGTCTAGTGCGGTCGCCGCCTTGCATGACGAGCGGCCCCATTGACCTAAATGGGTCAACCGCGACAGGTGACTCCGGCAAAGCTACTTACTAAGATATTGTACTGGTCATTATCAGCGCATGGTTGCAGCCAAGAAAAATGGGCGGCGCAATCAAAAAATGAAACCGAGGAAGCGGAGGGAAACCCAATGATGTTCAAATATACGACCGGCGCGATTGCCGCACTCGCCATCGGCACGTTCGCCGCTGGCGGCGCGTTCGCGCAAGACACCGTCAAGATTGGCCTCATCGTGTCGATGACAGGGCAACAAGCTTCGACCGGCAAGCAGATAAAAGCCGCCGTCGACCTCTATATGAAGGAACACGGCGATACGGTCGCCGGCAAGAAAATTCAGGTTATTTTGCGCGATTCCGGCAGCGTGCCCGACAACACCAAACGGCTGACGCAGGAATTGATCGTCAACGAGAAGGTCAACGTCATCGCCGGCTTCGAGATCACGCCGGCCGCGCTTGTGGTCGCCCCGCTTGCCACCGAAGCCAAGGTGGTCGAACTCGTCATGGCGGCGGGCACCTCGATCATTACCGAGAAGTCGCCTTACATCGTGCGCACCAGCTTCACCGTGCCGCAATCCTGCGTCATCGTCGCCGACTGGGCGGTGAAGAACAAGATCAAGAAAGTCGTCACCATCGTCTCCGACTATGCGCCGGGCTTCGACGCGGAGAAATCCTTCACCGAACGCTTCAAGGCGGGCGGCGGTGAGGTGGCCGAAGCGATCAGGGTGCCGCTCGCCAATCCGGACTTCTCGCCGTTCCTGCAACGCGCCGCCGACGCCAAGCCGGACGCCATCTTCATCTTCGTGCCGTCCGGCCAGGGCGGCGCCTTCATGAAACAGTTTGCTGAACGTGGTCTGGACAAGGCCGGCATCAAGCTGATCGGACCGGGCGACGTGACGGATGACGATCTGCTTCCCACCATGGGCGATGCCGCGATCGGAACGGTGACCGCCCATTTCTATTCGGCCGATCATAATTCGCCGATGAACAAGGCCTATGTCGCCGCCTTCCAGAAGGCCAATAATTTCCGCCCGGCCTTCATGTCGGTCGGCGGCTATGACGGCATGCACCTGATCTACGAAGCGCTCAAGAAAACAGGCGGCAAGGCCGACGGCGATTCTCTGATCGCGGCCATGAAAGGGATGAAATGGGAAAGCCCGCGCGGGCCGATCTCGATCGATCCCGAGACGCGCGACATCATCCAGAACATCTACATGCGCAAGGTCGAGAAAAAGAACGGGCAACTCTACAACGTCGAGTTCCAAACCTTTGAAGCCGTCAAGGACCCGGTGAAGGCGGCAGCGAAGAAATAGTCTAAAGACCCTGACGCGCGCGGCGGCCGAACGTCGCCGCGCGCGTTCTTTGCCGGACGGCCGGTTATCGATCGCCGGCACCGAATAGGCAATCTTGCAGCCGAGCACGTTTCCCGAGGAGCAAGCCGGTATCCCGGCGCCAACATGCTAACAATTCTGTTCGATGGAATTGCCTACGGCATGCTGCTGTTCGTGCTCGCATCCGGGCTGGCGGTGACGCTCGGATTGATGAATTTTATCAACCTCGCGCACGGCTCCTTCGCCATGGCGGGCGGCTACGTCACCGTAATACTGGTCAATCGCCTCGGCGTTCCCTTCTATGCCTCCTTGCCGCTCGCTTTCCTCGCGAGCGCGGTCATCGGATTTATCCTAGAGCGCACGCTCTATGTGCATGTCTACAAGAAGCCGCACCTCGATCAGGTGCTGTTCACCATTGGCCTCGTGTTCATGTCGGTGGCGGCGGCCGACTATGTCATGGGCTCCAGTCAGGTCTTCGTGCAGGTTCCCGCTAGCCTGCAGGGCCAGTTCGACATTTCCGGAATCGGCATCGGCCGCTATCGGCTGCTGATCATCGTCATTTGCGGGCTGCTGACGGTCGCGCTGCAATTCATCCTTGCCTACACGCGCTTTGGCAGCCGCCTGCGTGCCGCGGTCGACGATAGCCGCGTGGCGCGCGGGCTGGGCATCAACGTCAATTGGGTTTTCGCCCTCACTTTCGCCTTTGGGTCGGGCCTCGCCGGCCTCGGCGGCGCGCTCGGCGCCGAAATATTGGGGCTCGATCCGACCTTCCCGCTCAAATTCATGATCTACTTTCTGATCGTGGTGACGGTCGGCGGTACGTCGAGCATCACGGGCCCGTTTCTCGCCTCGCTTTTGCTCGGTATTGGCGACGTCGCCGGCAAATATTACGTGCCGACGCTCGGCTCTTTCGTCATCTACACCATCATGATCGTCGTGCTGATCTGGCGGCCGCAGGGATTGTTCTCCCGCGCCGCGTCCCGCTGAGGCGCCGGTCATGCTACCGCCACCCATTGCCATCCGCGTCGCCACCGAGTGGCTGGCCGCCCGCGCCCGCTGGCAGCCGCTCGAGATCGTGTTCTGGCTTGGCGCATTTGCCGCGATCTACCTGTTCCCGGAGAGTCATCTCATCCTCACCGAGATCGCCTGGCTCGGCCTGTTCGCGCTTTCGCTCGATCTCATCCTCGGTTACGCCGGCATCATCTCGCTGGGGCATGCCGCGTTTTTCGGCTTGGGCGCCTACACCGCCGCGCTTCTAGCCAAGCACGAAATCATCAACGAGCCCGTTATGGCGCTGCTCGTCTCCGGTCTCGTCGCGATGGCGCTCGGTTTCGTCACCAGCTTCCTCGTGCTGCGCGGCTCCGACCTGACGCGGCTGATGGTGACGCTCGGCGTGGCGCTCTTGCTGCGCGAGTTGGCGAACCGAATGGGTTGGCTGACCGGCGGCGCCGACGGGCTGCAGGGCGTTACAATCAAGCCGGTATTCGGGGTGTTCCGTTTCGACATGTTTGGCCATACCGGTTACGCCTATTGCCTGATCGTGCTGTTCATCCTGTTCCTGATTGCGCGTCGCCTGGTGAATTCACCCTTCGGTCTTTCGCTCATGTCGGTGAAAGGCAATCCATTGCGTTCATCGGCGATCGGCATCTCGGTCGATGCCCGCCTGATCGCGATTTACACCGTTGCCGCCGGCTATGCCGGCATCGCCGGCGCCCTGCTGGCGCAAACGACGTCTTTCGCCTCGCTCGAGGTGTTCTCGTTCGATCGCTCGGCCGATCTCCTGCTGGTACTGATCATCGGCGGCGCCGGCTATCTCTATGGCGGTCTGATCGGCGCGATCATCTTCAAGTTCATGCAGGATTTTTTGTCGGCGCTGACCCCGCAGTACTGGCCCTTCTGGATCGGTCTCGTTCTGGTGGTGATCGTGCTGGTCGGCCGCGAACGCATCACGTCGTGGACGACACCGATACGCCGCGCCGCCTCACACCTGAATTGGCGGACGTTGACGCGCCGTTTAAGCGCCTCGTCCGGCGAAAGGCCCTGACGATGACCGTGGCGCTGGAAACGATCAATCTGGTGAAACGGTTCAGCGGCATCGTTGCGTCCAATAACGTTTCATTGCAGATCGCGAAGGGAGCCCGGCACGCTTTGATCGGGCCGAACGGCGCCGGCAAGACCACGTTGATCAATCTGCTCACCGGCGTGCAACGACCGACGAGCGGCCGCATTCTTCTCGACGGGGAAGACATCAGCGACAAGTCGACGCACGAACGGGTGCGGCTCGGTATCGTGCGCACCTTCCAGATCAATCAGTTGTTCAACGACCTGACGCCGCTTGAAACCATCGGACTGGCGGTATCCGAACGGCGGGGCCAAGGCCTCGACTGGTGGCGCATCGTCGGCAGCCGGCCGGATCTCGTGACGGAGGTGGTCGAAATCCTGGAGCGGTTTCATCTCACCGACGTCATCGATAAGCGCACCGCGGTCCTGCCCTACGGCAAGCAAAGGCTATTGGAAATAGCGCTCGCGATCGCCTGCCGTCCGCGCGTGCTGCTGCTCGACGAACCGGCGGCCGGGGTTCCCGAGGACGAGCGGCATGAGATCCTGGCCGCCGTCGCTGCGCTTCCTACCGATGTCACCGTGCTGCTGATCGAGCACGACATGGACATCGTTTTCTCCTTCGCCGACCGTATTTCCGTGCTGGTCAACGGCGCGCTGTTCGTCGAGGGCAGCCCGGAGGAAGTCGCCCGCGATGCCCGCGTCAAGGCCGTCTATCTCGGTGAGGAGGTGGCCGATGCCTGAGCTCCTGAATGTCCAAGGCCTGACGGCCGGCTATGGCGAGGCGATCGTTCTGACGGACGTCACCTTCAAGATCGCCGAAGGCCAGGCGCTGGCGCTGCTCGGCCGTAACGGTATGGGCAAGACCACGCTGGTCAATTCGATCATCGGCGTCACGCGTCACGTCAGCGGCACAATCAGCCTGGACGGCCGCGATATCACCGGGATGCGCCCGGACCAGCGCGCGCATGCCGGCGTCGGCTGGGTGCCGCAAGAGCGCAATATTTTTCGCTCGCTGACGGTCGAAGAAAACATGACCGCGATCGAGCGGCCGGGACCGTGGACGCTTGCCAAAGTCTACACTTTGTTTCCGCGCCTGGCCGAGCGCCGACGCAATCTCGGCAATCAGCTGTCGGGCGGCGAGCAACAGATGCTCGCGGTTGCCCGCGCGCTCATTCTCAATCCGCGCATCATATTGCTCGATGAGCCGCTTGAAGGGCTGGCGCCGATCCTGATCGCGGAATTGTTGACCGCCTTGCGCAAGATCATCCGCGAGGAAGGTCTATCGGCGATTCTGGTGGAACAAAACGCGCAAAAGATTCTGGGCGTGACCGATCGAGCCGTCATCATCGAGCGCGGCAGCATCGTCTATCAGGGCGAAAGCAGCGCGCTCAAGGCCGACCGGGCGCTTTTGGAAACCTACGTGGGCGTCACGGACGCCAGCAGCGTCAGCCGCAAGGCGCAGCGCGATGCGCGCCAACAATAGCGACTTCAGAAAAACGCTTGTATCCCGGTTTGCGCGCGGCCCAAGATGAGGGCGTGGATGTCGTGCGTGCCCTCGTAGGTGTTGACGGTCTCGAGGTTCGCCAGCACCCGCATCACGTGATATTCCTCCGAGATGCCGTTGCCGCCGTGCATGTCGCGGGCGAGCCGCGCGACATCGAGCGCCTTGCCGCAATTGTTGCGCTTCATCAGCGAGATCGATGGCGGCGCCGCCTTGCCGGCTTCCAGCATGCGCCCCAAACGAAGGGCGCCTTGTACGCCGAGCGCGATCTCGGTCTGCATGTCGGCGAGCTTCTTCTGAATGAGCTGGTTGGCGGCGAGCGGGCGGCCGAACTGCTTGCGGTCGAGCACGTATTGGCGGGCGCGGTGCCAGCAGAACTCGGCCGCCCCCATGGCGCCCCAGGCGATGCCGTAGCGGGCATTGTTGAGACAGCCGAAGGGGCCTGCCAGCCCCTTCACGTTCGGCAAAAGATTGTCCTCGGGGATGACGCAGTCGGCCAGCACGATCTCGCCGGTGATCGAGGCGCGCAACGACAGCTTGCCCTCGATCTTGGGCGTCGAGAAACCCTTGGTGCCGCGCTCCACGATGAAACCGCGGATGACGCCCTCGAGCTTGGCCCACACCACCGCCACGTCGGCGACCGGCGCATTGGAGATCCAGGTCTTGGCGCCGTTCAACTTGTAGCCGCCGGCCACTTTCTCCGCGCGCGTGACCATGGAGCCCGGATCGGAGCCGTGGTCGGGCTCGGTCAGGCCGAAGCAGCCGATCAGTTCGGCGCTCGCGAGCTTGGGCAGATATTTGCGGCGCTGCGCCTCTGAGCCATAGGCATAGATCGGATACATCACCAAGGACGACTGCACCGACATCGCCGAGCGGTAGCCTGAATCAACGCGTTCCAATTCGCGCGCGATCAGCCCGTAGCAGACATAGCCCAGCCCCGCGCCGCCGTATTCTTCCGGCACCGTCGGCCCGAGCAGGCCGAGCTTGCCCATCTCGGGCAGCATCTGCGCATCGTAGGTCTCCTCGCGATAGGCCGCGATCACGCGCGGCATCAGGTAGTCCTGCGCGAAGCCGCGCGCGGTGTCGCGCACCATGCGCTCCTCTTCGCGCAACTCGCCTTCGAGATCGAGCGGGTCCTCCCACACGAAGTCCTTGTCCTTCAGCATCGCGGGCTTGCCCTCGCGCCTCTCGGCCGGCTGCGACATGTCCTGCTCTCCCTCAGCAAGGTGCACGAAACGGAGTTGTTATTGCGAATGCCCCAATTCCCGATTGCCCGTGTTGACCAAAGTCAATGATGGAACCGATTCATACCTGCTAGCAGTTTCTGGGCAATTTCCGACCCATTGAATTTGAACCAAGAGCAGGTGGGGACGCGCCGAGCAACTTCTCGTGCGCTGGCAGCCAGGATTCTCGCCAAGGCGCTTAAATACTTGGCAATGCATCGATTATACGGGTCAATGGCGGTCCCGAGAGGACCCCCCCGACTCGTAATCAGATCAATCGCTTACAACGGGTCCGACGCTCGCGAATCCTGTCCCACGAAGTATCACTAGGCTTTTTGCCGCAGTGTCCCACCGAAATGTCCGCTTTCGGGGTAAAGCGGACAAAGGTGGGCTTTTGGCCTAAGCCGGTTTGTCTGCTTTTGACCCAAAGCGGACATTAGGTCCCCGATGCTATTTCCTAAAACGACTGGGTTGCGGGCGTTTCAGAGGCTCGACTAGGCAATGCGTGTGCGCTTATCGGTTGCTAACGCGCAAAGTGGTGAGCACCTCTTGTGGAAGCAAATTACGAGCACTTTGGTCGTCACTTTCTAACAGGGCAATCAACAAAAGCTTCGATGCTGAGGCCGCATCCGCAACTTCCCTCGGCGTCAACCTTTCACGCGTGCCATCCCGTGCAACAAGTGCTGTTTTCCGATCACCACTAAACAAAGGCGAAAGATGCATCGATACATCAAATAATTTGTATGCTTCTTTGTAATTAGGCCGAACGCCCATCCCTCTTTGATACATCAATCCTAAATAATAGAAGGCATTCCGATCGAGCAGGATCACGCCTTTCGACAACCACCGTAGTGCCTCCTTGTAATCTGCCGCGATATCTTCGCCGCCTAAATAATATAGCTTCCCTGCCGCACTCGTGGCGGCCGCGCTGCCGTTTTCCGCAGCTTTGACAAACCATGCGAGCGCGCGCGGCTCGCTGGCTTGCACACAACTGCCAGTTTCATACAAATTACCCAGTTCAAACATGGCCTCTGCGTTCCCTGCTTCGGCCAATCGGGTCATCCACAAAAGCCCAGCTTTGCAATTGAGCTTTTTGGCGATGCCATAGATATAAAACTCGTCCGAAATTACGCCTGCTATTGGCCTGTCATCTTGAGCGGGCGGCCGCATGCGGGCGACCCATTCGGCGCCTTCTGCCGCAACCGAGGGCTCCTGAACTCGATCCGACGCACAAACAAGGTTGGCACTGATCAAAACGAATGAGACGATTACAGCAGCAATTCTCATGGTCCCCCCGAGAAGTGGGAAAGATTCTCGGGGTGTCGCTGGGAATTTTCCGCTTTGCGTTTCGCTTTATCGACGGATTTACTGATCTGCTCGAGGTAAGGCTTTATGGTCCGTGCAAGTTTAGTCGGTTCTATTTTTCTCGGGTCGCGATGGAATAATGGTCCATCGAGTATTTGCTCCAATCGCTTTATGGCGTTTGTCAGGGAGGGCTGCGACACGCCGCAGCGTTTAGCGGCACGGGTAAAATTCCGCTCTTCGCAGAGCGCCAAAAAGTAGCGAATTTGGTTCATTTGCATGACGCTCCCCGACGCCAGTGCCAATCCAATGTCAGGCAACGTACAAGGGATAAGCCTATCTTCTGTGACGTTGTTCACAGAACATAACGATTTTATGGAATATTTACGCGCGCGGCTCGACTTTGCGATTTTGTAGTCGGCGACCTGTCGAAGCGGTCGGCCGGTGGTCGAGCAGTCCGATGCTGTCTGCGCTCGCCAATTGCGCTAACGGCAACGTGTCCAGCCGGGTCGATGCCAATTCAGTCGCCATTAGCGGCTGTGAAGCATCTCGCTATTTATTCGGCCATGTTCGCACCGATCTCAATTTGGCTTCTAACTGGATGAGAAAATTTCCACGCACCTCGCCAGCCCCTGGAATGGCGGCGGTGCGCAACCATCATGTGTTTGTGCTGATGAGCCATGTCGGCGACAATAATTGGCTGGTGCACGATGGCAATTCTGGCCACGGCTTAACCCGAGAGCATGTGCGGTCGATTAGCGGATACACTGTAGTCAACCCGCAAGGCACCGGCATAACCGCACCGCTCATGGCGCAAGCTGAATGATGACACCGGAACGTCATCGGTAGATCGGGCTAAATATTTTTTTCGGTGAGGCCGCCACAGTCGGCGGCCTCTTTCATTTGGAGCCAGGTCATTCCGAGCTAAGCGTGCTATGTCGCTAATGACACTTAGCGACATTCGCGGCATGTCCGCGGTTTTGTCGCTATTGGGGTAACAGCGGACAAAAGGCGGTTTTTGGCCAGCTACGGTTTGTCCGCTAATGACCCATAACGGACATTGCCGACAGAGAACCGCATGGCGTTCATGCCGCCCGACTAGGCGGACATAGGAAAGTAGTCTTGCTACTTAGTGCCTTATTT
This sequence comes from uncultured Alphaproteobacteria bacterium, assembly GCA_963770985.1. Classification (GTDB taxonomy): domain Bacteria; phylum Pseudomonadota; class Alphaproteobacteria; order Rhizobiales; family Xanthobacteraceae; genus Pseudolabrys. Next base: position 250,659 of record CAVYRR010000013.1, on the reverse strand, counting down.
TATATGAACAATTTATATTGCGCGGGTTGCAGCCAGTATAAAGTTCACGGCGGTATGTGGGCACCAGAGGATATCAATGCGCATCTATAGCGACAGGTTCATTTTCACAGTTGATCTTTGCTTTGCGGCCTTCGCCATTGTGCTTCTTACAGCGACTTTCTTGGCCGCTGAGGTCAACGCAACCGACGGCCACATGCTTGCCGACCTTGAAATTGCAAATGGCAGCCCGTTTGACGGTATCTAAGTGGCGATAGCGATTCCAAAATAAGACGGCTCCCCGTTAGCTGAAAACTCAAGCGAGTGGACAGTTATGGAAATGCATCAGGCTCGCTATTTCTTGGTGCTTTGCGAAGAGCGGAACTTTACCCGCGCAGCTAAACGCTGTGGCGTGTCACAGCCTTCACTTACAAATGCGATCAAGCGATTGGAGCAGACACTTGGTGGACCGCTATTCCAACGAGATCGAAGGAACGTAGAACTCACCGACCTTGCACGGGTCTTAAAGCCCTATTTCAACCAGCTCCATCAAAGCGCTTCTACGGCGATACGCGAAGCAGAAAACTTTCTATCCGCGCCTCAATCACACATCAAACAAGAGCAATAAGGCGTTCACTAGTCGGCAAGGGAACTGAATGGCTCGGTCGTGAATGACCCAAAGCGGACAGCCGCATTTCAGCAACCCGACGTTTCCGGAAGCAATTAAACCTTTCAGCTGGGGCAATTATTTCGGCACGCGACCCTTTATCGCGTTGGCGCGTGCACTATAGGTGATCCGCCCCGCAGCGTTCGCTGGCAGACGTGTCCGCATTCGCGTTTTGAGAAGCTCGACATCGTGAGGCGCCATCGTGGCGACGGTCGCCGCTACGGTCGGCGCCAGCAGGCTGATCGTCCAGTAGTCGTCGAAATCGGCGAAATTCCGCTGCACAACCAGCTCCCGCGTCTCGACCGCTTCGAGGGCCGCGCCCAACCACAGCTCATGCAAGGCTTCCATCCGAGATGCGTCGGCGCTTGGCGGGTGCACGGTTTTAAGGCCCATCGCACGCATCTCGGCCTGGATCGGTTCATGAGGAAATCCGCCGCCTATCATGTCCCACGCATAGGTCGCGACCGTGCCGCCTGGGCAAACCACTCGCGCCATCTCGGCGACGCCTTTGACGGGATCGGGAACGAAGAAAATCACCAGCGCCATGACAGCTGCATCGAAACTGTTTGCGGAGTAGGGAAGCGCCATGGCGTCGCCTTGGCGGAATTTCGCCAAGCGGGCCGCGGATCGGGCGCGCGCGAAGGCGAGCTGGCCCTCAGACGGATCGATTCCCTGAACCTCGGCAGGCGCGCATCTTTCAATGATCAGTTCGGTGAAGGCGCCGTTGCCGCAGCCGATGTCGATCCATCGCAAGCCAGGGCGCGGTGCAAGCCAGTCGAGGAAAATCTCGCCTGCAGCCGGCGCCGACGATTTGGTCGTTCCGCGGTTTTCCTTACGTAAATGCGGCACCTGATTAAGAAGAGACTGGTGGCTATTGCGGGCCGAACGGTTGGTCCCCATGAAAGCCACGACGTGCTTCGAGCTCGCCAAGACACCTTTCCAAGGCGGTCAATTACCGGTCGTCTGTTGTGGGGGACGGTATTGCGCCGCCGGGATGACGGCCGGTGGATTTACAAGAAATTCGCAGAAGGCGCTGACGTCGCAGAATACCGTGGATCGGCGCGGGCACTCATCAATCAATGTATATCGACCGCCTCACAGCGGTGGCCTCTCTAGGAGGAAACCGTGAAGGTCATTGCAATTGCTGCGCTCAGTGCGCACATGGTTCTGTCAGCAGAAGCCGGGCAACTTGATCGTCAAGATGGCCGAACCGTCGCGACATGCAACAACGACGGTCGCTGCACGACTCTCAATGTGATCGCGCCGGTAAAAAGCCTCCGCAAGCGCCGGTTGTCCGCATCCAGCACGATGTCCGCCGCAAAGCATCAACCGCCTGCACTCGACGCCAACGGCAACCCTGCAGGTGTTATAGTATCTGGTAAGACGGGCGCACGTACCCGCGTTGGAGTCGCCTATGCCGTACGCTTCCAAGCCTATATCGACGACTTGGAAAAATTGATTGCCAACTACGGCGCCCTCAACTCCGAGCGCGGCGTCGTTAAATTGATCGGCCATGCAAAAACCAATAAGTCTCTCGCCGTGGCGAGTTCAGATGGGCTCAGAGCGGCCAGTTCACCCGCGCATTGGCGGACCAAATCTCGTAGCCCGCGCCGAGGCCGCCCAACTCACCGCCGACCGACTGTAGCGCGAGCGGAACGGTAAGGCCGGGCGCCTTCATGTGCCGGAGGAATTGAGTGAGCTGTGACCAAGGTCTTATAGTCGTCACTGCGCCTTGATGAGATGATTGAAATCGGATCATGACGCACGCCTCGGCAACATCTTCGTGGAGCCGCGATCTCGGCTTCGGTTTTCTCGCGATCGTCGCGGTCGCCGCGACGTCTGTAGTCGGCCAGTTCGCCACATATCCAAATCTCGCCCCTTGGTATGGCGGCCTCGTCAAACCATCGTTCAATCCACCCAACTGGGTGTTCGGCCCGGTCTGGACCACGCTGTATCTACTGATGGCGTTTGCCGTATGGCGTATTTTGCGGCTGCCCGCGGCATCTGCCGAGCGTCGATGGGCGCTGAGTCTTTTCTTCGTTCAGCTCGCGTTAAATGCCGCTTGGTCGTGGATGTTTTTTGCTGCCCGCAATCCGCTGCTAGGCCTTATCAACATCGTCCCGCAAATTCTGGTGATCATCGCAACCATCGTGGCATTCTATCGGATCGACAGGATGGCGGGCTGGTGCCTCATGCCTCTGGCGGCATGGGTTTGCTTTGCGACCGTTCTTAACTTTGCGATCTGGAAGCTGAACTCGTGAAACGGCGAGTCAAACGGTTGCGCCAGAGCAAGAAAAAATGGGTGACCGTGAATGACTGTATGCAGAAGGGCTACCGGTACGAGCTGACCGATCCGGTCGGTTGCAACTTCGATCCGGATTTCAAGCCTGAACTGACGCCCGCAGAAATGCTCGCGCTTGGTGTGTTCTGCGGCAAGTACATGACCGACTGCCGCAAGGAGTTCCCCGCGAGCTGGTTCAAGAAAGCAAAGCTGTCGCCGAAAGGCCGCGACTGCTCGCTCAACTATTTTGGCGTCGACGCCAGCCGGCCACTATCGGAGTGGCGCTCCAATGGCTGGCTTCATGACGATGATCCGCGCGGGTGGTTTCAATGGTACTGCCGCTATTACATGGGCAGGAGGATGCCTGAGGAAGACAGACGGCAGATCAAGCGCTGGAAGGCATTTCGTCGCCACGTCAATCAAATCAAAATGAACTGCGAGCCCGGTGATCCGTTTTGCCGCCCGCGGCAACAGCAGTCTGTCGCCTTCTGGCACAAAGCCGGGACATTTCTCGAACCGCCAATCAATGTTCCGCTTTTGGGGGGTAAGGCAGACATTTAAAAACATTAACTTAAGCCGTTCGCAGGCACTTCCTAACCATCACCAATACGCGAGGTTCGAGTTCACTTTTGAGAGTGGGACAATTCCACCGCAAAAATGCAGCTAAATCAAAGTCAGCAGTAATTTTTGGCGGTCCCGAGAGGAGTCGAACCTCCGACCTTCGGTTTAGGAAACCGCTGCTCTATCCTGCTGAGCTACGGGACCGTTCGGCGCGATTTAGCACATGCTCGTGCGTCGTGCACCGTCTACTGTGGCTTTAAGCCCGACAATGCGACCACGTCCTTCCACATCGCCCGCTGCTTGGCGGCAAAGGCAATGGCCTGTTCCGGCGTGCTGGAGATCGAGCGCGCGCCGGCTACCAGAAAGCGCTTCTGGATATCCGGGTCGACCGCTATCTGCTTCATGGCACCGGACAGTTTATCGACGATCGGGCGCGGCGTGGCGGCCGGCAGTATGAAGGCGCCCCAGGACGTGACGACGAAATCCTTTACGCCCGCCTCCACCATGGTCGGTACCTCCGGCAGGGTCGGCCAGCGCTGCGCCGAGGTCACCGCCAGCGCGCGCATCTTCCCGGACTGGATGAGCGCGATATAGGAGGCGAGATTGTCGATCGCGTAATCCACGGCGCCCGACAGCATAGCGGGGATGGTCTGCGCCGCGCCGCGGAACGGCACATGCACCGCATCAAGGCCGCTGCGTTTGGCGAACAGAACGCCCGACAGATGCGGCGAGGTGCCGACGCCCGGACTGCCGAAACTGACGTGCCCTTTCTGTTTCGCCCAGGCGATAAATTCGGCCACCGTCTTCGCCGGCACGTGATCGCTGGCGACCACAAAGACGTTGGGCAATTCCCAGGTCAATGACGCCGGGATCATGTCGCGTTCCGGATTGTACGGCATATCTTTGTAGAGGAACTGGTTGATCGCGAAATGGCCGATGGTGGCGGCGCCGATGGTGTAGCCATCCGGCGGGCTGCCGGTGACCGTAGCGATGCCGATATTTCCTCCTGCGCCGGGGCGGTTTTCGACCACGAAGGGCTGCCCGAAAATGTCCTTCAGGCGCTCAGCATGCATGCGCGCCAGCAAGTCGGCCGAACCGCCGGCCGGATAAGGCACAATGATCTTGACCGTATGATCGGGCCAGCCAGTTTGGGCACGTGCGACAGTCGCAATGAACAGACTTGCGGCCGCGGCAGAGCGCAGGAACATTCGGCGATTTAACGATGTGCGGCGCAATGGCATTGATCCCCTCCCCGGGTGGTCACAATGACGGCTATGCTCGCGGCCATTGTAGCGAATTCCGACAACCGGTCGCTATCCATGAAACGCCGATCGCGCCGTAATCTTTTGATCGCTCCGGCGGTCGCCATGGCCGTGCTCGTTGTGTGCAATGCGGAAGCACAGGAACGCTGCAAGCTCACCGCAATCGGCACGGCAAACGTCGCCGCGGTGCGCGATGGCCGCACTTTGCAACTCGCCGACGGCCGCGAGCTGCGGCTCGCCGGCATAGAAATCACCGATGACAGCCGCGCCGCATTGCAAATTTTGGTCGCCGGACGTCCGCTGCGGCTCGAACGGCTCGGGCCCGAGCACGACCGCTATGGCCGCCTGGTCGCATTTGCTTTCGCGGGTGATGCGCAGGAGTCCCTGCAGCAGGAATTGCTCGAGCAGGGCCATGCACGGGTCTCGATGCGCGTCGGCGAAAAGGCCTGTGCCGATGCCCTTTTAAGCGCGGAACGCGTGGCGCGAGCGGCCCGGCGCGGGTTGTGGGCCGATCCAAATTTCGCCCCTTTGTCGGCGGAAAATGTTTCCGGGCTACAGGCCGCGCGCGGCCGGTTCGCGTTGGTGGAAGGCAAGGTCTTGTCGGTACGCGAGAGCGGGGCCACTATATATGTGAATTTTGGGCGGCGCTGGACGCGCGATTTCACCGTGACGATTCTGCGGCGCCTGCAACGCGCTTTCGCCGCAGCCGGCGTCGAACCCAAAACGCTTGAAGGCCGCCGCATCCGGGTGCGCGGATGGATCGAGCAACGCGGCGGCCCGATCATCGCGGCAGAGGCGCCCGAGCAGATCGAATTTGCGGACTGAGGCTATGGTGGCAACACTGACAACGGCGAACCAGCGACGCGGGCTTGCGCTCGCGCTGACCATGTTGTTGGCCGGCTGCACCAATATGCCGGACATCAAGCAGGTCTCGCTGCCGGTACCGCAGGCCGCCGCGCAGGCGGAGATGCAGCCGGCGGAAGAGCGCGAGCACCTGCGCATCCTCGCCTCCTATGGCGGCATTTACGAAAATGCCAAGCTGCAAACGACGATCGAAAAGACTGTCGACCGGCTGGTCGCGGCATCGGAACGGCCCGACCTGAGATACAAAGTGACGATCCTCAACTCCCCAGCGATCAACGCCTTCGCATTGCCAAACGGTCATCTCTACGTCACGCGTGGACTGATCGCGCTGGCCAACGACAAGTCCGAACTAGCCTCAGTGCTGGCGCACGAAATGGGACACGTGATCGCACGCCATGCCGCTATCCGCGAAGACCAGGCGCGGCAGGCTGCCCTCATCGGCCACGTGGTCAGCGACGTACTCAGCGATCCGCAGATGGGCGCGCTGGCGCTCGCCAAGTCGAAGCTCACGCTTGCGGCCTTCTCGCGCGCACAGGAATTCGAGGCCGACGGCATCGGTGTCGGCATTTCCGCGCGCGCCGGCTTCGATCCGTTCGGTGCCTCGCGCTTCCTCACCGACATGCAGCGTAACGCCGATCTCAAGCCGGCCGCCGGCAGCGCCGAGGCGCGCGCGCCCGACTTTCTCACCGGCCATCCGGCGACGCCGGATCGGGTCAAGAACGCCCTCGCCAATGCCCGCCAGTTCAACGGCCCGGGCGCCGGCGAACGCGACCGCAACGAATATCTCGCCGACCTCGACGGCGTGGCCTATGGCGAGGATCCGAGCGAAGGCTTCGTGCGCGGCCGCCGCTTCTTGCATCCCAAGCTCGGCTTCACCTTCCTGGCGCCGCCGGGATTCTCGCTCGACAATACTGCGCAGGCGGTACTCGGCCTCAAAGGCGGCGACGAGGCGATGCGGCTCGACGTGGTCAGCGTGCCGGCCGAACAATCGCTACCGACCTATTTGGGTTCGGGATGGATGGACAAAGTCGATCCGGCGAGCGTCGAGGAATTCAGCGTCAATGGATTCCCGGCCGCGACCGCGACCGCCGCCGGCGAAGAGTGGTCGTTCCGGCTGTTCGCCGTGCGCTTCGGCAGCGACGTCTATCGTTTCATCTTCGCGGCGAAAAATAGGACCGCGGAAGTCGACCGCTCATTCCGCGAATCGATTGCAACCTTCCGCCGCATGAGTCTGAAGGAAAGCGAGCAGGTCCACCCGCTGCGCCTGAAGATCGTCACCGTCGGTCCCAAAGACACGGTGCAATCGCTGGCGCACCGCATGGCGACCGGCGATCATTCGCTCGACCGCTTCCGCGTCATTAACGGCCTCGCGCCGCACGACACGCTAAAGCCGGGCACGAAAGTGAAGATCGTGGTGGAGTGATTTCTTTGTCGTCCCGGCCGATCCCCGACTTGATCGGGGAGAGAACCGGGACCCATACTCCGCAGTCTATCGATAGTGCACGGCGTATGGGTCCGCCGCTTTCGCGGGGACGACACTTCATCTCTCACCCGCCTCGTAATTGATGGTGAATTCGGGCGGCACGTCGGGGCCCCAGAGATAAAACGAATCTTCCGGCTTGTGGTCGGCCGACGGCCAAAGATCCCCTTTCGGAATGTAATCGATATCGCAGGCATATTCCGCGAAGCTGCCCCAGGGATCGCGCACATAGTGGAAATAGTTCGAGCCGAGCACGTGGCGTCCAAGCCCCCACCCTTTGGTCCAACCCTTGTCGTGCATGCGCATGGCGCCCAGCCCGATTTCGTCGATGCTAGAGACATCCCAACTGCAATGATGGAAACCGGGCGCGGACGATTTCGCCAGCGCCAGCATGTGATGATCGCTGCCGTGGATGCCGTGCATGAACGCCACCAGATCGGCGGAGCGGTCGGACAGGCGTAAGCCCAGCGTGCGCTCGTAGAATTTGATCGAAGCGTCGACGTCGGCGGTGAAAGTGAGCACATGCGACAGCCGGCGCGGCCGCGTGAATGGCGATTTCTCCCGTATTGCAGCGCCGGGCGTGCCCGCGGGCGCCGGCGTCCATCTGCTTTCCGACTTCCGGTCGGGCGACACTTTGGGCCCGACTTTCACCTGGATCAGAACGTTTTCCGGACTGCGGAACCAGAAGCCGTTGCTTTCGAAGCCGGGCGGCGGATCGATCAGCGTGACGCCGGCGCCCTCGATGCGCGTCTTGAGCCGCGGCAGATCGTCGGCGTAACAGCCGAAGGAGAGATGATGCAGCGCCTTGGTCTTACCTTCCACCACCGAGCCCCAGCGATGCTCGTGACCGAAGGTCTTGATCGCCAGCGTGCTGCCGTCGCGTGCGATATCGAGCCCGAAATTGCCATAGAACTCCTGCGCGATGTTCGCGTCAGGAACCGCCAATACGAACTGGTCGAGCGAATGCACGCCAAGCGCGTCGGTTTCGGTGATGGGCGCCACATAGCCGCGAATGGCGGTCATTGATTGCTCCGTTCATTGCCGCAGCCGCAGGTGCCTAGGATACTAACGTGCTGGACGAAGCGGGCAAACTGCGGCGGCCGTCCGACACGGGCAACAAAAAAGCCCGGCATCGCTGCCGGGCTTTCCGTTATTTTTTGGCGCCGCGATGGAAGAGGCCGTCAGGCCGCCTCTTCCTCGGTGGCGGCTTCGGCATCCGCCTCGTCGGCGGGCTTCGGCCCACGCCTAGGGCCCTTGGCCAGCGCACCTTCGATTTCCTTGATCGCTTCGGTCTCGGTGACGCGCTGCACCGCCGCGATCTCGCGCGACAGCCGGTCGAGGGCGGCTTCGTAAAGCTGCCGCTCGGAATAAGACTGCTCCGGCTGGGTCTCCGACCGGTACAGGTCGCGCACCACCTCGGCGATGGCGACGATGTCGCCGGAATTGATCTTGGCTTCGTATTCCTGCGCCCGGCGCGACCACATGGTGCGCTTGATGCGCGCGCGGCCCTTGAGCGTGTCGAGCGCGCGCTTGACCAGCGGGCCTTCCGCCAGCTTGCGCATGCCGACCGACACGATCTTGGCGGTCGGAACCCGCAGCGTCATCTTGTCCTTGATGAAGTTGATGACGAACAGCTCGAGCTTGGCGCCGGCGATCTCCTGCTCCTCGATGGCCAGAATCTGGCCGACCCCGTGAGCCGGATAGACGATGAACTCGTTGGTCTTGAAGCCTTGTCGTTGGGTAGTCTTCTTGTTGCTGGGCATTCCGGGCAAAACTCCTTCACCGGCGGCTTTGCGGCTGCCGGCCATCTTGGCTGCGGGAGCCCCGTTGCGGACGGCGCCGCGCGAGGCTTGCGAGGTCCGCCGCGCTTCGGCAGACTTTTTCGGTTGCCGGCTCATGCCGGTGGAACCTTTCTTAGCTTTTTGACGCGGTTTTCCTGCCACTGCTCACGCGTGGAATTCACGCCCTCTTTCAAGACCCTTGGGTGCAGCCGCGAAAAATAAGGCTCCCGAGAGAGGGAGCGCATCCGTAGCGGCGTTTTTCATCTTCATCGGATTTAATCTATATAGCACATTTTTGGCTAAAATCAAAGCCTTATGGGATCGCAAATGCGCAATTCCGCGGCAATTAGCCTGCAAATTTGACATACCGGTTAACGCGAACGCCATACCGGCCGTTCCCGGCAGCGCCCAATGGTCGCCAAATACGGTAAAGCGCCGGTTTAATCGCCGGTTCCGGGCTTGGCTGAGAAGAACTTCTTGAACTTTTCCGGGACGCCGTCCCAATCCTTGGCATCGGCTGGGGGCTCTTTTTTGACCGTGATATTCGGCCAGACCTTGGCATATTCGGCGTTCAATTCCAGCCACTTCTCAAGGCCGGGCTCGGTATCCGGCTTGATCGCCTCGATCGGGCATTCCGGTTCGCAGACCCCACAATCGATGCATTCATCCGGATGGATGACCAGCATGTTTTCGCCCTCGTAGAAGCAGTCCACCGGACACACCTCCACGCAGTCCATATACTTGCACTTAATACAGCTTTCATTGACGACGTAGGTCATTCACGGCTCCGGCCCAAATTCGGCAACGCTGCCTATCGTAACGTTAGTTTGGCCGCAAGACACGCATGGCCATGCGCGCCGGGGCCCAGCTTGACGGCCATTTCCTGGCGAAACCTTAGGGGGAATGCCCGCCTAGGTGTAGGCCTTGGCCCCGGAACTCCTTGTCAAATCGCGGTATAGGGTGCGGGCGGCAGGGGCGGCCCCACGTTTTTCGCAAAAACCCTCGACCTGGAGCACCTTGACCGAACGGTCGAGCGCCAGCGTCACGACATCGCCAGTGCGCACTAGTTGGCTCGGAGCGGTCACCCGCTTGCCGTTGAGCCGCACAAAGCCTGCCTGCGTCAGCGCGGTCGCATCGCTGCGCGTGCGCACCATGCGCGCGTGCCACAACCATTTATCGATGCGTTGGCGGTCCAAGACTTTTAGGGCTTGCGCATGATCTTGTCCGAAAACCGATAGCCATCCCCGATCGGGGTCGAGGACATGCTTTTCGGGATCATGCGCATCAGGATTCTTTGGTGTTCTGCTCGAGCTGCTGCTTGAGCGCGGCGAGCTTGGCGAACGGCGAATTCGGATCCGGCTGCTTGTTGCGATTTTCCGAGCCGCCAAAAGGCTTTGCGTAATATTGCTCGCGTTCGGCGCGCTCCACGCGGTCGCCTTTGTCGCGGCGCGGGCGATCGCCGCGGTCGGATCGTGCTTTGCGATCAACGCGTTGGCCCTGGCGCTCGATGCGCTGCTGGCGCTCGTGGCGGTCCTGACGCTGCTGGCGGTCCTTGCGCTCGGCGAACGGAACGCTCGTTTTTTCAGTGGCTTCGGTAGGTGCCGCGGCAGGCGCCGAAACTTCCGCCGGCGCGGCCGCAACGGCTTCGGCAGTTTCCGCAGGTGCCGCAATAACTTGCGTGGGCGCCTTTGGCGTTCGTGGCGGACGGCGCGGCCGATTCCCGCGCTTCTCGAATCGTCCGGCCGGACGCCAGACCTCGATCATCGCCGGTTCGGCGGACGCGGCAGAACTCGCCGGAGCTTCGCTGTTCTTCTGCTCGACGTTTTCCAAACTCGCCTCAGTACTCGCCGGAGCAACTTGTTCGTCTTTGTTAACTTCGCCCGCGGACGGCAGAACATCGGCAATCGCCGTTTTTTGTTCTGCCGGCTCAGTCGCCACGACCCCGGTCGGCGGCGACTCGACCTGCGGTGCTTCGGCCGGGGCGACGTCGGTCGGCGGCGATTCGACTTGCGGTGGCTCGGCCGGCGCGGCCTCCGTTGCCGGCGCTACGCTCTCGGCAGCCGGCGCAGCTTCGGCTGGCTTTGGCTCCGCCGGCTTCGGGCGGCGGTCCATGCGATAGCCGAGCGAGCGCAAGATGGAAGCGAAGTCTTCGCCCGAGGCGCCGGTGAGCGAGGTCATCGCACTGGTAACCGTAAAGCCGCGGCCGTCGAACACGCCGTCCGGTTTCGGACCGGGCGAGGTTTCGCGCCAGGACAGCGCCGGGCGGATCAGATCGGCGAGCCGCTCCAGAATATCGACGCGCACCGCGCGCTCGCCGGCGACGCGATAGCCGGCGGTGCGGTAGAGCGGTTTCGGCGTCTCCTTGTCCACGGGGATCGAGGTGCGCCCGCTGGCAGCCAGATGCAGCAATTCGCCGACGCCCTTGGCATCCGGGCTCTCGTGCTTGAGCGCCCACAGCTGCGTCGCCAGCGCGCGCGGCGCCGGCTTAAGTAAAAGCGGCAAATAGATGTGATAGGCGCCGAAGCGCACGCCGTATTTGCGCAGTGTCGCACGCGCCGGCTGATCGAGGCCCTTGACCTCCTCGGCCACCTTCTGGCGCTCCAGCACGCCCAGCGCTTCCACCAATTGGAACGCGATGCCGCGCGCCATACCGGTCACGTCGTCGGCGGCGGTGAGCGAGAACAGCGGCGCCAGCAGCTTCTCGATATGGGTCTTGAGCCAGAGATCCAGCCGCGTCTGCACCAGCTCGCGCGCCGGTCCGGTCAATTGCTCGTCGGCAACGATACGAACGCGCGGGCGCAGCACGTCGTCGCCCGGGATCAGCTTGCCGACCATGTCGCCGGTCCAGCGCAAGGCGCCGTCGTTCGCCAGCACGATCTGATCGTTCGAAGCCTGCGACAGCTTGGTGGCGCGGGTTTCAATTTCTCCCGCCAGCGCCTTTTGCGCGGCGGCGTTGAGCGCCTTGGCCTCGGAGGCATCGGTGGACGCGGCAGGTGCGAACATGAACCCGTCGAGGCGGCCGATCACATGGCCCTCGACGGTGACTTCGCCGGTCTTTCCGATTTCAGTTTCCAACATCGTGTTCTCTCGCAGCCGCCGCATCAACACGCTGGTGCGGCGGTCCACGAAGCGTTCAGCCAAGCGTTCATGCAGCGCATCGGACAGCTTGTCTTCGACCGCGCGGGTGACGTCCTGCCAATGCTCCGGATCGGCGAGCCAATCCGGGCGGTTGGCGACGAAAGTCCAAGTCCTGACATGCGCGATCCGGTTGGAGAGGGTATCGATGCCGCCGTCGGTCCGGTCGGCCTGAGCCACCTGCTGACTGAACCAATCGGTGGGGATGTTACCCTCTCGCATCAGGAATCCATAGAGGGTGACCACCAGTTCGGCGTGGGTGGCAGGCGCGATCTTGCGGTAGTCGGGAACCTGGCAGGCATCCCACAACCGTGCGATGGCCGCGGGCTTGACCGCCAGCGCACGCACATCCTCATCGCGTGCGGCGTGTTCCAAAACGAGAATGTCTTCCGCCGTCGGCGCGCGGGTAAGCCCTGGCTCGCTTGGCGAGGCCGCCAGCGAGGCCTGCAAGGCGCCGATCGAAGCGAAATCGAGATCGGAATTGCGCCATTGCAGCATGCGGATCGGCTCGAAGGTGTGGCTCTCGAGCGCCTGCACCAGCTCGGGCTCGAACGGATCGCAGCGTCCGGTTGTGCCGAACGTGCCGTCGCGAGTGGCGCGGCCGGCGCGGCCGGCGATCTGTGCCAGCTCGGCGGGGTTAAGCTTGCGGAATTGGTAACCGTCGAATTTACGGTCGGCGGCAAATGCGACATGATCGACATCGAGATTGAGACCCATGCCGATGGCGTCGGTGGCGACCAGGTAATCGACATCGCCGGATTGATAGAGCGCGACTTGCGCGTTGCGTGTGCGTGGGCTGAGCGCGCCCAACACCACCGCCGCGCCGCCGCGCTGACGGCGGATCAATTCGGCGATGGCGTAAACTTCCTCCGCCGAGAACGCGACGATGGCCGAACGCGGCGGCAGCCGGGTGAGTTTCTTCTCACCGGCATAAGTGAGCATCGACAGCCGCGGCCGGCTCACGATGTGCGCGCCGGGCAGCAATTTCTCCACCATGGGACGGACGGTGGCGGCGCCCAGCACCAGCGTCTCCTCGCGCGCGCGCATGTTGAGCATGCGGTCGGTGAAGACGTGGCCGCGCTCGAAATCGGCGCCGAGCTGGACCTCGTCGACCGCCAGGAACGCCAGATCGAGGTCGCGCGGCATGGCTTCGACGGTGGATACCCAGAAGCGCGGGTTCGCCGGCTTGATCTTCTCCTCGCCGGTGATCAGCGCCACGCTGCCGGCGCCGACGCGGTCGACCACCTTGTTATAGACCTCGCGCGCCAGCAGGCGCAGCGGCAGCCCGATCATGCCGCTGGAATGCGCCAGCATGCGTTCGATGGCGAGGTGGGTCTTGCCGGTATTGGTGGGGCCGAGCACGGCGGTGACGCCGGCACCGCGGGCACGCGATGCTCGATTGGGCTGCGGGGAAAAGGAGATAGCCATTACGCGTCCGGACTGGCGGCAGGGCTGTTTCGTAACCCCACCAAAGGTTTCCTGTATCACAATGCGACGACAAACAAGGCCGTGGTTAAGCTTTAGAACGAGTTCTGGAACGAACCGCGCCCGAATCACTGACTCAGGGGTAGTACGGCTTCGTTCACGGCGACATCTGGCTTGCGGTTCCCGGCCAGCCACAAGATCAAGTAGCTCGCCGCAGATTCAAGGACTATTAGGCCCCTCAAAACGTTAACGCGGCGCCGAGTCGAGGCCGCCAAAAGAGTCAAGCCCGATTCGCTGCCCGCTCCGGTTACTGCGTCTTCAGACCATTGGCCGAGGCCCGAGTCGGGATCGGGGCCGAGACGAACTGGGTGGCTTCCAGCACCACCTTGCCGATCGGCGTGGGCCCCTGCGCGCGGTACATCACCAGGACGCGGGTGCCGGCGATCGGCGCCAGCCAGACCTCGATGTCGCGTAGCCTAGCGATGTAACGGATGGCCGCACGCGAGGGGACATAGCCGGCGACCGGCGAGAAATAGACCGCGCAGACGACCACCGGACCGTCATAGCCCTTTTCCGCTTTCACGTGGTCCATGCGCTTGAATGCGAATTGCAGGTCGTAACGCATCCGCCCGTCGAAGACCGCCATCGTGCGCTGGCAGGCAAGCGGCGACAGCGGATTGCCGGTGCCGGGCGTGCGCAACAGCGCGGCGGTCATCGGGTCGAGGACGCCCTTGCGGTACTCCTCGGTGATCGGCACGCGCTCCGGCTCGGTTTCCAGCGGCGGATCGAGCTTGGATTCCGTGACGACCCCGTTAGCGACCGTCAGGCGGACTTCGTCGGTCTTGTGGTTGGAAACAATGGTCGAGGTGAAAATCGAGGATATCGGCTGGCCTGCTTGCAGCGTGCCATGCACGGCGCTGGTACCCTCGCCGCCGGTGAAAGCGTGAACCAGGCCGGTGGTTACGCCGCTCGCCGCCGCCATGAAATGGGTGTCGGTAATATCGATCACCCAGCTGCCCTTGCCGATCGGAATGCCGGCGAGCGTCATCGTGTAGCGCGCATCCAGCTTGCCCTGCGCGCGCGCGGCGGCCGGCATTGCGGCGACCAGCACGACGGCAAGCATCGGCACGAGACAGACATAGCGGCGCGCTGCCAACACGAACGTTTATCCTCTCTCGCACCGGGGCGAAGGCTTCGCTCGGTGTCGGCCGATGCCGATACTATAACCGGCGGTGGCGACCGGCATGCAAGAGGCGAGCCGGCTGGCCGCCTATTGCCCCACAAGAAGGGGGAAATTGCCGGGATTCGGCCGACTAAGTCGGCGTTGAATACGTCGAATGTTTGGTCGGCGGCGATTCCCGAACTTGTCGGCGAGCCCGTAACCGGCTCGTAAAAACGGTCAAAAACCGGTGCAAATCCGCAGCTTGACGCTCGTTTCCGCGCTCTCTATACGTCCGGCCGACTTCCACGATAGTCGACCTGACCGGCGCTCGATGCGCTGGCGCATTTTCGAGGGATGAGCCATGTCATGGCGTTGCGATCTGACCGGTAAAAGGCCGCTGGTCGGGCACAAAGTGAGCCACTCCAATATCAAGACCCTGCGGCGGTTCATGCCGAACCTGCGCAACGTCACGCTGATTTCCGACGCGCTTCAGCGCAAGGTGCGGGTGCGAGTGTCGGCCAATGCGCTCAAAACCGTGGATCATCGCGGCGGGCTCGACGCCTTCCTGCTCAAGGCGAAGGACGGCGAGCTCGCGCCCAAGATGCTCGAGCTCAAGCGGCAAATCGTGAAGAAAAAGGCCAAGGCGGTGGGCTGATTTTTTCCTGTCCCGGACGCGATGCGGCAGGCAGTGTTGCATCTTAGAGATCCGGGACCTTTCCAAACTCTGAATTCGTAACGGTCCTGGGTCTGCAGCGCAGCACTTCGTGCTGCGTCGCGCCCAAGACAGGTTTATTCCCCCACCAGCGCAAATTGCAGCAGCAGAGTGCGCTGCAGGACGGAAAAATTATCGTCCGATACCAGCGTGAGGATGGTTTCGCCGGCGGCGTTAGTATGCACTGCAATGCCTTCCATGTTGTCGATCTGGTAGGCGAGATTGGCCACGATCAGCGGCTTGCCGTCGATCACCGTGTCCGGCTTGATGCGGGCGAGCGGGATGCTGCGGATGCGCATGCCGATGCCAAGCAGCGGCGAAAAGCTGCGCTCGAGCAGCAGCAAATCGGCCGGCGGAAGAATGGTGCAGTCGCTGACGTCGAAGCTGTCGCTGCGCTTGACTGAAAACCGCGCGACCCGCTCGCCGTCGAGAATATAAGAGCGATGATTGCCCTGCGCGTCGAGGCTGTGCTCGGTGATGGCGATCAGCGCCCCGGCGAGCGGCGAACCTGTCGGCGGCACTGCCAGGCATTCCAGGCTTCTATTGTAGCTGAAGGTCCTGAAATCGTCCGGCACCTTGATCGGCTCGCCGCGCGCGGCGAGGCCGAAGCGGCGATAGTCAAAGCGCAGGATTTTTTCGACGCGCTCGATACCGACATAGAAAGTGCCGTCGGTTTCGGCGAGCGATTCGGTATCGTACCAGCGGCGCGCGGCCAGCGGCTTGCCGTCCGGCCCAAGGATCGGCGCCATCTCGGCGTCCGCGATTCCGGCGGGCTTGCCGTCTTGGTACACGATGCGCGCGCGCAGCCAAGAGCCGCGGTCCGTGAGCGCCAAAAAATGGCTGCCGTCGGGCTCCATGTGGAGCGCGGAAATGCCGCCGAACGGTTCGTAGGTTGACGTGAGCGCGAGGCCGCCACGGAATTCCAGCGCGCCGAAACGTATCCGCGCCGGTTCGCGGTTGTCGAACGACGCGATCGGCGTGGCGTCGACGGCGATGCGCGTGAGCGCCCGGCTGTAGCGCGGCGCCGCCAGAGCATACGAGCCGGCAGCGATCAGCAGCACCGCCAAAATAATAATGCCGGCGACGAGCCGGCGGCGGCGCAGCCAGAACTTCACGCCACGCGTCTCCGCCGCACCGGACGCGGCCGCTCGATGGCGCCGTGCTCCTCGAACAACTCGGCGAGCTTCTCGGTCATGGCGCCGCCGAGCTCCTCGGCGTCGACGATGGTGACGGCGCGGCGGTAGTAGCGCGTGACGTCGTGGCCGATGCCGATGGCGATCAGCTCGACCGGCGAGCGGGTCTCGATGTCCTCGATCACCCAGCGTAAATGGCGCTCGAGATAATTGCCGGCGTTGACCGAGAGCGTGGAATCGTCGACCGGCGCGCCGTCCGAGATCATCATGAGAATCTTGCGCTGTTCGGTGCGGCTCAACAGCCGCTTATGCGCCCAGTCGAGCGCCTCGCCGTCGATGTTCTCCTTGAGCAGGCCCTCGCGCATCATCAGGCCGAGATTCTTGCGCGCGCGCCGCCACGGCGCGTCGGCCGATTTGTAGATGATATGGCGCAGGTCGTTGAGCCGGCCGGGATTGGCCGGCTTGCCGGCGGTGAGCCATTGCTCGCGCGACTGGCCGCCCTTCCAGGCGCGGGTGGTGAAGCCAAGGATCTCGACCTTGACCCCGCAGCGCTCGAGCGTGCGCGCCAGGATGTCGGCACAGGTGGCGGCGACCGTGATCGGGCGCCCGCGCATGGAGCCGGAATTGTCCAAGAGCAGCGTCACCACGGTGTCGCGGAACTGGGTGTCCTTCTCGGCCTTGAACGAGAGCGGATGCAGCGGATCGACCACGATGCGCGACAGGCGGGCCGGATCGAGCACGCCTTCCTCGAGATCGAACTCCCAGGAGCGGTTCTGCTGCGCCATCAATCTGCGCTGCAGGCGGTTGGCGAGACGGGCGACCACGCCCTGCAAATTTGACAGCTGCTTGTCGAGATAGCCGCGCAGCCGGTCCAATTCCTCCGGCTCGCACAGCTCCTCGGCGGCGATCGTTTCGTCGAACTTGGCGGTGAAGGCGCGATAATCCGGGCCGCGCGGTTCGTTGGCGCCGAAATGACGCGGCCGCTGCGGCTCGCCCGGGGTTTCGGCGTCGCCCATGTCGGTGTCGTCGGCCATGTCGGCGGTCGGCGCGTCGGCCGCTTCGGCGGAGGCGTCGGGCATGTCCTCGGCGGACACTTGCGTGTCCTCCGTGCTCATGCGCTGCATCTCGTCCGAATCGGCGGCGTCGCCCTCCTCGCCGGAATCCTGCTTGCGGCGATCCTCCTCGCCCTCCTCATCTTCCTCCTCGGAATCGCGGCTGCGGTCGTCGCCCATTTCGAGCGCATCGAGCAGGTCATGTACCGCGTCGCCGAACTGGCGCTGGTCCTCGAGCACGTCTTCTAGCCGGTCGAGATCGCGCCCGGCGCGGTCCTCGATCAGCGGACGCCAGAGATCGACCAGCTTCTTGGCGGCCGGCGGCGGCGCCATGCCGGTCAGCCGCTCGCGCACCATGAGCGCCAGCGCGTCCTCGATCGGCGCGTCGGCGCGCTCGGTGATGTCGTCGAATTTTCCGCGGTGGAATTTCTCGTCCAGCATGGCGGTCAGATTCTTGGCGACGCCGTCCATGCGCCGCGCGCCGATCGCCTCGACGCGCGCCTGCTCGACCGCCTCGAACACCGCGCGCGCCTGCTGGCCGCCCGGCTGCAGGCGACGATGCACCGCCGGATCGTGGCAGGCGATTCGCAACGCAATGGCGTCGGCATGGCCGCGCACGATCGCCGCCTCGGCTTTGCTGAGCTTGCGCGGCGGCTCCGGCAGGCGGACCTTGCCGCCCATCAGGCCAGGACGCTCGGCGGCGAAGGCAACCTCCAACTCCGGCTTACGCGCGATCGCGCGCAGACAGCCGGTGACCGCGCGCTTGAACGGCTCGGTCGGCGAGTCCTTCGGCGACAGTTTGCTTTTGATATTGGAGGCCATGGCCTTTCTCCCCGCAGGGAGATCGTTTACGAGAGCACCACGTTCACCGAGGATTCCGGCAACTCGACGCCGAAGCAGCGCTGATAGAATTCCGCCACGATCGGCCGCTCGAGCTCGTCGCATTTGTTGAGGAAAGTGAGCCGGAAGGCGAAACCGATATCGTTGAAGATCTCGGAATTCTCCGCCCAGGTAATCACCGTGCGCGGGCTCATCACCGTCGAGATATCGCCGTTCATGAAGGCGTTGCGCGTCAGATCGGCGACCCGCACCATCTTGTTGACGATGTCGCGGCCCTGCTCGTTGCGATAGTGCTTGGCTTTCGCCAGCACGATCTCGACCTCGTTGTCGTGCGGCAGATAATTCAGCGTGGTGACGATCGACCAGCGGTCCATCTGGCCCTGGTTGATCTGCTGGGTGCCGTGATAGAGGCCCGAGGTGTCGCCGAGGCCGACCGTGTTGGCGGTGGCGAACAGGCGAAAACAGGGATGCGGCTTGATCACCTTGCTCTGGTCGAGCAGCGTCAGCCGGCCGGAGGCTTCCAGCACGCGTTGGATCACGAACATCACGTCCGGGCGGCCGGCGTCGTATTCGTCGAAGCAGAGCGCCACGTTATTCTGCAGCGCCCAGGGCAGAATGCCTTCACGGAATTCGGTGACCTGCTGGTTGTCCTTGATGACGATGGCGTCCTTGCCGATCAGGTCGATGCGGCTGATGTGGCTGTCGAGGTTGACGCGCACGCAAGGCCAATTGAGCCGCGCTGCCACCTGCTCGATATGGGTCGACTTGCCGGTGCCGTGATAACCGGTGACGATGACGCGGCGGTTCTTGGCGAAGCCGGCGAGAATCGCGAGCGTGGTCGGCCGGTCGAAACGGTAATCGGGGTCGATGTCGGGCACGTGCTCGTCGGGCTTGGAATAGGCCGGCACTTCCATGTCGCTGTCGATGCCGAATTGCTGACGGATCGACACTTTCATGTCGGGCAGTTTGTCATAAGATTTGCCGGCGATTTCTTCAGTTGCAGCAGTCAATTGAACCTCCGTGGCTTCGTGGATCCCCGAAGCCTGTTACGCCCCGACTCGTCCGGTCCGGCTGATAAAGCGGCAACTTAGCAGACCGATCGCCCGCGAAAAACCCGCCCGCGACGAATGGCGCCATCAATAATATCAATGAGATAGGTACGACCAGGCCTGAGCGGAAGGCGGGGCTGGGTTGCTTGCGGAGCTCGCCACGGGATTAGGGTGCGGACCGATAAAAAGGCGAAATTGCAGGTTCGGTTGAAATGAAAAAGGCCGCCAACTGAGGCGGCCTCTATAAGTTGCTTCTTGGACGAATGTTGCTTCTTCGCTTAATCCTGAACGGTGGGTTTGCCCGCCCTCCAATGCCAGAGCATCGGGGCGAGAACCAAAACCGCTGCAACCGCAAGAATGAATAACCGAACGGTAAAATGCGGGCCCATGGACCATCACCATTTCGCGTTTTGGTGATGGTAATTAACTAACGTCAGCCGCACAATTACGGATGTTTGCTTAGGGTCCGGCCAGTAACTTTAGGGCATGGGCCTTTAGCAAGCCCGCAAGTCAGCTTGGCGAAGCGCCTTGGTCCGCCGGCTGCGGGCTGACCGGTTTGCCGAAATAGGAGAGCAACACGACGGCGCCAATGATAATGGCAAGCAATAGCAATTTCATCGGATGGGCTCCCTGACCAGCGAGACAACAGGCTGCTTGGCGTGTTCTGGATATTTTTGGCTTGGCTTTTGATAGCCGGCGATAGTTAACAAAAAATGTTTTTTGCAAAACGCCGAAGCAAGGGGCGATAAACGCAAATTAATTTGTTCGGCTGTCGGAGCGGCCGTTTGACGTAACCCGAGCCGCCGTCTGCTCACAACTCTGGCGCGAGCCAGCGATCGTTCTCCATGACGATCTCGCACGTGGGCTTCGTCCGTTGGCAGAATTCCAATGCCCGTTGGCGCGCCAGCTCGATCGTCGTCCAACCGCTCGACTGGCTCAGATAGGTGCTGCCCTTTTCCCGCGCCAAAGCTCTTTCCGACGGCGCGGCGATGTAACGCTCGACGAATGCGCGACCGCGTTCGTTGGTGCCAAGTTTCTTCATCAGTTCGTTCACGTCGGCGCGCGTCCAGGTCGGCAGCTTGAGAAAACGCAGCATGCCGTCCATTTCGGGCAGCCATTTCGCGCGGCCAACGGGAGTATCGAACATGGCGTGGCCGTCTTTGCCCTCCGGCTCCAGCATCACCAGCTTGGCGTCGCCGCCGCCGTCGAGGAAAGCTCTACGCATGCGGTCGACCAGCTCAGGCCCGAAGAAACTGTCGTTCTTGGCGTAAATCCAAAGGCTGGGAACACGGCTCTTGGCGCCGTAGGCGCGAAACGCGGACACCAGCACGTCTTCCTTGGGGCAGCTCTCGAAGCGCAACCCGCCAGAGATGTTGACGACTGCGACCAAGCCCGGCGGATTGCGTGCCGACAGCGCCGTCACCGCCGCACCGCCGGCAGACACTCCGATGGCCATGATGCGCGTGGGATCCGCGTCCGGCCGCTGCGCAACCGCATCGAGCGTCGCCGCCAGGTCGTCGGCGTCGGCATCGAACCGCGCGAGAAGCGACGTGGCCGCGCACGTTAGCGGCACCGGCTGCGGTCCATCGGACGTGCCGAAAGCCGCGCCGCATCACGACGACGGCGAGCCAGCCGCGGCGGGCGATGTCGCGCGCCTGCTTGGCGATATCCTGAACGTGCTGGTCGCTCATCCGTCCTTGCGTCGTCGGCTTGCCGTGCGCGATCAGCGCGACGGGCAGCCGACCGGTCGCCGCGGCGCGCTTGATCGTCAGCGATTCGAGCCGAACCAGTTTGCCGCCGATCGTGACGCGCAGAAAGCCCGCGTCCTCGACAAGATCGCTCTGCGCCCAGGCCGCCGGCGCGGCCAGGAGCGCGAGAAGCATCACAAAAGCCGGAATGACGCGCATGATCTTTTCAATGCCCCGTCATCGTTTCCCTAATCAGTCGCGCGCATATTGATTAAGAACAACCAAGCCGGCGCCCCCAGACCGGCCGTTCGGCGCCCGTTGATTGAGTCCACACCCTCGTTCAGCCGAAGCCGACCGATTTCAAATAGTTGTACGACTTGGATGATCTCGATCAGCCGATTCTCGGTCGAGCGATCGCCGCCATTGGCGTCGGGATGGTGGCGTTTCACCAGTTCCTTGAAGCGCATCTTCACTTGATGCGGCGTGGCGCCGATGTCGAGCCCGAGCGTATCGAGCGCCTTGCGCTCGGCATTGCGGATCGGCCGGGCGGTCTCCGCGCGCGCCTGCTGCTCGCCGCGCAGGCCTTCGCCGAACAGGCTGAACGGATCGCCGCCGCGCCGAAGCCGCGAAAATCCGCCCGCGCATTGCGCCTTGCCGGTTCCCATCTTCCAGGTCGGGCGGTGGCCGGTGATGGCGTCCTTCTGGTAGGCCATCACCGCGGCGTCGTTCATGCCCTTGAAGAAATTGTACGACTGATTGTATTGCCGCACGTGCTCGAGACAGAAGCGCCAGTAGTCCTTCTCGTTCTCGCGTCCCTTGGGCGCGCGATGACTGGCCTTCTCCTTGCAGCCCGCCCATTGGCAAGCCGGCCCGCCGGTTTTCGGCCGGCGATCCTTGCCCGGTTTGACGCGGACGCTATCGAAAAGAGGCGAGTCGAATTTCATGACCGATCATTATGCGCTTTTGCGCATGCTACCTTCAAGACTTGACATTGCTGCGATGCCCTGAATCGCCGCGAAGCAGGCATTGACCCGCGCCCAGCCCTCTCCTAATCGAGGGCAGCATGCGAACCGCCGATCTCATCACAAAGAAGTTGACCGAGGCTTTCGCGCCGCAAAGCCTCAAGGTGGTGGACGAATCGCACCAGCATGAAGGCCATGCCGGGGCTCGGCCGGGCGGGCAGACCCATTTCAGGGTCTATATCGTGTCGCAGGCGTTCGAAGGTAAGACCCGGATCGAACGCCACCGCATGATTAATGGAAAACTTTCGGACGAGCTGGCGGGCGGCATCCACGCGCTCGCCATCCATGCCGCCGCGCCGGGGGAAAGTGGCGTCTAACCCGCCTTCGCCGGCAGCTTGCGCGGCAGCGGCTGGATGCGCAGCGCGGTGATCCGATTGCGCTCGCGCCGTAGCACCCTGAAACGGAAGCCGTGGAAGGTGAAGCTCTGGCCCACTTCCGGGATCGAGCGCGCCTCGTGGATGACCAACCCGGCGATGGTGGTCGCTTCCTGGTCCGGCAGGTTCCATTCCATGATGCGGTTGAGATCGCGGATCGGCACGGCGCCGTCCACATTGGCCGAGCCGTCCGGCTGGCGCCGAACGCCCGGTATGGCGACGTCGTGCTCGTCGGTGATGTCACCAACAATTTCTTCCAAGATGTCCTCGAGCGTGACCAGGCCTTCGACCACGCCATATTCGTCCACCACCAGTGCGAGCTGCGTCTTGCGGCGGCGGAACGCCTTGAGCTGCTCCGAAACGGGGCGCGTTTCCGGCACGAACCAGGGCGGCGCCATCAGCGCGGCGATGTCCACTTTCGATGCGTCGCCATCGACCGCGTGCAGCGCGCGCAGCAGATCCTTGACGTGTAGAATGCCGACGATGTTCTCCGTGTTGCCGCGCCAGAGCGGCAGCCGCGTCACCGGCGAGGCGATCACCGTGTTGACCAGGTCTTGCGGCGAATCGTCGGCATTGAGCGTGATCATGTTGGTGCGGTGGATCATCACGTCGGACACCACCAGGTCGCGCAGATCGAGCACGCCGCCGAACATGTCGCGGTCGAGCGTCTCCACGCCGCCTTCGCTGTGCAGCAGGTCGACGGCGCCGCGCAATTCCTCGCGCCCCGACAGCACCTCCTGATCCTCACCGACAGTCATGCCGATCTGCTTGAGCAGCCAGCGCACCAGCGCCTCGATCGCCATCAACACCGGGCCGAACAGTTTGACGAACCAGTACATTGGCCGCGCCACCGCGAGCGCGATGCGGTCGGGCGCGTTGAACGCGGCGGTTTTCGGTAGCACTTCGGAGAACACGACGACCACGATCGTCATTACCACCGTGGCATAGAGCACGCCGGCATGGCCAAACCAGGTCAGCAGCACGCCGGTCGCCAGCGCCGAGGCCGCGATATTGACCGCATTGTTGCCGAACAGCAGCGCACCGAGCAGCCGCTCGCGCTGCTCAAGCAGACGGTTGACGGTGCCGGCGCGTTTGTTTCCATGCTTCTCCAGCCGCGCCATGCTGGCACGCGAGGAGGCGGTGAGCGCGGTCTCGCTGCCGGCAAAGAACGCCGATAGCAGCAGCAACACGAACACGGTGACGAGTGCGAGCCAGTCGTGGGCGTCCATCAGTTTAGAACTCTGATCCGTTGAGTTTGAATCAGCGGGACAGGCTTTCAAGATCACGCGTTAAGTTTGTCAGCGAGGAAGGCGCGCACCTCGGCCGCACTGACGTCATTCTCGACGAAGGCCTGGCCGATGCCGCGCACCAGAATGAAGGTGAGCTTGCCGCGCTTCACTTTCTTGTCCTGCGCGATCAGGTCCATCAGGGCGTCGATGCCCGGCACGCCGCCGGGGACATCCTTGAGATAAGTGGGCAGACCGACCGCGGCAAGATGAGCGCGCGCCCGCGCCGCGTCCGCTTCACCGATCAGGCCCTTGCGGGCGGAGAATTCGAACGCCAGCGCCGTGCCGAGTGCCACCGCCTCGCCGTGCAGCAGTCGGCCGGAGAAGCCGGCGCCGGCCTCCAGCGCGTGCCCGAAGGTGTGACCGAGATTGAGCAGCGCGCGCTCGCCGGTTTCGCGCTCATCGCGCGCCACGATACCGGCCTTGCCGCGGCAGCAGACCGCAATGGCGCGCTCGCGCGCCGCCCCGCCGGCGAAAATTTCCTGCCAGTTCGCCTCCAGCCAGGTGAAGAACGCGGCATCGCCGAGCAGACCGTATTTCGCGACCTCGGCATAGCCGGCGCGGAATTCGCGTTTCGGCAGCGTGTCGAGCAGCGCTGTATCGGCAACCACCAGGATCGGCTGGTGGAAGGCGCCGACCAGATTCTTGCCGTGGCGGGAATTGATGCCGGTCTTACCGCCGACTGAGCTATCGACTTGGGCCAGCAAAGTGGTCGGCACCTGCACGAAATCGAGCCCGCGCCGCGCGCTCGCCGCCGCGAAACCGGCAAGATCGCCGATCACCCCGCCGCCGAGCGCTATCACCAGATCGCCGCGCTCGGTGCGCGCCGCAATAATCGCCTCGCACACGGTCTCGAACGTCGCGTAGTTCTTGGAGCCCTCGCCTTCCGGCACCACGATGGCCGAGCTTTCGATGCCGGCCGCTTTGAGCGCGGCCTCGGCGGCGGCGAGATGGCGCTTGGCCACGGTGGCATCGGTGACGATCGCGGTCTTGGCGCCCGGCCGCAACGCCTTGATGCGCTCGCCGAGGCTCGCGATTAGCCCGCGGCCGATGACGATGTCGTAGGCGCGTGCACCCAGCGCGACCGGCACGATAATCGGCTCGGCATGACGCAGCGGCGCGGTCATGGCTTGTTCTCCGCGCCACCGATACCGAGCGGCTTCGGCAGATTGGCGATGATTTCTTCGACGATGTTGTCGTGCGGCTCGTCGCGCGACTGCACGATGATATCGGAGAGCGCATAGACCGGCTCACGCACCGGCAGCAAATCCTTGATCTTTTCCGCCAGCGGGCGGTCGCTGCGCCGCTTGGTACGCTTCATCAGCACGTCGAGGTCGGCCTTCAGCCAGACCGAAACGCCTTTGATGTGGATCAGATCGCGGGTTGCCTGGTCCATGATCGAGCCGCCGCCGGTCGCCAGCACCTGCGGGCCGTTGTCCAAAAGCCGGGCGATCACGCGCTTTTCGCCGGCGCGGAAATAGGGCTCGCCGTGTTTGGCGAAGATTTCCGCAATGGTCATGCCAGCGGCGCTTTCGATCTCGGTATCGGCATCGACGAAGGCAAGGCCGAGCCGGGCGGCCAACCTGCGGCCGACCGACGACTTGCCGGCGCCCATCATGCCGACCAGCACGATGGAACGACTGCCGAGCGCGCGTACGATCGCCGATTCCGGTCCGTTTTCGGCCGTTTTTTGAATGGCACTGTTAGCCATGCTAGAGTTCCAAATCGACGCCACGGTTCCATATACCAGTAATTGAGACAACCGCGTGGGCGGTCTTCACCCTGGTTAAGGAACCCGGCCGGACACACGCGAATTTCGCCCGTTTGGCGCGGGCCGTCCCCGGATTTCGACCATGCCGAGCCTGTTCAAATTTCTGGTCTTCGTCGGCCTTATCGGCGTGATCGGTTATGTCGTCGTGTTCTCGCTGGCCAATTTCGTGAAATACCCGCCGCGCGAGATCGTGGTAACGATTCCGCCCGACAAATTCCTCAAGAAACCCTAGCGCCGGACCGCACCAGGCGATGGCCCGCCGAGCATCGGACGAAGCGCTGGTCGAGTTGTTCCTCGACATGCTGGCGGCCGAGCGCGGCGCCGGCGAAAATACGCTCGCCGCCTATCGCAACGATCTGGCCGATCTCACCGCGCATCTGCGCACCGCCGGCCGCACCATTGCCGGCGCCGACACTGACGACTTGCGCGGATTTCTCAGCGGCCTCGCTGAGCGCGGCTTCAAGGCCTCCTCGCTGGCGCGGCGGTTGTCGGCGGTGCGCCAGCTTTATCGCTTCCTCTACGCGGAAGGAAAACTCAAGCACGATCCAGCCGCGGTGCTGGAGGGACCAAAGCGCGGGCGCAACGTTCCGAAGGTTCTCTCGATCGCCGAGGTTGATGCCCTGCTGGCGCAAGCGCGCAAAGCTATGGAAGACGGCGAGCCGCCGCCGGCGGCCCGGTTGCGCGCCGCGCGGCTCTTGTGCCTGCTCGAAGTCGTCTATGCCACCGGCCTGCGCGTGTCCGAACTGGTGGCGCTGCCGGCCGCCGCTGCGCGGCGCGACCAACGCATGCTGGTGGTGCGCGGCAAGGGCGGCAAGGAGCGGCTGGTGCCGCTCAACCAGGCTGCCAAGCGCGCCATGACCGAATATCTGAAGATGCGCGGCGAAGCCGAACCGAAGGCGGCGTCGAAATGGCTGTTTCCGTCGTTCGGCGAACAGGGTCACCTCACCCGCCAGCATTTCGCGCGCGAATTGAAGACGCTCGGGTCAGCCTGCGGCATCGCGCCGGCGCGCTTAAGCCCGCACGTACTGCGCCACGCCTTCGCCAGCCACCTGCTGCACAACGGCGCCGATTTGCGCGTGGTGCAGACCCTGCTCGGTCACGCCGACATCTCGACCACGCAGATCTATACCCACGTGCTGGAAGAGCGGCTGAAAGCGCTGGTGCGCGACCTGCATCCGCTGGCGGATAGGTAGCGCGTCTAATCATAAAATACGTTTTGCACTATGTCCGCTATTCCTCACAAAACAGACATTCGCCAACGCACCTTAGTTAATCAGTCTCGCGGCGAAATGCTTTGCCAACTTCGCGCAGGCGAAACATATCCATCCCTTCGCGCGGATTACTTCCGGCAAATTGGTGCATGACCTCGTCGCATTTTAAATAACCTCCATCCAACATATGTCCGGTGCGATTGTTGAGGATGAATGTCCAGCACAGACCCTTGCCCGTGGGGATAATGATCGAACCGGTATAGTGCTGTTCAATATTTTCGCCCTTGGGCCGCGCCGCATTGTCGCTGTTGAGCCGCGCCGCATTGTCGCTGTTGGGCCGCGCCGTGCTTTCGCGCCGAACCGAGGACCAATCAATGAAATAGCTGAAAAAGGCGACGACGAAGCCGACCAACAAAAGCAGTACGTAGGCCGGGCGAATATCGCGCAGCAGCCAACGGCGTATTGATACGCGTGAGGCCATAGCGGCGCCCTCAAGCAATCCATGGAACCTATAAAATTCGAATTCCCACAGAGTGGCGCATAGTCTACGGCGCGCTTGGTTAAGCTACGGTTTCAGCCTTAAATGGCCCGCCGGACTGGGTGAAAGACGACCACGCCCTAGCCAGAAAGCGCGGTAAAAACCATATTAACGCGATTGCTTGACTTCGGGCCTTCGCCCGCGTCACTACCCGATCAAATGCTAGCCGGTACCATGCGCACCTATCTCGACTTCGAAAAACCTGTGGCCGAACTGGAGGCCAAGGTCGAGGAATTGCGCGCCATGGGCGAGAGCGACACTGCGGTCGCCGTCGGCGAGGAGATCAGCCGGCTCGAGGTGAAGGCGGCGCTCGCGCTCAAGGAGCTTTACGCCGACCTAACGCCCTGGCAGAAGACGCAAGTGGCGCGCCATCCGCAGCGGCCGCATTGCCTCGACTATATCGCCGGCCTGATCGCCAATTTCATCCCGCTCGCCGGCGACCGCAAATTCGGCGACGACGCGGCCATCGTCGGCGGCTTCGGCCGCTTCCGTGGCGAAAGTGTCTGCGTCATCGGCCACGAAAAGGGCTCCGACACCGAGAGCCGCATCAAGCACAACTTCGGCATGGCCAAGCCGGAAGGTTACCGCAAAGCGGTGCGGCTGATGGAAATGGCCGACCGCTTCGGTATTCCGGTGATCGCGCTGGTGGACACCGCCGGCGCCTATCCCGGCATCGGCGCGGAAGAGCGCGGCCAGGCCGAGGCGATCGCGCGCTCGACCGACGCCTGCCTCGCGCTCGGCGTGCCCAATATCGCAGTGATCCTGGGCGAAGGCGGCTCCGGCGGCGCCATCGCCATTGCCACCGCCAACCGCGTGCTGATGCTGGAGCACGCCATCTATTCCGTGATCTCGCCAGAAGGTGCCGCCTCGATCCTGTGGCGGGATACCGCCAAGGCGCAGGACGCGGCTACCAACCTGAAGATCACCGCCCAGGACATGGTGCGCTTCGGGATTATCGACACCGTGGTGCCGGAGCCGGCCGGCGGCGCTCACCGCGATCCCGCCGCCGCCATCGCCGTCACCGGCGAGGCCATTCACAACGCCCTTGCGGAGTTGCGGGCGCTCGACCGTGAAACGGTGCGCCGGCGGCGGCGCGAGAAGTTTCTCGCGATGGGCCGCACACCCGTTTAAGCCCCTTTAGCATCGCGTCCGGTGCGCCCCAGAAGCCTGAATCCGCATGGTTTTTCGCTTTTACTTTCGGTTCACCATAGGCTTAGGGCTACGCACAGATGCCCCGGATTGCCTTGCAGATGCCACATCTTATGGATAACGATTACTCAATGGGGACCCGCCCCTCCGGGGAGTACCGCGTTTGAATCAACCGCTCGTCCGCGCCCTGTTGGTGTCGGCGGCTGTAGCCGCGGCGACTGCGCTTGCGGGCTGCGATCCCGAAAACGTTGTCCCCACCGGCCGCTCGCAAGCCCCGCTATCCGAAAAGACGATCGCCGAGATCGAGGCGAAGCAGATGGACAAGGATTCTCCGATCCTCGCCCGCATCTTCAAGGAAGAAGCGGAGATGGAGATCTGGAAGAAAAACCGCGACGGCGAATTCGCCCTGCTGAAGACCTATCCGATCTGCCGCTGGTCGGGTGATCTCGGCCCGAAGAAAAAGGAAGGCGACCGCCAGGCGCCCGAGGGCTTCTACACCATCACACCCGGGCAGATGAACCCGGCTTCGAATTACTACCTCGCCTTCAACACCGGCTACCCGAATGCCTATGACCGCGCCTGGGGCTACACCGGTTCCGAATTGATGGTGCATGGCGACTGCTCGTCGCGCGGCTGCTACGCGATGACCGACGAGCAGATCCAGGAAATCTACGCGCTGGCGCGCGAATCGTTCTTCGGCGGGCAGACGGCATTCCAGCTCGAGGCCTTTCCGTTCCGCATGACCGCGCTGAACATGGCCAAGCACCGCAACAATCCGAACTTCGCGTTCTGGAAAATGCTGAAGGACGGCTACAACTCTTTCGAGGCCACCCGTCAGGAGCCGAAGGTGGCGGTGTGCGACAAGCATTATGTGTTCGACGCCGCCGCGCCGGAAAATTCCACAAAACCGCTCAACTTCAATCCGCGCGGCAAGTGCCCGGTCTACCGGCTCGATCCGGCGGTGGCCGACGCAGTGCTCGAGCATCGGCGGCAAGAGCAAGTTCAGATGGCGAATTACATCGCGCGCGACATCAGCGTGGTGCCATTCCGCGTCGGCGACGGCGGCATGAACCCGGTGTTCGCGGCCAAGCTCACCAGCCCCAACATATTCGACAATAATGGCCGCATTTATCAGGTCGCCGGCAATTCTCAGATCGCCAGCGGTGCGCAGGTGCCCGGCGCGCTGCCGCGCACGCCCAATCCGCCTGCCGCGGCGTCGCAGCGGGCGACGGCCAGCAAGCCCGTGATGACGGCGAGCGTGCCGCTGCCCGAGCCGGCGCCGCAAGCCAAGGAAGGCGACGCGCCGCCCGAGCAGCCGAAATCGATCACCGGCCTATTGGGCAAAATGTTCGGCGGCTCGAAGGCGGAAGCCCAGCCGGCCGAGCCGGCGGAGAGCCAGACCGCCGCCTTGCGCGGCAGCAAGACTGAAATGGCGGCGAAACTGAAACGCGGTGCGCCGGTGCATACTGCTTCCGTGCCGTCCAAGCCGCATGAATCGGCATCGGCCAAGCCGAAGGCGGTAGCGACAGAGGCCCCCGCGCCAGCCGTTCAGCAAGCCGGCAAAGATACAAAGCCGCCCGCGCCGGAAATGCGCACCGCCTATTCCACGCCGCCGGCGACTAACAACGGTCTATTGCAGGGCGCGCAGCCGGTAGTTCCGGCCGGCTCGTTCGAGAGCCGCTGGACCGCGCTGCGCTGACAAGCGCGCTATAAGCGCCGCACCACGCATGGGCGCTTTCGTCTACGTTCTCGGAACCCGCACAAGAACCCGCCACCTGACCTATGTCGGCTGGACCAGCGACGTCGCGCGCCGGCTGGCGCAGCACAATGCCGGCAAGGGCGCGCGCACGACGCGCGGACGCGTCTGGGTGCTGCTGCATGCGGAGCGTTGCAGAAACAAGCGCGCGGCCATGAGCCGCGAATGGCATCTCAAGCGCGACCGCGCGTTCCGCAAAAAGCTGGCGCAGAAACTGAAAAGCGATCACGCCGGATGAGCATTTTCAACGAGCCGAAAATCGACTGCCACGTCCATGTGCTCGACCCGGTCATTTTTCCGTACGGCAAGGATATCGAATACAAGCCGTCCGGCCCGGAGGTCGGCACGCCCTCGCAGCTTCGCCAGGTCATGCAGACCTACGGCGTCAGCCACGCGCTGCTGGTGCAGCCGAATTCCGGCTACGGCAGCGACAATTCCTGCTTGCTCGACACGATCAGACATGGCGGCGGGCGCTTCAAGGGCATCGCCATCATCGACTTCGATGCCGACCTTGGGACGCTACGTGAATTGCAGGCGCAAGGGGTCGTCGGCGCGGCGTTCAATCCGACCTTCCACGGCATCGACTACTACAAGCGATCCGCCGGCCTGATCGGCAGACTTGCCGAGCTCGACATGTTCCTGCAAATCCAGAGCGAGCACGACCAACTCTCGATGTTCGTGCCGTGGATCGAAGCCGCGCCAATCCGCGTGCTGATCGATCACTGCGGACGCCCGACGCCGGAGAAGGGCTTGAGCCAGTCCGGCTTCCAGGCGCTGTTGCGGCTAGCCGCTACCCAACGGGTCAGCGTCAAGCTGTCGGGCTATGCGAAATTCTCGAAAATGCCGTACCCGTTCGAGGACTGTTGGCCGTTCGTACGCGCCATCGTCGATGCATTCACGTTGGATCGCTGCATGTGGGCTTCGGATTGGCCGTTCTTGCGCGCGCTGCAACGGCAGGATTACGGCCCATTGGTCGAATTGGCGGAATTGTTGCTTCCCGATCCGGCCGAGCGCCGCAAACTGTTTTCCGAAACGGCGCGCCGCCTATTCGGATTTGGCGACCAGGCCGAGTGCTCATAAATTGAGGCTGATGAGCGGATATTGGCCGATGACCCTTCGATGTCCACTGAGTGCCATCAACGGACTTGCCGATTTACGCGATGCGTCGACGGTTTTGTATGCCATCCATAATTGCGTCGAGCTTCGATGTCAGGGCTTTTACAGTGCCCGCGAGCCGCGCTGTGCGGCTTTGGGCGTCTGGTCGCGTAAGTGTGAGAGTTGAGCCTGTCGAACCGTCAAAAGAAGCACCGCTAATACGGAAAACGTAGATCGGCTCGCCACTCTGCTTGAGCGCTACTTCGACTATGCCATGCGCCATAAAGTGTCGAAGGTCCTCGAATGGGGCGAGTTTATCGACAAGGTGCGCAATTCCGTTAGCGTGCGAGCGTAAGGGGCCGACCTCAGTCTTAAGTTGGCGAAGACGTTCGAGCTTTTGTCCCAAGAGGTGGGGAAACGCCGGCTTTAGGGACTTGTATTCGGGAAGAGCGGCGGCGTGAACGAGGACCGCATTAACGGAGTGCTCGACCTGTGCGAAAAGGTCGATCACCTCGCCTCGCAGCATCTGAGCCGCGCGTTGCGCTGTGTCGTACCCGTTTTTGTGCGAAGGCAACTGCATATTCCCTCCGGGTCGGGCCAAGCCCTAATGCCTAGCAACACCAGCATAGCTTTGGCTGGTGAAGGAATGGTTGGTCGCATTGAGCTGCCAACTAGCCGTCAGTTAAAAAGTTGTGGCGGTAGAAGATAGAATTTAATTGAATCATTGAAATCCATTACACCGACCGCACGCGTTTAGTCAGCATCGGTCATAAGTGGACGTCCCCGACGTCCAGCGCGTGTCCGCTTCACCCGCTGGAAACGGAAATTTGGGGCGCATCTGCGTCGCTATTTGGATGTTCGTTTATGAGTTCTCGCCCTAGTTCAGTAACCCTTCTTCCAGCGCCTTGATCTGCAGCGCCAGATAGCGCGAGAAGATCCGGCATTGCGCCAGGCTGCCGGCGGTGAACCACAATCCCGGCTGCGCCGTCGCCGCCACATGTTGCGCAACTCGCCGCCTTCGTCGAAGCCCCAGACCGGGCCGATCTTGTTGGCGATGGCATCGCCGAGATAAAGCCGCACGGCCTCCTGCTGGTTCTTGTAGCCGGTCGCCAGCACCAACAGCTCGGCCGGCACGATGGAGCCGTCTTTGAGACGCGCGCCGCCGGCGACGAATTTTTCGATGTCGGAAAACTGCAGCAGCTTGACCGCGCCGGAGATGATCAGCTCTGAGCAGCCGACGTTGAAATAATAGCCACCACCGCGGCGCAGATACATCATCTGGAAGCCGGTGTCGTCCTCGCCCGCCCACAGACGGAAGCCACGCTTGTCGAGCGCATCGAGCAATGCCTTGTCGACCTCAAGGCCCCTTTCGGTCGACACCTGATAGGAGCGCTGCAGCACCGGATAGGGAAACGACGTCGCCAGCAGGTCGCAGTCATCGAACGGAATACCCTCGGAATAGATCGCGTAGACGCTTTGCGCTTCCTTCAGGCTGACAACGTAAGTTCGGCTGCGCTGGATCATGGTGACGTCGGCGCCGTGCGCCTGCAGTTCCTGCGCGACGTCATGGCCGCTGGTGCCGGAGCCCAGCACGAGCACCTTGCGGCCCTTCCATTGCTCGGCGTTCTTGAAGTCGCCGGAATGCACGAGTGTGCCGCCAAAGTCGGCAAGCCCGGGCAAATCGGGCGTGTAAGGAATGCTGCTGACGCCGGTCGCGAAGATCAAATGACGCGGATGCATGACCTGTTCGGTTCCGTCGGCGCGGCGCAGCGTGACGGCCCATTGCTTGCGCCGCTCGTCGTAACTGCCGCTCACGAGCGCAGTGCCGGTCCAGTAATTCAATTCAAGTGCGTCGACATAAGCCTCGAACCAGTTCGCCAGCATGTCCTTCGGGATATAGACCGGCCAGGTCGGCGGGAATGGCATATAGGGCATGTGATTGACGTGCACTTCGTTGTGCAGCGTCAGCGAATGATAACGCTTGCGCCAATTATCGCCGATCCGTTCATGTCGATCGACGATCAGCGTATCGATGCCGAGCTGATGCAAGCGCGCCGCGATGGCGAGCCCGGCCTGGCCGCCGCCCACAACCAGCACGGCCGGATCGCGGTCGGCGTAGGCGCGCTGTCTGGCGAGCCGGTCGCTCCAGTTCTCGGCGCCGAAGTCACGCGTCGAGTCTGGCTCCGCACGGCGCTTGAATTCTTCTTCATAGCCCCGGAGTTCGTGCAGATTGGTGTTCAATGTCCAGGCGCGCTGCCGACCTTGGCTATCGGGGACGAGGCGGAGAATGCCGTGAGCAGGGCCGAACACGGTCTCGAACTCGAAGATCGCCTCAAGGCAGTCGCTGCCGGCGCGGCTGACCCGACGCGGCGGCATGCGTTTCGGCGGGATGTGGAAATTCGCGGGCTGGGTGCGGGCAAGAGTCTGGCGCAGCGTCGCTTCGATCGCCAGCCGGCCGGCCATGGTCTCGATGGTCCAGGTGAAGGCGAGCACGTCGCGCCACAGCCCGTCGGCCTGAAATAACGCGGCCGCCGCGGCGGCGTCGCGCGAGCGCAAGGCCGCCTCGAATGCGGCAAGCCAGGCTTCCGCTTCGGCCTGCGGCAAAAGGCGTGGGCGATCCTCGACCAGTGTCATCGGCAAATACTATTGCAAGGCCGCCGCTAGCACCATGCACGCGATGCGCCGGGCGCCTGCGCTGCAATAAAAAACGCCGGACAAAACCGGCGTTTTTTATATCGGGATATCGGCGGCGCTCTAAGCGAACTTGCCGTGGCAGTGCTTGAATTTCTTGCCGGAGCCGCAGGGGCATTGTTCGTTGCGCCCGACTTTGCCCCAGCTCACGGGGTCTTTCGGATTGCGCTCGGCTTGCGCGCCATTGCCGTTGCCGACCAGCATCGGCGCCAGCGCCGGCGCCATCTCGTCCTCGCCGGTCGCCGGGTCGACCTTGTGCGCCTCCATGTAGGGCAGCTTGCTGGGCTCTTCCGCCGGCGGCTGCTGCACGATCTCCACCCGCATCAACTGGCCGGTGACCGCCTCGCGCAGGCGCGACATCATGGCCTCGAACAGGCTGAAGGCCTCGGCCTTGTACTCGTTGAGCGGATCGCGCTGGCCGTAGCCGCGCAGGCCGACCACCTGGCGCAGATGTTCCAGCATCACCAGGTGCTCGCGCCAGAGGTGGTCGAGCGTCTGCAGCAAGATCGATTTCTCCACGTAGCGCATGACGTCGGGGCCCCATTTGGCCACCTTGCCCGCCATGTGCTCGTCGGCGCGGCGCTCGATACGGTCGAGCATTTCCTCGTCGGCGATGCCTTCTTCCTTGGCCCAGTCCTTCACCGGCAGATCGAGCATGAGCACCTCGCGCAGCGCCGTGTCGAGGCCGTTAATGTCCCACTGCTCGGCATAGGCGTTGGCGGGAATGTGCTTGGCGACCAGATCTTCGACCACCGAATGGCGCATGCCGGCGATGGTCTCGTCCACCGCCTCGTCGCGCATCAGATCGAGCCGCTCCTTGAAGACCACCGTGCGCTGGTCGTTCATCACGTTGTCGAATTTGAGCAGGTTCTTGCGGATGTCGAAGTTGCGCGCCTCGACCTTCTGCTGCGCCTTCTCCAGCGCCTTGTTGATCCAGGGATGGACGATCGCCTCGTTCTCCTTGAGGCCGAGCTTCTGCAGCATGCCGTCGAGCTTGTCGGAACCGAAGATGCGCATCAGGTCGTCTTCGAGCGACAGGAAGAACTTGGAGTGGCCGGGGTCGCCCTGACGGCCGGAGCGGCCGCGCAGCTGGTTGTCGATGCGCCGGCTCTCGTGCCGCTCGGTGCCGAGTACGAACAGGCCGCCGGCGGCGAGCGCCTTCTGCTTGAGGCGCGCGACCTGCTCGCGGATTTGCCGCTGCGCGCGGATCCTTGTCGCGCGTGGCGCCAATCGGTCGATGTCGGTGATCTCCTGGCGGATGCGCATGTCGGCATTGCCGCCGAGCTGGATGTCGGTGCCGCGGCCGGCCATGTTGGTGGCGATGGTGATGGCGCCCGGCACGCCGGCCTGCGCGACGATGAAGGCCTCCTGCTCGTGGTAGCGGGCGTTGAGGATGGCGAACACCTTGGTCTTGCTGGCGCCGTCGTCGCCGGAATAGAGCGCGGCGAAGGCGTTCGGATCGGTGAAGTCGTGCGCTTCCCAGCCGGCCTCGCGCAGCATATCGGCGAGCTGCTCGGATTTCTCGATCGACGTCGTGCCGACCAGCACCGGCTGGCCGCGCAGCTTGCAGTCCTCGATCAGCGCAATGATCGAACGGTATTTTTCTTTTGCCGTGCGATAGACCTCGTCGTCGTCGTCGATACGCACCAGCGGCATGTTGGTCGGCACTTCCAGCACATCGAGATTGTAGATGTCGAGGAACTCGTCGGCCTCGGTGAGCGCCGTGCCGGTCATGCCGGCGAGCTTCTCGTACATACGGAAATAATTCTGGAAGGTGATCGAAGCGAGCGTCTGGTTTTCCGGCTGGACCGGCTGATGCTCCTTGGCTTCGAGCGCCTGATGCAGCCCTTCCGAATAGCGCCGGCCCGGCATCATGCGGCCGGTGAACTCATCGATGATCACCACCTCGCCGTTGCGCACGATGTAGTCCTTGTCGCGCTGGAACAGCTTGTGCGCGCGCAGCGCCTGATTGACGTGGTGAACGACGGAGACGTTCTCGACGTCGTAGAGCAATTCGCCCTTGAGCTGGCCGGCCGCGCGCAGCCGCTGTTCGAGCTTTTCCATGCCGGCTTCGGTCAACGTCACCGTGCGCTGCTTCTCGTCGACCTCGTAGTCGGTCTTGTCGAGCGCCGGGATATAGCTGTCGATGGTGTTGTAGAATTCGGAGCGGTCGTCGAGCGGGCCGGAAATGATCAGCGGCGTGCGCGCTTCGTCGACCAGGATCGAGTCCACTTCGTCGACGATGGCGAAGATGTGGCCGCGCTGGACCATGTCCTCCATCCGGTACTTCATGTTGTCGCGCAGGTAGTCGAAGCCGAGCTCGTTATTGGTGCCGTAGGTGACGTCGCAGTCGTAGGCTTTCTTGCGCTGCTCGTCGTCGAGCCCGTGCACGATCACGCCGACGGTGAGGCCGAGGAAGCCGTAGATCTGGCCCATCCACTCGGCGTCGCGCTTGGCCAGGTAGTCGTTGACGGTGACGACGTGCACGCCGCGCCCGGACACGGCGTTGAGGTAGACCGCGAGCGTGGCGACCAACGTCTTGCCTTCGCCGGTCTTCATTTCGGAAATCTTGCCTTCGTGCAGGATCATGCCGCCGATCAACTGCACGTCGAAATGGCGCTGGCCGATGGTGCGCTTGGCCGCCTCGCGCACGGTGGCGAAGGCCGGTACCAGAATGTCGTCGAGCGAAGTGCCCTCGGCGACCTGCTTTTTGAACTCGTCGGTGCGCGCCCGCAGCGCCTCGTCGGAAAGCGCCGCCAGCTCCAGCTCCAGCGCGTTGATCGCGGTCACCCGCGGCTGATAGCTGCGAATCCGCCGCTCATTGGCGGAGCCGAACAGCTTGCGGGCAACGGCGCCGATCATACGGAAGGCTCCTCAATTCGGGGCGGATGCTTCTAGCACGCCGCCACGGCCGGATATTGCCTCCGGCGCTCCGGAAATACGGCACTTTTCGGGCAAATTCGATGCGAACGCGCTAACCAGTTGGCGTTAGCGGAGAGATAGGAGGGGGTCGGTTTGTTGTCAATTGGCGGCTTGCCACGGCCTAAACTCGGCCCAGTCACGCGGTCGTTAATACCTGGGTGCCATACCGCCATTGCAAAGCCACGGTTGTTGGGTGACAAGTCCGCCGCCGTCCGCAAGCTTTGCGGACCATTTCAATCCCAAGGACAGCGTCATGACGATTTCCCTTTTCGCCGGCCGGGCCGGCATCCTCGCGGCCACCCTGGCTCTGCTCCTAGCCGGGCCGGTCGCGGCGCAGGACAAGGACCCGCTCATCGCCAAGGTCAACGGTACCGAGATCCACCAGAGCGACATTGCCTCCGCCGAGGAAGAGGCAGGGCAGATTCCGCCGATGTCGCCGGACGCCAAGCAGGACTACCTGGTGCAGTTCATCGCCGACATGATCCTGGTGGCGAAGGCAGCCGAAGACAAGAAGATCGGCGATACGGTCGAGTTCAAGAAGCATCTCGATTTCGCCCGCAAGAAGCTGCTGATGTCCGATCTCTTACAGGCCACCGCCAAGGAAGCGCTCACCGACGACGCCATGCACAAGGTCTATGACGAAGCCGTCAAGCAGATGGGCCAGGAGCAGGAGGTCCACGCCCGCCACATCCTGATCCGCGCCGCGGCGGGCGACGAGAACGCGAGCAAGGCCGCCGAGGATAAGATCAAGGCGATCATCGCGCGCCTGAAGAAAGGCGAGGATTTCGAGACGGTCGCCAAGGAGGTCACCGAAGACCCGTCCGGCAAGGCCAACGGCGGCGACCTCGGCTATTTCAGCAAGGAGCAGATGGTGCCGGAGTTTTCCAACGTCGCCTTCAAGCTGGAAAAGGGCCAAATCTCCGAACCGGTGAAGACGCAGTTCGGCTGGCACGTGCTCAAGGTCGAAGACAAGCGCGTGAAGCCCACGCCGAAGTTCGAAGACGTCAAGCCGCAAATCGAGCAATATGTGGCGCGCAAGGCGCAGGCCGAGTTGGTGCAGAAGCTGCGCGCCGAGGCCAAGATCGAGAAGATGTACAAGACGGAGCCTCCGGCACCGCCGACCGCGCCGGCAGCGCCGGAGAAGAAGTAACGGCGATCATATCGATCAATTCAATTCGTCATGGCCGGCCTTGTGCCGGCCATCTCGCTTAGGTAGGCACTGTGCGTCCATAAACGGGATTACCGGCACAAGCCCGGTGATGACAGGTCATTGGATGAGCACGTCCATCTCCCCCCTCGCCCCCAAGCAGGTGCCGGACATACCGGCGATTGCCGGCGTGCGGCTGGCCACCGCCGAGGCCGGCATCCGCTACGCCGGGCGCACCGACGTACTGCTGGCACTGTTCGATGCCGGCACCGCCACGGCCGGCGTGTTCACCAAATCGAAATGTCCGTCGGCGCCGGTCGAATGGTGTCGGGCGCATCTCAAGCCGGGTAAAGCGCGCGCACTGGTGGTCAATTCCGGCAACGCCAATGCCTTCACCGGCAAAAGCGGACGCGCCGCGACCAAGCTCACCGCGGAGATCGCCGCAAAGGCGGCTGGCTGCAAACCGGCGGACATTTTCCTTGCTTCCACCGGGGTGATCGGTGAGCCGCTCGATGCCGCAAAATTCGCTCCCGTCATGGCCGGTCTTGCCGCGCGCGCCAAACCTGGCAACTTCCTTGCCGCTGCCAAGGCGATCATGACCACCGACACCTTTCCGAAAGTCGCGACCGCGAGTGCGTGCATCGGAACGACAGCAGTGTCAGTCAACGGCATCGCCAAGGGCGCCGGCATGATCGCACCCGATATGGCGACCATGCTCGCTTTCGTTTTCACCGACGCCGCGATTTCGGCAGCCGCATTGCAGGCGCTGCTGAAGGACGGCGTCACCGACACTTTCAACGCGGTCACCATCGACGGCGACACGTCCACATCGGACACGTTGATGATTTTCGCTACGGCCAAGGCCGGCAATCCGCGCATCGCGCGCGCGGCCGACCCTAAGCTGAAGGATTTCAAGCGCGCCCTGCAAGCGGTGCTGGCGAATTTGTCCGAACAGATCGCGCGCGACGGCGAAGGCGCCCGCAAGCTGGTCGAGATCGTGGTGGAAGGCGCGGTGTCAAAGGCATCTGCACGTAAGATCGCCATGTCGATCGCCAATTCGCCGCTGGTGAAGACCGCGATCGCCGGCGAGGACGCCAATTGGGGCCGCGTCGTCATGGCGGTCGGCAAGGCCGGCGAGCCGGCTGACCGCGATAAATTATCGATCTGGTTCGGCGGCATTCGGGTCGCGCACAGAGGCGCGCGCGACCCCGGCTATAGCGAGGCCGCGGTGAGCGCGGCGATGAAGCAGCCGGAAATCAGCCTGAAAGTCGCACTCGGCTTGGGCAAAGGCCGCGACCGCGTGCTGACCTGCGACCTGACTAAAGAATACATCGCCATCAACGGCGACTATCGCTCGTAAACCAACGGTTAACCGTCGCGGAAGGACGGGGGACCCTCGTCAGTTGGCTGAATAACCCCTTAACCACGGCTGCCTATCGTCGGGGATGTAAGGCTGTGACCAAAATCGTCCTTGTTGCCGCCTGCGCCCTTGTCGATGCCGACGGTCGCGTGCTCATCGCACAGCGTCCCGCCGGCAAGCCGATGGCGGGCCTATGGGAATTCCCCGGCGGCAAGGTTGAAAATGGCGAAGCGCCGGAGCAAAGTTTGATCCGGGAGTTGCAGGAGGAACTGGGCATCGTCGTTAATGCGGCTTGTCTCGCGCCGCTCACTTTCGCGAGCCACGCTTATCCCGACTTTCATCTCCTGATGCCGCTCTATGTTTGCCGGCGCTGGGAGGGGCACGTCGCCGCCACGGAGGGGCAGAAGCTCGCTTGGGTGAAGCCGAACCGGTTGCGGGACTACGAAATGCCTCCAGCGGACATTCCGCTGATTTCGCATCTGATGGCACTTTTGTGATTGGCCGATCAACGACTGAACAGGAAGCGTCCATGAGTAGATCTCCGAACGATACGTAGCTTCCGCGAGTTTTTGCGCAACGACAGCGGCACCACTGCCATCGAATACGCGCTGATCGCCTCCGCCATCGCCGGCGTCCTCATTGCCGTGGTCATGGGCATGGGCACGCAGCTGCAAGCGAAGTATCAGAGCGTTTCCGACGGCTTCAACTGACGATTGACGTCAGGGCCGCGGCTTTTCGCCGGTCGGAATTTCCTGCGTGCCGAGCGCATCGGCCAGCCGCTGCACGGCCGAACCGGGCTTGAGCGGCTTCTGCTGGCTCTCATGCGGCGCCCATCCCGACAGCCATGCAATTTCGAAGGTCGCGCGCACGCGCCCGTCCGCATCGGCAAAACGCTGCGCATAGATGTCCGCCATTCGCTTTAAGGTCGCGCGCCGCAGCGGCGTGCGGCGTCGCTCGATGAGCATATTGGTCGCGCCCATGCGGCGTAGGTCGCGCATCAAATTGAATACCGATTCGTAGCGCACGGTCAGCCGATCGGAATCGACCACCGGCAATGCGAGCCCGGCGCGTTGCAGCAGCGCGCCCAGTTCGCGCACATCGGCGAACGGCGCCACGCGGGGCGAGACGCCGCCCTCAACTTCGCTTTCGGCCTGTGCGAAGGCTTCGCGCAATTCGGTAAGACTATCGCCGCCGAGCAATGCCGCCAGCAAGAGGCCGTCCGGCTTGAGCGCGCGGCGGATCTGGATCAGCGTGCCGGGCAGGTCATTGACAAACTGCAGTGCCAGCGCGGACACCACCAGATCGAGCGAACCGTCGGCGAACGGCAAGGCCTCCTCGTCGGCGGCGACCTGCAATGAATCGCCGCGCGCGGCCATCGGCGCCGCGGAAACGATTGTTGCAACCTTGCCGCTTTCGGCCAGTACCCGGCGCACCGCGTCGGTGGGCGTGCCGAGATCGACCGTCAGCTCGAACGTGCGCAGCACCACTGAAAGCCGCTCGCCCAGCTCGGCAGCGACCCGGTCGATCAGGAAGGTTTCGGGCCCAAGCGCGCGGGCGCGCTGCTGGCGCGCGCGCAACAAAGTGCGGTCGAAGATGGTCGGGCTTTGCGGCATCTGATACATTTGCAGCATGAACGAGCTTGTCTCGGCAAGCCAGAACCAAGCGCCCTCGCGGCCCAGGCAAATCTGGGGCGGATTGCGGGCCGCCCTGCGCGTTGCCCTCGATGTGGCGCTGCCGCCGCTCTGCCCGTCCTGCCGCGCGCCGCTCGGCGATGGGGTCGGACTGTGCGCATCGTGCTGGTCGAAACTGTCGCTGATCGAGCCGCCTTACTGCGCGCGGCTCGGCATCCCCTTCACTTACGATCCCGGCCTCGGCCTGCTGTCGATGGAGGCGATCGCCAATCCGCCGGCCTATGACCGCGCGCGCGCCGCGGTGCGCTACGATGAGATTGCCCGCGAGCTGGTGCTGTCCTTCAAATACAGCGACCGGCTCGATCTTGCACCCATGATGGGCCAATGGATGGCGCGCGCCGGTCGCGAACTGCTCGGTAACGCCGACGCGCTGTTGCCGGTGCCGCTGCATTGGCGGAGGCTTTGGGCGCGGCGTTTCAACCAGTCGGCAACGCTTGCCGGGGCGATTTCCGACATATCGGGCGTGCCGGTGCTGCATGGCGCACTCAGGCGGGTGCGCTCAACGCCGCAGCAGGTCGGTCTATCCAAGACGGAACGCGCCGACAATGTGCAGGGCGCCTTCCGGGTGCCGGCGGAGGAAAAAGCTAAAGTTGCTGGCCGGCGGCTGGTGCTGATCGACGACGTGCTCACCTCCGGCGCCACCGTCGATACCTGCGCGCGCGCTTTGTTGCGGGCCGGCGCCGCCCATGTCGACGTCCTGGTGTTCGCCCGGGTTGTCGCGCCCGTGCGCACCACCATATAACGGAGGCCGTCTCGCGCAACGCCCAAAAGACTACAATGCCCCTTATCGAAATTTATACCACCCGCTATTGTCCCTATTGCCACGCGGCCAAGGCCCTGCTGAAACGCAAGGGCGTCGAATTCACCGAAATCGATCTCGGCCGCGACTGGGAGCGCCGCAACGAAATGATCGAGCGCGCGAATGGCGGTACCACGGTGCCGCAGATCTTCATCGGCGCGACGCATGTCGGCGGCTGCGACGAGTTGCACGCGCTCGATGACGCCGGCAAGCTCGACTCCTTGCTGGCGGGCGAAGGGACATCGTGATGAACACGTCCGCCTTCAGGGCCGCGATGATCCAGATGCGCTCGGGGCTCGCGCCGGCCGCCAATATCGAGGCCGCCGTGCGCATGATAGGCGAGGCGAAATCGGCCGGCGCCGACTACGTGCTGACGCCGGAAATGACCAACATCATGGAGGTCAAGCGCGAGCGGCTGTTCGCCACCATCGTGGATGAAAATGCCGACACCTCGCTCGCCACGCTACGCGAGCTGGCGCGCAAGCTTGCTATCTATGTCCATGTCGGTTCGCTCGCGATCAAGATTTCGCCCGACCGGGCGGCCAACCGCTCGTTCCTGATCGATCCGAAAGGCGACATCGCCGCGCGCTACGACAAGATCCACATGTTCGACGTCGATCTCGCCGGCGGCGAGAGCTATCGCGAGTCGCGCAGCTACCGGCCGGGCGAACAGGCGGTGCTTTCCGATCTGCCGTGGGGCCGGCTCGGACTGACGATCTGCTACGACCTGCGGTTCCCGGCGCTCTATCGCGCGCTTGCCGAGGCCGGCGCCACTATGCTCACGATCCCCTCCGCGTTCACCCAGCAGACCGGCGAGGCGCACTGGCACGTGCTGATCCGGGCGCGGGCCATCGAGAACGGCTGCTTCGTGTTCGCCGCCGCGCAAGGCGGCAAGCACGAAAATGGCCGCGAGACCTTCGGCCATTCACTGATCGTTGACCCCTGGGGCCGCATCCTGGCGGAAGGTGGGGCTGAGCCGGGGGTGGTGATGGCCGAGATCGATCTGGCGGAAGTCGCAAAAGCACGCGCGCGCATCCCATCGCTGCAGCACGGCCGCCGTTTCGAGATCGTCGAGCCGCTTGCCGAGCCGGCCCACCTGCATGTGGTCAGGGGGGCTGAATGATCCGCTATGCGCTGGTGTGCGAGAAGGGCCACGACTTCGAGAGCTGGTTTGCGGATTCGGCCGCCTACGACAAGCAGATCAAGCGCAAGCTGATCGCCTGCCCGCATTGCGGCACGGCCAAGGTCGAAAAGGCGATCATGGCGCCGCGACTGGCAGGCAGCCGCAAGCGCGAGGCGCCGGCCGAACCAGCGACTGCCGCGCCCGCGCCCGAAAAGGCGCAAGAGAAAGCTCCTGTCGCGATGATCTCGCCGCAGGAGCAAGAATTGCGCACCAAGCTCAAGGAGCTGCGCGACCATCTCACCAAGAACGCCGACCATGTCGGGGTGAAATTCCCCGAGGAAGCGCGCAAGATGCACTACGGCGAGATCAAGCACCGCTCGATCTACGGCGAGGCTTCGCCCGAGGACGCCAAGGCGCTGGCCGAGGAAGGCATCGAATTCCATCCGCTGCCGATCTTGCCGGACGAGCGGAATTGAACTTGGCCTCGTCAGCCGGCTCGTGTGGAATCAAGAAAACCACGTCATACCAGCACTGGCGAATTATTCCGTTCGCCGTTCAGAAACTCATCGACCGTCACGAGATTCAATAACGTGATCGAGTGCGCCGCGAGCAGGTTAAAGGCCGCGTCGTAATCTTTGCCGACTCTCATCCATTGTCCAACAACGTGTCTTTTGTCATCGCGCGGCGCCATTCTTGATGCACGTCCAGCCATTCGTTGCGACGAACAAAGGCTGCTGTTTCGACGAATCACGCCGCATCCATAGTCAGTATCGATCGTACAAAATATCAGACTCTCATTCGCCAGCACAAAATCCAAATACGCTTTGTAGGTCACGCCGCACCAGTCGCCCGCAATGTATTCGGGCCCAGCGATCGCTCTGTCGCGCGGAAAGCAATCGTGTACAATGATCGTCCCGTTCGGGTTCAAAAGATTGACGGCCTCGCCGAGGTCGCGAGCCGACGACTCATATTCAT
This sequence comes from uncultured Alphaproteobacteria bacterium, assembly GCA_963770985.1. Lineage (GTDB taxonomy): Bacteria > Pseudomonadota > Alphaproteobacteria > Rhizobiales > Xanthobacteraceae > Pseudolabrys. Next base: position 206,681 of record CAVYRR010000013.1, on the reverse strand, counting down.
GAAACGGGTCAACCAGAATGGCGTCGTATTTCAGATTCCTCGCCCGAATAGCGCTTACACATTCATCGATATCAAGATTTGAGCTCCGGAAATCTATTGGCATTTCGTCATCGAATCCGGCCGGGCAGCGATACATCAACCGGTGACATGTGGAATATCGAGTGCGATCTATCGCGCGATACATGTTCCCGGTCGTCGGCGTGCAAATCTCCAAATATGTCCGGTAGCCGTGAATGACGGAGAGTTCGTTGATGATGTCGACTTTAGTACGTTTCACGTTATTTACTCAGAATGCGGGTGAATTGGCTTGGATATCCGATCATACCTGACCATTCGGCCAGCGTCGCACTCAGGTCGCTCGCATCTTATCAATACGCCCACACCAAAAGCGCGACGCCGATCACCACCAGCACGATGCCGGCGCGTTCGCGTCCCGTGGTTGGCTGCTTGAAGATGAAATGCGTGATGCCTTGCGCGAACAGCACCTCGACCAGCGCCAGCGTGCGCACGCTTGCCGCCGTGGCGATGGCAAAAGCGAGGAACCAGAATTGCGAGGCGAGCGCGCCCATGAAGCCGGCAAACAGTGAGGGCTTCCATGCCTTGGCGATGGCGCGCAACACGTCCGGGTCGTGCAGCGCCAGATAGGCCGACAGCAAGACCGCCTGCAGCACCAGGCCGACCGCCAGCGTCAAGGTTGCCGCCATGACGAAATGCGGTAGATGCAGCGACAGGATGGCGCCGCGATAGCCGATCGCCGACATCGCAAACAGCGCGCCAGAAAACAGCCCGACCGCGGTCGAGCGCGTGGTGCTGATCTGGCTAGAGCCCGGCTTAAGCGAGATCACGATCACGCCCGCTGTGGCGATAAGGATCGCCAGACCCGTGAGCGGCGTGACATGATCGCCGAGAAAGATCAGGCCGAACAGCGCAACCTGCACCGGCTCGGTCTTGATATAGGCGTACGCAACGACGAACGACCGCTCGCCCATCACCGACAGCATGGTGGCGGTGGCGCCGATCTGTGTCAGCGCGCCGGCCACCACCCATAACCAGAACACGGGCGGCAGGTGCGGCAAGCCATAGCCGGTCGCCAGCATCACGCCGGCCAGAAACACCAGCGCGAACGGAAAGCCGAACAAAAAGCGCACATGGGTGGCGCCGACCGTGCCGAGGGTCGCGGTCAGCTCGCGCTGCATGGCATTGCGCGCGGTCTGCGCCGCCGCGGCGATCAGCGTGAAGACGGCCCAGAGCATGGTGGATGGCTAGCGGCGCACGTTCAGGCGGCGGCCAGTTCGGCGGCGGCAGGGAATTCGGTCGCCGCGCCCTTTTCGTTGTCGATCAGCAGGAACAGATCGAAATAACGGATGGTCGGCGCGCTGCCGGCGCGCTTGATCACCGATTGCCGCCACTCCTCGTTATGCGCCCGCTGCGCGGCCTCGACCGAGGGCCAGATATAGACGCCGGCACCGGTCTTGCCGTTGAGCTCCAGCAGAAAATGCTTGCGCAGCAATTCCTTGTTGGCGCGCCATTTCGGGATGACGTTACGGGCCTCTTCAGCCACCTGCTGGCGGCTCCAGCCCTTCGGCGAGTTGAATTCGACCAGTTCGAGGATCATTTCGCTTTGCCTTTCTCGCTATCGCGCTCCGCGAGGAGCATGTAATTCACGTCCATATCGGACGACAATTGCCAGCGGTCGGCGAATGGATTGTAGATCACGCCGCGTTCAGCCGTAACCCGCAAGCCGCCGCGCTCGAACGCGAGCTCGAGCTCGTTCGGGGTCACGAACTTGTCCCATTGATGGGTCCCGCGCGGCAGCCAGCGCAGTACGTATTCGGCACCCACGATCGCCAGCGCGAAGCTCTTCAGCGTGCGGTTCAACGTCGCCGCGATCATCAGCCCACCGGGCTTCACCATCGACGCGCAGGTTGCAACGAATGCGCCGACGTCGGCGACGTGCTCGACCACTTCCATCGCCAGCACCACGTCGAAGCGTTCCCTGGCGGCGGCGAGGTCTTCCGCCGTCGTGGCGCGGTAATCGACCTTAACGCCGCTATCCTGCGCATGCGCGCTTGCCACCGCGATGTTTTCCTTGGACGGATCGGCGCCGACCATCTGCGCGCCCAGCCGCGCCAACGGCTCGGACAGAATGCCGCCGCCGCAGCCGATATCGAGCATGCGCAGGTCTTTGAGGCAGTCGAGCTTCTTAGGCTCGCGCGCAAACCGCTCGGCGGCCTTGTCGCGGATATAGCCGAGCCGCACTGGATTGAACTTGTGCAGCGCCGCCATTGGCCCGCGCGCATCCCACCAATCGGCGGCGTGACGCGAGAAGCGCTCGATTTCGGCCTGATCGATGGAGGATGCACTGTGTTTCATGTCAGCGCGCTGTCACATGGTTGCGGAAATCGAGCGGCGCGCCGATGCCGCGCAGCGTCTCCCAGCCTTCGCCGGTGCCGTGAATGGTGATGTCGCCGTAATTCAGTAGCCGGCCGAAAATCGACTGGTCGACGTCGACACTTTCCACCTTGTCCATGTTCATTTCGATCGTGTGCCGTTTGATGAAGCCGCGCTTGTATACGACGCGCCGGTTGGTCACATCGATCTCGGTGGTCCAGCGCCGGAACCAGGCCTGAAAAAACATGCCGAATCCAACTATCGCGCATAGCGCGGCGACCACCAGGATGGGCGGAATCAAACCGCCCGCCAGGAGCGCGGCTACGGCGGCGACCCACAACGCCAGTGCCGGCAGATAGACGATCCAGTGAATGTTGCCCGAGTAGACCAGGGTTTCGCCCGGTTGCAGAATCCGCTCGATATATCGCATCGCCAGCACCCGAAAGATTAACGCGGACGAGGCCCACGAGGCCCTCGATGTTGCAGTCTCAGCACCCCGCCGGTATGTATACGCGCCTTTTGCGGCCGGCACATCCGGCCACTTGTTAGCGCCTTTTGGCGTATTCGGGAACGTCGGGTCCTAAAAAGTCATGGCTCGCCTGGTGATGAAATTCGGCGGAACGTCGGTCGCCGATCTCGACCGCATCCGCAACGTGGCGCGCCACGTCAAGCGCGAGGTTGACGCCGGCCATGACGTGGCCGTCGTGGTCTCCGCCATGGCGGGCGTGACCAACCAGTTGGTCGAGTGGTGCCGGCAAGCCGCCATGCTGCACGACGCGCGCGAATACGACGCGGTGGTGGCGACCGGCGAGGAGGTCACCGCCGGGCTCCTGGCCATCGTGCTGGAAGGCATGGGCGTCAACGCGCGCTCCTGGCAGGGTTGGCAGTTGCCGATCCTGACCGACAACGCGCATGGCTCGGCGCGCATTCTCGAGATCAACGGCGCCGAGCTGATCCGCCGCTTCAAGGAGATGAGCCAGGTCGCGGTGATCGCCGGCTTCCAGGGCATGCACAAGGAGACCGGGCGCATCACCACGCTCGGCCGCGGCGGCTCCGACACCTCGGCGGTGGCGATCGCCGCCGCCATCGGCGCCGAGCGCTGCGACATCTACACCGACGTGGACGGCGTCTACACCACCGACCCGCGCGTGGTGGCCAAGGCGCACCGCTTGGACAAGATCGCCTACGAGGAAATGCTCGAGCTCGCTTCGCTCGGCGCCAAGGTCATGCAGGTACGCTCGGTCGAACTCGGCATGGTGCATAACGTGCGCATCTTCGTGCGCTCGAGTTTCGAGAAGCCGGAGGACATCGATCCCAAGAAGCCGCCGTCCGGCACACTCATTTGCGACGAGGGAGACATCGTGGAACAGCAAACCGTCACCGGCATCGCCTTCTCCAAGGACGAGGCGCAGATTTCGATCCGCCGCGTGCAGGACAAGCCCGGGGTCGCCGCCGCGATCTTCGGGCCGCTCGCCGACGCCAGCATCAACGTCGACATGATCGTGCAGAACGTCTCGGGCGACGGGGCCACCACCGACCTCACCTTCACCGTGCCGTCGGCCGACTACGAGCGCGCGCGGGTCACCCTCGAGAAGGCCAAAGGCGCAATCGGCTATGAGCGGCTGGACGGGGCGACCAACGTCGCCAAGGTGTCGGTGATCGGCGTCGGCATGCGCAGCCATGCCGGCGTCGCCGCCAGCGCGTTCAAGGCGCTGTCGCAGCAGAAGATCAATATCCTCGCCATCACCACCTCGGAGATCAAATTCTCGGTGCTGATCAACGCCGCGCAGACCGACCTGGCGGTTCGCACGCTGCATACGCTGTACGGGCTGGATAAGGCGTGACCCCTGGCGCGGTTGCTTTGTAACCTACTTTACATAATATCTCTCACACGCTTGCCCTGGAAATTAGCTGCGACGGGATAGTGCTGTGAGACGACGCGATTTCATTACGTTGGTCGCCGGCGGGGCGACATGGCCGCTCGCAGCGCGCGCGCAGCAGCCGGCGGACGGAATGCGCCAGATTGGCGTATTGCTGCCCTTTGCCGAAAGCGATGCGGAATCGCGTGTGCATCTCGACATTCTTCGCAAGGAGCTTCAACAGTTCGGCTGGTCGGAGGACCGCAATATTCGGATCGTTCCCCGCTGGGGCGCGGGTGATGTTGCTCGGATTAGAGCCTTGGCGAAGGAACTGATCGCGCTCAAGCCCGATGTCATCCTTGCGCGTTCGACGCCCGTGGCCAAGTCAATCCTGCACGAAACCACCACAATTCCCATCGTGTTCGTCGTGGTTTCCGATCCGGTTGGCGACGGCATCGTCGCCAGCATCGCGAGACCGGGTGGAAATGTTACCGGTTTCACCAATGTCGAGGCATCTTTGGGCGGCAAATGGCTGGGCGTGCTGAAGGAGACAAGTCCAGCCATTGAGCGGGTCGCCATCATTTTCGATCCAAAGACGTCGCCCGGCGGCGGTACCTACTACTTGCAACTCGTCGAGATCGCGGCTGCTTCAATTGCGATCAATGCGATTCCTACCCCTGTCCACGATCCCGGCGGCATTGAGCGCGCTATTGCAGCTTTCGCGCAAGAGCCGAATGGAGGGCTCTTGGTGTTGCCGGACGTCACCACGGGGACGCATCGAGCTCTGATTATCGCATTGGCGGCGCGCCATCGCCTGCCCGCCGTCTACAGCTACCGTTACATCGCCGCCGAAGGCGGCCTGGCGTCCTACGGAGTAGATGTTAGCGACCTCTTTCGGCGAGCCGCAACCTATTTGAACCGTATATTGCGCGGCGAGCAGCCGCGCGATCTTCCAGTGCAAGCGCCGACAAAATTCGAATTTGTGATCAACCTCAAGACCGCAAAAGCGCTCGGTCTCGTTGTGCCCCGAACCCTGCTTAGTCTTACCGACGAGGTGATCGAGTAGACCCTTTCAACTCGCTATCGGCCGCCCAGGGTTCAAGGCGCTGGCCGACAAGAAGATCAATAACCTCGCCATCACTACCTCGGAGAGCTCGATAAGGCCTGAGCTGCCGCGCGTTGCGCTGCACCGCAGCGCATTTCCGACTCTTAAACCGGGGTTGCCGGTTTGGCTTGCCCCTTGCATAGGCCATTGGCTATAGCCTGACCCATAGCGGCCGGGGACATGAGTCACGCGGTCGTTATTCGTACAAGATTGGGCCGTAAACGGGTCGTGGCCGGTGCCGCGGCCGTACAGGGACCTCAATAATGCGTGGCGCGCTCGGCGGTCCGCGCGTGCTGTTACGCCGGCTTCGCGAAGTGATGGCGGAGCCGGTCAGCGCGCAGGAACGCCTCGACAAGGTGGTCGTGCTGATCGCCGCTAACATGGTGGCGGAGGTGTGCTCTGTCTACGTCTTGCGCGTAGACGGAACGCTCGAGCTATACGCCACCGAAGGCTTGAAGCGAGAGGCGGTGCACGAGACCGTGCTAAAGGCCGACGAAGGCCTGGTCGGCCTGGTGGCAAGCGAAGCCAATCCGATCAACCTGTCGGACGCGCAGGCGCATCCGGCCTTCTCGTTCCGCCCGGAAACCGGCGAAGAAATCTACCACTCGTTCCTCGGCGTGCCGGTGCTGCGCGCAGGCAATACGCTCGGGGTGCTGGTGGTGCAGAACCGCGCGCGCCGCACCTATACCGAAGAGGAAGAAGAAGCGCTGCAGACCACGGCGATGGTGCTCGCCGAGATGATCGCTTCGGGCGAGCTGTCGTCAATCGCCCGCCCGGGCGCCGAGCCGGTCGCCCGCCATTCCATCAAGCTCGAAGGCACGTCGCTGTCGGACGGCATCGCGCTCGGCCATGTCGTGCTGCACGAGCCGCGCGTGGTCATCACCAATGTCATTGCCGACGATGTGCCGAATGAGCTCAAGCGGCTGGACGCGGCCATCGCGACGTTCCGCGCCGATCTCGACCGCCTGCTCGATCACGGCGAGGTGGCCGAAGGCGGCGAGCATCGCGAGGTGCTCGAAGCCTACCGCATGTTCGGCTACGACCAGGGCTGGCTGCACAAGATGCGCGAGGCGGTGACCACCGGCCTCACCGCCGAGGCCGGCGTCGAGCGCGTGCAGTCCGACACGCGCGCGCGCATGTTGCGCGCTTCCGATCCTTATTTGCGCGACCGCCTGCACGATCTCGACGATCTCGCCAACCGGCTGATGCGCGTGCTGATGGGGCAGGATCACGCGCCGTCGCGCGAACAACTGCCGGAGAACGCGATCCTGGTCGCGCGCTCGATGGGCCCGGCGGCGTTACTCGACTACGACCGCAAGCGGCTACGCGGCCTGGTGCTGGAGGAAGGCGGACCGACCTCGCATGTCTCGATCGTGGCGCGCGCGCTTGGTATCCCGGCGGTCGGCGAGATCGCCAACGCTACCGGCCTGGTCGAGCCGGGCGACGCCATTATCGTCGACGGCACCACCGGCGACGTGCACATGCGCCCGCCGTCCGATATCGAAAGCGCCTATGGCGAGCGGGTGAAGCTGCGGGCGCGGCGACAGGCGCAATACCGCGCGTTGCGTGACAAGCCTTGCGTCACCAAAGACGGTCACAAGATGTCGCTGATGATCAATGCCGGTCTCCCCATCGACTTGCCGCACCTCGACGAAACCGGCGCCACCGGCATCGGTCTGTTCCGCACCGAATTGCAGTTCATGGTCGCAGATACGCTGCCGCGCACCGGCGAGCAACTCGGGCTTTACCGCACCGTACTTGACGCTGCTGGCAAACGGCCGGTGACCTTCCGCACCCTCGACATCGGCGGCGACAAGGTGCTGCCCTATCTGCGCAATATCGAGGAGGAGAATCCGGCGCTCGGCTGGCGCGCCATCAGGCTCGGCCTCGACCGGCCCGGGCTCTTGCGCTCTCAAGTTCGTGCGCTGCTGCGCGCCGCCGGCGGGCGCGAACTGCGCATCATGTTCCCGATGATCGCCATGGTGGAGGAGTTCGACAAGGCCAAGTCGCTGGTCGAGATCGAGTTGACGCATCTACGCCGCCACGGCCACGCGCTGCCCGAGCGGGTGCAGATCGGCACCATGCTGGAAGTGCCCGCGCTGCTGTTCCAGCTCGACGAATTGTTGAGCCGCGTCGATTTCCTGTCGGTCGGCTCCAACGACCTGATGCAATTCCTCTATGCCGCCGACCGTGGCAATGCACGGGTATCGCAGCGCTTCGATCCGCTGTCGGCGCCGGTATTGCGCGCGCTCAGGGACATCGCCGACAAGGCCCGCAAGCACGGCAAGCCGGTGGCGCTGTGCGGCGAGCTTGCCTCGCAGCCGATTGGCGCGCTGGCGCTCGCCATTCTCGGCTACCGCTCGCTGTCGCTGTCGCCATCGGCGGTCGGTCCGGTCAAGGCACTGCTGCTCGATCTCGATTGCCGCAAGGGCGAGACCGCCATTTTGCCGTTGCTGGAGCAGCCGGTCGGCAGCGTGTCGATCCGCCACAAGCTCGAAGGCTTCGCGGCGGCCGAGGGATTGCAGCTTTGATCGCACTGCCGCAACACCGGCTCGACGCCCTGCTCGCTCGCCATGAACTGGTGGAAAGCGAGCTGGCCAGCGGCTTGAGCGCCGATGCCTACGTCAAGCTGTCGCGCGAATTCGCCGAGCTCGGCCCGGTGATCGAGGCGATCAAGGCCTATCGCGCGGTCACCGCCGAGATCGCCGACCTCGAGGCGCTCGCCACCGATCCGAAGACCGATATCGAGATGCGCAAGCTGGCGGAGGCCGAGAAACCGGCACTGCTGACGCGCAAGGACAGACTCGAACATCAGATCCAACTGGCGCTGATCCCGAAAGACGCGATGGACGACCACAATGCGATCCTGGAAATCCGCGCCGGTACCGGCGGCGACGAGGCCGCGCTGTTCGCCGGCGACCTGTTCCGCATGTACGAGCGTTACGCCGCCCTGCAGGGCTGGAAGACGGAAATCCTGTCGATCAGCGAAGGCAGCAAAGGCGGTTTCAAGGAAATCACAGCCGAGGTGCGCGGGCGCGGCGTGTTCGCCAAACTCAAATTCGAATCGGGCGTACACCGCGTGCAGCGGGTTCCCGACACCGAGGCCTCCGGCCGCATCCACACCTCGGCCGCCACGGTCGCAGTGCTGCCCGAGGTGGAAGACGTCGATATCAAAATCAACGACGACGACCTGAAGATCGACACGATGCGGGCGCAGGGCGCCGGCGGGCAGCACGTCAACAAGACCGAATCCGCCATCCGCATCACCCATTTGCCGAGCGGCATGATCGTCTTTGTGCAGGAGGAGCGCTCGCAGCATAAAAACAAGGCCAAGGCGATGACCATGTTGCGCGCCAAGCTGTACGACGCCCAGCGCAGCAAGCTCGACGCCGAGCGCGCGGCCGAGCGGCGCGGGCAGATCGGATCGGGCGACCGGTCAGAGCGCATCCGCACCTATAATTTCCCGCAAGGCCGCGTCACCGACCACCGCATCAATCTGACGCTTCACAAGCTGCCGCAGGTCATGGAAGGCGAGGCCTTGCACGAGGTCATCGACGCCTTAGTGACCGAGCATCAGGCCGAATTGCTGGCGGCGGAAGGCGCGACGTGAGAACTGTCTCCGGTCTGAAAGCCGGCGGCGCGCTGTCCGAGGCTTTGCGTTTGGTTGCGCAATCGTTTCGTGTTGCCGGTATCGAGTCGCCCGAGGTCGATGCGCGCGCGCTGCTTTGCCACGCGTTGCGCCTCGAGCGCGCACAGCTCATCGCACAAAACGACCGCATCCTGGAGCGGCGCGAAATCGACCTCATTTCGGCGTTGGCGGCGCGCCGGCTGCGGCACGAACCGGTAGCGCGGATTCTCGGCAAAAAGGAATTCTGGAGCGTGTCGCTCGCCGTTACGCCCGACGTGCTGGTGCCGCGGCCGGAAACCGAAACCGTGGTCGAAGCCGCGCTCGATTTTGTGGTGCGCGGCGGTTTGCGGATGGAAAAGCTGCGCATTCTTGACATCGGCACGGGATCAGCGCGCTGCTGCTGGCGTTGCTCAGCGAGTTGCCCAATGCCGTGGGTGTGGGCACCGATATCAGCGCGGCCGCCTTGGACGTCGCGCGCACGAATGCCGGGCATAACGATCTTGCCGCCCGTTGCGTCTTTGTCACCTGCGACATTGCCGCCGGTCTGCAGGGTCCATTCGATCTCGTCGTCTCGAACCCGCCTTATGTGGCGCGCGGCGAAATTGCATCGCTCGCGCCGGAGGTGAGCGACTACGACCCGACGCTGGCGCTCGATGGCGGCGCCGACGGCCTTGATGGTTACCGCGCCATCGCCGCGGATGTCTCCCGGTTACTGGCGCCGGGCGGTATACTGATCGTGGAGTTGGGAATCGGTCAGGAACCGGCGGTCCGCGCGCTGTTTACCAAAGCAGGACTGAAAGTCGGCACCGTGCGTGCCGATTTGGCCGGAATTCCGCGCGCGTTGAGCGCGACCGCGCCGCCATAATCGCGGCGTATTTCGATCTGGCGAAAAGCGCAGACCTCCGTTGCAGATGAAAAATAGCACTTGGAATATGGCGCAGAAACGACTAGGTTCCCTGTAACGGAATCGACCCGTGAGGGTTGCATCGCTTGGGAACCCCGGAGCAAAGTGGCTCTGTGTGGCGGCGGCGCAAGACCGATGATAATTGGCCGATGACGACGCGCCGGCTTAAAGAAGCCGGCAAACGAAATCGCCAGATACGGGTTCGAACGCTTCACCGGTTGGGCGCATTAGATTTTAAACCTTGACGATGCGCGTAACGAGAGGTTGGCAACGCCGCGACAGGATCGCGGCTATGGGGTTGCTGCAGCTATCGCGATAAAGATCGCAAATGTTCGAGCAATCGCGCGACGATCGGCGCCGGCCGTGGCCGCGCAACGAGACACGTATGGACTTGAGACGCGGATAAACTTGCAAGTTCGATGTAACGGTTGGCGGCACGTGCCGCGGTGAGGCGAAAGGTCAGCGAATAGGCAGATGATGAGAAACGGTCAGAAGCGCATGCGGGGACGCAACAACAACCACCGCAAGAGCCAGAATCCGCTGACGCGGGTCTACGAGTTGAACGGGCCCGACGTGAAGATCCGCGGCACCGCCTCGCACATCGCGGAGAAATACATCCAGCTCGCGCGCGACTCGCAGAGTTCGGGCGATCCGGTGGCGGCCGAGAATTATTATCAGCACGCCGAGCATTATTTTCGCTTGATCGCCGCCGCGCAGGAACAGTTCCGCCAGCAGAACCCCTATTACAATCAGCAGCCGCAAGCGGGCCAAAGCGGCGCGCAAGGCGCCGCCGACGACAACTACGACGACGACGGCGACGACGGTCAGCCCTACATGGGCCAAAACGAGCCGGGCTTCGCGCCACAACCGCAAGCGCCACAGGCGCAGCCTTATCTGCCGCGCGATCGCGCAGCCATTCCCGCCGCGCGATCAGCAGCAGAACAGCCGCCCGCAACAGCAGCCGCAGCAACAGCCTTACGCGCAGCCTTCGGTTCAGGGCGGTAATGTCGCGGTCCCGGATCCGAACGCGTTGCCGGCGTTCATCACCGGCGGTGGCCAGCCGCAGTCGAATCCTAATCAAGGGTACGGGCAGAATGGCCACGAGCAGGGCGACCGCCAGGACCGCTTCGGGCATCGCCGGCGCCGGCGTCATCGCGGCGGCGGTTATCGTCCGGACCGTCCGGATAATTTCGGCAACGCCAATCCGCAGGGTGCGGCGCCGCAGCCGATGCCAAGCGACGGTGGCGACGAGCCGCGTCAGCCGGATTGATTCAAGCTTAGTCCGTTATCGACCTCGCCGCGCCGCCCGGCGACGGCGCCAGCGCCGGCTCGAGCGCCGGCACCAGCCGGCGTTTGACGCGACGCGCAGGAATAGCGCGATAGACCTGTTTGGTCGCTTCCACCATGTGCACGCCGGCGAATGGCGCCGAAAGCGTCGCGCCGGTACGCTCCCAGGCCACCGCCGAGCGCAGGAACCAGCCGCGCGCGATCGGCGGCACGTAGAGCGCCTCGCTCCATCCAGTCGGCGTGAACCAGGTCTCGCGTAACAGCTGATTGATCTGCGAGCGTGAATAGGGCCGGCCGTGACCGAACGGCGTGGTGTCCATGCGCGCCCATAGGCCGCGCCGGTTCGGCACCACCACCAAGAGCCGCCCGCCCGACGCCAGCACGCGCCAGGCCTCGCGCAGTTGCACGGCCGGGTCGTGCGTCATTTCCAGCGCGTGCACCAGCAGCAAGCGGTCGACCGCGCTATCGGGCAACGGCAGCTCGTTCTCATCGACCAGCGCGGTCAATGCCGGCCGCGCGGTCGGCCATTTCACCACGCCCTGCCCGGCCGGCATGAAGGCGAGGCAGCGTTCGGCTTCCTCGCGGAACAGGCCGAGATAGGGCGTGGCATAGCCGACGCCGAGAACGCGCTGGCCGGCGGTATCTTTCCACAGTCCGCGAATGCCGCGGCCGACGAAGCGGCGCGCCACCACGCCCAGGCGCTGGCCGTAGAAATTGCGCAGGTCCACGACATCGATCGACATGGCCTAAAACTATCACGAATCGCCGGGCCAAGGCGCCTGGCATGAAAGACAAGGGGTACGAGACGGTTCACCCGCATGCTACGGTTAGCTCCACACGCTCAACGACGAGGATTGCCATGCCTGCGGAAACCCGCCTGTTTCTCTGCCTGAAGGACAATTACGGGGTTCTGCTGCATGACCAGGACACTGGGGCCACCGCCTCCATCGATGCGCCCGAGGCAGCGCCGATCGAGGCCGCACTCAAGGCCACTGGCTGGAAACTCACCGACATCCTGGTTACCCACCATCACGCCGACCACACCGGCGGCATCGTGGCGTTGAAGGAAAAATACAAGTGCCGCGTGGTGGCGCCGGCGGCGGAAGCCGACACGATACCGGCGGTGGATCAGACCGTGCGCGAGGGCGACAAGGTGACGGTCGGGAAATTGTCGGGCAGCGTGATCGAGACGCCGGGCCACACCAACGGCCACGTCACCTACTGGTTTCACGCCGACAAGCTCGCTTTCGTCGGCGACACGCTGTTCTCGATCGGCTGCGGCCGCGTGATCGAGGGCACGCCCGGCATGATGTGGCGCTCGCTGGTGAAGCTGCGCGATCTGCCGAACGACACCGAAATCTATTGCGGGCACGAATACACTGCCGCCAACATCCGCTTCGCGCGCACCATCGAGCCAGACAATCCAGTGCTGGCGGCGCGCGAGGCGCAGGTAACGCAACAGATCGCACAGGGCGAACCGACGATCCCGGTCACCATCGGCGACGAAAAGCTGGCCAATCCATTCCTGCGCGCCGATCAGCCGGAGGTCGCCACCGGCATCGGCATGGCCGGCAAGGCGGCAGCGCAGGTGTTCGCGGAGATACGCGCGCGCAAGAACAAGTTCTAACTTCGCGCATGGCGACCGCCGCCGAAATCATCCGCGCGCTCGATCTCAAGCCGCACCACGAAGGCGGCTACTACCGCGAGACGTTCCGCGATCCGCGCGTGATCGACGGTCGCGCCGTCTCCACCTCGATTTATTTCCTGCTGGCGCGCGGCGAGCGCTCGCACTGGCATCGCATCGACGCGGTCGAGATCTGGCACTATTACGCCGGCGCTCCGCTCAAGCTCGCAGTCGTGGATGGTGCCAAAGAGGAGATCGTGCGGCTCGGCGCCGATATCCATGCCGGTGAAGTTCCGCAGTTCACTGTGCCGGCGCGTGCCTGGCAGGCCGCCGAATCCTTAGGCGATTGGACGCTCACCGGCTGCACAGTAGCGCCCGGCTTTTCCTTCGACGGCTTCGAGCTGGCGCCGGCGGGCTGGTCGCCGAGCGATAAAACGCGATAAAAGCGCCGAACCGATCAATAGGGGGAAACGCCGGTGCCAAACAAACTCGACGAGGCACGCGAGCAGCTCGCGCGCGCCAACCGCATGATTGCCAATGAAGGCGTGCTCGACGCCTTCGGCCACGTCACTATGCGCCATCCGACCGATCCCGGGCGCTATTTGATGTCGCGCTCGCGCGGCCCGGAGCTGGTGCAGCCGGAGGACATTCACGAGTTCACCCTCGACTTGCAGATCGTCAAGCCGATCGAAGCGCGGCTTTACGGTGAGCGCGTCATCCACGGCGAGATCTACAAGGCGCGGCCGGAGGTGAACGCGGTATGCCACCATCACGCGCCGTCGATCCTGCCGTTCTGCATCTCCGGCGCCGAGCTCAAGCCGGTCTATCACCTCGGCGCCACCATGGGCGAGAAAGCGCCGTTCTGGGACTCACGCGACGAGTTCGGCGACACCAGCCTGATCGTGGCGAAGCCTGAGGAAGGCGCTTCGCTGGCGCGCGCGCTTGGGTCCCATTGGATCGTGCTGATGCGCCGGCACGGCGCGACTGTTGCCGGCAAGACGCTGGAGGAGCTGACGTTCCGCACCATCTACACCGCGCGCAATGCGGCGATGCAGATCCAGGCGCACACGCTTGGGTATGTTTCGCCGCTCAACGCAGGCGAAACCGCGCTCGCCGGCGAATACAATCTACGGCCGGGCCCCGTGATGCGCGCCTGGGAGTATTGGTCGGTTCGGCTCGACAAGGCGGAAGGCACGCACGCACCCAGACGTACGCCGAAGCAAGCCGCTAAGAAGCCCGCGGTAAAACGCAAATCGAAAGCCAAGCGATGACCAGTGCAAGCAACGTGCGCGGAATGATCGCGATCGACAAGAAGGGCTGCAAGATTCTGTTTCTCAATCCCGCGACTTATGAAACGGAAACGGTTCTCGACGGCTTTCAGCCAACGGTGCACGAACTGCTGGTGATCCCGGAAACAGGGCTAGCCTATGTGCCGATCTTCGGCGACGGCATCCACGGCCGCAATCCCAATCCCGGCCACGTGCTGTGCGTCATCGACCTGCTCAAGCGCAAGCATATCGGCGACATCGATCTCAGCCCCTATGTCGCGCCGCATACCGTGCGACTTGGCGCCGATGGACTGATCTACATCACCTGCGAGAACAGCGCGGTGGTCGCGGTGATCGATCCGAAAACCCACAAGATGATCGCGGCAATCGAATCCGGCTCGACCAACGGTCACCGGCTCGCCATCGCGCCGCGACGGCCGGCGCCTTTACACCGACAACGAGGAAGACGGCACGGTCTCGGTAATCGACGTTCCGAACCGCAAGCTCTTGGGAAAGATCAAGACGCCGCAAGCGCTCGCGGGCATCGCGGTCTCCGGGGACGGCCGTACGGTGGTCGCGGTCAGCGATGAACAGCCGGTCGTCTTCCTGATCGATACAGCGGCGGCGAGCGTTGTGCGCGAGGTCCGCCTTGAAGGCGTGCCGAAGGCGGCGCAGATCGCGCGCTATTCGCCGGATGATCGGCTTGTCGTGGTCAGCAGCATGAACGGCAACATGGTGAGCCTCATCGAGTCGTCGTTCGGCGCGCAGACCGCGGTCCCGGTCGGCAGCGAGCCGATGGACTTCGCATTTCGCGGCGACGAACTGTTCGTCGCCTGCCAGGGCGACGGTTCGATACATGTCATCGATATTGCGAACCGGCGCAACAAAGCGAGCTTCAAGGCCGGAACGGGCTGCGAATCGGTGGGATTTTTCTAGCTGGTGGCCCACTCACGCCAGCGCGTCGGCGACGGCTTTTCCGCAGGCTGCCGTGTCGGCTGTCCCCTTGAGGTCGCGTGTCCGCAATTTCGGCTCGCTCAATACCTTCTCGATCGCGTTCACAATGGCCTTGGCGGCTTCCGGCTCGCCGAGATGCTCGAGCATCATGGCGCCCGACCAGATCTGGCCGATCGGATTGGCGATGCCTTGGCCGGCGATATCCGGTGCCGAGCCGTGCACCGGCTCGAAGACGGAAGGGAATAGACGTTCCGGATTAATGTTGCCAGATGGGGCGATACCGATCGTGCCGGTGCAGGCGGGGCCCAGATCTGACAGGATGTCGCCGAACAGGTTCGACGCGACCACGACATTGAAGCGGTCGGGATTCATCACGAAATGTGCGGTCAGGATATCGATGTGGAACTGATTCCACTTCACATCCGGATAGGCCTTGGCCATTTCGCGCACCCGCTCGTCCCAGTACGGCATGGTGATGGCGATGCCATTCGACTTGGTGGCCGACGTCAGGTGCTTCTTGGGCGTCGAACGCGCGAGTTCGAAGGCGAATTTCAGCACGCGGTCGACGCCGGTACGGCTCATCACCGTCTCCTGCACGACGACCTCGCGCTCGGTGCCGGCGAACATCCGTCCGCCGATCGCCGAATACTCGCCTTCGGTATTTTCGCGCACCACCCAGAAGTCGATATCGCCCGGCTTGCGGTTGGCCAACGGGCACGGCACGCCGGGCATCAGGCGAACCGGACGTAAATTGACGTACTGGTCGAATTCGCGGCGGAAAAGGATCAGCGAACCCCACAACGAAATGTGATCCGGCACCCGGTCGGGCATGCCGACGGCGCCGAAATAAATCGCATCGTGTTTTCCGATCCGGTCCTTCCAATCCTCCGGCATCATGCGGCCGTGCTCTTCGTAATAGTCGCAAGATGCAAAATCGAAATTGTCGAGCTGCAGTTCGAAACCGAACTTCTTCGCCGCGGCTTCGAGCACGCGCACGCCTTCGGGCACGACTTCCTTGCCGATGCCATCGCCGGGGACAACGGCCACGCGGTGAACGCGATTGGTCTTCATATGAAAGCCCTCGGTTTTAATCGCAGAGCGCGCCGGAACCATTCTGCCGCTCGCCCTCACGGCGCAGCTTGACGTTCGATCAAGCTCGGTGAAACGCCGCGCCGCTGAAATCAATCCGTCAGCGCGCAATTTAGGTGTGCACACTACGCAAAATACTGCCCGCCATTGGCGCTCAACGTCGAGCCGGTGATCAGGCCAGCATCGTCGGCGGCCAGGAACACCACGCAGCGCGCGATTTCCTCCGGCTCGCCAAGCCGGCCGATCGGGATCAGCGGCAGGATCAATTTCTCCATCACGGACATCGGCACCGCTTGTACCATCTCGGTGTTGATGTAACCGGGACAGATAGCGTTCACCGTGATGCCTGCCTTGGCCGCTTCCTGCGCCAGCGCCTTGGTGAAGCCTATCTCGCCGGCTTTGGCAGCGGAATAATTGCTCTGGCCCACCTGGCCCTTCTGGCCGTTGATGGACGAAATGTTGACGATGCGGCCGAACTTACGCTCGCGCATGCCTTCGATCACCTGGCGGCACATGTTGAACAGCGAGCCGAGATTGGTGTTGATCACCGCCGTCCACTGCTCCGGCGTCATGCGGTGGAGCATGGCATCGCGGGTGATGCCGGCATTGTTGACCAGCACTTCGATCGCGCCCAACTCGGCCTCGACCTTTTTGATGCCGTCGGTGCAGGCCTCGTAGGACGACACGTCCCACTTGAACACCGGAATGCCGGTTTCGGCTTTGAATTTCGCCGCCGCCTCATCGTTGCCGCCGTAATTGGCGGCGACCTTGTAACCTTGCGCCTTGAGCGCCTTGGCGATGGCGGCCCCGATGCCGCGGGTGCCGCCAGTAACCAGTGCTACGCGTGACATACCCGACTCCTCTCAAGTTCTCGTCATGCCCGGCCTTGTGTTGGGCATCCACGACTTGTTCGTGACAGCTTAAAGACGTGGATGGCAGGCGCAACTCGGGCCTGCCCGAGTTGCGTCAAAAACTTATAAACCGCATGTCGGGTATACCCGACATGCGGTGACAAGTCCGGCCATGACACCGTTCAGGTCCAATTGTTGTGCGCTGCGAAGATTTACCGCTCAACGCACATGGCGATGCCCATGCCGCCGCCAATGCAGAGCGTGGCTAGCCCCTTCTTGGCGTTCCGTTTCTGCATTTCGTAAAGCAGCGTCGTCAGAATGCGCGTGCCGGAGGCGCCGATCGGATGACCGATGGCGATGGCGCCACCATTGACGTTGACCTTGGAGGTATCCCAGCCGAGGTCCTTGTTGACCGCGCAAGCTTGCGCCGCAAAGGCTTCATTGGCTTCGATCAGGTCGAGGTCTTCTTTCTTCCAGCCGGCTTTCTTGAGCGCCGCGCGCGAGGCCGGAATGGGGCCGGTGCCCATAATCGAAGGATCGACGCCTGCCTGCGCCCAGGAGACGATGCGCGCCAGCGGCGTTTTGCCGAGTTTGGCCGCTTCCGACGCCTTCATCAGCACCACGGCGGCGGCACCGTCGTTAATGCCGGAGGCGCTGCCGGCAGTCACGGTGCCTTCCTTGTCGAAGGCGGGACGCAGCTTGGCGAGGCTTTCCAGGGTGACGCCCGCCTTCGGATATTCGTCGGTATCCACCACCACGTCGCCCTTGCGCGATTTGATGGTGACCGCGGTGATCTCGTCCTTGAACTTGCCGGCCTTCATCGCGGCTTCCGCCTTGTTCTGCGAGGCAACCGCGAATTCGTCCTGCATCTGGCGGGTGATCTGCCATTGCTTGGCGACGTTCTCGGCGGTGTTGCCCATGTGATAGCCGTTGAAGGCGTCCCACAGGCCGTCCTTGATCATGGTGTCGACCATTTCGAAGTTGCCCATCTTCACGCCGCCGCGAAGATACTGGCAGTGCGGCGCCATGCTCATCGACTCTTGGCCGCCCGCCACGACGATATCGCTGTCGCCGTTGAGGATCGCCTGGTAGCCGAGTGCGACCGTGCGCAGGCCTGAGCCGCATAGCTGGTTCACGCCCCAAGCAGGGCTCTCGACCGGAATGCCGGCCGCGATCGACGCCTGCCGCGCCGGGTTCTGGCCCTGACCCGCGCTCAGGATCTGGCCCATGATGACCTCGCTGACGCGGGCGCCTTCGACGCCCGCCCGCTGCAAGGCCGCCTGAATCGCGGTTTTGCCGAGCTCATGGGCCGGCAGATTGGCGAAGGCCCCATTAAACGAGCCGACCGGCGTGCGGGCGGCGCTGACAATGACGATATCGTCCTTCATCCGAAACTCCTTTTGGCAGGCGGTTTGGGCGGCAGGGCGGCCATATGGCGCTGCCGCATCCTTGGCAGCCCTGGCGGCCCTGTCAATAACGGGCGATCTGAAGATATCAGCCAGAATTGGCTGTTTCTTGACCTTTCTCAAGGATTACCGCACTGCCCACTCAATTTTGCGCGCCGCGACAAAACGGTGGCCTGCACAAGCCGAAACCGGTTATGCTCAAGGTCTGGGCAGGGGCTTAGCGATCGCCATGACAGACGAAAAAGAGCCAATCACAATCAAAAAATACGCCAACCGGCGGCTCTACAACACCGGAACCAGCGCCTATGTGACGCTTGAGGATCTCGCCACCATGGTGAAGGACGGCGAGAACTTCGTCGTCTTTGACGCCAAGTCCGGCGAGGACATTACGCGCTCGGTGCTGGCGCAGATTATTTTCGAGCAGGAGAACAAGGAAGGCCAAAGCCTGTTGCCGATCGCCTTCCTGCGGCAATTGATCCGCTTCTACGGCGACAGCATGCAGATGCTGGTGCCGCGCTTCCTCGAACAGTCGATGTCGTCGCTCACCAGCCAGCAAGGCAAGTTCCGCGAGCAGATGGCGCAAGCCTTCGGCGGTGTCGGCTTCGGCCCGCTCGAGGATCAGGTGCGGCGGAACATGGAAATGTTCGAGAAGACCTTCGCCATGTTCGCGCCCTTCGCGCGCGGCCAGGGCAAACCGGCCGAAGACAAGCCGCAAGGCTCCGGAGGCGGCGAGATGGACGAGCTCAAGCGCCAGCTCGACGAAATGCAGAAGCGGCTCGATAAGCTCGGCAATAAGGAATAGCAGTTTGTCGGCCCGGCCAAGCGATGCGAAGCATCGCGCGAGCCGGGAGCCATCCTCCGCAGTCTATCGATAGTGCGCGGCGTATAGGTCTCCGCCTTCGCGGGGACGACGACGTTTTACGCGCTCGCGGTGCTTTTTTCACCCAGCCATGGTCGCGCATCGCTGGCCAAGCCGATCAGCGCGCCTTGCAGGTAATCGCAGCCCCAGTCCGCCAGCAGAGCCGCGGCTTCTTCACCCTGCACCCATTCAGCGACGGTCTTGAGACCGAGTCGGCGCGACAGATCGATCAGCGTGTGCACGAAGGCGCGATCGTCATCCGACTTCACGATATTCTGCACGAAGGCGCCGTCGATCTTCACAATATCAACGCCAAGCTTGCGCAGGTTGCGGAACGAGGTGTGGCCGGCGCCGAAATCGTCGATGGCGATCCGGCAGCCGAGGTCCTTGACCCGGGTGACGAAGCCGCGCGCATCAGCGACGTCCTGGATTGCCGTCGTCTCGGTGATCTCGATGATCAGCCGTTCGGCTGCGCTGCTATTGGCGCGCAGCATAGCGTCGAGGCCCGTCCACCAGTCCGGATCGACGGTGGAGACCGGCGAGACATTGACGCTAGCCGTCAGACCGGGCGCGGCGGCCAATTCGTTCACCACCAGCTCGAGCACGCGATAGTCCAGCATGCGCATCAGCCCGACCCGTTCGGCCACCGGGATGATCTCGTTGGCGTGGGCGAGGCGTCCGTCGGGGCGGTGCACGCGCATCAAACATTCGTAGAATGCGATCTTGCGGGTTTTCGTCTCGACCACCGGTTCGTAGGCGAGCGCAATCCGCCGCTCGTTGAGCGCGGCCACGATCTCGTCGGTGGCGCGCACGCTGTCGCGGCGAAGCGCGTCGCGCTCCACGTTCGGCCGATAGGCGGCGAACGAGCCGTGCCGCTTAGCGCGCGCGGCATGCAGCGCATCCTGCACGCGGCTGAGGATTTCCGGCACAGTGCGGGCATGGCGCGGCGCGGTGATGCCGCCGATCGTCACCGTCACCGCTACCGGACCGATGGCGGTCGGAACGGTCTCGTCGCGCATGCCGGCGAGCAGCCGCTCGGCGGCGACCACCAATTCGTCGGCCGTGCAGGTGGTCAAAATGACGCCGAATTTGTTGCCGGAGAAGCGGCCGAGGAAATCTTTGCCACGCAAGCGCGCGCGAATGCGTTTGGCGACCTGCGCAATTACGTCCTCGGCCACATTGAAGCCGTAGGACTCGTTGAGGTGGGCGAGATGGTCGATGGCGACCAGCAGGAAGCCCAACGAAGTGCGGAAGCCCACCGCCTCGTCGAGCTTGGCGCCAAGCATCTCGGTCAGGTGCGCGCGATTCATCTCCCCGGTTAGCGGATCGGATTTCGCAAGCTGGATGAGCGCACGCTCGCGTTCGTGACGCTCGTCGATTACACGCACAACCCCGAGCGCGCGTATCGGCTTGCCTTCGGCCCCGGCGAACCAGCGGCCGGTATCTTCCAGCCAGATCTTCATGCCATCGCGCTGGAAGGCGTATTGCACCTGATAGGGCACGCCTTCGCCGGCGTCGCTCTGACCGGTTTGGGTGATCGCATCGAGACGGCTTTGCCCGTCCTCGGCCTCGACCTTTTGCGCAAAGCGGCGGCCGCTGCCGATATCGGCGATGTCGACGCCGAGTACCGAGGCGGCATTGCCGCTCCAGAGCAACGCATCGGTGTCGAGCCGCCATTCATAGGCGACGTCGCCGACCGACCTGAGAACCTCCGCGGCGTCCGGGACACCAGCCGGTTGCTCGATTCGGGTCACGCTCGCCCCTTTTTGGGAACGCCCCGCCGCACCGGGCGTTGATAGGGAAATGGATGCGGCGCCGAAGTTACGGGCAAACCATAAATAATTCGAGAAAGTGGCCGGATTGATCGATTTGAGCGCGGTTTCGCCCAACGGCACGGCCCTTGCCAATACAAGGTTGGACAAGGGACGCTTGTTCCAATTTGAGACAGTCCGATGCGGCTTGGCGAGATCAATAAAGTGGCTTCCCGGCAGCCTGAGCCGACGCCGCGTGGCGCCGCGCCAGTGCCGGCGGACGAAGCTGTTGCCAGCCGCGCGCTGGTCGCGCTGACACCGGCTGCCGTCGCGGACAAAACGCTGCAAGCATGTCACCAGGCGCCGTTCCTCGCGCAGTTGTTGGCGATGAAGGACCAGCACCCGCAGACCCGCGAGCGCCGGCGCGCCGAACCGGACGAGGCGCTCGCCGCCTACCGCGCCACCGTCGCGCTCACGCGTTTCTGATAATTCTCAATACCCGAGCGCGCAGCCGTCCTTGCGCGGCTCCGAGCCGGCGATCAACACGCCGCGATCCCAGTCGATCTTGATGGTCTGCGCGCCGCCCCAAGGCGTGGCGGCGAACACCACGTCATGGCCGCGCGCTTTCAGACCCGCGACGGTCGCGGCCGGCGTGCCGTGCTCGACCACCGTCTGCTCACCCTCGAAGAAGAAACGCGGCGCGTCGATCGCCTGCTGCACGTCCATGCCGTAATCCAGCATGTTGTTGACGATCTGCACGTGGCCCATCGGCTGGTAGTGCGCGCCCATGACGCCAAAGCTCATCTCGCAGCGGCCTTGCCGCATGGCGAGCGCCGGAATGATGGTGTGCATCGGCCGCTTGGCGGGACCGAAGATGTTGGGGTGATCCGGCTCGAGCGTGAAACAGGCGCCGCGATTGGTCAGCAGGATGCCGCTCTTCTCGGTGCAGATGCCGGTGCCGAAATGCGAATAGAGCGTATTGATGAACGACACCGCCATGCGGTCGCGGTCGACCACGCTGAGATAGACTGTGTCGCTGCCGGGCGTTGGCGTCGCCGGCAGCTTGGCGCGCTTTTTTAGGTCGATTTTGGCGGCGAGTTTCTTGGCCCAGCCCTTGTCGAGCAGATCGGCGACCGCGATGCGCATGTGGGCCGCGTCGGCGATGTGGGTGTCGCGCATCGCGAATCCCAAGCGCGCCGCCTCCAACACCAGATGGAAACGCTCGGGCCCCAGCGGATCGAGCGCGGCGAGGTCGAAATTCTCCAGGATGTTGAGCATCACCAACGCGGTGAGCCCCTGCCCGTTCGGCGGAATCTCGATCAGATCGAGCCCGCGGTAATTGGTCGAGATCGGCGTAACCGCATCGCCGCGATGGCGTGCGAAATCCTCCACCGTGAGAAACGAGCCGCGCGCCGCCACGGTCTCCGCCATGTCGGCGGCGATCTCGCCCTCGTAGAAGGCGCGTGCGCCCTTGGCGGCGATGGTCTTCAATGTCGCAGCCAGCGCCGGAAAGCGGATCACGTCGCCTTCCTTGGGCGCCGCACCGTTGAACAGATAATGCCTAGTGGCGCCTGGATCGGCCTTGAGCTTGCCGACGTACCGGCTCCAGTCCCATGCCACACGCGCGGCGACCGGGAAACCGCCCTCGGCGTATTTGATCGCGGCTGAAAGCGCGCGGTCGAGGCCGAAACGGCCGTGCGCTTTGAGGATCGCCTCCCAGGCATCGATCGCGCCTGGCACGGTGACGGCGTGGATCGAATTGCCGATCTCGCGCATGCCTTTGGCGCGCAGCGCTTCGTATGACGCTTTGGCGCCAGCGCGGCCGGAACCGTTGTATCCCCAGACCGGCTTGCCTGGCTGCGACACCAGGCAATAGCAATCCCCACCGATGCCGGTCATGTGCGGCTCGACCACGCACAACGTCGCCACCGCGGCTACCGCTGCATCCGCCGCATTGCCGCCGGCGCGCAGCGCGTCGACGGCGGCCAAGGTTGCCAGCGGATGCGAGGTCGCCGCCATGCCTTCGCAGGCGATCACGGGCGAGCGGCCGGGGAGCTGAAAATCGCGGCTCATGAGTTACCGTTTGTCGTGGAGTTCAAGACGGGGTGTGTGCGGCGTGTTCGGGCAGAGGCTCGACGCGTTCGGCTGCGGGCGCAACGGTTTCGGCCGTGGGTTCGACGTGCTCGACGATCACCTTACGTCGCCTGGAGCGCAGCCCCAGCGTGAAGCCGCCGACCACGTCAAAGAAGCTCATAACCAAAATCAGAAAAAAGGTCGCACTCGCCGCTTGTTTCACCAGCAGGAATTCGGCCAGCATCGCGAGGAACAGCAGCACCGACAGACCATGATCGACAATGCCGCGTGTGCCTGCGCGGGCGGCTTTCATCATCTCGACGAACAGCAGCAGGACGGCAAGCGTGACCAGCACGTCGCCGCCCGACATCGCCCAATCGGCGCCGGACATCACCTGCACGGTCGCCAGCGTGCCGGTCCAGCTCACGCCCGGCATCAGAAAGGCGACGATATTGTAGATCGCGAACGGGACGAGCAGCAGAGGAAAGCCGACGAGGAACATACCCGACTGTCCTCCGGCAACCGATTAAGCTTCGGTCTTCACCTTCAGCACCTGCCGGCCTTTGTACATGCCGGTCTTCAGGTCGATGTGGTGCGGACGGCGCAACTCGCCGGAATCCTTGTCCTCGACATAGGCCGGGCGCTTGAGCGCGTCGGCCGAACGGCGCATGCCGCGGCGCGACGGCGAGGTTTTTCTTTTCGGCACAGCCATGGGAAGCGAGCTCCTGGAATTCAAGGATTTCTGTATGAAGGCGGGCTTATAGTGGATGGTTCCGGCTAAGGCTAGGGGGTTCCGCGGATGCAGCCAGCGGCAGCGCCCGCTCGCGCCGAACGGCTTACATAAAGCCCCGCCAGCCGGCGCAAACCGGGCCCGGGCGCACGCGCATTGCGGGCTGCCGGATTGGGCAGCACGGCCGCCAGCAGCGCCGCCTGATAGTGGGACAGATCGCGCGCCGGTTTACCAAACGCATAGCGGCTGCCGGCCTCGACGCCGAATTCACCGTTCGGACCCCATTCGGCGATGTTGAGGTAGATTTCCAGGATCCGCCGCTTCGACAGCACCAGGTCGATCCATAACGCCAGGGGCAACTCCAGCACCTTGCGCAGCCAGCTGCGGCCCGGCCACAAGAACAGGTTCTTGGCAACTTGCTGGGTGATAGTGGAACCGCCGCGCACATCCGCGAGGTCGTCGGCATCGGCAAGGGCGTCACGGATTTCCGCGAAGTCCACGCCGTGGTGGCTGCAAAAGCGGCCGTCCTCGGCGACGATCACCGCGAGCGCGAGCGCCGGCGAGATGCGCGCCAGCGGCACATAGGTGCGCTGCATGTGCGCGCCGGTGAGCGAGCGCCAGAGCATCACCGTCGAGACCGGTTTACCCAAGGCGTAAAACGGCACGATCAGATAAGGCAGCACCAGCAGCCCCAGTACGACGAAACCGGCGGCGCGCAGCGACCGCAGCAATTTGTTGGCGACGGTGCGTTTGCCGGCCCGGTTCATGGCCCGAGATTAGCCCATCCCCACGCCGATAGTCCCTTTGCGCGGTTGTCAGCTATGGCTAACAATAGCGCCATGGCCCAGAAAAAACCCTCGCCGCCGCTGACCCCGCTTCGGCCGCTGCCAATCCGCATCGCCAAGCTGCACGCCCATCTGATGATCTCGGCCGCGTTCGGCGGCATCGTTTTGTTTGCTGTGGTCTTCGCCGACTGGCGCCTGCCGACCAAGCTGTTAGCCGGATGGGACGCAGGTGTCGCGCTCTATCTTATCCTGATGCATTCGTTGATTTGGCGCTGCGACATCGACCACCTCCGCAAACGCGCGTCGGAGCAGGACGAGGGCGCCTTCGTCATTTTGCTGCTGACGATGGCCGCGGCGCTGGCCAGCCTGGTCGCCATCGTATTCGAACTCGGCGGCCTGAAGCAGGCGACGCCTTCCGAGGCGGTCTCCGAGATTCTGCTGGCGATGGCGACAATCCTATTGTCGTGGTCGTTCATCCATACGATCTTTTCGATCCACTACGCGCACGAATATTATGGCGAACGGCGCGATGGAAAAATCGGCGGGCTCAAGTTTCCCGGCGACGATGAGCCCGACTATTTGGATTTTCTTTATTTTTCGCTGGTCATCGGCCTGACCTCGCAAGTCTCCGACGTCGCCGTCACCAGCAAGGTCATCCGCCGCGTGGTGGCACTGCACGGCGTGCTGTCGTTCTTCTTCAACCTGACGATATTGGCGCTGACCGTGAATATGATCTCGAATATCATCTAGCGCGCTGGTGCAGCTTGCAATGAGGGCCGTAAGGCCATGACCGCGATCATGCAGACGCTGCTGTTCATGCTGGCCGTGCTGGCGGCGGTCGCCGTCGCGGCCAAGCGGCTCAACATCGCGCCCTCGATCCTGCTGGTGGTCGCCGGCATCGGCATGGCGCTCATTCCCGGCCTGCCGAAAGTCGAGCTGGCGCCAGAGCTGGTGCTGCTGGTGATCCTGCCGCCACTGATCTATTCGGCCGGCGTCGCCATGAGCTGGCGCGAATTCCGCTTCAACCTGCGACCAATCGCGCTGCTCGCTTTCGGTTGCGTGATATTTACCACCGGCGTGGTGGCGGCGGCCGCGCATTATCTGCTGGGCTTCGATTGGGCCGTGGGATTCCTGCTCGGCGCCATCATCGCGCCGCCCGACGTGGTGGCGCCGCTGGCGATTGCGCGCCGGCTCGAACTGCCGCGTCGGCTGATGGTGGTGCTGGAGGGCGAAGGGCTCGCCAACGACGCCACCGCGCTCATCCTCTACCGCTTCGCGGTCGCGGCCGTGAGCAGCGGCACGTTTTCGCTGCCGCAGGCGTCCGGCACCTTCGCGCTGATCGTGGTCGGCGAGATCGTCTACGGCATCGGTGTCGGCTGGCTCAGCCTGCGCTTGCGGCAATGGGCGCGCGAGCCGCGCGTCGAGATCACGCTGTCGTTGATGACGCCCTATCTGGCCTATCTGGATACCGGCGCATCTCGGCGGCTCCGGCGTACTGGCGACCGTCGCCTGCGGGCTTTACGTGAGCTGGAACGGCCCGCTGCTGATTCCGTCGGCGACGCGGCTGCAGGGCATCTTCTTCTGGGATCTGATCGTCTATCTGATCGAAGGCCTGGTATTCCTGCTCACCGGCCTGCAGACGCGCGCGCTGATCGACGAGCCGCATCTGTTCTCGATCCGCGAGCTGCTGATCGCGATGGCCTGGACCACGCTGATCACGATCGCGGCGCGCTTCATCTGGGTGTTTCCGGCCACTTACATTCCGCGCTGGGTCAGCCCGCGCCTGGCCAAGCGCGATCCGGCGCCGCCCTGGCAAAATCCGTTCCTGCTGTCGTTCACCGGCGTGCGCGGCGTGGTCTCGCTCGCAGCCGCCTTGGCCATTCCCTACACGCTCGCCAATGGCGCGCCGTTTCCGCACCGCGAGCTGATTCAATACGTGACCTTCGGCGTCATCGTCATCACGCTGGTCGGCCAGGGCCTGATGCTGCCGGCGGTCGTGCGCTGGCTCGGCCTTCACCACGCCGGCAACAAGGAGCGCAAGGACGAGATCAAGCGCGAGCTGCGCGCGCGCCAGGCCGCGCTCAAGCAGGTCAAGAAACGGCTTGAGAAAGCCATCAAAAATTGCGGCCTGCCGGCCGAAGCAATCGCGCACTTGCGGACGCGCCATCAAAGCCGCGTGCAGATACTCCCTGTGAACTTGACCGAAGGCCTCGACCACATGCGCCAAACCGCCAAGATCAAGGCCGCGCTGATCGAAGCGGAACGGGAGTTCATTTATCAGCTGCTGCGCGAGGGCAAGATCACCGACGAGGCGCGCCGGCGCATCGAGTACGAATTGGATCTGGAGGAAGCCAGCGTCGCCAACCGTGCCACGGACGGCGGCGGATGGATGTAGGCGCGATTAACGTGCCGCTGTTTTCGGAAGCTGGGAAAAATATCTTTTATGCGGATGTTTCGCCAATTCGCGCGCGCGTGATTTGGTCGTGAAAATCCGCCAAAGCCATTTGCTCAAACGCGCGACGATGAACAAAGCCAGCGCGATCGCCGAGGCAAACAACACAACGATGTTCCCCAGCACTAATAAGAACATGTAGACTTCCATGCCACTCACAATGTCTGAAATTGATTTCTTGGCGGAACCGGGCCGCAGACTAGGCAAACCGAGGCAAGGGTCAATAGCGCCGATCGCGTTGGAACCCAGCACCGAGCGGACAAGCGGGGATAAGTCTTTTTGGGATAATATCCCGGCCATGGACGCCACCAGGCCGAGCGACGGCTTCTACCAAAGCCTGCCGATCTTCCGCGACTTCACCCGCGTGATGGACCCGAGGCTGTTTGCGCCGCTGCCGGGCGACTGGCTGGTCGGCGTCGCCGACGTGATGCAATCGACCAAAGCCATCGCGGAAAACCGCTACAAAGCCGTCAACATGGCCGGCGCCGCGGTGATCGTCGCCATCACCAATACGCTCGCCGATCGCGATTTTCCCTTCGTGTTCGGCGGCGACGGCGCGAGCTTCGCGGTGCCGGCCGCGGACGCGGCAGCCGCGCGACAGACGCTCGCCGACACCGCGACCTGGGTGAAGGAAGACCTCGACCTCAGCTTGCGGATCGGCATGGTGCCGGTCGCCGACATCCGCGCGCACGGCTTTGACGTCCGCGTCGCCCGCTATGCACCGTCGGAGAATATTTCGATCGCCATGTTCGCGGGCGGCGGCATCGCCTGGGCCGACGCCGCGATGAAGCGCGGCGACATCGCGCTAGCGCCGGCGCCACCCGGCGCGCACCCCAACCTCACCGGCCTGTCATGCCGCTATCAGGAAATTCCGGCCTCGCGCGGCGTGGTGCTGTCGCTGGTGGTCGCTCCCGCACCGGGGGCAAACGGGAATGCGTTCCGCACCGCGATCGAGCACATCGCAACGCTCGTGGAGCGAACGCCGGACGCGTCGCGGCCGGTGGCGGGCCAAAGGCTCCGCCTTACCTGGCCGCCGGCCGGCGCCGATCTCGAGGCGCGGGCGTCGCGCCGACCGGGCGAGTCGGTGCGCGCGCGCAAGATCAAGGTGCTGGCGTGGACGTTTCTTTATTTCCTGATCATGCATTTCAGCATCAAGGTCGGCAGCTTTGTTCCCGCGAAATACACCAGCGAGGTGGTCGACAATTCGGATTTCCGGAAATTCGACGATGCGCTGCGCATGGTGCTCGATTGTACGCCGGAGCTGGCGGACGAGATCGAGCGGCATCTGGCCGCCTGCGCGGGGAGAAACATCGTGCGCTATGGCACGCACCGCCAGCAGGCGGCGATGATGACCTGCTTCACGCCGTCGCCGACCAAATCCAACCACGTGCACTTCATCGACGGCGCCATGGGCGGCTACGCGATGGCGGCCAGCGCGCTCAAGGGCAGCGCCGCCGGCGCGTAAACCGCTGGTCAGCGCGCTCGGTTCACCAGCACCAGCCCGCCCGCGACCAGCGCCACCGCGGCGGCGAAAGCGCCCGTCAACGGCTCGCCCAGCACCAGATGGCCGGCGGCGACGCCGAATAGCGGCGCCAAGAAGGTGAAGGCGGAAAGACGGTTAGCCGAATAGCGCGCCACCAGCGCGAACCAGATCACGAAGGTCACGCTGACGACCCATATCGTCTGGTAGGCGAGCGCACCGAGCGCGATCGCCGACGGCATTTGGACCATCTGCTCCCCAGTGAAATAGGCCGCGGCCGCCATGATCGGCGCCGAAACCACGAGCTGGTACAGCATCACTTTTTCCGCGGAGACGCGGGTGAGCGCGCTCGCTTTGATGAGCAGCGTTGTCGCCGCCCAGAACAAAGCGGCGGCGACCATCATCACGTCGCCGGTGAGTTGGCGCGGGTCGAGTGCCGGGGTCGGCACACCGAAGGCGATCAGCATGCCGGCAAAGGACAGTGCAAGACCGAGCCATTGCGCCGCCCCGAACCGATCGGCCGGCAGCGTGATGCGCGCGCCCAGCGCCACGAAGAACGGCGCGAGATAGATGAACAGCGTCGCGCGCGTCGCGGTGGTGTAAAGCAGGCCCTGATAGATCAGGATGAATTCGGCGGCGAACAGAATGCCGGCCATGAGCCCGAACCACAGCGTGCCGTCGCGCGCGAATAGTGGAATGCCGCGCAGGCGGCACCAGGCGGCGATCAATAGCGCGGCGACCGTCGAGCGGATGGCGGCCTGCGTCAGCGGCGGGATGTCGTGGATCGCGAGCTTGGTGGCGACCTGGTTGAAGCCCCAGGACAGGCACAGCATCACCACGATGGCCGCGGCCATCGCATCGAGCGGGCGGGTAACGCTATTGGACGCGGGCTTTGACACCATCAATGATACGGTCACGCCGCCTTGCAATGCGCGCAGACGCCGGAGATCTCGATCACCGGCGTCTTCGGCGTGAAGCCGGCGGCACGCGACGCGGTCTTGATGGTATCGGCGACCGCGGCCGAGGCCGCCTCACCCACGGTGCCGCACTTCTCGCAAATCAGGAACACCACCGGATCGCCGCTTTCGTGATTTTGCACGCAGGCGATAAAGGCGTTGCGGCTTTCGATGCGGTGCACCAGCCCCTGCTCGCGCAGGAAGTCGAGCGCGCGATAGATCGTGATCGGCGCCGGCCGCGCGCCGCGCACCGCCAGCCGGTCGATCAGCTCATAGGCGCCGAGCGGCTGGTGGCTGGCCAACAGCGCTTCCAGCACGCGGCGGCGGATCGGCGTCAGGCGCTCGGCGCGCGCGACGCAGATCGCCTCGGCGTGCGTAATGGCGTCGTGGGCGCAGCGGTCCGTGGTCGTGACCGGGACGCCGGGAATACCGTGCGGCGTTGCGATTTTTTGGCCAAGGAAGATCCCGCCTTCATACGCAAGTCTAACGCGTTACCGGGTGAATCGCGAAAACGGCAACATATATATTGCACTGCAATAAGAATAAAGGCAGCTTCCGGGCCACAATCCGATAGCTGCAAAACAGGCCATTTGGCGGCCGCATCGAACGAGGACTGCCATGCTGAAAGGCAAAACCGCGCTGGTCACCGGCTCCACCTCCGGCATCGGGCTCGCCGCCGCCCGCGCCCTCGCCGCCGATGGCGCCAACATCATGCTCAACGGCTTCGGCGAGGCCGGCGGCGATCGAGAAGGAGCGCGCCGGGCTGGAGAAGGACTTCGGCATCAAGGCGCTCTATTCGGCCGCCGACATGAGCAAGCCGGCCGAGATCGCCGACATGATCAAGACGACCGAAAAAAGTTTCGGCTCGCTCGACGTGCTGGTGAACAATGCCGGCATCCAGCACGTGGCGAATATCGAGGACTTCCCGGTCGAGAAATGGGACGCGGTCATCGCCATCAACCTGTCGTCCTCGTTCCACACCATCCGCGCCGCGGTGCCCGGCATGAAGAAGCGGCAATGGGGCCGCATCATCAACATCGCCTCGGCGCACGGGTTGGTCGCCAGCGGGCAGAAAGTCGCCTACGTGTCGGCCAAGCACGGCCTGGTCGGCATGACCAAAGTGGTGGCGATCGAGACCGCCAATGCCGGCATTACCTGCAACGCGATCTGCCCGGGCTGGGTGCTCACGCCGCTGGTGCAGAAGCAGATCGACGACCGCGCCAAGGCCTCCGGCAAGTCGGTGCGCGAGGAGGAAATCGCGCTGCTGTCGGAGAAACAGCCGATGCACAAATTCACCACGCCGGAAAATATCGGGGCGCTGGCGGTGTTCCTGGCGAGCGACGCGGCGGCGAGCATCACCGGCTCGGCCTATTCGATCGACGGCGGCTGGGTCGCGCAGTGAGGCGCCGTCGTCCCGGGCGAGCGAAGCGAGACCCGGGACCCATACGCCGCAGCCTCGCGACAGGACACGGCGTATGGGTCCCCGCCTTCGCGGTGACGACAGTTAAACGGGTGAGCGCGAAGGTCCCCCTATGATCAAATCCATCGTGCGCGCCATTCGCGGCGAACCGCGTGCCCCCAAGCCGAAGCGCATCAATCTCGCCCTGCAGGGCGGCGGCGCCTACGGCGCCTTCAGCTGGGGCGTGCTCGATCACCTGCTCGACGACGGCCGGCTGGAGATCGAGGGCATCACCGGCGCGTCCGCCGGAGCGGTCAACGCCGTGCTGCTGGCCGACGGGCTGGCGCGCGGCGGGCGCGCGGAAGCGCGTAAGCGGTTGGCGGATTTCTGGCGCGCCGCCAGCCTGGGTGGCGGCCTGCCCGACCTGCAGCGTAAGGCCATCGACCGCTTGTTCTCGTTTCTGCCGCTGGAAGATTCGCCGATGGGGATCTGGTTCAAGGCAGTGTCGCAATATCTGTCGCCGTACGATTTCAATCCGCTCAACATCAACCCGTTGAAGGAATTGATCGAGCGCTTCGTCGATTTCGACGCCATCAAGAAATCTCCGACCCCGCAGCTGTTCGTCAGCGCCACCAATGTGCATACCGGCCGCCTGCGCATTTTCCCGCATGACAAGATCGACGCCGATGTGATCCTGGCGTCCGCCTGCCTGCCGCTGCTGTTCCGCGCGGTCGAGATCGACGGCGTGCCGTACTGGGACGGCGGCTATCTCGGCAATCCTTCAATCTTTCCTCTGTTCGGGGCGACGCAGACCGAGGACGTGCTGCTCATCCAGATCAATCCGCTGGCGCGCCACGCAACGCCGACCACGAGCCGCGACATCGTGAGCCGCCTGAACGAGATCACGTTCAATTCGCCGCTGATGGGCGAGCTGCGCGCCATCGAATTCGTGGCGCGCTTGATCGATCAGGGCCGCCTGACGCGCGGGACGGGACCCGGCAAGTACCGGCGCATCAACATGCACCGCATCGTGCTCGATTCTTCCGCCAAATTGCTCAACGCGGACAACCGCCTCAATACCGACTACGATTTCTTCGAGATGCTGCGCACCAACGGAAAGCGCGCGGCGCGCCGTTTCCTGGACGCGCATTTCGACGACATCGGGGTGCGCGGCACCGTCGACTTACAGGCGGAAGTCAAAGCCGAGTGGGCGTGATACAATTTCCACCATGACCGCCAATGTCGCACCGCTGCTCAGCGCCGAGATCGGCGAGACGCGGCTCGATATCTTCGTCGCCGACATCACCACGCTCGACGTGGATGCAATCGTCAATGCGGCCAACCGCTCGCTCTTGGGCGGCGGCGGCGTGGACGGTGCCATCCATCGCGCGGCCGGGCCGGGGCTGCTCAAGGAATGCGAGACGCTGGGCGGCTGCGAGACCGGCTCGGCCAAGATCACCGGCGGCCACCGGCTGAAGGCGAAGCACGTCATTCATGCGGTCGGCCCGGTGTGGCACGGCGGCGGATCGGACGAGGAAGCGCTGCTGGCGGGCTGCTACCGCAGCGCGCTCGATCTTGCCGCCGCGCATGCGCTTAGCTCGATCGCCTACCCGGCGATCTCAACCGGCATCTACCGTTTTCCCGCCGATCTCGCCGCCCGCATCGCGGTCGGCACGGTGGCGTCGGAAATTGCGGCACACCCGCGCGGCATGACGCGCGTGCTGTTCTGCTGCTTTTCGCCCGACAGCGCCGAGCACCACAAGGACGCGTTCGCGGAATTGGGGTTGGCCTAATCAGTCGTCCCGGGCGAGCGAAGCGAGACCCGGGACCCATACGCTGTGCCCTATCGAGAAGCTGCGGAGTATGGGGTCCCCGCCTTCGCGGGGACGACATGGGAGCTAAACCTTCGGCTCCACGTCCAGCCGGCAAATCCAATTCTCCAATCCCGCTTTCGCCGCCGGATAAAGTTTCATCACCTCCGGATCGTGGCCCGGCACGATGTGGTGGCGCGACGTAGCGAGCTTCTGGATCGTCTTATAGCCCTCGAGCGTGTCGCCTACGGAATAGGTGATCGGGAACACGCGGCCCTCGTCGATGTGTGAGTACAAATGGATGCAGTCGGAAGCGACCACGACGGTGCCGCGCCGGGTCTTCACCCTTACGCATTGCAGGCCTTTCGAGTGACCGCCGATCTTGTGCACGGTGATGCCCGGCGCCAACTCTTCCACGCCGTCATGGAAGTCGACGCGATAGGCGTAAATTTTGCCGATCATGGCGTGCACGTCGCTCTCGCTGAACGGGATGCGCAGCACCTGGTGGCACATGCAGCGGCCGGTGGCATAGGCCATCTCGGTGTCCTGGACGTGGTAGCGCGCGTTCGGGAACAGATCGTAATTGCCGGCGTGATCCCAATGCATGTGGGTGGCGATTACGTGCTTCACCTTGTCGGGCTGGACGCCGAGCGCCTTCAGCCCCTCGCCCACGGGATGAATGATTTTGCGCCCGCGCTCCTTCGCCGCCGTTTCATCGAAGCCGGTGTCGACCACGAAAGTGCCGTACGAGCCTTTGATCACCCAGACGTAATAGGAGATCGATGTCATCTCGTCGTGCGGGTCGCCGAAAATGTAGTTTTCCGAGCGCATGCGCGCGTGCTCGGCATAGCGGACGGCGTAGACTTCGTGGATGTCGTCGCTCATGATTTCTTCCCTATCGTGACGCCCGCGCGGCGCTCGATCATCTTGACGATGGCGGTAAAGTCCGAGTCGCCGCCGAATTCCGAATTGGTGAGCTCCCATTGATCGAGCACGGCACGCATGACTTCATCGGGTACGTCCAGCCCCCTGGCCTCCTCGACGCACAGCCGCACATCCTTGAGCATCAGTGCGGTGGCGAAACCGTAATCGAAGGTGCGGGTCAGGATCGTGCTGGGAAATTTTCCGGTCGTGGCGGTGTTGCGGCCGGAGCCGGCATTGATCACGTCGATCATCACCGCCGGATCGAGCCCGGCCTTGACGCCCATCGCCACCGCTTCGGCGGTCGCAGCCATGGCGGTGGCGGAGAGGAAATTATTGGCAAGCTTCATGGTCTGCGCCAGGCCCGGCTTGTGGCCGATCACAAACACCGTGCCGAACACGGCGAGTGCATCTTTGACTGCGTCGATCTCGGCCTGCGGTCCCGACACCATGACGGCGAGCGTGCCCTTGTTGGCGCCGCCGACGCCGCCGCTCACCGGCGAGTCGATTTGCACAATGTTCTTTTTGGCGAGTTCCGCGCAAATCTCGGCCGCAACGCGCGACCCGGTGGTGGAGAGGTCGACAAAACGCTTGACTCGTTTGCCCTCGATGACGCCGCCCTCGCCGAGCGCAACCTTTGTGGAGATCTGCAGCGACGGCAGACTCGCCATCACCGTTTCCACCCGATTAGCGACATCGGCCGGCGAGGACGCGAGCTGCGCGCCGAGCGCCACAAACGGCGCGACCGCGTCGTTGCGTGTGTCGTAGACGGTGAGCTTGTGCCCGGCCGCGATCAGCCGGCGCGCCATCGGGGCGCCCATGTTGCCCAGTCCGATAAAGCCGATGTCCATGTGTCCCTCTCGTCACTGACGAACAAATCTTAAGCGTTTTTCCTGCCGAATTCCGCCCTGATTATTTCACTGTGCTCGCCAAGCGCAGGCACCGCGCCATAGCGGCGCGGCGCGCCATCATGAATCGCCGCCGGCGCCGGCATGCTGGCCGGACCGCTCGGCGTGCCGACGGTAACGCGGCGCAAATGCGGATGGCGGACCAGCAAATCCAGATCGTTGATGACGCCAAAAGCGATATCGTAGCGTGTGAGCTTCTCCACCAGCGGCGCAAGATCCATCGCCGCAAACGCGGCGGCGACCCGGCCATCGGTTTCGGACCGCCGTTTCATCCGTTCGACATTGGTGGCAAAGTTCGGATCGGCGGCGAGCGCCTTGTCGCCCATGACATGTTCCGCCAGCACGCGCCATTCGCGGTCGTTCTGAATCGAGATCAGGACATCGACACCGTCTTTGGTCTTGAAGGCGCCGTAGGGCGAGATCGAGGTGTGCGCGAGACCGATGCGCTTCGGCGTATCGCCGCCTTCGTGCTGGAGCAGCGGCACGCCCATCCAATCCGCCATGGCGTCGAACATCGAGATGGCGATGGCGGCGCCCTCGCCGCTTTTTGCGCGCGCCAGCAGCGCCTCCAGGATCGCCTCATAGGCGTTCATGCCGGCGGCGATGTCGCAGACCGAAACGCCGGCGCGCGCCGGCGCTTCCGGGCCGCCGGTAATCGAGGATAAGCCCGATTCTGCCTGGATCAGCATGTCGTAGGCCTTGCGCTGTGCGTAAGGGCCACTCTCGCCGTAGCCGGAAATCGAGCAGCAGATCAGGCGAGGATAATCCTTGCGCAACCGCGTGACGGCAAAGCCGAGCTTGGCGATGGCGCCGGGTTTCAGGTTCTGCACGAACACGTCGGCTTTGGCGAGCATGGCTTCGAGCAGCGCCTTGTCTTCGGCCTTGCCGAGATCGAGCACCAACGACTGCTTGCCGCGATTGAGCCAGACGAAATAGGCGCTTTCGCCGTGCACCAGTGCATCGTAACGGCGCGCGAAGTCGCCTTCCGGCCGCTCGACCTTGATCACGCGCGCGCCGGCATCGGCCAGCTTGCATGTGCAGGTCGGCGCCGCTACGGCTTGTTCGACCGAAACGACCAGCAGGCCTTCGAGCGGCAACGCCATTTCAATAAGACCGCGGCAGGCCGAGCACGTGCTCGGCCAAGTAGGACAGGATCATGTTGGTGGAAATCGGCGCCACCTGGTAGAGCCGCGTTTCGCGGAACTTGCGCTCGACATCGTATTCCTCGGCGAAGCCGAAGCCGCCGAACGTCTGCACGCACATGTCGGCGGCAAACCAGGAGGCGTCGGCGGCGAGCAGCTTCGCCATATTGGCCTCCGGCCCGACGTCGGCGCCGGCCTCGTATTTGGCCGCCGCCTCGCGCACCATCAATTCGGCGGCGCGCATCTGCGCATAGGCGCGCGCGATCGGGAACTGCACGCCCTGGTTCTTGCCGATCGGCCGGCCGAACAATTCGCGCTCCTTGGCATAGCCGCTCGCCTTGGCGATGAACCATTTGGCATCGCCGATGCATTCCGCCGCGATCAGGATGCGCTCGGCGTTCATGCCGGCCAGAATGTAGCGGAAGCCCTGGCCTTCCTCGCCGATCAGGTTTTCCGCCGGCACGCGCAAGTCGTCGAAGAACACCTGCGTGGTGGCATGGTTCATCATGGTGCGGATCGGATTGATAGTGATGCTAGTGCTTTGCGCCAGCCGCATGTCGACCAGGAACACCGACAGGCCGTCGGTGCGCTTCTTGGCCTTCTCCTTCTGCTCGGTGCGTGCAAGCAGCAGCATCAGATCGGAATGCTCGGCGCGCGAGGTCCAGAGTTTCTGGCCGTTGATGACGTAGTGATCGTTGCCCTCGCGCCGCGCCGTGGTGCGCAACGACAGCGTGTCGGTGCCCGAGGTCGGCTCGGTCACGCCGAAGGCCTGCAGGCGCAATTCGCCGCTAGCGATCTTGGGCAAATAAGTCCGCTTCTGTTCGGCGTTGCCATGCCGCAGGATCGTGCCCATCGTATACATCTGCGCATGGCAGGCCGCGCCGTTACAGCCGGAAGCGTGCACTTCCTCGAGGATCGCGGCGGCCGCGCTGATGCCAAGTCCGCTGCCGCCGAATTCCTCCGGGATCAGCGCGGCGAGATAACCGGCCTCGGTGAGCGCTTTGACGAAATCGGTCGGATAAGCGCGTTCGCGGTCGAGCGCGCGCCAGTATTCGCCCGGGAACTTGGCGCACAATGCGCGCACCGACTCGCGGATGTCGGCGAACTCGTCCGGGTCGGCGCTGCGTTTGCTCATGACTCTTTACTCTTTCACCTCGGCACGGCCGTGGTCGATCGCGATCACGTCGCGCCCAACCACCCGTGCGCGAAAGCTTACCACGCCGCCATCGCGCCAGAACTCGGTGCGGATGGTCTCGCCCGGGAACACTGGCGCCGAGAACCGCCCGGAAATCGCGCTCAGCCGGCCTGGATCATAGCCGCATACCGCCTTGAGCAGCGCGTGCCCGGTGACCCCGAAGGTCGCAAGGCCATGTAGCACGGGCCGCGGAAAGCCGGCGGCCTTGGCGAATTCCGGGTCGACATGCAGCGCATTGGTATCGCCGGACAGCCGGTAGATCAGCGCCATTTCCGGCCGGGTCGCAAAGTCGCAGATGCCGTCCGGCGCACGCTGCGGGAGCGCGTGCGGCGGCGGGGTCTCGCGTTTTGCTCCGCCGAAGCCGCCGTCGCCGCGGCAGAACGTGGTCTGCTTGAGGGTTGCGAGCAGGCGGCCGCTCGCCTTGTCGCTGATCGCGCGTTGCGAATAAACCAACGCGCCTTTGCCTTCGCCCTTGTCCACCACGTCCAGAATGCGGGTGCGCCCGATCACCGTGCCTTGCGGCGCGACCGGTTGATGCAGCACCAAGCCCTGCTCGCCGTGCACCACCTTCTCCCACGTGACGCCGATCTCCGGCCGGCGCAGCCAATAGGCCGCGTAGCCCTGCATCACGGCAAAGGTCGGCAGCACTTTGAGATTTTTTTCGTAGACGAAAGCGAGCTCGTCGGCGTTGAACGGATCCTGCCCGAGACCGAGGCCGAGCGCATAGAGCATGCAGTCCTTCGGGCCGTACGTGTGCTCGACGTCGGGGATCTGCAGCGCCAGGAGTTTTTCGGCGTTTAGGGGCATTTCGTGAACTTTACTCTGTCGTCCCAGCCAAGCGAGCGGAGCGAGCGCGAGCCGGGACCCATACTCCGCAGTCTATCGAAAGGACACGGCCTATGGGTCCCCGCTTTCGCGGGGACGACAAAATAATTAACCCCACACCTCTTCGGCAATCTCCACAATCATCCGCAGCTTGGCCCATTGCTCGTCCTCGGCCAAGGTATTGCCCTCCTCTGTGGAGGCAAAGCCGCATTGCGGCGACAGGCAGAGCTGGTCGAGCGAAATATATTTCGTGGCCTCGTCGATCCGGCGTTTGAGGTCGTCCTTGCTCTCCAGGCGGCCGGTCTTGCTGGTCACCAGGCCGAGCACCACCTGACGGTCTTTTGGCACCAGCTTGAGCGGCTCGAAGCCGCCGGCGCGGTCGCTGTCGTATTCCATGAAATAGCCGTGCACCTTGATGCGATTGAACAGGATGTCCTGTTCGGCCTCGTAGCCGCCCGTGCCCATGAAGGTGGATTTATAGTTGCCGCGGCACAGATGCATGGTGATGGTCATATCGGGCGGGATGTCCGACATTGCGGTGTTGATGAGGTCGCCGTAAAGCTCGCCGAGCTTTGCCGGATCGTCGCCGCGCGCTTTCATCTGCGCACGGTATTTCGGATCGCACAGCATAGCGATAAACACCTCGTCGAGCTGCAGATAGCGGCAGCCTGCATCTGCAAAGGCGCACACGGCTTTTTTGTAGGCCTGGCCGAGATCGTCGAAGAACGCATCGAGCCTCGGGTAAATCTTTTGGTCGATCGGCAGCCGCATCGGCCGGCCATAGATCGCCGACGGCGCCGGAATGGTGATTTTGGGCGTGCGCTTGGTGTGGGCGGCGACGAACTTGAAATGCTCGAGCATCGGATGGCCGGAAAAGCCGAGTTTGCCGGTGACCTTGACGCCCTCGTTGCGCGTGGTCACCGCGGCAAAAGCGACGCCGGTGTCCATCACGTACTTCTCGACGCCGTCGAGGCCCCAGAGAAAATCGAGATGCCACCAGGAACGGCGGAATTCGCCGTCGGTGATCGATTGCAGGCCGACCTCTTCCTGCTTTTTGATGACGCGCTCGATCTCGCGGTCCTCGACCGCCTTAAGGGCGGCGGGGTCGATTTCGCCTTTGGCACGCTGCTCGCGCGCTTTTTTCAGGGCGGCTGGACGCAGCAGGCTGCCGACATGATCGGCGCGGAACGGCGGTTTAGTGCGCTGGGTCATTGTTGTTTCACTCTCCTGGGCTCAATCCGTTCGTCCCCGCGCAAGCGGGGACCCAGTTCTTCTTGGCCTAACTGGGTTCCCGCGTCCGCGGGAACGAACGAGTTTTGGCTAACTCCACACCTCTTCCGCAATTTCCACGATCATCTTGAGCTTCGCCCATTGCTCGTCCTCGGCCAGGATATTGCCTTCCTCGGTGGAGGCGAAGCCGCATTGCGGCGAGAGGCACAGTTGCTCAAGCGGCACAAATTTCGCCGCCTGCTCGATGCGGCGTTTGATCTCGTCCTTGGATTCCAGCTGCCCGCTTTTCGACGTGACCAGGCCGAGCACCACGGTCTTACCCTTCGGCAGCAGCCGCAACGGTTCGAAGCCGCCGGCGCGGTCGCTGTCGTATTCCATGAAATAGCCGTGCACGTTGATCGTGTTGAACAGGATTTCCGCCACCGGCTCGTAGCCGCCGGAGGCGACGAAAGTGGATTGGAAATTGCCGCGGCACAGATGCATGGCGATGGTCATGTCTGAAGGAATGTCGGAGATCGCGGCATTGATCATCGCGGCATAGATCGCCGGCAGCTGTTCGGGGTCGTCGCCGCGGTTCGCCACTTGCGCGCGCAGTTTCGGATCGCAGAGATAAGTGAAATTCACCTCGTCGAGCTGCAAGTAGCGGCAGCCCTGGTCGGCGAAGGCGCGCACCGCTTTGCGGTAGGTCTGCCCGAGGTCGCGGTAAAAATCATCCATGTCCGGATAAATGGATTCCGGCACCGCGTCGCGGCCGTAACGGAAATGCAGCGATGATGGCGACGGGATCGTCATCTTCGGCAAACGCCTCGTGTGCGCTTTTACGAAGTCGAAATGCTCCAGCATCGGATGGCCGGAAAACGTGCCGAGCTTACCGGTGACGCGCAGCATCATCGGCTTCGGGTTGGGGCCCTCGAACTTGATCTTGCGCTCGCCGAGATAGGCCTCGACGCCGTCGAGCGCGCCCAGAAAATCGTAATTCCAGAAGGCACGGCGAAATTCGCCGTCGGTAACGGCCTTCAGACCGATGTCCTCCTGGCGTTTGATGACCGCCGCAATCTCGCGGTCTTCGATGGCTTTTAGTTGTTCGGCGGTGATCTCGCCGCGTTCGCCCTGCGCGCGCGCTTGTTTCAACGGCGCGGTGCGCAGCAGGCTGCCGACATGATCGGCGCGAAAGGGGGGACGGCTACGTAATGTCATTCGCGGAGCTTAGCGGCCCCACACTTCTTCCGCCAACTCGACGATCATGCGCAGCTTGGCCCACTGCTCGTCCTCGGCCAGCACGTTGCCCTCTTCGGTCGAGGCGAAGCCGCATTGCGGCGACAGGCACAGCTGATCCAGCGCGACGTATTTTGCGGCCTCGTCGATGCGGCGCTTGATTTCGTCGCGCGGCTCAAGCCGCCCGGACTTCGAAGTAACCAGGCCGAGCACCAGCTGCTTGTTGCCCTTGGGGAAGTGACGCAGCGGCTCGAAGCCGCCGGCGCGATCTGAGTCGTATTCCAGGAAATAACCGTCGAAATTGGTGTTGCCGAGCAGATGCTCGGCGACGAATTCATAGCCGCCCTGCGCGATCCAGGTGGAGCGGAAATTGCCGCGGCAGGAATGCATGGTGATCGCCATGTCGGCGGGCTTGGCGGCAAGCGCCGCATTGGTGACGCGGGCATAGATCGCCGGCAGCGTATCGGGGTCGTCGCCTCGCGCCTTCGAGCCCTCGCGCTCTTTCGGATCGCAGATCATCGCCCAGGCGGTGTCGTCGAGCTGCAGATAGCGGCAGCCGGCGTCGTAGAAGGCGTGGATCGCCTTGCGCCAGGTGACGGCGACGTCGGCGAAGAATTCGTCGTAGCCGGGGTAGACCTGCTTGCTCACCATCGCCCGCCCTTGCCGGAAATGGAACGTGCTGGGCGCCGGGATGCACATTTTCGGCGTGACGTTGCAATGCGCTTTCAAGAACTTGAAATGCTCGAGCATCGGATGGCCGACAAAATCGACCTTGCCGTCGATCCGGATCGCTTCGTGCTTGGTCTCCACGCCGTGGAATTTGATGCCGGTCGCGGTGGTGATGGGCGTGACGCCTTTGAGCGCGCGGAAGAAATCGAAATGCCACCAGGAACGGCGGAATTCGCCGTCGGTGGCGAGCTTCAAGCCCACCTCCGCCTGCTTCTTGATAATCTTCTCGATCTCGCGGTCTTCGACTTCCTTCAGCGCGGCGGCGGTGGTTTCGCCCTTGGCGAATTTGGCGCGCGCCTCCTTCAGCGGCGCGGTGCGCAGCAGGCTGCCGACCATGTCGGCGCGGAACGGCGGCGTGGCGCGTTGGGTCATTGATTACTCCCCGACTCTAATCCGTTCGTCCCCGCGAAAGCGGGGACCCAGTGCTTACTGTCTTATCTGGATTTCCGCTTCCGCGGGAATGAGCGGTCTATTTCCCCCACACCTCGTTCGCCAATTCCACGATCATGCGCAGCTTGGCCCACTGTTCGTCCTCAGCCAAGACATTGCCCTCCTCGGTCGAGGCAAAGCCGCATTGCGGCGAGAGACACAACTGGTCGAGCGCGACGAATTTGGTCGCTTCTTGGATGCGCTTTTTGATGTCGTCGCGCGGCTCCAGCCGCCCCTGCTTGGACGTGACCAGGCCGAGCACGACGATCTTGTTGCCTTTCGGCAAAAAGCGCAGCGGCTCGAAGCCGCCGGCGCGGTCGGTGTCGTATTCCAGGAAGTAGCCGTCGTAGTTGCATTTGGCGAGCAGAGTCTGCGCCACCGGCTCGTAGCCGCCGGAGGAGATGAAGGTGGAGCGGAAATTGCCGCGGCAGACATGCGTGGTGATGGTCATGTCGGCGGGCTTGGCTTCGAGCGCCTTGTTGATGCAGGCCGCGTAGGTTTCCTGCAGATGATCGACGTCGAGGCCGCGGTCGCGCGCCTTCTGCAATTCGACCTGCGAGCAGAGATAGGCCCAGGAGCAGTCGTCGAACTGCAGATAGCGGCAGCCGGCGGCATAGAAGGCCTTGATCGCGTTCTGATAGGCCATGGCGAGATCGCCGAAGATGGCGTCGCGATCGGGATAGGCCGACTTCGCCACCGCGCCGGGCTCGAGCCGGAAATGCATCTGGCTCGGCGCCGGGATGCACATCTTCGGCGTCACCTTGGTGTGCGCCTTCAGGAACTTGAAGTGCTCGATCATCGGATGGTTGGAGAAGCCGATCTTTCCGGCGACCTTGATGCTCTGCATCTTGGTCTGCACGCCGTGGAACTGGATGCCGTGGTCGAGCTCGTAGAGCTCGACGCCGTCGAGCATGCTGAAGAAATCGAAATGCCACCAGGCGCGGCGGAATTCG
Source organism: uncultured Alphaproteobacteria bacterium (assembly GCA_963770985.1). Taxonomy (GTDB): domain Bacteria; phylum Pseudomonadota; class Alphaproteobacteria; order Rhizobiales; family Xanthobacteraceae; genus Pseudolabrys. The sequence continues at coordinate 164,472 of CAVYRR010000013.1, read as the reverse complement.
CCGTCGGTGACGAGCTTGAGCCCGATCTCCTCCTGCTTCTTGATGATCTTCTCGATCTCGCGGTCCTCGACTTCCTTCAGCGCGGCGGCGTTGATCTCGCCCTTTTCGCGCTGCGCGCGCGCCTGCTTGACCGGCGCGGTGCGCAGCAGGCTGCCGACCATGTCGGCGCGGAAAGGCGGCTTGGTCCGTTGCATGACATTTCCTCCGAGATGCGCCCGCGGGCCGGCTGAACCGCAGGTCTTAGTCTAGATTTGGCTGTGCCATAGCATGCCCGGCGGCGGCCCGTCTTGACGTTGAGCAAGCGTAGCGCGCGGTTTCGACCGCCCCGCCGAATGAAAAATAATGTGGCGCGGCATCGCCCAGATCGCCGGCCTGGGCCAGCGTTTCCACGATGCGGTCCGGCCCGACATGGCCGATGAGGCCGGCCGCCGCGCCCGACATCAGGCCGCGCAGCGAGGCGTTGACGCCGCAGCGTTTGGCGTAGCGCAGCAGCGCGGGCATGCTGGTGGGGCCGGCCATGCCGACCTTGACCGGCTTGGTGATGCCGCAGGCGCGCAAGCGCCGCAGCCAGCCAAGGATGCTCTCGGGTGAAAACGAGAATTGGCTCACGATATGGACGCGCAGGCCCTGCGCGGCGGCGGAGGCGATCTTCTCGTCGAGCGCGGCTTCCAGCCGGCCGGCCGGAATGCGGCTATGGCCCTCGGGATAGGCGCCGATCCCGATCTCCTCGATGCCGGCCTCGCGCAAGCGGCCTTTCTGGATCACCGCCAGCGCGTCGGGATAGGGCCCCGATGCATCGACGTCGCCGCCGATGACCAAAAGCCGGCGCACATCGGCCTCCCCGCGCAGACCGGCGAGCAGGTTCTGCAGGTCGGCGGCAGCGTGAATGCGGCGGGCCGCAATATGAACGACGGGCTCCAAACCGGATTTGCGCAGCAAGGCCGCCGCGCCGATCAGCTCGGGCGGTGTGATCGTCGGGACCGCCGAGAAATAGACCGGCGTACCGGGCGGGAGAATTTCGGCGAGTGCGGTGATCTCGGCTGCGTTCGGCCGTGTCGCCTCGATCGAAAAACGGTGGGCGAAGGCAGTTTCGACCGGCATGTCAAATCAACCATTCGTCCCCGCGCAAGCGGGGACCCAGGGCAGCGAATTCTGATTCTGCAGTCGTGGCTCTGGATTCCCGCTTACGCGGGAATGAACGGAGCATGTAGTGAACCAACATGCACTGCTCCTCACTCGCGCCGGTGCGAGATCACGAAAGATTCATCGTGGAACCAGAGACCGCCCTGCCTCTGCAGCACGTCGCGGGTCGCCTCGATATAGCGGCGGTCGCTGTTGACGTCGGACAGCCGGTCGTCCTCGATCTGCGCCACGTAGATCGCCGCGTTCCAGGCGGCGAGCAGCGTGGAGGTGCCGATCGAGGAGGAAATCTCCGACGGCAGGGTGTGCATGTCGTAGCGGAACAGCGAGCGCTGATCGGAATAGGCGTTGAAATTGAGATCGCGGCCGGCGCTGCCCAGCTCGTGCTTTACTTCCTTGAGCAGATCGTGGCGGCTGTGCACGAACGGATTGTCGTTCGGCCAAACCTTATGGATGATCTCCATGCCGGGGTCATGTCCATAGGAATGAATCGCGATCATGCGCCCGCCTGGGCCGAGCGCGCGGGCGAGCGGCGCCAACACGCGCCTGGCCTTGAATTCCAGCGAAGCGCGCGCCCGATAAGGCTGCGAGGCGATGACCAGATCGTAATCGGCGACGGTGCCGCCAGGCTTGGGCACGATCTGGTCGAGCAGGAATTTATGATCGTTGCGATAGATCACCAAGATGACCGGCCGCTCATAGACCGGATTGCCGCTCTTGGCCGACACCCGCGCCTTCCAGTTCTCGGCCAAAAATGGCTCGAGCGCGGTGATCTGCTGTTCGAAAGAGTGCGCGGTATTGCCGTCCATCGCCAGGTCTTTCCACACCAGGCTGGTGGCGGCGGACAGCGACTTCACCGCCAGCCAGGGCGCTTCGGCATAGGCGAGATTGGTCAGCACCAGCACGGTCGACGGATGTTCGACGAATCGGTCGGCCATCTTGTGCAGCGTAAGGCGGATGTCTTCGAGGCTGATTTCCTTGCCGACGATATAGAACGGCATGGTGGGAAAGCGGTCGTGCATATTGCGCATCACGCGCGCCAGCACGGTGCCGTCGCCGAGACCGGCGTCGAACACGCGCACCGCCGGCGGGCGCGGATGGATGTTGGCGAGCTCCATGCCGACGCGATTGGCGATTTCCCATTTCTCGCTGCAGGTGTTCACGAACAGCAGATATTTCTGCCGGTTGTCGAAGAAGCGGAAATTTCGCTGCGGGTCGTTGGCCGCCTGCCCGGAAGCGACCGGCGGCGCCGGCGGCGTGACCACGGGCAAAGCCGCGGGCGGGCTCGCGTCGAACAGCATGCGGCGGCGCGCCGGTGCAGCATCGACATTGCGCGCCATGAAGCTGCGGATGCGCTCCAACGTGTCTGTTGTGATGCGGCCGCCATTGCGCAGGCGGTTGGCGAGCTTGCCGTCGTTGACCGCGCGGCGGCCGAAGGTCGATTCGGCGAGCCCGCGCTGGCGGCAGAATTCGCTGATCTCTTGCAGGATTTGATCGTTCATGACGGCGCTTCCTTGCGGCCCGCTCTAGCGGCTGGCTCAGCGCCAAGGGAACCAAGTCCACCCGCCTTCGTCAATTGTAAAAACAGCATTAAAGAAGATGGGCAGGATGGGTGGGCTACACCCAACTCAATAAATGGCTATTTTTACGTGCATTATAATTTTTGTCGCTCTTAAAATTATTATTTTGGCGTCGAAATTTGGGCAGTATCCCACTTTCAGGGTAATTACATGGGCAGCAGTGGGCAATGACGCCCTGCCGTTAACGTCTTCAGATGTCGAAGAAAACCGTCTCGTTCTCGCCCTGCACGCGGATGTCGAAGCGATAGACACTCTGGCCGCTGCCGGCCTGCTTGTGGGCAATCAGCGTGCCGCGGCGGTCCTCGGGCACCATCGCCAGGATCGGATCGCTGGCGTTTCCCGCCTCGTCGGAGAAATAGAGCCGCGTGTAAATCTGCCGCAGCATGCCGCGCGAGAAGATGCAGACCACGATATGCGGCGCTTGCGGCTTGCCCTCGGGCCCCGGCACCGAACCGGGTTTGATGGTGTCGAAGCTGTAGACGCCCTGCTTGTCGGTGGCCGAGCGGCCGAAGCCGGTGAACTTGGCGTTCGGGCGCGGCTTCTCGCCGCGCGCATGGGCGTAGCGGCCTTGCGCTGTCGGCCTGCCAGATCTCGATCATGGCGTCGTTGATCGGCTTGCCGTCGCCGTCGAGGATGCGGCCTTCGATGTGGATTTTCGTTCCCGTCGCGTCCGGCGTGATCAGATTTGCGCCGATCGTTTCCTTCCAGTCGTAGTTCGCGTTCGGCGCCCAGTCGCAGCGGCTGTGCGGCGCCAGGCCATAGGCGAAGAACGGGCCGACGGTTTGTGAGGGCGTAATGTCAGACATTATATTTTCCCTTTGCGCATGATCTTATCCGAAAACCGGTTCCCATCCCCGATCAGATCGAGGACATGCTTTTCGGAATCATGCGCTAGTGTTTTTCCGTATGCGTTGGTGTCTGTTCACGCCCGCGCAGCACGATATCGAAGCGGAAGCAGAGCGCCCAGTCAGGGATCGTGTTCTCCAGATCGAAGTGCGAGATCATGCGTTGACGCGCCTTCTCGTCGGTCACCGAATTGAAGATCGGATCGAACGGGAACAGCGGATCGCCCGGGAAATACATCTGCGTCACCAGCCGGGTCACGAACGCCTGCCCGAACACCGAGAAGTGGATGTGGTTCGGCCGCCAGGCATTGCGATGATTGCCCCATGGATAGGCGCCGGGCTTCACCGTGATGAATTTGTAATAACCCTTCTTGTCGGTAAGGGTGCGGCCGGCGCCGGTGAAATTCGGGTCGAGCGGCGCCGGGTGCTGATCGACATTGTGCACGTAGCGGCCGCAGGCATTGGCCTGCCAGATTTCCACCAGCGTCTCCGGCACCGGCCGTTTGTCCTCATCGTAAACGTGGCCGTGCACGATGATGCGCTCGCCCAAGGGCTCGCCCTTGTGCTGCTTGGTGAGATCGTTGTCGTTCTCCTGGATCGCGTCATGGCCGAAGGCCGGACCGGTGAGCTCGGACAAAGTGTGCGGCACGATGATCAGCGGTTTCGACGGCGAGCGCTTCACCGTGCTCTTGTAGTCCGGCGACAGATGTTTGGGATAAACGCTCAGGCTTTCCTTGGGATAGATCATCGACATTATTGTTGTCCTTATTATTGGTTTTGTCTCACGAGACCCGTTCTAGCGCCAACGATACACCTTGGCCGACGCCGACGCACATGGTGGCCAGCGCGCGCTTGCCGCCGTTGTCTTCCAGGCCGTGCGCCGCGGTCAGCGCCAGCCGCGCGCCCGACATGCCGAGCGGATGCCCGAGCGCGATCGCCCCGCCGTGCGGATTGACCTGCGGCGCATCGTCGGCGAGCCCGAGCTGACGCAGGCAGGCAAGCGACTGCGAGGCGAAGGCTTCGTTGAGCTCGATCACGTCGTAGTCGCCGATCTTATGGCCGAGCCGCGCCATCAGTTTGCGGGTCGACGGCACCGGGCCGATGCCCATGATGCGCGGCGGCACCGCCGCCGAGGCCATGCCGAGAATGCGCGCGCGCGGCGTCAGGCCATGCGCCTTCACCGCCGCTTCCGAGGCGACGATCAGCGCGGCGGCGCCGTCATTGACGCCGGAGGCGTTGCCGGCCGTGATGGTGCCCGGGTTGCGCACGAACGGCTTGAGCTTGGCGAGCTGATCGAGCGTGGTCTCGCGCGGATGCTCGTCTTTGTCGACCTTGACGATCTCGCCCTTGCGGCCGGCGATCTCGACCGCAACGATCTCCTTGGCGAAATAGCCCGACGCCACCGCCTTGGCCGCGCGCTGCTGCGAGCGCAGCGCAAATGCATCCTGGTCGGCGCGGGTGATCTGGAATTCTTCCGCCACGTTCTCGCCGGTTTCCGGCATGGAATCGACGCCATATTGGCTCTTCATCAGCGGATTGATGAAGCGCCAGCCTATTGTGGTGTCGTAGATCTCGGCCGCGCGCGCGAAGGCTTCCTGCGCCTTGCCCTGCACGAACGGGGCCCGCGTCATCGATTCGACGCCGCCGGCGATGGCGAATTCCATCTCGCCGGCGCGGATGGCGCGCGCCGCGGTGCCGACCGCTTCAAGCCCTGATGCGCAGAGGCGATTGAGCGTCAGGCCCGGCACGCTGGTCGGCAGGCCGGCCAGCAGCAGCGCCATGCGCGCCACATTGCGGTTGTCCTCGCCGGCTTGGTTGGCGCAACCGAAATAGACCTCGTCAAGCTTTTCCCAATCGACTTTCGGATGGCGCGCCATCAGCGCCTTGATCGGCGCGGCGGCGAGATCGTCGGTGCGAACTTTCGCCAATGCGCCGCCATAGCGCCCGATCGGGGTGCGCACCGCGTCGCAGAGAAATGCTTCACGATTTGCCATCACGCTGCCTCAGAATGCGCGCGGTCGGTACGGGCGTGGAGGTCGCGCAGCACCTCAAGCTCGCGTGGCGTCGGCGGCGGCGTCTCTGCCACTTTGGCGGCAAAGGCAATTTTCCAACCGGCATTCTCCTGAATCTGCTCGCGGGTGACGCCCGGATGGATGGAGACGACGGTCATCTCTTTGGTCTCGGGATCGGGCTCGAACAGCGCCAGATCGGTGATCAATTTGGTCGGGCCTTTGGTCTTGACGCCGAGTTTGGCGCGGCTGTCGCCGCCAGTGACATGCCCGATGGAGGTGACGAAATCGAGCTTGTCGACAAAGCTGCGTTTGCCCTGCGCCATGATGATGAAAATCTCGCCGCACGACGTGGCGATCTCCGGCGCGCCGCCGCCGCCGGGCAGGCGCACCTTCGGCTTGGCGTAGGGGCCGACCACCGTCGTGTTGAGATTGGCGAATTTGTCGATCTGCGCGCCGCCGAGGAATCCTATCTTGATGCGGCCGCCTTGCAGCCAGTAGCGGAACATTTCCGGCACCGGCACGGTGGTAAGCGCGGTCTCGCACAATTCGCCGTCGCCGATCGAGAGCGGCAGGATATTCGGCTTGGTGGCAAGCGTGCCGGATTCGTAGATCAGCGTGATGCCGGGTGCATGGGTCAGGCGCGCGAGGTTGCAGGCGGCCGACGGCTGGCCGATGCCGACGAAACAAATGTCGTCGTTCTTCAGCGCGCGCGCCGCCGCAATCGTCATCATCTCTCTCGGCTTGTATTCGGCCATGGTACTTACTCCGCCGCCGCGCGATGCTTGCGCGCGTACCGGGCGAAGGCCTCGGGGCCTTTCTCCAGGACGTTGGTCTTCATCCAGGCGAGGAAAGAACCGCGTTCCTTCGCGATTGCGTCCCATTCCTTATAGAAGGCGTTATTGCGCTTGTAATAGCCCTGCGCAAAAGAAGGAAACGCACCGCCCGGCACCTCGACCACGTGGCCGACGGTCCAATGCGGCAGCACCACCGCGTTGAGGCTGCGCTCGCCCAGATCGTCGACGATCTCCTCCACCGTCACTACCGAGCGCTTCGCCGCCAGCACGGCTTCCTTCTGCACGCCGAGCACACCCTCGATCAGCACATTGCCGGCCCGGTCGGCGCGCTGGGCATGGATCACCGCCACATCCGGCCGGTGCGCCGGAATCGCCGCCAGTTCCTCGCCGGTGAACGGGCAGGTGACGCGCTTGATCTTGGCATTCACCTTCGGCAGGTCGCCGCCGATATAGCCGCGGAAGATCGCGCAAGGCAGCCCGGCCGCGCCCGCCTCATAGGCATTGGCCATGGCGGCGTGCGAATGTTCTTCCAGCTCCAGCTTCTGCGGCCAGCCGTTCTCGACCGCGTCGCGGAAACGATAGAGCGAGCCGACGCCCGGATTGCCGCCCCATGAGAAAATGAGCTTGGCGACGCAGCCCATGCCGATGAGCTGATCGTAGATGAGGTCCGGCGTCATGCGGATCAAAGTGAGGCGCTTGCGGCCCTGGCGGATGATTTCGTGGCCGGCGGCATGCGGAATAAGGTGGGTGAAGCCCTCCAGCGCCACCGTGTCGCCGTCGCGAATAGCGGATTGGATGGCTTCGGCAAGCGACGAAATACGCGCCATGCGATACTGCTTCCCGGTTGCGGCCCCGTATTTACGGCCCGCCAAGGACAGGGTCAAATGGCGAAATCGGGATTAAGTTTGGGCTCCAACAAATAGCCGCCATGCTGGGCAAAGAACCGATCTTCACCATTCATGCCGAACTCGCGCCCATCATGAATCTGGGCCGCACGCCCTATGGCGAACGCCGCATTATCGATATTACCGGCGGCACCGTGCGCGGGCCGAAACTCTCCGGCCGTATCCTGCCGGGCGGCGCCGATTGGCAGGTCGTGCGCAGCGACGGCGCCGCCGACATCAAGGCGCGCTATACCATCGAGACCGACGCCGGCGGGCGTATCCTGGTCACCAGCGACGGCTTGCGGCATGGTCCGCCCGCGGTCATGGAGCGGCTGGCGCGGGGCGACAGCGTCGATCCCACTCTCTATTATTTCCGCACCGTGATGCGGTTCGAGACCGCCGACCCGACGGCCGACTGGCTTAACCGCATCATCGGGCTGGCGCGGGGCCAGCGTGAAGCCCGCGCCGTGCGGCTCGATGTGTACGAGGTAAAGTGATGCCGGACGAACCGCTCGACATGACGCTGCCTGCATCGCTTTCCGCCGCGCGGCAGGGCGACGTCGCCATCCTGCGGCTCCAGCGCCCGCACAAGCGCAATGCGCTGGACGACGAAACCATCATCGGCATCGAGACCTTCTTCACCTCGCTGCCCGACGGCATCGGCGCCGTGCTGCTCGCCGGCGAAGGCGAGCATTTTTCCGCCGGCCTCGATCTGAGCGAACTGGAAGAGCGCGACATCAAGCAGGGCATCGCCCATTCCGGGCTGTGGCACCGCGCCTTCGACAAGATCCAGTTCGGCAAAGTGCCGACCGTCGCCGTGCTGCATGGCGCGGTGGTCGGCGGCGGCCTGGAGCTCGCAGCAGCCGCGCATGTGCGCCTGGCCGAGCGCTCGGCCTATTACGCGCTGCCGGAAGGCAGCCGCGGCATTTATGTCGGCGGCGGCGGCTCGGTGCGGCTGCCGCGGCTGATCGGCGTCGCGCGCATGATGGACATGATGCTCACCGGCCGCACCTATTCCGCCGAAGAAGGCCAGGCCATGGGGCTCACCACTTATTTGGTGGACTCCGGCAAAGGCTTCGCCAGAGGCCTCGAGCTCGCCACCCGCATCGCCGGCAATGCGCCGCTGACCAATTTCGCGGTCATGCACGCGCTGCCGCGCATCGCCGAGATGGATCCGGCGAGCGGCTACGCGGTCGAGGCGCTGATGTCGTCGATCGCGCAGGCCGACGGCGAGGCCAAGGCGCGGCTCAAGGATTTTCTGGAGAAGCGCGCCCCCAAGGTGACGCGCGACCCGACATGAGCACAGTGGCGGCATCGACGTCCGGACTGCGCGCGTCGGCACCCTTGCGTCCGGTACGGCTGGGCGAATTCGACGCCGTGCTGGAGCGCGAGCCGAGCGGCGTCATCCATATCCGCACCGCGCAGGTGCTCGCGCCCTATCACGCCACGCTGAGCGAGCCGCTGGAACACTGGGCCAAGGCCGCGCCCGACCGCGTGTTCCTCGGCCAGCGCGACGCGCAAGGCAACTGGCGCACGCTGAGCTATGCGCAAGTGCTGGCGCTGACCAGGCGCATCGGCGCAGCGCTCTTGCGCCGCGGGCTCTCTCCTGACAAGCCGATCGCGATCATTTCCGGCAACGACATCGAACACGCGCTGCTGGCGCTGGCGGCGATGGGCGTCGGCATTCCCTATGCGCCGATCTCGGCGGCCTATTCGCTGCTGTCGACCGACTTCGGCAAGTTGCGCGCCATCGTCGATCTGCTGACGCCCGGCATGGTGTTCGCCAGTGACGGCGGCCCGTTCGGCCGCGCCATCGCGGCGGCGCTGCCGGGCGACGCCGAACTGGTGGTCACCCGCAATCCGCCGGCAAACCGCAAGGCGACGCTGTTCGACGACCTCGTCGGCGCCGAAGACGACGCCGGCGTCGCCGCCGCGCAACGCCAGGTCACGCCGGACACCATCGCAAAATTCCTGTTCACCTCCGGCTCGACCGGAAACCCCAAGGGCGTCATCAACACCCACCGCATGCTGTGCTCGAACCAGGCGATGATCGGCGCCGGCTTCGCCTTCGTCGCCGACGAGCCGCCGGTGGTGGTGGACTGGCTGCCCTGGAGCCACACCTTCGGCAGCAACCACAACTTCAACATGGTGCTGGTGAACGGCGGCTCGCTCTATATCGACGACGGCAACCCGACGCCGCCGGGCGTGCCGAAGACCGCGCGCAATCTGCGCGAGATCGCGCCGACCATCTATTTCAACGTGCCCAAGGGCTACGAGGCGCTGGTGCCGCATTTCCGCGCCGACGAAACATTGCGCAAGAATTTCTTCAGCCGGCTGAAGGTGCTGTTCTATGCCGGCGCCGGCTTGAACCAGACCACCTGGGACGACCTCACCCAGCTCGCGATCGAGACCACCGGCGAGCGCATCATCTTTCTGTCGTCGCTCGGCTCGACCGAGACCTCGCCGCTGGCGCTCGCCTGCACTTTCGATTTCGACCGCCCGGGCAATATCGGGCTGCCGGCGCCGGGCGTCGAACTCAAGCTGGTGCCGAACGAAGGCAAGCTGGAAGCGCGTCTGCGCGGCCCGCACATCACGCCCGGCTACTGGCGGCAGCAGCAGCTCACGCGCGAGGCTTTTGACGCGGACGGCTTCTACAAGATCGGCGACGCGCTGAAATTCGCCGACCCCGCCGATCCGGGCAAAGGCTTCCTGTTCGACGGCCGCATCGCCGAGGACTACAAGCTGTCGACCGGCACCTGGGTCAGCGTCGGGCCGTTGCGCGCGCGCTTCATCGATCACTTTGCTCCTTTGGTGCGCGATGTGGTGTTCGCCGGCCCTGACCGCGACGATATCGTGGCGCTGGTGTTTCCCGACCTCGAGGCCTGCCGGAAGCTCGCGCCCGAGCATGCCGCCGATGCGGCGCCCGCAGCCGTGCTCGACGATGTGCGGGTACGATTGAAATTTGCGAATTTGCTGCAAGCGCTGGCCGCTGCCAGCCCCGGCTCGTCGACGCGCGTTGTGCGCGCCATACTGATGGCGGAGCCGGCTTCCATGGACAAAGGCGAAATGACCGACAAGGGCTCGATCAACCAGCGCGCGGTCTTGAAAAACCGCGCCGCGCTGGTGGACGAGCTTTATGCGGCGCCGCTATCGTCTCGCGTCATCGCCATCTAAAGGCGCTTAAAGGAATCCGGGTCATGGAAATCAAGGGACAAGCGGCGATCGTCACCGGCGGCGCGTCGGGCCTGGGAGCGGCCACCGCGCGCGCGCTGGCAGCCAGCGGCGCCAAAGTGGCGGTTTTCGATCTCAACGAAAAAGGCGCCGCCGACGTGGCCGCCAGCATCAAGGGCATCGCGGTGACCTGCGACGTGGCCGACAGTGCGTCCGCCGAGGCGGCGGTGAAGCAGGCCGCAGCCGCGCACGGGCCGGCACGCATCCTGGTCAATTGCGCCGGCATCGGGCCGGCCAAGCGTATCGTCGGCCGCGACGGCCCGATGCCGCTGGAGGATTTCGAGAAGGTCATCCGCATCAACCTGATCGGCAGCTTCAACATGATGCGGCTCGTCGCCAGCGCCATGCAGCCGCTGCAACCTTTGGCCGACGGCGAGCGCGGCGTGATCGTGTCGACCGCCTCGGTCGCCGCTTTCGAAGGCCAAATCGGGCAAGCCGCCTATTCCTCTTCCAAAGGCGGCGTCGCCGCGCTCACTTTGCCGGCGGCGCGCGAATTCGCCCAGTTCGGCGTGCGCGTGCTCGCCATCGCGCCGGGCATATTCGGCACGCCGATGCTGCGCGCGCTGCCGCAGGAGGTGCAGGATTCGCTCGGCGCCTCGGTGCCGTTCCCCAAGCGTCTGGGCGAGCCGCGCGAATTCGCCGCGCTGGTGCTGCATTGCGTCCACAATTCCTATCTCAACGGCGAGGTGATCCGTCTCGACGGCGCGCTGCGCATGGCGCCGCGCTAGCGCATGATCCCGTGACCGCGTTCAGCAACAGCCGCAAGGTGCGCATCGAGTGGGCCGACTGCGACCCCGCCGGCATCGTTTTTTATCCGCGCTATTTCGAGATCTTCGACGCTTCGACCGCGGCATTGTTCGAGCGCGCGCTCGGCATGACGATGGTTCAAATGTTCAAGACGTTCAATTCCGCCGGCTGCCCGCTGGCGCGCACGCGCGCGCGCTTTGTACGGCCCACCCGCTGCGGCGACGACGTGGCCGTGGAATTGGCGGTCACATTCGGCCACGCCAGTTTTGAAATCGCGCATCACATGACCCACAAAGGATTGACCTGCGTCGAATGCGTGGAGACGCGGGTGTGGGTGGTGCTCGATCCGGCCAATCCCGGCCGCTACAGATCGCACCCGATTCCGGAAGCGGTGCGGGCGAAGTTCAATCGCTAGCCGTCACTCGATCTCGGCCGCGATCTTCTTCAAAATCTGCAGAAACCGCTTGCGGTCGCGCTGACCGATGATGCTATCGAGCACGCGTTCGTGCCGGCGCGCGCAGCGCGTGAGCATGGTCAGCGTCTTCTTGCCGGCCGGCGTCACATTCAGCCGGTAGGTGCGCCGGTCCTCATGCATGCGCTTGCGCGCGACCAGGCCGCGCCGAACCAATTCCTCGACCACGGGCGTGAGGCTCGATTTGTCGCGGCCGTTGGCGTGGCTCAATTCGGTCTGGCTGATGCCGGGGTTGCGGGCGATCAGCGTCAACGTGGCGAAGCGGCCCGGGCTCTCGCCGATTTCCTGCGAACGGCGCGAAAACGCCTGGAAGGCGTGCTCCTGCGCCATGCGCAGATTGAACCCGACCCAATATTCGAGCGGGCCGAATTTGATCGATTCGGCAATGGTTTCGCCCTTTTTGCCGCGCCGCACCCGGCCGCTGGCTTTGCTTGTCCGCACTGCACTCGTCCTCAATCGACCGCGCCAAACCGGCGGCCCGTCACATAGTTTGATATCAAACGATAACCTTTACAACGCCCGCGACATGCGGCTGAATAATAAAAAAGTTGGCTGCATAGCCAACGTTTGACCCAACGGAGGAAATCCATGATGTCCCGCTTCGCCGCCTGCCTCTGCGCGGCCGCGCTCGCCGCCCTGATCGGCACACCCACCGCGACGCTCGCTCAGGATAAGACCTTCGAACTCAAACTCTCGCACTGGGTGCCGCCGTCGCACCCGCTGCAGAAGGCGCTGGAAGAATGGGGCGCCTCGGTCGAGAGGGACTCCGGCGGCACCATCAAATACAAGGTCTATCCCGCCCAGCAGCTCGGCAAGGCCTTCGACCATTACGACATGGCGCGCGACGGCATCGCCGACCTCACTTACATCAATCCCGGCTACCAGCCCGGCCGCTTCCCGATCATCGCCGCCGGCGAACTGCCGTTCCTGATGTCGAACGCCAAGGGCGGCTCGGTCGCGCTCGACGCCTGGTACCGCAACTTCGCGGCCAAGGAGATGAAGGACGTCAAGTTCTGCCTCGCCTTCGTGCACGATCCGGGCGCGATTCATTCGGTCAGCAAGAAGGTCATGGTGCCGGCCGACATCAAGGGCATGAAGATCAGGCCGGCGCAGGCCACCATCGCCGAACTGGTCACGCTGCTCGGCGGCACCAACGTGCAGGCCTCCGCGCCGGAAGTGCGCGACGTGCTGGAAAAGCACGTCGCCGATGCGGTCGCTCTTTCCGTGGGGCTCGATCGCTGCTGTTCGGCATCGACAAGGTGACCAAGTATCACATGGACGTGCCGCTCTACGTGACCACCTTCGCCTTCGTGTTCAACAAGGCGAAGTACGAGCAGATGTCGGCGTCGCAAAAGAAAGTGATCGACAATCACTGCACCGGCGAATGGGCAGCCAAGGTCGCCGGCCCGTGGGCCGACTTCGAGCATAACGGCATCGCCAAGTTGAAGGCAGAGGCCGGCCACGAGGTCTATTCGATCAGCCCGGCGCAACTCGCCGAATGGAAGGAGGCCACGGCTCCGCTCGAAGCCAAGTGGGCGGAAGGCGTCAAGAAGGCCGGCCTCGATCCGGTCGTGGCGATGAAGCAGCTCAAGGCCGCCCTGGCGAAATACAAAGCGGCCTATTGATGGATGGCGCAACGGCGGGACACGGCTCCCGTCGGGCAATTCATCGCTATGAATGAGGCGACGGCGGCGGGACTGCTCGCCGCCGTCATTTTAAACCGGCGTCGAAGGCGGCGGAGCGCGCATGAAACGCGTCTACATGGATCGTTTCATCGATTCGATCGAATGGGTGGCGGCCGGATTCGTCGGGATCGTCGCCGCCAACATCTTCATCTCGGTCGTGCTGCGCAATCTTTTCACTTATTCGATTCCGGATTCGTATGACTTCGGGCGGCTGATGCTCGGCATTCTCATTTTTTGGGGGATCGCCGCCACCTCCTATCGCGGCACCCACATCACCGTCGATCTGGTCTGGGGCAATGTCGGGCCGAAATATCAGCGCATGATCGACGTGTTCGCGACGCTGGTGCTGCTGTTCGTCGTCTCGGTGCAGACCTACACGCTGTTCGACAAGGTGATGACCACGCGCACCGACAACGTGCTCACCTTCGATCTCCGCCTGCCGACCTGGCCGTTCTTCATGGTCGCCTGGCTGGGTGACGTGTCGGCGGTGCTGCTGATCGCCATCCGCACCTACCGCCTGATTGTCCGGCCGGAATTGATGGCTGAAACCAAGATCAAGCCGGTCGAGTGACGCGATGAGCACCGATGCCGTCGCCATTATCGGTTTTGTCGCTTTGTTCGTGCTGATGCTGCTGCGCGTGCCGGTCGGCATGGCGATGGGATTGGTCGGCGTTTCCGGCTTCGGCTATCTGGTCGGCGGCGCGCCCGCGCTCAAGCTGGTCGGCCAGACCTCGATGCGCACGGTCACCGATTACACCTTCGGCGTCATTCCGATGTTCCTGCTGATGGGCGCCTTCGTGACCGCCTCGGGCATGAGCCGCGAACTGTTCCGCACCGCCAATAGCTTCGTCGGTCACTTGCGTGGCGGTCTCGGCATCGCCACCGTCGCGGCCTGCGGCGGCTTCGCGGCGATTTGCGGCTCCTCGGTCGCCACCGCCGCGACATTTTCGACCGTCGCCTATCCCGAAATGCGGCGCTTCGGTTATCCGCAGAGCTTCGCCACCGGCGTGATCGCGGCCGGCGGCACGCTCGGCGCCATGCTGCCGCCGTCCACCGTGCTGGCGGTCTACGGCATCATCACCGAGCAGGATATCGGCAAGCTGTTCATCGCCGGCATCGTTCCGGGTCTGCTCGCCATCACAATGTACATGATCACAATCGCGATCATCGGCTGGGTGCGGCCCGGCTTCCTGCCGCAAGGCGAGCGCAACTCCTGGCGGCAGCGCATCGCTGGGCTCAAAGACATCTGGGCGCCGCTGCTGTTGTTCGTATTCGTGATCGGCGGCCTCTACGGCCTGCCGTTCCTGCCGCGCTTTACGCCGACGGAAGCCGGCGGCGTCGGCGCCAGCGGCGCCTTTCTCATCGGCGTGCTCAGCGGGCGGCTGACCAAAGACGGCATCCTGGGCGCGCTGCTGCAAGCCACGCGCACCGCCGCCGCGGTGTTCACCGTGCTGATCGGCGCGCTGATCTTCGGCTATTTCCTCACCATCACGCAGACCCCGCAAAAGGTGACCGAACTGCTGACCGGCCTCGGGCTCGGGCGCTACGGCGTGCTGGCGCTGATCATGCTGATGTATCTGGTGCTCGGCTGCCTGATGGACGCCATGGCCATGATCATCCTCACCATCCCGATCATCTTCCCGGTCGTCACCCATCTCGGCTTCGACCCGATCTGGTTCGGCGTCATCATCGTGATGACGGTGGAACTCGGCCTGATCCACCCGCCGGTCGGAATGAACGTGTTCGTGATAAAAAGCGTGGTGAAGGACGTCAGTTTCACGACTATCTTCAAGGGCGTAATCCCCTTTATCATCACCGACTTGATCCGGCTGGTGATCCTGATCGCCTTCCCGATACTCGCGCTTTGGCTGCCCTCGCATATGTAGGCCGATCTGTGCTATATAGTTGGGGTCCCAACCATTTAGCCATGACCTGACGATGGAACGTTCGTTCAAAAAAGAAGTGCAGACGCTCAGACTGGGCGACGGCGAGACCTTCCGCGGCGAAGGCATCCTGGCCGTCACCAAGGCGCTGCTGCAATCGGGCGTGTCCTACGTGGGCGGCTACCAGGGCGCGCCGGTCTCCCATCTGCTCGACGTGCTGGTCGACGCGCAGGACATCATGGGCGAACTCGGCGTTCATCTGGAAACCTGCGCCAACGAAGCCTCGGCTGCGGCGATGCTCGGTGCCTCGATCAATTATCCGCTGCGCGGCGCGGTGACCTGGAAATCCATCGTCGGCACCAACGTGGCGGCCGACGCGCTCTCCAACCTGTCGTCGCCCGGCGTGATCGGCGGCGCCATGATCATCATCGGCGAGGATTACGGCGAGGGCGCCAGCGTGATCCAGGAGCGCTCTTATGCCTATGCGCTCAAATCCTCGATGTGGCTGCTCGATCCGCGCCCCGATCTGCCGTCGATCGTGCGCCTCGTGGAGAAGGGCTTCGAGCTGTCGGAAGCGAGCCACGCGCCGGTGATGCTGGAGCTGCGCATCCGCGCCTGTCACGCCACCGGCGAATTCACCGCCAAACACAATCGCAAGGGCGCGGTCTCCGGACTGGACAAGCTGGCTGGCCCGCCGCAATTCAACTATGCGCGTCTATCGCATCCGCCGGTGACATTCACGCAGGAGAAGCTCAAGGTCGAGGAGCGGCTGCCGGCGGCGCGCGCCTTCATTCGTGAGCACGAGCTCAATGAGATGATTGTGGGCGATCTCGACGATGTCGGCATCGTCGTGATGGGCGGCCTCACCAATTCGGTGTTGCGCGCGCTCGAACGCATGGGGCTGGCCGACGTGTTCGGCGCCTCGCGCATTCCGCTGCTGGTGCTCAACGTGGTCTATCCGCTGGTGCCGGAGGAAATCCGCGAATTCTGCGCGGGAAAACGCGCCGTGCTGGTGGTCGAGGAAGGCCATCCCGACTACATCGAGCAGGCGATCAACGTCGAATTGCGCCGCGCCGATATCCAAACACGCGTGCTCGGCAAGGGGCCGCTGCCGCAGGCCGGCGAATATACCTCCGACGTGCTGCTGGAGGGCTTGGCGGCGTTCCTGCAAGACGCCCGCCCGAACGGCCTCGACGCCGACAGCGTGGCGGGAAAAGCGCGCGGCCTCACCGCGCACAAGCAAAAAGCCGCAGCCGCGCTCGGCCCGCTACCGCCGCGCCCGCCGGCGTTCTGCACCGGCTGCCCGGAGCGCCCGGTGTTCTCCGCCATCAAGCTGATGCAGCGCGACATGGGGCCGACCCACATCAGCACCGATATCGGCTGCCATTCGTTCGCGACCTTCGCGCCGTTCTCGCTCGGCAATTCGATCCTCGGCTATGGCATGTCGCTGGCCAGCGCCGCGGCGGTAACGCCCAATATGGAGAAGCGCCCGATCGCCATCATGGGCGATGGCGGCTTCTGGCATAACGGGTTGATCACCGGCGTCGCCTCCAACGTGTTCAACAAAGGCGACGGCGTCCTGATCGTGCTGCAGAACGGCTACGCCTCCGCCACCGGCCAGCAATACATCCCGTCCAGTGTGATGAGCCGCGAAGGCGCCACGCCCGGCGTGGATATCGAGCAGACGCTGCGCACCATGGGCGTCAAATGGCTGCGCACGGTGCGCAGCTATTCCGTCACGGTCATGATGAACACGTTGAAGGAAGCGATGCGCACCGCCGAGCGTGGCCTGAAGGTGATCATCGCCGACGGCGAATGCCAGCTGGCGCGCCAGCGCCGCGTGCGCGCCGAGGACGCCGTCAAGCTCGAGCGCGGGATGCGCGTCACCCGCACGCGCTACGGTGTCGATGACGAGATCTGCACCGGCGACCACTCCTGCATCCGGCTGTCGGGCTGCCCGTCGCTGACGGTGAAGCCGTCGACCGATCCGCTGCGCAGCGATCCGGTGGCCACCGTGATCGAAACGTGCGTCGGGTGCGGTCTGTGCGGTGAGGTCGCGCATGCGGCGGTCTTATGTCCGTCGTTCTACCGCGCCGAGATCGTGCGCAACGCCACTTGGCGCGACCGCGTAACGTTTCGGATCCGTCAGAAAGTGATCGGCTGGCTTGGCGGCTATGGCGGCGAGGCGGCAGCATGAGCGCGAATCGCCCCATCACATTACTGATCGCCGCGCTCGGCGGCGAAGGCGGCGGCGTGCTGACCGATTGGATCGTGTCGGCAGCGGCCGATGCCGGTTACCCGGTGCAATCGACCTCAATCCCCGGTGTCGCCCAACGCACCGGCGCGACCACCTATTACATCGAGATTTTTCCGGTCCGCGCGCGTGAACTCGGCGGCAAGCGGCCGGTACTGGCGCTCACCCCCGGCGTCGGCGACATCGATATCGCGGTGGCAAGCGAGCTATTGGAAGTCGGCCGCACTGTAGCGAACGGTTTCGTCACGCCCGAGCGCACGCATGTGATTGCCTCGCTCAGCCGCTTCTATGCCATGGACGAGAAGATCGCCATGGGCGACGGCCGCTTCGACCAGGACAGACTGATCAAGACCGTCAAGGACAACGCGCGCGACGCGTTGCTCATCGACATGGACGCGCTCGCCAAACAAAGCGGCTCGATCATCAACGCAGTGATGCTCGGCGCCATCGCCGGGTCGGGACGCTTGCCGCTGACCGCCGAGCAATTGGAAGCGGCGATCCGCGCCGATGGTAAGTCGGTCGATGGCAATTTGCGCGGCTTCCGTGCCGGGCTCGACGCCGCGCGCGCGAAACTGCCGCTGGCGAAACAAGTCGAGAAGAAACGGAATGCGCCGACCACGTCCGATCTGCTCGAGCACGAGGTCACCTACTCGCTGCCCGCGCTGGCGCAGCCGACCGCGATCGAGGGCATAAGGCGGCTGATCGCTTATCAGGGCGTCGCCTATGCGCGGCTTTATCTCGATCGGCTGCGCGCATTGGTCGATGCCGACGCCGCTGCCGGCACCCCCGGGCGATTGCTCCAGGAAGTCGCGCGCCATCTCGCCGTGCGCATGTCGTATGAGGACGTGGTACGGGTGGCGCAGGCCAAGATCGCGCCGTCGCGCATGCGCCGCATTGCGCGCGAGGAATTGCGCGCCAAGGACGAACCGTTCTCGGTGCACGATTTTCTCAAACCCGGCATCGAGGAATTGACGCAGCTGCTGCCACCGTTCCTGGCGCGGCCGATTTTGCGTTATTCGGAGCGCAAAGGCTGGCTCGGCCGCGTCTATTTCGGCATGGAGATCAATTCCACCTCGATCACCGGCTATCTGCGCTTTTTGATGCTGGCCAAGCTGCGCCGGCTTCGGCCTTACGGCCATCGCTTCAAACAAGAGCAGGCGCAAATTGAATTATGGCTCGGCCTGATCGCCGAGGCGGCCCGGCATCCGGGCGCACTGGCGCTTGAAGTCGCCGAATGCGCCCGTTTGATCAAGGGCTATGGCGACACTCATGCGCGCGGGCTTGCCAACTACCGCAGCATCGAGACCCGGGTAATCCACCCGGCGCTGGCGGGCGCCATCCCGTTGGAACGCGCCGCCGACGCCATCGCCAGCGCGCGCATCGCCGCTTTGGTCGATCCCGAGGGCGAAAGCCTGGCCAAATGCCTGGCCGAGATCGATGGCCAGGCGAATTTCCGCATCGCGGCCGAGTAGGCCCTGCATCCGTTGTCAGCCCCTCCCCCGTCGCGTAAAACAACCTGAAAACAACAACAGCGTCCGCACTCAAGCGGACGCCGTACGGGGCGAAACGCGATGGCCATCATACCGAGCGGACGCGAGCGACCCGCAATTGCTGCCGAGGCGTTCCTGCGCGCGCTTGCCGACCACGGCGTCGATTATTTCTTCTGCAATACCGGCACCGATTTTCCGCCGATCGTGGAAGCCTTCGGCCGCGCCAAGAAGACCAACGCCAAGGTGCCGAAGCCGATCCTGGTTCCGCACGAGAACCTGGCGGTCGCTATGGCGCACGGCGCTTACCTGATGACCGGCCGCCCGCAGGCAGTGATGGTTCACACCACTGTCGGCACCGCCAACACCATCAACAATCTCATCAACCTGTCACGCGACCGGGTGCCGCTAGTGCTCTCGGCCGGCCGCACGCCGATCACCGAAAAGGGATCTTTCGGCTCGCGCAACCGCCCGATCCAATGGGGCCAGGAAATGTTCGACCAGGCCGGCATGGTGCGCGAACTGGTGAAGTGGGACTACGAGTTGCGCGTACCGGCCCAAGTCGGCGACATGGTCGCGCGCGGCGTGGAAGTCGCGATGGCGCATCCGCGCGGCCCGGTTTATCTGATGCTGCCGCGCGAACCGCTGTCGGCCCCGCTCGCCGATCCGATCGCGCCGATGAAGCCGCGCCCGCAGGCAGCGCAGCCGCAACCCGACGCAAAGGCGATTGGGACGCTGGCCGAATGGATCGCGACGGCCGAACGGCCACTGATCATCGCCGCTACGCTACCCGCCGCCGCGGTGCCGGCACTCGCTTTTCTGGCCGAGCGTTGCGCTATCCCAGTGATCACGCATAACCCACGCACGGTCTGCTTGCCATCGAGCCATGCCATGCATTTTGGCTTCGAGCCTGGCACGCTGCTCGCCGACGCCGACCTGGTGATCGCGCTCGAGTGCGACGTGCCGTGGCTTCCCAGCCTGACGCAGCCGCAGGCCGGTTGCCGGGTCGCGCATGTGGCCGAGGATCCGTTCTACGTGCGCTATCCGATGCGCAGCTTCCCGAGCGACCTCGCCGTGCAGGCCGGGCCCGTCAATGCGCTGGAGGCGCTGATCGAGGCGGTGGAGGCGCGCCTGCAAATGGCGGAGGCACGTATCGCCGCGCGGCGCGCCCGCCTGACCGAGCGCATGCGCACGCGGCGTGCGCAACTCGCCAAGGATTTCGGCCGTGGCCGCGCACATCTCGCCGGAATATCTGTCGCGCGTGATCGGCGAAACATTCGGACCGGACGCGATCATCGTCAACGAATATCCGCTGCGCCCGGATCATTGCGGGCGCGAGAAGCCGGGCACATTCTACGCGCTCGGGCCGGCCGGCGGCCTCGGCTGGGGCTTCGGCGCGGCGCTTGGCGTCAAGCTCACCACGCCCGACGCCTTCGTGGTCGCCACGCTCGGCGACGGCGCCTACATGTTCTCCAATCCGATGGTCGGCCATTGGATCGCCGCTACCCAAAAGCTGCCGATCCTCACCATCGTGTTCAACAACAGCCGCTACGGCGCGGTACGCCGCGCCACGCTGTCGATGTTCAAGGACGGCGTCGCCGGCGAGAATGACGGCCGCGGCCTCGCCGATCTCGACCCGTCGCCGGCCTTCGAGATAATGGCGCAAGCGCAAGGCGCCTATGCCGAGCGCGTGGAGAAGCCGGCCGACCTGCCCGCCGCGCTCACACGCGCGCGCGAGGCCGTCGTCAGCGGGCACCGCCAGGCGCTGCTCAACGTCATCACGCCCTATTGAACCGGTCAGCCTGCAATAAGGAATATCGATAACGGAGGTAAGTTCATGCGCGTCGACGCTTATACTCATTTCATTCCGGAGAAATTTTTCAACAAGATCGTGGCCAGCGGCTTTCCCAATATCGGCAAACGCGTGCGTGAGATCCCCAGCATCCACGATCTCGACGTGCGCCGGAAGGTCGTCGACCAGTTCGACGATTATGCGCAGATTCTGTCCTATCCGATGCCGCCGCTCGAATCGCTGGCCAAAAGCGACGAGGTGGAAGAATACGCCAAGCTGGTGAACGACGGATTCGCCGAAATTTGCGCCAAACACGCGCATCACTTTCCCGGCTGGGTGGCGCAGAACGCACTCGCCGCGCCCGATGCCGGCGTGCGCGAAGTCACGCGCGCGATCGGGAATGGCGCGCTCGGCGTGCAGATTTACACCAACATTGCCGGCCGGCCGCTCGACGATCCGGCATTCGAGCCGTTCTTCGAGACCATGAATAAGCTCGGTAAGCCGATCTGGATGCATCCGGCGCGCGCCGCCAATTTCCCCGATTATCTCAGCGAGACGAAATCGAAATACGAAATCTGGTGGACCTTGGGCTGGTCCTACGAAACCACGGCGGCGATGGCGCGGCTGGTGTTCTCCGGCATCATGGACAAATATCCCAAGCTGAAGATCATCACCCATCACTTCGGCGGCATCGCGCCGATGCTGGAAGGCCGCATCGGCCCGGGCTGGGACCAGCTCGGCGCGCGTACCTCGGACGAAGATTTGGGCGCGCTCCTCAAGAGGCTGAAAAAGCGCCCGCTCGATTATTTCAAGCACTCATTCTACGCCGACACCGCGGTGTTCGGTGGCGTGCCGGCGACCCATGCCGGGCTTGCCTTCTACGATCTCGACAAGATCGTGTTCGCCTCCGACTGCCCGTTCGATCCGGAGAAGGGCACCATGTATGCGCGCGAGACGCTGCGCATCCTAGAAGGCATCGACATGCCGAAGGCCGACAAGGAAAAGATCTGGCACGGCAATCTGGAAGTGCTCACCGGAGTGAAGTTCCGGAAGTAGTGGAAGCTCTGCCCACTTCTGCTACCCTGCCCGCCATGACGTTGACGCACCCCATCGGAATGTCCGAGCCCGAGCCACCGCCGTCCGGCGACGGCAACGGCCGCGTCACCCCGATGATGGAGCAATACATCGAGATCAAGGCCGCCAATCCGGACTGCCTGCTGTTCTACCGGATGGGCGATTTCTACGAGATGTTCTTTGACGACGCCGAGACCGCCTCGCGCGCGCTCGGCATCATGCTCACCAAACGCGGCAAGCATCTGGGCGCCGACATTCCGATGTGCGGCGTGCCGGTCGAGCGCGCCGACGAATATCTGCATCGGCTGATCGCGCTCGGCCACCGCGTCGCGGTGTGCGAGCAGCTCGAGGATCCGGCCGAGGCGAAGAAGCGCGGGCCTAAGAGCGTGGTGCGGCGCGACGTTATTCGTTTGGTGACGCCAGGCACGCTCACCGAAGACACGCTGCTCGACGCCAAGAGCAACAACTATCTGCTTAGCGTGGCGCGCGCGCGGCTGTCCTCGGCCGGTGAGGATGCCCGCTTCGCGCTCGCCTGGATCGACATCTCAACCGGCGAATTCCGCATCACCGAATGCGATCGCCTGTCGCTGCCGGCCGAGATCGCGCGGCTGGAGCCGAGCGAGATCATCGTGTCCGACGCGCTGTTCGCCGACGCCGATTTGGCGCCCTATTGGCGCGAGTTGCCGGCGGTGACGCCGCTCACCCGCGACGTATTCGACAGCGCCAGCGCCGAGCGGCGGCTGACCGCGTTCTTCGCGGTGGCGACCAGCGAAGCCTTCGGCGCCCTCACGCGACTCGAACTCACCGCCGCGGCGGCCTGCGTGACCTACGTCGAGCGCACGCAGATCGGCAAGCGCCCGCCGCTGTCGCCGCCCTTGCGCGAAAGCGCGGGCGCGACCATGGCGATCGACCAGGCCACGCGCGGCAATCTCGAACTGATGCGCACGCTCTCCGGCGACCGGCGCGGCTCGCTGCTCGATTCGATCGACCGCACCGTCACCTCGGCCGGCTCGCGCCTGCTGGCGCAAAGACTGTCGGCGCCACTCACCGATCCCACGGCGATCGCGCGGCGACTCGACGCGGTGGCGAGTTTTGTCGACGATGCAACGGCACGCGCCGATACGCGCTCGCGCCTTGCAGCGGCGCCCGATCTCGCGCGTGCGCTCGCTCGTTTGGCGGTCGGCCGCGGCGGCCCGCGCGACCTCGCCGCCATCCGCGACGGCGTGCTGGCGGCCGCCGATCTCGCCCGCGCTTTGGCGTCGCTCAAGGATACACCTGAGGAAATCGCCGACGCGCTACAGTCCTGTCGCCGCCCCGACGGCATGCTGGCCGCCGAGCTTTCTGCCGCGCTCGCCCCTGAACTGCCCGCCTTCAAACGCGATGGCGGTTTCGTGCGCGAAGGCTACGACGCAAGCCTCGACGAGACGCGAGCCTTACGCGATGAATCCCGCCGCGTGGTCGCTGCCTTGCAGGCGCGCTATGCGGAAGAGAGCGGCGTGCGCGCGCTTAAAGTTCGCCACAACAACGTGCTCGGCTATTTCGTCGAGGTCACCGCCCAGCACGGTGACAAGCTGCTGACCGCCCCGCTCAATTCAACATTCATCCACCGCCAGACGCTGGCCGGCCAAGTGCGTTTTACGACTACCGAATTGGGCGAGCTGGAAGCAAGAATCGCCAGCGCCGCCGACCGCGCGCTCGGGCTAGAGCTGGAAATCTTCGAGCGGCTCGCTGCGAGCGTGATCGCGCAAACCGCACCGATCAAGGAATGTGCGGAAGCGCTCGCTCGATTGGACGTGGCGAACGCGCTCGCTCACCTTGCGGCGGAGCGCGACTATGCGCGCCCGCAGGTGGACAATAGCCACGACTTCGTCATCGAAGGCGGCCGCCATCCGGTGGTGGAGCAGGCGCTGGCGCACGACGGCACGCCCTTCGTCGCCAATGATTGCGATCTCTCGCCGCCGAAAGACGCCAAGTCCGAGATTTTGGCCGGCCGCATCTGGCTGATCACCGGCCCGAACATGGCGGGCAAATCCACTTTCTTAAGGCAGAACGCGCTGATCGCGATCCTGGCACAGATGGGCTCGTTCGTGCCGGCCAAGCACGCGCAGATCGGCGTGGTCGACCGGCTGTTCTCGCGCGTCGGCGCGGCCGACGATCTGGCGCGCGGGCGCTCGACCTTCATGGTCGAGATGGTGGAGACCGCCGCCATCCTCAATCAGGCGGGCACGCATTCGCTGGTGATCCTGGACGAGATCGGCCGCGGCACCGCCACTTTCGACGGCCTGTCGATCGCCTGGGCCACGGTCGAGCATCTGCACGACGTCAACAAATGCCGCGCGCTGTTCGCCACTCATTTCCATGAGCTGACCGCGCTCACGGCGCGGCTCGACCGACTGCACAACGCCACGGTGCGGGTAAAGGAATGGCAGGGCGACGTGGTGTTCCTGCACGAGGTCATTGCGGGCTCGGCCGACCACTCCTACGGCATCCAGGTCGCCAAACTGGCCGGGCTGCCGGCCAGCGTGATCGAACGCGCCAGACTGGTGCTGGCCAAGCTCGAGCAAGAGGACCGCGCCAAGCCAAAGGGTTTCGAGGACTTGCCGCTGTTCGCGGCGCCCTACAAGCCGCCGCAGGCGGCACCCGACGACGCGCTCGCCCGGGTGGTCGCCGCCGTTGCGTCGTTCCATCCGGACGAAATGTCGCCGCGCGAGGCGATGGAAGCGCTCTATATACTGAAGGCGAAGTTGGCGGAGACCGAGAACAAGTGACGGCTTACACCGCCCGCCACCGCCGCAAGCCCCACAGCAGCGCGTTCCAACCGATGCCGACGCTCAAGCCGACGGCGTAGGACCACCACACCCCGATCGGCTCGGCCAAGAGATGCACGGCCAAGAGGCTTAAGCCCAGCCCGATCAGCGGCGCCTGAACATGCGCGGCCACGCTCGCCACCGCCGGGCCGCCGATGCGCGGATGCAAGATGACAAAATAAGAACCCATCGCAACCGGAAAGAAAGCGAACAAGCCGGAAAAATAGGAACCGAGCGAGGTACTCGCGGCGGTGACCGCGATCACGCACAGCGTCACGATGGCGGTGCGCCAGGCGAGATCGGCGCTGGAGAGCGCCGCCGACTTCGCCGTACCTTCAACGCGGAAGCGCGTCCCCGCCAGGATGGTCACCGGAAAGACGACGGCATTGAGCGCGAGGGCGCTGGCGGCGCTCCAATCGACCAGCCGCGAAGCCGCCGCACAGCCAAACCACACGACGAAGGCGCCGCCCAGGCTTACAGCTAGCGAACGGCGTTGCGCCAGCACGGCGTAAGTCAGCGCGAAGATGGCGCACACCGCATTCGACACGATGCTGCCGACGGTGCTCTGCGCGATGAACGCCGGCGGATGTTCCCAGGCCAATATGATCATGGCCGCGCCACCCGCCGTCGGCAGCGCGGCGATCAGCGAGCCGACAAATGGCCCTGAGCGTTCGACCACCACGGAGGCCGCCACCACAATGCTCGCGGTCATCGCGATCTTCAGCAGCAGGCCGATCAAAAATATCGTCATAATGCTACGCCGTGGCGGCGCGCAGTGAGCACAGCCAGGCCCCAGCCGATTGAGGTCGCCAGCGCCAGCGCGAGTGCGACCACGACGCCGAGCGGCGCGGCGGTAAAATGCAGCACCGCGCAAGCAAAGGCGAACCCGACCAGACCGAGCGGCGCGTTGGCGAGCACCGCGGCGGTGGGCTTGCCGCCGACCCGATTGTGCAGAATGAGCATGATGCTGATCAGCACGACCGGAAACACCGCGAGAATGCCGCTGCCGCCCGCCCCGATGCGGAAGCTTAAGCCGACCGTCACGCCAACCAGGATCGCGACCAGCACCGCGCGCATTGGCAGGTCGAACCAGCGCCGGTGCACCGGCGGCATGGTCACGTGACGCAGCGGCCGCACCAACCACAGGCATAGCGCCAGCACCACGA
Source organism: uncultured Alphaproteobacteria bacterium (assembly GCA_963770985.1). Taxonomy (GTDB): domain Bacteria; phylum Pseudomonadota; class Alphaproteobacteria; order Rhizobiales; family Xanthobacteraceae; genus Pseudolabrys. The sequence goes on along the minus strand of CAVYRR010000013.1, from coordinate 138,619 downwards.
CGTTCATGGCGAACGCGGTGAACACCGTCCACTGCACCCAATGAATGATCAGCGCCAGCGCGGTCCACACCGCCAGACCGACCGACAGGCTGACGCTAAGCGAGCGCTTCTGCGCCAGCAGCACATAGACCGTCGCGAACACCACGTTCGCCGCGTTGATGGCCAGACTCGCCACCGCGCTTTGCGCGATAAAGTGCGCGTCATGATCGAGCGAGAGGAACACATAGACCGGACCTGCGCCGATCGGCAGCGTCGCCACCAGCCCGCCGATCAGCGGACCGGCGCGCTCGGCGGTCACCGTCGCCGCCAGCACGAAGCCAGCGGTGATGGCCATTTTGACGATGAGCGCGAGCGCGAAATAAAGATCGGGAGGCATTGCATGTCCATTGTCATCGCCGGGCTTGACACCACAAGTCGGATTTATCCGACTTGTGGCACTCGTCCGATGCGGAAGTCGGGCAAGCCCGACTTCCGATGCGATCCCGATCAGGCGGGTAAAATTTTTGCCTTCCTAAGCGAGATGGCCGGGACATAGGCGTTCTGAAAGAACGCCGTTCTTCGAACGGCTATGCCCAGCCATGACAAGCTCCTATACCCTCGCCAGTTTTACATCAACCGGCGGCCCCGCCTTGATGGTCTGGTACACCACGCAATAGCGCTCGGTGAGCTTGAGCAATTGATCGAGTCTGTCCTGGGCAGCATCGGTGTCGAGCTCGAAGCGCAGGCGTATTTCGCGAAATCCCACGGCTGCATCTTTCGCGACGCCGAGCGTGCCGCGAAAATCGAGTTCGCCTTCCGCCGACACCTGTCCCGACTTGAGCGGGATATCGAGCGCGGTCGCCACCGCCTTGAGGGTGACGCCAGCACAGGCGACCAGCGCTTCCAGCAGCATATCGCCGGAGCACAGTTCGAGGCCGGAGCCGCCGGTCGCCGGATGCAGGCCCGCGGTCGAGAGCGCGCGGCCGGTTTCGACCTTGCAAGCGACATGCGTGTCGTCGAGCGTGCCCTTGGCTTTGAGCGTGATCACGGCGGATTGCGGATCGCTTTTGTAGCGCTCCTTGATCGGCGCCTGCATGGCGCGCAGTGCATTGGCATCCATTGTTGGCTCCGTTTTTCATTTGTCATCGCCGGGCTTGTTCCGGCGATCTCGCTTAGGGGCGCATTGCCTTTCTAAGCGTGATCACCGGGACTCGGCGCTACGCGCTGGCCCGGCGATGGCAATCAGTTCGGCGTGAGCACCACGCGGCCGATCACCTTGCCGGCCTTGAGGTCGGCGATCACGCCCTGCGCGGCGCCGAGCGCGGTGGTTTTGGTCGGCACCAGCGGCAACGGCCGGTGGCGCACAAGCTTGAGCAGCTCGTTGAGCTCCTTGAGGCTGCCGGTATAGGAACCCTGGATCATCATGGCGCGGATCGGAACGAGCGGCAGTGACAGCGTAATGTCGCCGCCGAACAGGCCGACCACGATCAGCCTGCCGCCTTTGACTAGGCTGTCGATGGCGAGTTGCGCGGTCTGCGTATTGCCGACGAAGTCGACGGCCGCCCACACCGGTCCCTTGGCGGCGGCCTGCAATTGTGCGACCGCGTCCGGCGCATTGGGATCCACGGTGGCAAACGCGCCCGCGCGCTTGGCGGCCTCGCGCTTGGCCGGATCGATATCGACTGCGATTGCGCCCTTGCCTTTCATCGCCTTGATAATCGCGATGCAGATGAGGCCCAAGCCGCCGGCGCCGATCACCACCACCGGCTCGCTCTTCACCAGCGACCCGAGTTTTTTCAGCGCGCCATAAGCGGTGAGGCCCGAACAGGCCAGGGGCGCGGCCTGCTCCGGTGTCATCCGTCTGCCGTAGTTCAACAGATAGCGCGGATGCGGCACCATCAGATGCGTCGCGTAGCCGCCGTCGCGATAGACGCCGAGAAAACGCGGCGCGGGGCAAAGCTGCTCGTCGCCGCGCTTGCATACCGCACAAGCGCCGCAACCGATCCAGGGATAGACCAACCGCTTGTCGCCAACCTTGACGCCGCGCGTCTTGGGGCCGACCGCGACCACCTGGCCGACATTCTCGTGGCCCATGGTGAGCGGCAGCTTCACGCCGCGATCTTGCAGACGGAGTATCTTTCCGCCGCCGAGATCGTAGAAACCTTCCCAGATATGCAAGTCGCTGTGACAGACGCCGGCCGCCAGCACCTTGAGCAGCACCTCGCTGCCGGCCGGTTTGGGGTCGATCCACTCGGCGAATTGCATTGGCTCGCCGCAACGGCAGACTTGGAAACTGCGCATCGAATTCCCTCCCGCCTCTTTATCTTTGCCGTCGCCGGGCATTTCCCCGGCATGGCCAGGGAACCATACCCGGTGCCGCGCGTCACGGCGAACCCCGCTGACCTCTTTCGCGGCCGCAATATGCCTGAAAATTGGTCGCCGCCGCCGCCCCTGCCGGCGTTAACGAATATCTTTGCCAGGAGCGGGTGACTTAAACCCCACACTCCGCTATCCCGATGCCCCCATGGCCTCGCTCGCCCTTGAAACCGGCCCGCGCACGGCGTCCGAGCATCTGACCCGGAGCTCGGGCGAACTGATCGATATCCGCGCCGTCGCCGCCGACCTGGAAAGCCTCGCCGCTACTCATAGCGGCGGCGGGCGCGAGTTGCGCTCCGCGCTCGCGCAACGACTGAAGTCGGCGCTCAACGAAGGCCGCGCCAAGGCCGAGCAGCTTCTGCTCAAGGACCGGCACGGGCGGCGCTGCGCCGAGCAGCTGTGCCGGCTGGAAGACGAGATCATCCGCCTGCTGTTCGACTTCGCGCGCAAGCATCTCTATCCATCGCAAAATCCCTCCGAGGCCGAGCACATGGCGGTGATCGCCACCGGCGGCTACGGCCGCGGGCTGCAGGCGCCCGGCTCCGACATCGATCTGCTGTTCCTGCTGCCCTACAAGCAGACCGCCTGGGGCGAATCGATCGCGGAAGCGATCCTCTATTGTCTGTGGGACACCGGATTGAAAGTCGGCCACGCCACCCGTTCGGTCGACGAATGTATCCGTCAGGCCAAGGCGGACATGACCATCCGCACCGCCATCCTCGAAGCAAGATTTCTGCTCGGCGACCGCAAGCTTTACGACGAGTTGATCAAGCGTTTCGACAACGAGGTGGTGCGCAATACCGCCTCGCAATTCGTCGCCGCCAAGCTCGCCGAGCGCGAAGACCGCGTGCGCCGCAGCGGGCAATCGCGCTATCTGGTCGAGCCGAACGTGAAGGACGGCAAAGGCGGCTTGCGCGATCTCCATACTTTGTTCTGGATCGCCAAATACGTCTACCGCGTGCGCGAGCCGGACGAACTGATCAAACGCGGCGTATTCGACAGGCAAGAATATCTGTTGTTCCGCCGCTGCGAGGATTTCCTCTGGTCGGTGCGTTGCCACATGCATTTCCTCACCGGCCGCGCCGAGGAGCGGCTGTCGTTCGACATCCAGCGCGAGATCGCAGTGCGGCTCGGCTACACCGAGCATCCCGGTCAGCAGGACGTCGAGCGCTTCATGAAGCATTACTTCCTGATGGCCAAGGACGTCGGCGATCTCACCGCCATTTTGTGCGCGGACCTGGAGGACAGTCACGCCAAGAGCGTGCCGGTCTTGAGCCGCGTGATGGCGAGGTTCCGCCCGGTCAAGCGGCGCAAGCTCGCCGAAAGCGACGATTTCATCGTCGACAAGAACCGCATCACCGTCGCCGGCGCCAACATTTTCAAGCGCGATCCGGTCAACCTGATTCGCATTTTCCATCTGGCGCAGAAGCACAACCTCGCCTTCCACCCCGACGCCATGCGCGCGATCACCCGCTCGCTCAAGCTGATCGACGTCAAGCTGCGCGATGACGAGGAAGCCAACCGGCTATTCCTGGAGATTCTCACCTCCAAGAACGATCCGGAAACCGTGCTGCGCCGGATGAACGAGTTCGGCGTGCTCGGCCATTTCGTGCCGGCCTTCGGCAAGGTCGTCGCGATGATGCAGTTCAACATGTATCACCACTACACGGTGGACGAGCACCTGTTGCGCTGCATCGGCGTGCTGGCGGAGATCGAGCGCGGCGTCAGCAACGACATGCCGCTCGCCAGCGACCTGATCCACAAGCTGTTGCCCGGCAACCGCGCGGTGCTCTACATCACGCTGTTCCTGCATGACATCGCCAAAGGCCGCATCGAGGACCATTCGATCGCCGGCGCGCGGGTGGCGCGACGGCTCTGCCCACGCCTGGGCTTTTCCGCCACGGACACCGAGACCGTCGCCTGGCTGGTCGAAAATCATCTCGTCATGTCGAGCGTGGCACAGTCGCGCGATCTATCCGACCGCAAGACAATCGAGAATTTCGCCGCGGTGGTGCAGTCGGCCGAACGGCTAAAGCTTCTGACCATCCTCACCACCGCCGACATCCGCGCGGTCGGCCCCGGCGTGTGGAACGGCTGGAAGGCGCAACTGCTGCGCACGCTCTATTACGAGACCGAGCCGGTGCTCACCGGCGGCTTCTCGGAGGTCAACCGCGCCCAGCGCGTCGCCGCGGCGCAAGCCGAGTTCCACGCGGCGATGGCGGACTGGCCGAGCGAGCGGCTGGAGAGCTATATCGCCAAGCACTATCCGGCCTATTGGCTCAAGGTCGATCTGCCGCACAAAATCGAGCACGCCAAGTTCGTGCGCGCCGCCGAGGATGCCAACAAGTCGCTGTCGACCGCCATCAGCTTCGACGGCGGCGCGGTGACCGAATTGACGGTGCTGGCGCCCGACCACCCCTGGCTGCTGTCGATCATCGCCGGCGCCTGCGCGATGGCCGGCGCCAATATCGTCGATGCGCAGATCTACACCACCACCGACGGGCGCGCACTCGACACCATCTCGCTGTCGCGCGAATTCGAACACGACGAAGACGAGGCGCGGCGCGCCAATCGCGTCGCCGAATCGATCGAGAAGGCGTTGCGCGGCGAATTGCGACTGCCGGACGCGGTGGAGAAACGCGCGGCGCCCAAGGGCCGCATCAAGGCCTTCGCGCTCGAACCCACGGTCACGATCAACAACCAGTGGTCGCGCCGTTATACGATGGTGGAGATCACCGGCCTCGATCGCACCGGTCTGCTCTACGAGATGACCACGACGCTGTCCAAACTCAACCTCAACATCGCCTCCGCCCACGTCGCCACCTTCGGCGAGCGCGTGGTGGACGTGTTCTATGTGACCGACCTGATGGGTGCGCAGATCACGTCACCCACCCGCCAAGCCGCCATCAAGCGCGCGCTGATCGCCTTGTTCGCAGCGCCGGAGGCGGACGGAAAATCGGCCAAGTAAGCGGTCGCGGCGTGCGCGGTCCACGCTGCGGCGCGCTTCCTCTTTGCGCTGGAAAGAAGTGGTGCCAGCAACACGAATTCCCTGCCGGCATAGCCGCGATATCGCGCAGAAGAGCCGGCCGAAATCTATCGTCTCATTAGCGTTGGCAAAAGCAAAATGGTCATGGCTTGACGAGAGTGAAACTTTGTGACGCCAGCTTCCGGTCGCCCGCCCATAGCTCGAAAGTCCACGTGCCGGGAACAACCTCCCATGCGTCTTCGAGGGTGAAATTCGTAAAAGAAGTTTCGCCTATTTTTCTGTCGAGGAAATATTCGCTACGGACCGTCGTGTTTCCAGTTTTCGGATTGTGAATGCCCGGCCGGGGGATAATCGTGACCTTTCGCAGTCTTACCGTTGCCCCGTCTGGCTGCCCGATCACCTTGTAACGAAATCCAAAATTGGCCCCCAACTGTGCCGGTACGGTGGTGGTCGTCTTGACGTGCCGAATATCTTTCAAAATATTGACTGAGCCACTCGGCGTGCCGGGGGTCGCAACCTTTTTTTCGATCTCGGATTTATAGATTCCATATTCCGTGATTTCGATGCGCTGCACCGTCTGCGCCTGACCGGCGCTCGAAATCACAGCAAGCAGGATCGCAATCTTGATGGCACGCATTGACGCCACTCCCCCGAAATTGTCTCGCCGATTGTCCAAAATCCGGGGTCGGGGCGCAACCCAAGCCGCCAAGCCCTAGCCGCCGAGGAACAGCCGGCTGACGTCGGGATTAGCCAGCAGATCGTTGGCGCGGCCGGCGAGCGCCAGTCGGCCGGACACCAGCACATAACCGATGTCGGCGTACTCGAGGCCCTTCTTGGCGTTCTGCTCGACGATCACGATGGTCTTGCCCTCCTTGTGCTGGAGGTCGTGGAGGATTTCGAACACCGCGTCGATGAAGCGCGGCTCCAACCCGATCGAGGGCTCGTCCACCAGCAGAATCTGCGGATCCATCACCAGCGCGCGGCTGATTTCCAAAAGCCGCCGCTCGCCGCCCGACAGCACCTTGGCCGGATGCTTGCGGCGCGCCGCCAGGCGCGGATACTTGTCGAACACCTTTTCGGCGGCGCGCTTGGCCTCCGCCGTGTGGTGCATCAGATAGCCGCCCATCCACAAATTCTCTTCCACTGTCATGCCGGGGAACACCGACTTGTCCTGCAGGATGTAGGCGATGCCGCCCGAACGAAGCTTTTCGTTCGAGGAAAGCCGCGTCACGTCGATCCTCGATCCGTTGCGTACGGTCGCGATCGATCCGGAATAGACCGTGGTGAAGCCGAAAATGGAATGCAGCACGGTCGACTTGCCGGCGCCGTTCGGGCCGATCAGGCAAAGTGACTGCTTATAGCCGACCCTGAGATTGAGCCCGTGCAGGATTTCCATGTTGCCGTAGCCGGCATACAAATTGTCGATGCGCAAATGCGGTTTGCCGCCGGTGAGCGCGTCGAGCTCCGCGACGCCGACGTCGCGCGCGATTTCGAGCGCCTGGCGCGCCACCTCCTCGACCGAAATGGCCGGCGCCACGCCGCCGTGATAGCCGCCGCCCGCCGGTTCGACGCTCGTCATCAGTTGGCCCCCAGATAGGCGTCGATGACACGCTGGTCGCGCTGGATTTCGCCGGGCCCGCCGGCCGCCAGCATCTCGCCATGCGCCATGCAGTAGATCTTGCTCGCCGTGTTCATGATCACGCGCATGTTGTGCTCGATGATGAACAGCGTGATGCCGAATTCGGTGTTGGCGCGCTTGAGGCGGTCGAGCAAGCCGTTGATCAGCGTCGGGTTGATGCCGGCGGTCGGCTCGTCGAGCAACAGCACGGTCGGCTCGTTCATCAGCGCCATGGCGAATTCGAGGAGCTTCTGCTGGCCGAATGAAAGGCTGCCCGAGCGCAAATTGCGCTTTTCGTAGAGCCCGACAAAGGCCAAGAGATGCTCGGCACGCTCGACCAGCTCGGCGCGCTCGTAAGCGAACATGTCGAGCAGACCCGCCTTGCGGTGCGGGATCGAGATCAGCATGTTCTGCGTGCAGTTCATCTTGCCGTAGATGCGCGTGGTCTGGAACGTACGCAGCATGCCAAGCCGCGCGATCTCCTGCACGCGAAGCTGGGAGATTTCCTGGCCCTCGAAACGGATCGAGCCGGAATCGATCGGGTGATAGCCGACGATGGAATTGAACAGCGTGGTCTTGCCGGAGCCGTTGGGGCCGATCAGCCCGGTGATGCCGCCGCGCTCCACCGTCAGCGACACGGCGTGATTGGCGATGACACCGCCATAGGATTTGGTGACGTTTTCGAGCTCGATGATGGCGTCGCTCATTCGGCGCCCTCCGCATGCGGCGTGAGTCCGGCCTCGAGCGCGGGCTCCGGCGAGCGCCTAACCACGCTGCGTGGCGCGAACATGTACGGATAGTTTTCCGCCAGCCAGCCGGCGATGCCCTGCTGGAAATAGACGATGGTGACGACGATCAGCAGCCCTAGCGCGATGAATTGCCAGCCGAGGAAGTATGTCCAGGTCACTTCCTTGATCGTGTGGAACACCACCGCGCCGATCACCGGCCCCCACAGCGTGCCCTTGCCGCCGAGCAGCACCATGATGACCATGAAGATGTTGAACGTCGTGGTCGGGAAGGCGATATCGCGCGGCTCGATGAAGCCGGTCATGTTGCCGAAGATCGCGCCGGCGACGCCGAGGAACACCGCCGAGATCGCCCAGGCCGTGCGTTTGTAGCGGCGGGTGTGCAGGCCCATCGCCTCGGCTTTTTCCTCGTCGTCGCGGATGGCATTGAGCGCCAGGCCGAAATTCGTCGAATAGAGCCATTTCAGGAAGACCAGCAACACGAAGGCCAGCGCGAACAGCAGGAAATAGAAGAAGAGCTTTTGCGTTTCCGGCTCGCCCGGGAACACCGGCATCGAAATGCCGCTGGCCGCTCCCACCCATTCCCAGGAGGAAATCAACTCCGCCGCCGCGATCGCGATACCGAGCGTGCCGATCGCGAAATAAGGTCCGCGCAGCGCCAACACGATCCAGCCAGCCACGATGGCGAGCGCGGCGGAAGCGATGCCCGCCACCACGGTGCCGAGCGCGAAGCCGGTGAAATATTGCGCGGTGGTGAAGGCAATGTGGGTGGTGCGAGCGCCCGAGGTGAACATGCCCACGTCGTAATAAAGCCCAATCTGCACGACGGCGCAGATGTACATGCCGGCGCCGAAGAAGAAGATGTTGCCGAGCGAATTGTAGCCCATCTGGCCGCCCAGGATGTCCCAGGTCGAGGCGAACACGATCATCAGCCAGAGCACCGCGATCTCGTTTGAATAGGCCGGAAGCAGGAACGGCGCGAACACGCCGGCCACCAGGATCAGCAGATAAGGCAGCGATTGTCGGGAGGCGAGGTTCATTGCACGACCTGCCGCACGCGCAGGTACTGCCATTGGCGGACCGCCAACACGCTCAACAGCAACAGCACGATCAGCGCCTGCTGGAATTCGGCGCCGAGCAGGAAGCCGCCGAATTGCTCGAACACGCCCATGCCGAAGCCGGCGGCGATGACCGCCGGCAGATTGCCGAAGCCGGCCGCGGTGACGATGACGAACAGGCGGATCGAATACGTGGTGCCCAAAAACGGCTGCACGTTCCAGACCAAAGCGACGAGCGCGCCGGCCGCCCCGCAGATCGCCGCGTTGAGGCAGAAGGTGAACGAGTAGACTTTTTCAGTATTGATGCCGAGCACGCGCGCGGCGCGCGCATCCTGCGCGGTGGCACGGATCGCCTGCCCCATGCGGCTTTTCTTCATGAACACGATGACCGCCAGCGCCAGTACGATCGCCAGCCCGAAGCCAAGGACGCGGGTGACTGGGATCGTGATCAGCCCGCCGGCCAGTTGCCAGGTCGGCAGACCGGAATGCGCCGATTGGGTATCCGGGCCGAACGCCAGGTTCAGGCTTTGCTGAATCACGATGGCGATGCCGAAGGTCGCCAGCAGCGACGTGAACAGATCGCGCGTGATGACCTTGCTGATCACCAGGCGGTAGACTATCCAGCCGATTCCCCACAGCAGCACGAAGGCGCCCGGCACACCGAGCAGCGGATCGATGCCGTGGCGGCCGAAGCTCCAGGTGATATAGCCGCCGAGCATGATGAAATCGCCTTGCGCCAGGTTCTTGACGTTCATCACACCCCACACCAGCGCGAGGCCATAGGCTGCGAGCGCGAAGATCGAGCCGATCAGAACGCCGTCGATCAGCAGGCCGAGATTGAGCACCGGCGCGGCCGTCAAAATCGAGATATTGCCTAGGATATGTTCCATCGCGGACGCCTTCGGCGGTCAGGCAAATAACCAATTTGCGCCGCCCGACCGCATTGCGATCGGACGCGCCCCCGTTAAAGCGTGGAAGCGGGCGCTTGGTTCGCCCGCTTCCACTTGACTGCTAGTACTGAGCCTCGCGCGGATAGTTCAGCTTGGCGGCCGCGACGGCTGTCGGCCACACGACATTGTATTTGCCGTGCTGAATCTGCCGCAGGATGATTTCCTTGCCGGGATTGCTGCCGTCGGCGGCGAATTTGACGTGACCGTAGAAGGTCTCCAGATCGGTCTTGGTTAACGCCTCACGCAGCTTCTCCTTGTCGAGCGAGTTGGCCCGCTCGAAGGCATCCTTCCAGACATAGACCGCCGCGGACGCCTGCGCGGTCTGGTAGGGCACCACCTTGTAGTTATGCGCGGCCTGCATCTGCTTGTTGTATTCGGATGCGGTGCCGAACATCTTGTCGCCAACCTTCATGGTCTCGTCCCACTGCGTCGGACAGACGAAATCTTCCGAGGCCTTCGGAAAATCCTGCGTTACCTTGGCGGCTTCGCAGTGCGTGAGGCCGACCAGCGGCACCTGGATCTGCAGATCGGCCATCTGCCGTGCCGCTGTCGCCGCGCCCTTTTCGTGGCCGGAGACGATCAGCACGTCGGGCTTGAGCGCCTTCACCTTGGTCAGGAAGCTGGTGATATCGTTCAAGTCCTTCGGCATGCGGTCGTCGACGGTCGCGCTCATCTTGTATTTCTTCATCGCGTCGACGACGCCCTGGCGCACGTCGAGCGAGAAGGCGTCATCCTGATAGATCATCGCGATCTTGACGCTCGACGGGTCCTTGCCGGCTTTCTTGGCGAGCTCCGCCGCCATGTCGATCACCGGCGTGAGATATTTCTCGGAAGTCGCGACGATGCCGAAATGATATTTGTAGCCTTGCGTAAAGAGCGAGCGCGAGGCCGCCTCGCCCTGCACCAGCGGGGTCTTGTATTTCTCGATGACCGGCAGGATCGCCTTGGTCAGCGGCGAGCCGTAGGGGCCGAGCACGTAATTGATCTTGTCCTGATCGATCAGGCGCTCGACCAGCTGCGCCGCGCGCGCCGGCGTCGACTCATCGTCGTAGTATTTGACCTTGAAGTGATAGCACTTGCCGCCGATCTTCACGCCGCCGGCATCGTTGATCTTCTTGATCGCGAACTCGTAGCCGTTCTTGGTGTTAGTGCCGTTGGCGGCGTAGATGCCGGTCGCCGAAACCGCGGCGCCAAGCTCGATTTCGCCGCACGTCTGTGCCTGCGTGGTAACCGGAGCGAAGGCAAGCGCCGTCGCTGCCGCCACCATGGCAAATCCTGCCCGGTTGAGCATGTTCCTAATCCTCCCTGGAAGTCCTGGTCGCCGCCGGGTTGGTTCCCGAACTGGCCGGATGACAAAGCATAACGCCAAGCTACGCGCGGTTGCAACGGAAAGGCACAATTCCCCGCTCGCCTGCCGGTCATCCCTTCGCTTAATATGACCGTCCACCCAGAGGCGTGATGCGCGAATCCCCCGTTGCCATTGTCGGTCTCGGCTTGATGGGCGAAGTCTACGCCCGGCGGCTCATTGGCGCAGGTATCCCAGTCATCGGCTTTGACATCGACCCAATCCGCCGCGCGCGCCTGGCCGAAATCGGCGGGCGGGCCGTAGGTTCGATCGCGGAACTTGCGGGTCCTTCGCGCTGCATCATCATCGCCGTATTCAACACCGACCAGGTCGAGGACGTGATCGAGAACCATCTATTGCCGGCGCTCGGCGACGGCTCGGGTAAGATCGTGCTGTGCATGAGCACCTGCGATCCCGACCAGGTGGCGGCGCTGGCCGCGCGCGTGATCCCGCGCGGTATCCGTTATCTGGACGTGCCGGTGTCGGGCACCAGCGATCAAGTGCGGCGCGGCGACGGCGTCGCTTTGATCGGCGGCGATCCCGCCATCGCCGCGGAGGTACAGGACGTATTCGACGCGCTGTTCGCGCGCAGCTTCCAGGTCGGCAAGATCGGCGACGGCGGCCGCGCCAAGCTGGCGGTCAATCTGATCCTAGGCCTGAATCGTCTCGCCATGGCCGAGGGTCTTGTTTTCGCCGAGCGCCTGGGGCTCGATCCGGCGGCCTTTCTTGCGGTCGCGCGCGGCTCGGCCTCCTATTCGCAGGTGATGGAAACCAAGGGGCCGAAAATGCTGAGCGGCGATTTCTCGCCGGAAGGCCGCGCCAAACAGACCTTGAAGGACGTTCACCTCATGCTCGATCAGGCCGCGAGCGTCGGGCAGAAGCTGTCGATGCTCGAGGTGCACGCCGACATACTCGAGGCTTGCGTACGCGCGGGCGAAGCGGATCTCGATAACAGCGTCGTCATCCAGGAAGTTCGCCGGCGTCGCGTGAAACCGTAATCCGGCAAATTTTCCGCCAAAAGGAAACGAGCCATGGACGACAAGGAACAGTACGAGCGCGGCCTCAAGCTGCGCATCGAGATGTTCGGCCGCGAAGCGGTGGAAAAGCGCATGAGCGCGTTCGGCGAGTTCGGCAAGCCGCTGCAGCACATCATCAACGCTTATGCCTACGGCGACGTCTGGAGCCGCTCGGCATTACCGCCGGCGACCAAGTCGCTGGCCATGGTGGCGATGATGGCGGCGGCCGGACATCCGAACGAATTGCGCGTCCATCTCAACGGCGCCGTGAAGAACGGCTGCACGCCGGAGCAGATCCAGGAAATCCTCCTGCTGCTGACTTTGTATTGCGGCATCCCGGCCTCGAACGAGGCGCACCGCATCGCCGCCGAGGTGTTGCGCGAGCACGGCAAGTTCTGAGCTCGCGGCCGGCGCGGCTTCACCCCTCGCCCTCCAGCGCCCGCCGCAATCGCCGAATGACGACGCCGCGAGCACGGTCGTCGGCCGCCGCTTCGACCCGCGCGTTGATGTCGAGGATCAGTTTCGACATGTCGTTGTGCCAGTCGAGATTGATCACCGCCTCGGGCGCTAGCCGCCGGCGGTGCGAGACGTCGACCGGCGTCGGCGCCGCCGTGGTGAGTTCGTAGATATCGTCCAATAGCGGCGTGAACACTTTCGCCGCAGGCACGGTGCGCTCGGCGATGCGCTCGCTCAAGCCCGTCAGCGCCGGCTCTTCACCGTGCACCAGGAAAACGCCGCGCTCGATCGGCCGGCGCGCGGCGATCCAGCGCGCCAGTTCCGGGCCGTCGGCATGGCCGGAATATTCGTCGAGCCGGCGAATGCGCGCGGCCACCTTGATCTCCTCGCCTTGGATGCGCACGGCCTTGGCGCCGTCGGCAATGAACCGCCCGAGCGTGCCTTGTGCCTGGAAGCCGACCAGCAGCACCGTGGCCTTGGCGTGCCACAGCCAGCGCTTGAGATGGTGGCGGATACGGCCGGCGTCGCACATGCCGCTGGCGGCGACGATGATGTGGAAGCCGGTGAGCTTGGCGATCGCCTTGCTCTCCTCCACCGTCTCGGTACAGTGCAAATGCGGCGAGCCAAGCAGCCGCGCGACGTCGATATCGGCCTCCTGGCTTTCGGCATGCTGGCGGAATACTTCGGTGGCGCGGATGGCGAGCGGCGAATCGAGAAAGATTGGCGCTGCCGGAATGTCGCCGCGCTCCATCAGATCGACCAGATCGACGATCAATTCCTGCGTACGCTCGACCGCGAAGGCCGGAATGAGCAGCGCACCGCCGGCGGCATGGGCTGCGCGCACCTCGGCGGCTAAATGGTCGCGCCGCGATTCGCGCGTCACCGGCGGACGGTCCTCGTCACCATAGGTCGCTTCGCAGATCACATAATCCAAACCGGCGGGCGCCTCCGGATCCGGTTGCAGCAGCTTGGCGTCGGGACCGAGATCGCCGGAAGCGAGCACGCGCAGCGGTTTGTCGGACCCACCTTCGCCGGCGAATTCGATCTCGATCGAGGCCGAGCCAAGCAGATGCCCAGCGTTCCAGTAGCGCGCGCGCACGCCCGGCATGATTTGAACCCAAGTCTCGTAATCGACCGGGCGGAAAACATCGAGCGCGGCGATGGCATCGCGTTGCGTGTAGATCGGCGTCACCGGCGGACGCCCGCGTGCGGCATTGCGCCGGTTGAGCGTGGCGACCTCCGATTCCTGGATACTGCCAGCATCGGGCAGCATGAAGGAGCACAGGTCGATGGTGCCGCGCGTGGCCCAGATGGGCCCGCGAAATCCGCCGCGCGTGAGCTTGGGGATCAGGCCGCTGTGGTCGATATGGGCATGGGTGAGCAGCACCGCGGCGATATCGGACGGCGCGAAGGGAAAAGCGCCGTAGTTCAATTCCTTCAGCGTCTTGGGGCCCTGGAACAGCCCGCAATCGACCAGCAGACGCCCGGCCGGCGTCTCGAATAGATGGCAGGAGCCGGTCACCGTGCGGGCGGCGCCGCAGAATCGGACGCTAATGCTCATGGCCTCGCTCCCACCGCTTCGTTAGCCAGCGCGTCGGCCAAGATGCCATCCAACATGATCGCGTTGGTCGGATGCGGCACGCTGTCGCTCGACCTGACGCTGCGGATGCCGGCCTCGAACAGTGTGTGCACAAGTTCCGGCGGAAACAGCGCGTGGGTGACTATAGCGTCGATGGTGGCGGCGCCGGCGGCGTGCAACGCCTTCGCGCAGGTGGCGAGCGTGCCGCCTGACGAGACAATGTCGTCGATCAGCAGCACCGGACGGCCGGCGAACAGCGCGGGATCGGCAAAGTCGATCGCGACCGAGCGGTCGCTGCGGCGCGTCTTTTGGGCGACCGCGTGTTGCAGGTCGAGCCGGCGCGCGAGATCGGCGACCCACGGCCGCGATTCCGCGTCGGGCCCGACAATGATCGTGGTCGGATCGATGCTGCTTGCACGCAGCGCCTCCGCGATCGCTGGCATGGCCGAAAGATTGTCGGCGTCAATACCCGGGAAGACGTCGTGAATGTCCTTGGTGCGGTGCAGATGGGCATCGACCGTGACCACGCGGTCGACGTTGCCGGCCAAGAGCCGGCCGATCGTCTTCTGGCTGATCGCCTCGCCGTCGTGAAAGGCCGCATCCTGCCGCATGTAGCAGAGGTAGGGCGCCACCAGCACCAGCCGCCGGGCGCCGCCGCGCCGCAAGGCTTCCGACGCGAACAGCAGCGCCAGCAGCTTGTCGTTGGGATGATCGAGCGAGGCATAGACGATGGTGGTTGCCGCCGCGGGTCCTACGGTGACGCGCAACTCGCCGTCCGGAAAGCGATGCACCTCGATCGTGTGCGCCGGAACGCCGAGCCGCGCAGCCAGCCGCGCCGCTTCCGCCGCGGCGGTCGGCAGACTTTGCAGGACGGCGCCGTTCACAGCTTCATCTCGTCGCCGGGCGAGCGCGAGCCGACGATATAGCCGGTATCCAATTTGGCGGCGGCGTGCGCGAGATCGAATTGCGACTGTTCGAAGGCGTGGATGCGATAGAGCGGCTCGCCTTTCTCAACGCGAGCGCCGATCTTCTTGAAGATCTTGATGCCCGCGCCCTTGTCGATGGGCGCACCGGCAGTGCGTGCCAGCCGGTTGAGACGCAGGCAGTCGATCGCCTCGACCGCACCGTCGCTTGTGGCCGTGATGTCGGCTGTCAACGTTCCGATGTCGGTCCGACAGCCGGACGGCCCTTGCGCTTCGATGATCTTGTGCATCTGCTTGAGCGCGGCGCCGCTGTCGAGCAGTTCGCGCGCCCGTCGATAGCCCGTTCCGCCGCGCAGGTCGGGATCGTAGTCGAGCAGGTGGGCGGCGAGCCGCAGCGACTTCTCGCGCAGATCGGCGGGCGCCGCCGGATCGTTCGCCAGCACGGCCATAACGTCCTGGGCTTCCAGCGCCGGGCCGATGCCGTTGCCGATCGGCTGCCGCCCGTCGGTGGTGATGACTTCGACTGCGATGCCGAAGTGATCGCCGACGAACTCGAACAGCTTGCGCAGGCGCATCGCTTCGAGCGCGGTCGTCAGCTTGGCGGCGGGCCCGACTGGCAGATCGATCAGCAGATGGGTTGCGCCGGCCGCGATCTTTTTCGACATGATCGAGGCGACCATTTGCTCGCGCGTATCGAGGCTGAGCGGGCGCTCCACCGAAATGAGTATATCGTCGGCGGGCGACAGATTGACGTGTCCGCCCCAGACCAGACAGCCGTGGCAGGTTCTCACGACCTCTTTCATCTCGTCGACCGTGAGATCGACGCGCGCCAGCACTTCCATGGTATCGGCGGTGCCGGCGGGCGAGGTGATGGCACGCGACGAGGTTTTCGGAATCGTTAGTCCGTGCGCGGCGACGATCGGCACAACGATCATCGAGGTGCGGTTTCCCGGGATACCGCCTATGCAATGCTTGTCGACGACGACGGGCATGTCCCAGGTCAGTTGGGTGCCGGCTTGCGCCATCGCATGCGCCAGCGCGAGCATTTCGTCGCTGGTCATGAAACTGGCGGAGCCGACGAGGAACGCCGCGATCTCCATGTCGGAATAACGGTAGTGCGTGATGTCATCGATGATCGCGCTAATCTCGGAAGCGTTCAGCGCGCGGCCTTGAATCTTGGCGCGCACCGCGTCGAGGCTGTCGGGCGGCGGAGCCGGCGTGATCGTTACAGAATTTCCGGCCGGCTCGGCGAAGCGGCGGAAGGCGGGTTCGGCCAAGCCGAGCTCGTCGGCCGACACAAGCCCATCGTCGGTCAGCAGCAGTGTCGCCAGCAGCACTTTCGTATTGCAGCGCAGCTCGACGCGGCTGAAGCCGCTAAACACCTCGGGCCGCAGCGCCGTCGACCGCCGCGAGATAACGACTACGTTCTCGCGCCCGGTATCCAGATTGACGCGCCGGATCTTGAGTTGCGGGCGTTCATTATTAGTCGTGTTCATCATTCGCGACCCTCACGGCAAGGCTGTGAAATTGCATAGTAAATTGCTACCGCCAGGGCATTGATCAAGATCATGATGCCGCGGTAACCGGCACCATCCGGGGCGCCGATCCTCCTTAACGACCCCTTAAACCGCCTTGTTTAGCGTGCCCTAAGGGGCCGGCGGAAAGCTGCCGGCGCGCCCTTTAGGTCGCGTGATGGCATCCGGACGGGGACAATCGAGCGCGCGCCGGGAGCCGGTGTTCGACAGCTCACCCGAGCTGCGCGTCGCGCCGGGCGAGCGCGCCACCGGCGGCGCCGGCAATCCACCGGCAAAACGCAAACGCGCGCGTAAAGTGCGCAAGCTGCGCCGCAAACGTTCGCTGATCGGCCGCACGATCTATTGGAGCTTGGTGCTGGCGCTGTGGCTCGCTATCGGCGGCGCCGGCGTGATCGCCTGGACCGGCGCGCATATGCCGCCGCTCCAGTCACTGGAAATCCCCAAGCGGCCGCCCTCGATCCAGATTGTAGACGTCGCCGGCCGCCCGCTCGCCACCCGCGGCGACAATGGCGGCGCCGTGCTGCCGCTGAAGGAACTGCCGAGTTATGTGCCGCAAGCCTTCCTCGCCATCGAGGATCGGCGCTTCTACGAGCATTACGGCGTCGACCCTTACGGCATTGCGCGCGCGGCGATCGCCAATATTCTGCACCGCGGCGTCACCCAAGGCGCCTCCACCATCACGCAGCAATTGGCGAAAAATCTCTTTCTGACTCAAGAGCGTACCGTCCACCGCAAGCTGCAGGAGATGCTGCTCGCGCTCTGGCTGGAGCGCAAATTCTCCAAGACGCAGATTCTCGAACTGTATCTGAACCGCGTTTATTTCGGCTCCGGCGCCTACGGTATCGAGCAGGCCGCGCAGCGCTATTTCGGCAAGCCCGCCAAAGAGATGAGCCTCCCGGAAGCCGCTTTACTGGCCGGATTGGTCAAGTCGCCTTCGCGTCTTGCACCGACGCGCAATTTCGACGGCGCCGAGCGCCGCGCGCAAACCGTGCTCGCCGCCATGGCCGAGCTCCGCTTCATCGCGCACGACAGCGAAAAGGTCGCGCTCACGCATCCGCCGCACGTGGTGGTGCAGGCCGGCGGCGGCTCTAGCAACTATGTCGCCGATTGGGTGATGGACGCGATCAACGATGTGCTCGGCCACGTCGACGAGGACATCGTGGTGCGCACCACCATCGACGGCGGACTGCAGGCGGGCGCCGAGAACGCACTCACCGAGGAACTGGCGAAGAAAGGCGACAAGAGCGGCGTCAGCCAGGGTGCGCTTGTTGCGATGACGCCGGACGGCGCGGTGCGCGCCATGGTCGGCGGTCGCAATTACGCCGAGAGCCAGTTCAACCGCGCGGTCGCGGCCAAGCGCCAGCCCGGCTCGGCCTTCAAGCCGTTCGTCTATCTCACCGCGCTCGAAAATGGTCTAACCCCCGGCAGCGTGCGCGAGGACAAGCCGATCAATCTCAAGGGCTGGCAGCCGGAAAACTACAAACACGAATATTACGGCCCGGTCACGCTCAGCAAGGCGCTGGCGTTGTCGCTCAATACGGTGTCGGTGCGGTTGACCATGGAATTTACACCCGCGGCGGTGATCCGCACCGCTTACCGGCTAGGCATCGCATCCAAGCTCGAGCCCAACGCCTCAATCGCGCTCGGCACCTCGGAGGTCTCGCCGCTCGAACTGGTCAGCGCCTATGCGCCGTTCGCCAATGGCGGCTTGGCGGTGGTGCCGCATGTGATCGAGCGCATTACCGCCGGCAACGGCAAAGTGCTGTACGTGCGCAACGAGCAGCCGCTCGGCCGCATCATCGAGGCACGCTATGTGGCGATGATGAACGAGATGATGCAGCAGACCTTGACCATCGGCACCGCCCACAAGGCGGCGCTGCCGGGCTGGCCGGCGGCCGGCAAGACCGGCACATCGCAAGATTTTCGCGACGCCTGGTTCATCGGCTACACCGCCCACCTCGTCACCGGCGTCTGGCTCGGCAATGACGACGGCACGCCAACCAAGAAGGTCACCGGCGGCGGGCTGCCGGTGGAAATCTGGAGCCATTTCATGCGCGGCGCCCATCAGGGCGTGCCCGTTGCCGCCCTGCCCGGCCCGCCGGCTGGCGGCCTGTTGTCCGGACTGGTCAGCGGCAATGCGCCGGCGCCAGCAACGGACGGCCGGGCGCCGGTGCCGCCGGCGCCCATCCGAGCCGCCGGCAATACGCCGAGCGCGCGCGGCACCAGCCTCGACGGCTGGCTGCTCGACAATCTGTTCGGGCGCACCAGAAATTAGTGTTGCACCGCCGCACGCGCGCGCAACGCGCGCGTCAAGATCCACAACATCAGCGTCGCACAGCCCATCGCCGCCACCGCATCGACCAACGGCCAGGCGCTGGCGCCGAGCAGCGCTCCGACCGCCGCCCCGCACAGCGCTGCCGCGCTCTGTTGCACGAAGCCGAGCAACGCAGAGGCCGCGCCCGCCCGCTCCGGAAAGGGCGTCATGGCGCCGGCGATCGACTGCGGCAGCACCATGCCGAGACCGGCGAGATAGAGCGCCATAGGCAACACCAATGAGGCTGCGGAGGTTAAGCCCAGCGCCACAGCCATCACCATGCCGAGCCCGCCGGCCGCCAGCGCCGCAGCGCCGACGCCGAGCGTACTGTCGAGCCCGTGCCGCATCACCAGCCGCGCCGCCCAGGTCGTGCCGGCCATGTAACCGCCCGATCCGACTGCAAAGGCGACGCCGAATTGGAACGGCGTGAGGCCATAGAGATATTGCAGCACGAAGGACGAGCCGGAAATCCACGCGAACAGTCCAGCGAAGCTGGTCGAGGCGAGGCCGAGATAAGCGAGATAGGCCGGATTGCGCGCCACCATGCGATAAGACTTGAACATCGTCGCCGGCGATACCGGTTCGATCGCGCGCAAAGCGAGCGTTTCCGGCATCAGCGGCCAGACGATCGCAGCGCCGAAAAATCCGCCGCCGACCAGCGTGAAAAATACCGAGCGCCAGCCGAAGCCGGTTTGCAGCACGCCGCCGATGAGCGGCGCCAACACCGGCGCCAGCGCCATCACCGCGCCGATCAGCGACAATTCACGACCGGCGCGCGCGCCAGAATAGAGATCACGCACAATCGCGCGCGCCAGCACGATGCCGCCCGAGCCGCCGAGCGCCTGCAACGTGCGCGCCGCGATCAACATTTCGATCGAGGTCGACAGCGCGCAAGCCAAGCTGGCCGCGCAATATAGCCCCATCGCGCCCAGCAGGACGGGCTTGCGGCCGTGCCGGTCGGCCAGCGGACCGTAGAACAGCTGTCCGACGGCGAAACCGAACAGATAGGCGGAGATCGTGAGCTGCGTCTGCGCGGTCGAGGCGCCCAACAGCCGCGCAATATCCGGCAGCGACGGCAAGTACATATCGGTGGTGAGCGGCCCGATCGCGCTCAACGCCGCCAGCAATGTCGTAAGCGCGAATGTGCCGGGACGAAGCATGGACGGTGACTACAGCAAGACCTGCCGCGGCGCTAGCGCGGATCAGGCATACCGTAACGATGCAGGTCGGCGCCGTGGGCATCGAGCCAGGATTTGGCGCGCGCGACGTGCGGACAGATGCGCTCGACCACGTACCAAAACCGCCGCGAATGGTTCATTTCGACAAGATGCGCGACCTCGTGCGCCGCCAAATAGTCAAGCACGAAGGGCGGCGCGAAGATCAGCCGCCACGAATAGGACAGCACCCCGGTGGTCGAGCACGAGCCCCAGCGGCTCGACGGATCGCGGATCGACACGCGTTTGACCGCAACGCCGAGCGCGTCGGCCGCGCGGGCACTGGCGGCTTGAAGATCGCTCTTGACCTCACGCTTGAGAAAATCGGTAACCCGGCGCGCGACATGCGGCGCCGCGCCGGCGACACAGAGAAGCCGTTCGCTCGCCTCACCGCTCTCGATCCACACCGTACCGCGCTGCCCGTGGCGGTGCACGATTCGGTGATCGACGCCGCGCAACGGAATTACGGCGTCATGCGCGAACGGCGCCGGTTCGGGTAATCGGCCAAGACGTGCTGCGATCCAACCGCCGTGCTTTTGCGCGAAATCACGCGCCTGCTTAATGCTGCCGCGCGGCGGCATGGTGAGCACCACTTCGCGGGTGACCGAATGGATGCGCAACGTGTAACGGCGCGCCTGCCTGTGGCGGCGCAGGCGCACCAAATAGACCTCGCGCTCGAAGGTGATGCTGATTGCCGGCGGTTCGCTCGGCCGGCGGTAGAGCAGCGCGCGCAGAGGCATTCGCAAAGTCCGCGGAATCGCAAATCGTCGCGGAAATATTGCCATATTCGCCGCCGTTCGCCACGCGCTTTTGCGCGGCCGGAAATGCCGCAAGGACGCAAGGGCTTACATTGTCACGAACGGCCGCCGGCGTACGGCGGCAAAGCGCCGGTCAGCTGGCGGACGCCGCCTTGGCCGGGCCCGGATGGGCGCCGCGCCCGCGCCCATTGCGCGACAGCACGAAATCGGAGATGCGCGGGGCGATCTCGGCGCGGAAGCGCGAGCCATTGAACACGCCGTAGTGGCCGACCCCGGTCTGCAGATAATGCGCTTTGTCCTCGGCCGGAATATTCGCGCACAGCACGTGCGCGGCCTCGGTCTGGCCGACCGCGGAAATGTCGTCATGCTCGCCTTCCACGGTCAGCAGCGCGACCCGCTTGATCTGCGCGGGATCGATGCGGCGGCTGCGATGGGTCATCTCGCCCTTCGGCAGCGCGTGGCGGATGAACACGGTATCGACGGTCTGCAGATAGAACTCGGCGGCGAGATCCATGACCGCGAGATATTCGTCGTAGAATTCGCGGTGCTTCTGCGCTGAATCGCCGTCGCCCTTGACCAGATGCGTGAAAAGATTGCGGTGCGCTTCGATATGGCGATCGAGGTTCATGCTCATGAAGCCGTGCAACTGCAGAAAGCCCGGATAGACGTCGCGCATAAAGCCGGGATGCGGGAATGGCACCTTGGTAATGACGTGGCTGCGGAACCAGTCGATTCCGCGATTTTCCGCCAGCTTGTTGACCGCGTTGGAATTGATGCGAGTGTCGATCGGCCCGCCCATCAGCACCATGGAGTGTGGGACGTAAGGATCCTTATCGGCCTCCATCAAGGAGATCGCCGCCATCACAGGCACCGAAGGTTGGCACACCGCGACCACATGTACGTCGCCGCCGAGCACATGCAGCATGGAGATGACGTAGTCGATGTAATCGTCGAGATCGAAGCGGCCTTCCGCCATCGGCACCATGCGCGCGTCGGACCATTCAGTGATGTAGACGTCATGATTGGATAGAAACGTTTCCACCGTACCGCGCAACAGCGTCGCATAGTGGCCCGACATCGGCGCCACGATCAGCAGTTTCGGCTGCGGGCGGCGCGGCGCGTGTGCAAAAGTGCGCTCGAAATGCAACATACGGCAGAATGGGCGTTCCCACGCGGTGGTGACGTGCACCGGAACATGCTCGCCGCCGATTGTGATCCGATCGATGCCCCATTCCGGCCTGCGATAGCGTCGGGTCGAGCGCTCAAACAATTCCGCCGCCGCGGCGATCGACTTGCCATAGGTGGTGTGCGCGAATGGATTGGCCGGATTCTTGAAGAACAGACGGGTGGCGTCGGCGACTGCGCGCGACGGATTGAGCGCGGCCTGGCCCATTTCGTAAAGCCAGTACATCGGCGTCGACAGCAATATGCCGTTGTCACCGGGCAGCGTGGCTGCCCCGTCGAATTCGCCAATTGGCATGGACTTCGTCCCCGGCCCCTTGTGCACTGCGGCACCGTGTCGCTTTTCTGTCATATCGTCAACATAGCGATAAGTCCTTGGTATGCCGTTTACACCCGGAATACCGATTATAACCAGCTATAAATGCAGGGGTTTCCGGCTTATTCACCGGTCTGCAGCAGAGCGCCCTGCACGCGGGCGCTTTGCAGTAGTTTCAGGAAGGCGAATGACGCAGCCGCGAACAGCACGACATTGAACGCCAGCGCTTCCAGCATCAGATCGGCGCGGAACACGTGATCGATCAGAAGCGCGCGCATGCCCTCGAATACGTATGTCGGCGGCAGAGCCCACGCAACGTCTTGCAGCCAGTACGGCAGTACCGTGACCGGATAGTACACGCAGGTGAGCGGCAGGAACAGGAACATGATGGTCCAGGCCATGCTCTCGGCGCCCATGCCGTTGCGCAGCAACAGGCCAGAGACGAAAATTCCGATCGCCCAGCTAGTCAGGATCAGGTTGACGAAGAACGCAGCGAGCGCGAAGCCGAGCGACCACAGATTGAAACCGAAAAACAGAACCGCGAGCATCGTCACCGGGATCATGCCGATCAGCAAGCGCACGATGCTCATGATCATCAAGGCGGCGATGAACTCGACCGGCCGCAGCGGCGACATCATGAGGTTGCCAAGATTGTGCGACCACATTTCTTCCAGGAACGAAATCGAAAATCCGAGCTGGCCGCGGAATAGGATATCCCAGAGCAGCACTGCGCCGATGAACACGCCGGTCGCGCGCACGAACAACCCGCCGTTCTGCGTGACGTAAAGTTGCAAAAAGCCCCACATCAGCATCTGCACCGTCGGCCAATAGATCAGGTCGAGCACGCGCGGCCAGGACGAGCGCAGCAAATACCAGTAGCGCCGCACCATGGCGGCGACGCGATTGACGGAAAAATCGAAGCCGCTGTCGCTGCCGGTCATTGCGCGGCCTCGCGGTGTTCGCCGCGTCCACGCGCGACGTCAAGGAACACGTCTTCGAGCGTCTGGCGCCCGTAGCGGTCGAGCAGGCGGGCCGGCGTGTCGTCGTCCTCAATACGGCCCTGTTTCATGATGATGACGCGCTCGCACAGCCGATCGACCTCGGTCATATTGTGCGAGGCGAGCAGCACGGTCGCGCCGTGCGTGCGGCGATAGCTCTCGAGCCGGGCGCGTACCCAGTCGGCGGTATCCGGGTCAAGCGACGCCGTCGGTTCGTCGAGCAGCAGGACTTCGGGACGGTTGAGCAGCGCCTTGGCGAGCGAGACGCGGGTCTTCTGGCCGGCCGACAACTTGCCGGTCGGCCGTTCGAGGAATTCAGTGAGTTCGAGATCGGCGGCCAGGCTATTGATGCGCTCATCGATGTCGGCGACCGCGTAAAGCTGCGCGAACACCGATAGATTTTGCCGCACGGTGAGCCGCATCGGGAGCGCCACATAGGGACTTTCGAAATTCATCCGGTGCAGCACGCGATAGCGCTCGTCCGGCATCTGAGCACCCAACACCGCGACCGTGCCCGAGGTCGGCGTGACCAGGCCCATGATCATCGCAATCGTCGTGGTCTTGCCGGCGCCGTTGCCGCCGAGCAGTCCGGTGATCGAGCCGGGCGGCAGGCGAAACGAAATGCCATCGACCGCCGCCACGCTCTTGTAGAGCTTGACCAGGCGGTCGACGATAATCGCAGGCGTGTTCTGCGCGTCCATTGCCGCAAGATGTGACGCTCCGCCGCGGGAAGTGCAAGCCCTGCTGCCGTTGCCGGTGATTTTGAGCCGCCGCAGCGCGGCGCTAGACTGCCCGCCATGCCCTCGCTCGGCCTTGCCCTAAATCATCCGCGCCGCAATGTGCGCCTCGACACCCTGGTACGGCTACGCTGGCTCGCCATCATCGGACAGACCACCGCTGTGCTGGCGGTCCATTTCGGGCTTGGTTTTCAGCTGCCGCTCTGGGCCTGTCTCGCGGTGATCGCGCTATCGGCCTGGCTCAACGTGGCGCTGCGCCTGCGCTTTCATTTGACGCAGCGGCTCGAGCCCGACCGCGCCGCTTGGCTGCTCGCGTTCGACGTCGCTGAACTGGCGGTCCTACTATACCTGACCGGCGGATTGCAGAATCCCTTCGCCTACCTGTTCTTGGCTCCGGTGCTACTGTCGGCGACCGCGCTGCCGCCACGCTTCACACTGATGCTCGGCGCCTTCGCGGTGGCCTGCGCGACCGTGCTGGTGTTCGCGCATTTTCCGCTGCCTTGGGACAACGAGGACCCGCTGCAACTGCCGCCGATCTACGTGATCGGCGACTGGCTCTCGATCCTGCTTGCCATCGCATTCATCGGTCTTTATTCCTGGCAGCTCACCGAGGAATTGCGCCAGCTCACCGACGCGCTGGCCGCCACCGAACTGGTATTGGCGCGCGAGCAGCATCTTTCGCAGCTCGACGGACTGGCGGCCGCCGCCGCGCACGAACTCGGCACGCCGCTGTCGACCATCTCGGTGATTGCCAAGGAGCTGGAGAACGCAATTCCCGCAGATGCCCCGCATGGCGACGACGTGCGTTTGCTGCGCGAACAGGCGACGCGCTGCCGCGACATTATGGCCAAGCTCACCGAACTGTCTTCAAGCGGCGAGCCGTTCGACTACACGCCGCTCGCCGCGCTGATCGAGGAGGTGGTGGCACCGCACCGCAATTTCGGGGTTGCCATTGACGTGCCCGCGCCGCCCGTGCGCGACGCCGAGCCGGTGAGCGCGCGCAATCCGGCGATCCTTTACGGCCTCGGCAATCTGTTGGAAAACGCCGTCGATTTTGCGCGCCACCGCGTGGTGGTCGGGACGCGATGGACCGAGGACATCGTCGAAGTCACAATCAGCGATGATGGTCCGGGTTTCGCGCCGGAAATCATGGCGCGCATCGGCGAGCCATACGTCACCAGCCGCAAGCGCAATTCAAAAGAAGCCGACGATATGCCGGACGGACTTGGACTTGGTCTTTTCATCGCCAAGACCTTACTCGAGCGCTCAGGCGCAGTGCTCGGCTTCGCGAACCGCCCGCATCCCGAACGCGGCGCCGTCGTCACTGTGCGCTGGAGCCGGCACGATTTCGATCGGCCGTTAGCAATAGCAAAACCTTGAGAATGCGGTACGCGATGCCTATTTTGTCCTGTGTTATGCTGTGGCGCGCGTCAAGCTGCGCGGAGTTGAATGCACAAAAAGGTGCCACGTGGACATTGCCCTGAACGCCACCGACGAAGCGGCGGCGAAAGAAAAGATCCCCACCGAACGGTCCGTGCTAATCGTCGAAGACGACCGCTCCTTCCTGCAGCGGCTGGCGAAAGCGCTGGAGCAACGCAGTTTTGTGGTCGCCATCGCGGAATCGGTGGCCGAAGGATTGCGGCAATTGGACAAAGCCGCCCCAGCCTTCGCGGTGGTCGACATGCGGCTCAACGACGGTAACGGGCTCGACGTGATCTCCGCGCTCAAGCAGCGCCGGCCCGACGCGCGCGCCATCATTCTGACCGGCTACGGCAATATCGCCACCGCGGTGAACGCGGTGAAGCTCGGCGCCGTCGATTATCTGGCGAAACCGGCGGACGCCGATGACGTGGTGGCCGCTTTGCTCGCGCACGACAACAGCAGGATCGAGCCGCCGGAAAATCCGATGTCGGCCGATCGCGTGCGCTGGGAACACATCCAGCGCATCTATGAATTGTGCGGCCGCAACGTCTCGGAGACCGCACGCCGGCTCAACATGCACCGCCGCACGTTGCAGCGGATTTTGGCCAAAAGAGCTCCGCGTTAGCGGAGACCGTCTCGAACAATGCGCGCGCCGCGCTAATCAGACCACGTCCCCATAAGGCCCGTTCGGATCGGCCAGCGATTGCAGCCGTAGTGCGGCGGCGCGGGCGAACAGCAGCATCATGGATTTGCGCGTGGCCGTCGGCAGCTTGTGCTCGGGCGCCTCGCAGATCATCTGCGCGCCGAAGGCATCGGCCACGATCAGCCCGGCGTCGCTGGGAAAAATCTCGCGCGGCACTTCCATGCAGGTGGCAAAGAACAGCCGGTCGCAGTGCAGTCGGTAGTCCTGCCACTTCTGGTCGGCGCGGAAATCTGCGACCGAGGATTTGATCTCGACGATCCAGATTTCGCCGCTCGCATCGAGCGCCACCAGATCGGCTCTCCGGCCGGAGGGCAGCGGCAATTCGCTCACCACGCAGCGCCCCAGGGCATGCAGCAGCCGCGCACTGCCGCGCGCGATGGCGAGCGCGGTTTCCGACTGCCGGCCGTCGACCGGAAATTCCAACGGCTGTTTGGCGGCAAGCGTCATGGCGTGAGTTTAGCACGTTCTGGAAATGCGGCAGCAAGCGCGTCGCGGCTAGCTTTAATTACGCCGCGTTCGGTGATCAGGCCGGTGACGAGCCGTGCCGGCGTGACGTCGAAGCCGTAATTGGTGACCGGCGAACCGTCCGGAACGATTTGAACGGTTTCGATGCGGCCATCTTTGGTCTTGCCGGTCATGGTCGCGACCTCGTCGGCGCTGCGCTGCTCGATCGGGATTTCGGCAAGGCCGTCGCTGACGGAGAAATCGATGGTGGGCGACGGCAGCGCCACATAGAACGGCACCTTGTTGTCGTGCGCGGCAAGCGCCTTCAGATAGGTGCCGATCTTGTTGCAGACATCGCCTTGCGCGGTGACGCGGTCGGTGCCGACGATTACCAAGTCGATCAGGCCGTGCTGCATCAGATGGCCGCCGGTGTTGTCGGGAATTACCGTGTGCGGCACGCCGTGATGGCCGAGTTCCCAGGCGGTGAGCGAGGCGCCCTGGTTGCGCGGCCGTGTCTCGTCGGCGAACACATGCACGGCCAGGCCTTTGTCATGCGCGAGATAAATCGGCGCCGTCGCCGTGCCCCAATCGACCGTCGCCAGCCAGCCGGCATTGCAATGCGTGAGCACATTGACGCGCGCGCCATTTTTGCGGGCCACGATCTCTTCGATCAGTTTCAAGCCGTGGCGGCCGATGCCTAGATTGATCGTGATGTCCTCGTCGGCAATTTCACCGGCGCGGCGCAAGGCAGCGGCAACACGCTCGGCGCGCGGCCGGTTACGCACCGCGGCCACCATTTGGTCGAGCGCCCATTTGAGATTGATCGCGGTCGGCCGCGCCGCCAGCAGCGCCCCATAGGCGCGCTCCAGATTCTCGTCAGAGGCGTCTTCGCGCAGCGCCAGCCAGACACCGTAAGCTGCCGCCGCCCCGATTAGCGGCGCCCCGCGCACTTGCATCGTTTTGATCGCGCGCACGGTGTCATCCAGCGTCGCGAGCCGCGCTGTGGCAAAGCGATGCGGCAACAAAGTCTGGTCGATGATGCCGACGCTTTTGACATCGCCCTCCAGCCAGATCGTGCGCATTTCTTTGCCGTCAATTTTCATGGAACTAACAGATAACGAGGATTCAGCTTGTCGTCACCGGACTTGTCCCGGTGACCCCGCTTAGGATAGCAAAATGGTGCCTTCCTAATCGGGATGGCCGGGGCAAGCCCGGCCATGACAGGGACCTTGTTCATGCCCATCGATTACGAAACCGAATACGACAACCGCGGCCGGGTACCCGAACATCCAGAGATTTTCGCGCGCTGGCAGCGCGAGGCGGCGGCCTATCGTGCGGCGGCGCGCGACGCTGAATTCGGTCTCGCCTACGGCCCCTCGCCGCGCCAGACCATCGATCTGTTCCCGGCCAAGGACGACGACGCAATGACGCCGCTCGCTTTGTTCATTCACGGCGGCTGGTGGCGCTCGCTCGACCCGGCGATGTTCAGCCAATTGGCGGCCGGGCCGAACGCGCGCGGCGCGACCGTCGCGGTTGCCGGTTACGATTTCTGCCCGCAAGTCTCGATCGCCACCATTATCGAACAGATGCGCGCGGCCTGCCTGTGGTTGTGGCGCAAGCAGCGCAAGCGTGTTTTCGTCTACGGTCATTCGGCCGGCGGACATCTCGTCGCCTGTTTGCTGGCGCAGGATTGGAAGGCGTTCGCCTCCGACGCGCCGGCCGATCTGGTGCCCGCGGCTTACGCGATCTCTGGCGTGTATGACTTGGCACCGCTGGTGCACGTGTCGCAGAATTCCGATTTGCGGCTCGACCAAGCAGAAGCGCGGCGGTTGTCGCCGCTCTACTGGAAAGTACCCGCCGGGCGCACGCTCGACGCCGTGGTCGGCGCGCTGGAGTCGAGCGAGTTCCTGCGCCAGAGCAAAATCATCGCCGATGGCTGGGGCGCGCGCGGCGTCACGGCGCGTTATGAGGCCATACCCGGGATGAACCACTTCACTATTGTCGATTCGCTGAGCGATCCCGAGAGCGCGATGACCAAGCGCGTGGTGCAGCTCGCGGAAATGGTCAGCGCGATCTAACTTCAGAAAAACGCTTGTATCCCGGTTTGCGCGCGGCCCAAGATGAGGGCGTGGATGTCGTGCGTGCCCTCGTAGGTGTTGACGGTCTCGAGGTTCGCCAGCACCCGCATCACGTGGTATTCCTCCGAGATGCCGTTGCCGCCGTGCATGTCGCGGGCGAGCCGCGCGACATCGAGCGCCTTGCCGCAATTGTTGCGCTTCATCAGCGAGATCGACGGCGGCGCCGCCTTGCCGGCTTCCAGCATGCGCCCCAAACGAAGGGCGCCTTGTACGCCGAGCGCGATCTCGGTCTGCATGTCGGCGAGCTTCTTCTGAATGAGCTGGTTGGCGGCGAGCGGGCGGCCGAACTGTTTGCGGTCGAGCACGTATTGGCGGGCGCGGTGCCAGCAGAACTCGGCCGCCCCCATGGCGCCCCAGGCGATGCCGTAGCGGGCATTGTTGAGGCAGCCGAAGGGGCCTGCCAGCCCCTTCACGTTCGGCAAAAGATTGTCCTCGGGGATGACGCAGTCGGCCAGCACGATCTCGCCGGTGATCGAGGCGCGCAACGACAGCTTGCCCTCGATCTTGGGCGTCGAGAAACCTTTGGTGCCGCGCTCCACGATGAAACCACGGATGACGCCCTCGAGCTTGGCCCACACCACCGCCACGTCGGCGACCGGCGCATTGGAGATCCAGGTCTTGGCGCCGTTCAACTTGTAGCCGCCGGCCACTTTCTCCGCGCGCGTGACCATCGAGCCCGGATCGGAGCCGTGGTCGGGCTCGGTCAGGCCGAAGCAGCCGATCAGTTCGGCGCTCGCGAGCTTGGGCAGATATTTGCGGCGCTGCGCCTCTGAGCCATAGGCATAGATCGGATACATCACCAAGGACGACTGCACCGACATCGCCGAGCGGTAGCCTGAATCAACGCGTTCCAATTCGCGCGCGATCAGCCCGTAGCAGACATAGCCCAGCCCCGCGCCGCCGTATTCTTCCGGCACCGTCGGCCCGAGCAGGCCGAGCTTGCCCATCTCGGGCAGCATCTGCGCATCGTAGGTCTCCTCGCGATAGGCCGCGATCACGCGCGGCATCAGGTAGTCCTGCGCGAAGCCGCGCGCGGTGTCGCGCACCATGCGCTCCTCTTCGCGCAACTCGCCTTCGAGATCGAGCGGGTCCTCCCACACGAAGTCCTTGTCCTTCAGCATCGCGGGCTTGCCCTCGCGCCTCTCGGCCGGCTGCGACATGGAGACCTCCTGGAGGAAACCTTGGCGGCCATTATAGCCGCTCGCGCCGCGCGGTAAGAGTGGCAAAAGCCAACACTTCGCTGCCCGTATTCTTTGCGGCGCCGGGTGCGCCGACGGCACAGGCAACGTGACATTGTCCTTTCCGACGCCGACAAAACAAAAACCCCGCCGGCGTCCCGGCGGGGTTTTTGCGCGACCGACCAAGAACGGCGATCAGATCGCCATCTTGAGTTCCTTGGTGGCGCGGAAGGCGACCTTGCGGCTGGCCTTGATCTGGATCGGCTCGCCGGTGGCCGGATTGCGGCCCATGCGGGCGGCGCGCTTGCGGACCTGCAGGATGCCGAGCCCGGCGATCTTCACCCGCTCACCCTTTTTCAGGTGCTTGGTGATGAGACCGACGAGGTCGTCGAGCATCTCCTTGCCCTGGCGCTTCGTGAGTTCGTGCTGCGCCGCCAGAGTATCGACCAAATGCTTGGTGGTGATCGGCTTGTCTGCCATGGACGTGATCTCCTGTTGCGCACCATGCGCCTTGAATCAGCCCTATGAGATTCGCGAGCATCGGGAAAGGGCCAAAATGCCCGGAAACACACAAAATCCGGCTTTTTTGCATTGCGGTGGGCCGTTGCCGCTGGCGGGGGATTCGTCTATTCAGGCGAATAGGCGCCCGTAGCTCAGCTGGATAGAGCGTTGCCCTCCGAAGGCAAAGGTCGGACGTTCGAATCGTCTCGGGCGCGCCAGTTTTTTTCCGCGATTTCAGGACGCTTGCAATGGCTTGCGCCAATGAGCGCCGCCCGGCCTGTCCTGGAACAAACCTCAGCGGTGAACCAGCGGAATTACCCTTCCGGCATTCGCTATATCCCGCTATGGAACATGGCGGAGCCTCGGTGCTTATAATTGCGGCAGCCGCCTGTTGGAGCGCCCCACGCAAAGGACGGACCATGCAATCCAATATTTGCTCGGCCCTCGCGGGAATTCTGCTGCTAGCGGGAACGGTGCTTGCGGCAAGACGCCCAACCTCTGCCGCTTCCGCTGCCGGGTCCCTTCAACTTCCAAGGCACGCCGGAGGAACAGGCCGCCTGCTCACCGGACGCGACAAAGTTCTGCAGCGACGCCATTCCCGACACGTTCCGCGTGCTCGCCTGCCTGCAGCAGAACCGCACGCGCATCCGCAAGGTGTGCCTGGCAGTCTTAGAATTGCACGGCCAATAATCTCGGACATCGCTTCGTCTATGACCGCTCGGACTGCCGCGGCTTGCCCGTGTTTGAGGTGAATCGGCTGTTCGATCCGACTTGACAGCAACCTGGCGCGGTCTGAGTATTCACATCATCAGCAAGACACGGAGGTTTGAATGGCGCCACCGGGTCAGAGTGCCGCGACGATTGCGATCGCAAACGTTCGGGCGCTAGCATAGCGGCAACAATACGAACGGTACGCCGGGAGCGGCCTGCGCGGGTCGCATCAGTCAGGCAAGACCCCAATTAGGCCGTTCCCGACGTGCGCTTTCTAGGCATGCAATTTCCCGGCTATGCATTTCATTTAATGTCCGGCGCGGACACGCATCACTTCTTTTTGCGATCTTCTTCGACTTTCCTGAGCTTGGCTTCTTCTTCGCGAAGCAATTTTTCGATCACGCGCCGTTGCGCGGGATCGGTCATGGTCTTGAGCATTTCACGGTAATGCTCGATATTTTTCTGCTTGATGAAACGTTCCATCACCGGCCGCCAAAATCGCTTCGCCGTTGAGCTAGATCAATGCGACGACGCGCAATTTATAGAAATTCTTCGTCATGGAAAATAAGTCCGCCCACAGTTCAATTTGGAACCCGGTTGCCACAGCTCCGACGCAGGTCGAGTTGGAACTTTGCATTTACGACAGCGGCGAATATCACGCCTTGGCATTTCCCTGCCGGCGCAATGGCGTGGGTTGGTCCGATGTGCGCCTCAACAAAATGGTGGCGATCAGGCCCACCCATTGGCGGCTATGGCCGCGCGAGCGCACCTGACAAAGGCCGCCTGAGTTGGCGGCCTTTTACGTAACCGGGCCAGGCCGGCGACCGGCATAGCGGTTGCGTAATACCTTGATCCTTGGCACAAATCCGGCCCAAACAATCGGGCGGTCCAACGCCCGTCACCGAATTGGGGAGGATACCATGCCGATCTCACGTCGCGCTTTGATCGCAACCTTTGGCCTCGGCTCCGCCGCAACTTTGCTGCCGCGGAGTGCCTTTGCCGCCTATCCGGACCGGCCGATCCATCTGATCGTGCCGTTCGCGCCGGGCGGCAACGCCGACATCGTCGGCCGCATCGTCGGCGAACGGATATCGAGCGCGCTCGGCCAGCCGGTGGTGGTCGACAACCGCGGCGGCGCCGGCGGCAGCATTGGCGCGGAAGCCGTGGCACGCGCAACGCCCGACGGCTACACGCTGTTCGTCGGCTCGAACGGCCCACTCACTGTCAACCCCTTCGTGCAGGCCAAGCTTGGCTACGATCCGCTGAAGGATTTTGCGCCGGTGGCGCTCACCAGCTACGTGCCGCATGTGATCATCCTGAACGACAAGGTCGAAGCCAAGACATTGCCGGACCTGATCGCGCTGTCGAAGAAAGCGCCGGTCAACATCGCCACCAGCGGCGTCGGCAGCGCGACCCACATGACGCTCGAGCGCTTCAAGGCGGCGACCGGCGCCAATGTCACGCACATCCCCTACAAGAGCGGCGGCGCGCTGATGCCCGATTTGATGGGCGGCAGCATCCAGGCGGCGATGACGGAATTTTCCACCGCGCTGCCGCTGCACAAAGGCGGCAAGGCGCGCATCGTCGCGATCGCGGCGGCGGTACGCTCGCAACTGGCGCCGGATATCGCGACCTTCATCGAGGGCGGCGTCAAGGGTTTCACCGCCCAAAGCTATATCGGCATTCTGGCGCCCGCCGGCACGCCAGCGCCCATTATCGCGCAGTTGCAGAAGGCGATCGCCGCCGGACTGACGGGCGCAGGTGCTGCCGACAAATTGCGCGCCATGGGTTCGGAAATCGCCACAGCTGAGCAGATGACGCCTGACGGCTTTGCTGCCTTCATCCGCGCCGACTACGACCATATGCGCGAGGCCGCCAAGCTCGCCGGCATCGTGCCGAAATGAGTGGTGCGCTTCCCGACGGCGCCTGCGACTGCCACTGCCACGTCTTCGGCCCGGCCGCGCGCTTTCCCTATGCGGAGCCGCGCAGCTACACGCCCGACGACGCGCCGCTTGAAGCCTATCTGGCGCTTCTCGACCGCCTCGGCTTCAACCGCGGCGTGCTGGTGCAGCCGAGCGCCTATGGCCGCGATAATAGCGCCATGCTCGACGCGCTCACGCGTGAGCCCGAACGGCTGCGCGGCGTGGCGGTCGGCGGCGCCGAACTCTCAGCTGCTACGCTCAAGCAATGGCACGCGGCCGGCGTGCGCGGCTTGCGCGCCAACGAGTTCCAGCGCGACGGCAAGCCCTATTACCAGAATGGCGTCGGCTTAAAAGAGATCGAGCCGCTGCTGCCGCTGATCGCCGATCTCGGCTGGCATCTGCAGCTCTGGGTCGATGCGCGCGATTTGCCGGAAATGGCATCCGCACTGGCGCGCGTGCCGGTGCCGGTGGTGATCGATCACATGGGACGCCTTGAATATCGTCACGGCACCCATAATCCCGGCTTCCAGGCCCTGCTGCGCGGTGTCGGCGAAGGAAGGCTATGGGCGAAGCTGTCGGGCACCTACCGGCTTGGCGCAACGGCGCCCGACTACGCGCAAGCGCGGCCGTTCCACGACGCGCTCGTCGCCGCCAATCCAGCGAACCTGGTGTGGGGCACTGACTGGCCGCATCCGCGGCCGGAAGGACCGGTGCCGGATGCCGCGCGCCTGCTGGCGGTGTTCCTCGACTGGACTCTGGATCCAGCACTGCGGCAGGCCATCCTCAGCAATAATC
The DNA here is from genome assembly GCA_963770985.1 of uncultured Alphaproteobacteria bacterium. Classification (GTDB taxonomy): domain Bacteria; phylum Pseudomonadota; class Alphaproteobacteria; order Rhizobiales; family Xanthobacteraceae; genus Pseudolabrys. Next base: position 104,719 of record CAVYRR010000013.1, on the reverse strand, counting down.
CGGCGCGGCTCTACAATTTTCCGAAAACGTGAAAGCCAGGCCGTCAGGCCGTACGTGCGGCTTTGGTTTTGGCTTTGGCCTCGGCCTGCCGCGGCTTCGGCACGTAGAGCTCGCCGAGCTGCATCATCGGCCGCGGCTTGGTCACGATCGACATCAGGCGGTCGCGCAGCGCCTTGGGCGAAGTCGGCTTGATCAGAAATTCATGCACGCCGGCGCGCATTGCCGCGGTCACGGCGGAGTGATGGGCGCGTTCCGTCAGCATGATGATCGGGATATTGGGACGCGGAAACACGCCGGGCGAACGCACGATGCGCACGACCTCCATGCCGTTGAGCACCGGCATGTCCCAATCGAGCAGCACGATGTCGGGGTCGTCTTCACGGATTTTTTCCAGAGCGGCGAGACCGTCAGCGGTTTCCATCACCGACTTGGCGCCGAGATTCATCAGCATCGTCCGGGTCAGCCGACGCATATAAGCGTTGCCGTCGGCGATCAGGATATCGAGGCCTTGGAGCAATACCTCGGTCGAACTTTGGTTCATTGGAACCCCTGGCCCGTTGTAGTGAGACAGCGCACAACCTAATTCAAAAACTCTGTAGTTTTGCTAAGCCGGACCATTCAATTTTTCGCTATTCCGGCCGTGCAAGCGCCGCAATCGCTACCAAATGATGGGAGCAGATCGCCGCCAATTGATTAAAATTGTCGGTAATTGCAGCGAAGCCACCGTCATGAAGTTACCCGGTCCCGATCATCCGATTACTATCGCGCACAACGCCAACCGCGTGCGCGTCATTTTCGCGGGTCAGGTTATCGCCGACACGACGCGCGCGCTCACGCTGACCGAGGCGGGTTACGCCCCGGTGCAATACATTTCCCGCGCCGATGTTGTGATGAGCCGGCTTGTACGCACCGCGAATGCCAGCCATTGCCCCTACAAGGGCGACGCCAGCTATTTTTCGATCGTGGCAGGCGGGACCACGGCCCACAATGCAGTGTGGAGCTACGAGAAGCCTTTCCCGGCGATGGCTGAGATTGCCGGCTATGTGGCGTTCTATCCGAACCGCGTAGACAAAATCGAGGAAAGCCAAGCGTGACTAGGCCACGCAACGATTTGGCAATCATGCCTATGTAGCGTCCTCGCATCGGGCGCGAGGCACAGGCCATGGACGCTAAACCAACTCGAGATTGGAAACTGGTCGCGAGTGGCATCGCGGTCGCCGCTTTTGGCGTCTATTTCGGCCTGGTCGGTTTCGAGGTGGTGCGGCCGCCGAGCCGTATCAACGGGCCGATCTGGCTGGCTTTGGCGGTCGCGTTGGTATTCGCGCCCACCGGCCTGTCGCTGATCGTGCGCGCGCTGAGCGGGACTGATGACAATTCGGGCGAGTTACCCGACAACGCGCCGATCTGGATGAAATGCGTCTATTGGGTCGACGGCGTGATCGTCGCTGCTGGCCTAGCCACCATCGGTAGTTGGGTCGCCTTCGGCCCCGGCACGCGGCATTTCTCCATGAGCGGGCCCATTCTCGGACCGGTGGGCGAAGGCATCGGCCGCGTCGTGTTCGGCATCGGCGCCATCATCACATGGCTGATCGTGCTCGCATTCGCGCGCGCCGGCGCAAAAAAGATTTTCAGCAAAAATAGTTAGTGTAATTTTGGCTGCTTCAGGAACTTCTGCCGATCGGATGAATTCACCCGCACGTCGAAGGTGACGCCTTCGCGATAGAGCGTGAGCGGCACTTCCACGCCGGCTTGGCCGAGCGCCCATACTTTTCGATAGAAGCCCGCGAGCGTAGAAACATTCTCGCCCTTGACCGCTAGGATGACGTCGCCGGTCTTCAGCTCCGCGCGCGCCGCCGGACCCTTGGGCGCGATGCCGACCGCCACGATCTTGTTCTCGATCTCGGTCGAATAGAGCCCGAGCCAGGGCCGCGCCGGCTTGTTGACGCGGCCGAATTTGCGCAGGTCGTCGAGCACCGGCGGCAACAGATCGATCGGCACCACCATGTTGAGATGTTCGTTCTTGCCCTCGCGCGCGCGCTCGAGCTGCAGCGAGCCGACGCCGATCAATTCGCCCTTGGGCGAAATCAGCGCGGTGCCGCCCCAATTGGGATGCGCCGGATAAGTGAAGATCGCCTCGTCCAGCACGTATTCCCAATAGCCGGCGAATTCCTGCTTGGCGGCGATGCGGCCGGCGAGCGAGCGGGTGCGCCCGCCGGCGCCGCCGATCACCATGCGCTCGCCGATCTCGGCTAAGCGCGATGAACCGATGGGCAATGCCGGCAGATCGATCGGACCTAGCGCCTGCACCAGACCGAAGCCGGTCTCCTGGTCGAAGCCGAGCGCATGACCTTCCACCACGTGGCCGTCGCCGAGATGCAGCCAGACGGTGGCGGCTTCCGTGATCAGGTAACCGATGGTCAGCACCAGCCCGTTGTCGATCAGTACGCCGTTGCCGGCGCGCTCGACCCCCAGCGTCTCGGCGGTAAAGCCGTCCGGCGGAATGATCGAATGCAGGCCGACCACTGACGACAGCGCGCGCTCGAGGTCGTAGCCGTAATCCTCGGGCCGCGGCTGCGCCGAGGGCGGCACCTTCCATTCGGTCAACGCGGCCATGCCGGGCTCCTGTCCTGTGCGCTATTTATCATACGCATCCGGGCGCGCGCGAGAAGATAGCATCCGGCATGATAAGGTGACGGGAGACCCATGACCCCGCTCTCCATCCTCGATCTCTCCCCCGTCTCGGTCGGCTCGACCGGAGCCCAGGCGCTGCGCAATACGCTCGATCTGGCGCGGCTCGCCGATGGTCTCGGCTTTGTGCGCTACTGGGTGGCCGAGCACCACAATATGCCGGCGATCGCCAGTTCCGCCCCCGACATCATGATCGGGCAGATCGCCGCCGTCACCAGCCGCATGCGCATCGGCTCCGGCGGCGTCATGCTGCCCAACCACGCGCCGCTCATGGTGGCCGAGCGCTTCAAGGTGCTGGAGGCGCTTTTTCCCGGCCGCATCGATTTGGGGCTCGGCCGCGCGCCCGGCACCGATCCGGCGACGTCCTACGCGCTACGCCGCCGCCAGGGCATCAGCGAGGAGGACGATTTTCTCGAGCGCTTCAACGAATTGATGCTGCTGGAGACGCACGGATTTCCGGCCGGGCATCCGTTCCACAACGTGCAAAGCGATGCCTTCCGATGTGCCGCTGCCGCCGATTTTTCTGCTCGGCTCGTCGGATTATTCGGCGCAGCTCGCCGGCCATATCGGCGCGGCCTTTGCGTTTGCGCATCATTTCGCGAAGTTCGATGCGGCCGAAGCGATGCGGCTCTATCGCGACAATTTCCAGCCGTCGGTATCGCACGCCAAGCCCTTCGCCATTCTCGGCACCCATGTGATCTGCGCCGATAGCGACGAGGAGGCCGAGCGCCTGGCCAAGACTGTCGATCTCAATATCGTGCGCCGCGCCAAGGGCGAATATCTCCCCCTCGCCTCGCCGGAAGACGCCGCAGCCTACGACTACACACCGGTCGACCGCGCGCGCATGGTGCAGAACCGCACCCGGTTGTCGGTCGGCGCGCCGGCGACGGTGAAGGCCAGACTGATGCCGCTGATCGAAGCAACGCAGGCCGACGAACTGATGGTGACAGCCATGATTTTCGACCACGAAGCGCGCAAGCATTCGTATGAGCTACTGGCGAAGGCGTTCGCTTAGCCGTCATACCGGGACGGCCCGAAGGGCCGGACCCGGAATGCAGAGCCATACAATGAGAAATCTGCCCCTGAATTCCGGGTTCGCTCGCTGCGCTCGCGCTCCGGAATGACGATTGATTATTGCCGTGCTAAAAATACGCGGGCGACAGAGTTTTTCGCATTTCTCGGCGTTTAGAAAATGGGAGGTTTCCTTGGGTAAGCAGTTCAAACTCACCACCACCGACAAGCATTCGCTCGGCGCCTATCGCGCCGATCCGCAGGGCGCGCCGAAAGGTGGGCTGGTCGTGGTGCAGGAGATTTTCGGCGTCAATCACCACATCCGCGCGGTCTGCGACCGGCTCGCCGCGCTCGGCTATGTGGCGGTGGCGCCGGCGGTGTTCGACCGCTTCGTGCGCGATTTCGAATGCGGCTATACGCCCGACGAGATCGCCCATGCGCGCAGCTATCTGGGCAACCTCAACTGGGAGCACATGATGGCCGACGTCGCGGCCGCCAAAGAAGACCTCAAGGGCGTGGGACCCCTCGGTGTCATCGGCTTCTGCATGGGCGGCACCGCGGCGTTTCTAGCGGCTTGCCGGATCCCCGGCCTGTCGGCGGCGGTCGCTTTTTACGGCGGCATGATCGGCAAGTTCGCCGACGAGAAGCCGAAATGCCCGCTGCAGATGCATTTCGGCGAGAAGGACGAAGGCATCCCGATGGACGTGGTGGCGTCGATCAAGCAGAAGCAGCCGCAGGCGGAGCTCTACACCTATCCGGACGCGCCGCACGGCTTTTATTGCGATGAGCGCGCCAGCTACCGCAAACCATCGGCCGACCTGGCCTGGAGCCGCACGCAGGAATTCCTCGGCAAGCATATGAGGAAATAACTTTGTCGTCGTCCCCGCGAAAACGGGGATCTCACCGTCATCTGCGAAATGCTGGGTCTCCCGCCTTCGCGGGGAACGACGGCTGCAGCGCTAGAACCACCGCTCCTTGACCAGCACGGTGTCGCCTGGGCGCAGCGGATAGTCGAGCGGCACCTCGCTCTTGATCTGCTGGCCTTGCGCGTCGTGCGTCAGCTCGACGGTCTGCTTGAACGCGCGCGGGGCAAAGCCGCCGGCAATCGCGATCGCCTTCTCCACCGTCATGTCGGCAACGTACGGATACTGCCCCGGTGTGGTCACCTCGCCGAGGATGAAAAACGGCCGGTAGGTCTCGACCTCCACCGTCACATGCGGCTCGCGCACGTAGCCCTGCTTGAGCCGCGCGGCGATCCTTTGCGAGAGCTGCTGCGTCGAGGAACCGCGCGCCGGCACGCTGCCGATTAGCGGCAGGCTCACATTGCCGCTGGCGTCGACGATGTAGGTGTTGGAAATGCCGTCCTGGCCGAACACCACGACGCGCAATTTGTCGCCGGCGCCGAGCGTGTAGGGCTACGCATAGGATGCGGCATAACTTCTTGGCGCCGCCGCGTAGGACTCGCCGGCGTCGGTTTGCGGCGTGACGGACTGAGGTGTCGCGCGGCGCGGCGGAACATATTGCAGCACGGAGGACGGTTGCAGCCTCTGTTGTGCGTAAGCCTGCGGCGCATTCGGCTGCGAATTGAACAGCCCGCGGCCGGCGATGTCGTCCGGCTCGTGCCGCATGCAACCGGCGGCCGCGAGTACGACCAACGCCGCCAAGAAAAACCGGGCTCCCCGCATCAACCGAATCCGCGCCATGCAAAGAAATTAAGCCGGATTAACGCTTTATATGGTTAACAAACCCTCACCACGCGATCGCCGCCATTAACTCCCGCCATCGCAGCGGTATTCGTCATCGCTGCAAAAGCAAAGGACGCCCGAAACGAGCGTCCCGCGCTCTTTCGAAGTCGCGTTGGGAAACGTCAGGCGCCGGCCGCCTGCGTCAGCTTGACACCGGTGCCGATCGGACACGACACACCGGTGCCGCCGAGCCCGCAATAGCCGAATGGATTCTTGGCGAGATATTGCTGGTGGTAGTCTTCGGCGAAATAGAACTCGGGCGCCTCGACGATTTCGGTGGTGATTGAGCCGTAGCCCTTGCCCTTGATCGCCTTTTCATACATCGCCCTCGACGCCTCGGCCGCCGCCTTTTGCTCGGGCGTGAACGTGTAGATGCCGGAGCGGTACTGCGTGCCGACGTCGTTGCCTTGGCGCATGCCTTGCGTCGGGTCGTGGCTTTCCCAGAACGTCTTGAGCAGCATCTCGTAGGAGATTTTTTTCGGGTCGTACACCACCAGCACCACCTCGTTGTGGCCGGTGCGGCCGGAGCAGACTTCCTCGTAGATCGGGTTCGGCGTCAAACCGCCGGCATAGCCGACGGCGGTGACATGCACGCCGTCGCCCAGCTCCCAAAACTTTTTCTCGGCGCCCCAGAAGCAGCCGAGCCCGAACATCGCTTTCTCCAGGCCCTCCGGATAGGGCCCCTTCAGTGCCTGGTGATTGACGAAATGCGCAGCCGCGGTGCGGATCGCGTGGCCGCGGCCCGGTAGCGCCTGCGCCGCCGTCGGCATGGCAATTTTCTTGAAGCCGAACATGATTGGTTCCCTCGCTTGGTTTTCTTGCAATCTTTGAGCGCAATATAAGCTTTCGCGCGTTGCCGCGAAACGCCGGCGCCGATCACATCTCGGCCAGGGCAGAGCACGCTGCGTTCACGCGGATGCGAGGCTCACTTTGATTGCGCATAATCTTATCCGAAAACCACTACCCACTTTTCGGGACTATGCGCCTGCGCTAGCGCGCGTAACCGATTAGTGGCTTCTTCTTGCGGCCGAGCAGCAGCAGCAGGATTCCGACAAGGCCGAGCAGGCTCCAGGCCGGCGCCGCCAAGATGGAAACCGTCACCGGGTCCCACAGCAAGCCGCCGGCATAGGGCTCAAGCAGCGGCCTGAGCTTGGCCAGACTGCCGGCATTGATGAGCTCCCACAGGGCCCGCATGGTGGTGAGGGAGAGGCTGTTGCCGGCGATCGACTTGGTGCCGTCATAGATCACCAGGATGAAGGCGGCGGCCAGACAGATCAGGCCGAAAAAACGGAATATAAAACGGATCATGGTTTGGCGGTCTTTTCCTTAATTCAACCGTATCGATTACCCTGCGGCGCGGCCAGGTTCAACACGGGGCTACCATTGCCTTCTCTTGAGCAGTCACGGCTGCTTCCGCTAACGTCGTCCTCGCCGGGCAGCACCGGTTGTGTCATGGAGTAACAATGCCCGCAAAACCCCCCGCCGGCCGCAATCGGCCGACCTTCACCGATCAAGAAGCCCTGCAGTTCCACAGCGTCGGCCGGCCCGGCAAGCTGGAAGTCGTTGCCACCAAGCCGATGGCGACCCAGCGCGACCTGTCGCTGGCTTATTCGCCGGGCGTCGCGGTGCCGGTGCTCGCCATCGCCGAGGACCCGAGCCGCGCTTACGATTACACCGTCAAGGGCAATTTCGTCGCCGTCATCACCAACGGCACTGCCATCTTAGGCTTGGGCAATCGCGGCGCCCTGGCCGCGAAGCCGGTGATGGAAGGCAAGGCGGTGCTGTTCAAGCGCTTCGCCGACATCGACTCGATCGATTTGGAAGTCTCCACCGAAGACCCCGACCAGTTCATCAATTGTGTGCGCTATCTCGGCGCCGGCTGGGGCGGCATCAATCTCGAAGACATCAAGGCGCCGGAATGCTTCATCATCGAGCAGCGCCTGCGCGAATTGCTCGATATCCCGGTGTTCCATGACGACCAGCACGGCACCGCGATCATCTCGGCGGCCGGGCTGATCAATGCGCTGGACCTCACCGGGCGCGACATCCAGCACACCAAGCTGGTCTGCAACGGCGCGGGAGCGGCCGGCATCGCCTGCCTCGAACTGCTCAAGGCGATCGGCTTCAAGCCTGAAAACCTGATCCTGTGCGACACCAAAGGCGTGATCTACCAGGGCCGCACCGACGGTATGAATCAGTGGAAGTCGGGCTACGCGGTCAAGACCTCGGCCCGCACGCTGGCGGAAGCTCTCGAGGGCGCCGACGTGGCCTTCGGACTCTCGGCCAAGGGGGCTTTCACTGCGGACATGGTCAAATCGATGGCGGCCAAGCCGATCATCTTCGCCCTAGCCAACCCCGATCCGGAGATCACCGCGGAGGAAGTGGCGGCTGTGCGCGACGACGCCATTATGGCGACCGGCCGCTCCGACTACCCCAACCAGGTCAATAATATTCTCGGCTTCCCGTTCATTTTCCGCGGTGCGCTCGACGTGCGCGCTTCCACCATCAACATGGAGATGAAGATCGCTGCCGCCCGCGCGCTCGCCGATTTGGCACGCGAGGACGTGCCCGACGAAGTCGCTGCCCTGTACGGGCAGCGGCCGAAATTCGGCCCCGACTACATCATCCCAGTGCCGTTCGATCCGCGGCTGATTTCCACGGTACCGCCCGCCGTCGCCAAGGCGGCCATGGATACCGGTGTCGCCCGCAAGCCGATCGTTGACATGGACGCTTACCGCCAACAGCTGAATGCACGGCGCGATCCGATCGCCGGCACCCTCGTGCAGGTTTTCGCACGCTTGCGCCGGCAGCCCAAGAGCGTGGTGTTCGCCGAAGGCGAGGAAGAGCAGGTGATCCGCGCCGCCGCCAGCTTCGTGCACCAAGGCCTGGGGACTGCGCTGCTGGTCGGGCGCGAAGACCGCGTGCAGGCCACCGCGCGTGAGGCCGGCATCGAGCTCGGCGAAGGCATCGAGATCGTCAACGCGCGCGTGTCGACCCGCAACACCGTGTACACCAACTTCTTGTACGAACGGCTGCAACGGCGCGGCTATCTAGTGCGCGATTGCCAGCGGCTGATCAACCAGGACCGCAACCATTTCGCCGCCTGCATGGTTGCGCTCGGCGATGCCGACGCCATGGTGACGGGCGTCACCCGTAATTTTTCGGTCGCGCTCGAGGACGTCCGCCGCGTGATCGATCCCAAGCCCGGCCACCGCGTGATCGGCGTCTCGCTGGTGGTGGCGCGCGGGCGCACCGTGCTGGTGGCCGATACCGCGGTCACCGAGATGCCGGAGGCGCACGAGATCGCCGAGATCGCCATCGAGGCGGCCGGGGTCGCGCGCCGGCTCGGCTATGAGCCGCGGCTGGCGCTGCTCGCCTTCTCGACCTTCGGCCATCCGCAAGGCGAGCGCTCGGCGCGGGTGATCGAGGCGGTGAAGATTCTCGACAGCAAACGGGTCGATTTCGAATATGACGGTGAAATGGCCGCCGACGTCGCGCTCAATCCGGCGCTGACCGCGCCCTATCCGTTCTGCCGGCTTTCGGGCCCGGCCAATGTGCTGGTGATGCCGGCGTTCCATTCGGCCTCGATTTCCACCAAAATGCTGCAGGAGCTGGGCGGCGCCACCGTGATCGGGCCGTTGCTGGTCGGGCTCGACCGTCCGGTGCAGATCGTGCAGCTCGGGGCCAAGGATAATCAGCTGGTCAACATGGCGGCGCTGGCGGCCTATAATGTCAGCGGGTGAGCAAGGCCTGATAGCGAGACGGAGACCTTCGTTGAGCAAGACCCTGTCCGGCGTGATCGCCGCCATTGCCACTCCGATCGAGGAAAGTGGCGCGCCCGATCTCAAACGGGCGGTCAATTTGGCGCGCTATCTGCTCGACAATGGCTGCGACGGCCTCAACGTGCTCGGCACCACCGGCGAGGCCACCTCGTTCTCGCTCGACGAGCGCAAGGCGGTGATGAGCGCCTACCAGGCGGAAGGCCTTCCGCTCGACCGCCTGATGGTGGGGACAGGCGCCGCGGCGGTATCGGATGCCGTCGCGCTCACCCGCCATGCCGCCGCGCTCGGCTTCGCCGGTGCGTTGGTACTGCCGCCGTTCTATTACAAGGGCGTACCCGACGACGGACTCGTCGCCTATATCGACACACTGGTGAAAGCGACGGTGGACAAGCCGATCCCGATTTATCTCTATCACTTCCCGGCAATGTCCGGCCTGCCCTGGCATGTCACATTGATCAAGCGGTTGCTTGAATTGTTCCCGTCCCGCATCGTGGGCCTGAAGGATTCCTCCGGCGACATGGCTTACGCGCGCTCGGTGGTGGCGATTTCGCCCGACTTCGCCGTGTTCCCGTCGACCGAAGCCGCGCTGCTCGAAGCGCGCGACGGCGCGTTCGCCGGCTGCATCTCGGCCACCGCCAATCTCAACGCCGATCTGTGTGCGCGCGCCTGGCGTAGCGGAGATGCCGGCGCGCTCGATGCCGCGGTCGCTATCCGCAAGCTGTTCGATGGCAAGCCGCTGGTCGCCGGCGTGAAGGCGCTGCTGGCACATATCCATGACGATCCGGCACTCGCCCGCGTCAAACCGCCGTTGGCGGCCTTTTCAGCCGCCGACCGCGCGGTAGTGTTTGCCGGTCACGATGCGGTACGGGCCAAGCGAGTGGCCTAACGATCGGATTCGCGGGCGTTGACGCCTGGGCAGGGCCTTACTATAAGCCTCGCCCGTGGCGGCGGGGTGACTTGCCGCCACGCTTTCTTGAAAGATCAATCGCTTAGATCAATCGCCTCGGCGGTCTTTCCGCCGGCAAACGCCAGTTGTGAACGAGAGGCTCATGGCCAATACCAAGTCCGCCCGCAAAGCCACGCGCAAGATCGCGCGCCGGACGATCGTCAATAAAGCGCGCCGCTCGCTGCTGCGAAATTCGGTCCGCAAGATCGAGGAAGCGATCGCCAGCGGCGACCGCACGACGGCCTTGGCGGCCTTCAAGGAAGCGGAGCCGGCGATCATGCGTGCGGCGCAGCGCGGCGTCGTTCATAAGAATAATGCCAGCCGAAAAGTTTCGCGCCTCGCCCATCGGATCGCCAAGCTCGCCAAGTGAGCGGGGCCAAGCCATCGCGCCGGATTATACTACATCAAATCTGTAAAATTTGCGGTTAAACGGCCGCTTGACTGGGCGTCGCAACGCCGGCGCGCCTTGCCGTAGTCAAACCGTCATCGCGGCGTCAAACAAATTTGCTCGTCACGATATTGTTCGACAAAGCGCGGCGCTGGGCCCGCGTGCGCCGATGTCTACGTCGTTTTCTTGCGAGGGCTACCTTAAAAATTCGCACAAAAATTTTTTCGGCGCTTGAAAGACTTAACCGGCATAGCAAGGCGAGGACCACAAAATGTATATTTATCGGGCATTATTTGCGAGATGCGGTTTTTTTTAAATTTCGCAGTCATATCGCGACCGAAATGTAAATTCGACTCCGAAATTCCGTGCGTTGCATCAACACGTTGCAAACCTATTTATGCACAGGCGGACCGCCGTGCCGCCCCGCATTCTTATCATATGGCACGCTGATATCTGCGATTTCCATTGCCGGGCGATCATGCTTGTGTATTTTTGACCAATGCGCTCGGAAATCCCCGAGCGTCATCAGGAAAAGGTCTCGCTCCACACTCATCGCGGATGAGAACAGCTTTTGTTTGCCGGTCGAAATGGTGGACAAGTCGGATTTCGGGTTCAACATCGAGCTGTCAACAAGATTAGCATCTCGCATTCTGAATTCCAATCAGGCGAAGACGTGAGTGGACTGCCGCGAGGCGGATGTGAGGCAGACCACCGGGTGAAACCCGGAAAGCAATTTGAAGGGGGAATTTATGACAGCCGCGGATCGAGTTTGGGTGAGCAACGCCGGTATCATTGGATGGACATCGCCCAATATGCATTCACGCCCCGCTGTCGCGCGTCCCACCCAGGTTTCTTGCGCTACGCCTCCGCCCGCGGGCTGAGGCGCAGCAACCTCGACCCGCGTCGATGTCGCGACGCCCGGCCTTAACCGCCTCGCGGACCGACAGTTTCCTAACGGCATCGTCATCGAGTTTGTTGCGTCCCGTTTCCGGCGCGTTGACGGCAGCACGCCGTCAGGCCGGTCCGCCGAGTTCGTTCAACTATCAATCGGATCGAGAAATAAGAAAATGTCGACCGCGGATCAGGAGGGATGGGCACGGGTGAAGGGGCGTCTGCGCGCCGAGGTCGGCGACGACGTCTATTCGAGCTGGTTTGCGCGTATGGACCTGGAAGCGATCGAGGAAGGCACCGTGCGCCTGTCGGTGCCGACCCGTTTTCTCAAGAGCTGGATCCAATCGCACTATGCCGAACGGGTGCTGGCCTGCTGGCAGGCCGAGCAAGCGCAGGTCGGCCGCGTCGAGTTGATCGTGCGCTCGGCGGTATTGCGCTCGGCTATCGTCAAGCCCAAGGCTGAGATCGAGCCGGGCGCCGGCGATGGCGCCCGCTTCAGCAGCAATAGTAACGGACGGCCGCAGCCGGTGGGCGATGCGACCGGGCATGAGGCGCTCGGCGGCTCGCCACTCGACGCGCGGCTAACCTTCGACACTTTCGTGGTCGGCCGCTCCAACACACTCGCGCAAGCCGCCGCCAAGCAGGTTGCCGCCGGCAAACGTGGTGACGCGGTAATGTTCAATCCGCTCTACATCCATGCTGGCGTCGGGCTCGGCAAGACGCATCTGCTCCAGGCGATCACCTGGACCGGAAATGCCACAGGCGAGCGCAAAGTTTTGTATCTCACCGCCGAGAAATTCATGTACGGCTTCGTGTCGGCGCTGCGCACGCAGACCGCGCTTGCCTTCAAAGAAGCGCTGCGCGGTATCGGCGTGCTGGTGATCGACGACCTGCAATTCTTGCAAGGCAAGTCGACCCAGGCCGAGTTCTGCCACACCCTCAATGCCCTGATCGATGCCGGCCGCCAGGTGGTGATCGCCTCCGATCGCCCGCCATCGGACCTGGAAAGCCTCGACGACCGGGTGCGCTCAAGGCTGGCCGGCGGCTTGGTGGTGGAAATGGGTCCGCTCGGCGAAGAATTGCGCCTCGAAATCCTCAAATCGCGGGTGACAGCGGCACGATCGCACCATCCGAGTTTCGACGTGCCGCTGCCGGTATTGAGCTATATCGCCAAGGCCGTCACCCATAATGGCCGCGACCTGGAAGGCGCACTTAACCGCCTGCTCGCCCATAACAAGCTCACCGGCCATGCCGTGACCCTGGAAATGGCCGAGCGCGAGGTGCGCGACCTGATCCGTCCGCAGGAGCCCAAGCGAGTCAAGATCGAGGACATCCAGCGGGTGGTGGCGCGGCAATACAATGTCAGCCGGTCCGACCTGTTGTCGTCACGGCGCACCGCCAACGTGGTGCGCCCGCGCCAGGTGGCGATGTATCTGGCCAAGACCCTTACCTTGCGATCGCTGCCGGAAATCGGCCGGCGCTTCGGCGGCCGCGACCACACCACCGTGCTACATGCGGTGCGCAAGATCGAAGGCCTGGTCGGCAACGACATGGCGCTGGCGGAGGAAATCGAGATCCTCAAGCGCCAATTGCAGGAGTAATCAGGCCGGCCAGCCTCTCTTCGCCTGCGGGGAGAGGCGCCCCGGCTGCCAAAGCCCTTGGGGAAATGCCGCCCGGCCGGAAACGCGCCCTTGCGTAAATCCTATACATTCGTCACCTTTCTCCCCCGGCCTCGCATTCCGCGAGCCGCCGGCTTGCCGTCGCGCCTGGATTCTGAGCCGTTTTCAAAGGCGCCGAAGCGGGTCTCTCCATGAAGGTTACCGTCGAGCGTGCAGAATTGTTGAAGTCGCTGGGCCACGTGCACCGCGTGGTGGAACGGCGCAACACCATTCCGATACTCGCCAACGTGCTGATCAAGGCCGAGCGCGGCAAACTCAGCATGAAGGCCACCGACCTCGATCTCGAAGTCATCGACAGCGTCGCCGCCGAGGTGTCGCCGGGCGGTGCCACCACCGTGCCGGCCCATATGTTCTACGAGATCGTCCGCAAGCTGCCCGAGGGCGCGCAGATCGTGATCGAAGGCTCCGGCGACCGCGCCGTGCTCTCGCTGCGCGCCGGGCGCTCGCGCTTTACGTTGCAGACATTGCCGGAAAGCGACTTCCCCGATTTGGCCGCCGGCGAGATGACGCATTCCTTCAAGCTCGCAGCCAGCGATCTCAAGCGGTTGATCGATAAGACCCAGTTCGCGATTTCGACCGAAGAGACCCGCTATTATTTGAACGGCATCTATCTGCACACGGCGGGCACCGCCAAAGCCGGCACGTTGCGCGCAGTGGCGACCGACGGCCATCGCCTAGCGCAGGTCGAGTTGCCGCTGCCGCAAGGCGCCGCCGGCATGCCGGGCATCATCGTACCGCGCAAGACCGTGGGCGAGGTGCAGCGCCTGATCGAAACCGGCGAAGGCGAGGTAGCGATCGAACTGTCCGCCGGCAAGATCCGCTTCTCGATCGGCGACGTCGTGCTCACCTCTAAGCTAATCGACGGCACCTTCCCCGATTATGCGCGCGTGATCCCGGCCAATAACGACAAGAGCCTCGTCGTCGACAAGAAGGATTTCGAGGCCGCGGTCGACCGCGTCTCCACCGTATCGAGCGAGCGTGGCCGCGCGGTCAAGCTCTCGATCACCAGCGGGCGGCTGGTGCTGTCGGTGACCAATCCGGACAGCGGCAGCGCGACCGAAGAGATCGAAGTCGAATACGAAGCCGACCCGCTCGATATCGGTTTCAATTCGCGCTATCTGCTCGACATCGCCGCGCAGATCGAGGGCGAGGTGGCCGTGCTCAAGCTCGCCGACCCCGGCTCGCCGACGCTGATCCAGGACAAGGACGCCAAGGGCGCGCTCTACGTGCTGATGCCGATGCGGGTTTGATCTCCCGCTTCAACGGCGCGGGTGATAAGGCTCGCCGATGACCTCAGCCTTCATCCGCCGTCTGAGCCTCGCCAATTTCCGCAGCTATCACGCCGCGCAGATCGAGCTTGGGCCAGCCGGGCCGGTGGTGCTGACCGGGGCCAACGGCACCGGCAAGACCAATCTGATCGAGGCGATCTCGCTGCTGGCGCCGGGCCGGGGCTTGCGCCGCGCCACCATGGAAGAGCTGGCGTTCTCCGAGGGCGACGGCGCCTGGGCGGTGTCGGCCGAGATCGAGGGTATGCTGGGGCTCGCCACGCTCGGCACCGGCATCGATCCGCCGGCCGGCGAGGATTCGGCGCCCTCGCGCAGATGCCGCGTCGACCGGGAGTCTGTCTCCTCGGCGGCGGCCTTCGCCGATCACCTGCGCGTCGTATGGCTCACGCCCGCCATGGACCCGTTGTTCAATGGGCCGGCTTCCGAGCGCCGCCGTTTCCTCGACCGCCTGGTCCTCGCCGTCGATGCCCAGCATTCCAGCCGCGTCGCTGCCCTTGAGCGATCATTGCGCTCGCGCAACCGCCTCCTGGAGGACGCCCACAGCGACCCGCATTGGCTCGATGCGGTCGAACACGAGACCGCCGAGGTCGCGGTGGCGGTGGCCGCCGCGCGCGCGGAAACGGTGGGCCGCCTCGCCGGCGCGCTCTCCGCCGCGCGCGACCATGCGCCGGGGTTTCCGCGCGCCGAAATTACGCTCGACGGCTGGATGGAGAAACTGCTGCCCGATCACAGCGCGATCGAGATCGAGGACCGCTACCGCGCCTTGCTGAAAGACAACCGCGCGCGCGACGCCGCCGCCGGCCGCACGCTCGACGGCTCGCATCTGTCCGATCTCGCGGTGACCCATGCCGGCAAAGGCGTCCCGGCGCGTGAGGCCTCGACCGGCGAGCAGAAGGCGCTGCTGATCCGCCTGGTGCTCGCCCATGCCGGGCTGATCAAGGACATGACCGGGTTCGCGCCGGTCTTGCTGCTCGACGAGATCGTCGCCCATCTCGACCCGACGCGGCGCGCCGCGCTCTACGACGCGCTGACAAATCTCGGCGCCCAAGTCTGGATGACCGGCGCCGATCCGGCAGCTTTCGGCGATATTGTCGGCCGCGCGCAAGTATTCGAGGTCCGCCCTGGCAGCGTGGCGCCGCGTTGACGGCGGCTACAATTCGCCCAGCAGCTCCCGCCGCTGGCGCTCCGACGCGTCGGAATAGCGCCGCAGCGCATGCGCCTCGCTGAGCAGGCCGATCACCTGCCGGCGCTCGGCCGAATCGACGACCGCCAGCGCTTCCGCCTCGTATCGATCGAACGCCGCGATCGCTTCCTGCGCGGTCAATTGCGGCAGCAGCACGTGATCGCCGTGGTGCAGGATGTCGCGCGCCGAGGCGGTGGCGGGGAGTTCCGCCGCGTGCGCTTCCGCCACGATCACCATGCCGGCGTAGCGGCCGTCCTCGTCCACCGCGATCACCTGGTTGGTCGAGCCGAGCGGAAAGGCCCCGCGAAAGGCCGAGATCGGCGTCTCCACCGGCGTCGTACGCACGTCCGAGCGCATCATTTGGCCGACCGTCAAATCCCTGATCCAGCCGACATCGGCCGCGCTGCGGATGGTCTCGCCGCGCAGATGGAAGCGCCAGGTAGTGAAGGAATAGCCGAAGAATTCGCGCGTCACCTGCATCGAGACGATGACTGCGATCAGCACCGCAGTGGTCAGCCAGAGGTCGCCGGTGGTCTCCAGTGCGATGAAGGTCATGGTCAGCGGTCCGCCGATCACCGAGACCGACAGTGCGCCCATGCCGATGATGGCATAGGCGTCCGGATCGGCGTGCAAGCCGGGCACCACCGCGTTGAGCCCGACCGCAAACAATTGCCCGCCGAGCGCGCCGAGCAACAGGGAAGCGAAAAACAAGCCGCCGCGGAACCCGGTGCCGAGCGACACGATCGAGGCCAGCGCCTTGAGCACGAAGATCAGCGCGACGGCCGCCAGCGGCAGTTTGAAAATGCCGGTCAGATGCAAGGCGCCGTGGCCGGACGACATCACCTGCGGCGACACCATCGCCAGCAGGCCGACCAGCGCGCCGCCAATCATCGGGCGCAAGGCGGGCTTCACCCGCAACCGCGAGAACAGCACCTCGCAGGCGGCGACGCCGCGCATCAACGCAATGCCGAATATGGCCGCCAGCAATCCGACGCCGCCGGCGATCACCACGTCATGCACCGCCAGACTCGAGACCGCGCCGGTTTCGATGCCGAGTCGGTCGGGCGCAAAGATTTGCGCGGTCAGATAGCCGAGCAAAGCCGCCATGCCGACCGGCGCCAGCGAGGCGACCGAATAGCTGCCGATGATCAGCTCGAAGCCGTAGAAGGCACCGCCCAAGGGCGCGCCGAAGGCGCCGGCAATGGCGCCGGCGGCGCCGCAGCCGACCAGGATACGCATGTCGCTGCGGCGCAGGCGAAAGGCTTGCCCGATCTTGGAAGCAATGCCGCTGGCGAGCTGGGTGTAGCCGGCCTCCAGACCGACCGAGGCGCCGACGCCGCTCGACCACACGGTCTGCGCTGCCACGATCAAGCTGCCGCGCAGCGACATGCGGCCGCCGTGCAGCGCATTGGCTTCGATCGGATCGACCTCGGTGCCGCGCCGGCGGGTGACGTAAGCCGTGGCAAGGCCGAACAGCAGGCCGCCGAGGCAGGGGGTGAGAAACGCGTAAATCGGGTTGAGCGAGACCCGGCCGGACAGCCGCTCGCCCGGATCGAGCCCGAAGAACGCCAAATGCATGAGCGCGACCGCCTCGCCCATGGCGGCGATCGCCAGGCCGGCAAGCGCGCCGACGACGAGCGCCAGCACGATCACGCTCGATTCACGCGCGCGCACAATGGCGCGCAAGCGATGCGGAACTTCGAGCCGAGTGTTGAGCCAGTGCATGGGAAGCGAAATCAAGTCGGGAGGACGCGCCAACGCTTAGAGGCCAAGTGCTTAGAGACCAAGGGCTTAGAAGCCAAGCCGCGTCTGCATGCAAGAGCAGCGGATTTGGACGCAAGCCATGGCCGTTCCATGGCTGCCAAAAGGCGGGTTTGCGAATCGGCTTTGGCGCATCCGAATCGGCGCCCAGGCGGCCTCAAAAAACGGTTGTTTTTTGGGCCGTCAGCTCTTTAAAAAGTCATTTTGAATCAACATATTAACTGCCGTGACTTTGCTCTGTACGGGGCGCAAATTTCGTGTCACACCAAACAACAAATTCGACTCATTTTTCCGCCCGTTTCGAGGCACCCGCCGATGGCTGAACCGGCCCTGAACATCCCATCCGACTACGGCGACTATGACGCGGAATCGATCAAGGTCCTCAAAGGCCTCGACGCCGTGCGCAAGCGGCCGGGCATGTATATCGGCGACACCGACGACGGCTCCGGCCTGCATCACATGGTCTACGAGGTGGTCGACAACGCCATCGACGAAGCGCTCGCCGGCTTTGCCGACCAAGTGACGGTCACGCTCAACGCGGACGGCTCGGTGACGGTAGTCGACAACGGCCGCGGCATCCCGACCGACATCCACAAAGGCGAAGGCGTTTCGGCGGCCGAGGTCATCATGACCCAGCTGCACGCCGGCGGAAAATTCGATCAGAACTCCTACAAAGTGTCCGGCGGACTGCACGGCGTCGGCGTGTCGGTGGTCAACGCGCTGTCGAGCTGGCTCAAGCTCAAGATCTGGCGCGACGGTAAAGAGCATTTCATGGAGTTCGCCGACGGCGTCGCGGTGGCGCCGCTCAAAATTGTCGGCGAAAGCGGTGGCAAACGCGGCACGGAAGTGACGTTCTTCCCGTCACCGAAGACGTTCACCATGGTCGAGTTTGACTTCGCCACGCTCGAACATCGCCTGCGCGAATTGGCATTCCTCAATTCCGGCGTCACCATCGCGCTGTCCGACATGCGCCACGCGGTCGAGAAGCGCGAAGAGATGAAATACGAGGGCGGTGTCGAAGCTTTCGTGAAATTCCTCGACCGCAACAAGACGCCGCTGATCCCCAACCCGATCATGATCAAGGCCGAGCGCGAAGGCATCACGGTGGAAGCCGCGCTGTGGTGGAACGACGGCTATCACGAGAGCGTGCTCTGCTTCACCAATAACATCCCGCAGCGCGACGGCGGCACGCATCTGGCCGGCTTCCGCGGCGCACTCACCCGCCAGGTCACACAATACGCCGAGACGCTCGGCACCACGCGCAAGGAAAAGGTGGCGCTCACCGGCGACGATTGCCGCGAGGGCCTGACCTCGGTGCTCTCGGTGAAAGTGCCGGACCCAAAATTCTCCTCGCAGACCAAGGACAAGCTGGTGTCCTCGGAAGTCCGTCCGGTGGTGGAGAACGTGATCAACCAGGCGCTGCAGGACTGGTTCGAGATTCACCCGCAGGAAGCCCGCGTCATCGTCGGCAAGGTGGTGGAAGCCGCCGCCGCCCGTGAGGCCGCCCGCAAGGCGCGCGATCTGACCCGCCGCAAGGGGGCGCTCGACATCTCGTCGTTGCCGGGCAAGCTCGCCGACTGCCAGGAGCGCGATCCAGCCAAGTCGGAACTGTTCATCGTCGAGGGCGACTCGGCCGGCGGTTCCGCCAAGCAGGGTCGCAACCGCGAATTCCAGGCTGTGCTCCCTCTGCGCGGCAAGATCCTTAACGTGGAACGCGCGCGCTTCGACAAGATGCTGGGCAGCCAGGAAATCGGCACGCTGATCACCGCGCTCGGCACCGGCATCGGACGCGACGAGTTCAATCCGGAAAAGCTGCGCTACCACAAGATCATCATCATGACCGACGCCGACGTGGACGGCAGCCATATCCGCACGCTGCTGTTGACGTTCTTCTTCCGGCAGATGGAGGAGCTGATCAAGCGCGGCCACATCTACATCGCGCAGCCGCCGCTCTACAAAGTCAATCGCGGCAAATCCGAGCAATATCTCAAGGACGAACGCGCGCTGGAGGATTACTTGATCGCGACGGGGTTGGAGGATTCGGTGCTGCGTCTCGCGTCGGGGGAAGAGCGCGCCGGCTCCGACCTGCTTAAGCTGGTGGAGGAGGCGCGCGCCATCCGCAATATCCTCACCGGGCTGCACAGCCGCTATAACCGCAAGGTGATCGAGCAGGCGGCGATCGCCGGCGTGCTCACGCCCAAAGTCACCGACGACCTCAAGACCGGGGCCGCCGCCGCCGATTACATCGCCAAGCGGCTTGACGCACTCGAGGAAGAGACTGAGCGCGGGTGGAAAGGTTCGTTCGACGAGAACGGCTTCCATTTCGAGCGCACCGTGCGCGGCGTCAAGGAAGTCGCGATCATCGACCAGGCGCTGCTCGGCTCGGCCGACGCGCGCAAGCTCGACGAATATGCAGCGACCTTGCAGCAGGTCTATCCGCGCCCTACCCCGCCGGCGATGCTGCGCCGCAAGGACGAGACCATGGCGATCCACGGGCCGGTTGGCCTATTCGAGGCGCTCACGGGCGCCGGCCGCAAGGGCATCGCCATGCAGCGCTACAAAGGCCTGGGCGAGATGAACCCCGAGCAATTGTGGGAGACCACGCTCGACGTCAATGCGCGCTCGCTGCTGCAGGTCCGTATCAAGGAAGTCGACGAGGCCAATGTGCTGTTCGACCAATTGATGGGCGACCTGGTCGAGCCGCGCCGGCAGTTCATTCAGGACAATGCGCTGTCAGCGAGCGTGGACGCCTAGTTCACAACATCAGCTTGTGACCGAGCCAGAGCCCGATCGCCAGCGCGCCGATAAACAGCAGCAGGAAAATGCCGAATAGCCACTGCGCGATGGTGGCGGAGGCTTGTTCGACGCCGGTAAAGCCGAATAGACCGGCGACGATGGCGATCAGCAGGAAGACAAAGGCCCATTTCAGCATCGGCGGCTCTCGCGCTTGGGGTTGCCGCCTTTAAACAGGTTTGCCCGCATTCCGGTTCCAGGGCGGTGGAACCGCGGCCTCAGTCATCGAGCGCGGATCGCGCGGCGGCCAGCGGCCGGCATCGACGCGGGTGAGGAAATCGCCGACCACGCGGTTGAACAGATCGGGCTCCTCCAGATTCACCAGATGCCCGGTCTTCGGCAACATGACCAACCCGGAGGCCGCAATGGTTGATTTCAGGAACAGGCTCGGCTCGATGCAACGGTCGTCCTCGTCGCCGACCACAATCAGCGCCGGGATCGTCAGCGTTCGGATGGCATCCTTGAAATCATACAGCGAGGGCCGCGCGCCCTGGAAACTACGCGAGGTATGGGCCGAACCTTGCGCGTCGTGCTCGGCCAGATGCCTAGCGAATTCGGCGAACCCGCGCGCATCTTTGATCGCGAACGGCACGCGGGCCGGGCCGTTGCCGTACGTTGCGGCCACCGCGGCCGAGCCTTCGCGTTCGAATTGTAGCGCGAGCTCGCGCGAGTTCTTGTGGAATGTTTCGGTGTACCAGCGTTCGCTGCCCGAGCCGGTGCCGGCGAGCGTCATCGAGCGCACGCGTTTCGGGTGATTGAGTGCGACTTGCAACGTGGTGTAGCCGCCCATTGACAGGCCGACGATATGCGCCGCGTCGATCTTGAGATGATCGAGCACCGCGACCGCGTCGCGCATGACATGCTTAAAGCTGTAGACGTCGCCCGACACCGGCACGTCGGACGGCGTATAGCCGCGCGCGGCATAGGCGATGCAGCGGTAGCGCTTGCCGAATTCACGCAGCTGCGGTTCCCAACTGCGGTGATCGCCACCGAATTCATGCACGAACAAGATCGGCGTCCCTTGCCCCACCTCCTCGTAATGCAGCCGTACTTTGTCAGACGTGACGGCGAAAGGCATGGCTGAGCGCTCCGTTAAGGCGGCGGCACTCTAACCGGATATTGCGCCCGGCCGGAAGCCACCGGAGATTGACGCACAAAACGAAACGGCCGGCTACAAGCCGGCCGCGGTCTGCAAATCGTTTGAGCTAGTCAGCTCGGATGGCGGGCCGCCCAGCCCAGGTCCATGCGCCGGCGCCAGGCGCTCTGCCGCAAGCCGAGCAGCCGTTTCGCGGCGGTCTTGGCGTCGGCGCGGCTGGCCGCCGCGCAGGTGCGGTATTCGAGGTCGGAAATGCGCGATACCAGCGGCGGCTTGCGAAAAAATTTGGCGATCGGGCCGCCGTCGCCATCGAACTTCAACCCAGCGATCGCATGCGCCACATCGCCAGAATGCCCGAACGCCATCACCCGACCGGTCAGCGTATGGCGAACCTCGTAAACCCCCGGGCCCGCCGGGGCATCGATGGCATCGCCGCGTTTTACGTCGGGAAACCGCTTCCAACCGCCCCAGCTTTGCATCATGTGGAAAACCTCGACTTACCTCGGAATGGCGCTGCGTGAACGCAACACCAAAACTTTGGTTCCCTGCGGTCAACGCCGCCAGTTGATAATTTCCCGCGCCCGGCCACAAAAACCTGCCGGCCGCGATCATAACGTATCGTCGAACTTGCATATGTCCAGGGCGCGTCCGGCGTCAATGGCCGGGCAGCACCAAGACTTTCGGCTTGGCCGGCAGGCTGGTCTTGGATACGACCGTTGACGGCACTTCGGCGATATCCACCTCCCATTCCTGCCGCACGCGCGTCAAGAAACGGTCGAGGGTAACTGCGCTGAAATAGTGCATCGGGATCATCAGCGGCGCCTTCAGTGCGTGCAGCACCTCGACCATGCCGTCGAGGTCGAGCGTAAAATTGCCGTCGACCGGCACCATCACCACGTCGACACGGCCGATTTCGTTGAGCTGCTGTTGCGTCAGCGTGTGGTGCAGATGGCCGAGATGGGCGATGCACAGATTGGCCACCTCGAAGATGAAAATAGAATTGCCGTGCCGCTCGGTGCCGCCGTCCCAGGTCCGGATATTGGTCGGCACGTTGCGCACGCGCACGTCCTTGAAGGTGAGGTCGACGCGCGCCGGCTTTTCGTCCTCGGTCCAGCCGCGCAGCACGTGCTTGATGGTCGGATCGGGACGATCGGAGTAATGCGTCGTGTGCGCGTGGTTCATGGTCACGATATCGGGCAGCAGCGGCGGCCTCACGTAATCGTTGAAATCAGTGGCGATGCGCACCAGCTGCGGACTTTCGATCAGGAAGGTGGAGTGGCCGATATAGGTGATGCGCACTTGATCGCGCTCAAGCGCGGCGAGCCGAAACGCGACCGGTTCAGCAAACGGCGGCCGCGCCGCCACCAGGCCCGGGCAACTCGCGATCATTTCCGGCTTGGCCGCCGGCGGCGCTGCGCCTTGCGCCGAGGCCTGGCCGCACGCCGCCAGAATGCCCAAAGCCGCCGCCAAAATTCTCAGCACCGCGCCGCGCATGGCCTCACCCGCACCGATCCGGTGAAGCAGAATCTGACACGGTTTCTGCGGGCTCGCCACTGGCCTCACGCACAAATGAAAAGCGGCGCCCGCGGGCGCCGCCGTTTCAATTGCGGTCTGCTCGGGCGGTCAGAATTCTTCGAAATACCGGCGGTCGCGCAGCGACACGATGATGCCCTTCGGCGTCAACACCATCCAGCGGCCGTCCTGCCGTTTGACCGATTGCACCGGGCCGAGGCCGGGCAGCGGGGCGCCGAGCGCGACTTGATAGATCTCGCCGTGATTTTCCACGTAAACGTAGCCGTTGCGGATATCGTGGATGGTCCAGCCCAGCACGACCGGCACGCGCGCGGACGTCGGGGGTTCCACCGCGGCGATGCGCGGCTGCGGCCGTGGCGCCGGTAGCGGCGCCGTGGTCTGCGGCGCCGATATCGAGCCGGTGATCTCCGCGGTTGCATGGTCGAGGCGTTCGGAAATCTTGGCGAGCTGCACGTGCGCCGACTTGTTGGCCTGCTCGAGGCCTGCCTTCAGCGTGGTGATTTCCTTGCCGAGCAGGGCGATCGACTGCTGCATCGCCTTGTTCTGTTCGATCGCGGCCACATCGGGCTTGGCCGGCACGGGCGCGGTGAATCCGCCGCTCGCCAGTGCGCCGACCACCGCGCCGAGTGCGGCTGCGAAAGTCACCGAGGTGGCCAGCACGACATAACGTCTGTGGCGAGGCCGCAGGATAAAGCGCGGCCGCGTCGCGGGCGCCGCCTCGGCAATCGGCTTGATCGCCGGTTCTGGCGTGTCTGTTGCAATCGCAGGCGTTTCAGTGCCCGGCGATAGCGACGGCGATTCGACGGTCGGCAATTCGGCCTTGGCCGGGGTTGTCTCGCTTGCGCCATCCGGTTTGGGTGCCGCTTCCATGACGGGTCCTCGCATTTGATTGTTCACCAATCGTGAACCATGTTCGGTTACCAATTGGTTACCAATGGCGCCCGCTGCAGGTTCCTATCCGCGCTGCTTCGCCCCGAATTTTCAGATGCTTTAGACCGGCAGACCGTTCTCGGCCGCCAACGCCTTGAGCGAGACCGCCGGCCGCGCGCCGATATGCTGGATCACTTCGGCGGCCGCCAGTGCGCCGAGGCGGGCGGCGGTACGATTGTCCTTACCGCGAGCGAGACCGACCAGAAACCCGGCGGCGAACAGGTCGCCAGCGCCGGTGACATCGACGACGCGGTCGATCGGCATCGCCTGCACCGCTTCGACCTCCTTGCGGGTAACCACCACACAGCCTTTTTCGCTGCGGGTGATGACCGCGAGCTTGGCGTCGTGGCGCAACGCCTTCACCGCAGTATCGAAGTCGGCAGTTTCGTACAGGCTGTGCAGCTCGTGCTCATTGGCGAAAACAATATCGACGGTGCCCTTGTGGATCAGCGCAAGAAATTCCGCGCGGTAGCGGTCGACGCAGAACGCATCCGACAGCGTGAGTGCCACGCGCCGCCCGGCTTTGTGCGCGATCGCCGCCGCCTTGACGAAGGCTTCCTTGGCTTGCGGCGGGTCCCACAGATAGCCTTCGAGATAAATAAGCGCGGCATTGGCGACCTTGGTCTCGTCGATGTCGGCGGGTTTGAGATGCTGCGCCGCGCCGAGAAACGTATTCATGGTGCGCTCGCCGTCCGGCGTCACCATGATGTAGCAGCGCGCGGTCGAGGGACCGTCGTCGGCTGGCTTGCTGTCGAAGGCGACGCGGGCGGCGCGGATGTCGTGGGCGAAGGCGCGGCCGAGTTCGTCGTCCTTGACCTTGCCGACGAAAGCGGCGCGGCCGCCGAAGCTCGCCACACCGACGATGGTATTGGCGGCCGAGCCACCCGAGCTTTCCACCGCCGGCCCCATCGCCTGATAGATCTTCTCGGCGCGCGCCTGGTCGATCAGCGCCATGGTGCCCTTGTGCATGCCCTGCGCGACCAGGAAATCGTCTTCGGCGCGGGCGATCACGTCGACGATGGCGTTGCCGATACCGAGTACGTCGTAGCGGGGGGCCGTCATGTGGTCCTCGAATGAAATCGTAAGGCGAGATCGCGGGCGGCCGCGCACTATAGCGGCGACCGGCGGGCTGGCAACGCCGACCGTTCGCGCGGTCTAGTGAGGGGGCGGAAGTCTTTTCAGCACTTCCAGACTCCACCAGAGAAAATAGCCCCCGATTAGACTGCCGAGCGCCACTTTCACCAATTGGATGATTAGCTCGTCTTTGCTCATCTAAATCCCACCCGCCACTTGCCACCCCGCGAGATTCCCGGCTGTCTTGCCTTTCTCCTATAACGGAAAGGCACGGCCTTTAACATTGCTATCCCGTGTCAGGGCAAAGCCTTTGTTGCAGCCCCCAACAGGGGTTGCGCGCCAAACGGCGTCATGCGATGTGGCCCACCACAATCCCGGAGTGAGGCCATGGCGTTCAAGGAACGCGTATTTTCCGGCGTGCAGCCGACCGGCAACCTGCACCTCGGCAACTATCTCGGCGCGATCACCAAATTCGTCGCGCTGCAGGAACGCTATGACTGCATCTATTGCGTGGTCGACCTGCACGCCATCACGGTGTGGCAGGACCCGAGCGAACTACCGCGCGCCACGCGCGAGGTGACCGCGGCCTTCCTGGCCTGTGGCATCGACGCCAAGAAGCAGATCATCTTTAACCAGAGCCAGGTCGCCGAACACGCCGAGCTCGCCTGGGTGTTCAATTGCGTCGCACGCCTGGGCTGGCTCAATCGCATGACTCAGTTCAAGGAGAAGGCCGGCAAGGATCGTGAAAACGTCTCGGTCGGTCTTTACGCGTATCCGAACCTGATGGCGGCCGACATTCTGGTCTACCGCGCGACCCATGTGCCGGTCGGCGAAGATCAGAAGCAGCATCTCGAGCTGTCGCGCGACATCGCACAGAAATTCAACGTCGACTTCGCGCAGTCGATTCACGCGCACGGTTACGGCGAGGCGTTCTTTCCGCTACCGGAGCCTATCATTCAGGGGCCTGCGACGCGGGTGATGTCGCTGCGTGACGGCTCGAAGAAAATGTCGAAGTCGGAGCCCTCCGACTATTCGCGCATCAATCTGACCGACGATGCCGAGACAATCGCGCAGAAAATTCGCAAGGCCAAAACCGATCCCGAGCCGCTGCCGAGCGAGGAGAAGGGCCTTGAGCTGCGCCCCGAAGCCGACAACCTGGTCGGCATCTACGCCGCGCTCAACGGGTCGAGCAAGGCGGACGTGCTGCGCGAATTCGGCGGCGGCCAATTCTCCACTTTCAAGACCGCACTCGCCGATCTCTCCGTTGCCAAGCTCGGGCCGATCGGCGCCGAAATGAAAAAGCTGATGCAGGACCCGGTCTATATCGATGCCGTGCTGGCCGACGGGTCCGAGCGCGCGCAGGCGCTCGCCGCCGAAACCATGAAGGCGGTCAAGGATATCGTCGGATTCGTGCGCCGTTGAACGGCAATTTTGCCCCGCAATATACCCCGCTTGTCGGCGCGGCGGGCGCCGTGCCACCATCCCCAATATGAGCACCAAGCGCCGCAGCTACGAGGCCGGCCACAAGCGCAAATATCTCGTCGTTATCGACGACACCGAGGAATGCGACCGGGCGGTCTATTGGGCGGCCAAGCGCGCCGGCCGCACCAAGTCGCAGCTGGTCATGCTGCGCGTGATCGACACCGGCGAGCACACCCAGCAATGGCTGGGTGTCGCCGACCTCATGAAGGCCGAGGCAACGGAAGAAGCCAATGCCGCGTTCAACAAGTTCGCGGCGCGCGCCAAGGATATCGCCAACATTACGCCGGACCGCGTGATCCGCGAAGGCGACCCGGCCGAAGAGATTGTCAAGCTGATCGACGAGGATACCGACATCGGCATCCTGGTGCTGGCCGCCGGCACTGCCAAGGAGGGCCCCGGGCCGCTGGTCTCCAGCCTCGCCAAGACCGCCGGCGCCTTTCCGATCCCGATCGCCATCGTGCCGGGGCATCTGAGCGACGAAGACATCGATGCCAGTTCGTGATGAACGCCGGTTCCAGCCGGTTGACCTCGATCAAGCAAGACGCCATCTATCTGGGGTAGTTTTTGCCATCCACGGGCCTTGAACCCGCTTGAGGAGCAAATCGATGTTTATCCAGACCGAAGCCACGCCCAATCCGGCGACCCTGAAATTCCTGCCGGGGCGAGCCGTGCTCGAAACCGGCACCCTCGACATGGCAAGCAAGGAAGCCGCCCAGCAATCGCCGCTGGCCGCTGCGCTGTTCAAGGTTCCGAATATCGGCGGCGTGTTCTTCGGCAGCGACTTCATCTCCGTCACCAAGACCGACGGCGACTGGCAGCAGATCAAGCCGGCGATCCTAGGCGCCATCATGGAGCATTTCATCAGCGGCGCGCCGCTGCTGGCGAGCGGAGCCGAGCCGACGCCGACCGAAGCGGACGAATTCTTCGACGCCGAGGACGCCGACACGGTCGCCACCATCAAGGATCTGATCGAGACCCGCGTGCGCCCGGCGGTGGCCGGGGACGGCGGCGACATCACCTTCAAGGGCTATAAGGAAGGCGTGGTCTATCTCACCATGAAGGGCGCCTGCTCGGGCTGCCCCTCCTCGACCGCCACGCTGCAGCACGGCATCCAGAATCTGCTCAAGCATTTCGTGCCCGACGTGGTCGAAGTACGGCCGGTGTAGCCGGCGATTGCGTTGTAGCCAAGGTTACGTCATGGCCGGGCTTGTCCCGGCCATCTCGATTCAAAGGGCACAATGCAAACCTGAGAGGGATCGCCAGGACAAGCCCGGCGATGACGCCGGAATTGGTGCTAAACTCAAATCATGCGCATCCTTGCTATCGATACCGCACTCGAAGCCTGCTCGGCTGCCGTGCTCGACACCGAGCAGGCCGCGAAGTCCGTGCATGAGTCATTGCCGATGCTGCGGGGCCACGCGGAAGCGCTGATGCCGCTGATCGCGCGGGTGATGGAGCGCGCCGGCCTCGACTTCGCCGCGCTTGATCGCATCGCCGTCACCACCGGGCCCGGCAGTTTCACCGGCCTGCGCGTCGGTATCGCCGCCGCGCGCGGGATCGCGCTCGCGGCGGGCAAACCGGCGGTCGGCCTGTCGACGCTCGCCGCCTATGCCGCGCCACTGGTCGCCGCCGACGACACGCAGTTCGTGGCCGCGGCCATCGATGCGCGCCACGATCACGTCTACCTGCAAGTGTTCGGACCGGGCGGCCGCACCGTGGTAGCGCCGCGGCTCGCGTCCTTGCGCGAGGCGCTACGCGTTTCGGTGACCGGCGCGCCGCGCCTCATCGGCACCGCGGCCGCGATGCTGGCGGCGGCTTGGCCGGCCGGCGAACGTGCGCCGAGCCTGGTCGATGCGCGCCGCGCGCCCGACATCGACTGGGTGGCGCGGCTCGGCGCTGCCGCGCTCGAGACCGGCGCACCGCCGAAGCCTCTTTACCTGCGCGCGCCCGACGCCCAGCCGCAGAATGCCGCACAATTGGCGAGACGATGATGGGCCTGTTCTCCAATTTGTTCGCGCGCGGCGAGCCTGCTTTGTCGGAAGCGGCGAGCCGCGACGCCGCGTCGATCGCCGCGCTGCATGCCGCCTCATTCCGGCGCGGCTGGAGTGAGCAGGAAGTCGAAGGCCTGCTGACCGACCGCCACATCATCGCCCATCGCGCCATGACCGGATCGGCCATGGCCGGCTTCATCATGTCGCGGCAGGTCGAAGACGAGGCGGAAATCCTGTCGGTCGCGGTCGCCGTCCATCGGCGCGGCCGCGGACTGGCGCGCAATCTGCTCAATCTGCATTTGCGCCGGCTGGCGGCCTTGGGGGCGCGCGCGGTGTTCCTGGAGGTCGACGAACACAATACCGCGGCGATCCGGCTTTACAATCGCGCCGGTTTTCACGAGATATCCCGCCGCCCCAATTATTATCCGGGCCCTGGGGGCAAGGCGGTTGCCGCGCTGGTATTGCGGCGCGATTTGATTTAATCGCCCGATGGACCACCGCGGATGCGCTCAATATGCTATGAAAGCTAGACAGCAGAGACAACGAGACAGACAATCGTGACCACGCCGGACCAAAGCATCTCCGACCGGAGAAATATCGAAGCCCTGTGCGCCGCCAAAGGCATGCGCATGACCGAGCAGCGCCGCACCATTGCGCGCGTCTTGGCCGGGTCCGACGATCATCCCGACGTCGAGGAACTGTACCGGCGCTGCGCCAAGGTCGACGACCGGATTTCCATTTCCACCGTCTATCGCACCGTGCGCTTGTTCGAGGATGCCGGCATCATCGAGCGGCACGATTTCCGCGAGGGGCGCGCGCGCTACGAAACCGCCACCGAATCCCATCACGACCATCTGATCAATCTGCGCAGCGGCGAGGTGATCGAATTCCGCTCGGACGAAATTGACCGTCTGCAGGCGGAAGTCGCGCGCAAGCTCGGCTACAAATTGGTCGATCACCGGCTCGAGCTCTACGCCGTCCCGCTCGACGACGACAAGAGTAGTTGATGGCCAGAGCGGTTTTGGTCGCGTCGTTTTTCTTCACCATGACGCCGTTGCTGATCTCGCTGCAGTGGCTGCTCGACAAGCTCCATCTGCCGGGCTCGGGCTCGATCGGCGTCCATTACTACCGCGCGCTGTGCGCCGTCCTGCGCTTTCGCATCCACGTGGTGGGCAAGCCGGTGCACAACCGCGCGGTGCTGTTCGTGTCCAATCACGTGTCCTGGGCCGATATCCTGGTGATCGGCTCGATCGCGCCGGTGGCCTTCGTCGCCAAACGTGAAGTCTCCTATTGGCCGATCGTCGGCGTCGCCGCTCGCTTGCAGCGCACGGTGTTCGTCGACCGCACGCGCCGGCAGCAGACCGGCGAGGCCGTTGGCGAAATCGTCAAGCGCCTGGCCTCCGGCATTTCGGTTGTGCTGTTCGCGGAAGGCACCTCGAGCGACGGCAACCGCGTGTTGCCGTTCCGCTCCGCGCTGGTCGGCGCGGTGAAGCAGGCAAGAGCGCTCGCCGGGCGCGGCATTCTGATTCAGCCGATGTCGATCGGCTACACCGGCCAGCATGGCATTCCGATGGGACGCCAGCATCGCCCGCTGGTCGCCTGGTACGGTGATCTCGACTTCATGCCGCACATCAAAGACTTTATCGCGCGCGGCGCGGTCGACGCCGTGGTCAGCTACGGCGATCCGGTCGCGGCCGACGGCGCGGCCGACCGCAAAGCCATGGCGAAATCGCTAGAAGACGCGGTGCGGGCGCTTAACACGGCGACGCTGCGCGGGCGGGCGCGCAAAGCGCACGCCAGCACGTCTTAAAACCGTCATGAAATCAAAGATATGGGGGTGGCGGGACAAACCCCGTCCCGACAGGTTAGATTAGCCCCCCGGTTCGAACGCGAGCGGCATGAGCAGAACCCGCAAAGTTCACGTCAAGTCCTTCGGCTGCCAGATGAACGTCTACGATTCCCATCGTATGGCGGACACTTTGGCGCCGGCCGGCTACAGCGAGACCGCGGAAGCCTCCGACGCCGATCTGGTGATCCTCAATACCTGCAACATCCGCGAAAAGGCGGCGGAGAAGGTCTATTCCGAGATCGGACGCATCCGCGTGTTGAAAGAGGAGGCCGCAGTCCAAGGCCGCCGCATGCTGATCGCAGTTGCCGGCTGCGTGGCGCAAGCCGAGGGCCAAGAAATCGTGCGGCGCGCCGGCGCGGTCGACCTGGTGGTCGGCTCGCAAAATTATCACTTGCTGCCCGAACTGCTCGACCGCGCGGAACGCGGCGAGCGAATTGTCGATACCGAATTTCCGGTCGAGGACAAGTTCGACGTGCTCGCTGCCCCGCGCAGTGAAGCAATCCGCAAGCGCGGGATCTCCGCCTTCGTCACCGTGCAGGAAGGCTGCGACAAGTTCTGCACGTTTTGCGTGGTGCCCTATACGCGCGGCGCTGAAGTTTCGCGCCCGGTCGAGAAGATCGCCGCCGAAGTCGAACGTCTAGCGCAAGCCGGCGTGCGCGAGGTGACGCTGATCGGCCAGAACGTGAATGCCTATCATGGGCAAGACGTCAACGGGCGTCCGGCGACACTCGGCCGGCTGCTGCGACGTCTCGCTAAGGTGCCCGGCATCGTTCGCCTGCGCTACATGACCAGCCATCCGCGCGATATGGACGACGACCTGATCGCCGCCCACGGCGACCTGCCCGCGCTGATGCCTTATGTGCACCTGCCGGTGCAATCCGGTTCCGACCGCATTCTGGCGGCGATGAACCGCCGGCATACGCGGCAAGATTATCTCGACGTGATCGCCGCCTTGCGCGCGCGCCGCGTTGATCTCGCTTTCACCTCCGATTTCATTGTCGGCTTTCCAGGCGAGACCGAAGACGACTTCCGCGCGACCCTGACGCTGGTGGAGGAGGTCGGCTTTGCCACCGCGTACTCGTTCATTTACTCGGCGCGCCCGGGCACGCCGGCGGCCGAGATGGACGCTCAGGTTCCGCCGGAGGAACAGGCCGACCGTCTGCAGCGGCTACAGGCGGTCATCACGCGCCAATGGCGGGCTTTCAACGCGCAATCTTCCGGCCGCACTGTGGAAGTGCTGCTGGAGAAGCCGGGCAAGCTCCCTGGGCAATTGGTCGGCCGCACCCCATATTTGCAGGCAGTACAGGTCATGGCGCCGCGCTCGGCTGTCGGTTCGCTGGTGCAGGTCGCCATTACCGAAATCGGCAGCAATACGCTGTTCGGCTCGCTCACCGAGCCAATTCATGCGCCGGGCCTCGCCGCAGCAGGAGCTTGAGAACCCACTTGCGCACATCCGATCCCGCGATCCCGGCCGCCGCAGCCTCCGAGGAAACTGCCACTACGCAGATCGTGCTCGCCTTTGAGGATAACCGACTGGCGTCCATCCTGTTCGGACAATACGGACAAAATCTCGCGCTGATCGAGCGCCGCCTCGGCGTGGTGGCCGAGCAGCGCGGCAATCACGTCACCATCGACGGCTCGCGCGGCGGCTGCGAGCAGGCCCGCCGCGTGCTGGAGGGGCTCTACGAAAACATCAAGCGGGGCCACGAACTCGTCCAAGGCGACGTCGAGGGCGCCATAAGGCAAGCGATCGCGCAAGGCTCGCTGTTCGACTACGATCCAGCGAACGCACGGCCGGCTTTCGAGGAAATCAACTTAAGAAAACGTCCGGTGCGCGCGCGCACCGCCGCGCAGGACGCCTATATCCGCGCCCTCAAGCGCCACCATCTGGTGTTCGGCACGGGACCTGCCGGTACCGGCAAGACCTGGCTCGCGGTCGCGCAAGCGATCCAGATGTTCGAGCGTAAGGAAGTCGACCGCATCATCCTGTCGCGCCCGGCGGTGGAAGCCGGCGAGAGGCTCGGCTTTCTGCCCGGCGACATGCGCGAGAAGGTCGACCCTTATCTGCGCCCGATCTATGACGCGCTCTACGACCTGATGGACGCCCGCATCGTCGAACGCGCGCTGCAGGCCGGCGAGATCGAGATCGCGCCGCTCGCTTTCATGCGCGGGCGCACGCTGTCGAACGCCGCCGTCATTCTCGACGAGGCGCAGAACACCACTTCGATGCAGATGAAGATGTTCCTCACCCGGCTGGGCGAGAACAGCCGCATGATCGTCACCGGCGATCCGAGCCAAGTGGATCTTCCGAGCGGCCAGGCCTCCGGCCTTGCCGAAGCGGTGCGGCTGCTCGACGGCGTCGAAGGCGTCGGCCATGTCGCCTTCACCCACCAGGACGTCATCCGCCACGAGCTGGTGGCCCGCATCGTGGAAGCCTATGACCGCAAGACGGCCGCGCGCGAGGAGCGGAAATGAGGCCTGTGCCGATTTCGCACGCAGCTGTGCCTTCGATTGATATCCAGGTACAATCCCCGCTGTGGGCCGGCCAGCCTTTGGCCGAGCAGACCGTGCGCGACGCCATCGCGGCGGCGGCGACGATACTCTCAACAAGGAGCGGCGAACTCGGTATCGTGCTGACCGACGATTCGTCTGTTCGGGCGCTCAATCGCGAATGGCGCAGCATCGACAAACCGACCAATGTCCTGTCATTTCCGGTTAAGAGCTTCGACGGCCGGGCCATGTTCGGCGACATCGTCATAGCCTATGAGACGCTCCGCAAAGAATGCGACGATGAAGACAAAGATTTCCTTCATCACCTTGCCCATCTCACGGTGCATGGTTTTCTTCACCTCAACGGGTTCGATCACCAGGTCGACGCCGAAGCCGAGGAGATGGAAGGGCTCGAAAGCAGGATTATGTTGAGCATGAACCTACCCGACCCATGGCTCGGCCGCGATCTCGATCGCGATTTTGGCGAAGCCTGACCGCCATGCCCGACAGCGACAGCCCAAGTTCGATCAATGCCGACGCCGCCGCTTATGAACCGCGCCTTCTGC
The DNA here is from genome assembly GCA_963770985.1 of uncultured Alphaproteobacteria bacterium. Classification (GTDB taxonomy): domain Bacteria; phylum Pseudomonadota; class Alphaproteobacteria; order Rhizobiales; family Xanthobacteraceae; genus Pseudolabrys. The sequence continues at coordinate 71,555 of CAVYRR010000013.1, read as the reverse complement.
CGGTGCCGGTGCCGCCGTCGCGCGAAGGCGGGGAAGGTTGGGTGATGCGCATGTTGCGCGCGCTGTTCGGCCGCAGGCCGAACTCGCGCGCCGATCTCAAGGACGTGCTCGATGCCATGCCGCCCGGCGAATCCGGCTTCTCGCCGGAGGAAAGCCGGATGCTCAAGAACATCTTGGGTCTGCGCGAACGCCGGGTGGGGGATGTGATGATCCCGCGCGCGGACATCATCGCCGTGCAGCAAGACATCACGCTCGGCGAACTGGTGCGCACCTTCGAGGGCGCCGGTCATTCGCGCCTGGTGGTCTATAACGACACGCTCGACGATCCGATCGGCATGGTCCACATCCGCGACCTGATCGGGTTCATGACCGCGCGCGCGGCCGTTGATCCGAAAAAGAACGCCAAGCGCAAGAAGCCGCTGCCGGCCGGACTCGATCTCAAGGCGATCAATCTTTCCCTGCCATTGTCGGCGGCCAAGATCGTGCGCGAAATCCTATTCGTGCCGCCGTCGTCGCGGGTGATCGACCTGCTCGCACGCATGCAGGCGACGCGGATTCACCTGGCGCTGGTGGTCGACGAATATGGCGGCAGCGACGGCTTGGTTTCGATCGAGGATATCGTCGAGCAGATCGTCGGCGAGATCGCCGATGAGCACGACGAGGATGAGACGCCGCACGTGGTGCGGCAACCCGACGATTCATTTATTGCCGACGCCCGCGCCCATCTCGAGGACGTGGCGGCGACTATCGGCAACGATTTCGATCCCGGCGAGGTGGCCAAGGAGGTCGATACGCTTGGCGGCTATCTGGTGACACGCGCCGGCCGCCTGCCGGTGCGCGGCGAGCTGATCTCCGGACCTGGGCTGTTCGAATTCGAAGTCCTGGATGCCGATCCGCGTCGCATTAAGCGCGTGCGCATCACACGGCTGAAGGAAAAGCGCGAACGTCCACGCGGCGAGCGCAAGCGCGGCGAGCCGGATGCCGTGCTCGCCGGCACCACGCCACCAATCTTGCCCGTCGACGACGCGCTGGCGCAGAAGGATGCCGGGTCATCCACCGGTTCTCCCACCGGCACGCACCGCCCGTGATGGTCACCCGCCTCGCCTATGCGGTGGTGCTCGCCTTTGGCTGGCGGCGTGCGATCATCGCCTTCGTCGCCGGTGTCGCGTCGGCGCTGGCGCTGGCTCCGGTTAATGCCTGGCCGATTTTGTTTCTGACCTTTCCAGTGCTGATTTGGCTGGTGGACGGCTCGGCCGCCGGACGCTGGAGCGGCGCCATGGCCGCGGCCGGCGCCGGTTGGTGTTTCGGCTTCGGCTATTTTCTCGCCGGACTTTATTGGGTCGGTTACGCCTTCCTGGTCGATGCCAAGACCTTCGGCTGGCTGTTGCCGGTGGCGGTCGCAGGCCTGCCGGCTTATCTCGCGCTCTATACAGCCTTAGGGTTTGCCGCGGCGCGGTTGATTTGGGTGCGCGGAGCGACGCGCGTTTTGGCGCTCGCCGCTATGCTCACCGGCGCGGAGTGGCTGCGCGGCCATCTGCTCAGCGGATTTCCTTGGAACACTTTCGGCTACGCGCTGACCGAGCCGCTGGCGCTGGCACAAAGCGTTTCGCTCGTCGGCATCTGGGGTCTCACCTTCCTGTGCATCGCAATCTGCGCAAGCCCTGCCGTGCTCGCGGACGACTTGGCGGACACGGCCCATCCGCGGCGCGCCCCTCTTTTCGGCGTCCTCATTCTCGTAGGCCTCGTTAGTTATGGCGCCGTGCGGCTGTGGCAGCATCCGACCGAATATGTGAGCGGCGTGAAACTGCGCATCATGCAGCCCAATCTGCAACAGGACGAGAAATTCAATTACGCCGCCAAGTCGCAGATCATGGAGCGCTATCTACGCCTGTCCGACCGCGCCACCGGGCCAAACTCGAACGGCGTGCACGACGTCACGCATTTGATCTGGCCGGAATCGGCGTTCCCGTTCTTTCTCGCGCGCGAGCCGGACGCGCTGGCGCAAATCGCGGCACTGCTGAAACCTTCCACCGAGTTGGTCACCGGCGCCGTGCGCGCCGCGCCGAGCGCCAACGCCAGCAACCCGCGCGCCTATAATTCGGTCTATGTCATCGATCCCGACGGCTCGTTCCGCGGCATCTACGATAAGGTGCATCTGGTGCCTTTCGGCGAATACCTGCCGTTCCAGCGCGTGCTCGAACGTCTCGGTTTACGACAACTCACCAAGCAGGTCGGCGGATTCCTGTCGGGCGAGCGCCGGCGCGCCATGGATGTGCCGGGTGCACCGAAAATGCTGCCACTGATTTGCTACGAAGTGATTTTCCCAGGCGCCGCCATGCCGAGCGGCGAGCGGCCGGGGTGGTTGGTCAACGTGACCAATGACGGTTGGTTCGGAATCAGTTCCGGCCCCTATCAGCATTTCCAGCAGGCGCGCGTGCTCGCGATCGCCGAAGGCTTGCCGCTGGTGCGCGCGGCCAATACCGGAATTTCCGCGGTGGTCGACCCGGTCGGCCGCATCGTCAGTTCATTGCCGCTGGGCGCCGAAGGCGTGCTCGACGCGAGCTTGCCGCGCGCTATTGAGCCGACACCCAATGTGCGCTTTGGTGACCACGTTTTGATTCTATTTTTGCTAGTAAGTTTGATAGTGATCGCCCGGCGGCGAATACATCCTTAGATTGAACCGAACTCTGCTTTAGATTGTAAAAACAGCCGATATATTTTCCAAGTTGTTCTGCGTTGAAATGAATTTGCCCATTAAACACAACATATCCAGTTACCGACATGTGAAAAATAACTGAAAAATATGGGCAATGTTTATTCCCCTTTGGACGTGAGGATCGGCATAAGGGAAATCATGAGTTGCATAGATGCGGTCATTTGTGACATTACGGTTCCGAATAGCCGCATAGGAGACCTTTATGGCCAAGAAGACCCCGAATCCGATCGACAAGCACGTGGGCTCACGCGTGCGCATGCGTCGGATGATGTTGAGTATGTCGCAGGAGAAGCTCGGGGACGCCCTTGGCCTCACTTTCCAGCAGGTGCAAAAATACGAGAAGGGCACCAACCGCATCGGCGCCAGCCGCCTGCAGCAGATTTCCAATATCCTGCAGGTGCCGGTTTCGTTTTTCTTCGAGGGCGCGCCGAATATGCCGGGGCATTCCGGCATGGGCGAAGCGCCATCGCCGGCTTATGTGTCGGACTTTCTCGCAACCTCTGACGGCCTCTCGCTGACCAAGTCTTTCATGAAGATCAGGAACAGCAAATTGCGTCGGCGCATCGTCGATCTGGTCGAGCAGATCGCGGGCGAGGACAAATAGGCCCTATCCCATCGTCGGCGAACGGGCTGCCCACCGCTGCCCGCATCTTGACCTCGTCCACCGGCACTGCAAGAACCACCCCGGAAATGACGCGGCCGTGAAGGCGCGTCACGGGAGGAGTTTAGCGGTGTCTCACAACAATTTTCTGTTCACCAGTGAGTCGGTTTCCGAAGGTCATCCGGACAAGGTCTGCGACCAGATTTCCGACGCGGTGCTCGACGCGTTTCTGGAAAACGACATCAAGCTCGGTATCGCCGACGACAGTCAGGTGAACACGCGGCTTGGCTGCGAGACGCTCTCAACCACCAATAAGATCATCATCGCCGGCGAGGGCCGGGGCCAGGCGCCGTTCTTCCATAAGCACGGCGATAAGGCGGTGGTAGATCGCGAGTTGATCGCCAAGATCGCGCGCGATGTGGTCAGGGACATCGGTTACGACCAGGACGGATTCTCCTATTACGGCGCCGATATCGAGGTGCTGCTGCACGGCCAGTCGCCCGACATCGCGATGGGCGTGAACGCCAAGAAGAAAAAAGGCGGCGAGCAGGAAGGCGCCGGCGACCAGGGTATGATGTTCGGCTTCGCCTGCACCGAGAGCGAGGTCTACGAAAAGAATTCGTTCATGCCGGCGCCGATCTATTTCGCGCACAAAATCCTGAAAGTGCTTTCCGACAAGCGCCGTGCCGGCCAATTGTTCGATCTGCAGCCCGACGCCAAGAGCCAGGTCACCGTCCGCTATGTCGACGGCAAGCCGGTTGGCTGCACCAAGGTAGTGGTGTCGACCCAGCACAATGCTCAGAGCCGCAACGGCAAGAAATACACGCCCGGCATGGTCAAGGAGATGATCGCCGACGCGGTTGAATCGGCGCTGCCGAAAGGCTGGATGCCGACGAAACCGTCCGATTTCCTGGTCAATCCGACCGGCAATTTCGTGATCGGCGGACCGGACGGCGACTGCGGCCTCACCGGCCGTAAGATCATCGTCGACACTTACGGCGGCTATGCGCCGCACGGCGGTGGCGCCTTCTCCGGCAAGGATCCGACCAAGGTCGATCGTTCGGCCGCTTACGCCGCGCGCTACCTGGCCAAGAACGTAGTAGCTGCCGGCGTCGCTGAAAAATGCACCATCCAAGTCGCCTACGCGATCGGCGTCGCCGACCCGATGTCGGTGCTGGTCGATACCCACGGCACCGGCAAGGTCGCGGAGAAGAGGCTCGAAAAGATTCTGCCCGAGCTGTTCCGTCTCACCCCGACCAATATTCGCCGCACCCTCAAGCTCAACCGCCCGATCTATCGGCGCACCGCGGCCTATGGCCATTTCGGCCGCGCCCCCGAAAAAGACGGCGGTTTCTCCTGGGAGCGGACTGACCTCGCCGCAGCGATCAAAAGCGCGGTGAAGTGACTGGCTTTTAACCGGTCATCCCCACGAAAACGGGGATCGAGCGATTAATTGTTGCGTCGTGCCCGGCCTTGTGCCGGCCATTCGTGTCTCTGATAGTCGGCCTATGGAGCCGGGTTCACCAACGTCGCAGCGCGCCTTCTTCGGCCGGCGCAAGGGTCACGCCCTGAAGCCGCGGCAGGCGGCATTGTTCGACTCGCTGCTGCCACGCATCGCGCTCGATCTGAGCAAACCCGCGCCCGCCGATCTGCGTGCGTTGTTCGCCAAGTCGCTCGACGATGTGCGCCTCGAAATCGGTTTCGGCGGGGCCGAACATCTGATCGCGCAGGCGCAAGCGCATCCGCAGAGCGGCTTCATCGGCAGCGACGCCTTCGTCAACGCCACGGCCAAGGCGCTCGCCGCGATCGAGGCCCATGCACTCGGCAATATCCGCCTGCATGTCGGCGACGCCAGCGAACTGCTCGACTGGCTGCCGGCGGGCGCGCACACACGCATCGACCTGCTCTATCCCGATCCATGGCCGAAACGGCGGCACTGGAAGCGGCGCTTCATCCAGGATGACAGCCTGAAACGGCTGGCGCGCATTCTTAACGTCGGCGGCGAATTGCGATTTGCGACCGACATAGCCGACTACGCGGCTTACGCGCTGGCGCGCGTGCTGCGGTCGCCTGATTTCGTCTGGACGGCGGAGCACGCCGATGACTGGCGGAAAGCTTGGCCGGATTATTCCGGAACGCGTTACGAAGCCAAGGCCAAGCGCGAAGGGCGCGCGCCGGCTTATTTCATTTTCCGGCGGGTCTAACTATTCCCCAGTTCCCTCGCGCACTTGCCAGAAGCGCACTACGCGCAAGGCGGTGGCCGCCGTGAGCCGCTCGAAATTCTCGCGCGCGGCATCGAGCGTCTCTCGTGAAGGCTTGCGGCCTGGCCGCGAGTTCATGACTTCCCGCACCGTTTTCCAGCCGAAGCCGGCTGCGCGCGCCAGAATCAGCACTGGATCGGCGCGTTCGCCGCTCATCAGACGGTCCACCACTTCAACCGGCACCGCGCTCACCGTCGCCAGCGCGGCGATGGTCTCTTCGTAGTGGCCGTTCCTGGCATAGTCAGCGACGTCAGCCTCGGTGAGCTTACGCTCCTTGTGCAGCGCCTGCACCGCCGCCAGCGCCGCCGTGTAGTTGCGCGGTGCCGCCTTAGCAGCGACTTCGTCGGTCACTTTCGCCAGCACGCTCCGGATTTCGGCCTGGATATCCGGCTTGGCCCTCGCTAGCAGACGCGTCTGCACCACCTCGCTCGCCTGCATCAGCAACTGACGGAACAGGTGCGGCGGAATATCGGTGCGCAAGCCTACTTTCTCGGCCAGCACGTCGTCGCGTTCGGCGCGCTTGACCAAACTGTTGAACGCGTTGTCCGACAAGCGCGCCTTGTGATTGGTGGCAACGCTGCGCACTACCGCGCGGTCGCCGCGCCGCACCAGCACGTCCGACAGCGCCTCGCTGATTCCCAATCGGGTGGAAAGCGCCAGCAGATGCGCCTGGCTCTTGGTCTCGGCGATATACTTGAGATCCGGATCGTCGATACGGGCCTGTTTGAGCACCGGACCGGCGACGGCGATATTGTCGTTCTTGGCTAGCGTGGTCACCACGCCATGCGGCGCGTTCGGCACCGGCGCGATCCGCCGCGCCAGCTCGGCCAGCGCCTTGACCTCGATCGCCTCGATCAGGCAGCCGATGACGTCGTCGAACAGCGCGACGTGTTCATCATTGAAGTTGGGGGCGCCGTCCAGAAAACAGTCCTGTGATGCGGCGCAGGGTTTTGGCCCGCTTTTCCGCCGAGCCGTGCTGCACGACGTCTTCCAGCTCGGGAAGCAGCGAGGCGGGAACGCTCATGACAAATACCTGCCAAACGGCCTTAAAGGCGTCGCGCGATCGGTGATTTACCCAAATTTAAGGGCAGATTCTGAAGGAAGGGTTAGCCGCAAAAAACGCCTTCACCCTTGCATGAAGCCGGGAAATCGCTATATTTCCGCTTGTTAAGACACCCTCATAACCGACCGGGTTTTGAGAGTGGGTCCCCTGGGACCCGCTCTTTTTTGTTACCAAAATGGCCGTAAGCGAGGCGCGACAGGCGGTTGCAACCGCCATCCAGATCGAGACGGAACCACGGCTGATCGTCGAGCCGGGGCTCGCCGCCCGTGTCGCGGCCATTGCCGAGCCGGTGATCGAGCAACTCGGCTACCGGCTGGTGCGGGTCAAGATTTCGAGCCGCCGACGGCTGCACCGTCCAGATCATGGCGGAGCGTCCGGACGGAACCATGGTGGTCGAGGATTGCGAGACGGTGTCGCGCGCACTGTCGCCGGTGCTCGATATGGCCGACCCGATCGATAAGGCCTACCGGCTGGAAATCTCCTCGCCCGGCATCGACCGGCCGCTGGTGCGCAAATCCGATTTCGATCGCTACGCCGGCCATCTGGTCAAGATCGAGACGGAAATCCCGATCGACGGCCGCAAGCGTTTTCGCGGCCTGTTGCTCGGCACCGAAGGTGACGCCGCGCGCATTCGCGGCGATGAAGCGGATGTGAAATCGGAATTTCTGCTTCCGATCGACGAGATGAGCGAAGCGAAGCTCGTGCTCACCGACGAACTGGTGACGCAAGCTTTGCGGCGCGAGAAGGCCGCCAAGCGCGACACGCGCGCGGCCCGCAAGGAAGAACGACGCAAAGAGAGACATTCACGGCATCGGCCGCATCAAACGGCCGCCAACCAAGGAGACTGAGCTATGGCAGTCAGCGCCAACCGGCTCGAACTATTGCAGATCGCCGACGCGGTGGCCCGCGAGAAAGCGATCGATCGCGGCATCGTCATCGCCGCCATGGAAGACGCCATCGCCAAGGCGGCGCGCTCGCGCTACGGCGCGGAGACCGACGTGCATGCCGAGATCGAACCGAAGACCGGCGATCTGCGGCTCACCCGCCACATGCTGGTGGTCGGAGACGGTCGAAAACCCGTCCAACCAGATCACGCTCGAAGGCGCGCGCAAGCATCATCCGGCAGCGCAGGTGGGCGACACTATTGCGGACCCCTTGCCGCCGCTGGAATACGGTCGCATCGCCGCGCAATCGGCCAAGCAGGTGATCGTGCAGAAAGTGCGCGAGGCCGAGCGCGACCGGCAATATGCCGAGTACAAGGATCGCATCGGCGACATCGTCAACGGCATCGTCAAGCGCGTCGAATACGGCAACGTGGTGGTCGATCTCGGCCGCGGCGAGGCGATCGTGCGGCGCGACGAGATGCTGCCGCGCGAAGTGTTCCGCAACGGCGACCGCATCCGCGCCTATATCTACGACGTGCGGCGCGAACCGCGCGGCCCGCAGATTTTCCTCTCGCGCACGCATCCGCAATTCACCGCGAAACTCTTCGCTCAGGAAGTGCCGGAAATCTACGACGGCATCGTCGAGGTCAAGGCCGTCGCCCGCGACCCCGGTTCGCGCGCCAAGATCGCGGTGATCTCGCGCGATTCTTCTGTCGACCCGGTCGGCGCCTGCGTCGGCATGCGCGGCTCGCGCGTGCAGGCGGTGGTGAACGAATTGCAGGGCGAGAAGATCGACATCATCCCGTGGTCGCCCGATATCGCCACCTTCGTGGTGAACGCGCTGGCGCCGGCGGAAGTTGCCAAGGTCGTGCTCGACGAAGACAAGGAGCGCATCGAGGTGGTGGTGCCCGATCAGCAACTTTCGCTGGCCATCGGCCGGCGCGGACAGAACGTGCGTCTGGCCTCGCAGCTCACCGGCTGGGACATCGACATTTTAACAGAGCAAGAAGAGTCCGAGCGCCGTCACGCCGAGTTCGAGAGCCGCACCAAGATTTTCGTCGAGGCGCTCAATCTCGACGAAGTGGTCGGGCAACTGCTCGCCTCGGAGGGCTTCGGCTCGATCGAGGAACTGGCGCTGGTGGACGAGAAGGAAATCGCCGGTATCGAAGGCTTCGACGAGGATACCGCGCGCGAGCTGCAAGAGCGCGCCAAGGAATATCTCGACAAGCTGGAAGGCGAACTCGACGCCAAGCGCATCGAACTGGGTGTCGAGGACGCGGTCAAGGAAGTGCCCGGCGTCACCACCAAGATCCTGGTCGCTCTCGGCGAGAACGGCGTGAAGACCGTCGAGGATCTCGCCGGCTGCGCCACCGACGATCTCACCGGCTGGACCGAGCGCAAGGACGGCGAATTCGAAGCACGAGCCCGGCTTCCTCGACGGCCTCGACGTGTCGCGCGAGGACGCCGAAGCCATGATCATGCAGGCCCGCCTCAAGGCCGGCTGGGTGACCGAGGCCGAGCTCGCCCCGCCGCCCGCGCCGGAAGCCGAAGCGGCACCGGCGGAAACGGTACAAGCACAAAGCTAAGGAGCACGATACGAAGTATGCTGACGATCGCGCAAGACAATGAGCTCGACTTCGGAGTGACCCGTGTCGCTCCGGAGATGCAGCGGCATTGCGCGCTCACCCGCACGCTCAAGCCGGTCGACGAGATGGTCCGCTTCGTCATCGGGCCGGGCAGCCACACCGTGCCCGACATCAACCACAAACTGCCCGGCCGCGGCCTCTGGATCACCGGCACGCGCGCCGCGATCGAGGAAGCGATCAAGGGCAACGTGTTTGCCCGCTCCTTCAAGCAGAACGTGCGGGTCGCCGCCGATCTGGCGGCAACCACCGAGCGGCTGTTGGAGCGCAGTGCGCTCGATGCGCTGGCGATCGTCGGCAAAGCCGGCCAGGTCGTCGCCGGTTTCGCCAAGGTGGAAGCGGCGATTGATCGCGACGACCTTAAGGCGCTGATCCATGCCGCCGACGCCTCGGCCGGCGGAAAGCGCAAGCTGGACGCCGCCTTGCAGGGCAAAATGTCCGAAAAATCGGGCGAAATCGCAATCGTCGAAGCATTAACCGGCGCGCAATTGGATTTGGCATTGAACCGCCCAAATGTGGTACATGCAGCCCTGCTTGCCGGACCCGTGAGCGATACTTTTCTCGCTCGCGTCAGGCGCTTAGAGCGCTTTCGGACCGGACAATTCGCCCGATTTGGTTAGCGCGCATGCGCCGACGCAAGGCGCACGAGGACAGAATACGTAATGAGCGAAACGAAGAACCCTGGCGAAAAGAAACTGAGCGTCTCCAGCAAGTTGACGCTCAAGCCGCGCACCGAGACGGGCGTGGTGCGTCAGAGCTTCAGTCACGGCCGCAGCAAGCAGGTCGTGGTCGAGAAGGTCAAACGCCGCAGCATCGGCGCAGCGCCCGAGGCCAAGGCCGAGCCGGCCCCGATTGAGCCGGTACGCAAGCCGGTCGCCGCGGGCAAAGCCGCGCCGCGCCGGTATCCGCCGAGTCGCCCAAGGCGTCCGGCGTCGTGTTGCGCACCCTGACCGAGGAGGAGCGCGTCGCGCGCGCTCATGCGCTGGCGGATTCGCGCGTGCGCGAAGCCGAAGAGCGCAAGATCGCCGAGGAAGAGGCGCGCCGCCGGCAAAGCCGCGAAGTGGTCGACAAGACCGAGCGCGAAGCCGCCGACGCGCGCAAGCGCGAGGAGGAAGAGCGCCGCAAGCACGACGAGGAAACCAAGCGCAAGGCCGGCGAAGTCGCCAAGAAGCGTCTTGGCGAGGATGAAGTCAGGAAGCCGGGCCCACCGGGCCGTATGGCGCTCGAAGCCGAAGACGACGACGGGCCGCCGAAGTCGCGCCGTCCCGGCGCCGCGCGTCCGGCCGCGGCACGTCCCGCCGCGCCGCGTGGCGCGCCTGCGAAAGAGCGCGGCCGCCTCACGCTGGTCACCGCGCTGCGCGCCGACGAAGTGCGCGAGCGTTCGGTCGCCTCATTCCGCCGCCGCACGCAGCGGCTCAAGGGCCATGCCTCCGCCGAGCCGAAGGAAAAGCTCGTGCGCGAAGTCATCATTCCCGACGCGATCACGATTTCGGATCTCGCCAACCGCATGTCCGAACGCGCGGTCGACGTCATCCGCCTGCTGATGCAGCAGGGACAAATGCTGCAGATCAACGACGTGATCGACGCCGACACCGCGCAGCTGATCGCCGAGGAAATGGGTCACAGCGTGCGCCGCGTGTCGGAAGCCGACGTCGAGGAAGGCCTGTTCGACGTCGCCGACGATCCGGGCGAGATCGTGCCGCGCGCGCCGGTCGTCACCGTCATGGGTCATGTCGACCACGGCAAGACCTCGCTGCTCGACTCCATCCGCTCGACCGATGTGGCGGCCGGCGAAGCCGGCGGCATCACCCAGCACATCGGCGCCTATCAGGTCACCGCGCCGTCGCGGCGCCAAGATCACCTTCATCGACACGCCCGGCCACGCCGCCTTCACGGCCATGCGCGCACGCGGCGCCAAGGTCACCGACATCGTCGTGCTGGTGGTCGCCGCCGACGACGGCGTGATGCCGCAGACGGTGGAAGCCATCAATCACGCCAAGGCGGCGAAGGTGCCGATCATCGTCGCCATCAACAAGATCGACAAACCCGACGCCAAGCCGGAGCGCGTGCGCACCGAACTGCTGCAGCACGAGATCCAGGTCGAATCTTTGGGCGGCGAGGTGGTGGACGTGGAAGTCTCCGCCACCAAGAAAACCAATATCGACAAGCTGCTGGAAATGATCGGATTGCAGGCCGAAATCCTCGACCTCAAAGTCCAATCCGGAACGACCGGCCGAAGGCACCGTGATCGAAGCCAAGCTCGACCGCGGTCGCGGCCCGGTGGCGACCGTGCTGGTGCAGCGCGGCACGCTGCGGGTCGGCGACCTGGTGGTGGCCGGCGCCGAATGGGGCCGCGTGCGCGCGCTGGTGTCCGACACCGGCGATCCGATCGACAATGCCGGACCGTCAATGCCGGTCGAAGTGCTCGGTTTCTCCGGCACGCCCGATGCCGGCGACCGCCTGGCGGTGGTCGAGAACGAAGGCCGCGCCCGCGAAGTCACCGATTACCGCGGCCGCCAGAAGCGCGAGAAGATCGGCTGCGCGCGCCACCGGCATGCGCGGCTCGCTCGAGCAGATGATGGCGCAGGCCAAGACGTCCGGCCGCAAGGAATTCCCGCTGGTGATCAAGGCCGACGTGCAGGGCTCGCTGGAAGCGGTCATCGGCTCGCTCGACAAGCTCGGCACCGACGAGGTGGCGGCGCGCGTGCTGCATGCCGGCGTCGGTGGCATTTCCGAATCCGACGTGACGCTGGCGGAAGCCTCCGGCGTTCCGATCATCGCCTTCAACGTGCGCGCCAACAAGGAAGCGCGCGAGGCGGCCGAACGCGCCGGCATCGAAATCCGCTACTACAACATCATCTACGACCTCGTCGACGACGTGAAAAAGGCGATGTCCGGCCTGCTGGCGCCGACGCTGCGCGAGACCATGCTGGGCAACGCGCAGATCCTGGAAATCTTCAAGGTCTCCAAGGTCGGCAACATCGCCGGCTGCCGCGTCACCGACGGCACCGTCGAGCGCGGCGCCAATGTGCGGCTGATCCGCGACAACGTGGTGATCCACGAAGGCAAGCTCAGCCAGCTCAAACGCTTCAAGGACGACGCCAAGGAAGTCAGCGCCGGCATGGAATGCGGCATGGCTTTCGAGAACTACCAGGACATGAAGCAAGGCGACGTGATCGAATGCTACCGGGTGGAGACGATTCAACGCAGCCTGTGAGTCCAAATCTCACGGCTACGGCTTAGAAACACTCCGCCATCTCCACTGTCATGCCCGGGCTTGGCCCGGGCACCCCGCTTAGGGACGCAATGCCCTTCCGATCGGGATGGCCGGGACAAGCCCGGCCATGACAAATGAAATTTTTTGGACCGCTATGACACGTAAAAAATCACACCGTGACAGCAGCACGCCCGGAGGCTCGCAACGACAGTTGCGCGTCGGCGAACTGGTGCGCCATGCCATGGCCGACATGCTCACGCGCGGCGACGTGCACGATCCGGTCATCGAGGGCCATCTCATCACCGTGCCGGAGGTGCGCATGACCGCCGACCTGCGGCTCGCCACCATCTACATCATGCCGCTGGCCGGCCGCGACGCCGACGAGGTGGTCGCCGCCTTCGAGCGCCACAAGAAATTCCTGCGCGGAGAAATCGCCCATCGCGTCAACCTGAAATTCGCGCCCGATATCCGCTTCCGGGTCGACGAGCGCTTCGCCGAAGCCGAGCGCATCGACAAACTGCTGCGCTCGCCGGCGGTCAAGCGCGATCTGCGAACATGAGAAGCGACGATTCGAGTGACGACGTGCGCGACGCTGACGCGCCTCATGCCCCCATCCCCAACCCTGCCCCGCAAGCCGGAGAGGGAGCCGGAGAGCCGCGTCCCCGAAAGCAGCAATTCAAGCGTGACAAACGCGACGTGCATGGCTGGCTGGTGCTCGACAAGCCGGTCGGCATGACCTCGACCCACGCGGTCAGCGTGGTGAAGCGCCTGTTCTCGGCCAAGCGCGCCGGCCACGCCGGCACGCTCGACCCGCTCGCTTCCGGCTGCCTGCCGATCGCGCTCGGCGAAGCGACCAAGACGGTCCCGTTCGTGATGGACGGCCGCAAGCTTTACCAATTTACCATTCAATGGGGCGAGGAACGCGACACCGACGACGCCGAAGGCCGCGTCATCGCCGCAAGCGAGCAACGCCCCTCACCGGACGCCATCCGCGCGCTGCTGCCGGCCTATATCGGCACCATCCAGCAGGTGCCGCCGCGTTATTCCGCCATCAAGATCGAGGGCGAGCGCGCCTATGACCTCGCGCGCGATGGCGAAACAGTGGAACTTAACGCCCGCCCGGTCGAGATCAGCCGGCTGGAGCTGATCGACACCCCCGACCCGGATCATGCGATTTTGCACGCCGAATGCGGCAAGGGAACCTATGTGCGGTCGCTCGCCCGCGACCTGGGCCGCGCTTTGGGCTGTTTCGGCCATGTCAGCGCGCTCAGAAGGGTCGCAGTCGGCCCGTTTGGCGCAGAAACCATGATTTTACTGGAACAACTGGAGGCACTGTGCCATAGAGCCGCGGCCGGTGAGGCTAGCCTCGCCGACGCTCTCATGCCCGTTGAGACCGCGCTGGACGACATCCCGGCGCTGGCCGTCAGTCGGGCGGATGCGGCAAGGCTCGCAAGGGGCCAAGCCGTTTTGTTGCGCGGACGGGACGCTCCCAATTTCCGTGGACCAGTCTATGCCACGGCATCGGGCCAACTGGTGGCTCTTGCCGACCTGGATCACGGCGAAATCGTCCCCAAGCGCGTGTTTAACCTGGCCGGGCTGGTGGGCAGCGCCGCGCCTAAGAAAGGATGACCGATGTCGGTAACCACCGGCCGCAAGGCCGAAGTAATCAAGACCTATGCGAAAAAGGCCGGAGATACCGGATCGCCCGAAGTGCAGGTGGCGATCCTGTCCGAACGCATCAATAATCTCACCGAGCATTTCAAGACCCACGTCAAGGACAATCATTCCCGCCGTGGACTGCTCAAGATGGTGAGCCAGCGCCGCACGCTGCTCGATTATCTGCGGCGCAGCAACGAAGCCAGCTACAAGACTTTGATCGAGAAGCTCGGCATCCGCCGATAATTTTGTACCCGCGCCGGGCGGCAAGCCCCGCGCGTTTTGAGTGCAGCAAATGCGCAAGACGCATTCGCTGATTTGATCCGGCGGCGATGGCGCTGCCGGCGACAAGCAAGAGCCGACAAAGGGTCGCCTCTTGCGACAAGGCAAGGTTCGAAACGCCATGGCAGGATCGCCAGACGCTGTTCGCTTCACGACCGTGACGCGCCGCAGTTTCTCGCCGTCTTGCTCATGGCTTTCGGGGCTTCGCCAGAAAACCATGAGAGAAAAATACAATGTTCGATATGCATCGAGTTGAACTCGATTGGGGCGGGCGCAAGCTCGTCCTCGAGACCGGCCGGGTAGCGCGCCAAGCCGACGGCGCCGTGCTCGCCACCTACGGCGAGACCACCGTGCTCGCCACCGCCGTCGCGGCCAAGCTGCCGCGCGAAGGCGTCGACTTCCTGCCGCTGACCGTCGACTACCAGGAAAAATATTACGCCGCGGGCCGCATTCCCGGCGGCTACTTCAAGCGCGAAGGCCGGCCGACCGAAAAGGAGACGCTGGTCTCCCGCCTGATCGATCGCCCGATCCGCCCGCTGTTCGCCGACGGCTGGCGCTGTGAAACGCAGGTGATTGTCACCACGCTGTCGCACGATCTGGAAAACGATCCCGACATCCTGGCGCTGGTGGCGTCCTCGGCGGCGCTCACGCTGTCCGGCGCGCCGTTCATGGGCCCGATCGGCGCCGCCCGCGTCGGCTTCATCAACAACGAATACGTGCTCAATCCGCAGATCGACGAGATGGCCGAGAGCCAGCTCGATCTGGTCGTGGCCGGCACCGCCGATGCGGTGCTGATGGTGGAATCAGAAGCCAAGGAGCTTAGCGAAGAAATCATGCTGGGCGCAGTGATGTTCGGCCACCGGCATTTCCAGCCGGTCATCGACGCCATCATCAAGCTCGCGGAAAAGGCGGCGAAGGAGCCGCGCGATCTCGTGGTGGTGGACAACGCCGATCTCGAGAAGAAGATCCTGGCCTTAGCCGAAAAGGATCTGCGCACGGCCTATTCGATCCCCGCCAAGCAGGAACGGCAGAACGCGGTGGCCGACGTCAAGGCCAAGGTCATGGCGCATTTCTTCCCGGAAGGCGCCGAACCGCAATACGACAAGCTGCGGGTTGCCGGCGTGTTCAAGGAGCTGGAGGCCAAGATCGTGCGCTGGAACATTCTCGACACCAGCAAGCGCATCGACGGCCGCGACCTCAAGACCGTGCGCAACATCGTGACCGAAGTCGGCCTGCTGCCGCGCACCCACGGATCGGCGCTGTTCACCCGCGGCGAAACCCAGGCGCTGGTGGTGGCCACGCTCGGCACCGGCGAGGACGAGCAGTGGATCGACGCCTTGCAGGGCAGCTACAAGGAATCCTTCCTGCTGCACTATAACTTCCCGCCTTATTCGGTCGGCGAGACCGGGCGCATGGGCGGCACCAAGCGGCGCGAAATCGGCCACGGCAAGCTGGCCTGGCGCGCGATTCATCCGCTGCTGCCGAAGGCGGAGGAATTCCCTTATACCATCCGTCTGGTCTCCGAGATCACCGAGTCGAACGGCTCGTCCTCGATGGCGACCGTGTGCGGTTCGTCGCTGGCGCTGATGGATGCCGGCGTGCCGATCAAGCGGCCGGCCGCCGGCATCGCCATGGGCCTCATCCTCGAGGACAAGCGTTACGCCGTGCTGTCCGACATTCTCGGCGACGAGGATCATCTCGGCGACATGGACTTCAAGGTGGCCGGCACCGATCAGGGCGTCACGTCGCTGCAGATGGACATCAAGATCGCCGGCATCACCGAGGAGATCATGAAGGTCGCGCTCGGCCAGGCCAAAGACGGCCGCATGCACATCCTCGGCGAGATGGCCAAGGCGCTCACCACTGCGCGCGCGGAGCTCGGCGAATACGCCCCGCGCATCGAAATGTTCAAGATTCCGACCGACAAGATCCGCGAAGTAATCGGCACCGGCGGCAAGGTGATCCGCGAGATCGTCGAAAAGACCGGCGCCAAGATCAACATCGAGGACGACGGTTCGGTGAAAGTGGCCTCCGCCGACGGCGAGTCGATCAAGGCGGCGATCAAATGGATCAAGTCGATCGCGTCCGATCCCGAGCCCGGCGCGATCTACGACGGTACCGTAGTCAAGGTGATGGACTTCGGCGCTTTCGTGAACTTCTTCGGCGCCAAGGACGGCCTCGTCCACATCAGCCAGCTCGCGCAGAGCCGGGTGAACAAGGTCACCGACGTGGTCAAGGAAGGCGATAAGGTGAAGGTCAAGCTCTTAGGGATGGACGAGCGCGGCAAGGTGCGGCTGTCCATGAAGGCGGTCGACCAGACCACCGGCGAGGACCTCGAAGCCAAGCACAAGGCCGAAAGCGCCCCGCAACAGGCGGCGGGCGGTGCGGCGGAATAACTCGCGCAACAAACGTAAACGAAAGGGCGGCCCCTGCGGCCGCCCTTTTTTATTTGTCGTACAGACAGCATCTTTGCGCTAACCGAGGCGCCACACCAGCCAGATGGCCACGATCAACATGAGCGCCAAGCCGCCGCTGACGATCCGAAACGAATGCCGACGCAGCAGCGCGCGCAGGAATCCTTGGTCCGACGGCGGCTGGCGCGGCTCCGGCGATCGGTAGAGCGGATCGCTCATGAACGACCTCGATTCCCGGATGCTGTCCGCGTCGACGGTCGAACTGGTGTTTTGCCGCCGGTCATTTCCATGATGATCTGTCCTAACGCCTCGAAGTCCTTTTTCCTTGGCGAGGTGCGCCGGAAGGCCAGCCCGATGCTGCGTCCCGGTTCCGGCGCGGCAAAACGCAACAGCTTGACGCGCGCGTCGCGCGCTTCGGCGTCGACCGCAACTTCCGGCAGCAACGTCACACCATAGCCGTTCGCCACCATCTGCATCACAGTCGCCAGCGAGGTAGCGCCGAGACCGGCCGGCTGATCGCGCCGCTTGGTGGCGCAGAACGCTAGCGCTTGGTCGCGCAGGCAATGGCCCTCCTCCAGCAGAATGAGCCGGCGCTGATCGACGTCGGCCACATTGACGCGGCCGCGCGCCGGCCGCGCATCCGCCGCCGGCACCGCCAGCAAGAATGCATCGTCGAAAAGCGCCAACGTCTCGACGTCCGCGCCTTCGGCCGGCAGCGCCAGCATCGCCGCGTCGAGTTCGCCGCGCGCGAGCTCCTCGATCAAGAGCTTGGTCTGGGTTTCGCGCACTTCGAGCCGCAGGTTCGGATATTTCGCCTGCAAGCGCGGCAGCAGGCGCGGCAGCACGTAAGGCGCCAGCGTCGGGATGATGCCGAGCTTGAGCGAGCCTGAGAGCACATCGCGGTGGCGGGCGAAGTCGACGAGGTCGCGCGTCGCGGCGAGGATCTGCTCGGCGCGCGCGGCGACGTCCAAGCCGGTGTCGGTGAGCGCAATGTCGCCCGGCCGCCGCTCGACCAATTCGGCGCCGATCTCGCGCTCGAGCTCGCGCACCTGCATCGACAGCGCCGGCTGGCTGATGGCGCAGTCCTCGGCGGCGCGGCCGAAATGGCGGTGGCGAGCGAGCGAGGCGAGATAGCGCAACTGGCGCAAGGTGATCATGTCGATAAGATATACTTATCGATACTACTAATCAATACGATTAGACCTGATGGCCGCAGGCCCTTACAAGCGCTGCAAGCGCGCGCCACGTTTCCTTATCTATCCCCTTTTTTGGCGCGCCGTCTCAGCGGAGGACACGATTCATGGACGCAAAGACTGACGACAAGAGCGCGGGCAAGTGCCCGGTCATGCATGGACGCACCAATCGCGACTGGTGGCCAAATACGCTGGACGTTTCGGTTCTCCACCACAACTCCGCTTTGTCCGATCCGATGGGCGAGGCGTTCGACTACGCCAAGGAGTTCAAGAGCCTCGACCTCAACGCCGTGATCAAGGACCTGCGCGCTCTGATGACGGACTCTCAGCCGTGGTGGCCGGCCGACTTCGGTCACTATGGTGGACTGTTCATCCGCCTGGCGTGGCACGCGGCGGGCACCTACCGCATCACCGACGGCCGCGGCGGCGCCGGCGCGGGCCAGCAGCGCTTCGCGCCACTGAACTCCTGGCCGGACAACGCGAACCTCGACAAGGCGCGCCGGCTGTTGTGGCCGATCAAGCAGAAGTACGGCAAGAAAATCTCCTGGGCCGACCTGATGGTTCTCGTTGGCAACGTTGCGCTGGAGTCGATGGGCTTCAAGACGTTCGGTTTCGCGGGCGGCCGCGCGGATGTCTGGGAGCCCGAAGAACTCTTCTGGGGGCCTGAGGGCACCTGGCTCGGCGACGAACGCTACAGCGGCGAGCGCCAGCTTTCGGAGCCGCTCGGCGCGGTTCAGATGGGTCTCATCTACGTCAATCCGGAAGGGCCGAACGGCAATCCGGACCCGGTCGCGGCGGCCAAGGACATCCGCGAAACGTTCTTCCGCATGGCGATGAACGACGAGGAGACCGTCGCGCTGATTGCCGGCGGCCATTCCTTCGGCAAGACCCACGGCGCCGGCGATCCGTCGCTGATCGGACCGGAGCCGGAAGGCGCGGCCATTGAGGATCAAGGCCTCGGCTGGAAGAGCAAACACGGCACCGGCATGGGCGCCGACGCCATCACCGGCGGCCCGGAAGTCACCTGGACGCAGACGCCGACCAAGTGGAGCAATCTCTTTTTCAAGAACCTGTTCGAGAACGAGTGGGAGCTGAGCAAGAGCCCGGCCGGCGCCAAGCAGTGGAAGGCGAAAGGTGCGCAAGCCACTATCCCGGACGCCTTCGACAAGTCGAAGAAGCATGTACCGACCATGCTGACCACGGACCTGTCGCTGCGGATGGACCCGGCCTACGAGAAGATCTCGCGGCGCTTCTACGAGCATCCGGACCAGTTCGCGGACGCCTTTGCCCGCGCCTGGTTCAAGCTCACGCACCGCGACATGGGCCCGCGTGCGCGCTACCTCGGCCCGCTGGTGCCGAAGGAGACTTTGATCTGGCAGGACCCGATCCCGGCCGTCGATCGCAAGAAGCTGATCAAGGACAAGGACGTCGCCGCGCTGAAGGCGAAAATCCTCGCCTCCGGCCTGTCGGTGTCGCAGCTCGTCTCGACCGCCTGGGCGTCGGCCTCGACGTTCCGCGGCTCGGACAAGCGCGGCGGAGCGAACGGCGCGCGCATTCGCCTCAGCCCCCAGAAGGATTGGGACGTGAACAATCCGGCTGAGCTGGCGAAGGTCCTGAAGAAGCTCGAAGCGATCCAGAATGCGTTCAACAAGGGCGGCAAGAAGGTTTCGCTTGCCGACCTGATCGTTCTCGGCGGCTGCACCGCGGTCGAAAAGGCCGCAAAGGCGGCCTCGGTCAATGTGAAGGTGCCGTTCACGCCAGGGCGCATGGACGCCTCGCAGGAGCAAACCGACGTCAACTCCTTCGCGCCGCTCGAACCGAAGGCCGATGGCTTCCGCAACTACATCAACAGCAAGAAGACTCCGTTCATGCTGCCTGAGGAGGCCTTGGTGGACCGGGCGCAATTGCTGCGGCTGACGGGGCCCGAGATGACAGCTCTGGTCGGTGGCCTGCGCGTCCTCGGCGCCAATGCCGGCGGCTCCAAGCACGGCGTCTTCACCAAGAAGCCCGAGACGCTGAGCAACGACTTCTTCGTCAACCTGCTCGACATGGGCACGCAATGGCAGCCCACCAGCTCCGATGGCGTGTACGAGGGGCGCGATCGCAAGATGAAGGCGGTCAAGTGGACCGGTACCCGCGTCGATCTGATCTTCGGGTCGCACTCGCAGCTGCGCGCCTTCGCGGAAGTTTATGCGTGCAAAGATTCGAAGGAGAAGTTCGTGAAGGACTTCGTGGCGGCGTGGACCAAGGTGATGAACGCCGATCGCTTCGACATCGCCTGATCTTAGGGGGCGCAAGCGGCGGAATAAATAATAAAAAGTCAGGGAGAACGTGACGGCCGGGGTTTTAGCCCCGGCCGTCTTTGTTTCTGTCGTTCCCGCGAAGGCGGGAACCCATACGCCGTGTCGTTTCCGATTTGTCGAAAGGTCGTTGCCTTATCTTTAGCAGCAGTGGCTATGGGTCCCCGCCTGCGCGGGGACGACGGGATTATGAGCCGTTCTTGCCCTCGACCTCGCCATGGGCGGCCTTGAGCGCATCGGGCTGCGGCATGGCGATGGTGTTGTAGCCCGAAGTCGACGAAATGCACCTCGCCGGTGACGCCGGTCGACAGATCGGACAGCAGATACAAGCCCGCGCCGCCCAATTCCTCCAGCGTCACGCCGCGGCCGAGCGGCGAATATTTCTGCTGGAAGGCGAACATATAGCGCGCGTCGGTGATGCCCGCTCCCGCCAGCGTGCGGATCGGACCGGCCGAAATCGCGTTGACGCGGATCTTCTGCGGCCCGAAATCGACCGCCAGATAACGCACCGAAGCTTCCAGCCCGGCCTTGGCGACGCCCATCACGTTGTAATTCGGCATCGCGCGCAGGCCGCCGTTATAGGTCAGCGTCACCATGGCGCCGCCGTTCGGCATCAGCGCGGCCGCGCGCTTGGCGGCCTCCGTGAAGGCGTAGCAGGAGATCACCATGGTGCGGATGAAGTTCTCGCGCGTCGAATCCGCGTAGCGGCCCTTGAGCTCGTCTTTGTTGGAATAGGCGACCGCGTGCACGAGAAAATCCATCGTGCCCCATTGCTGCTTGATCTCGTTGAACACCGCGTCGACCGAGGCAATGTCCTCGACGTCGCACGGCATCACGAACGAGGAACCGGCCTGCGCGGCCAGCGGCTTCACGCGTTTTGCCAGCGCGTCGCCCTGATAGGTGAAAGCCAGCTTGGCGCCGTGGTTATGCAGCATCTTGGCGATGCCCCAGGCGATCGAGTGGTCGTTGGCGACCCCCATCACCAGCCCGCGTTTTCCGTCCATCAGCCCCGGCATGTCCAGCCTTTCCGTCGTCATGCCCGGCCTTGTGCCGGGCATCCACGACTTCCTTATGCTTTAAAGACGTGGATGGCCGGGACAAGCCCGGCCATGACGGTAACTATTCCCCTCGCGCGACGATGACATCAATCACGCATCCAGCCGCTTAAACACCACTGACGCATTGGTACCGCCGAAGCCGAACGAGTTCGACAGCACCGCGCCGAGCGTCACGTTGTCCTTGCGCTCGCGCATGATCGGCATGTCGGCGAAGGCGGGATCGAGGTTTTGGATATTGGCGCTCTCGCAGATGAAGCCGTTGTTCATCATCAGCAGCGAATAGATCGCCTCCTGCACGCCGGCGGCGCCGAGCGAATGGCCGGTGAGCGACTTGGTGGCGGAGATCGGCGGGCACTTCGCCCCGAACACGCCGCGGATCGCCTCGATCTCCTTGAGATCGCCGACCGGCGTCGCGGTGGCGTGCGGATTGATGTAGTCGATCGGCGCCTTGCAGGTCTCGAGCGCCATCTTCATGCAGCGCACCGCGCCCTCGCCCGAGGGCGCCACCATGTCGTAGCCGTCCGAGGTCGCGCCATAGCCGGCGACTTCGGCGTAGATTTTCGCGCCGCGCGCCTTGGCGTGCTCGAGCTCTTCCAGCACCAGCACGCCGGCGCCGCCGGCGATCACGAAGCCGTCGCGATCCACATCGTAGGCGCGCGAGGCCTTCTGCGGCGTATCGTTGTATTTCGACGACATCGCGCCCATGGCGTCGAACAGATTCGACATGGTCCAGCTCAGCTCCTCTGCAGCCGCCGGCGAACACCATGTCCTGCTTGCCCCATTGGATCAGCTCGGCGCCGTTGCCGATGCAGTGGTTCGAGGTCGCGCAGGCCGACGAGATCGAATAATTGACGCCCTTGATCTTGAACCAAGTGGAGAGCGTCGCCGATGCGGTGGACGACATCGCCTTCGGCACCGCGAAGGGTCCGATGCGCTTGGGCGAGCCCTTTTCGCGCGTGATGTCGGCAGCCTCGACGATCGTTGCGGTCGAGGGACCGCCCGATCCCATGACGATGCCGGTGCGCTGATTGGAAATATCTTTTTCCTCGACACCGGAATCGCGGATCGCCTGCTCCATGGCGACGTGATTCCACGCCGCACCGCTGACCGAGGAAGCGCATGGCGCGCCGGTCGACCGAGCCCGCCGGATCGAGCGTCGGCATGCCTTGCACCTGACACTGAAGCCGCGCTTGGCGAATTCCTCGGCATGCGCTGATGCCGGACTTGGCCTCGCGCAGGCTGGCCAGAACTTCCTGCGTGTTATTGCCGATGGATGAGACGATGCCCATCCCGGTGACGACGACCCGTCTCATTGCCGCATACCCTCATTCACGCCGGGAATTGCCGATAATTGGTCGATCCATGATGGCTTACACTTGGGCCGCCTCAGGCACCCGCGCAAGACCGTGGCTCTAATCAAGCGCCGCTCGGCTGCAACGCGTCGTCTTGCTTGAACAGGCCGACCTTGAGGTCGAAGGCCCGGTAGATCACGTTGCCATCCGCCGAAAGCCAGCCGTCGGCAATGCCGAGCACCAGCTTCGAGCGCATCACCCGCTTGAAGTCGACGCCGTAGACGACCTTTTTCATCGTCGGCAGCACTTGCCCGGAAAACTTGAGCTCGCCCAGACCGAGCGCGCGGCCCTTGCCCGGCGAACCGAGCCAGCCGAGAAAAAAGCCGACCATTTGCCACAGCGCGTCGAGCCCGAGACAGCCCGGCATCACCGGATCGCCCTTGAAATGGCAGAGGAAGAACCAGAGGTCCGGTTTCACGTCGAGCTCGGCGCGGATCATGCCCTTGCCGTGCTCGCCGCCCTGCTCGGCGATTTCCGAAATGCGGTCGAACATCAGCATCGGCGGCAGCGGCAACTGGGCATTGCCCGGGCCGAACAGTTCTCCTCGCCCACAGGCAAGCAGGTCTTCGTATTCGAAGCTGTGACGCTTGGTGTCCATTAGCGTGATATCCCCGCTTGGCGGGCCTGCTGTCTGAAATCCCATGCGCAGATTCGTAACACACCGGGGTGAGCGGGCAAAGATGGCGGAACCACGCGGCCTGGACAACTTTCCTGCCGGAATACCGCGATATTGCGGCTGTTCCGACAATTGCGAGAGAGTTGCATCTAGGCCTGCTAATGCGTATATCTCGCAACTGAAACGGTTTTTCTGCCCGCCGGGTGTGGGCGCCGACTCTAACGATCAGCCAAGTGAGTATCATGGTATTCCCTTCCGCCAAGCCCGCCGCAGCGCCGGTCGCTACAACCGACCGCTCCGAGTTCACCGGCTGCCCGTGGCATGACGTGAAAGCGATGCTGCGCCAAGTCGGCTTGCGGCCGACGCGTCAGCGCATGGCGCTCGGCTGGCTGCTGTTCGGCAAAGGCGACCGCCACCTCACCGCCGAAATGCTTTACGAAGAGGCGACCCGCGCCAAGGTGCCGGTGTCGCTCGCCACCATCTACAACACGCTGCACCAGTTCACCGAAGTCGGCCTGCTGCGCCAGTTGGCGGTCGACGGCTCGAAGGCTTACTTCGATACCAACACGACCGCCCATCATCACTTCTTCATCGAAGGCCGGGACGAATTGGTCGATATCTCCGCCGCCGACGTGGTGGTCGGCAAGACCCCGGCCGCGCCGGAAGGCTTTGAGATCGCGCGCGTGGACGTGGTGGTGCGGTTAAGGCGGAAATCATAAATCCGGTCATTCCGGGGCGCGCCGAAGGCGCGAACCCGGAATCCAGTTCCATAAATTCAATCTCGAGTTCGCTTCTGGATTCCGGGTTCGCACGCTAACGCGTGCGCCCCGGAATGACCGGCTGAGCTAGAAAGCGCGCCGCTACTCCACCTTCTCGTTCGGATAGGCGCCCCACAGCCGTTCCTGGCGGATCCAGCCGTCGAAATTCTTGCCCACGAACTGGCACCAAGCGCCGTTGCAGGACTTGAGCTGGCCGAGCACGCCTGATTGCAGGCGGGCGGTCTCCGCGGACTTGGCATCCGGGCTCGCATAAAGCGGCACCAGATCGTCCTTCAAGGTCGGCACTACCACTGCGGAACGCTTGCCCGACAACAGCGAGTGGTAGACCCATCCTTCCGCCCCCTCCCAGTCGCGGATGCGTCGCCAGTTCTCGAACTCGGCGGTAATTTCCACCGGCATGCCGGCGCGGGTATAGACCCAGCGCACCTCCTGGTCCTTGTTGGGGCCGGAGCGCACATTGACCCGGTCCGACTTAAGGCTGACGAAGCGCGGGACCGGCAAGCCGCTGGCCGAGCCGGCGGTCACATCTCCAGCCGCATGGCCGGCGGCCACCTGCATGGCCAAAACGCCGGTGGTAAGCGCCACGCGGCAAACAAGGCGAAACACGCCTGCAAAGCTTTGTGTTGTCACTGCCATCTGGTAGGAAAATGTACGGATTTCGACCCCACGCGGGAGAACCGCAGTGTGGGCGAGCACGGTTAAAGAGGGCTGAACGGCACCCAAAAGGCACGACGATGGGCCGCCGGACGCCGCGGTAGAAACACATGCCGAAGGCCAAAAAACCGCTGGTGATCGTTACCCGCAAGTTGCCCGACAGCGTCGAGCTGCGCATGCGGGAACTTTTCGACGCCCGCTTTAATCCCGACGACAAGCCGATGACGCACGCTCAGCTGCAGGACGCCGTGCGCACGGCGGACGTCTTGGTACCGACCGTCACCGACCGCATCGACGCCTCGGTGCTCTCAAAATCGGGCGAGCAGCTCAAGCTGATCGCCAATTTCGGCAACGGCGTCGACAATATCGACGTCGCTACCGCGGTTCAGCGCGGCATTACGGTCACCAACACGCCGGGTGTACTCACAGAGGATACCGCCGACATGACCATGGCGCTGGTGCTGGCGGTACCGCGCCGGCTGGTGGAAGGCTCTGGCACGCTGACCTCCGACAAGGACTGGACCGGCTGGACGCCGACCTGGATGCTGGGAAAGCGCATCTGGGGCAAGCGCCTCGGCATCATCGGCATGGGGCGCATCGGCCAGGCGGTGGCGCGGCGCGCGCGCGCCTTCGGTCTGCAGATCCACTATCACAACCGCCGCAAGGTGGCGCCCAAGATCGAGGAAGAGCTCGACGCCACTTATTGGGAGAGCCTCGACCAGATGCTCGCCCGCATGGACATCATTTCGGTCAACTGCCCGCACACGCCGGCGACCTATCATCTGCTGTCGGCGCGCCGGCTCAAGCTGCTGCGGCCGGAGGCCTATATCGTCAACACGTCGCGCGGCGAGGTGATCGACGAGAACGCGCTGGCGCGGCTGATCGAGGCGGGCGACATCGCCGGTGCCGGCCTCGACGTGTTTGAGCACGAGCCGGCGGTCAACCCGAAGCTGGTCAAGCTGGCGCGCGAGGGCAAGGTGGTGCTGCTGCCGCACATGGGCTCGGCCACGCTCGAAGGCCGCGTCGACATGGGCGAGAAGGTCATCATCAACATCAAGACCTTTATGGACGGGCACCGGCCGCCGGATCGCGTGCTACCTTCCATGTTATAGGGCGCAACGCGGCAGCAAGTTCTGCTGTCATCATCCGCGAAAGCGGATGATCCAGTACTCGCAAGATTGTCCGTGATTACTGGATGCCCGCTTTCGCGGGCATGACAGCTATTTGTGAATCGACAAATCCTTGATGGTCGGCTTCTCGCCTGAGAGCGGATTGCCCGCGTCCCAATCGTAGCCCAGCGTCTCGAACCGCATCGAGCGGGCGTCGACCATCAGCAAGCGTCCGACCAGACCTTCGCCGAAGCCGACGATCTCGCGGATCACCTCCAGCGCCATCATCGAGCCGAGCACGCCCGGCAGCGCGCCGAGAATGCCGGCTTCCGCGCAGGCCGGCACGGTGCCAGCCGGCGGTGGCTCGGGAAAGAGACACCGATAGGTCGGATTGCGCTTGCCGTCGGCGCGCGTCTCATAGGGGCGCAGCGTGGTGAGCGAGCCGTCGAAGGTGCCGACCGCGGCGGTGACCAGCGGCTTCTTGGCAAAATAACAGGCATCGGAGACGAGATAGCGCGTGGCGAAATTGTCGGAGCCGTCGGCGACGATGTCGTACTTGGCAATAAGATCGAGCACGTTGCCGGCATCGACCCGCATCATATGCGTTTCGACGGTCACATGCGGATTGAGCCGCGCGATCACCGCCTCGGCGCCGTCGACCTTGCGCGTGCCGATATCGTCGGTCGAGAAAATCACCTGGCGCTGCAAATTCGATAGCGAAACCGTGTCATCGTCGACCACGCCGAGCGTGCCGCAGCCTGCGGCGGCAAGATAAAGCAGCACCGGCGCGCCTAAGCCGCCGGCGCCGATCACCAGCACACGCGCGGCCTTGAGCTTGGCCTGCCCCGGCCCGCCGACCTCGCGCAACACGATGTGGCGCGCATAGCGTTCGAGTTCTTTTGCATCGAGCATGACCGATAAACCTATGGCCTAGAACCGATTTCGGCCAGCCTCTTGATGCCTTGCACCGCTGCCTCGATCGGTTAAGGTGCCGCAAAACATCGTCAGGGTGACGTAAAAAATGATGCGTAGCGGTCCATTCCTCGTGGTGCTCGCGCTGCTGGTCGGCGCCGGTCTGGCGCTGGCGCAGGATTTGCCGGGCATCATGCCGGCGCCTAAACAGTCGGACGCCACGCCGGCCAAGAAGCACGTCAAGCGGAAGGCGGCCGCCGCCAAAGCCGAACCGACCGAAAGCAAGCCGGCCGAAACCAAGTCAGCCAAAGGCAAAACCGTCAGGCACAAGCGTGTCGTGGCGAAGCCCGCCGTTGCACAGACCGACGCTGCGAAGCCTGCTGCTGCGAAACCCGCTGCCGTCGAAGCAAAGCCTGCCGCGCCCAAAACCGCCGAAGCCAAAGCCGAGCCGGCGCCCGATGGGTTCGCCGGCATCCCGCGCAGCGAACGCCAGAAAATCCAGGCGGCGCTGCTGTGGTCGGGCGACTATCGCGGCGTCTCCGGCGGCGACGATTCGATGCTCACCGCGATCAGGAATTTCCAGAAGCGCCACAAGGCCAAGGTCACCGGCGTGCTCACGCCATCCGAACGCGAGACCCTGGTTGCCGCCGCCAAGGCGCATGAAGATGAATTCGGTTGGAACGTGGTGGTGGATCCGGCCACCGGCATCCGCATCGGTCTGCCGAGCAAGCTGGTGCCGCAGGCGCGCGATGCCGCGCGCGGCACGCGCTGGTCCTCGGTCCACGGCGAGGTGCAGGTCGAAACCTTCCGCATCAAGGACGCCGACCTCAAGCTCGCCGCGCTGTTCGAGCAGCAGAAGAAGCAGCCGTCAACGCGCAGGGTCGAGGCCAGCGCGCTGAATGACGACAATTTCTTCGTCAGCGGGCAGCAGGGCCTGAAGCGATTTTCCGTGCGCGCCAAGGTGCGCGACGGCGAGGTGCGCGGCTACACTTTGCTGTACGACCAGATGATGGAAACCATCGTCGAGCCGGTGATGGGCGCGATGGCGAATGCGTTCTCGCCGTTTCCCGAGCTTGGCGCGCCCTTCGCCGCGCTGGTGAAAGCGGTGGAATACGGCAATGGATTGGTCGTGAGCGCGCAAGGCCACATCGTCACCGACTTGACGCTCACCGAAGGCTGCCAGGTGATCATCGCTTCCGGACTAGGCGCGGCAGACCGCGTTGCCGCCGACAAGAACAACGGGCTGGCGCTGCTGCGCGTCTACGGATCGCACAAGATAACGCCGCTGACGCTTTCGCAAGACGCGCCCAAGGCCGCAGACCTGATGCTGGTCGGCATTCCGGATCCGAAGGAGCAAGACGGCCGCCGCAAGCTGACCGAGATCAAGGCGCGGCTCAGCAACGGCAGCGCGATCGAACTGCGCCAGCCGGTGCCGATGGCGGGATTTTCCGGCGCCGCCGCACTCGACGCGCAGGGCCAATTCCTCGGCATGATGGAAATGGGCCATGCCATGCTCGCCAGCATCGAGGCCTCAGCGGCGCCGGTGCGGCTGATCAGCGCCGGGACCATCCGCACTTTCCTCGCCGCGCATCGAGTTCAGGCTGCACAAACGCAAACCGGTGACGCAAAGGCGTCGGTGGTCAGAATTATTTGCGTGCGGAAATAGTTTTGCTTCTGTCCCGGGCGCAGCGCAGCACGAAGTGATGCGCTGCAGACCCGGGACCGTTACGGATACGGTCCGTAGATTTGGTAGCCGATGCGCCAATCGTGCGTATATATTCTAGCCAATCGCCACTATGGCGTTCTATACGTCGGCGTAACCAACAATTTGGTGCGACGGATATCCGAGCATCAACAGAAGCTTTCGGAATTCACCAAAAGCTACGGCGTCACACGCCTTGTTTATTTCGAGGAATACCCGTCGGCATTGGAAGCTCGCGCGCGCGAGCGCACTCTCAAGCGCCGGCGGCGGGCTTGGAAACTGAAGCTTATTGACGAATTTAACCCTAGTTGGCGCGATCTCGCCAAAGAGTTGGCTGCTTAGGCCAGTTCTTGTAAGGCCCCGGATCTGCGGTGCACCGCGTCCGCGGCAGGAGCGTTATCTATTCTTCCACTGCGGCTTCCGCTTCTCCACGAATGCCTTCATGCCTTCCTTCTGATCATGCGTGGCAAAGAGCGCATGGAAGATGCGCCGCTCGAACACCACGCCTTCCGCCAACGGACTTTCGAAAGCGCGGTTGATCGCCTCCTTGCCCGCCAGCACCGAGGGTAGCGAGAAATTGGCGATGGTGTCGGCCACCTTCATCGCCTCGTCCATCAGGCTCGCCGCCGGCACCACGCGCGCCACCAGCCCCGATTTTTCCGCTTCCGCGGCGTCCATCATGCGGCCGGTCAGGATCATGTCCATCGCCTTGGCCTTGCCGACCGCGCGCGTGAGCCGCTGCGTGCCGCCGATGCCGGGAATGACGCCGAGCTTGATCTCGGGCTGGCCGAACTTGGCGTTGTCGGCGGCGACGATGATGTCGCAATGCATGGCGAGCTCGCAGCCGCCGCCGAGCGCAAAGCCGGCGACCGCCGCCACGATCGGCTTGCGGGCCTGCGCGGCGCAGTCCCAGCGGCCGGCGAAGTTGCCGAGATAGACATCGATGAAAGCTCTTGTCGGCCATCTCCTTGATGTCGGCGCCGGCCGCGAAGGCCTTGTCGTTGCCGGTGATCAGCAGGCAGCCGATAGTGGCGTCGGCCTCGTAGCCGTCGAGCGCCTGGGCGAGTTCGGCCATCAGCGCGCGGTTGAGCGCATTGAGCGCCTGCGGGCGGTTGAGCCGGATGATGCCGACCCGGCCTTTGGTCTCGACGATGATGTTTTGGTAGCTCATGGCTTGCCCTTGCGGTTTGATCTCATTCGAACTTGATGCCGGCGCGCTTGATGACGTCGCCCCATTTGGCGGAATCGGTCTTGATCGTGGCGGCGAAATCTTCCGGCGTGCCGCCGGCCGGCTCGTCGCCGATTTTGGCAAACTTCTCCTTGAAGGCGTCCGACACCAGCGCCTTGTTGATCGCGGCATTGAGTTTGTCGACGATCGGACGCGGCACGCCGGCCGGCGCGATCACGCCGGTCCAGGTCGGCGCCAGATAACCGGGGACGCTTTCGCCAATCGTCGGCAAATCCGGGAACGCCGGTGAGCGCTTGGCGCCGCTGACGCCGAGCGCGTGCACCTTGCCGGCGTGGGCGAGCGGCGCGATCGATTGCAGGCTTTCGAACATCAGGTCGACATGGCCGGCGATCAGATCGGTGAGCGCCGGCGCGCCGCCACGATAGGGCACGTGCACGATTTGCGTGCCGGTCATGAATTTGAACAGCTCGGCGCCGACATGGCCGGGCGAGCCGTTGCTGGACGAGGCGTTGGTCAGCTTGCCGGGATTGGCCTTGGCATAGGCGATCAGCTCCGCGACCGATTTGACCGGTAGCTGGGGCGACACCGCGAGCAAAAGATGGCCGCGCGCCACCAGCGCGATCGGCTGGAAATCGCGCTCGATGACGTAAGGCAGCTTCGCTACCATGTGGCGGGTGATGGCGAGCGCGCCGATCGGCCCCATGCCGATGGTGTAGCCGTCGGGTGCCGATTTCGCGACCAGGTCGAGCCCGAGCGTGAGCGCGCCGCCCGGACGATCGTCGACGATGACGGGCTGGCCCAGTTCCGGACCGATCACCGAAGCCAAAATGCGCGCGACGTTGTCGGTGGCGCTGCCGGCCGCCTGCGGAACGATGAATCGGATGGGGTGATCGGGATATTCGGCCGACGCCACGCCTGTCAGGCAGGCGAACATGAAAGGAATGAGGGCAAATTTGCGCATGTCATTGGCCCCAGCAGCCATTTTCCTATTCGTCGCACATTCCTACGCAGTTTGTCATCGGGCGGCGGCGCGACGAATGCTGTCGAACTCCCTCTCTCCGTTGGGGAGAGGGTTGGGGTGAGGGGATTCCGGACCTATCGATAGACCGTAACCCCTCACCCGCCCGCGCTTCGCGCGGTCGACCTTTCCCAATGGAAGAGGTGAAAAAAGATCATTTCTGACAGCTCGGGCAATAGAAGGTCGAGCGGCCGGTCTGCACGATGCGCTTGATCTTGCCCTGGCAATTCGGGCACGGCTCGCCTTCGCGGTCGTAGACACTGAAATTGTGCTGGAAGTCGCCGAGCGCGCCGTCGGTGCGGCGGTGGTCGCGCAGCGAGGAGCCGCCGGCTTCGATCGCATCCTTGAGCACCGCCTTGATGGCATCGATCAGCGCGACCGCGCGCGCGTTGGGCAGACCGTTGCGATCGGCAATCGTGGACGCCTGCCGCTTCGGCGACAGCTTGGCACGGAACAGCGCCTCGCAGACATAGATGTTGCCAAGACCAGCGACCACGCGCTGGTCGCTGAGCGCCGCCTTCAGCGAGGTCTTCTTGCCGGCGCAGGCGCGCGCCAGCATAGCGGCATCGAATTCATTGCCGAGCGGTTCCGGCCCCAGCCCACGCAGCAGCGGCTCCTGGTCCAACTTGGTGCGCGGCACGAGCTTCATAGAGCCGAAGCGACGCGGATCGTTGAAGGTGACCGTGGCACCGTTCGACATGTGAAACACCACATGGTCGTGCGCGGTGCTCTTGGATTTCTCGTGATAATAGACGCCGGGCTTGGCATCCTTGCCGACGCGGAACGAGCCCGACATGCCGAGGTGCATGATCAGCACGTCGCCCGACGAAAGATCGGCCAGCAGATATTTCGCCCGCCGGCCTAGCCCCTCCACCGTTTTCCCGGTCAGCCGCTTTTCGAAGTCCTTGGCGAGCGGCCAACGCAGGCGGCGATCGCGTACCTCGACCTTGAGAAGCCGGGCGCCTTCCATGGCGGGCGCCAAGCCGCGGCGCACGGTTTCGACTTCGGGGAGTTCGGGCATGTTTTAACGACGCGTTGTATCTTGCGTGGGGACAACCATTAGGACATTATAGGTTGTTCTGTAGGTGTGCACTAACGGCCGTTGTTGGAATGGTCGCTCGGAGGGAGTCGCAGCGGTGGCCCAGCTTCGGCGCAAGAATCTTTCTAACTTCGCACGTGCTTGGTGGGCAAGGACAGCCGCCCTCGTAAGCGCCTTGCCGCTTAAAATTACTGCACGCAGCATAGTTCGCAGTGCCGGCCTGAGCGCGTTTGCGCTGGGCGGTTTTATATTCGTTGGCGTGGTGGCGTTGCTAATTTCGATTATTCAATTTCAGCTTAGAATTATTGAAGCAAAAAATCAAAGTCGAAACTTTTCGCTGACGTCGCTGACGCAAAGCGTCATGATGCAGCAGGAGTTTGTCGAATCGGTCAAGACCGTACAAGGCGCCGAAGATGTGGCTGCTAAATTTTTCGAACTTCAAACGAATTATTACTCGGTGTCGGCGAACTCTGTCGATTTAATATGCGGTCCGCTAGCTAAAGAAGTTCAACAGCACTGCGCCACGGCGGTCGCCGGAGCGCTGAAATCAGTAAATCTATCGGACGACACTTTTTTCAAGACAATCGCCAGTATCACCAAAGGCGACATTGAAGAAATTAAACCTAAAGCGACTGAAGCTCTCGCCGCTGCCCGTGCGCGAATCAATTATATGAAAGACAATGAAACCGAAATATCAAAGGCTAAGTCGGCATGTACGCTGATCAATTTCTATGTTAGCTCCGCTGGAGAGAGTTCATTTATCCAAAGTTTTTCGCCGCAATATGTTACGTCAGCGGTTTATCGTTGCTCTAATAGCTGGACTCAGGGCGTACTCGTCGCCGCAACATCCGATCCGCAAAAGGCTCAGCCACCACGTTCGGCAAATCTTCAAAATGAACTAGCCGGAGCGCTGTTTTTCGATCTTGTGGCCTATTTTGAATTTTACGAAAATATGTTCAACGATTTTTGTAAGCTCGCGGAGAGATTTTCATTTACAAGTAAATGTCGGCAAGGTCTGGGGCGCGAAATCACCGAGCAAATCGTGATCGCACCCATCGACATAAGCTTCGTCATGCTCGTCATCGCTTGCGGTGCATTGGGAGCGATGCTGCGCATTACAGCGGAGCGCTATAATCCGAAATTGTTCGGTAAGGAATATTCGGAAATAAAAGCCACCTCTTGGGTTTACTATTTTATCATCGGCACGATGTGTTCTTTAATTGTGTACATTTTAACAAAAACGGTTTTCTCAGGTCTTGCAGATACGACCTACGCCGCAAAGTCTGGCAATATGAGTCCATTCGTGATTGCCTTTTTGGCGGTCGTTTCCGGCCTCTTATGCGAAGAAGCATTCCAGCAAATTATTCGGGCGGGCAAAGCGGCGCTCGCGCGATCCGCTGGAAACGCCGAGAAACAAAAAACTTAAGGGCGCCTGCGTTAGCCGTTCGGAAATCGAGCGGGATTTGCCCAAACAACTTATTGAATGATGATTCCGCCGACCGGTCCGAACGGGGTTGGGCAAAAACACTGGGTGCCGACCGGTCCCGGCGCCGCCATAAAGCACCAGCCTTGGGCGGTTTGGCAGCGTTGACCGAAGAATTGCGCCAATTTCCAATTGGACGTGTCGGCAGTGGACGCGGTTAGCCCGGCAACAACTGTCACCGCCAGGATCGTTGACGGTAAATGCATGCATTTTCTCCGCTACACTGGGCGGCCCGGCCAAGGCGCGATAGACTGCGCCCCGAGCACCGTTGAGCTATCTATCGATGCAACTTTAACGTGGTAATTCGAGGACGGGAAGTGGCTTTCTTCGGCAATCGGATCGTCGACGACAAGGAAAAACAGGGGCTGGTGGACGACGTGTTCCATTCGGTCGCGCGCCGCTACGACCTGATGAACGACCTGATGTCGGGCGGCCTGCACCGGGCCTGGAAGGACGCGCTGGTGAGCGCCGTCCATCCGCCCAAGAGCGACAGGCCATTCGCACTGCTCGATCTCGCCGGCGGCACCGGCGACGTGGCGTTCCGCGTGGTGGAAGCCGGGGGGCCAAGTGTGCGCGTCACCGTCTGCGACATCAATGAAGACATGCTGGCCGTCGGCCGCGAACGCGCGCGCGAACGCGGGCACGACCAGGCGGTCGCCTTCGAGCAAGGCAATGCCGAAGAGCTGCCTTACCCCGACCGCAGCTTCGACTGCGTCACCATCGCTTTCGGCATCCGCAACGTGCCGCGCATCGAGCGTGCGCTGGCCGAGGCCTATCGCGTGCTCAAAATCGGCGGTCGTTTTTTGTGCCTGGAATTTTCGTCCGTGGACCTGCCGGGCATCAGCTCGCTGTACGACGTTTATTCCTACAACGTGATCCCGCGCATCGGCGAAGCGGTGACCGGCGACCGCGAAGCCTACCAATATCTCGTCGAATCGATCCGCAAGTTTCCGCGGCCCGAACGTTTTGCTGAGATGATGCGGGCCGCGAGCTTCCGCCGCGTCTTGTTCTCGACCATGACCGCCGGCGTGGTGGCGCTGCATTCGGGCTGGAAGTTGTGATGGCTCAATCACCTTTCATCTTTTGCACGACGTTGCTTTTGTCGTCCCCTCCCCCCTTGAGGGGGAGGGAGCAGGCAGCACGCGCGGCAACATTAGTGCTCCATCGCGAACGGAAGATCGCGAGGTCTTCGACGTGATCTCCGCCTTCTCCCATCTTACCCGCCTGGCACGCGCTGGTTTTGTGTTTGCGCGCGAAGGCGTGTTCGCGCTGGTCGATACGCGTCCCTTGCCGCTGCCGGCCAAGACCGCCATTGCATTCGCCCGCCTCATCGAACGCCCGAGTGCGAAAGACGGTTCCAGCCGGCTCGCCGCCGCGTTGACCAAGCTCGGACCGACTTACGTCAAGCTCGGCCAGTTCATGGCCACCCGCCCCGACGTGGTCGGCAAGGCGATCGCGCGCGATCTCGAAAGCCTGCAGGACAAGATGGCGCCGTTCCCGCAAAGCGAGGCGGAAGCGGTCGTCGCCGCCGCGTTCGAACAGCCGGTGAAAGCAGCCTATGCCAGCTTCGGACCCGCCGTCGCCGCCGCCTCGATTGCGCAAGTTCATCGGGCGGAAGTGGCGCATGACGGCGTCACTAAACCCGTGGCGGTGAAAATATTGCGGCCCGGCATCGAGCGCCGCTTCAAATCCGATCTCGATGCGTTCTTCTACGTGGCGCGCAAGGCCGAAAGCCTGTCGCTCGAGGCGCAGCGGCTGCGCCCGGTCGAAGCGGTGGCGACGCTCGCCCGCTCGGTGGCGATGGAAATGGATTTCCGGCTGGAGGCGGCCGCGCTCTCCGAGATGGCGGAGAACACGCGCGAAGATAGCGACTTCCGCGTGCCGACGGTCGACTGGGACCGCACCGCGCGCGAGGTGCTCACGCTGGAATGGATCGACGGCACCCCGCTCAACGATCACGCCGCGCTCGAGGCCAAAGGCCTCGATCTGCCGGCGCTCGGCCACAAGGTAATCCAGAGCTTCCTGCGGCATGCGCTGCGCGACGGTTTTTTCCACGCCGACATGCATCCCGGCAATCTGTTCGTCGACGATGACGGCCGGCTGGTTGCCGTGGATTTCGGCATCATGGGCCGGCTCGGCCCGAAGGAGCGCCGCTTTCTCGCCGAAATCCTGTTCGGCTTCATCACCCGCGACTATCACCACACCGCGCAGATCCATTTCGATGCCGGCTATGTGCCGCGGCATCATTCGGTGGAGAGCTTCGCGCAGGCGATCCGCGCCATCGGCGAGCCGATCCACAACCGCACCGCCGAAGACATCTCGATGGCCAAGTTGCTGATGTTGTTGTTCGAGGTCACCGGCCTGTTCGACATGCGTACGCGGCCGGAACTGCTCTTGTTGCAAAAAACCATGGTGGTGGTGGAAGGCGTCGCGCGCACGCTCGATCCCAAGCTCGACATGTGGAGCGTGGCCGATCCGGTGGTGCGCGAGTGGATCGAGCGTAATCTCGGCCCCGCCGGCCGGCTGGAAGGCGCGGTCGAAGGCGCCGGCGAGATCGGCCGCTTCGCGGCGCAGGTGCCGTCGCTCTTGACGCGCGCCGCCACTTTGATCGACCAGCTCGACGACATCACGCGCGACGGCCTGATGCTGTCGCCGGAGACGGTGGAAGCGATCGGCCGCGCCGAGCAACGCCGCAACCGCTGGACCGCGGTCGCGCTGTGGGCGATCGCCGCGTTATTGGCGGCGATTGCGTGGATGCTGGCCTGACGGCGATTAAGTCCGCGCCACCAGCTCTTGCAGCTTATCGATGCTTTGCGTCCAGCCCGCCTTCATGCCGGCGAGCATCTGCGGCGCAATCGGCACCAGGCCGACCATGTGCGATTTCATCGTCATCGTGGTCCTGCCGCCCTGCTCGGTGAGCGTGATGGTAGTCTCGCCCTCGAGCAGATGATTGCCGTCTTTGTCGATCGGGATGTTGGTGAACACCAGCCGCTCGGGCGCTCTCACCTCGGTGAACACGCCTTTCATCGGATAATCGTTGCCATCCGGTCCATGCATGACGATGCGCAACGGGCCGCCGACCCGCACGTCAAGTTCCGGCACCGAGGCGGTGAAGCCGCGCGGACCGAACCATTGCGCCAGCATTTTCGGATCGGTCCAGGCCTGCCACACCAGTGCGCGCGGCGCGTCGAACACGCGAACAATTTCGACGGTACCTTCGCCAAACCGGCTCGCCGCGGACTTTGCGGTCGTGTCGCTCATACGTTTTGTCCTTCATAGGCTTGCGTGAGCTGTTCGAGATCGAACTTCTTCATTTTCATGAAGGCGCTCATCACGCGCGCCGATCTGGCCTTGTCGGGATCCATCAGCCACTTCGGCAGCGCCGACGGAAACACCTGCCAGGACAGGCCGAACTTGTCCTTCAGCCAGCCGCAGGGACCGGCCTCGCCGCCTTCGGTAAGCTTGCTCCAGAAGTAATCGATCTCCTCCTGGTTATCGCAGGCGACCTGAAACGACACCGCCTCGGTGAACTTGTATTGCGGGCCGCCGTTGAGCGCGGTGAAAGGTTGCCCGTCGATCTCGAAGGCCGCGACCATCACCGATCCCGCCGGCTTGCCGTGGACATCCTGCCCTGCGTCGGGAAAGCGGCTGATCGAGGTGATCTTGGAATTCTTGAAGATCGAACAATAGAACTTCGCCGCTTCCTCAGCTTGCGTGTCGTACCACAGGCAGGGCGTGAGCTTTTTTGCAGCGATCTGCATATTCGAAACTCCTTTCTTACTTCGCGCTCGCCAGATACGCGGCGAGCTGATCCATGGTGCCACCCCAGCCTTGCGTCATGCTGTCGTGCATGGTG
The DNA here is from genome assembly GCA_963770985.1 of uncultured Alphaproteobacteria bacterium. Taxonomy (GTDB): domain Bacteria; phylum Pseudomonadota; class Alphaproteobacteria; order Rhizobiales; family Xanthobacteraceae; genus Pseudolabrys. The sequence goes on along the minus strand of CAVYRR010000013.1, from coordinate 34,558 downwards.
TCGAAGGTCTTCTGCTCTTCGTCCGTCGCATCGAGCGTTCGCCAGGTCACGGTGAACTTGGTCTTGCCGCCGGGCGCGTCCTCGAAGGTGAAGGTCGAAAGCATATAAAGCGGCCAAGTCGCGCTGCCGGGATGGCGGGTGATGCCGCCCTTCTCATCCGAAAATGAATTGACGAAGACGAGCTTCTCCTGCGGCACGATCTCGCGGTATTTGAACAGGCCCCACATGTCCGCGCCGTTCGGCGCCTGCATGCCGTAGTGATAGGTGCCGCCGACGCGCAGATCCATCTTGGAGGAGAGCACGGTGAAGCCCTTCGGGCCCCACCAGTGTTTCATGCGGTCCGGATCGGTGAAGCATTGCCACAACAATGCCCGCGGTGCGTCGAACACACGCGACATGACAAATTCACTGGCCATCGGGCTTCTCCTTTGTCGCGGTGACGCTCAGGGCTGCACGATCACCATCCAGCCAACGCCGAACTTGTCGGCGAGCATGCCGAAGCGCGGCGAGAAGAATGTCTTGTCGAGCGGCATGCGCACCTCGCCGCCTTCGGCCAGCGCGCCAAACAGCTTGTCGGCTTCCGCTGCGTCCTTGGCGTAGATGGTGAGCGAAAAGCCCTGGAAATTCGACTTGCCGCTGTTGCGCCCGTCGGACATCAGCACGGTGGCGTCGCCGATCTTGATCGCCGCGTGCATCACCTTGTCGGCGCTGCCGGGCGAGATCATCGATTGGTCCGGCGCCTCCTTGAAGCGCATCACCATCTCGGTCTTGGCGCCGACGGCCTTCTTGTAGAACGCGATCGCCTCATCGGCGCGGCCTTCGAAGAACAGATAAGGCTGGATTTGCATGGGTCTTCCTCCACAGTTTGAGCTTGACAATTACGTTGATATCAACATAATTGTCGCATGTCAACAGCCCACTACCGCCTCGACGTGTCGTGCCGGGAACTTCCGCTCGCCGCCACGCATCACGTGCGTGACTCCTGCCTGTGCCTGCACGTGCAGCGCGCCGCCCGCGCGTTGGCGCGGCGCTTCGACGAGGCGCTGCGCCCGCTCGGTCTGACGCAAGGGCAGTTTTCGCTGCTGACGTCGCTCAACCGGCCGGAACCGCCGAATGTCAGCAGCGTCGCAGCATTGCTCGCCATGGATCGCACCACGCTCACAGCCAATCTCAAGCCCTTGGAACGGCGCGGCCTGGTGAAGATCGCGGTCGACAAGGAAGACAAACGCAACCGCCGTCTGGTCATCACCGCCGCCGGCCGCGCGCTGCTGCGCAAGGCGTTTCCCATCTGGCAAAAGACGCACGCGGAAACCGAGAAGTCGATCAGTGGCATCACGCCAGACGCCCTGCGCGCCGCTTTGCGGGCGTTGGCTTAGGGCTATTGAGGCACGATCAATTTGGGTTGACCTCTGACCGTGCCGCGAATTCAGTGCGCTCCCCTCCCCCTTGTGGGGAGGGGTCGGGGGTGGGGGTCGCTTTGCAAGGCGACGCTGTTGCCTCATAGCTTCACCCCCCTCCCTAATCCTCCCCCACAAGGGGGGAGGGAACAGGCCGAGCCCGTCGCAGGTTCTTTTTCCACACGACACCCGCTTACGCCGCCTTGGTAGCCACAAACTCGGCCAGCCGCGCCATGGTCTGCGCCAGGCCCTTGTCGGCGCCGTAGTCCTTGATGACGCGATCGCGCTCTTGCGCCGAGGGGAACACGCCGTGCCAGGTGAGCTTGGTCTTGCCGCCGAGATCCTCGAAGGTCAGCGTCTGCTTGAACTGCACCGGCTCGACGTCGTCGCCGCCGCTATGGCGATAGACGATGCGTTCGGGCGCAATGATTTCGTCGAAGGTGATGCGGTTCTGATAGTCGCGCCCGTCCGGCCCGTGCATGACGAAGCGCCAGACGCCGCCGGGGCGGAACTCGAACGCGCTGGTGGTGGTGGTGAAGCCGTCCGGGCCCCACCATTGTGCCAGATGCTTGGGGTCGGTGAAGGCTGCAAATACCAGCTCGCGCGGCGCGTCGAACACGCGCGTCCCGATGATCGAACGCGGGTCACGGTCGAGGTCGATGCTATTTCTTGCGCTCACGCTTGCCTCCTTTGCCTTGCAGCGTTTTGAGATAATCGTCGAGACGGTCGAGCCGTTCCTCCCAGAGCCGACGATATTCGGCGAGCCAGTCGTCGACCGGCTTGAGCGCCGCCGCCTCGAGCCGGCACGGGCGCCATTGCGCGGCGCGCGAGCGCGCGATCAGGCCGGCGCGTTCCAGCACCTTGAGATGCTTGGAGACGGCGGGCCCGCTCATCTTGAACGGCTTGGCGAGCTCGCTGACGGTCGTCTCGCCGAGCGCCAGCCGCGCGAGGATCGCGCGCCGCGTCGGATCGGCGAGAGCGGAGAAGGTGGCGCTGAGGCGGTCGCTGGTCATAGGCTTATATAACCATCTAGTTAAATAACCTTTCGGTTAAATACATAAAAGCCCCCGTACCGGTCAAGGGGCGCTAAATTGGACGCGGCGAAGGGATTTGATTGCACTGATTGCAATGCTATCAATGCTCTGCTAAGCTTTTAAGATAAAGCGGGATTTCCCATGGCTTCCCTCACCGTCCGGCAGCTCGACGAGCGCCTGAAGAAGCTCTTGCGCCTGCGCGCGGCCAAGAGCGGCCGCTCGGTCGAGGATGAGGTGCGCACCATCCTCCGCGCCGCGGCCGAGCAAACCGGCGAGGACGTGCTCGAAGCCTTCACGCCGCCCGGCAAAACCCCGGCGCCGCGCCGCACGGCGAGCGCGCCGGCCGGAACCAAGCGCGTGCTGTTGATCATCGGCGGCGGCATCGCCGCCTACAAATCGCTCGATCTCATCCGGCGCCTGAAGGAGCGCGGCATGGCCGTGCGTTGCATCCTCACCAAGGCCGCCGAGCATTTCGTCACGCCGCTGTCGGCCGGCGCCATTGTCGGCGAACGCGTGTTCACCGACCTGTTCGACGCCGGTAGCGAGTTCGACATCGGCCACATCCGGCTCGCGCGCGAGACCGATCTCGTGGTGGTGGCGCCAGCCACCGCCGATCTGATGGCCAAGATGGCCGGCGGTCACGCCGACGATCTCGCTACCGCGGTGCTGCTGGCAACCGGCGCCAAGATACTCTTGGCCCCGGCGATGAACCCGCATATGTGGGCGAACAAGGCGACGCAGCGCAATCTCGCGCAGCTCATCGCCGACGGCGTCGCGCTGGTTGGTCCCAATGAAGGCGAGATGGCGGAAGCCGGCGAACGCGGCATCGGCCGCATGGCCGAACCGCTGGAGATCGCCGCCGCGGTGGAGACATTGCTTGCGAGCGAAACGGCGCGGCTGCTTCAGGGCAAGCGTATTCTCATCACCTCCGGGCCTACGCATGAGCCGATCGACCCGGTGCGCTACATCGCCAACCGTTCGTCCGGCAAGCAGGGCCACGCCATCGCCGCGGCGGCGGCGCGCGCCGGCGCAGCGGTGACGCTCATCAGCGGCCCGGTGAATGTGCCCGATCCGCCGGGCGTGACCGTCGTGCATGTCGAAAGCGCGCGCGACATGCTGCAAGCGACCGAGCGCGCGCTGCCCGCCGATGTGGCGATCTTCGCCGCCGCGGTGGCCGACTGGCGCGTTGCCAATGCTGGCGAACAGAAGATCAAGAAGAAGACCGGGCAGGCGACGCCGGATTTGTCGCTGGTGGAAAATCCCGACATTCTCTCGACCATCGCGCATCGTAAATCGCAGCGGCCGAGACTGGTGATCGGCTTTGCCGCCGAAACCGAAAACGTCGCCGCCAATGCCAAGGCCAAGCTCGCCGCCAAGGGCTGCGACTGGATCCTGGCCAACGATGTCTCGCCGCAAACCGGCATCATGGGCGGCGACCGCAACACGATTCAATTGGTTACGGCGCAGGGCATCGAGTCCTGGCCGCCGCAAACCAAAGAAGAAGTGGCAAAGATGCTGGTTATGCGGGTGGCGGATGCGCTCGCGAAATAGTAATTCGCGACTTACACACAACTGATTTGCAGTCGACGGTTCTAGAATTCAACCACGCAAGCTAGGCTCTTGCGATGCGCCCAGTCGAAGAGTTCAGTTTGATGGCGACAAACCTTCAATTCAAAAAGCTCACCACCGAGCCCTCAAACGTGGTCCGGATATTGCGCCTCCCGCACGGCAAAGGCCTGCCGCTGCCGTCCTACCAGAGCGCGCTCGCCGCCGGACTCGATCTGATCGCCGCGGTGCCAGCCGATAAGCCGCTTACGCTTGCACCCGGCGCGCGCGCGCTCGTTCCCACCGGCATCGCCATCGCGCTGTCGCCCGGCACCGAAGCACAGGTGCGGCCGCGCTCCGGCCTCGCCGTAAAACACGGCCTCACCGTGCTCAACGCGCCCGGCACCATCGATGCCGATTACCGCGGTGAATTACAGGTTCTGCTTGTGAATCTCGGCACCGATGCGGTGGCGATCACGCGCGGCATGCGAATCGCCCAGCTGGTCGTTGCAACCGTGGCGCGCGCGTCCTTGCGCGAGGTCGACTCGCTCGACGACACTCCGCGCGGAAGTGGCGGTTTTGGCTCTACCGGAAGTTGATGATACCAAAAAATGTTTTCGGCTAGACGGATGTTGGACCGTAGCCTATTACCTCTCGACATATTTGTGACCGGTGCCCAACATGCCACTATTATCCCGCAAGGGGATTCTCGCCATTGCTGCCGTACTCGACGTAGCCATCAACTCCCACAGCAAACCAGTCTCGGCCAAGGCGTTGGCGGCGCGCCATAAGCTCCCCCCTCGCCATCTTGAACCGGTTCTGCAGGCGTTGGTGCGCGATGGCATTCTGCGCGGCGTGCGCGGACCGCACGGCGGCTACGAGCTTGCGCGCGAGCACCGCCGCATCAGCGCCGAGGATATCTTGCGCGCCGCCAGTGCCGCCGAGGACGCCGCCGATCCGCCGCTGCCCAACTCGACGTTGGCCAATGACGTCGTCAAACCGGCGCTGGTCGAAGCCGTGCACGCGTTTTCGTCGGCGCTCGACCGCATCAGCGTCGAGGATATGGCGAAGCGGGCCGCCGCGCTCAAATAGCGCAAGACCCCGAAAAGCGGGGACCGGTTTTCGGGTACAGTCATGCGCAAACAAAACAACGATTGCGCGGCCACTTCCGACTCCCGTTCACGATCTGGACTCTTTCGGCATGAGTCCCCACGGGGGTAAAGTCCTGCGATTCGCGAACGGCGCGGCGGACGTCGCTCGCATTCCTGGGGCAGGTCGGAATGCCGGAGACAATCCGGGCGGCGAACGAGAGGCTGCGTTCTCGTCCGAGGCGGGGCGGATTCCTCGTCGCCTTGGTTTTTGCAACGCTTTGCAGCACGCTCAGCACACCGGCTCATGCCGGGGTGGGCACGGCCTTTAGCCTCGTCGACGACATGATCCGCGCCGGCGCGGCAGCCGGCCGCCAGCAGCTCACCACCCTGACGCTGACGCTCGCTTTGATCTGCTTCGCGGTGCTCGCCACCATCGTGCTGTTGCGCACGCGCAAGGCTGCCGCCACCAATGAAAGCGCGGCGCACGACGAGGCTACTGCGCTGCGCGCCGAAATCGACCGGCTCAAGACGCTGCTGCTGTCGCAGCCGCAGGTGCTGGTGGCCTGGGCGGCGGGCAGCGATGAGGCGGAAATCTTCGGCGACACAACCATCGTCGTGTCGGGTTCGGTGCCGGAACGCGTGCTCGCCTTCGGCGCCTGGCTGGAGCCGGCGGCCGCGCAACGCATGCAGCACGCGGTCGACGCGTTGCGCAGCAACGGCCGCGGCTTCGTGATGACGCTCACCACCAAGGCCGGCCGTCCGCTCGAGGCGGAAGGCCGCGCGGTGGCCGGGCGCGCGGTGCTCCGCCTGCGCGACGTCAGCGGCATCGAAAGCGAGCTCATGGATCTGGCCGCCCGCCACGACCGGTTGATGGGCGACGTCGAGACCATGAAAGCGCTGCTCAATTCGCTGCCCGCCCCGGTGTGGGCGCGCGACCAAGACGGCCGGCTGATCTTCGTGAACGCGGCCTACGTCCGCGCGGTGGAAGCCGAGGATGCGACCGACGCGGTGACGCGCGAACTGGAACTGCTCGACCGCACCGCGCGCGACAAGCTTGCCAGCGCGCGCGCCGGCGGTGGCCCGCATTCCGAACGGCTGCCGGCCATCGCTGCCGGTCAACGCCGCATCTTCGACGTAGTGGACGCGCCGAGCGGCGTCGGTTCAGCCGGCATGGCGATCGACGCCACCGAAGTCGAGGCCATGCGTGCCGATCTTGCGCGTATGATCGAGGCGCACCGCCGCGTGCTCGACCAGCTCTCCACCGGCGTCGCCATCTTCAATGTCGACCGCAAGCTGATCTTCTACAACGCCGCATTCCGCTCGCTGTTCGAACTCGAAGCCAGCCTGCTCGACCAGATGCCGACCGACTCGGCCGTGCTCGATACTCTGCGCACCGACCGCAAGCTGCCCGAGGAGCAGGACTTCCGGCTGTGGAAGCAGCAGCTCTACGAGGCCTACCGCGCGGTCGAAGCGCAGGAGCACATGTGGCACCTGCCGGACGGCCGCACGCTGCGCGTGGTCACCGCGCCCAATCCGGAGGGCGGCGTCACTTACCTCTACGACGACGTCACCGAGCGTCTCGCTTTGCACCGCCGCTACGACGCGCTGATCAAGGTGCAGAGCGAGACGCTCGATCACCTGGCCGAAGCGGTCGCGGTGTTCGGCTCGGACGGCCGCGTGCGGCTGCACAATCCGGCGTTCCAGCGCATGTGGAAGCTTTCGCCAGAGACGCTCGACCAGCATCCGCACGTGGAGGCGGTGACCGCCTGGGCGCAGGCGATGCACGACGACAACGCGGTGTGGCGAAACCTGCGCGCCGCCGTGACAGCGATCGACGACCGCGAGCCGATCGCCGCGCGCATCGAGCGGCGCGACGGCATGATGATCGACATGACCACCATGCCGCTGCCCGACGGCGCCACGCTGGTCACCTTCCAGGACGTCAGCGACACCGTGAATGTCGAGCGCGCGCTGATCGAGAAGAACGAGGCGCTGGAAACCGCCGACGCCATCAAGATCGATTTCGTGCACCACGTCTCTTACGAACTGCGCTCGCCGCTCACCAACATCATCGGCTTCGCGCACTTCCTCGGCGATCCGGCGTTCGGACCGCTCACTGACAAGCAGCGCGAATATCTCGGCTACATCACCGCCTCGACCAATGCGCTGCTCGCATTGATCAACAATATCCTCGACCTCGCCACCATCGACGCCGGCGCCATGACGCTCAACCTCTCCGACGTCGATATCCGCACCAGCATGGAGCAGGCGGCCGAGGGCGTGCAGGACCGGCTCAAAAAGGACGGCATCACGCTCGACATCCGCGCCGCGCCCGGTATCGGCAGCTTCACCGCCGACGAGCGCCGGCTGCGGCAGATTCTGTTCGACCTGCTGTCGAACGCGGTCGGCTTTTCGCCGCCGGGCGAGACCGTCACGCTTTCGGCCGAGCGGCGGCCCGGCGCGGTGGTGTTCACCGTCACCGACCACGGGCCGGGCATTCCGCCGGAGGCCAAGGACCGCGTGTTCGAATGGTTCGAGACCGACTCGATGGGCTCGCAGCACCGCGGCAGCGGCCTCGGCCTCTCGCTGGTTCGCTCGTTCGTCGAGCTGCACGGCGGCACGGTGACGATCGACTCCACGCTCGGGCGGGGCACCACGGTGACCTGCGTGTTCCCGACCGTGCAGGAAGCCAGGCAGACGGCGGCGTGACTATCTTACGGGTGGCGACACTTTAAGCGTGCTCGACGCGGGGCGAACGCAGCGCGCCCGGATTAAGTCGCGGCTCGGCGCCGATCCAGAACAAGACGTTGGCCAAAATGCAGAGGCCGGTCGCGGCAAACCACACCATGGCGGCGCCGACAAAGCCGGTGAACAGGCCCCACCACGGGCTGTGCAGCAGGAACAAAATCGAGCCGATCGTGATGTTGACGCCGACCGTCACGTAAATGCGCCGCTCGAGATACCAGCTGTCGGTCTGCAGGAAATAAAACTTGCCGCTGTTCGGCGCCGCCAGCGCTGGCTTGAAGCCGATGAGTTTGAGCACATTGCCGATCGGGCAGAACCCGGTGAACGCGACATTGATCGAGACCAGCCCGGTCGCGATCACGCCGAAGATCCACAGCGGGTTCACCAGCACCGCCAGTAGCGTGCAGGTCAACAAAACCACGCCGGCGATCAACCAGACCGTCCGCTCGATATACCAAGCATCGGTGGGAACGACATATACACCTTTGCGCAGTGTCATGGCTTCGTACTCCGCTCGCAGGCCGATGCATAATATATAATTTTTTATTATAGCAAATCTGGCTGCGATGGCATTGATCTACATCACAGGATCAATCCGATGCTGAGCAGCAGACTAAACAACATTTGGATTTGCACGGTCCACAGCAGAATTCGATTGAAGCCGCGGCCGGGCGGCTCATGCATGAAGCGATAAATCAAGACAAGCGCCGGCGGCAATGCGATGAGTGCAGGCCAGACATGACCATGCGGCAAAGCGCGGCCGATCGGCACCAGCAGCGCAAACGCCAGCAGCATCATTCCGGCATAGATCCCGTCGGTGCCCGTGCGCCCCGCCACGATCGCGAGCGTGCGGCGTCCGACCCGTGCGTCGGCGTCGACGTCGCGGAAATTGTTGACCAGCAGTACGGCCCCGGTCAGCAGGCCGAGCGCAAGCCCGGCATCGAGCGCCGCCGCGCCGAATTCTCCGGTGCAAAGCCAAAAAGTGCCGCCCACCGCGCCGACGCCGAAGAAGGCGATCACGAACAATTCGCCGAGCGGCGTATAGGCGATCGGCCACGGGCCGCCGGTATAGGCCCAGCCCGCCAGGATCGACAGCACGCCGAGCAGAAAAATCGGCCAGCCGCCGACCGCGATCAGATAAAGCCCCATCAGCGCCGCCGTGCCGAAACACGCTGCCGCGCCGCGCTTGACGCTGCGCGCGTCGAGCAAACCCAACGCTGTCACCCGCGGCGGCCCGACGCGATCCGGCCCGTCGCCGCCGCGATCGCTGTCGACTGCATCGTTGTGCAGATTGGTGCCGATCTGAATGCACATGCTGCCAATGAGCGCCGCCAGCACCGCCGGCATATGAATCTGCCGCGCCACTGCCCAGGCCAGCGCCGTGCCGACCGCTACCGGTGTGATCGAAAGACTGAGTGTGCGCGGCCGCGCCGCCATAAGCCAGGACGACAGGTTCATAATTTCATGTCGAAACGTGTACGTAACCTTATGTGCTTTGTTTCAGGAACTATAGTCAGCGCCAGCCGTTGACACTCCAGATTGGAGTGCACGTCATGCTTAAAAAGCTGTGCGCTATCGTTTCACTCATCGCAATCATAGCTCCGCTCCCAGCCCTCGCCTACACGCAACAGGATGCGGACGCCTGCACGCCGGATGCGATGCGGCTTTGCCAGAACGCCATCCCCGATGTAGGGCGGGTGGCGCGCTGCCTCGCCGGGAACAAACAGCAGCTCAGCCCCGCCTGCAAGATCGTGTTCAACCGGCCTGCTACGGCGGGTCGAGCGCCGGCAGCCGAGCGGCCCTCCTTTCGTCGTGTGGATTTCTGACTGCGTGAGCCGAAGGCGTAGCCAGCCCGCTCGGCCATCCTATTGACCTCAATACGAAGCCGCGCTCTTTCCGCCTTTAGCGAGGTGCCGCTATACTTTCCCGCTCGACCGGGCATGAATCATGCTGCCTGGATAACGACATCGCATCGTCGACCGTATCGACGGGGGGAAACAAGATGAAACGTCTGGCAATGGGTCTTTGCACGGCCGCACTCTTGCTGGCGGCGCCGGCCATGGCCGACACCATCAAGATCGTGGTGCCGTTCGCGGCCGGCGGTCCGGTCGATCAACTGGCGCGCATCCTCGCGCATGAACTGACGCCGCTGCTCGGCGCCGATGTCATCGTCGAGGACAAAGGCGGCGCCGGCGGCGCCATCGGCTCTGAAACGGTGGCGCGCGCGACGCCGGACGGCCGCACCATGCTGCTGGCGAGCCTCGGCTCACAGGTGATCAGCCCGGCGCTGCGGCCGCCCGGCGGCTACGACCCGGTGAAAAGCTTCGAGCCAGTGATGCTGGTCGGCTCGGTGCCGACGCTGCTGGTCATTGGCCCGAAATCCGGCGCCTCGGATCTCAAGGAACTGATCGCCAAGGCCAAGGGCGGCCAGGCCATGGCCTACGGCTCGGCCGGCCCCGGCACCACCATGAACATCGCCGGCGAACTGCTCAATTCGGCGGCCGGCTTGAAAGTCGCGCACGTGCCCTATCGCGGCGCGGCGCCGGCGTTGAGCGATCTGATGGGCGGCCAGATCGACATGCTGAATGCCGACTTCCCGGTGCTGCTGCCGCTGGTCAAAGCCGGCAAGGTCAAGGCGCTCGCGCTCTACGGCGCCGAGCGCTCGCCGTTGCTGCCGGATGTGCCGACCACCGCCGAGCTCGGCTTGCCCGATGTGGTGATAGAAAACTGGTATGGCGTGTTCCTGCCCGCCGGCACACCGGCGCCGGTGCGCGAGAAGCTGGAGAAAGCCTTGTTCGCGGTGGTCGCCCTGCCGGCGATCAAGGAACGCTTCGCCACGCAAGGCATGCACGGCACTTTAGGTAGCGTCGCATTCAAGACGCGCCTGGCGAAAGAATTTCCCTATTGGCAGACGACGGTGAAGAAGCTCGGCATCCAAGCGGAGTGATTCTTCTTTCCCTTCCCCGTCGCTCGCAGGCACTCGCGGGGGAGAGGAAAGAGGCCAGCGCTGGAATGAGCGGGGAAAACTACTTCTTCTTCAGCATCAACTCCGCCACCGGCGCGCCCGCGGCGATCTTGGCCTCGCGCACCAGCTCGCTCGCCGCGATCTTTCGCACGCACGCCAGAACCTCTGCGGCCCGATGCGCGCGGTATGAAACAGACGCCGGTTTCGTCCGCCAGCACGAGATCGCCGGGACTGACGTTGACGCCGCAGATCGTGACCGGCTTGTTGACCGCGACCGTCTCGATGCGCCATTTGCCGGTGATCGGGCTCACGCTGCGCGACCAGATCGCGTAGCCGATGTCGCGTCCATGATCGACGTCGCGCACCGCGCCATCGACGATGGCGCCAAGCTGGCCCTGACGCTTGCCGATCGAGGCCGACATGCCGCCCATGTTGGAAATCTGATCGACCCCTTGCAGCACCAGCACGTCGCCCGGCTCGGCCAGATTATGCGCCTCGATCTCCGCCAAGCCGGAGACCCCGCCGGCAACCGCCTCGGCGACGCTCGCCTTGGCCGCGATATTCCTGACCGTCAGCGCGCGCCCGACCAAGCGCGCCTTTGGATTGGTCGGCCTGAGCACGCTCGCGGACACCGCGCCAACGATACCGAGTTCGTCCATAGCATCCGACGACATGCCGGTCAGATCGGGCAATGCGCGGAAGCCTTCTACGATGTCGGCGGCAAGCGGCGGCAAATCCAGCATGCCGAAGGCATCGGCGGGGAGTTTCCCAAGTGGTTGTTTCATGGTGGTAACGCTACCCGCCTTCGGACGATGGCGGCAAGCCGCCGGCGACGGCCTTTCCTCCTTTGAAGAACTATGCCCTACTCCGATCGTTGTCATGCCGACGACGACCGGGAACACAATCTCATGCGAATTTTGGCCGCCGTCGCCGGCATCGTTTTAATGGTGGCTCCAGTTCCCGCACTTGCCTACACCCAAGCCGACGCCGATGCCTGCACGCCGGATGCTTTCCGGCTGTGCCAGCACGCGATCCCGGACGCCGACCGGGTGACTGCGTGCCTGGCCTCGAACAAACCCAACCTCAGCCCCGCCTGCAAGATCGTGTTCAGCCGTCCCGCGACCGCGAGTGAAGCGCCCGCGCCAGCACGCGCGCCCGCACGCAAGCCCGGTCGCCCGCTCGACATTCATCGTGCCGGTTACTGAAGGCGTTAATAGCCGTATGAGGGGGCGCTGAGCTGAAGGCGTCTGGCTCCCGAGCAGTCCCGCCGTCTATAAGGTTTCGACCTCAAGGCGGATGATTCGATGTTCCCCTTAACCTCCGGCGGCTACAGCTTCACGGTGGCGCTGGCCGACGAAGAGGCCACGCGCCGGTTGATGGTCGACATTGCCGCCGCGCTCGCGCCCGGCGACCTCATCACGCTGTCGGGCGACCTGGGTGCCGGTAAGACCACCTTCGCCCGCGCTTTGATCCGCCATCTCGCCGGCGATGCGACCGTCGAAGTGCCGAGCCCGACCTTCACCCTGATGCAGGCCTACGAGCTGCCGCGCTTTTCGCTGGTGCACGCCGATCTCTACCGGCTCAGCGGGCCGGGCGAACTCGCCGAGCTCGGCTTCGAGGACATCGCGCCCGCTGCGGTGACGCTGTTGGAATGGCCGGACCGCGCCGCCGGTTTCCTGCCCGCCGACCGGCTCGATGTCGCGCTCACACTGTCGCCGCTCGAGGGCCCGACATTCCGCCACGCGCGCGTCACCGGCTATGGCGCCTTTGCCGCGCGCGCCGAGCGCATCGCCGCCATCCGCGCCTTCCTGTCGCGCTCCGGCTTCGCGCAAGCCGAGCGGCACTACGTACAGGGCGACGCCTCGACGCGCGCTTACGAACGGCTCACGCTGCAAGGCGCGAGCTACATATTGATGAATTCGCCGAAGCGGCCGGACGGACCGCCAGTGCGCGACGGCAAGCCCTACAGCGCAATCGCGCATCTCGCCGAAACCGTGACGCCCTTCGTCGCCATGGCGCAGGCGCTGCGCGCGCAGGGTCTGTCGGCGCCGGCAATACTTGCCGCCGACCGCGACGCCGGCTTGCTGGTGATCGAGGACCTCGGCAGCGAGTTGGTGGTCGAAGGCGACCCGCTGGCGCCGATCGAGCCGCGCTACGAAGTGGCGGCCGATCTCTTGGCGGCGCTGCACCGCGCGCCGCGGCCCGGCGTTTTACCGGTCGCGCCGGGTGTCGATTACACGTTGCCGCGCTACGACCTCGACGCTTTCCTGATCGAGGCCGAGCTTTTGGTCGACTGGTATCTGCCGCGGCTCGACGTGAAGCTGGCCGGCACAAAACGCGACACCTATGTCGAGCTCTGGCGGCAAGCGCTGACGCCGGTGCTGGCGGCGCCGGCGACCTGGGTGCTGCGCGATTTTCATTCGCCCAATCTGCTCTGGCTGCCGGAACGCAAAGGCGTCGCCTGCATCGGCGTGCTCGATTTCCAGGACGCCGTGATGGGGCCGGCCGCCTATGATCTCGCCTCGCTTCTGCAAGATGCGCGCGTCGACGTGCCGGAGATGATGGAGATCGCGCTGTTGTCGCGCTACACCCGCGCGCGGCGCGCCGCCGATCCGGCTTTCGACGCGCCGACCTTCGCCAAGATTTACGCAACGCTCGCGGCGCAACGCGCCAGCAAGATTCTCGGCATCTTCGCGCGCCTCGACGCCCGCGACGGCAAGCCGCAATATTTGCGTCACATGCCGCGGGTATGGGCCTATCTGCACCGCTCGCTGGCGCATCCGGCGCTGGCGCCGCTTTCCGCGTGGTATCGCACCAACGTGCCGGCCTTAAAATCTTTATGACCCAATCGCCAACCCATCAGACTCCGCGCTGCGCCATGGTGCTGTCGGCGGGCCTCGGCACCCGCATGCGGCCGCTCACCAACAAGATGCCGAAGCCCCTGGTCGAGGTCGGCGGCAAGGCGCTGATCGATCACGTGCTCGACCGGCTGGTGGAAGCCGGTGTGGAGCGCGCGGTGGTCAACGTGCATCACTTCGCCGGGGAGATCGAGCACCACCTCGCGTCGCGCAGCAAGCCGAAGATCACCATCTCCGACGAGCGCGGCCTGCTGCTCGGCACCGGCGGCGCGGTAGTCAAGGCGTTGCCGGAACTGGGCGGCACGCCGTTTTTCCACATCAATTCCGACACCATCTGGGTCGACGGCGTGCAGCCCAATCTCGCGCGGCTCGCCGACACCTTCGATCCGGCCGCGATGGACGCGCTGCTGTTGCTCGCCCCCACCACCGGCAGCATCGGCTATGCAGGGCGCGGCGACTTCGCCATGGCGCCCGACGGCCGCCTGAAACGCCGCGGCGAGCGCGAGGTGGCGCCCTTCGTCTTTGCCGGCGCGGCGATCCTGTCTCCCGCATTATTCAAAGGCGCGCCGCAAGGCGAATTCCCGCTTCCTTTGCTGTTCGACCGCGCCGCCGAGCAAGGCCGCCTTTTCGGCCTGCGGCTGGAAGGCCTATGGATGCATGTCGGCACCCCCGACGCCATCGCGCTGGCGGAAAAGGCGATAAGGGCCAGTACGGCATAATTTCCGTCGTCCCGGCCGAGCGCAGCGAGGGCCGGGACCCATACGCCGCAGCCTCTCGAAAGCACACGGCGTATGGGTCCCCGCTTTCACGGGGACGACACGGTGTATGCTGAGCAAATGAGTCCCCGTGCCTTCAACATCCCCGCCTCGGCGCCGTTTCTGCGCGTGCTGATCGAGGCGCTGCGCGCCGGCAAACTGGTGCCCGGCTTTCCGGCCAGCCACGATCCGCTCGAACTCAGCAAGGCCACGCTTTACCTGCCGACCCGGCGCGCCTGCCGCCTCGCGCGCGAGGTGTTCCTCGACCAACTCAAGGGCGACACCGCCATCCTGCCGCGCATCGTCGCGCTCGGCGATCTGGACGAAGACGAAATCGCCTTCGCCGAAGCCGCCACCGGCGATCTGGCCGAGACCGCGCTGGCGCTGCCGCCAGCTTTCGGCGCGCTGGAACGGCGGCTCACGCTTGCCGAACTGATCTCGAAATGGGCGGCGGCGATCACGCCGGAGCAAGGCGCGCCGCTGATCGCCAATACGCCGGACGCCGCGATGGCGCTGGCCGATGCGTTGGCGCGGCTGATGGACGACATGATCACGCGCCAGGTACCGTGGGACAATCTCGACAGGCTGGTGCCAGAAGACCTCGACGAATACTGGAAGCAGTCGCTGGCATTCCTCAAATTCGTTCACCCGCGCTGGCGCGCAATTCTCGCCGAGCAGAACGCCATCGAATTGGCCGAGCGGCGCGATAAATTGATCGACGCCGAGGCCAAGCGTCTCGCCAACAGCGAGGCTCCGGTGATCGCGGCCGGCTCCACCGGCTCGATGCCGGCGACCGCCAAGCTGCTCGCCACCATCGCTAAACTGCCGCACGGTGCCGTCGTGCTGCCGGGGCTCGACACCGATCTCGACGACGCCAGCTGGGCGTTGATCGCCGGCAACGCCGACGACAAGAGCCACGACGGCGCGCCCGCCGCCGGCCACGCGCAATTCGCGATGCATGCACTGCTGGAGCGAATCGGCATCCGGCGCAGTGATGTAGAACAACTTGCGCCGCCCACCGCTCACGGTCGCGAAGCGTTGGTATCGGAAGCGCTGCGCCCGGCCGCCACCACCGAGTGCTGGCAGGCGCGCACCAAGACAAAAGATTTCGACGCCGCCGCCGCCCGGGCGCTGTCCTCGCTCGCCATGATCGAGGCGGCCAATGCCGAGGACGAAGCGCTCGCCATCGCGGTGGCGCTGCGCGAGACGCTCGAAGACAAGGCCAAGACCGCCGCGCTGGTGACGCCCGACCGCGCGCTGGCGCGCCGCGTGATCGCCGCGCTCGAACGCTGGCAGGTCAAGGTGGACGATTCCGGCGGCGATGCGCTCGCCGATACTTCTGCCGGCGTGTTCGCACGGCTGGCGGCGGAGACCGCGCTCGGCGGCCTTGAACCGGTGACGTTGCTGGCGCTGCTCAAGCATCCCTTGCTGCGGCTCGGCGCTAAAGAGGGCGCGCACAACGCCGCCATTGCGACGCTGGAACGCGCGCTGCTGCGCGGGCCGCGCCCACGTCCCGGCAGCGACGCACTTGCGCACGCCCTCTCCACCTTCCGCGCCAACCGAGCCGAGCTTCACCGCAGCGATCCACGCTGGTTAATCGACGACGATAAATTCGACGTTGCCGCCGAACTGATCGCCCGGCTTGGCGCCGCGCTGGCGCCGCTGGAGAGGTTGAAGCACGGCAGCCATTCGCTCGCCGCGCTGGCCAAGTGCCATAGCGCCGTTATTTCCGGGCTCGGCCGCGATGCCAAAGGTGACGTCGCGGCCTTCACCGGCCAAGATGGCGCCGCGCTCGCCCGCGCCCTCGAAGAGCTCAGTGAAAGCCCCGCCGCCGCCGGCCTTGCCATCGCGAAAAGCGACTACACCGAGCTGTTCCACGCTGCCGTCGCCGACCGCACGGTGCGCCGGCCTGAAACGCCGGACCTGCGCGTGAGCATCCTGGGCCGGCTGGAAGCACGCTTGCTGAACTTCGACCGGATCGTGCTCGGGGGCCTTAACGAAGGCACCTGGCCCGATGAAACGCGCAACGATCCCTGGCTCAGCCGCCCGATGCGCCGCGATCTCGGCCTCGATCCGCCCGAACGATACATCGGCCTCTCCGCACACGACTTCGCACAAGGCTTGGGCGCGCCCGAAGTCATCCTCGCGCGCGCCGCCAAAATCGCCGGCGCGCCGACCGTGACCTCGCGCTTCGTGCAGCGCATCGCCGCGCTCGCCGGCGAGGCGCGCTGGAAAGAGGTGCTGGCGCGCGGCGACAGCTATCTCGAGCTCGCCCGCACGCTCGATTATCCGGTGCAGGTGAAATCGGCAGATCGCCCAGCGCCCACGCCGAAACTCGAAGCGCGGCCGCGCGCGCTCTCGGTCACCGCCATCGAAGACTGGCTGCGCGATCCCTACACCGTCTACGCCAAACATATCTTGCGGTTGCAGCCGCTCGATGCAGTCGACATAGCCCCAGGCGCGCGCGACCGCGGCACCGTCATCCACGGCGCCATCGGCGACTACACGGAAATGTTCGCCGCCGCGCCGCCGGCCGATCCGCTCAAGGAATTGCTCGCGCTTGGCGAAAAGCATTTTGCGACGCTGGCCGATTACCCGGAAGCGCGCGCGTTCTGGTGGCCGCGTTTCGTGCGCATAGCGCGCTGGTTCGCGCAATGGGACGGCGAGCGCCGCGCCGCGATCAAAGCACTGCATGCCGAAATCCGCGGCGAGCTGAGTTTCCCCGTTGGCAAACGCGAGTTCACATTGTCCGCCATCGCCGACCGTATCGAGCTGCGCGCCGACGGCGGTTACGCCATCCTCGACTACAAGACCGGGGCGGCGCGCACCGAGAAGCAAGTGCGCACGGGTTTAGCCCCGCAACTGACGCTGGAAGCCGCCATCCTGCGCGGCGGCGGCTTCAAGAATGTTCCCCCCGGTTCAGTTTCGGAAATTACTTATGTCACGCTGAAAGGCGGCGAGCCCGCCGGCAAGCCGAACGCCATCAAATTCAAGGACGGCACACCCGATACGCAAGCCGACCACGCGCTGGCGCGGCTGAAAGGATTGGCCGCGCGCTTCGAGGACGAAAGTACGCCCTATCTCTCGCTCGTGCATCCGATGTGGAAGACGCATTACGGCGACTACGACCACCTCGCGCGCGTCAAGGAATGGTCGGCGACGGGCGGCAGCGATGAGGGCGAGTCATGAGCGGGCCGTATCGCCGCGCACTCCGCTCGCCTCTCCCGGGAGAGGTCAGCGCGCAGCGGTGCACCGCTGATCCGGGACCGTTACGGGCTGGAACGGTCTCGGAATCCCCTCACCCCAACCCGCTCCCCAACGGTGCATGCCGCGCTCCGTCCGGGACAGAGGGTTTGTCCCATGACCGTCCCCGCGCAAAATCCCGCCCGACGTGCGCGCGTCCAGATCAAGGCCGCCGATCCGAACGTCTCGGCCTTCGTCTCGGCCAATGCCGGCTCGGGCAAGACCTATGTGCTGGCGCAGCGCGTCATCAACCTGCTGCTGCGCGGCGTCGATCCGGCCAAGATTCTCTGCATCACCTTCACCAAGACCGCCGCCGCCAATATGGCCAACGAAGTGTTCAAGCGGCTGGCGGGCTGGACCGCGCTTACCGACGCCGCACTCGACCAGGAGATCGCACTCTCGACCGGCACCAAGCCGAGCGCCGGCGAGCGCGCGCGGGCCCGCCGCCTTTTTGCATCCGCGCTGGAGACGCCGGGCGGGCTGAAGGTGCAGACCATCCACGCCTTCTGCACACGGCTGCTGCACCAGTTCCCGTTCGAGGCCAACGTCGCAGCGCGCTTCACCGTGCTGGACGAGGCTTCCACCACGCAGCTGCTCGACCAACTCACGCTGCAGGTTCTGCTGGAAGCCTCGGCCAAGCCGGACAGTGCGCTCGGCCTGGCGCTTTCAACCGCCATCGTGGAGGCCGCCGATCAAACGTTCAAGGATGTCATCGGCGACGCCATCAAGAAGCGCGATGTCATCGATGCCTGGACGCTGCGCGCCGGCAGCGTCGACAAGGCGATGGCCGAATTATCGAAGGCTTTCGGCATCGCTTCCACCGAAACTCCTGAAGCGGTCGAACAAGAATACTTTTCGAAGTCGTTGATCCCGGCGGTCGAATGGCCGGCGCTGATCGAGATTCTCGATTCCGGCTCGGCCGCCGACCAAAAGCACATCGCCGCACTCGAAGCCGCACGCGGCGCGGTCGGGCGCGAGCGCGTCGACAATTATCTGAAAGTGTTCTGCACCGCCGAGTTCGCGCCGCGCAAGAATATCGTCACCAAGAAGATCGCCGACAAGCATCCGGATTGGCTGGCGCGCCTGGTCGACGAGCAGGAGCGTATGTGCAAGCTGCTGGAGCGCGAGCGCGCGCTCGCTGCGCGCGAACGCACCCGCGCGCTGGTCACCATCGCGGCAGACGTGATCGCGCGCTACAAACGCGACAAGGACCGCCGCGCGCTGCTCGATTACGACGATCTGATCGACAAGACGCTCGCGCTGTTCGCGCGTTCGTCCGCCGCCTGGGTGCTCTACAAGCTCGACCTCGGCATCGACCACGTGCTGATCGACGAGGCGCAGGACACCAGCCCGAAGCAATGGCAGATCGTGCGCACCATCGTCTCGGAATTCACCCCCGGCGGCGCGCGGCCGAACGTGCGGCGCACGGTGTTCGCGGTCGGCGACGAGAAGCAGTCGATTTTCTCGTTCCAGGGCGCGGCGCCGCGCGCCTTCGACGAGATGCGGCGCGAATTCGCCAAACAATTCGACGCGCCAGAACTGGGCTGGCGCTACTTGCGCTTTCACCATTCGTTTCGCTCCGGCCAGGCGGTGCTCGGCGGCGTCGACCGCGTGTTCGCAGCGCGCGAAATCTTCGCCAGCGTCACCACCGACGACGCCGGGGTGCCGCCGCATATGTCGCTGCCGGACGCCGCGCCCGGGCTGGTCGAACTGTGGCCGCTGATCGCGCCAGCCGAACGACGCGAGATCGAAGGCTGGGACGCGCCGTTCGACACCGAGAGCGAGCAAAGCCCGCGCGTACTGCTGGCGCAGCGCATCGCCAAGCAGGTCAAGCTGTGGACGGAACGCGGTGAGAGGCCCGGCGACGTGCTGGTGCTAGTGCGCCAGCGCGGGCCACTGTTCGAGGCGATCATCCGCGCGCTGAAGAATGCCGAGATCCCGGTCGCCGGCGCCGACCGGCTGGTGCTCACCGAACACATCGCGGTAATGGACTTGATGGCACTGGCAGACGCGCTGTTGCTGCCGGACGACGATCTGGCGCTGGCGAGCGTGCTCAAGAGCCCGCTGTTCGGCTTGAGTGAGGAGCAACTGTTCGATCTTGCCTGGGACCGCAAGGGCTCGCTGCGCGCGAGCCTGCGCGGCAATACCGCTTTCGTCGAAACCGACCGCGCGCTTACCGAGCTCGCAAGCGCCACGCGCAAGCTTACGCCGTTCGCATTCTTCGCCCAGGTGCTGGGACCGTTGCGCGGGCGGGCGAAATTTCTGTCGCGGCTGGGGCCGGAGGCAAATGACGCGCTCGACGAATTTCTCAATCTTGCGCTCGACTACGAGACACGCGCGACGCCGTCGCTGCAGGGTTTCGTCAATTGGCTGCGCGCCGCGCAAAGCGAGGTGAAGCGCGACATGGAGATGGTGCGCGACGAAGTGCGCGTGATGACGGTGCATGGCGCCAAGGGGCTCGAAGCCAATACCGTCATCCTCGCCGACACCACCACGCCACCGACCGGCCCGCGCGATCCGCGCTTGCTGACATTGGACAATGGCGCGCTGGTGTGGGCGACCGCGCGTTCGGAAGATGTCGGCGCGATGAGCGATGCGCGTGGCGCGGCGCAGCAGGCTGCGCGCGACGAATATCGCCGCCTGCTTTATGTGGCAATGACGCGCGCCAAGGAGCGGCTGGTGATCGTCGGCACGCAAGGCCGCAACAAGATTCCGGACGGCTGCTGGTATCAGCTGGTCGAGGACGCGCTGAAGGCTGACTGCGTAACCGAAAAGGTGGACGACGACGGCGGGGCCGTGCTGCGCTACCGCAAAAACGCATCTCAGAACATCGAATCGCAGAAAAGCGCGAAGAACAATTTGCCGGCCGCGACCAGAGCGAGTTCTGCCCCGAACTGGCTCACCTCGAACGCCAGCTCTGAAGTCTCCGGCGTGCGCACCGTCACACCCTCGAGCGCCGAGGATGACGCTGCCCGGTCGCCCGCTACCGGCGGCCGCGCCGCCGCCTTGCTGCGCGGTGCGCTTGTGCACCGGCTGCTGCAGTCGCTGCCGGATATCCCCGCGGAGCGGCGCCGCAAGGCGGCGGACGAGTACCTCGCCCGTGCTGGCGTCCAATTGGCGGCCGAGGAGCGCGAGCAACTCGCCGAGCAAGCGATGCTCGTGCTCGAGCATCCGCACTTCTACGAGCTTTACGGACCCGGCAGCCGCGCCGAAGTGCCGATCGTCGGCAGGCTTATCCTCGGCGGTGAAACCATCCGCGTGTCCGGCCAGATTGATCGCCTCGTAGTCACGCAATCGTCTGTTTTGATTGCCGATTTCAAAACGAATCGCCCGGCCCCGCGCCGAATCGAGGACGTACCGCCGGCTTACCTGCGGCAGTTCGCGCTTTACCGCGCCGTACTCATTAAGTTGTACCCGGACAAACGCGTGCGTACCGCTTTGATCTGGACCGAAGTGCCTGATCTCATGGAGCTTTCCGCGGAGATGCTGGATGCCGCTTTGTTGCGCATCACGTCGGCGCGATAGCGCCTTGACGCTGCCGGAGCGCGTTCATAGGTTCCTGCCCTCACAATTCCACAGCGCGATTCTCCGCCCGCAATTCACAAGAGGTAATCCCCATGGCCGTCGGCAAAACGTCGGACGCAAGCTTCGAATCGGACGTACTGAAATCGGCCGAACCCGTGGTCGTCGATTTCTGGGCGGAATGGTGCGGGCCCTGCCGCATGATTGCGCCTGCTCTGGAAGAGATCGCCGGACAACTCGGCGACAAGGTCAAGATCGTCAAATTGAACGTCGACGAGAATCCGAACACCGCTGCCAAATACGGCATCATGTCGATCCCGACGCTGATGCTGTTCAAGAACGGCGAGATTGCCTCGCGCCAGGTCGGCGCGGCGCCGAAACAGAAACTGCATCAGTGGATTAGCGGCGCGGTCTGATAGCCGTGGAACTTCGACGGAAACGGCCGGTCCGCGCGCCGGCCGTTTTCGTTTCATGCCGGCGGCGTACGGTTCTCGCGCAGAACTTCGCCGGCGAGGTAGAGCGAGCCGGTGATCAAGATCCTCGGCGGCGGATCGAGATCGAGCTTGCGCGCGACATCGAGCGCCTCGTCGAGATTGTCGCGGCTGGTGGCCGGCAGGCCGATGGCGCGCGCCGCATCGGCGACCACTTCCGCGCTCAGGCCCTTCTCGGCGCCCGGCACCGGCACCGCGATCATGCGGCGGGCGAGCCCGGTGAAATTGCTCAGGAAACCCGCGCAATCCTTGCTCGCCAGCATGCCGACGATCAACACCAGCGGACGCGACACCCGCTCTTCGAGATCGGCGAGCGCCGCCGCGATGGCGCGGCCGCCATCCGGGTTATGCCCACCGTCCAGCCACAGTTCGCTGCCGGCGGGGATAAGCTCCACCAACCGGCCCGCGGCAAGCCGCTGCAGCCGCGCCGGCCAGTCGGCCTTGACCATGCCGGCCTCGTAGGCGGCCGGCGCAATTTTAAACGGCTTGATCGCCCGCAACGCGGCGATGGCAAGGCCCGCATTCTCAAACTGATGGCGGCCGTAAAGTTTCGGTGCCGGCAAATCGAGCAGGCCCGCTTCGTCTTGGTAGACCAACCGCCCGCGCTCCTCGGTGGCGGTCCAGTCCTCGCCGGCGATCTTGAGCGGCGCATTGAGCCGGGCCGCTTGCCGTTCGATTGCGGCCAGCGCGTCGCGCGCCTGCGCGGCCACAATGGCCGGCGTCCCACGCTTGAGGATGCCGGCCTTCTCGTTCGCGATCTTCTCCAGCGTGTCGCCCAGAAAATCGGTGTGGTCGATTGCGATGCGGGTGATAACGGTAGCAAGCGGATGTTCCACCACATTGGTCGCGTCCAAGCGCCCGCCGAGGCCGACTTCCAACAGCAGAACATCAGCCGGATGACGCGCGAACAGCAATAGACCAACCGCAGTCGTGATCTCGAACACCGTTATAGGCGCGCCGGCATTGGCGCGCTCGCATTCTTCCAACGTGGCGACAAGCTCCGCATCGGAGACGAGTTGCCCCTCTCCGGACGCAGCCAGGCGGTAGCGCTCATTGAAGCGCACCAGATGCGGCGACGAATAGACATGCACGCGCTTTCCGGCGGCTTCCAGAATCGCCCGCATGAAGGCGATGGTGGAGCCCTTGCCGTTGGTGCCGGCAACGTGGATCACCGGTGGCAGTTTGCGTTCGGGGTGATCGAGCGCGGCCAGCAGACGCTCGATGCGATCGAGCGACAGATCGATGCGCTTGGGGTGCAGCGCGGTGAGCCGCGCGACGATCGCGTCAACCGGCGGCGTCATGACGGCGCGCTCACGCGTGCGCCGGAACCGGCAATTGCGGCTGCGGGCCCGGCGCCGGCGCCTTGGTCAACAGTCGGCACAATTCGGCGAGCGTCGCACGCAGCTTGTGCCGATGCACCACCATGTCCACCATGCCGTGCTCGGTGAGATATTCGGCGCGCTGGAATCCTTCCGGCAATTTCTCGCGGATGGTCTGTTCGATCACGCGCGGACCGGCAAATCCGATCAACGCGCCCGGTTCGGCGATCTGCACGTCGCCCAGCATCGCATAAGACGCGGTGACGCCGCCGGTGGTGGGATTGGTCAAGACGACAATGTAGGGCTTTTTCGCTTCGCGCAGCATCTGCACCGCGGCGGTGGTGCGCGGCAATTGCATCAGAGAGAGAATGCCTTCCTGCATGCGCGCGCCGCCGGAGGCCGCGAACATGATGAACGGCGTCTGCCGGCGCACCGCCGTCTCCAGGCCGGTGATCACCGCTTCGCCGGCTGCCATGCCGAGCGAGCCACCCATGAAATCGAAATCCTGGACGGCGATCACCACCGGCAAGCCGTCGAGCTTGCCGAGCCCGAGCTTCACCGCGTCATTGAGGCCGGTCTTAGTCTTCGCGTCCTTCAGCCGGTCGGCATAGCGACGCTCGTCGCGAAATTTGAGCGGATCGACCGGCACCTCCGGCACGCCGATATCCAGCCAGGTGCCGCCGTCGAACATCAGCTTCAACCGCGCCGCGGCGCTGATGCGCATGTGATAGTTGGAGCTTGGAATGACGAACTGGTTGGCCTCGACGTCCTTGTAGAAGACGAGCTGGCCGGTCTCCGGACATTTGATCCAGAGATTTTCCGGTGTCTCACGGCGCAGGAAGCTGCGAATCTTCGGGCGGACGACGTTGGAGATCCAGTTCATGCTTCGCCTATATAGGCTCGATTCGTCAGAATTATAACCGCCCCTATTCGGCCGCCACGCGGCGTGCGGAGCGCACGCCATCGGCCAGCGCCGACACCAGAGAAGTCACGGCTTTGACGGTGCTCGGGCCGGCTTTGCCGCTTTTATCGAGGCTCGCGCGCAAGGCATCGACCAGCGCGGAGCCGACTACCACACCGTCCGCACCCGAGGCGATGGCGCGGGCCTGCTCGGCGGTTTTCACGCCGAAGCCGACCGCGACCGGCAATTTGGTGTGGCGCTTGATGCGCGCAACCGCCGCATTGACCTTGGTCGTGTCGGGCGCCGCCGAACCGGTTATCCCCGTGATCGACACGTAATAGACGAAGCCGGAGGTATTGTTGAGCACGGCCGGCAGGCGCTTGTCGTCGGTGGTGGGCGTCGCCAACCGGATGAAGTTGAGGCCGGTTTTCAGCGTCGGCAGGCAAAGCTCGTCGTCTTCTTCCGGCGGCAGGTCGACGACGATCAAGCCATCGATGCCAGCGACCTTGGCGTCGGCGAGAAAATGATCGACGCCGTAAATATAGATCGGATTGTAGTAGCCCATCAGAACAATAGGAGTCGTATCGTCGGTTTTGCGGAATTCGCGCACCAGCTCAAGCGTCTTGGTCATGCGCTGGCCACCTTTCAGCGCGCGGACGCCGGCGGCCTGGATCGCGGGCCCGTCAGCCATCGGATCGGTGAACGGCATGCCCAGTTCGATCACGTCGGCGCCGGCCTTCGGCAGCGCCTTGGCGATGGCGAGCGAGGTGTCGTAATCGGGATCGCCCGCCATGGTGAAGGTCACCAGCGCGGCGCGGCCTTCCTGTTTCAGCGCGGCAAAGCGGCGGTCGATGCGCGTGGTCATCGGCGCTTGCTTTCCAGAAAAGCGGCGACCGAATCCAAATCCTTATCGCCGCGGCCGGACATATTGACCACCATCAGGTGAGCCCTCGGCTTTTGCGGCGCGAGGTCGAGCACGCGCGCGAGCGCGTGCGCCGGCTCGAGCGCCGGAATGATGCCTTCGAGCTTGCTGCAAAGCTGGAACGCCGCCACCGCCTCGTCGTCGGTCGCCGACAAGAAATTTCACCCGGCCCATATCGTTGAGCCAGGCGTGCTCGGGCCCGATGCCGGGATAGTCGAGGCCGGCGGAGATCGAATGTGCTTCCTCGATCTGTCCGTCGTCGTTCATCAGCAAATAAGTGCGATTGCCGTGCAGCACGCCGGGCCTGCCGCCGGCGATCGAAGCCGCGTGCTTGCCGTTCAATCCATGCCCGGCGGCTTCGACGCCATAGATCTCGATCGCGCGCTCGTCGAGGAACGGATGGAACAGGCCCATGGCATTGGAGCCGCCGCCGATGCAGGCGATCAGCGAATCCGGCAGGCGGCCTTCGGCGGCCTGCATCTGCTCGCGCGTCTCGCGGCCGATGATGCATTGGAAATCGCGCACCATGGCGGGATAAGGATGCGGGCCGGCGACCGTGCCGATGCAATAAAACGTGTCGGCGACGTTGGTGACCCAGTCGCGCAGCGCCTCGTTCATGGCGTCTTTGAGCGTCTTGGAACCCGACTCGACGGCGCGAACCTCGGCTCCGAGCATCTGCATCCTCAGCACGTTCGGCTTCTGCCGTTCGACGTCGACTGCGCCCATGTAGACGATGCAGGGCAAACCGAACTTGGCGCACAGCGTGGCGGTGGCGACGCCATGCATGCCGGCGCCGGTCTCGGCGATGATGCGCCTCTTGCCCATGCGCAGCGCCAGCATGATCTGGCCGAGCACATTGTTCACCTTGTGCGCGCCGGTGTGGTTGAGCTCCTCGCGCTTGAAATAGATTTTCGCGCCCTCCGCAGTGCGCCGTCAGCCGCTCGGCGAAATAAAGCGGCGACGGCCGCCCGACATAATTCGTCAGATGACCGTCCATCTCTTTCTGGAATTTCGGATCGGCCTTGGCCGCCGCATAGGCCTTCTCCAGATCGAGGATCAGCGGCATCAGTGTCTCGGCGACGAAGCGGCCGCCATAGATGCCGAAGTGTCCGCGCTCGTCGGGGCCGGTGCGAAACGAATTGGGTTGCGGTGCGGTCATGCGCTACTCATGGCCTTGGCGGCGCTAAGCCCCGCGTCGGCGGCGCGCGCGGCGCGGATGAAGTCGCGGATCTTGTCCGCGTCCTTTTCGCCCGGCGCGCGTTCGACGCCGGAGGACACGTCGACGCCGGGCGCGCGGGTGACGCGCAAGGCTTCAATGACATTGTCTGCGTGCAGCCCGCCCGACAGCATGAATGGGATTCCAGGATCGACGCCCTTGAGCAGCGCCCAGTCGAACGGCGTGCCAAGGCCACCGGGCCTTGTGGCGTCCTGCGGCGCGCGCGCGTCGAAGATCAGCCGATCGGCGACTTTCTTGTAGAGATCAATGCGCGCGAGGTCCTTGCGCTCGGCGACCGGGATCGCCTTCATCACCGGCAGGCCGAAGCGCGCGCGCACCGCCGCCACACGCTCGGGCGTCTCGACGCCGTGCAGTTGCAGCATGTCGGGCTTGAGCGCCTCGACGACGGCGGCAAGCGTCTGGTCGTCGGCATCGACGGTGAGCGCGACCTTGCCGGCGCGGCCTTTGACGCGCCCGCCGAGCGCGCGCGCGGCCGCGAGCCCGAGATGGCGCGGACTCGGCGCGAAGAACACGAAGCCGACCAGGTCGGCGTCGGATTCAAGCGCCACATCAAGCGCTTCCGGGGTCTTCAGCCCGCAAATTTTGACCAAGAGCGACATGGGCGGGGTTCTAGCAGCCTTCGCCCCCTCCCGGCAAAGCGGAACGCGTAGGTGGCGTTAAGGCATCGGCCCCGGAATGACGGGCAGCGGGGCAGGTTCCTGCGCAGGCGCCGGCTGCCCGGCCGTTCCGAAGCGGCGGCGGATGAGCGTCGATCTCTTGATGCAGCTCGCGCGCTTCGGCGTCGAGCTTGCGGGCTGCCCGCCGCCATTTGCCCTGGCGAATCCAGGCGGCGATGCCGCCGATCAGTACGCCGAGGATCAGCGCCGCGAAGATGACCACGAACAACGGCAGCATCGCCGTATAGGCCGGGCTCGCGGACGAGAACGGATCGAACGACACCGTCACTGACTGCCGGTTCGCCACCGCAAAGGCAATGATGACCGCGGCGAGCGGGACGACGATGATGGCCGTGACGATTTTGCGGAACACCGCTGCCTCTCTAAAACACCAGTGGCCGGGCAAGCCCGGCCACGACAATAGCACCCTCGCTAATCCAAGAAACCAGCGTGTTACGCCGGGCCGGTCTTGTTCAGCCGCTCGCGCATTTCCTTGCCGGTCTTGAAGAACGGCACCGATTTCTGCTCGACCGAGACATGGGCGCCGGTGCGCGGATTGCGCCCGGTGCGGGCCGGCCGGTGCTTGACCGAGAAGGCGCCGAAGCCGCGCAGCTCGACGCGGTCGCCGCGCGCCATGGCATTGGTGATTTCGCCGAGAATCGCGTTGACGATATTCTCGACGTCGCGTTGGTAGAGATGGGGGTTCTGGGCGGCGATACGTTGCACAAGCTCGGACTTGATCATTGCGGCCGCCTTGCTCGATCAGGGATCAGTTGGCGGAGGGAGGGTGCCAAAGCGCCAAGAGACCGTCAAGATTGAGTTGCTCGACCGCCTGCACCGCACCCCACGCCTCGATGCGGTGAGCAATGGCGCTCAAACCCACCGCCTGGAAGGTCCAGGCGGCGAGGTGGAGGAAGGAAAACTCGCTGAATCGCGGCTCCAGCGAGACATCGCGCACCGGCGTCGAGGCCGGAACCTTCTTTTCCTTCTCCAGCCAGGCGAGCGCGGTCTTTTCATTGCCGAGGCCGTCGACCAGCCTGAGGCCGACGCCTTGGCGGCCGGTAAAGACGCGTCCGTCCGCCACCACAGCGAGCTGTGCGTCGCTCATCTTGCGGCGATCCTTAACCAGATCCTTAAACCAGGCATAGGAATCGGTGACGATCGCCGCGATGGCGGCGCGCGCCTCCGGGCTGGTCGGCTCGAAGCCGTTGGGCGCCGCCTTGAGCGGCGAGGATTTGACCTCCTCGACCTTGATGCCGATGGTTTTGAGCACGTCGGTGAAGTTGGGATACTGGAACAGCACGCCGATCGAGCCGACCAGCGAAGTATCCTGGGCGATGATGTGGTCGGCCGAGAGCGCGGCGATATAGGCGCCGGAGGCGGCCAGACCGTCGACCACCACCACCAGCGGCTTTTTCGCCTGCAGGGCGCGCAATGTGTCGTAAAGCTGCTCGGAGCCGGCCGTGGTGCCGCCGGGGCTGTCGATATGCAGGATCACCGCGCGCGCGCTCGACTTGGCGAGCCGGTCGAGCGCATCGACGCGGTCCTGGTTGCCGCGGATCAGGCCCTGCACCTTGATGCGGGCGATGTAGGCGCCAGGCACCGTCAGCCGGCTGCCGGGCACCAGCGCGGTGGCCAGGCCGACCAGCGCGAGCAGAGCGATCAGCAGCGCGCTGACGCGCCAGAAGGTGAGCTTGCGCCGCATGCGGCGGCGATCGACGATGGCATCGGCATCGAGCGACATGGGGTTCGTCCTCTAAGGTCGAATTGCGCCCCGGATATTACAGCGAACCGACGGTATCCGATCGGTTTTTGGCATCGTGATGTCGTAAAGAAAAACCCCCGGGTCAAGCCCGGGGGTGACTTTGGCGAGGCATGGAACCGGCCGCCGATGGCCTAATCCTCGGCCTTTTCGGTCTCGGCCTTGTCTTCGGTCTTGTCGTCGCGCTGCTTGAGCGCGGCGCCCAGGATGTCGCCGAGCGACGCGCCGCTGTCGGCGGAGCCGTATTGCGCCAGCGCTTCCTTCTCCTCGGCCACTTCCAGCGCCTTGATCGAGACGCCGACCTTGCGGGTCTTGCGATCGAACTGGGTGACGCGGGCGTCCACCTTCTGGCCGACCGCGAAACGCTCGGGGCGCTGCTCGCCGCGGTCGCGCGCGAGATCGGCGCGGCGGATGAAGGCGGTCAGGTCGGTGCCGACGATCTTGACCTCGATGCCGGCCTCCTTCACCTCGGTGACCTCGCAGGTGACCACCGATCCCTTCTTGAGATCGCCGGCCGACTCCATCGGGTCGCCCGCGAGCTGCTTGATGCCGAGCGAAATGCGCTCCTTCTCGACGTCGACGTCGAGCACTTGCGCCTTGACCATGTCGCCCTTCTTGTATTCCTCGATCACCTGCTCGCCCGGACGCTTCCAGTCGAGATCGGAGAGGTGGACCATGCCGTCCACGTCGCCGTCGAGGCCGAGGAACAGGCCGAACTCGGTCTTGTTCTTGACTTCGCCTTCCACCGTCGAACCCGGCGGATGCTTCTCGACGAACACTTCCCACGGATTGCGCATGGTCTGCTTGAGACCGAGCGAGATGCGGCGCTTGACCGGATCGACCTCGAGGATCTGCACCTCGACTTCTTGCGAGGTCGAGACGATCTTGCCGGGATGAACGTTCTTCTTGGTCCACGACATTTCCGAGACGTGGATCAGGCCTTCGATGCCCGGCTCCAGTTCGACGAAAGCGCCATAGTCGGTGATGTTAGTGACGCGGCCCTTGAACTTGGTGCCAACCGGGAACTTGGCCTCGATGCCCTGCCACGGGTCGTCGAGCAGCTGCTTCATGCCGAGCGAGATGCGGTGCGTCTCGTGATTGATCTTGATGATCTTGACCTTCACCTGCTGGCCGATATTGAGCACCTCGGTCGGATGATTGACCCGGCGCCAGGCGATGTCGGTGACGTGCAGCAGGCCGTCGATGCCGCCGAGGTCGACGAACGCGCCGTAGTCGGTGATGTTCTTGACCACGCCGTCGATGACCTGACCCTCTTCGAGGTTCTGCACCAGTTCCTGGCGCTGCTCGGCGCGCGTCTCTTCCAGCACGGTGCGGCGGGAGACCACGATATTGCCGCGGCGGCGATCCATTTTCAGAATCTGGAACGGCTGGTTGACGTTCATCAGCGGCGTGACGTCGCGGATCGGGCGGATGTCCACCTGGCTGCGCGGCAGGAAGGCCACGGCGCCGTCGAGATCGACGGTGAAGCCGCCCTTGACCTGGTTGAAGATGACGCCGGTGACTTTTTCGTTGTTCTTGAATGCGGTTTCGAGCTTGCCCCAGCTTTCCTCGCGCCGCGCCTTGTCGCGTGACAGCACCGCTTCGCCGAGCGCGTTCTCGACGCGCTCCAGATAGACTTCGACCTCGTCGCCGATCTTGAGCTCGGCTTGCCGGCCCGGCCCCGCGAATTCGCGCAGCGCCACGCGCCCTTCGGTCTTGAGGCCGACGTCGATGACGGCCATGTCCTTTTCGATGCCGACGATCTTGCCCTTGATGACCGCACCTTCCTGCAGGTTTCCGGTCCCGAACGATTCGTCGAGCAGCTTGGCGAAGTCTTCACGCGTGGGTGCAGCAGCGGTGGCCATGTAATCTCCTGTAAGCGGTGCGCCGGCGGGTTTGAAATGGCGTTCCAAAGGCGCGGGCCGTTGATCCCGCAGACCAACGGCGGCCCCCGGAATCCCGGATGGCCGGCGCTAAAACCGTGCTTTCGGAACGATGGTTCGATCAGGCGCCCAACGCAGAGGCACGAGCGGGGCTTTGTCCTCCAACACGAGGGGCGTTAATCGCGCCCTCGGCCCGCTCGGGTGGCCTCGACGATGTCGATGGCGGCCCGGATGGCCGGGTCTATAGCCAAATGCGTGGTATCGAGCAAGTGCGCGTCGGCGGCCCGTTTCAGGGGCGCGATGGCGCGGCGGCTGTCGCGCTGCGTCGCGCTTGAGGATGTCGGCCAGCACCGCGGCTGCGTCAATATCCCGTCCCTGGGCGCGGTATTCGGCTGCCCGGCGGCTGGCGCGCACCTCCGCCGTGGCGGTCACGTAAATCTTAACGTCGGCCTGGGGGCAGATGACGGTGCCGATATCGCGGCCGTCGAGCACGGCGCCGGGCGGCCGGGCGGCGAAATCGCGCTGGAAGGCGATGAGCGCGGCGCGCACTTCGGGGATGGCGGAGACCACCGAGGCCGCCTCGCCCACCGCGGGGATCTTGAGCGCGGGCTCGTCGAAGCCCGCCGGGTCGAGCGCCTGGGCGGCGGCGACCGCGGCGGATTTATCGTCCGGACGGCGTCCGGCGTCGAGCAGCGCTTTGGCCACCGCGCGGTAGATCAGCCCGGTATCGAGATGGCGCAGGCCGTAATGCGCCGCCAGCCGCTTGCCGAGCGTGCCTTTGCCCGATGCCGCAGGTCCATCGATGGCGATGATCATGACAAATCCGCGCCGAGCGCGCGCATCAGTTCGACGAAGCCGGGGAAGCTGGTGGCGATGAAGGCTGAATCGTCGATGCGCACCGGATTGTCGGCCGCGAGCCCCATCACCAGCGCCGCCATGGCGATGCGGTGATCCATGTGGGTCAAAACTTCGCCGCCGCCGGCGACGTTTGCCTTGCCCTGCACGATCAGGTCGTCGCCTTCGATCTCGACGGTGACGCCATTGGCGCGCAGCATGGCGGCGGTGGCTTCCAGCCGGTCGGATTCCTTGACGCGCAATTCCTTCAAGCCGCGCATGCGCGTGACACCTTCGGCGAACGAGGCGGCCACCGCCAGGATCGGATATTCGTCGATCATCGCCGGCGCGCGCTCGGCCGGCACATCGACGCCTTTCAGTTTCGAAGCGACCACGCGCAGATCGGCGACCTCCTCGCCGCCATCGTCGCGCGTCGCCACCGCCTCGATACTGGCGCCCATCTCGCGCAGCGTCGTCAGCAGTCCGGTGCGCAGCGGATTGGTCATCACCGCATCGAGAATCAAATCCGAGCCGGGCACCAGCAAAGCCGCCACCATCGGAAACGCCGCCGATGACGGATCGGCCGGCACCACCACATTGGCCGGCTCGAGCTCGGGCTGGCCCTGCAAGGTAATGCGGCGGCCGTGCTCGCCATACGGCTTGCTGGTCAGCTTGGCGCCGAAATGTTTCAGCAGCCGTTCGGTGTGATCGCGCGTGGCCTCCGCCTCGATCACCGTGGTCTCGCCCGGCGCGGAGAGACCGGCCAGCAGCACCGCCGACTTGAGCTGCGCCGAGGGCACCGGCGATTCGTAGACGATCGGAACGGGATCGGCGGCGCCTTGCAGCGTCAGCGGCAGCCGGCCGCCGTCGGCGGCGTCGATCACCCGCGCGCCCATCCGTTCGAGCGGATCGAGCACGCGCCGCATCGGCCGGCTGCTCAAGGAGGCGTCGCCGACGAAGGTCGCAGTCAC
This sequence comes from uncultured Alphaproteobacteria bacterium, assembly GCA_963770985.1. Lineage (GTDB taxonomy): Bacteria > Pseudomonadota > Alphaproteobacteria > Rhizobiales > Xanthobacteraceae > Pseudolabrys. The sequence goes on along the minus strand of CAVYRR010000013.1, from coordinate 2,427 downwards.
CGCGTTACCGGCCACCGCACCGATCGCCAGCCGGCAACCGGTGCCGGAATTGCCGAAATCGAGCGGGCCGGCCGGCTGGGCGAAGCCGGCGACGCCGACGCCATGAATTCGCCAAAGCCCCTCAGGTGTCCGCTCCAGCCGGGCGCCGAGCGCGCGCATGGCCTCGGCGGTATGCAGGACGTCCTCGCCTTCCAGGAGGCCGGCCACCGTGCTCTCGCCGACCGTCAGGGCGCCCAGAATCAGGGCGCGGTGCGAGATCGATTTGTCCCCCGGCACCCGGGTACGGCCCTGCAAGGGGCCGCCGCGGCGGGCGGTCAGCGGTGTCGAAGTCGGCAGAGTTCACGGGCGCTATCCTTAACAATGAACGCCCTCCTACCATGCGCCCTCGCGGCGCGTCATCCGGCGGAGGGTGGCCGTTTCAAGGCACGCCTGCGCTATTGACAGGGGCCTTGCAACTAGCCAAGTGAAACACCGATTTACCGACCATTCTGAGGAACCTGACCGTGGCGAAAGCTGAACTCGGCACCAAGCGCATCTGTCCGGAAACCGGCCGCAAGTTCTACGATCTCGGCAAGACGCCGGTGATATCGCCCTATACCGGCAAGGTGGTGCCGATCGCTCCGCCGCCGCAATCGCGTGCGCGGCCCGAGCCGGCTCAGCCTGCGCCGGTCGCGCGGCCCGCGCCCGTACCGGAGCCCGAAGCGATCGTGCCGGAGACGGCGGACGCCGAATTCGTTTCGCTCGAGGACGCCGAGGCCGAACAGCAGGGCAAGAAGCCGGCTGCGGCGGAAGGCGCCGCCGCGCCCGCCGAAGGCGAAGAGGTCGAGATCGACGAGAGCCTCGACGACGCCGCCTTCATCGAGGAAGAGGAAGAAGGCGATCCCGATGTGACCGACATCATCGGCGAGACCATCGAGAAGGAAGAGGAGACCTGACGATAACGCGCGCCGCACGCGCTTCCCAAACTGCGGCTAGAAATTTTGCGAATTGGGGCCATAGCTCAGATGGGAGAGCGCGTGAATGGCATTCACGAGGTCGGCGGTTCGATCCCGCCTGGCTCCACCAGCCTTCGCTCGCTTCGCGAGCTACGGCTCGGCAAGCCGCCCACCCGGGCGGCTTTTTTGTTTTATATCTCAACGCGGCGTTGCTGACAGGACCGCCACGGCATTGCATGATGCCGAAAAGCTACGGGGGAAACTCAATGCAAGGCAAGATCGCGCTCGAGGAACATTTTGCCATCGAACCGACACTGGGCGACTCGCAGGTGTTCGGTGCGCATGTGTGGAACGAACTGGGTCCGCGCCTGCTCGACATCCAGCAGACTGCGCCTCGGCGAGATGGACAGACACGGCATCGAGATGATGATCCTGTCGCTGAATGCGCCCGCCGTGCAGGCGATCCACGACGTCAAGCGTGCGATCGACGTGGCGCGACAGGCCAACGACGCGCTCGCCGCGGAAGTACGCAAGCGCCCCGACCGCTTCGCCGCCTTTGCCGCGCTGCCGATGCAGGATCCGGAAGCCGCCACCGCCGAACTCACCCGCTGCGTCAAGGAGCTTGGTTTTGTCGGCGCGCTGGTCAATGGCTTCTCGCAAATCGGCGTGCCGGACAACGTGACTTACTACGACCTGCCGCAATACCGGCCGTTCTGGCGCGCGGTCGAAGCGCTCGACGTGCCGTTCTACCTGCACCCGCGCAATCCGTTGCCGAGCTGGAACCGGCAATACGAAGGCCATTCCTGGCTGCTCGGACCGAACTGGGCGTTCTCGGCGGAAACCGCGGTGCACGCGCTGCGCCTGATCGGCAGCGGACTGTTCGACGAATGTCCGCGCCTGAAAATGGTGCTCGGCCATCTCGGCGAGGGCATCCCGGTACAGCTCTGGCGGATCGACGGCCGCAACGGCTGGATGAAGGCGCCGCACAAATACGCCGCCAAGAACGGCGTCGGCCACTACTTCCGCAAGCACTTCCATCTCACCACGTCCGGCAACTTCCACACGCCGTCACTGGTCAATGCCATGACCGAGATGGGCGCCGAGCGCGTGATGTTCTCGGTCGATTGGCCGTTCGAAGACGTCGGCGAAGGCGCGCAATGGTTCGACAAAGCTGAGATCGGCGAGGCCGAGCGCGCCAAGATCGGGCGCGAGAATGCGATCAAATTGTTCAAGCTGAAGCTGCGCTAGTTCATCGTATACGATAGCGTTCGACGGTTTCTTTGTTCCACACCATGCCGTTACCGGGACGCTCCGGCACGATGGCCTGGCCGTTGACGATCGCAAGCGGCTCCTGGACCAGCACATTCGCCCAGTCGACATATTCGAGGTAATGCCCGGTCGGCGTGGCGGCGAGCAGATGCGCGCTCACCTCCGGAAACAGATGCGATGACATCTTGATGCGGTGAGCCACGGCCAGTTCCGCCGCCTGCCG
>CAVYRR010000012.1:0-180225 GCA_963770985.1 uncultured Alphaproteobacteria bacterium | reverse complement strand
GTCGTTTCATGCCGCGATACTCCCTGCCTGTCATTATTCGCGCAAGCACCATCGCCCGTATTCTTGGCAGCCCCGGGGCAGGCCGTAGTCCCATCCCCGCTTTCGCGCATGTCCGCGTCGGCCGCGCGTTTCAGGGCAACCGACCCGGCGTTAGCTCCCCGCAAGTTAACAACCGCATTTTTCTTCGCTTGCCTCATGTCCGTAGGTGGATACGATTACCGACAGGTCACCCATCTTCGGCTCACGCCGGACACGGATGGCCGCCATGACTGGAGTGTGCATGGGACGTGGGTGCTGCTTGCAGTATTCGTGGTCCATGACTGCCGGTCCTGGCTCTCAGTAACTGGGTACGGCGCTTAAGGGCTCACGCCCGCACGTGCCGAAATGGATCCGAGAGCTTGTGACGGGCGGACGACGGTCTGCCCGTTATGGCTTTTAGGGGGATTCGTTAAAACCCGGCTACCATAACTCATCGAATTCGAGACGGCGCGGCACCAGCTTCTGCTGGACGGCGTAAGACATCAGCAATTCGAGGCAAGGCCGGTTGGCCTCCTTGCCGAACGGCGCGGTGTCGATCTGGCCGGCGGCCGGCAAGCCGGCGGTCTTGCCGGCTTCCAGCAGCCGTAAAGCTCGGCGACCGCTGCCGGGTTCGCGCGCGCGAGCGCTTCCGTCACCACCACCATGTGATTGACCGGCACCAGGCCGTGCTGGCCGTACCAGGCCTGCGCCGCCGCGTCCGGATCGCGGATCAGGCTTTGCAGGCGCGGGTCTTTAGGCAACTCGGCGCCGTAGATCGCGGCATCGAGTTCGCCGTCGATCAGCATTTTCGTCATGTCCTGATCGGGCCGCGCCCGGATCACGCCGGGTGGATGGCTTCGCCTCGGCCACATGGGCGTCCTCGAAAGTCACCCACTGCGCGCGATCGACATCGACGCCATAGTCGTTTTGCAGAATGCCGCGCAGCCAGGCGCCGGTGGTCTGGCTATAGGCGCGCACGCCGATGCGGCAGCCCGGCAGATTAGCGGGAGTGAGTTTTCCGCGTTCGGCATTGTAAAGCATGCAGCCGTGCTGAAAACGCGCCAGCATCGCGGCCGGCAGCAGCAGCAAGCCCTTGTTATGGGCTTTCGCCTGCAAGTAAGTGACCAGCGCCATTTCGCTGGCGTCGTAGGCGTGCTCGCGCACCATCGGCTTGAACGCCTTATGCATCGGCTTGACCTCGACAAAATCGAGCTTGAGCCAAGGCGAGACGATCGCGCCGCGCTTGAGCGGCAGCGTGTGCGGATAGTCGCCGATGGCGATGCGGAGCGTGGTCGCGGCGGGCATGGGGAGTAGGCTTTCTTTCGGGACCCTATTTAGTCTAAAGACTCCTCATCGAAAAAGGGAGTTCTTGGGTCCATGCCGGAAAACAAAACCGGGCTTGTCATCACCGCCCATCCCGGCGATTTCGTCTGGCGCGCGGGCGGCGCCATCGCGCTGCACGCCAAGCGCGGCTACCGTGTCAAGATCGTGTGCCTGTCGTTCGGCGAGCGCGGCGAAAGCCAGTTCGCCTGGAAGGAGCCGGGCGCGACGCTGGAGAAGGTCAAGGCCGGCCGCAAGGACGAAGCCGAGCGAGCCGCCGCCTTACTCGGCGCTGAGATCGAATTCTTCGATTGCGGCGACTATCCGCTCAAGCTCAACGAGCAGCATTTCGACCGCACGGTGGACATTTACCGCGAGCTCAATCCGTCCTTCGTGCTCAGCCACGCGCTCGAGGATCCGTACAATTTCGATCACCCCAACGCCGCGCATTTCGCGCAGGAGACCCGCGTGGTAGCGCAGGCCATGGGCCACAAGCCGGGCGCCAAGTACAAATATTCGGCGCCGCCGGTATTCCTGTTCGAGCCGCACCAGCCCGAGATGTGCAACTACAAGCCTAACCTCATTCTCAAGATCGACGAGGTGTGGGAGCAGAAATACAAGGCCTTCCAGATTCTCGCCGCACAAAAGCACTTGTGGGCTTATTACGAGCGGGTCGCGCTCAACCGCGGCATGCAGGGCTCGCGCAACACCGGCGTGCCGATGACCTATGGCGAGGCCTATCAGCGGCTGTTCCCGACCGTCGAGGAGATTCTGCAATGAAACCCGTCGTCGTCCGCAACATCAAACGCGCCGATCCCAACGCCATCGGCACGCTCGCCGCCGTCGGCGTGTCCACCGCGCATGAGGCGCTCGGGCGCTCGGGCCTGATGAAGCCTTATATGCGGCCGGTCTGGGCGGGCGCGCAGATCGCCGGGCCCGCCGTCACGGTGCTGGCGCAGCCGGGCGACAACTGGATGATCCATGTCGCGGTCGAGCAGTGCCAGAAGGGCGACGTGCTGGTGGTCGGCTGCACCTCCGACAACAGCGACGGCATGTTCGGCGAATTGCTGGCGACCGCATTGGTGGCGCGTGGCGTGATCGGGCTGGTGATCGATGCTGGCGCCCGCGACGTGAAGGCGCTCACCGAGATGAAATTTCCGGTCTGGTCGAAGGCGATCTCGGCCAAGGGCACGGTCAAGGCTGCGCTCGGCGCGGTCAACGTTCCGGTGGTGTGCGCGGGCGTCTATGTCGAGCCGGGCGACGTGGTGGTGGCCGACGACGACGGCGTCGTCATCATCCCGAAAAAGCTGGCGGTGGACACCGCCGCCAAGGCGCAGAAGCGCCACGACGACGAGGACGGCAAGCGCAAGCAGCTCGCCGCCGGCGCGCTCAGCCTCGACATGTACAAGATGCGCGAGGGGCTGGCGAAGGCCGGGCTGGTCTATGTTGACAATCCGGAAGACGCTTGATCGGGCGGCCGCGCCGCGATTCCAGAATCTGAAAGCGCCGGGCCGCAAGCAAGTGGACAGCCGCCCTTTAAACCCGCTGGTAGACCATTAGCGCGGGGAGTAATATTTTCGCAGCAGAGAGGAACGATGCGAAATTACGTCAGACTGTGGGCGCTGGCCGCCCCGATTGCGTTCGCTGGAATCATTGCGGGGGCAAACAATGCCGCCAGCGATGGCGCCTTGGTGGTAAGTACGGCGGACCCGGCCAAGGACGGCATCGCCTATGGCGGCGCCATTGGCTATTCCACCATTGAGCAGGCGCGTTCGCTCGCGACCAAGAATTGCCAGGGTTACAAACCGGCCCCGCGGGCCGCGCAAAGCTGCCGCCTGGTCGGCACCTTCAGCGATGGCTGCATGGCGGTCGCGTTTGATCGCAAAGGCGGCAATACGGCGATCGGCTCGGCCGTGGCGGCGGATTGGCAGACCGCCGAACGCCGTGCGCTCGACGCGTGTCGCGCCACCTCGTTGCCGGCACGCCGCGGGGCTTGCAAGCTCGATTATTTGCGCTGCGAGCACAAGGACCGCGACCGCGAGATCGATGCCCAGACTCGGATTTTAGCGCTGTTTCCAAAAGTGGCGGCAGCCCATGTCAACCGCGGCATCGCCTATGAAAATAAGAAAGACTATGACCGCGCCATCGCCGACTACAGCGAGGCAATCAAGCTCGAACCGACCGCATCCCGTTTCCATTACCGGGCTAACATAAATTACACCACAAAGAACTACGACCAAGCCCTCGCCGATTACAATGAGGCGATCCGGCTCGAGCCGAATGCGCTGCGCTACACCGACCGCGCCGACACCTACCACATCAAAAAAGATTACGATCACGCTATCGCCGATTACGGCGAGGCGATCCGTCGCGAGCCGACCGCGGCCCGCTACACCGCCCGCGGAAACTCATACGTCGCCAAGAAGGACTATCCCCAAGCCATCGCCGACTACAGCGAAGCGATCAAGCTCGAACCGACCGCCACCCGCCTAGTCGACCGGGCCAATGCCTACGACAACATGAAAGACATCGACCGCGCCATTGCCGATTACGGCGAGGCGATTCGGCTCGACCCCAAAAAAACCTCGGCCTACAACAACCGCGGCTACGCCTATTTCCGCAAGAAGGACTACGACCGCGCCATCGCCGATTACACCGAGGCGATCAAGATCGAGCCCAACGTCAGCCTGTATTACAATAACCGCGTCAACGCCTACCGCGCCAAAGGCGACAGCGCGCACGCCATCGCCGACTATGGCGAAGTGATCCGGATCAGTCCGAAATCGGCCTGGACTTATCACCGCCGCGGCATGATGGAGCTTTACAACGGCTCGCCCGAAAAGGCGCTGGCCGACCTCAGCCAGGCCAGCGACATCGACCCGAAGGACGCCTATCACGCGCTGTGGCTCGACATCGTCGGGCAGCGCAACAAGGTTCCCAGCCGTCTGGCACAGGCGATCGTGCAGTTCGACATGACGACCTGGCCGGCACCAGTGGTCCGTCTGTATCTCGGCCAGCTGACGCCGGCCGCAGTTCTGGCCGCCGCCGACAATCCGGACCCGACGAAAAAAGCCACGCAAGTCTGCGAGGCCAATTTCTACGGCGGCGAGATGGCGCTGCGGCAGGGCACCAAAGACGAGGCGGCCCGGCTGTTCAAAGCCGCACTGAGCGGCTGCCCGCAATCGTTCATCGAATGGGAAGGCGCCAATGCCGAACTCAAGGCGCTCGGCATGACGCCTTGAACGGCTAGTCCCGCGACATAACGTCTGCGATTGCGGTGCGATTCCAGATCTGGAAGATGCCTAAGCGGCCCTGACACCCGTTTAAGGCTAAGAATTACTTAACACGAGGTTGCCTCGTAAAAAACGAACGGGAATTCCGCACGTTGTAACAAGCGGATGCAGCCTGTCGCATTTTTCCCGCCACAATCATCGAATGAAAGCGCCGGCACGCGAAAATTTTCCATAAATATTTACGTCGTTCTTTGAAGATATCTTTAAACCGACGGAACTAAGGTTCCCGCGCAACTACAAAGTGGAGCTTTTACATGTCAAAGTTTGTTGCATTCCTAAAGAATGAATCGGGGGCTACCGCCATCGAGTATGGACTGATCGCTGCCGGCATTTCGGTCGCTATCATCGCCGTCGTCAATGGCCTGGGCACTCAGCTCAACGACAAGTTCACCAGCATCTCGACCCAGCTCAAATAAGCGCTGGATTCCTGCTGGACTAAACGAAGCCGCCGGCAACGGCGGCTTCTTCTTTTAGGCGATCGGCGCGCTCGCCCGAGAGCGCCAACCGGGGACACAATTTGTCCACTGCGACGATTCGCCAAATCGACTTAAATGCAATTAATCGATAGGGGGTTTGTTAGCCTGGCGAAATAAGGATGTCTCGTCATGGCAACGGCCATTGCTAAGCGTCAAACAATCGATTTTTGTCGAATGATGGAGCGGCTCGGCATTGAACCGGCGGGCGGTGTCGTATCGCGCTGGAGCTTGAGCTACGCGACCGCGCAGCATCGCTGCCAGGCCTGCTCACGCAAAGACGCCTGCCGCACCTGGCTCGACAGCATGCCGACGGCGGTGAACCTCGCACCGCATTTTTGTCCGATCGCCGATATCCTGTTCGAAATGCAGGTCGACCAGCCACCGGACGCCGCTTTCGTTCATCACTATTGATGTCGCGCTAGACGGACCGCTGCACGGGGCGGAATTTGAATGCCGCGATAAGGCCGAGCACAAGCAGGACGACCAGCGCCACGCTTTGAGCGATGACGAAATGGGTATTCTGCGGCTCGGAGAACGGTGGACCGACCTGCGGCGCGTGCGGGTTCAGCAACGACAGCTTCTCGAACGACTGCACGATCAGAACGAAGATGTTGAACCAAAGCGCGGTCAGGGCAGTCACTACATAAATCCAACGCCAGGCGCCGGCGAGATGCTTGCCATAGAGAGCGAGCAGCGCGATCGCCAGAATGACGATCGATATTGTCCCGACCGCCAATGCGGGTGTGAAACCATAGATCGGAAACAAGAACCCGGTCACGCTGGTCAATATCGTGGTCAACAGGAACAGCGCGGTCCAGCCCGCCATTCGGCGCGAGCCGAGCATGCCCAGCAGCACGATCAGGCCGCTGGCAATCGCAATCAGGCTGATGATGACGTGCAAATCAGTGAAGGCTTGGATCGACATGCCGAGGATCATGACACGCTCCCGTTTTGCCGGCGGGGCAGTGTTGCGCGCGATTATGGCAATGACAATACGGTGAACGTCTTGCCGCTCAGCGGTTGCCGTGACTCCAGGGCGCGATGCGGCGCCCGGCCCATTTCAACACGGTCGTAAGCGACACGCCGAGGATCATCAGCACGATCACCGGCACGAAGGTCTTGTCCATCTCGAACTGGTTGGCGTAGCGCGTGATCATGAAGCCGAGGCCGGTGATGGTGGTGTAGAACTCCGCGATGATCATGCCGATCAGCCCGCGGCCGATGGCGAGCCGAATGCCGGCGATGATATAGGGCAGCGCGAACGGCAGCAGCACGTCCTGCCACATCCGCCATTCATTGGAGCGGAATGAGCGCGCCACCTCGAGCATGTTCTTGTCGCATTCGCGCACGCCTTGATAGGTATTGATCAGAACCGGAAACACCGCGAACAGGAACACGACGATGATCTTGGCCTTGAGATAGATGCCGAACCACAGCACCAGCAACGGCACGACGGCGACCAGCGGGGTCGCGTAGAGCGCGTTGATCGGCAGGTCGAGCGCCCAGTCGAGCCGACGGAAGCGTGCCATCGCTATCCCCAGCGGAATGCCGACCACAATGGCAATGACCAGTCCGTAGAGCATGACTTCCAGGCTCTGCCCGAGAAAATGCGGCAGTTCGCCGGAGACCGTGAGATCGTAGAAGGCGACGGCGATCTTCGACGGATAAGAAAAGAAAATCGGGCTGATGAACGGACCGACGATCTCCCAGACGATCAAGATCAACGCGACGAAGCCATAGCGAAAAAGCGCCGGCTGCTCCCACCACGGCGTTCTGACCATGGCTGCAGCCGGTCGCGTACCGTCGGCGACCGCCGCGGCCCGAACGTCATTGGCAACGCTCATCGCAAGTCCTCGCAGCCCATAATTCGAAACCACCATCCGCCCTCATCTTGAGCAACGCTCCGAAGGAGCGCGTCTCGAAGGATCGGGCGGCCCCATCCTTCGAGATGGCGGCTTCGCCGCCTCCTCAGGATGAGGCCGTCAAAGCTTAGAACGCCGCCGTCGGGCAAACCGGCCCTTTCCATTCGCCGAGCTCCGCGACCGCCTTTTTCGCGAACGTCGCGTCGACCAGGTCCTCGTATTTTGGCGTCTTGCCTTCCTTGATGTTACCGACCTTGGTCATCAGGTTCGCCGTGAAATTGTAGCGCTCGGGCCCGAGCCCGGTATTGGCGTCCCAGATGCAGTTCTTCACCATGAAATCGTAGGTTTCCGAGATGATTTTTTCCGGATAGCCGGTGAACTTAACCAGGATCGGCATGATCTTGGCCTTGTCGGTATAGATGGCGCGCGTAGCCTCGATATTGGCTTTCACAAAGGCTTCCAACGCCGCCGGCTTGTCCTTGATGGTTTTTTCCGTCACCTCCGCGACCGTGTAGAGCGTCTTTGGCTGCACATCCCACATGCGGGCGATGGCGTGCAGGCTCGGCACCTTGCTCTTCGCCAGCATCTCCTGCTCGACGTGCAGGATCGCGGTGTCGACCTGGTCGGCGACCAGCGCCGGCACGTCTTCGCTCGCGATGGTGACGAAGTTGACGTCCTTGGGATCGATCTTGGCCGCGCGCAGCACACTGCGGGCGAGCAGGTCGGCGAAACCGCCGGGCTGCTGGATGCCGATGCGCTTGCCCTTGAGATCGGCCATGGTCTTGACGTTGTCGCGCACGATCATGGAGGCTTCGAATTTGTTCGAGTTTGCCAAGATGGTCCGGACCGCCGCCCCATTGGAGACGCCGATGATGGACACGGCACCCGGCGACATGCCGACGTCGATATTGCCGGCCAGCATGGCGCGGAACACTTTGACGCCGTCTTCAAGCTGCACGGTTTCGACCTCGACGCCGTATTTCTTGTAGAGGCCGAGCTCCCTGGCCACGATCACCGGCATGTGCACGACGTTCGGTGGCGTCGTCGGCAAGCCGACCACCAGCTTATTAGCCTGCGCATGGGCCGTGCCCGGCAGCGCCAGCGCCACGGCGGCGATCGCAACAAGCGTCGAATACAGTTTCCGCATGTGAATCCTCCCAGATTCTTTTTTAAGTCTGTCCGACGAGCCCCACGACATCGGTCCGATCGCGGGCATGCCCGCTAACGGCGAGATATTGCCCGATTGTACCGGTAAAAACAACGAAGAGGCCTGCGTAATTCCGCAGCAGGCATCAATAATCGGCGTTTGACCGCGCCGGCGGACAACGGTTAATTGCAGCGCGCAACGCACGCAGGCCAGTGGCTGCCATGGCGGAATTCGTCGTCGAATACGGAAATGTCGGCAAGCCGCCTGAATCCGACGGCCGGCTGGATGGCCCGGCCTTTCATCGCAACCACGACGCCATTTGGTCGGCGATAGCCGCTTTCCTGAGCGGGCAGAAGGGCGACGTGCTGGAACTCGGCAGCGGCACCGGGCAGCACGCCACCGCCTTTGCGGGACGCTCGCCGCAGCTCACCTGGTGGCCGAGCGATATCTACCCATCGCATCTCGCCAGCATCGAGGCCTGGCGAAGGCACGCGGGGCTTGCCAATCTGCGCGCGCCGCAGCGTATCGACCTCGGCGATCCCGCTTGGTCTTGGACGGCGGATGGGCAGGCCGGGGCGGCGCTCGCCGCTATGCTCTGCATCAACGTGCTGCACATTTCGCCCTGGGCGGTGTCGCAAAACCTCATCGCCGGCGCCGGACGCTATTTGCGCGACGGCGGCCGGCTGTTCGTCTACGGCCCGTTCATGCGGGATGGGCAGCACACGGCGCCGAGTAACGCCGCGTTCGATCAGAGCTTGCGGGCGGAAAATCCCGCTTGGGGCGTGCGCGAGGTGGCCGATCTGAACGCGCTTGCGCAAGACGCCGGCCTGATGGCGGCCGAGATCGCGCCCATGCCGGCCAACAATCTGGTCCTGGCGTTTGCGCGTGCCGTCCGGCACAATTGACACCGACCATACGCATTCCCACGCAAGGCCCCATGACGCCGGAACCCAATCTCGACATCGCCCATCTCGGGCACCTCGAACTGTTGACGCCGAGCTTCGACAAGAGCGCGCGCTTTTTCATCGACGTCATGGGCATGACCCAGAGCGGCGCGAAAGGCGACAGCATCTATCTGCGCGGCTACGACGACTACGAGCGCTATTCGCTCAAGCTCACGGCCTCGAAAACCAACGGCATGGCGCATGTCGCCTATCGCACGCGCTCGGCGCAGGCGCTGGAGCGCCGCGCCGCCGCTCTGAAAGGCTCCGGCTTCGATGTCGGCTGGACCGATGGTGACCTCGGCCACGGCAAGACCTTCGTCTGCAAGGATCCCGACGGGCACGTCATCGAGCTTTATTACGACACCGAATGGTACGATCCGCCGCCCGATCAAAAGCCGGCGCTCAAGAACCAGGCGCAGCGCTTTCCCGGCGCGCGGCTGCAACGTGCGCCGGCTCGATCACTGGAACGGGCTCGCCGCCGATATCAGCGGCTGCCGTAAATTCTTCGAGGACTATCTCGGCTTCCGCCTGACCGAGCGCATCGTGCTCAACGACGGCAGCGAAGCCGGCATCTGGCTCACCGCCACCAACAAGTCCTACGACTTCGCCTATACCCGCGACCATACCGGCGCACGCGGACGTTTCCACCACGTGACCTATGCGCTCAATTCGCGCGAAGAGGTGCTGCTCGCCGCCGATATATTCCTTGAGAACGGCGTGTTCATCGAGACCGGACCGCACAAGCACGCCGTCCAGCAGACCTTCTTCCTCTACGTCTACGAACCGGGCGGCAACCGCGTCGAGGTCGCCAATGCCGGGGCCAAGCTGATCCTGGCGCCGGACTGGAAGCCGATCACCTGGACAGAAGACGAGCGCAAGAAGGGTCAGGCCTGGGGTCTCAAGACGATCGAATCGTTCCACACCCACGGCACGCCGGAGATTCCGACGCGCGCGAAGCGGTGAGCGCGGAGCCGATGCCGGTCCCCAATGACGACGCGATAGACGCCGACCGCGCGCTGGTGGCGGCACTGGCGAAGGGCGATGCCAGCGCCGCTGCGGCATGGCTCGACGACGACTTCACCTGGGTGGACTACAACGGACGGACGTTGACCGCCGCGGTGGTCATGCAAAGCCCGCCGAAGCCGCCGCTCGGCGACGAGGCCGGGGTAACGCCGACTGTGCATCGCTACGGCGAAGTGGCCACCATCGCGGTCGAGCGCGACAAAGTTTTTGTGCTGCGCATCTGGGTCAGACGCGCCGCCGGCTGGCGCCTGCTCATCTATCATGAGGTTTCGCAGAATTTGCCGCCCGCCCCGCATGGCCCCGGCCGCAAGGAATGGGACAATCCGTGCAAGACCATCCCCTACGAACCGCGCAATGCCGACGAGCGCGACTGTCTCGCCTCCTGGCAGCGGCTGGAACTCGCGGTGATGCATCACGAGCCCGAAGTCTGGGCGCAGCACGTGGCCGACGAATTCATGGTGGTCGGCGCCGCGCGGCGGCATTCCAAGTCCGACCGTAAGGCGGTGATCGCGGAGCAGCAGCGCACGGGCGCCAATTCCGCCCCTGCCCCGCTGGTGTCGGCGCGGCTGTTCGGCTTCAAAGACGCGATGGTGATGGCTTGCGAGCACCAGCCGTTCCACGGCAAGGCCGCGCGGGTTAGCCGCGTTTTTATAAAGCGCGACGGCCGCTGGCTGATGGCGGTGAGCTTCCAGACCACGCAGCATGACGTGCCGATGAAAACGATCTAAAATAGAAGTGCCATGACCCGCCGCAACACACCACGCGTTTCCTTCATTGGCTTCGGCGAGGCCGGACAGGCGATCGCCTCGGGCCTGCGCGAGACCGGCATCGAACGCATCGCCGCCTGGGATATTCTTTTCCCCGAAAGCGCCGGCGCAAAACTGAAAACGGCGGGCGAGAGCATGGGCGTGCGGCTGGCGAACTCGGCAGCCGACGCGGTGCACGAAACCGACATGATCATTTCCGCGGTGACCGCGGCCTCCAGCCTGGAGGCGGCGCGCTCGGTTGAGCCGCACCTCAAGGGCTCGCCCTATTATCTCGACATCAATTCGGTCTCGCCCGGCCGCAAGCAGGCGACCGCCAAGCTCCTCGGCGACCGCGCCCGTTATGTCGACGTGGCGGTGATCGCGCCGATCCATCCGCTGCGCCACAAGACGCCGCTTTTGATCGCCGGGCCGCATGCGGAAGCCATCTCGCCGCTACTGAACGAATTGGAGATGAAACTGAGCGTGGTCGGCGCCAACATCGGTCATGCCGCCGCCATCAAGATGATCCGCAGCGTGATGATCAAGGGCATCGAGGCGCTCACGCTCGAATGCTTCCTCGCCGCCAGCCGCGCCGGTGTGCTGGAGGAAGTGACCGCGTCGATGAAGAACAATTACCCGACACTCGATTGGAGCAAGATCGCCGAATACAACCTGGAGCGTATGGCGAGCCACGGCGAGCGCCGCGCCGCCGAGATGGAAGAGTCGGCCGCCACTTTGCGCGAACTCGGGCTTGATCCTTTGATGGTGGATTCAACCGTCAAGCGCCAGCGCGAGATGGGCGCGCTCGGCCAGCACGACAAAGTGCGCGCTTCGCTCAAGTCCGGCCGCGCCGCCATACTCGATGCCATCAGCGCCGCCGCCAAGGACCGGCAATAGAACACCTGAACACACGTTCAGAAATTTGGCACTGCAGCGAAGCGTAAATTCCTTGTAATTATTGCTGTCGCCCTCCTACGATGCGCCCGCATCCACAAGGGGAGGAATTCCATGAAACTCAAAAACATCGGATACGCTGCGTTGGTGACGATCGCCGCAACCGCCTTCGTGCTTGGCACGGTCGGTAGCAGCGAAGCCAAAAAGAAAGCCGCGGCTGCGCCGCCGCCGCCGCCGCCAGGCCCGTGCTTTACAGCGGAGAAGCGGGTCTGCGCGACGCGGGGCGGCATGAAGTTCACCTATGCCAGCGCATGCATCGCGGTGAAGGACGGCGCCAAGGTTGTTTCGGACAAAGCCTGCCCAGTCAAAGCGGCCAAGAAGGCCAAGAAGGGCGGCGAGAAGAAGGCAGAAGCCGGCGAAGAAAAAGAAAATGAAGAAATAAGCCGCCGAACACATTGTGACGGCATAACAAACGGGCCGCTGCCGAGCAGCGGCCCGTTTTCGTTTTTGCGAGTCGCGCAGCCGCTTATTTCTTGCGCGGCGGGATCTGCAGCAGTTCCGCGATCTGCTCCTTGGTCAGCGGCTTCTCGAGGAATTTGAGCTTGACCGCGTCGCGGATGGCGCCGTCGAGATCCTTGAACTCATCGGTCTGCATGGTCTCCTTCGGCTGGAACTTGGCCATCGATTCCTTGAGCAATTCGATCGAGCGCTTGATCTTGACGGAATACATCTCGACCGCCTTGGGATCGGAATACATCCAGTCCACCGCCTCGCGATAGGCGTCCATGAAACGAACGATGGCGTCGTGCTTGGTTTTCAGCGAGTTAGCGTTCACGATCAGCGTGCGCACCGTCTGCCCGCGCAACGACGGAATGTCGCTGCCGCGCGCCACGATGCGGATCTTGCCGTCCTTGATTTCCTGCAGGCCGAACGGCGGCGCCGCCCAGCCGATGTCGATCTGGCCGGACATCACCGCGGTCAGCGTACCCGGGAGGGCCGCCGGTAGCGGTCGGCTTGGCCTTGGCGCCGAGTTCCTGGATGAAAGCGACGACGATGTTGTTCGAGCTCGAGCCGCTGGTCGAATAGGCGATGGTGGTCTCGGGCGTGGTGTCCTTCAAACTTTGAATCTTGGAATCGGACCGCACGTACCAGAACAGATCGCCGGTGCCGGTGAACATGGGCGCAAGAATCCGCACCGGCGCGCCCTTGGCGAAAGCGCGCATGATGCCGGCGGCGCCGACGCCCGCGCCGATATCGGCTGAGCCGGTGATCACCGCCTGGATGGTTTCGCCGGCGCCTTGCGAGCCGGTGTTCTCCAGGATCAAGCCGTGTTTCTTGAAGATGCCGGCGTCCTGGCCGAGCGTCGGCGCCTGATTTTCCCAATTGTTGATCTGGCCGATCACCAGCTTGAGCGTGTCCTCGGCGGAAGCCGGGGTGCCCGCGAGCGCCAGCGGCACGACGAGCCCGAGCGCGGCGGCAACGGTCTTGAAGGTCTTCATGCGGTATCCTCCCTCGATCATTTTCTATCGTTGCAAGTGGTAGGTGGCCGCATTCAACACCGATTGCGGCCCACGGGGAAAGCCTAAAGTCTCATCGCCGGCGCGTTTTTCGGGCCCGGCGCGGCTTGGCCGCGGCGGTGGACTTCTTGGCCGGCGCCGGCAGACCGCCGGCCTTGGCAATCCGCAACGCCCACGAATCCCAAGAGCGCGTGACCCCGGTTGTCTTTCCGACGATATCGCCACAGCGCTCCGTTTCGCCCGGCGAAAGCGATGCGACGTTCCCGCCGATCGTCATAGCGCGCACCAGGTACTCGGCATTGCGGCAGGTTTGGACAGCCCGGTACACGCACACGCGCACGTTGGCACCGACGACCGTGACGCCATGCCGGCGCATCAGCACCATTTGATGGCCGCCGAGTGCGCGCGCGAGCGAGGCGCCCTCTTCCGGCTTGACCACCAGCATATTGGTGTCGCCGAACTCGTCATGCTGGTCCCAGTATGGCGGCTTGATACCGCCGACGGAGCCCAAGTGAAAAATCGGAACATAGTCGGCGCCGACGGCGATCAGCGGCATGAAGGCCGCCGAATGATGATGGCACACCGACATCACATCCGGCCGCGCCTTGTAGATCTCGCCGTGGATCACCCGCTCGGAATACTGCGGCACGCCGGTATCGCGCACCGGCCGGGAATCGAGATCATATTCGATCAATCCATCAGGCGTGACCATATCGGGCGAGCTCGAGCGCGACAGGAAATAGCGGTTCGGATTGTCGGGATGGCGCATGCTGACATGGCCAAAGGTGTCGACCACGCCTTCATTGGCGGCGATGCGGTTGGCAAGCGCGAGCTCGGCGCGGGCTTCGGCAAGTTTCTTGTTAGCCACTGACGTTTCCTCTCCTGTGGGAATGGTTTGGTGTCCCACATTATAGGACAAGCACCCTGCCGAAACAGCGTCAACAGCGCTTGACAGAAGCCGACCATTGGGGACGCTTCAGGCAGCCATGGCCGCTCCCGCGCAAATCGTCATCAACGGCGTCAGCCACATGTATCGCCCGCCGCGCGGGCGCGCGGTGCTGGCGCTCGACCAGGTGTCGCTCGAGGTGGCGAACCGCGAATTCGTCGCTTTGCTCGGGCCGTCCGGATGCGGCAAGTCGACGCTGCTTTATCTGATCGGCGGCTTTCTGCCGGTCGAGACCGGCACCATTGCGATCGACGGCAATCCGGTCGCCGGCCCTGGCCCCGACCGCGGCATCGTGTTCCAGCATTTCGCGCTGTTTCCGTGGAAAACCGTGCGCGGCAATATCCTTTATGGGCTGGAACGACAGAACATGCCGAAAGAAGAGCGCGAACAGCGCGCGCAGGATTTCATCGATCTGGTCGGCCTCACCGGCTTCGAGGACAGCTACCCCTCGCAGCTCTCCGGCGGCATGCGCCAGCGCACTGCAATTGCGCGCACGCTCGCCTTCGATCCGAAAATCCTGCTGATGGACGAGCCGTTCGGCGCGCTCGACGCGCAGACCCGCGAACTGATGCAGAGCGAGCTTTTGCGCATCTGGCAGCGCACGCCGAAGACGGTGATCTTCGTCACCCACGACGTGCAGGAGGCGGTCTATCTCGCCGACCGGGTGGCGGTGATGTCGGCGCGGCCCGGTCGCATCAAGACCATCGTCGATACCAAGTTCGACAAGAACGACCCCAACATCCACAAAGCGCCGGCCTTCGTCGAGAAAGTCGACGAACTCTGGAACCTGGTGAAGGTCGAAGCCATCAAGGCACAGCGGACACGCGCGCCATGAAGCAGGTCACGCGCTATCTGCCGCTCCTGCTGCTGGCCGTCGCTTGGGAGCTGGCGGCGCGGCTCGAATTGGTGTCGACCACGGCGCTGCCGCCTTTATCCGACGTGATCCGCGCCTGGATCGAACTGCTCAAGGACGGCGATCTCGTCAGCAACGGGGCGTCTTCGCTCTACCGCGCCAGTGCCGGGCTGGCGCTGGCGATCATGATCGGCGCCACGCTCGGCATCGTCATGGCCTGGTGGAAGCCGGTGAACGTGCTGCTCGCCCCGCTCGTGGAGATGTTTTATCCGCTGCCGAAATCGGCGCTGATCCCGGTCACCGTGATCTGGCTTGGCTTCGGTGACGGCTCGAAAATCCTGCTGATCTTCCTCGGCTGCATGCTGCCGGTCACCATCGGTGCTTTCAACGGCGCGCGTTCGAGCGAGCAAGCGCTGGTCTGGTCGGCCCGCAGCATGGGCGCCAGCCGCTTGCGCATGTTGTGGGACGTGGTGATGCCGAGCGCCATGCCGGAACTGCTCAACGGTGTGCGCACCGCGCTGGCGCTTGCCTTCATCCTGCTGGTGTCGTCCGAACTGATCGTGGCGCAGAAGGGTTTCGGCTACCTGATCGGTAATCTCGGGGCCAACGGCTCTTATGATGCGATGTATGCGGTGGTGCTCACCGTGGCGTTCCTCGGCTTCGCGGCCGACCGTGTCTATCTCATGATCACCAAGCGGACGCTGGCATGGCGCGAGTAACGCAAATCATGCCGAGCGAGGCGCCGAACGGCGTGCCTGAGAAAGCCGCCCGCTTGGTCTACGCGCTATTCTGGGGCTTTACACGCATATTTTCGATTCTGTTGTTATTGGCAACGTGGGAAATCCTGGCGCGCAGCGGCACCTTCACACACTTCCAACTGCCGGCATTCAGCGAGGTAGTCGAACGCATCTGGAGCGACGCGATTGCCGGCGATCTCTGGATCAATACTGCGCTCACACTTTATCGCGCGCTGACCGCCTTCGCGATTTGCGCGGTGTTCGGCGTCGTGATCGGCATGGCGATGTCGCGCAACGTGATCGCCAATTGGTTCTTCGACCCGATCGTTTCGGTCGGCTTTCCGATGCCGAAAATCGCCTTCCTGCCGGTGGTGATCCTGTGGCTGGGCGTCTACGACGTGTCCAAGATCACCATCATCGTCATCGATGCGATTTTCCCGGTGATCGCCGCCACCGTCATCGCGATCCAGGGGGTGGAGCGCGAACTGATCTGGTCGGCGCGCAACATGGGGGCGAACGGCCGCGAGCTGCTGACTCAGATCGTGCTGCCGGCAGCGCTGCCGCAGATCATGACCGGCCTGCAGGTGGCGCTTCCCCTTTCATTGATTGTGGCGGTGGTGGCCGAGATGCTGATGGGCGGCTATGGCCTCGGCGGCGCCATGATGACCGCCTCGCGCTTCGCCAATTCCACCGGCGTGTTCGCCGGTATCGTCGAGATCGCCGTGGTCGGCTATGCCCTGGTCAAGGCGATGGCGCTGGTCCGCCGGAGGCTGTTGATCTGGCACCAGGAAACCAACGAGCCGACCACGGCCTGATTGAAACTATTGCAGACCGCCCGCCGATCGTGTGGGATAATGCCCACGGGCCAATAAGAACCAGATCTCGCCCAAGGGGAATGTTTTGACCGAGCTGGCAACGCCGCTGCAAAGCGCGCTGCAGGAGACGCATGCGGGTCGCCGCCGCGGCGTCTTGGCTGCGGCTTGGGTCCTATCGCTGCTGGCGATCCTGACCTTCCTGGTGGTTTACCCGCTTTTGACGCTGCTGCTCGGCGCGCTCACCGACACCAATCCGGTGGTCGAAGGCTTCAGCCTGGCACACCTCAACATCCAGAATTTTCTCACCGTGCTCGGCAATCCGAATGTCGGCGAGGCGCTGTTCAACACGCTGGTCGCCTGCGGCGGCGGAACAATAATCGCGGTGACGATCGGGCTGGCGTTTTCCTGGATCGTGGTGCGCACCAATACCCCGTTCAAGCGCTTCATCGCGGCGGCCAGCATCCTGCCGCTGTTCGCGCCGCCGCTGGTTGCCGGCGTCGCCTGGACCATTCTCGGCTCGCCCAAGACCGGCCTGATCAACACCATGTTCAAGTGGATGCATCTCGACTGGCACGTGGATTTCTATTCGCTGCCGGGATTGGTGTTCGTGTTCGGCATCTATTACGCGCCCTATGTCTACATGTTCACCGCCTCGGCGCTGCGCAACATGGACCCGAGCCTGGAAGAGGCCGCCGAGATTTCCGGCGCCAGCGCCTTCGCCACGCTGTTTTCGGTGACGTTCCCGCTGATCATGCCGGCGATCATCTCCGGCATGCTGCTCTCCTTCATCGTGATGCTCGGCATCTACGGCATTCCGGCGGTGCTCGGCGCGCCGACCAACATCAACGTACTCACCACCTACATCTTCAAGCTGACCAACTGGTCGCCGCCGCTCTACAACACCGCGGCGGCGGTCGCGATCATTCTCATGGTGGTGACCGGAGCGCTGGTTTTTCTGCAGCAGAAGGTGCTGAGCGGACGCAGCTACGTCACCGTCGCCGGCAAGGCCTACCGCCCGCGCAATCTCGATCTCGGGCCATGGCGCTGGCTCACCTTCGGCTTCGGCATCAGCTATCTGATCGTGGTCGCGGTGCTGCCGACGCTGGCGCTGATCGTGGCGGCGTTCCGCAAATTCATGTTCATCCGCGACGCCGCCAGCCTGTTCGACATGCGGCAATATTCGCTGGTCCATTTCCACAGCATTTTCGACAATCCGCTCACGCTCAATTCGATCTACAACGCCGTCGAGGTCGGCATCATCACCGCGCTGGTTGGCGGCGCGCTCGCTTTCGCCATTGGCTACACGATTCACCGCACGCACGTCGTGGGCCGCCGCTCGATCGACCTGTTGTCGACCTTGCCGGTGGCGATCCCCGGCCTGGTGATCGGCGTCGCCTATCTGTGGGCCTGGATCGGCATTCCGGGCGGGCTCTACGGCACCATCTGGATTCTGGCACTCGCCTTCATCGCCCGCTTCATGCCGGATACGGTCAAGTCGCTGTCGACCTCGTTCCTGCAAATCCACCGCGAACTGGAAGAGGCGGCCTGGGTCTGCGGCACCGGCATGCTGCGCACCATCCGCACCATCGTGCTGCCGCTCGCCAGCCCCGGCGTGATCGCCGCCATGACGCTATTGTTCGTGCTGGCGATCCGCGAACTGGGTTCGTCGCTGTTTCTCTACACCAGCAACACCATGGTGATGTCGGTGCTGCTGCTCGACTATTACGAAGGCGGCAATCTCGGAAAGACGGCTGCATTCAGTCTGGTGCAGACGGTGTTACTGGGTGTGCTGATCGGGGGCGCCAACTGGCTATCGCGAGGTGCGGCGCAGGGTAGCGTTGCCCGCACCGGCTAGACAAAACAAAGGGAGGAATGGCTATGAAGAAAAAAATCGTAATGATGGCCGGCATCGCCGGCCTGGCTGCCGCGCTGTCGACGCCGGCATTTGCACAGGCCGAATTCGGCTCGCCCGAACTGATCGCGGCGGCCAAGAAGGAAGGCAAGCTGGTCTACTACACGGCGAATTTCGCCGAGGTGGAACAGCAGGTCATCAAGCAGTTCAACAAACGGTTTCCCGAAATCAAGGTCGAGATGGTGCGCGCGCCGGGCGGCCAGCTGATCACCCGCATCAAGACCGAGGCCGCGGCCGGCAAATTGATCGCCGACGTGGTCGATCATTCCGACCGCGCGCTGATGCTGCCGCTGGTCGATATGTTCATGGACTACGCGCCGCCGAATGCCGCCGACTACAATCCGGACGCGCAGATTTCGCCCAAGCTGTGGCCGCGCGCCACCTTGGTGTGGTCGATCGCCTACAACACCGAGCTGGTCAAGAACCCGCCGAAGAGCTGGATGGATTTGACCAAGCCTGAATACGACAAGATGACCGCGCAGGTGTTCGCCCAGTCCGGCGGCACCACCTGGACCCGCATCATGTTCGAGCGCCAGGTGCTCGGCGAGGACTATTGGAAAAAGCAGGCGGCGACCCACCCCATTCTCTATCCCTCCGGCGCGCCGATGTCGGATTCGATGGTGCGCGGCGAAACCGCCATGGGCCCCCTGCTCTACAACGCGATCTATCCGAAACAGAAGGACGGCGCGCCGGTCAAAATCTTCTTTCCGCCGGAGGGCGTGCCGGTCAATCCTTACGCGTCGGGAATTCCGAAGACTGCGGCGCATCCGAACGCCGCCAAGCTGTTCCTCAACTGGTGCCTGTCGAAGGAAGGCCAGACCTTCATGATCAAGGAGCTCGGCAACCTCACCTCGCTCAAGGTGGCGCCGGTCTATCCGGAAGGCTTCGATCCCAAGGTGGTCAAGGTCTGGTTCCCGAAGTTCGACGAATACGTGAAGCTGCACGGGCCGTGGGTCGCCGAATGGGACAAGACCTTCGGTTATCGCCAGTGAGCGTGGCGAACAAGCCATGACGGCGACGCTCGACGTCAGCGAGCTGCGCAAGCAGTTCTCGGTCGGCCGGCCGGCGATCGACGGCGTGAGCTTCGGCGTGCCGGCCGGCGAGATCGTGGTCCTGCTCGGCCCCTCGGGCTGCGGCAAGACCACGACCTTGCGCTGCGTCGCCGGCCTCGAGCACCCGACCGCCGGCAGCATCAGCATCGCCGGCCGCGTGGTGTCGTCGCCCGCGCACGGCATTCTGCTGCCGCCGCGGCTGCGCGACATCGGCATGGTGTTCCAGTCCTATGCGGTGTGGCCGCACATGACGGTGCGGCAGAACGTGGTCTATCCGCTCAAGCACCGCAAAATCGGGCGCGCCGACGCCGGCCGCAAGGTCGACGAGGTGCTGGAACTGGTCGGCCTGTCGGAATATGCCGACCGGCCGGTGGTCGCGCTGTCGGGCGGCCAGATGCAGCGCGTGGCGCTCGCGCGCAGCATCGTCTACCGCCCGCAACTGCTGCTGCTCGACGAACCGTTGTCCAACCTCGATGCCAAGCTGCGCCTGCGGCTGCGCGACGACCTGCGGCGCATCCTGAAAACCACCGGCATGACCGCGCTCTACGTCACGCACGACCAGGCCGAGGCGGTCGTGCTCGGAGATCGTATCGGCGTGATGCGCGACGGCAAGCTGCTGCAAATGGGCACGCCGGACGAAATCTACAACCGGCCGGCCGATCTGTTCGTCGCCAACTTCACCGGCGCCACCAACGAGATCACCGGCACACTTGCTCGAACGCAACGGCGCGTTCGGCACGGTCGATATCGGCGCCGGCAATCGCGTCGAGGCCTCGCTGGTGCACGGGATCGGACCCGGCGAGAAGGTGCGCATCGCGTTGCGGCCGGAAAACATCGCGCTCGGCACCGCGAACGGCAGCAACGCATTTCGCGCGCGCGTGCTCGACCGCCGCTATCAGGGCACACAGACCGCTTACGACATCGATCTCGCCGGTCATCACCTGGAGGTGCTCGAACTCGGCACCGCGGCGCGCCACGATGTCGGGGCCGACGCGCCGGTCACGCTGCCGCGCGACGCGTTGTGGGCCTATCGCGATGAGGGCTCGGTGGTCGATAGCTAGCGCGCGGCTCGGACATCATGTCGATCGTTTTCTGAGGCAGGTTGTGTGCCATTTCTTTCTCGCCGACCGATCGAAGTCTGTTATGATTTGGTACTCTAAAAGACGTGGTCCTTGCGGGGGGCACATGCAGCGGCGCGAGTTCATCACGCTTCTCGGCGGCGCGGCGGCCGCGTGGCCGCTCGCGGCGCGCGCGCAGCAGCCCGAGCGGATGCGGCGCATCGGCGTGCTCATGAGCCTGCGCCGCGGACGATCCGGAAGGACAGGCCCGCCTCGCGGCGTTCCTGCAGGGGCTGCAGCAATTGGGCTGGACCGATCGGCCGCAACGTGCGGATCGACACCCGCTGGGGCGCAGGCAATGCCGACCGACATTCGCAGATACGCGGCGGAATTGGTCGCGCTCGCGCCGGACGTCATCCTGGCCTCTGGCGGCTCGGTCGTGGGGCCGTTGCTGCAGGCGACCCGCACCGTGCCGATCGTGTTCGCGCAGATCGCCGATCCGGTCGGCGCCGGCTTCGTCGACGAGCCTGGCGCGGCCGGGCGGCAACGCCACCGGTTTTATCGCTGTTCGAATACGGCATCAGCGGGAAATGGCTGGAGCTGCTCAAAGAGATCGCGCCGCGCGTGACGCGAGTGGCGGTCCTTCGGGATCCCGCCATAGCCGCCGGGATCGGCCAGTTCGGCGCCATCCAGG
Organism: uncultured Alphaproteobacteria bacterium; assembly: GCA_963770985.1. Lineage (GTDB taxonomy): Bacteria > Pseudomonadota > Alphaproteobacteria > Rhizobiales > Xanthobacteraceae > Pseudolabrys. The sequence goes on along the minus strand of CAVYRR010000012.1, from coordinate 158,918 downwards.
CCGTGGCGCCGTCGTTCGGGGTGGAGGTGAGCCCGATCGACGTGCGCGACGCCGGCGAGATCGAGCGCGCCGTCACGGCCTTCGCGCGCGGCTCGAATGGCGGCCTGATCGTGACGGCGAGCGCGTTGGCGGTCGTTCATCGCGATCTGATCATCACGCTGGCGGCCCGGCACAAACTGCCCGCGGTCTACTTCGAACGCTTCTTCGTCACCGGCGGCGGCCTGATCTCCTATGGGCCTGATTCGATCGACCAGTACCGGCGCGCGGCGGCTACGTCGATCGCATCCTCAAGGGCGAGAAGCCGGCCGACCTGCCGGTGCAGGCGCCGACCAAGTACGAGCTGGTGATCAATCTCAAGACCGCCAAGGCGCTCGGCCTTACCGTGCCGCCGTCGCTGCTCGCCCGCGCCGACGAGGTGATCGAATGAGGCGGCGCGAGTTCATCACGCTCCTCGGCGGTGCGGCGGCGGCGTGGCCGCTTGCGGCGCGCGCGCAGCAGCCGGCGATGCCGGTGATCGGTGTTTATCAACGCTGCGTCTGCCGAGAGCTACCGCACGACAGTTTGTCGGCCGCATTCCGCAAAGGCCTCGCGAAGCTCGGCTGACGTCGATGGTCGCAACGTGTCAGATCGAGTACCGTTGGGCGGAGGGCCATAACGATCGCGCTGACGGCGATGGTAGTCTGATCTCGTCCACGGCAGGTGGCCGTGATTGCCGCGACCAGCTACTCGCGGCGCGCGCTCGGCGGCTAAAGCGGCAGACGCGACCATTCCGATCGTCTTCGACGGCCTCCGGACCCGGTCCAGCTGGCCTCGTCGCCAGCCTTCCCGGCCCGGGCGGCAACGTCACCGGCTTCATGAACATGGAGCCGACTATGGCCGAAGCGGCTGGAACTGCTGCACGGAGATTGCGTCCGCGCATGGCGGCGTCATGCCCTGCTGGTCAACCCGGCAACGGCGCCTCTATGCCGAGACCATCGCTGAACCCGAGCTGCAGGCCGCCGCTCGTACCTTCGGCGCTGCAGGCGATCGCCGCGTCCGGTTCAACGACACGTCCGAGCGTCGACATCGATGCTGCCTTCCAGGCGCGTGAGCCGAATGCGCGGCCTGATCGTGATGCCGGATACTCTTCACGACAGCCCATCGCGGGGCAGATTGCCGCACTGGCGGCACGCCACCGCCTCCCGGCCGTCTATCCGGATCGCGACTTCGCCTGCGTCGGCGGCCTGCTGTGCTACGGAACTGACCTGGTCTATGCATTTCCGGCGCACCGCGACCTATACCGATCGCATCCTCAAGGGCGCGAAGCCGAGCCGAGCTGCCCGTCCTGCGCCGGTCAAATTCGAGTTGGTAATCAATCTCAAGACCGCCAAGGCGCTCGGTCTCACGGTGCCGCCCACGCTAATCGCTCGCGCCGACGAAGTGATCGAATGAGGCGGCGCGACTTTTTACTTGCGCATGGTCTTATCCGAAAACCGGTATCCACTTTTCGGGACCATGCGCTGTACCGCATGGCGGGTAAAACGCCGCATCCATGAGGCTTGCCAAAATCGGTTGGACGCCCGACAATCTTTCTTTCGCAACGCGAAGCTTGCCAATTCAAAACATGCAAGCCCGGCGAAATTGGGAGGAAACGATGCGTCTCATGAAACTCGCGCTGGCCGGCGTGTGCGCGCTTGGCCTGTTTGGCGCCGGCACTGCCAACAGTGCGGAGCCGGTGAAGATCCGCATGGCGTGGGTGGCCCCGGTCGCCAACTGGGCCTCGATCATCCTGGAAAAGAAGGACCTGGCCAAGCATATGGGCAAGTCCTACACGCTCGAATTGGCCCGCTATCAGGGCACGCCGCAGATGATCACGGCGATCGCCAATAATGAGCTGGAGGTCTCCAACCTGGCCTATTCCTCACTCGCCATCGCCATCGAAAACGCCGGCCTCGACGACATCCGCGTCATTGCCGACGAATTTCAGGATGGCGTGCCCGGCCATTACAGCAGCCAGTTCTACGTGCGCAAGGACAGCGGCATCAACAAGGTCGAGGACCTCAAGGGCAAGGTGATCGGCACCAATGGCGGCGGCAGCGCCATCGACGTCGCCATCCGCGCCATGCTGAAAAAACACGGGCTGGAGGAAAAGCGTGATTACACCATGCTGGAAGGACCGCTGCCGGCGATGCCGACCATGCTGCTGGAGAAGAAGGTTGATCTCATTCCGGCCGTGCTGCCGTTCTCGTTCAATCCCAAGCTCAAGGAAGAAGGCAAGGTGCTGTTCGAGCAGCGCGACATCCTGGGCGTGACGCAGATGATCGTGTGGGCCGCGCGCAAGCCGTTCATCGACAAGAACCGCGCCGCCATGGTCGATTTCATGGAGGACATGCTGATCATCACCCGCTGGTATCAGGACCCGAAGAACCACGACGAGGTGGCCCAGATCGCCTCCAAGATCACCAAGGCGCCGCCGGAGCGTTTCGGCTGGCTGTTCACCAAGACCGACACCTACCGCGATCCGAACCTGATTCCGAACGTCGAGGCGCTGCAGCGCAACGTCGATACCACCCAGGACCTCGGCTTCGTGAAAAAGAAGATCGACATCAAAAAATACGTCGATTTGAGTTTGGCGCAGGAAGCGGCCAAGCGTCTCAAATAGCGACCAAGCAAAATAAAGCCGCCGCGCCGGTCCAATGGCGCGCGGCGGCTTTTTTCGTGACCTGCGAAGCGGCGGCCTCAGAGCCGCTTGATCGGAATGGCGCCCAGGAAGTCGCGTTTGCCGAGTTCCACGCCGCAATGGCGCAAGATGGCGTAGGCTGCGGTGAGATGGAAATAGAAATTCGGCAGCACGAAATGATTGAGATAGTCGCCGCCCTGCATCTGGCCTTTGCTCGGGCCAAGCGGGAAAGTGATCTCGCGATCGGCTGAGGCGTCGATCGCCTTGGAGTCGAGCGTCTTGAGAAACGCGACGGTCTTGGCGATGCGCTCCTTGAGCTGGTCGAGGGTCGTTTCGGTGTCTTCGAATTTCGGCGGCTCGGCGCCGGCCAGGCGCGCGGCGCCGTTCTTGGCTTGATCGCACGCCACCTGGACCTGTTTGCCAAGCGCGAACATATCGGGCGCCAGGCGCGAGCCGAGCAGCACCGCGGGATCGACTTTCTTCGCCGCGGCATAGCCCGCGGCCTTGTCGAGCACGCCCGACAGCGCATTGAGGCCGATCTCGAAGACCGGCAGGGACGCTTGAGACATCGAAAACGGCATGGCGATAGGGTCCTTATGAGGCTAAAGGCTTGCCCGGCGGGTGCCCCGGGCGGCGGACCTTGGCATGGCCTTGGCCCGCGGTTCAACGGGATGACGCTCTGGCGCCGCAACGTTACAATTGCGGGCAGGCCCGACAGAGGCGACAGTGCTGGAATGAGCGAGAGTCCCAAGAAGCCGGCCCTTGTGGGCGCAGTGGATGAAGCGGCCATGAACGCCACGCGCGAAATCGTCGCGGTGCGTCGCTGGCCGGACGCTCTGCGCTGGGGCGGCTGTCTAGCTTTGGCCCTCGGCATCCATGCGGCCGGCGCAGCGGTCCTGCTGGGCTGGGGCGAGGCGCCCGATTCTGTCGCGAACGCGCCGCTGATCATGATCGAGCTCGCGGCGCTACCGGTCGCGGCCGAAACCAAGCCGACTGAAGTGCCGCCCGGCCCGCAGCAGAGCAAGGCACAGCCGGAGCCAGAACAACAAAACCCGGTCGAGAAGCTGGCCGAGAAGACGGTCGATCTGCCGATCGAGCCACAAGCCGAACCGCAGCTGGCGGTCACGCCGCCGCCGAAACAGGTGGAAAAGCCGGTCGAAAAGAAGCTGAAGCAAAAGCACGCCAGCCTCGCCAGCGCGCCCAGCACGGCTGAAAACAAAGCCGCGCACGCAGCGGCGCCGATGCCGGGCGCCTCTTCGCACAACTCCGACGCGGTGCCGAACTGGAAGTCGGCGCTGGTCGCGCGGCTCGAACGCTACAAGCGCGCCCCGCCTGAAGCGCCGAATGCCACCGGTATCGCAACGCTCGCTTTCAATGTCGATCGCGACGGCGGTGTGCATAACGCGCGCATCGTACGCAGTTCGGGCGCCAGCGTGATCGATCGCGAGACGCTGTCACTAGTGGGACGGGCCGCGCCCATGCCGCCGCCGCCCGCGGAAATTCCTGGATCGCAGATCGCGATCGTCGTGCCGATCCGTTACAATATACGCTGAAGCCGGCGGCTTCAGCCGACCTTCTGGCCCGTGCGCGCAACAGCCTTCGCGCCGACCTGTTCGCTGAAAACCCGTCCGAGCATCACCAGCAGCGGGCCCGGCAGCGCGGCTTGCGAAAGACGCTCCGGCAATTCGCCGATCGGAGCTGCCACCACAGCCTGATCGGGCCGCGTAGCGCGCGCGATGGCGAGCGCCGGCGTGAGCGGGTCGAGCCCTTCGGCGGTCGCCTTGGCCACCAGAGCGGCTAGCGTTTTCGCCGGCATGTAGATCGCTGTCGTGGTCGCCGGATCGGCCAGGCTTTGCCAATCGAGGTCCATCGGCAGTTGGCCGCTTTTGGCGTGCCCGGTGACATATTGCAGGCGGCGGGCGTGGTGGCGGTCGGTGAGCGGAATGCCGAGTTTTGCCGCCGCGCCCTGCGCCGCGCTGATGCCGGGCACGATCTCGACCGCGATATTGGCCGCCCGGCAGGCGGCGATCTCCTCGGCCGCGCGGCCGAAGATCAGCGGATCGCCGCCCTTGAGCCGCACCACGCGCTTGCCCTGCCTGGCGAGGCTCACCATCAGCGCGTTGATGTCGTCCTGCTTGCAGGACGGCCCGAAGCCGGTCTTGCCGACCAGCAGCTTGCGCGCCTCGCGGCGGGCGAAATCGAGCACGTCGCGCGACACCAGATCGTCGAACAGGATGACGTCGGCCGATTGCAGCGCGCGCACCGCGCGTAATGTCAACAATTCGGGGTCGCCAGGGCCGGCGCCAACCAAAGTGACCGAGCCGTTCTCGACGGCCGGCCCAAAGCCCCTCACCTCGGCGACAAAACGCTCGAAATCATTCTCTGTAGGCTCACTTTCGGGATTGGTGACCGCATGGGCGGTGAACAGCTGCCAGAACTTGCGCCGCCCCGAAAACGACAGGCCTGATGCTTTCACCGCCGTGCGCCAGCGTGCGGCCGCAGACGCCCAATCGGCAAAGCCTTTCGGCAGCAGCGCTTCGAGCTTAGCCCTTATCGCCTGCGCGAACACCGGCGCGGCGCCGTCAGTAGAAATGCCGATCACCAAAGGCGAGCGGTTGACGATGGCGCCGAAGGCGAAATCGCAGAACGCCGGCTTGTCGATCACATTGACCGGCACGCCCGCGGCGCGGGCGGCGGCGGCGAAGGCCGCGGCGCCGTCATCGTCGTCGAACGCACCAATGGCGACTGCCGCGCCATGCAAGTCAGCCGCCGTCCACCCTCGCCGATTAATCGCAATGCCGCCGCGCGGCGGATCGCCGGCAATCTGCAGCAGTTCGTCGGACAGCGCCTCCGCGTAAACTTCGACGCGCGCGCCTGCAGCCGACAGCAACTCGGCCTTCCACGCGGCCGCGGCACTGCCGCCGGTGAGAACCGCGCGCTTGCCTTCAAGCGCCAGGAACACCGGCAACCGCGCCAACGGCTCCATTTTTCCTGAGCGCGTTTCGGAAGGGGTGCGAATGATGTCCACGGGCATAATCCTTTAGTACACATCCGCCTGATAGCGGTCGTTCTTCTTCAGCTCGGCGACGTATCGGGCGGCGTCTTCCGGTGAGCGTTTGCCGTGCTCGGCCACGACATCGATCAGCGTGCGCTCGACGTCCTTGGCCATGCGCAGGGCGTCGCCGCAGACATAGATGTGTGCGCCCTTGCTCAGCCAGTCCCACAGATCGCGGCCGTCGTCGCGCATGCGGTGCTGCACGTAGATCTTCTCGTCGCCGTCGCGCGACCAGGCCAGCGTCAGCCGCGTCAGCAGGCCGGTTTTGCGCATCTCCTTGAGCTCGTCCTCGTAGAAGAAATCGTAGTCGCTGCGCTGGTGGCCGAAATAAAGCCAGTTCGGGCCGGGCGCATCGGTCGCCTGCCGTTCCTGCAGGAAGGCGCGGAACGGCGCCAGGCCCGTGCCCGGGCCGATCATGATGATCGGCTTGCCCGGATCGGCCGGCAGCGCGAAGTGCTGTGCCTTCTGCACATAGACCCTGATCTTGTCGCCGGGATTGACGCGGCCGGCCAGAAAGGTCGAGGCGACGCCGAGCCGGGTGCGCTTTTCGACCTGGTAGCGCACCGCATCGACGGTGAGCGAGACGCGGCCGGGATTGAGCTTGAGCGACGAGGAGATCGAATAGACCCGCGGCTGCAAGGCGTCGAGCGACTCGATGAAGGCTTCCGGATCGGGCCTTATGCCGGGAAACTTCTGCAGCGCCGCCAGTACGTCGAGCGTCGCCGCATCGCCGTCCGGGTCCTGCCCGGCGGCCAGCGCCCTCGCCTTCTGTCGGCGGTCGCCGCCGGTCAGATACGAGATGAGCTGGAACAGCATGTCGGGCGCCGGCGACAACGACACGCCGTCGGTGAGCGCCTCGCGCAAGGTGCGTCCGCCGATCGGGAAATCCGGCGGTGCCTCGAGCGCGGCGAGTACCGCTTCGACCAGCGTAGCATCGTTGGCGGGATAGATGCCGAATGAGTCGCCGACCACATAATCGAGCCCGCATTCGGCGAGATCGAACTCAATATGCCAGGTTTCCTTTTGCGAGCCCGGCTTGTTCAAGCGTCGGCGCGACAAAAACGTCGCGTAAACCGGGTTGTCGCGCGAGCGGCCGGGCGCCACGACCGCTGCGGCCGGGGTCGGCGCGGCCTCGGCCTTCACCGCCGGCGGCGCCACGCCAAGCTCGGCATAGAGATTCTTGAGCATGCGGGCGGTGTCCTTGCCGCCCGGCACGCACAGGTTCAACCGCTCTTCCTTCTTGGTGAACAACGCCTCGGCGTAGTCCTTGCAGTTATAGCCGCACTGGCTGCAATCCTGCTGCGCCATCGCCGCCATCATCCGCCGCGGCAGCGGCTTGCCCTCGGCGAGCTTCATGCGGTCGGGCAGCGGCATGGCGGGATCGTGCCAGGGCGCGCCATCGTCGGCCTCCGCGGGCGCGCCGCGCTCGAGCAGATCGGGCAACAGCTTGGCCGCCTGCGCGTCGGACAGCGGCGTCACGCTCTCTTCCAGCGCGATCATGCCGGCGAACAGACCGTTCAGCCAGGTGCGCTGCTCGACCGTGAACGGCGCGGATTCCGGGATCAGCGACGGGATTGGCGGGCGCGGCGCGATGCTCATTCTGCCGCCTCCAATTCGATCATGGATTTGAGCGCGTCGATTTCATGCCGCCGCGCAAAGGCGATGAAGCTTTCCTCGCGCGATTGACGGTGCGCCAGATAGGTCTTGAGCACGCGCTCGACCGTCTTTGGGGCGTCGTCCGCCTTGATGTCGCGATAAAGTTCGCGGCCGAGCGCGGCATAAGGGCCGAAGCCGCCGCCGATCAGCAGGTGATAGCCCTCGATCGGGTCGCCGTCCTCGCGTCTCCTGCACCTTGCAGGCGAGCAGCCCGATCTCGCTGACGAAATGCTGCGCGCAGGAATGATGGCAACCGGTGAGATGGATATTGACCGGCGTGTCGAGCGGCACGCGCGTCTCGCACCAGCGCGCGATCTCCTCGGCGTGCCGCTTGGTGTCGGAGGCGGCGAATTTGCAGCCGGTATTGCCGGTGCAGGCGACCAGCCCGGCGCGGATCGCATGGGTCTCGATGGCGAGGCCGAGTCCTTCGATCTTCGCTTGCGCCTCGTCCAGCTTGGCCGTGGGCACGCCGGAAATCAGCAAATTTTGCCAAACCGTGAGCCTGATATCGCCGTCGCCCAGCTCGCGTGCGATCTCGGCAAGACACTTCATCTGCGCGACCGTCAGCCGGCCGACCGGCACGACCACGCCGATCCAGTTGAGGGCCGTCCTGCTTCTGCGGGTGGATGCCGAGATGGGCGGTGCGCGAGAACGGCGGCCGCGGCGCCAGCGCACCGGGGACGGCGCGGTCGAGCTTGCGGCCGAGCTTTTCCTCCATCAGGCCGAGGAATTTCTCGACTCCCATCTTGTCGAGCACGTATTTGAGCCGCGCCTTGGTGCGGTCGGTGCGGTCGCCGTGATCGATGAACACCCGCACCACCGCGTCGGCCACCAGCGTGGCGTCGGCCGGCTTGACCAGCACGCCGGTGTCGCCCGCGAAACTCTTATGCCCGGTGAGCCCGCCCAGGCAGAGCCGGAACCAGACGCCGGCCTCGAGCCCGAAGCCGTCGTTCACTTGCACGGCCTGAAAGCCGATGTCGTTGGTGTCTTCCAGCACAGGAATAACTCCGGCGCCGTCGAAACCGACGTTGAACTTGCGCGGCAGTCCGTAGAGCGAGCGGTCGTTGAGAATGTGGAAGTGCCACTCGCGCGTATAGGGGCGCGTGTCGATCAGCTCCTGCGGATCGATACCGGCGGTGGGCGTGCCGGTGACGTTGCGGATATTGTCGGCGCCGGAGCCGCGTGAGCACAGGCCGAGATCCTGCACAGCTTCGATCATGGCGACCGCGTTCTTGGCCTCGATCTCGCGGATCTGCAGATTGGCACGGGTGGTCACATGGGCGTAGCCGCCGCCGTAACGCTCGGCCAGATCGGCAACGCCTGCGAATTGCGCGGCTTTGAGAATGCCGTTCGGCATGCGCAGCCGGCACATGAAGGAATTCTGGTTCGGCGCCACGTAGAACAGCCCGAAAAAGCGCCAGCGGAAATTGTCCGGCGGCTTCGGGTAGACATTCTTGGCGGCGTGCTCCTTCAGCCGCTCGTAGGTGTCGAACGGATGCTGCTCGCGCTTGAACTTCTCCGGGTCCGACAGCTTGCCGCCGGCCTTGAGCACGCGGTCCTGCGCCTTGAGCGCGGCGGCATCGGGGCCGACCGGCTCGGGCGCGGCGGCGCAGCCAGCGCCCCCGCCAGCCCGGCGGCCGAGCCGGCGAGCCCCTTTGCCGTCTTGGCGATCTGCAAACCGGCGGCGAAGCCCTCCAGATAACGCTTCTGTTCGGGCTCGAAGTCGCCGGTTGCCGTTGCGCCCGCCAGCTTGAGGTCGACGCCGGCTTCCGTCGTCATTCCGCCGGCACCTGCGTCGGCATGGTCAGCGGCGCGACGGCTTTGCGCGGCTTGTGCGTCATGTAGATCGCCAGGCCGGTGAAGATGAAGCCGCCGACCAGATTGCCGAGCGTGACCGGAATCTGATTCCACAGCCACCAATCGGCGACCGATGATCTTGGCGCCCATCATCATGCCGGTCGGGATGAGGAACATGTTCACCACCGAGTGCTCGAAGCCCTGCGCGAAGAAGATGAACACCGGCATATAGGCGGTGGCGATCTTGCCGATGGTCGAATTGGTGGTCATGGTCGCGACGATGGCGAGGCAGACCATCCAGTTGCACAGGATCGCCTTGACGAAGACGGTGATCAGCCCGGCATGGCCGATCGCCGCGTAGCCGATGGTCTTGGCCTCCGCGATCGCGATGATCCTGGCGGCGACTCCCGCCGGCGCGGCAGTGCCGAAATTGGTCAGCGCAATCGCCAGCAAGTCCGCCATAGGCGGCGCTGCCGATCAGATTGCCGACGAAGACGTATCCCCAATTGGACAAGCATCGCGGAGCTGCTGGCGTCGCGTTCGAGCCACGGCAGCGGCAGCAGGCCGAAAGCTGCCGGTCACCAGATCGAGGCCGAGCAGCACGATGAGAATGAGGCCGACCGGGAAGATCAGCGCGCCGACCAGCGGCTGGTCGGTCTGCACCGCGCCGGTGATGGCGAGGCTGGTGGCCGCGGCCAGAATCGCTACCGGCGAGCGCGCCGCGAATGAGCAGATCGGTCGGCGACAGCGCGAGCTTGCGGCGCCCGGTTTCGATCATGGCGCTGGCGACGTCGACTGGCTTCACATAGTCCATTTCTCGACTCCCTGTTTGGCGGTCGCCGAGATCGGTGCGCACTACATTCCGGCCGGCCGCAGCGTTATACGTGCTGCAAAGCAGCAAGGAGCGTGCCAGCCCATGACTTGTTGAAATGATTACTGATTCGGTGCTCGGAAGCTGCGGTTTGCTGCCTATTGCGGCGGCCGCAGTCGAAACTTTGTGCAGTGCCGCAATATGCTGCACGCTGCTCATTTCCGCGCCACGAGGCCCGTCTGCCCGATATTGGCGTGGAAGTCGCGGCCATTGCCGGTGGCGGCGACGAAGCCGGCGCGAATGGTGAAATCGCCGAAGCGCTCGCCCTTCTGCCGCCCGGCGGCGTAGGCCGCGAAAATCGGATCGAGCGCGGCGACGATATCTTTGTGCTCGAGGTCCTCGGCATAGAGCTTGTTCATGCGCGAGCCGTCGTAGGCGGCGCCGAGATAAAGATTGTAGCGGCCCGACCCTTTGCCGACCAAACCGATTTCCGCGAGATAAGGCCGCGCGCAGCCGTTCGGGCAGCCGGTCATGCGGATGACGATGTCGTCGGCGGACAGTTTGTGCGCGGCAAGCCGCTCGTCGAGCGCCGTCAACAAGGTCGGGCAGATAGCGTTCGCTTTCGGCCAGCGCGAGGCCGCAGGTCGGCAGCGCGACGCAGGCCATGGAATTACGGCGCAGGCCGGACCAGGGGGCCAGCAGCCCGGCCTCCTTCGCGATCCAGTGGATTTCCGTTTGCCGTTCCTTCTGGATATTGGCGACGATCAGATTCTGATTGGGCGTGATGCGGAAATTGCCGTCGTGACTCTGCGCGATCTGGCGCAGCGCCGACAATTGCTTGACATGGGCGTTATCGAGCAGCCGGCCGTTCTGCACGAACAGCGTGAGATGGCTGCGGCCGTCGGCGCCGTCGCTCCAGCCGTAGCGGTCGCCGGTCGACGTGAACGTGAACGGCCTAGCCTCCTCCAGCTCCACGCCGGAACGGCGCACCACCTCGGCGCGGAAGAAATCGAGCCCACGGTCTTCGATGGTGTATTTCAGCCGTGCGTGCTTGCGGTTGGCCCGGTCGCCCCAATCGCGCTGCACGGTGACCACCGCTTCGGCGATCTTCACGGCGTCTTCGGTCTTGCAAAATCCCATGACATCGGCGGTGCGCGGATAGGTGTCCTCCTCGCCGTGGGTCATGCCCATCCCGCCGCCGACCGTCACGTTCCAGCCGGCCACGTCGCCTTTGTCGTCGCGGATGGCGATGTAACCGAGATCGTGCGCGAAGATATCGACATCGTTCGACGGCGGCACCGCCACCACGATCTTGAATTTGCGCGGCAGATAAGTCTTGCCGTAGATCGGCTCCACGACATCGTCCTCGCCGCCGGCGATCTTCTCGCCGTCGAGCCAGATCTCGCGATAGGCCGGCGTTTGCGGCGTCAGGTGGTCGGAGACGGCACGCGCCAGATCGAGCGCCGCGGCATGCGCGGGGCCCTGATCGGGATTGGCGCCGCACATGACATTGCGGTTGACGTCGCCGCAGGCGGCGATCGAATTGAGCAGCACCGCGTCGATTTCCTTCAGCGTCGCCTTCAGATTCGACTTGATGACGCCGTGCAGTTGCACGGTCTGCCGCGTGGTGAGCCGCATGGTGCCGTTGCCGTAATCGCGCGCGACCGGAATCGAGCGCCAGCCATTGCGCGGCGTTCAGCACGCCGCCGGGAATGCGCACGCGGATCATGAAGGCGAAGGCCTTCTCCATCTTCTTGCGCGTGCGCTCGGACCGCAGGTCGCGGTCGTCCTGCAGATACATGCCGTGGAATTTCACCAGCTGCTGGTCGTCCTCGACGATGGCGCCGGTGATCTCCTCGCGCAGGCCCTCGGCGAGCGACCCGCGCAGGTAATCGCTCGCCTCCTTGATGCGCTCGTTGCGCGAGACTTCGTCGGTCATTTCCGCCTCTTGTCCCGGACGCGGTGCAGCGCGCTAGCGGTGCACCGCTGATCCGGGACCTTTCCATGCTCAGTGTTTCGTAACGGTCCCGGGTCTGCAGCGCACCACCGCGTACTGCGCTGCGCCCGGGACAGGGATCAATAGGTGTCCTGCAGGTAGCGCTTGTCGCGCTCCAGGCTCGCCACCGCCTGTTCGGCGGCCTCCGGCGACAGCGCCTTCACCTCGGCGTAAGCGCGTACCAAAGTGGCGCGCACGTCTTTGGCCATATTCTTGGCGTCGCCGCAGACATAGAAATGCGCGCCGCCGTCGAGCCATTCGATCAGATCGCGGCGTTTGTCCCAAAGCTTGTTCTGCACATAGACCTTCGCCGGCGTATCGCGCGAAAAGGCGACGTCCATGCGGGTGAGCGCGCCGTCTTTCAACGCTTCCTGCCAGTCGAGCTGGTAGAGAAAATCGTGGGTGAACTGGCGGTCGCCGAAGAACAGCCAGCTCCGGCCCTTCGCCGCGGTGGCGCGGCGCTCCTGCACGAAGGCGCGGAACGGCGCGACGCCGGTGCCGGGCCCGACCATGATGATGTCTTTGTCCGAAGCCGGCAGCGCAAAATGCTTGTTGGGCTTGAGCTTGACGCGCACGCGGCCGCCGCGCTTGAGCCGCTCGGCCACGTAGTTGGACGCAACACCCTTGCGGGCGCGGCCATGGGTTTCGTAGCGCACGGCGGAAATCAGCAGATGCGCCTCATCGCCGACCTCGCGGCGCGACGACGCGATCGAATAGGCGCGCGGCGCCAACGGCCGCGTCACCGCGCGCAGATGGTCCGCGGTGAGCGCGATCGGAAACATGGCGATCAGGTCGATGAGCTGGCGGCCGGCGATCCATTCCTTGGCCTGGCCGTCGGCGATCAGCGCCTTGACGTATTGATGGCCGGTCTGCGCCGCATAGGTTTCGACGGTCTTGAGCGATAACGTCGTCACGTCGCGCGACTTGATGAACTCGGCGCGCAATTTGTCGTCGCCGGCAAGCCCGGCGAGCTTCAATAGCTCATCGACATAGGCCGGATCGTTCTCGGCATAGAGATCGAGCGAGTCGCCCGGCTCATAGGCCGGCGCCGCGCCGTCGAAAGCCAAAGCAAGATGGATGGTTTCCTTGTTCGAGCGCGACGAATTCAGGTTCACGTGTTCGCTGATCTCGGCCTCGACGATATCGGTATTCGGCGCAACCTGCGGCTTGCCGAAATCGACTTCGATGACCCGGCCGCGGTTGGCGTCGGGCGGGGTGAGGACTTTCAATGCGTCGCTGATCCAGGCGGTCGCTGGCGCGGCGAAATCGAGATCGCAATCGACGCGCTCCACCACGCGCTTGCCGCCGAGCGCGGCCAGCCGCTCGTCGATCTTCCTGCCGATGGCGCAGAACTCCGCATAGGCCGTGTCGCCGAGCGCCAGTACGCCGAATTCGACGCCGTCGAGACGCGGGGCACCCTCGCCCATCAGCTCACCATAGGCACGCACGGCGCGCGCCGGCGGATCGCCCTCGCCCCAGGTGGCGGCGATGAACACCAGCCGCTTCGCTTTCGTGAGCTCGGTCAATTCAAGATCGGCCATGTCGATCAAGGTCGGCTTAAGGCCGTTCTTGCGCGCCGCCTTGGCAAGGTCGTTGGCGAGCTTCTCGCAATTTCCGGACTCGCTGGCATAGACGATCGTAACCGGCTCGGCCGGGCGCGCTGGAGCAGCCGGCTGCGCCTGCCCGGTGACCAACTCGACGCCGGCGAGGAAGCCGGCAAGCCAAGCGCGCTGGATCGCATTGGCCGGCCCGACCACGCGGTTGAGCAGGTCGATTTCCTCCTCGGCGAATGGCGCGGTCTTCGGGATGGTGGCGAAGTTGGACGACATGCCGCAAAATAGAAGCTTATTCTGCGCAACCGCAATAAGCCCCGGAAAATAAGAAGATATTTCCTGATTTAGGGTCCGGTGGATACAACAATTTCCTTCCCCGGCAGGCTTGCGGAGAACACCGGTGCTGTCAGTTTTCGTGGCCGAAGGAGTGGCAACTTAGCTGTGGAGCCGTGAGCCGGGAGGCCCCGCCGCGCGCACGGCCCGGATAAAGTGCCGCGCGCATGACAGGCTCCACCTACCGAAAGCGACTACGCGCGCTGCTGACGCCCGCCGAACACCGGGCGTTCGCGCGCCTCGACACACCGCAGAAGATTCAGACCTTCATCGAAAAGCTGCCGCCCAATTTCGAGCTCATGGGCGATACCTGCATGTCGCCGCGTAGCGTGCTGAAGACGCGCACCGCGCATTGCGCGGAAGCCGCGGTGCTCGCGGTTGCGGCGCTGATCTATCACGGCAAGCCGGCCTGGCTGATGGATATCCGGGCGTTGCCGAGCGACCAGGATCACATCGTGACGCTGTTCAAAGAGCACGGCCTGTGGGGCGCGATGAGCAAGACCAACCATGCCGTGCTGCGCTGGCGCGACCCGATTTACCGCAGCGTGCGCGAGCTCGCGATGAGCTACGCGCATGAATACAATCTCAATGGCGGCAAGAAATCGATGGTGGCCTACTCGAAGCCGTATTCGCTCGCGCGTTACGCGCCTGCGCGCTGGCTGATCGCGTCGGATGATCTCGACTGGCTGATGGAGGCAATCGACGACTCGCCGCATCTGCCGCTGGCGCCGAAACACGCCTTGCGGCGGCGCCGGCGCATGACACGCGTCGAATTGAAGTCGCAAGACGTCACGGAATGGCCGGTGCCGCGCGAGCGCAGGGTGGCAAAGACGAAATAGTGTATTGTAAGGCCGGAGGCATTTCGCGTGGCGTCTTTCACATTCCGCAGGCAATTGACCGTCGAATGGGGCCAATGCGACCCGGCCGGCATCGTGTTCAATAGCCGCTTTTTCGAAATGTTCGACATCAGCACTTGGATGCTGTTCGAAGCCGCGCTTGGCGTAACGGCGCATCAGCTGGCGGAAACCTTCGACATTATCGGTATTCCACTGGTCGACGCGCGCGCCAATTTCCTGATCCCTGCGAAATTCGGCGATGTGGTGGAGATCGCCTCGCGCGTGAACGAGTTCCGCCGCTCCAGTTTCGATGTCGAGCACCGGCTCACTGTCGGCGGCGAACTGGCGGTGGATGGGTCCGAGACCCGGGTCTGGGCGACGCGCGACAAAACAAACCCCGAGAAGATTCACGCCGTTGCGATTCCGGGCGATGTCATTGCCCGATTTGGGTAATTGCCCGCGGGCAATCGTCCTAGCCATTCCCGAATATGGGTCTGGAAGGGGTCGACGCGCTGGTGTGTCGTAACGGCATAATCAGACGAAGCGCGAATCGCTGGACACGCGCCGTATAGGGAAGAAACTTTTGACCCGGCTACTTGAGTTCACGCTCAATGGGCGTGACCGCGCCGACGCGGTCGCGGACAACATCCTGTTGCTCGATTTTCTGCGCGAAAAAATCGGCCTCACCGGCACCAAGACCGGCTGCGATGGCGGCGAATGCGGCGCCTGCACTGTGCTGATCGACGACAGGCCGGCGCTCTCCTGCCTCACGCTGGCCGTGACCGTCGCGGGTAAGCGCGTCGATACCATCGAGTCGCTCGGGCACGACGGACAGCTCTCCGCCGTACAGCGCGGCTTCCACGAAAAGCTCGGCTCGCAATGCGGCTATTGCACGCCCGGCTTCATCATGGCCTCGGCCGGTTTGCTGCGGAAAAATCCCAACCCGAGCGAGGCGGAAATCCTGGAAGCGCTCGGCAGCAATATCTGCCGCTGCACCGGCTATGTGAAAATCATCGAGGCAGTGAAATACGCGGCCAAGCTCAATGCGCAGGGGGTGAGCCCATGAGGCGTCTCCTTCGTTCGTCCCCGCAAAAGCGGGGACCCAGCGCCAAAGAACTGGATGCCCGCTTCCGCGGGCACGAACGGATTGGATGGGCGCCGTGAACGGAATCGTCCCGGCGCACAATATCGGCGGCTACGTGCCGATGATCGACGGGCCGGAGAAGGTTTCCGGTCGCGCCAAATACACCGCCGACATTCTGGCACCGGGACAGCTTGCCGGCCGCATCTACCGCAGCCCCTATTCGCACGGCGAGATCGTCGCGGTCGACGTGACCGGAGCGCTGAAGGTGCCCGGCGTGGTGGCGATCGTCACCGGCGCCGACTGCGACAAGCCGTTCGGCGTGCTGCCGATCGCGCGCAGCGAATACCCGCTGGCGCGCGACCGTGTGCGTTATCGCGGCGAGCCGGTGGCAGCCGTCGCCGCGGTCGACGACGCCAGCGCGCGCGAAGCGCTACGCCGCATCAAGTTCAAGGTGCGCGAATTGCCGGCCTACTACACATCGAAGGACGCGCTGGCGCCCGGCGCCGTCGCGCTGCACGACAAGAAGCCCGGCAATATCGAACGCGACGTGCTGTTCGAACTGGGCTCGACCGAACAAGGCTTTGCGCAGGCCGATCTGGTGCGCGAGGGCACCTATAACTGCGCCGAGGTCTGCCAGAACCAGATGGAGATGCACGCGGCCATCGCCGAATACGACACGCTGCGCGATCGCATGACCGTGCATGCCTCAACCCAGGTGCCCTATTACGTGCACCTGATGCTGTCGCAAACCCTCGGCATGGACATGTCGCGCATCCGCGTGATCAAGCCGCATGTCGGCGGCGGCTTCGGCTGCCGCACCGAGACGCTTGCCATCGAATTGATAGCAGCGCTGCTGGCGCGCAAATGCAACGGCACCGTGCGGCTGGTGACGACGCGCGAGGAAACCTTCATCACCCATCGCGGACGACCGGAAACCGACATCCGCCTCAAGATCGGCATACGCAAAGACGGCCGCATCACCGCGGTTGAATGCGACTGCGACCAGCGCGGCGGCGCGCATTCCGGCTACGGTATCGTGACGATCCTTTATTCCGGCTCGATGCTGTACGCGATCTACGACCTGCACAACGTCAAATACGTCGGCAAACGCGTGCTCACCAACACGCCGCCCTGCGGCGCGTTCCGCGGCCACGGCACGGTCGACATCCGCTTCGCCTTCGAAAGCCTGCTCGACGAAATGGCGGGCGAACTGGGGCTCGATCCGTTCCAGGTGCGGCGCGCCAATCTGCTGCAAGCGCCGACCTTTACCGACAACGACATGATGGTGAACTCATACGGCCTGCCCGAGTGCATGGATTGGGTCGAGCAACAAAGCGGCTGGAAGCAGCGCAAGAGCAAAATGCCGAAGGGCAAAGGCCTCGGCATGGCCTGCTCGCATTACATTTCAGGCGCCTCCAAGCCGGTGAACTGGACCGGCGAGCCGCATGCCACCGTCAAGATCAAGCTCGATTTCGACGGCTCGATCGTGGTGCTGTCGGGCGCCGCCGATATCGGACAAGGCTCCACCACCATCCTGGCGCAGACCGTGGCCGAAGTGCTCGGCCTCGATCTCTCCCGCGTGCGCGTGGTCACCGGCGACAGCGAAGTGGTGCCAAAGGACAACGGCTCGTACTCCTCGCGCGTCACCTTCATGGTCGGCAACGCCGCGCTCGACGCCGCGCGCAACCTCAAGAGCCTGCTCACCGCCGCCGCCGCCCGCAAGCTGGAAGCGCGGCCCGAGGACATCGAGTGCCTGGGCGAACTCTACCGCGCCGGTGCGCAGGACAAAGGCGCCACCTTCGACGAGGTGGTGACCGAGGCGCTGAAAGACAGCGGCACAATCACGGTGACCGGAAATTATTCGACCATTCCGGAATCGCACGGCGGCAAGAAATATCGCGGCGCCGCCATCGGCGGCACCATGGGCTACAGCTATTCGGCGCAGGTGGTCGAGGTCAGTGTCGACGAGGACACCGGCGTGGTCACCGTCGACAAAGTCTGGGTCGCGCATGACTGCGGCAAAGCGCTCAATCGCCTAACGGTGGAAGGCCAGGTGCAGGGCTCGGTCTGGATGGGCATGGGCCAGGCCATGAGCGAAGAGGCCGCCTATCACGACGGGCTGATGCTCACCGCCAACATGCTCGATTACCGCGTGCCGACGATTCAAAACTCGCCGCCGATCGAAGTCGGCATCGTCGAGAGCAACGATCCGCACGGGCCGTTCGGCGCCAAGGAGGCGGGCGAAGGCTCGCTCGCCGCCTTCCTGCCGGCGCTGACCAACGCCATCGCCGACGCCATCGGTATCCGCTTCAACGATCTGCCGGTGACGCCCGACCGCGTGTTCGAGGCGATCGAGAAGCGACGGCGGGCTCAGGAAAATAGAAACGGGGGCAGCGCCAATGCGTGAGGTGGCGCTTTTCCTCATCCGTTCGTCCCCGCGAAAGTGGGGACCCAGGGCCAAAAAACTGGGTGCCCGCTTCCGCGGGCACGAACGGAATTGTTGGCAGGGGGCCGCCTGATGGACGCCCTGCCCGACTTTCCGCGTGCTCAATCCGAAGACGCTCGACGAGGCGCTGGCCGCGCGCGCCGCCAATCCGGGGAGCCAGCCACTCGGCGGCGGTACCGATCTTGTGGTCAACATCCGCCGCGGCATCGTGGCGCCGCCGGTGCTCATCGACATGAACCATGTGGCGGAGTTGTCCGCCATCAAGGCTGACGCAAAGGCACTGGAGATCGGCGCCTCGGTGCGGCTGAGTGCGCTGGCCGAGCATCCGGCCATCGTCAAACATTATCCGGTGCTGGCACAAGCCGCCGCCCATATCGCCGGTCCGACCCAGCGCAACATGGGCACGGTCGGCGGCAATCTATGCCTCGACACGCGCTGCATCTTCTACAATCAAAGCGAATGGTGGCGCGTCGCCAATAACCACTGCCTGAAGACCACCGGCACCGTCTGCCACGTGGCGCCGAAAAGCCGCGGCGTGTGCTTTGCGACCTTCGCCGGTGATCTCGCGCCGGCACTGCTCACGCTCGGCGCGGAAGTGGACATCGCGGGGCCGAATGGCAAGCGCACCATCCCCCTCAACAAACTTTATATCGGCTTTGCGCGCCAGGACGTGCCGGTGACCGAGACGCAAGGCGACGGAAAATTTTATCTTGCGCTGCGCCCGGGCGAAATCGTCACCGCGGTGCGCGCGAAAAATACCCCCGGCCTGCACTCGGCCTACGACAAGATCCGCATCCGCCGCTCGATCGAATATCCAGTCGCCGGCGTCGCGGTCGCGCTCAAGCGCGAGGGCGACAGGCTCACCGACCTGCGGGTGGCGTTCACCGGCACCAATCCGCGCCCGGTGCTGCTCGACGGCACCGCCGACCTCACCGGCGGAAAACTCGACGCGCGCGTCTTCAAGGGCCTCGAGGCGCTGGTGCGCGACCAGATCATGCCGATGAAGACCACTTTCACGCCCGGTCACTACCGCCGGCGCGTGGCCGGCGTGCTGGCGCGCCGTCTGCTGACGCGATTGTTCGAAAGCTGACGGGGCAACGGGGAATGGGCTTGTCCGACGATTTCAGCCAGCGCCGCCTCTACAACGCCGTCTCCGATTTCGTCGACGCCAATGTGGTGCGCGGCCTTGGCAAGAAGATCGCGTTCATCGATCCCGACCGCTCGTTGACTTATGGCGACCTGCAATCGCGCTCGGTCCGCCTCGCCCATGCGCTGCGCACGCTTGGTATCCGGCAGGAAGAACGTGTCGCGCTGTTGCTGCACGACACGGTGGATTATCCGGTGGCATTCTGGGGCACGGTGCGCGCCGGCCGCATCGCCATCCCGCTCAATACCTTCCTCAATGTGTCGCAGTACTCCTATATCTTGGCCGACAGCCGCGCCAGCGCGCTCATCGCCGCCGCGCCGCTGGCACAGGCGATCTGGCCGATGATCGAACGCTTCCCCATCTAAGAACTGTGATCCTGGTTGGCGCCACCGCCGACGACAGAGCGGCGTTCCCCGGCCGCGACGTGCATCTATTCGAGGACGTCATCGCCGCCGCCGATACGGCGCCATTCATCGCCGACACGCTGTCCGACGAAGTGGCATTCTGGATGTACACCTCAGGCTCGACCGGCGATCCGAAAGGCGTCAAGCATATCCATTCCAATCTGATGGCGACCGCCAGACTGTTTGGGCAAGGCGTGCTTGGCATCGGCGAGACCGACATCGTCCACTCGGCGGCGAAATTGTTCTTCGCCTATGGCTTCGGCAACGCTATGACTTTTCCCTTATCTGTGGGCGCCACCGCCGCGCTGTGGCCCAGGCGGCCGTCGCCGGAATCAGTGTTCGAGATGATGCGCAAGCATCGCCCTACCATCTTCTACGGCGTGCCGTCGCTCTACACCGCGCTGCTTTCGCATCCGGAAATCTGCAAGGGCGCCGGTTCCGACCGGCTGCGCCTGTGCGTGTCGGCCGGCGAAGCGCTGCCCGCCCATATCGGCCAGCGCTGGCGCAAGGTGGTCGGTGTCGACGTGCTCGACGGCATCGGCTCGACTGAATTGTTGCAGACGTTCCTGAGCAACCGTCCCGGCGACATTCGTTATGGTTCGACCGGCAAGCCGGTGCCCGGTTACGAGACGCGCATCGTCGATGAGAAGGGCCGCGAGCTTCCCGCCGATGAGATCGGCGAACTGATCGTGCGCGGGCCGTCGGCCGCCGAAGGCTACTGGAACCAGCGCGCCAAAAGCCAACGCACCTTCGTCGGCGAATGGACTTATACCGGCGACAAATTCCGCCGCGACCCCGACGGCTATTACTACTACTGCGGACGTACCGACGACATGTTCAAGGTCAGCGGCATGTGGGTGTCGCCGTTCGACGTCGAAGCCGCGCTGACCTCGCACGAGGCGGTGCTGGAAGCCGCCGTCATCGGCAAGCAGGACGCCGACGGCCTGATCAAGCCGAAGGCTTTCATCGTCCTCAAGAACGGCTATGTCGCCGACGAGAACCTGTTGGAAAAGCTGAAGCTGCACGTCAAGGAGACGGCCGGCGCATGGAAATATCCGCGCTGGATCGACGTGCGCAGCGACCTGCCGCATACCGCGACGGGCAAGATCCAACGCTTCAAGCTGCGCGACGAAGATACGCGAGCAGCGCGAAGCGACTAAGCGTCCGCGATCTTGACGTATTCGAAGTCGCCCGGCTTGTTGTCGATGCCGACGCGCGGCGGCGCGATCCAGCCGGCGAACTTGGCCGGCTCGAACTGCGGCTGCATCAGGCTTTCGATGAAGTCGCGGTCGCTCTCGGAAGGCAAAAATTCGCTGCGCCGCTTGCTCCAATCGGCCTCGCTCAGCACATTGCCGGCGACGTCCGCCTTGATATTGGAGAACTCGCCGATGTGACGGTGGAAGGCGACATGCGGCAGCTTGATCTCGAACGGGATGCCGTGTTCGGCGATCACCTTGTTCCAGCGCCCGACGCCGATATTGGCATCGACGACATAATCGTCGCGCAGCCGCATGTTGAGCGCGGAGAGCGCTGGCGTATCCTGCGTTCTGAATCTTGCCATCGATCAGGCGCAGCACCGGATAGGTGCCGCTTTCGAGCTGGTGGTCGTCCTTGAGCCGGTCTTCGCGGTAGCGACCTTTTAGGCCGGCGTGAAAGGCGTTGGCGGCGTTGGTCGAGATCTCGTTGCCGAACAGATCAAGCGTCAGCGAGAAATGCATGTTGGCTTTCTTCTGAATGGTCGGCAGGTCGATGACGCCGAGCTTGCGCACCGCCTCGATATTGGTGGGATCGCTGATGCCGGCTTCCTTCATCGCCTCGCAGGTGCGCTGCACGACACGCGTGACGCCGGTCTCGCCCACGAACATGTGGTGGGCTTCCTCGGTCAGCATGAACCGGCAGGTGCGCGACAGCGGATCAAAGCCGGATTGCGCCAGCGCCTCGAGCTGCATCTTGCCGTCGCGGTCGGTGAAGTAGGTGAACATGAAGAACGACAGCCAATCCGGCGTCTTCTCATTGAACGCGCCGAGCATGCGCGGCGTGTCGGCATGGCCGGAACGGCGCTGTAACAGGGCTTCCGCCTCCTCGCGGCCGTCGGTGCCGAAATATTTCTGCAGCAGATAGACCATCGCCCAGAGATGACGCCCTTCTTCGACGTTGACCTGGAACAGATTGCGCAGGTCATAGAGCGATGGCGCGGTCTTGCCGAGATGGCGCTGCTGCTCGACCGAGGCCGGTTCGGTATCGCCCTGGATCACGATGAGCCGCCGCAGCATGGCGCGGTATTCGCCCGGCACTTCCTGCCAGGCGTCCTCGCCCTTGTGCATGCCGAACGGAATCTTGCGGCCTTCATGCTGTGGCGCCAGCAGTACGCCCCAGCGGTATTCCGGCATGCGCACGTAATCGAACTTGGCCCAGCCTTTGGGATCGACGCTGACCGCGGTGCGCAGATAGACCAGCGATTCCTGGAAGCCTTCCGGCCCCATGTCGTGCCACCAGTTGATGTAGCCGGGATGCCATTTTTCCAGCGCGCGCTTGACGCGCGGGTCCTGCCCGAGTCCGACGTTATTCGGGATCAAGCCGTCATAGTCGACCTGCGCGATGTTCATGACTAGACCCTTTCCTTATTGAAGGTCGGCGATACGCCGCTGCCGTAGAGCTTGAGCGCGCCCTGCTCGCCGATCGCGTTCGGCCGCTGGAAAATCCAGTTCTGCCAGGCGGTCAACCTGCCGAATATCTTGGTTTCCATCGTTTCCGGGCCGGCGAAACGGAGGTTCGCTTCCATGCCGGTCATGGCGTCGGGCGAGAAGCTTGCGCGCTCTTCCAAGAGGATGCGCAGTTCGTCGTCCCAATCGAAGTCTTCGTAAGCCTGCGTTACCAGGCCGAACTCGGCCGCCTCTTCGCCCTCGATCGGCGTGCCGATCTTGTCCTTGGCCTGCTTGAGCGTGTCCGGCTCGCCGAGGAAGCGCGTCTGCAAACGGGTGAGCCCGTTGCCCATCGGATAGAAGCCGAAATTGGCCGCGCCCAGCGTGATCGCCGCTGGCTTGCGGTTGTCGCCCTCACGGGTGCCGATCAGCATCAACGACCGGTCGGCGGCGAAGGCGAGTTCGGCCAGCGTGCCGGCAAAACAGGACCCCGGCTCGATCAGCGCGATCATACTGCGCGGCGTTACGTCGAGGCGCTTGAGCACGCGCTTGAGGTAGTGGCGGATCTCGCGCATCAGCCAGTCGCCATTGGCCTTGCCAATGAAATCGTCATGCGCCAACACCGCCTTGGCGTCGCCATCGGTGCGCAACAGTACGACGCCGATCGCCTGCTCGTTGGCGCGCAGATGCAGGGTGGCATCTTCCAGTTCGCGCGCAACCGTGAGCGGCCAGAACCTGGCGCCGAGCGCATGCGCGGCTTCGACCGAAGCCGGCACGGCTTGCGAGGGTCCACGCACAGTGACGGTCGCCAGGCCGCGGGCGCGGTCGATCTCGACATCGACATGCGAATAGGCCACGCGGTCGGCCTCGATCTTACGGTCGAGCGGGGTCAGCGCGATGCCCTTGGCATCTTTCGGCCGGTCCGATCGTGCGGCAATCTCGTGCGCGCGCGCGGCCACAACGTCCTTCCATTTCGAATTCGGCACCACCTCGTCGACCAGCCGCCACTCGACCGCCTTGGCGCCGCGGATACCCTCTTCGATCGAGCAGAACACGTCGGCGCGGTCGCGCCGCACCTTGCGCTTGTCGGTGACGCGGGTGAGACCGCCGGTGCCCGGCAGCACGGCGAGCAGCGGGGTCTCCGGCAGCGCTACCGCCGAGCGGCGGTCGTCCACCAGCATGATGTGATCGGCGGCGAGCGCCAACTCGTAGCCGCCGCCGGCCGCATTGCCGTTGATGGCGCACACATAGGTTTGTTTGGAATTCTCGGATGCGTCCTCGATGGCCAGCCGCGTTTCGTTAGTGAACTTGCAGAAATTCACCTTCTGGCCGTGGGTCGATTTGCCCAGCATACGGATATTGGCGCCGGCGCAGAATACGTTGTCCTTGCCCGACTTGATGACCACGCAGCGCACCTCTGGATGCTCGAAGCGCAGCCGCTGCACCGCGTCGTTGAGCTCGATATCGACGCCGAGGTCATAGGAGTTGAGCTTCAGTTCGTAGCCGTCGAACAATCCGCCGGCCTGATCGACATCCATGATCAAATACGCGACGTCGCCATCGCACTCGATGCGCCAATGGCGGTAGCGCGACGGCTCGGTCTGGAAATCGATGGTTTGCATGATCGCACCGGCGCCGGGTTGCAGACGTCCGACGGCCTTCTCCCTTTATGCATTATTTTGCATGTTAATACCACTCCGGCAGGTCTCATACAATAGGGCCAATAAAACCAAACAAAGAAACCCTATTGCCTTGCACTATAATGCATGTTAGCCGGTAACGCGATGAAAGCAGTCCGCGCCAAGCCCGCCCAAAGCCGCACCGCCGATGGCTATTTGCATCGGCTGGGCGAGCGCGTGCGCACGCTGCGCCATCAGCGCGGCATCACGCGCAAGGCATTGGCGGCGCATGCGAAAGTGTCGGAGCGCTACTTGGCCCAACTTGAGGTCGGCAAAGGCAATTGCTCGATCGTGCTGCTGCGGCGGATCGCGCGCGCCATCGGCTTGCCGGTCACACAGCTGGTGCATGACGGCGCCGAACCGCCGCTAGACCTGGTGCTGCTGACGCAATTTCTCGAACGGCTGCCACCGGACATGCTCGTAGAAGCCCGCAAGCTCGTGACCGAACATTTCTCCTCGCCCTCCGAGGATCGTCGGCGCGTCGCGCTGATCGGCCTGCGCGGCGGCGGCAAGTCCACACTCGGCCGCCTGCTGGCGGAACGTCTCGACGTGCCGTTCATCGAGCTTGACCGCGAGATCGAGCGGCGCAGCGGCGCCAATTTAAGCGAGATCTTCGACATGTTCGGCCAGGAAACCTTCCGCCGCGCCGAGCGCGAGGCGCTCGACGACGTGTTGCGCCGGCACCCCCATTTCGTCATCGCCACCAGCGGCAGCATCGTCACCGAACCGGGCACGCTTGAATTGTTGCTGGCCTCGTGCTTCACGGTCTGGGTGCGCGCCGAGCCGGAGGAACACATGAAGCGGGTGATGGCGCAAGGCGACATGCGGCCGATGGCCAACAACGCCCGCGCCATGGAGGACCTGGTATCCATTCTCAAGAGCCGCGAACCGCTTTACGCCAAGGCGGAAGCCGTGCTCACCACCACCGACAAGACGCCCGAGCAGAATTTGGCGGAACTGTTGCGCCTCATCGCCGTTCCGACCGCTCACATCGCGCACAGATCGGCGTGATTATCCGAAACGCGAAGTAAGGAGCCGGCCGACGCCGGAGCGACAAGAATGAGCGAAACGATCAAGACCGACGTTGTGATCATCGGCGCGGGGCCGGTCGGCCTATTCGCGGTATTCGAGCTCGGGCTGCTCGATATCAAGGCGCACCTGGTCGATATCCTCGACAAGGTCGGCGGCCAATGCGCCGAGCTTTATCCGGAAAAACCGATCTACGACATTCCCGGTATCCCCTATATTACCGGCCATGGCCTGACCGACGCCTTGATGGAGCAGATCAAGCCGTTCAAGCCCACCTTCCACCTCGGCGAGATGGTGACGACGCTTGAGAAGATCGGCGAGCCGCTGTTCCGCATCGGCACCGACCGCGGCAAGGTGTTCGAGGCGAAGGTGGTTGTGATCGGCGCCGGCGGCGGCTCGTTCCAGCCCAAGCGCCCGCCGATCCCCGGTATCGAGCCCTATGAGGGTAAGTCGGTCCATTATGCCGTGCGCAAGATGGACGTCTTCCGCGACAAGCGGCTGGTGATCGTCGGTGGCGGCGACTCGGCGCTCGACTGGACCCTCAATCTGCAGCCGATCGCCAAGCGGCTGACACTGGTGCACCGGCGTGACGAATTCCGCGGTGCACCCGACAGCGTCAACAAGATGCGCGCGCTGGTCGCCGCAGGCAGCATGGACCTCAAGATCGGCCAGGTTTCGGAGCTGGAAGGCGCCGACGGCCAGCTCGCGGCCGCGTCGATCAAAGGCAAGGACACGGTCGAGCGTATCGAATGCGATACCATGTTGCCGTTCTTCGGGTTGACCATGAAGCTCGGCCCGGTGGCCGACTGGGGCATCAAAATGGAAGACGAGCTGATCCCGGTCGATACCGCCGCGTTCGAAACCAATATCCCTGGCCTGTTCGCCATCGGCGACATCAACACCTATCCGGGCAAGCTCAAGCTGATTCTGTCGGGGTTCCACGAGGCCGCGCTGATGGCGCAAAAGGCCTACCACTACGTCTATCCCGACAAACGGCTGGTGTTCCAATACACCACGTCATCGACCAGCCTGCAGAAGAAGCTCGGCGTCGCGTAGTCCTTCATGCCGAAGATCACTTACATCGAGCATGACGGCGCCGTGCACACCGTCGAGGCCGAACTCGGCTCGACCGTGATGGAGACCGCGCTGCGCAACGATGTCACCAGCATCGTCGCCGAATGCGGCGGCTCCTGCACCTGCGCGACCTGTCTGGTGCATGTCGACGAGAAATGGTTTGCGGTGGTCGGTCCGCCCTCGGCAGAGGAAGAAGAGATGCTCGACACCGCCTTCGAGGTGAAGCCGACCTCGCGGCTGTCCTGTCAGATCAAGGTGACGGAAGCGCTCGACGGCCTAATCGTGCGCACGCCGTCCTATCAGGGGCGCTGACGACAGCGCTGGCGGCACATGTTCGGCGCGGGCTTAGTCAAGGCACCGCTGGTATTCGTGGACCGCTTTGCGATTCTCGTCTCTTTTTCGCCGCAGTGTTGTAACGGTTCTGATTTCGGACATGCTTCATTCCGAAATTGACCGTGGACTTAGTATCTGGCTTGTTCATCCAGATTGAATTTTCACGGTATGGTCCAGAACAAAGTATGGCGCTGTCGCCATAATGCTTGTGGCGTCTGCGCCATAATATTACCGGGCTAGTCCGAGGAACATTTTGGCCAAATGGTAGTGAACCTCTTAGCCACAGCCGCGCTCGCGGTTTGGGTCTATCTGATTGCGGGACGCGGCGGCTTCTGGCTCGCGTCAGAACGCGACGATGGCGGCCCGGCGCCTTTGGCATGGCCGGCCGTCACAGCGGTCATCCCGGCACGCGACGAGGCCGAAGGCGTCGGCGAAACCATCGCCTCGCTGCTGAACCAGGACTATCCGGGCTTGTTCTCCATCGTCCTGGTGGACGACCAAAGCACCGATGGCACGGCTGAGGTGGCGCGGCGTGCGGCGGCGGCAGCCGCAGATCGGCTCATCATCGTGCCTGGTGACGCGCTGCCAGCAGGCTGGACCGGCAAACTATGGGCGATGGAGCAAGGCGTCGCGCGCGCGTTGATGAGCGCGCCGGATTATCTGCTATTCACAGATGCCGACATTGTCTACGACCCCGGCGCGCTCACGCGCCTCGTGTCACAAGCGCAGGCGAACAAACTCGTGCTCAATTCGCTGATGGTTGCCCTGCGCTGCGAGAGCTTCGCCGAGCGCGCATTCGTGCCGGGCTTCATCTTTTTCTTCCAGATGCTCTACCCGTTCGCTTGGGTGAACCGCCCGGACCACAGCACGGCGGCGGCGGCGGGCGGCTGCATGCTGGTGCGAAGCGACGCACTCGGTGCGGCCGGCGGCATCGAGGCGATTCGTGGCGCCTTGATCGACGACTGTGCGCTGGCGCGCAACCTCAAGCCGCAGGGGCCGATCCGACTCAGCCTGACGCAGCGCGTACACAGCATCCGTGGTTACGCGACGGTGCAGGACATCCGGCGCATGGTCGCGCGCTCGGCCTACGCACAGCTTGGCTATTCGCCGCTGTTGCTCGCCGCAACGGTCGCCGGCATGGCGCTCGTATACCTGCTTCCAGTCGTTCTGGCGCTGTTCGGCCACGGTCTTGCGCAGATACTCGGCCTGCTGGCTTGGGTAATCATGGCGATCGCGTTCTTGCCGATCCTGCGGTTCTACCGGCTGTCGCCGCTATGGGGACCTTTACTGCCGGCGATCGCGCTCGCCTACATGGTCTTTACCCTCGACTCCGCTTATCAATATGCCCGCAAGCGCGGCGGCCTATGGAAAGGCCGCATTCAGTCGAATGTGAACGGCGTGCGATGATGGATGCCAATGCATTTCGGTCCGGCAAGGGCCACCGCGACGAGAATTTTCCGGTGGCGTCGTGGCTCATTCATCCGCGCCACCGCGCTTTGATCCTCGCCTTCTACGAATTCGTACGCTGCGCCGACGATATCGCCGACCACGCCAAGCTTTCGGCGCAGGAGAAGGTCAGCCTGTTGGACCGCCTGGAGCAGGACCTGCTTGGCGCCGGCGACGGTAACGCGCAGGCGGCCGCGCTGCGCCGCGCGCTTGCCGAACGCAGCATGTCGCCGCAACATGCGCAGGACCTGCTCAAGGCCTTCCGGCTCGACGCCACCAAGCTGCGCTACCGCGACTGGGACGACCTCATGGGCTATTGCGCCTACTCCGCGATGCCGGTCGGCCGTTTCGTGCTCGACGTGCATGGCGAGAGCCGCAGCACGTGGCCTGCGTCCGATGCGATCTGCGCGGCGCTGCAGATCATCAATCACATTCAGGACTGCGCGGCTGATTACCGCAATCTGAACCGCGTCTATATCCCGCTTGACGCCCTCGCCCTCTGCGGCATTACCGTCGAGACGATCGGCGCCGCCAAGGCGTCGCCGGGCCTGCGGCGCTGTCTTTCAGGGCTGGCGGAGCGCACCGGGCTCCTTCTACAGCAAGGCGACGCGCTGCCAAGCATGGTCGAGGACTCGCGGCTCGCGCTCGAGCTTTCGGTCATCCAAACACTGGCGCAGCACCTCACCCGCATGCTCATGCGACGCGACCCCTTGAGCGAACGCGTGCATCTCGGCAAGCTCGGTGTCGCCGGTGTGAGCCTGCTCGCCGTGCTCAAGGCAGTCATCCGCCGCGCCGGCCTTCATCGTCCGACCTCGGTGGCGCAGCCATGAGTGCGGTGGCCGACGAATCCGTGGCAGAAGCCGAACAGCGCGCCTCCGGCAGCTCGTTCTACCTCGCCATGCGCATCATGCCGAAAGCGCAGCGCGAGGCGATGTTCGAGATCTACTCGTTCTGCCGCAAGGTCGACGACATCGCTGACGAAGCCGGCGCGCGCGACGTGCGGCTCGAGCAATTGCGGCGCTGGCGTGCCGACATCGACGCGCTTTATGCCCGCACGCCGCCGCCGTATTTGAGCGGGCTGGCGCGTGCCGTGCGCACTTTTGACCTGCAACGCGAGGACTTCCTCGCCGTCATCGACGGCATGGAGATGGACGTCGTTGCCGACATACGGGCGCCCGATTTCGCGACCTTCGACCTCTATTGCGACCGCGTCGCCAGCGCGGTGGGCCGGCTGAGCGTTCGCGTGTTCGGAATGGAGAAGCAGGATGGCCTCGCGCTCGCCCATCATCTCGGCCGCGCGCTGCAAATGACGAACATCCTGCGCGACCTCGACGAGGACGCCGCTATCGGCCGCCTCTATCTTCCGCGCGAAGCGTTGGCCGACGCCGGCATCGCAACCGATGACCCCGCGACGGTGCTCGCCAGTCCGGCGATCGGGCAAGCCTGCACGACGGTCGCCGCGGTCGCCGGACGCCACTTCGCGGAAGCCGAGGCCATCATGGCGCGCAGCCCGCGGCGCACCGTGCGCACGCCGCGCATCATGGCGACTGCCTATCGCATGATGTACGATCAGATGCTTGCGCGCGGCTGGCAGTCGCCGCGCATGCCGGTGCGGCTGCGCCGCTGGCAATTCCTCTGGATCTTGCTGCGCTACGCGATTTTGTGATGGCACGCACGGTCCATATCATCGGCGCCGGGCTCGCCGGCCTTGCCGCCGCCGTTCGGCTGGTCAAGCAGGGCGTGCACGCGACCGTATACGAGGCGACCAACCAGGCGGGCGGGCGCTGCCGCTCGTATCATGACCCTGCGCTTGGGATCACGATCGATAACGGCAACCATCTTCTTTTGTCCGGTAACCGGGCAGCGCTCGGCTATCTTGATACGATCGGCGGACGCGATCATCTGGCCGGGCCTGCAAGCGCAAGTTTTCCCTTTATTGATCTCGCAAGCCATGAACGCTGGACGCTACACGCCAATGACGGCCGCATCCCGTGGTGGATCTTCGACCGCCATCGCCGCGTGCCGGGAACGCGCGCGCGCGATTATTTGTCCATTCTGCGCCTGCTGCGCGCCGCGCCCGGCGCGGCCATCGACGAGGTCATCGCTTGCAAAGGGCCGCTTTACGAACGGCTGCTCGGGCCGCTGTTGCTGGCCGCGCTCAATACCGAGCCGCCGGCAAGCTCCGCCAGCCTGGCTGCGGCGGTGATCCGGGAAACGCTGGCCGCGGGTGGGCGCAGCTACCGTCCATTGTTCGCGCGCGACGGACTGTCGGCGGCCTTCGTCGAGCCGGCGCTGCGGTTCATCGAGGCGAACGGCGGCAAAGTCGTTTTCGGCGAGCGGCTGCGCACCTTCGCATACGACGCGGACCGCGTGACCGGGCTCGATTTCGGCGATCTTTCGGCACCGCTGCACCCAGGCGACGCTGTCGTTTTGGCGGTGCCGCCAGTGGTAGCGACATCGCTCGTTCCGGGCTTGACCACGCCGAGCGAATTTCGCGCCATCGTCAACGCCCATTTCCGCCTTGCACCGCCGGCCGGACTCGCACCCATGACCGGCATCATCAACGGCACCGCCGAATGGCTGTTCGCCTTTCCCGACCGTCTTTCCGTCACAATCAGCGGCGCCGATCGGCTGCTCGACACGCCGCGCGAGGAACTCGCGGCTTTGATCTGGCGGGAAGTCGCCGAGGTCGCGGGCATTGCAGGCCCCCTGCCCCCGTGGCAAATCGTGCGGGAACGGCGGGCCACTTTCGCCGCTTTGCCGCGCGAGGATGCCAAGCGCCCCGGGCCGCAGACGCGTTGGAACAATCTCCTGCTCGCCGGCGATTGGACCGCGACCGGCCTGCCGGCAACCATCGAGGGCGCGATACGGTCCGGTAACCGGGCGGCCGAATTGATCGGCAAAATGAGCTAGCGAAGGCGCAATGTCCGACACGTCAGATCAGTTGACCGATAGCAAGTCGAAAACGACGGCTTCCGCGCTCGATCGCGCCATCGCCGCGGCGACCGACACTTTGCTCGCACGCCAACGGCCCGACGGGCATTGGGTGTTCGAGCTCGAGGCCGATGCCACCATTCCGGCCGAATACGTGCTGCTGCGGCACTATCTCGGCGAGCCGGTCGATGCCGCGCTCGAAGCGAAGGTCGCCGTCTATCTGCGCCGCATCCAAGGCGCGCACGGCGGCTGGCCGCTGTTTCGCGACGGCGATCTCAATGTCAGCGCGACCGTGAAGGCCTATTTCGCGCTGAAGATGATCGGCGACGATCCGCGAGCCGAGCACATGACACGCGCGCGCGAGGCAGTGCGCGCGCGCGGCGGTGCCGAACGCGCGAATGTGTTCACACGCATCATGCTCGCTCTGTTCGGATTCATTCCGTGGCGCGCTGTTCCGGTAATGCCGGTCGAAATCATGCTGCTGCCGAAATGGTTTCCGTTCCATCTCGACAAGATTTCGTACTGGAGCCGCACAGTCATCGTGCCGCTCCTGGTGCTGATGGCAAAGCGACCGGTTGCGCGCAACGCGAAGGGCGTGCGGATCGACGAGCTTTTCCTTGGATCGCCGGCGAACCTCGGCCCGACGCCGAAGGCGCCGCAGCAGAAAGCGTCGTGGTTCTGGTTCTTCCGCGGCGTCGACATAGTGTTGCGTGTGATTGAGCCGTTGCTGTTGTCGCGGCTACCCACGCATCAGCGCGCGATCGACCGCGCCGCCGCGTGGGTCGGCGAGCGCCTCAACGGCGAGGACGGTCTTAGGCGCGATCTTTCCGGCGATGGC
Source organism: uncultured Alphaproteobacteria bacterium (assembly GCA_963770985.1). Lineage (GTDB taxonomy): Bacteria > Pseudomonadota > Alphaproteobacteria > Rhizobiales > Xanthobacteraceae > Pseudolabrys. The sequence continues at coordinate 127,166 of CAVYRR010000012.1, read as the reverse complement.
CAACAGCGTGATGATGTTCGACGTGCTTGGGTTTGCGGAAAGCCATCCGCAGCGCGCCATCGCGCGCAAGTCGGTGGAGAAGCTGCTCGTCGTGCACGAGCATGAAGCCTATTGCCAGCCGTGCGTTTCGCCGATCTGGGACACTGGCCTCATCTGCCATGCTCTGCTCGAAGTCGGCGGCGAGCGCGCGGTCGCGCAGGTCAAGAAGGGCCTTGACTGGCTTGTGCCGAAGCAAATTCTCGACGTGCCCGGCGACTGGATTGCGCGACGACCCAACCTGCGTCCCGGTGGCTGGGCGTTCCAATATGCCAATGCGCATTATCCCGATGTCGATGATACTGCCGTCGTCGCTATGGCCATGGATCGCGTCCAGAAAGTATCGGGGCGTCAGGATTTTCTCGCTTCGCTCGAACGCTCGCGCGAGTGGATCGTCGGCATGCAGAGCGAAAACGGCGCCTGGGGTGCATTCGATGCCGACAATGAGTTCTACTACCTGAACAACATCCCGTTCGCCGACCATGGAGCACTGCTCGATCCGCCGACAGAGGATGTCACCGCGCGCTGTCTGTCGATGCTGGCGCAGTTCGGCGACACGGTTGCAAACAGCCAAACGGTCGCGCGCGGGGTCGACTATCTGCGCCGCGTGCAGCTTGCCGACGGCAGCTGGTACGGCCGCTGGGGCATGAATTACATCTACGGCACCTGGTCGGTGCTCTGCGCCCTTAACGTCGTCGGGCTCGATCCGGCTTCCCCGATCATGCGCAAAGCGGCCGACTGGCTCGTCTCCATCCAGAATGCCGACGGCGGCTGGGGTGAAGACGGCACCAGCTACAAGCTCGACTACCACGGCTACGAGAGCGCTCCGAGCACCGCCTCGCAGACCGCCTGGGCGCTGATCGGGTTGATGGCGGCGGGCGTGGCCGATCATCCGGCGGTTAAGCGCGGGATCGACTTCCTTCTGCGTAATCAGGAATCCGACGGGCTATGGGCGGAGGAACGCTACACGGCGACCGGTTTTCCGCGCGTGTTCTATTTACGCTACCACGGCTATGCCAAATTCTTTCCGCTCTGGGCGCTGGCGCGCTACCGGAACCTGACGCAAGGCGGCTACGTCAAATTTGGCATGTGACGCAGCCGACCACGCCGAATTCCATCACCGGCTCGGCTGCGAGCTCTTTACGGTTCCGGTTTGCGGCTGGCCCCCGTCCTTCGTCATCATCCCGTCGGACGATTTCGGCAGTGCCAGCCAATACGGCACCAAGTTTGCCGGCATCTCGTCTTGCTGGATGACGTCGTTGGGAAGCCGCCGCCATACCTGGTTCTGGCCGAACACTTCAAAGCCGAGATAGCCGCGCAAAGTGAGCTGCTGACCGTCCGGACTCAGCGTCATCTTGGCGTGATAGACTTGGCCATCGCGCGGATCGAGGATGGACCCGTTCTGGTAGACGAGACCCTTGCGCTGCATGCCCTTGATGATGACGAGACCGAGCGATGGCGCATTCTTCTGGTCGCCCGAGCAGCGAGTGCAGATCGGATGCGTGTCTTCGCCGGGCTCGAAGAACATTTTGGCAATGGCGCCCTCGTAAACACCATCATGCTCAAATATGAGAAACCAGCCGCCGACCCGGCCTTTTTCGTCGACCTGCGCCCACATGCCGGCCACGGAGGGCTCGGTCGCGGGCAGCGGAGCCGCCCATGCGAAGGCAGCGATAAAGCTCGCGAGGATGACGGTCAGAAACGTTAACTTCATTGCGCAAAATCCGGGTCGCCACGGTCGAAGCACGTTTCGTACCATCGTCCAATTATGTGTTCTTTTGACGAAATCAAATGGGCCAGTTTAGCTTATTCCTGAGCCTATTTTTCGGGCAGCTGAGTTCCATTATCTGATGTCCCTCACCGACCAGCCGCTTGAACGTGCGTCCGCGCCGTCTTTTCTGGGTCCGCGATACGCAGACGCGGCGTAAGGCTGTAATATCACTGCCCGTGACTTTCCAGCACTTCGCGGCAGGCCCGGCGAAGTTTCTCACGGTGCGCCTGGAGGCAAGCAAGAAAGGCCCCGTCGCCCGACCCCGGCTTGACGGCATGGCAGAACCGGCGGACATCGGGGCGACACGCGGCCTCTTCCGCGGGGGTACCACTCGCGAATGTCGCGGAGACGCTAGCGGTCAGGGCCGTCAACAGCACGAACATACGGATCATTATCGGCCTCCTTGATTTTATTGCGTCCGAATCCTTGGCCAATCATTGATTAGCATACCGCGCCATGGTTCGCCCGCCGCCTAATCGTCATTGCGCGGCTTGCCCATGAGGACCGGCTGGAACAATACCGCTGCCGCGAGCGTGCACATCAACGACAGCGCCAGCAATTTGCCCATGCTGGCAGTTCCGGGGTGGCTGGAGAACCACAGGCTGCCGAACGCGGTCGCGGTGGTCAGTGCGCTGAAAAACACGGCGCGAGTAAGGCTGGTCTGCAAAAGGTTCGTCTGCCCCTCGCGCCAGGCCGTGATGTAATAAATCTTGAAGGCGACACCGACGCCAAGCAGCAGCGGCAGCGCGATGATATTGGCGAAGTTGAGCGGCATGCCGATCAGGACGCAAAGTTCCAGCGTCACCACGCCCGCGGTCATCAGCGGAATGAGAGTTAGCAGCACGTCGCCGATCCGCCGCAGCACCAGCCACAGCAGGATGCCGATCGACAGCATCGCCCACAGGCCCGCCTCGATGAAGGCGCGCACGATGGTGTCGCCGGCATCGAGGATCGAGATCGGTCCCTCGACCGCATTCGGCTCGACCGCCAGCACGGCGCGCGCGAACCGGCGCATCTCGTCGTTGTCGTTAGCGTTGCCCTTGGGCGCGACCTCGACCCGCGCGCGGCCATTCGGCGTCATCCAGTCGAGGACGAGTTCGGACGGCAGCGATTGTTGCGTCACCGGCTGCGCCTGCAGCGAAGAATGCAGGCTCGCCAAGACGGTCTTCAGCGGCGGAATGAACGCCGCCTCGACCTTGGCGCGCAGTTCCGGGCTGCCCTGCGCGACTGCGGTGAGCGCGGCGGCCAGGCGCTTGGCGGCGGCGGCGCCCGAGCCGCTCTGCTTGCCAGCAGCCTCGATGAGGCGACCCGCCCCCTCCTTCAGCGCCTCGACATTATCCGCATCGCTCGGCGGCGGCTCGGCATTCTTCGGGTCGAAGGCGCCGGCGAGTTTTGCTGCGACGCTGTGAATGAGGGGCAGCTTCTCCTGTTGATCGCCCGGCACGAAGCTCGTCAGCGTCATGACGCGCCCGACGTCAGGCACCTTCGACAGCCGGGCGGCGATGGCGTTCGCTTCGCCGAGCGAGGGCGCCAGCACCTTGGCCGCATCGGTGTCGGTGTCCGGATCGCGGCTCAAATCAAGGTACGTGGCGATCGATTCCGATTTCGGGTCGCGCAGATTGATTGGATTGAAGTCAAAGCGCAGCCAATAGAGCAGCGGCAGGCCGGCGATTACCACCAGCGCGGTGCCGGCGATGATCGGGATGCGCCGGCGTTCGAGAAAACGGTCGACCGGCGCCAGAAAGGAAAAGCCAAGCTCATGCGGCTCGCCCGGCGGATTGAACAAGCGGATCAGCGCCGGCAATATTGTGACGCTGGTGACGAAGGCGATCAGCATGCCAAAGCCCGCGATCAGCCCCAGTTCGGAGACGCCGCGGTAGTCGGTCGGCAGGAACGACAGGAAGCCGGCGGCCGTCGCGCCGGCGGCGAGCGTGAGCGGCGCGCCGACATGTTTGCCGGCGACAAGCACCGCGGCCTTGATGTCGTCGACCTCATGGCGTTCGGCGCGGTAGCGCACGCTGTACTGGATGCCGAAATCGACGCCGATGCCGACGAACAGTACGGCAAAATAAACCGAGATCAGATTGAGGCTGCCGACCATGGCGAGGCCAAGCGCCGCGGTCAGCGCAAGCCCAATGAACAAATTGACGAACACGGCGACGATCAGCCGTTTCGACCGCAAGGCGAGCCACAGGATGATCAGCACGATGACAATCGTGACGATGCCGTTGCGCACCGCGCCATCCTTGATGGTGGCGAACTCCTCGTCGGCCATGGCGACCGGCCCGGTAAGCCGCACGGTTGCGTGGTATTTCGGGGCGATCTGGGAAGCGACCTGTCGGATTGCCTCTGCGGCGGCGTGGCCGGCCTCCAAGGCGGTGTAATCGAGCACCGGACGGACGTCGATGAAGCCGCGCAACTCGCTCGGCTTCGCCGGATGGCCGGCAACCAGGACGCGCCAGGAGAAGCTCGCCGGCTCGCCCTTGATCACCTTTTCCAAAGTGTCCGAGGTGGTATCGAACACGCGCGTGAAATCATCGAGCTTGAGCTTACCCGACTGGATGCCGAGCAGGCCGTCTTCGAGGCCGGCGATGAGACCGCGGAGGCTCGGATCGGTCGCCATGTCGTGGACGAGCGGCTCGGCCTGGACCATCAGCGCGGTGTTTCGCTTGAGATCCTCGACCGATTGAAACAGCAGGCCGTTCTTCGCGAAGAATTCGCCGCCGCCGAGCTGCGCCACCGATTGGAAGCGCTGCTTGTTCTTGGCAAGCTCTTGCGTGAGCGCGGCGGTTGCTTCGCTCGCCAATTCCGGCGTCGGCGCCTCGACGACGACGAAAATCCGCTCGAAGCGGTTAAATGCCTGCTCGAAGGCAAGCTCGCGCTTGCGCCAGCCGATATCGTTCGACAGAAGGTCGCTGATATCCGAGTTGATGGCGAAATGCCGCGCGGCATAGACCCCCGACGCGCCGGCCATCACCAATCCGACAACGACCACCTGCCACGCGTGGCGCGTGCAGAAATCGATGACGCGGACAATGACGGAGGTCAGCATGCGGTGGGGGTTATCCAGTCGCCCGGGCGAAGTTTATGGGAACAAGAGCGGCCGAGCACCTTGCACTCACGGGCAGCCCGGCGCGGATAGAGCGTCGTACCCTACCCGGCTGCTGCCGACACCTTGGGCTCCGGGGGCCTTTCGCCCGCCGCATCGGCGTCCGCCTCGGGCGTGGCCGATTGGATCTCGTGCAGCATCTTCTCGACGTGACGTGAGAACACGTATTGCGCCGGCCGTTGCTGCGTGAGCGAGATTTCCGGCGCCATGGGTCCCGTCGTGCGCACGCCGCGGATCGCGGTCCACAACGCGCTCAGCGGGTTGCTGATCGAGGCTTGCGCCGCGGTCGGCTCGTAGCCGCAATGGGCCATGCAGTTGGCGCATTTCTCATACCGGCCGGTACCGTAGGAATCCCAGTCAGTGGTCTCCATCAGCTCCTTGTAGGTCTTAGCGTAGCCTTCGCCGAGCAGATAGCAGGGCTTCTGCCACCCAAATAGGTTGCGCGTCGGCATCCCCCACGGCGTGCAATGGTATTCCCGATTGCCGGCGAGGAAATCGAGGAACAGACTCGAATGCATCAGATCCCACTTCTTGCCCTTGCCCAAAGCGAACACGCGGCGGAAAAGCTCTTTCGTCTTGCGGCGGTTAAGGAAATGATCCTGGTCGGGTGCGCGCTCATAAGCATAGCCGGGCGAGATCGAAACGCCGACGCCGAGCGTCTTGGCCTGATCGAGAAATGCGGCGATGTCCTCGGCGGCGTGCCCATCGAAGATCGTTGCGTTGACGTTGACGGTGAAGCCTTTGGCCTTCGCCGCCTTGATGGCCCGCACCGCAATCTCAAACACGCCCTTCTGCGAAACCGACTTGTCGTGATGGTCCTCAAGTCCGTCGAGATGAACGGAAAAGAACAAATACGGCGACGGTTCGAACAGGTGCAATTTCTTCTCAAGCAACAGCGCGTTGGTGCAAAGCGAGACGAATTTCTTGCGGGCGATGATGCCTTTGACGATTTCACCGATCTCGCGATGGATGAGCGGCTCGCCGCCGGGGATAGCCACCATCGGCGCGCCGCATTCGTCGACCGCGTCGAGGCAGTCCTTGACCGACATGCGCTGGTTGAGGATCGGGTCCGGATAATCGATCTTGCCGCAACCGACGCAGGCCAGATTGCAACGGAACAACGGCTCCAGCATCAAAACGAGCGGATAGCGTTTGCGTCCCATGATCCTCTGCTTGAGAAGATAGGCCGCGATGATAATTTCCTTGAAATAGGGAATTGTCATAACTCGTTGGTTCTCGTTCGAACTGTTGCGCACGGCGCAACGTGTGGAAGGAACAGCGCCAATTACACGGACGCCAATTCCGCAGGCAGCCGAAACTCGATCGTCTCCTTTCGGCCATCTAAGACGGAAACTTCGACAGGACCAAGGCGTGCCAAGGCATCGATGACGCCTTCGACCAGAACCTCCGGCGCCGAGGCGCCCGCGGTGAGGCCTACGGTCCGAGCATCCTGCACCCATTCCGGCTTCAGTTCGCTGCTGTCGGCAATGAGATAGCTCGGGATGCCCGTCTCCAGCCCGATTTCGCGCAGACGATTGGAATTCGAGCTGTTTTTCGCACCGACTACCAGAATGACGTCAACCTGCCTGCTCAACTCGCGCACGGCCGCCTGGCGATTTTGTGTCGCGTAACAGATATCCCTCATTTCGGGCCCGACGATGTCGCTGAAGCGCTGCTCGAGCTTTGCAATTATGCCCCTGGTGTCGTCCACGCTCAGCGTGGTTTGGGTTATGTAGGCGACCGGGGCATTGGCTGGGATATCGAGCTTTTCGACATCTTCCTCCGTCTGCACCAGCACCACGGGACCGGAAATCTGTCCTATCGTGCCCTCGACTTCAGGGTGGCCGGCGTGGCCGATCAGAATGAGGGTGCGTCCCTGCCCGACATAGCGCTTGCCTTGGTTGTGCACCTTGGTGACCAGCGGACAGGTGGCGTTGAGCACGGGAAGGCCGCGCCCCGCCGCCTCCTCCTCGACGCTGCGGGCAACGCCGTGGGCGCTGAAGATGGTCACCGCGTTTTCCGGTATCTCGGAAACCGTCTCAACGAAGCGGGCACCCTTGGCCTTGAGGCTGTCGACCACATGCTTGTTGTGCACGATTTCGTGGCGCACGTAGACCGGCGCGCCGTACTTCTGCAGCGCGCGCTCGACGATCTCGATCGCACGCACCACCCCCGCGCAAAAGCCGCGCGGCTGCGCCAGGACAATCCGCATGGGCAATTTCTGGCTCATCGGTTTCTCCGCCGGATCCGATCGGTCATGCGAGGCCGAGCTTAAGCGATTCGGCCCGCACGTCTCTGCCGAGGGCCTCGAAGGCCTTGGCGACGATGCCGCGGGCGTCGAGGCCGGCCTTGGCGTACATCGCGGCCGGCGTGTCCTGGTCGATGAAGATGTCCGGCAGCACCATGCAGCGCACCTTGAGGCCGCTGTCGAGCACGCCATTGTCGGCAAGGGTCTGCAGCACATGCGCGCCGAAGCCGCCAATGGCGCCTTCCTCGATGGTGAGCAGAACCTCGTGCTCGCGCGCCAGGCGCAGCAGCAGGTCGACGTCCAAGGGCTTGGCAAATCTGGCGTCGGCCAGCGTGGTCGACAGACCCAGCGCCGCGAGCTCGTCGGCCGCCTTCAGGCATTCACCCAGCCGCGCCCCGTAGGACAACAGCGCCACTTTATGGCCTTCTCTGAGGATACGGCCCTTGCCGATCTCCAGCGGCACGCCCTCCGCCGGCAGCGGCACGCCCAGTCCCTCGCCGCGCGGATAGCGCAGCGCCGACGGCCGGTCGTTGATGGCCACTTGGGTCGCCACCATGTGCACCAGCTCGGCCTCGTCGGCCGCCGCCATCAGCACGAAGCCCGGCAGGCAGCCGAGATAGGCCACGTCAAAGGCCCCGGCATGGGTCGGCCCGTCCGCCCCGACCAGGCCGGCGCGGTCGATGGCAAAGCGCACCGGCAGCCGCTGGATGGCGATGTCGTGCACCACCTGGTCGTAGGCGCGCTGCAGGAAGGTCGAATAGATGGTGGCGAACGGCTTGAAGCCCTCGGTCGCCAAGCCGCCGGCGAAGGTCACCGCGTGCTGCTCGGCAATGCCGACGTCGAAGCAGCGCTTGGGGAACTCCTTCTCGAACAGGTCGAGCCCGGTGCCCGACGGCATCGCCGCCGTAATGGCGATGATCTTGTCGTCCTTGCGCGCCTCCTTGATCAGGCTCTCGCCGAACACCTTGGTATATTGCGGCGCCCCGCCCTTCGATTTGGCCTGCGCCCCGGTCGCCACGTCGAACTTGACCACCCCGTGATACTTGTCGGCGCTCGTCTCCGCCGGCGCGTAGCCCTTGCCCTTCTGCGTCACCACATGCACCAGAACCGGCCCGATCTCGGCGTCGCGCACGTTGCGCAGCACCGGCAGCAGGTGGTCGAGATTGTGCCCGTCGATCGGACCGACGTAATAGAAACCCAGTTCCTCGAACAGCGTGCCGCCGGTGACGTAAGTGCGCGCGTGCTCGACCGCCCGCGTGATGGCGCGGTCCAAGCGCTTGGGCAGATGCCGGGTGAGCTGCTTGCCGACGTCGCGCAGCTTCAAATACATGTGGCCGGAGCCGAGCCGCGCCAGATAAGCCGACATGGCGCCGACCGGCGGCGCAATCGACATGTCGTTGTCGTTCAGGATCACGATCAGCCGCTCGTTGCGCGCGCCGGCATTGTTCATCGCCTCATAGGCCATGCCCGCCGACATCGCCCCGTCGCCGATCACGCAGATGACGTTGTTGTTCTTGCCGGCCAGATCGCGCGCCACCGCCATGCCCAGTCCAGCCGAAATCGAGGTCGACGAATGCGCCGCCCCAAACGGGTCGTATTCGCTCTCGGCGCGCTTGGTGAAGCCGGACAATCCGCCGCCCTGCCGCAACGTGCGGATGCGGTCGCGCCGCCCGGTCAAAATCTTGTGCGGATAAGCCTGATGCCCGACGTCCCAGATCAGCCGGTCCACCGGCGTGTCGAACACGTAATGCAGCGCCACCGTCAGTTCCACAACGCCAAGCCCGGCCCCCAGATGCCCGCCCGTCGAGGCCACCGCGTTGATCGTCTCGTAACGCAGCTCGTGCGCCAGTTCGCGCAACTGATCCGCCGATAAGTTCTTCAGGTCGCGCGGTTCTTTAATCGAATCCAACATTTCGCTTCCAGTCTGCATTGTGAGGGGCAAATTAGCTCATGAATCCTTGGAGCTAGCTAGCTGGTTATATAAACGAAATATAAGGCAAGAATTATACCAATGCCATATTTCGATCTCCCAGTACAATTCACGTAACCATTGTATAAACCAGCAATTTCCGCAGTTATTCAGCGGCCATCTTATGGCATCGCACGCTAAGAACCCAGGTATCCGGCGGCACGAAACCAACGTACGGCGTCGTCAATTCCCTCCGCATAATGCCTCGACCGATATCCCAGTTCCCGCTCGGCTTTGTTCGACGCGAAGAACATACGGTATTTCGCCATGTGAACCCCGTCTAGGGTGGCAAATGGCTCGCGTCCCGTAACCTTGGCAACAGCTTCGGCGGCATACGCAACCGGGACGAGCGCCCGCCACGGAAGCCGCACCCGCGCCGCGCGCCGACCGACTCGGCCGGCGATGTCGTGCAGCATCTGCGAGAACAAGACGTCCTGGCCGCCAAGAATGTAGCGTTCGCCGATCTTCCCGTGACGCAACGCCGCGAGATGGCCGCTGGCGACGTCGTCCACATGCACGAGGTTGAGCCCGGTGTCGATGAATGCCGGAATGCGGCCTTTGGCGGCTTCGATGATGATCCTTCCCGTCGGCGTGGGCCGCACGTCGCGTGGACCAATCGGCGTCGACGGATTGACGATGACAGCGGCGAGGCCGCGTTCCGCCACCATGGCCTCGACCAGGCGTTCGGCCGCGATTTTGCTGCGTTTGTAGGCACCGATGCCCTGATCCTCGCGCAACGGCGAGGTCTCGTCCGCGGCGATACCATCGGATCGCACGGCAATGGTCGCTACGCTACTGGTGTAGACGACGCGCTCGACGCCCGCCCGCATCGACTCCTCCATGAGGTTGCGGGTCCCTTCGACGTTAGAGGCAAAAATCTCACTGGGATCGCGCGCCCATAGACGGTAATCCGCTGCCACATGAAACGCGTAGCGCATGCCGGCTAGCGCGCGCTCGACGGACTTCCGTTCGCGGAGATCGCCTTCGAAAAACTCCAAGTTTAGTCCGGCAAGGTGCGTGCGTGGGCTTTTGCCGCGAACCAGTGCCCGCACCGAAAAGCCGGCCTCGACGAGTTTGCGGGCAACAGCCGAGCCGACGAATCCGCTTGCTCCGGTGACCAGAATCTTTTCTTTATTGCTCATGCGAATTACCGCGGCCGATCTGCTACAGTGGGTCGTCTATTCGAGTTCCGGCCGAAGGGGAAGCTCAATCCAAAAGCAGGATAGCAAACGGCATCCTACCGGTCCGCTCTGTCGCGCAGTCGGCGGAGGTCGGGTTTAGGGTGAGTTGCTACCGCGGCATGAAATTTGCTTCGTTAAAGCTGGGGCTTGGGGGCGACAATGGCGCGAAACGGATTGGATGATTCACGGGCCCCCCGATTGCCGGAGACCCACACGGGGCCTTGCCCCGTCCTTCAACCTAGCATTCCTGACCACGGCCAGCCGGCTTGTTCGGGCGCTCCGGCGGACCGCTTCGTCATCGCCCTCGTCGGTATGGCTTTCGAGGCCCGCATTGCGTCAGGACCAGGAGTGGTCGTTATCTGCCGCAATACGCAAAGCGAGCTTGCCGCATCGCTCGACCAGGCCGTCACGGGAGGATGCCGCAGCATCATCAGTTTCGGCGTGGCGGGCGGGCTCGCCCCGCATTTGCGTCCGGGAAACTGGGTTGTCGCGTCCTCGATCATCGACGCGCAGCAGAGTTGCCCTACCGATCGTAGTTGGTCGAAAGCGATCCTGAAGATGATTCCGGGCGCCGAACATAAGCCGATCGCGGGCGTCGACTACGCGGTCGCCGCTCCCGAAGCCAAACGGCGAATGCACGCCGAAACCGGTGCGGCGACGGTCGATATGGAATCGCATCTGGTCGCCCGGCTTGCTTCGACCCATGGGCTGAGTTTTGCAGCGATCAGAGTTGTCATCGATCCCGCGCATCGCGTCGTACCAGGAGCCGCGCTGGCCGGCATGCGCCCCGACGGAGGCACGAGTGTATTGGCGGTCATGCGCGAGCTGATCGCGGGTCCGTCGCAGTTGTCCGGCTTGCTTCGCGTCGCTTACGACGCCTATGCGGCGCGCCGGGCTCTGCTGCGCGCCCGCCGGCTGCTGGGGCCGAATTTCGGCCTGCTTGGTCTCAGCGAAGTCTGATCTGACCGGAAATAACCTCATTCGGAACCCTCTCAGGCCATACGCCCTGTTGGCGTTGACGCGCCGGTAACGGATGGCGATATAGTCCCCTGCGGGCTAGAAACGGCTCGCACGGAAGAATGTTTCATGAGCACCGCGACACAAGAACGTCATAAATCAACCGCCGTGGACGTCGGGGGCGTCATGGTCGGCGGCGGAGCGCCTATCGTCGTGCAGTCGATGACCAACACCGACACCGCCGACGTCGAGGGAACTGCGCGCCAGGTGGCGGCGCTCGCCCGCGCCGGCTCGGAACTTGTGCGCATCACCGTCGACCGCGACGAGGCGGCCGCGGCGGTGCCGCGCATCAAGGAGCGGCTGCTCAAGATGGGCGTCAACGTGCCGATCGTCGGCGACTTCCACTATATCGGCCACAAGCTGCTCGCCGATCATCCCGGCTGCGCCGAGGCGCTCGACAAATACCGCATCAATCCCGGCAATGTCGGCTTCAAGGACAAGAAGGACCGCCAATTCTCCGCCATCATCGAGATGGCCATTAAGCACGGAAAGCCGGTGCGCATCGGCGCTAATTGGGGCTCGCTCGATCAGGAGTTGCTTACCAAACTGATGGACGAAAACGCCAGATCGCCGGCGCCGCGCGATGCGCGCGAGGTGATGCACGAGGCCATGGTGCAGTCGGCGACGCTGTCGGCCAAGCGCGCCGAGGACATCGGCCTGCCGAAGAACCGCATTATCCTGTCGGCGAAAGTCTCGGCGGTGCAGGACCTGATCGCGGTCTATCGTGAACTGGCGCGCCGGTCTGATTACGCGCTGCATCTCGGTTTGACCGAAGCCGGGATGGGTTCAAAGGGTATCGTTGCGTCGAGCGCCGCCATGGGCGTGCTGCTGCAACAGGGCATCGGCGACACCGTCCGCATCTCGCTTACGCCCGAGCCGAACGGCGACCGCACGCTCGAAGTGCAGGTGGCGCAGGAGCTGTTGCAGACCATGGGATTGCGGACGTTCGTCCCTTTGGTCGCGGCCTGCCCGGGCTGCGGCCGCACCACATCCACCACGTTCCAGGAGCTGGCCTCCGATATCCAAGGCTTCATCCGCGACTCGATGCCGGGCTGGAAGACGCGCTATCCGGGCGTGGAGACGCTCACGGTCGCGGTGATGGGCTGCATCGTGAACGGCCCGGGTGAGAGTAAGCACGCCGACATCGGCATTTCACTGCCCGGCACCGGCGAGCAGCCGACTGCGCCGGTATTCATCGACGGCAAAAAGGCCGCGACGTTGCGCGGGCCCACGCTCACCACGGACTTCAAGAAAATGGTCACCGACTATATCGAGCGGCGGTTCGGCCACGCGGGGCAAAGCGCGGCTGCCGGCAAGGTCCCCCAGCTAGATGATACCGCGCCGGTGCAGTAGACTTTCTCCGGTTGGTATAAAAATCCTACAGGCTGTCACCGAGGGGGCTGCAAAGCCCGGAATTTATGGGTTTGCCTTCGCAAAATTCGACAGCCTCGGTCAAAGGCAAGCCTGCTCGATCGGTCGATTCCACTGACCGCTTCAAACAAAGCTTGGATCAGGTCGCGGCCGACACCGAGGACCTGCTCGATCGGTTGCTTGCATCCAAACCGGTCGCGGGCGAGTTAGCGCGCCCAACCCGCCTGCTGGAAGCGATGCGTTACGCAAGCCTCGGCGGCGGCAAGCGGATCCGCCCATTTTTGGTGGTTGAAACCGCGAAATTATTCAAAGTACCGCGACGTCAGGCGCTGATGGTTGCCGCTGCGCTCGAGTGCGTCCATTGCTACTCGCTCGTTCACGACGACCTGCCAGCGATGGACGATGACGCGTTGCGCCGTGGCAGACCTACCGTTCATAAGGCCTTCGACGAAGCAACCGCGATTTTGGCCGGCGACGGTCTTTTGACCTTTGCCTTCGATATCCTTTCCCGCCCGCAAACGCATACAAAGCCCGAGATCAGAATTGCGCTCATTTCGGCGCTTGCACGCGCCGCCGGCCTCGGCGGAATGGCCGGCGGACAAATGCTCGATCTTGCGGCCGAAGGCCGATTTAAAAACGGCCGGGAGCGCCGACTTGATTTCGGCGACGTAAAAACTCTGCAATCAATGAAAACCGGAGCACTGCTGAAGTTCGCCTGCGCGAGCGGAGCCATGCTCGGGGAGGCCCCCCGAAAGGCGCAAGCGGCGCTCGAACGTTTCGGCGCGGCTGTCGGCGAAGCCTTTCAAGTCGCCGATGACCTGCTCGATATCGAAGGCGATGCAGCCACTGTCGGAAAGGCGACGGGAAAAGATGCCGCCGCTCACAAGGCGACATTCCTGAGCTTGCTGGGGGTCGATGGGGCGAGGAAGCGGCTCAAGGCGCTTATCGCCGAGGCTGAGATAGCGATTGCATCGTTTGGTAAAGACGGCGCGATATTGAAAGCGGCGGCGTATTTCATCGCCAATCGCCGTAGTTGAAAGCTTGCCGGGCGAAGGGGTATCGGTGCCCGCGCGGCTACTATACTTCAGCCGATGCTCATGCGATTGTCGCGTTGCGCACGTACGCATGGTGACCGAAAATGCTCGCTCCGCGTTTGATTCCGGCACGGCCTCAACTCGAATTCTTGTAGCGTGCACCCGTGACAAGTTCTCCGCCGCCGGAACCAGCCTCGACGGAATCGCCGCGTGCGATCGTGCCCCGAAATCTGGCGCTTGGAATCGAGCGCATCGGCTTCCTCCCGCTATCGCAACGGTTCATCTCGGTCATCGTATTTGCCGCCTTGTGCGTCGCGGCCGCGGTCGGATTTTTTCGCCTGAAGGTCGACGACTCGCTCAGTCAACTGTTCCGGTCCGATACGGCGGAATACAAGACCTACGAAGACGTCACGCGCAATTTTCCTTCCAGCGAATTCGACGTCTTGATCGTGATTGAAGGCCCCACGCTGCTCGATCGGTCCTCGCTCGAAAAACTGCGCGAACTGGTGACCGACCTTCAGCTCATCGACGGCACGCGCGGCCTCATCTCGCTGTTTTCCGCGCGCGAGCCGCCCCGTAATGGCGATATTCCAGCCCCTCTCTTCCCCAATCCCTTGCCGGAAGGCGGCGAATACAAGAATCTCGTTGCGCGGGTGATGTCGAACGAGATCATTCGCGGCAAATTGCTGTCAGAAGACGGCAAGCTCGCTTTGGTCGTGCTTGCGCTCGACCCGGCTGCGGCCCGGGAAAAGCTCTCCGGCGTCATCGGCAATGTCCATCAATCCATTGACGAAAATTTGGCGGGAACAGGGCTAAGCGTCCAGTTGTCCGGCGTCCCGGTGATGCAGTTCGAGATTCGCAACGCGATCGAGCGCGACCGGCTCATCTACAACGCGCTTGGCTTTGCAATCGGCTGCCTGATTGCGGTCCTTTTCTTCCGCCGCATATCTTTCATGGTCATCGCCGCCGCGCCGCCGCTTGCCGCCATTCTACTGGCGCTCGGTACGCTCGGCTGGCTCGACTTTAGCCTCAATATTTTTTTAAACGTGATGACGCCGCTTATCATGGTTATCAGCTTTTCCGACAGCATGCAGCTCACCTTTGCGGCGCGTGACCGTTTGATCGCCGGCGACGACAAATATACCGCCTTTCGCAATGCCCTCCTCATCGCCGGACCGGCTTGCGTGCTCACGCATGCCACCGCCGGTATTTCGTTCATCGCACTGATGTTCTCGGCATCCGACCTGATCCGGACTTTCGGCGAGGCCGGACTCATCGCCACCCTCATTGCCATTGTTGCGGTGCTGACGATGGTCCCGTTGCTCGGGGTCTTGCTCATTCACAATGAGTCGGGCTTTGCATCGAGCGTGCGGAACATGGACAAGGCGCTCGACGTATTGCGGCGATTTTGCGGGTGGATCGCTTTGCGCATGGTCGCTCATCCGGGCCTCTATGCGCTGGCCGGCCTGCTCGTGGTCGCCGGTCTTTCGCTCGGCTATACCCAGCTGCAGCCGCGCTATCGGCTCGCCGATCAAGTGCCCGACCGGGAGCATGCCGTCGCGGCCAGTCAGCGGCTCGACGTAAAATTGACCGGCGCCAATCCGATTGACGTGCTGATCGAGTTTCCGCAGGGACGGTCCCTCTACGCGCCCGAAACCCTTGCCATCATCGCCGATGTGCATTCGATACTCGAGCAACAGGCGGGGGTCGGAAACGTCTGGTCGCTGGAGACGCTGCACCGGTGGCTGACGGAAAAGATGAACAAGTCGGACGTCGCCACCCTCAAGCAATATGTCGAATTGCTTCCACCTTATCTCACGCGGCGATTCGTCTCCGCCAAGCAAGACGCGGTCATCGTTAATGGCCGCGTTCCCGACGCCGACGCCAGCATGCTGCTGCCCATCGTCGCTGCCCTCGACAAGAAGCTAAATGTCCTGAGCGCGAAATATCCCGGCTATACAGTTGGGGTTACCGGCCTGTCCGTGATCGCGGCGCGCAACAGCGCAATCATGATCGACAAGCTGAGCCGCGGGCTGACGATCGAGATCGTCTTCGTCGCCGCGTTTATTGGCCTGGCCTTCCGGTCTTTCAGTGTCATGCTGACCAGTATTTTACCGGGACTTTTCCCCATCGTTTTGGCGGGCTGCTTGCTGTGGGTGACCGGCCTCGGATTGCAATTTGCGAGCGTCATAGCCCTGACCGTTTCGTTCGGCCTGGGCTTGAGCGCGACCATCCATTTTCTCAACCGATTGCAGATCGAGGACACTGAGCCGGATCCCGCGGTGGGCGTCGAGCGTGCAACCATTCTTGTAGGGCCACCGTTGATACTGACATCAGCCGTGTTGGCGTGCGGACTGGCAATGACGGTCTTTTCAAGCCTGCCCTCGCTCCGCTTGTTCGGATGGTTGAGCGCGTTTGCGATGATCTCGGCGCTGATCGCCGATCTGCTCATTTTGCGGCCGGTGGCCACATTCCTTACCAAGCTCGCACGCCATATCGCCGTGCGGCGATCAAGTCGGTCGCCGGCCGAATAGGCCTTGCGCGAGCAAACCCCGGCGGCCTAGCGGCCGCGCCGCAAGCCGATTGTCGCGCCTTTGATGCTGGAATTCGGGTCGACTGTTCTTATCAAAACCGATTGCCGGCTGCCGTGCGTAGCCAGGCTCAAATTGGCGGTGAAGGCGATGCTCTCGGCTCGGACACGGATATGATCGCCGTCAGCCGTGCCGGAGATTGTCCCGGCGACGCCGTGAACGGATTCGCTCCACGTTCCGCTGACGGCACGGCCGGCTAAAGTCGCGCTGCTATAGAGATTGAAATTGAAACTGTCGCCAGCGCAGCGAATGTTGATCTGGAGATTACGTCGTGCCGCCAACACGTCGTAGGCCGCCCGGCACTTTATTGGCTCGCGTGTGCCGTTCGACAGGTCGATGGTTCCAGACCCGGCCCATTGCCCTGCCAATCGATCGAGAGGTCCCACGTGCTGCGCATGACCGACGCCGTGGCTGGAAAGCAAGACCGCAAGGACGAAGACCGTGCCACACGTCAGATTAGCCACCGACTGCGATCGCTTTGGCATGATCGAACGCAGGGCTGGTGCAACGTTGACACGCGCGCATTGCCGTATGAACCGGTTCATGTTTGGCTCCCCCAGAGCAGGACAGCGACGTTCTCCCGTCGTCGCTTCACTCTCTTCATCTTTGTAGTTTCCCGCAAGAATGTCACGACCACACGACGATCGCGCTTTGAAATGCGGCCGGTCAATCCAGGGGCAAGACTAGCCTATCCATTGCGACTTCATCATCACGGCGACGTGGTTCCGACCACGAAGATCGTGACGACGAATTTCCTCCGTTGCTTATTCTCTTTGATTATCAATGGGTTTTGGTGGGCGCACCAGGGCTCGAACCTGGGACCCGCTGATTAAGAGTCAGCTGCTCTACCAACTGAGCTATGCGCCCGGATTGCCGTCGGCGGGACCCCGCCAGGCGAGGTTCGCTTAGCAAAGGCGGGACAAAGTGTCCAGCCGCGCTCGCCTTGCCTAAGTCATGCAAACAAGGAAAAGCCGCCGGGCGCACCCGGCGGCTTCTTTGTGCCGTTTGAGTGTCGGTTACTGCGGCCGCGGCCCGCCTTCAGGTCCCATTGGGCCGCGCTCGAAGCCGCCCAGGCCGCGATGCATCTGGCCGTGGTGTCCGTGCATACCGCGTTCGCCACCGGATTGGCCTGCACCGAGCCGCGCGAGCATGACGAAGCGGTGCTTCTGGCCCTCGTCCAGGCTCTTGTAGAGCGGGCCAGCCGCGTCGGCGAGTTTCTTCAGCGCGGCGCCGCGCTGCGTCATCGCCTCGGCGCGCAAGGTCAGCCGTTCGATCGCATCCTTGGGCTTGTCGGCGCTGGCGCGCGCGGCAAAGCGCTCGGAGCGCTGTTTGGCGAGATCGCGCAGCGCGCTTTCCACCGCCGGCCAATTCTTCTCCTGCTCGGCCGAGAGCTTGAGGCCGGCGTGCAACCCCGCGATGCGCGCGTCACCGAACGCGCTGATGTCCTCCGCGCTCGGGTGCCAACGCGGCACGAGATCGCGCGCGCCGGGACCCTGTTGCGCGTAGGCAAGCGTAGCGCCGACGATCGCAAGCGCGGTCGAGCCGGCGAGAACAGTCTTCCACATGGCATTCCTCCAAAGGCATTTCCGATGATTCCATAGTGGAATGCCGTGGCGCCTTTTCAAGTTAAAGTTTAGACAGAGATTAATTCAACGCAATGTTGATGTACGGATATTCATTCCGAGGTTTTTCAATACCGCGCATCCGAATGACGGCCCGCAGCAATTACATCATTCCGAGCAGCCGAGGCAGGAAAAGCGTCAGACCGGGCCAATAGGTCACGATCACTAGGAATACCAGCATGGTGAGCAGCCACGGCCAGACCGCGACGGTGAGCTCGGTGATGCCCATTCTGGCGATGCCGGACGCCACGTAAAGGTTCAGACCAACGGGCGGGTGACACAGACCCACTTCCATATTGACGGTGATCAGAATGCCGAAATGAATCGGGTCGATGCCGAGCCTCATCGCGACCGGGAACAGGATCGGCGCCATGATCAGGATGATCGATGACGGCTCCATCACGTTGCCGGCCACCAACAGCAACACGTTGACCACCAGCAGGAAGGCGACCCAGCCAAGGCCTTGGCCGATCATCCACTCGGCCAAATGCTGCGGAATGTTCTCGTAGGTTAACAGGAACGAGAACAACACCGCGTTGGTGATGATGTAGAGCAGCATCGCGCTCAGATTGGCGGACGACAGCAGCACCCGCGGCACGTCGCGCAAGCTTTAAGATCCTTGTAAACGAAAACCGCGACGATGAACGCATAGACCGCGCTCATGGCGGCGGCTTCGGTCGGCGTGAACACGCCTGAATAGATGCCGCCGATCACGATAACGATCAAAGCAAGGCCCCAGATCAATTCGCGGAACGTGCGCGACGCGTTCGCCGAACGATGCCTTGGGCATGCGCGGATAGTCGTTGCGCCAAGCGCGATACCAGGTCGTCGCGCCCAGCATCGTCGCCAGCACGATGCCGGGGACGATACCGGCGATGAACAGTTTTCCGACCGATGAATTGGTCGAGACGGCGTAAAGCACCATCGGAATAGACGGCGGAATCAAAATCCCGAGCGAGCCGGACGTGGTGATGACGCCGGCGCCGAATCGCTTGGGGAAGCCTTGCGCCACCATCGCCGGCAGGATGACGGAGCCGATTGCGACCACCGTCGCGGGGGACGATCCAGACACCGCGGCAAACAGCGCACAGGCGAGAACCCCTGCTAGCGCCAAGCCGCCATACCAATGCCCGATCATGGCAGTCGCGAAAGCGATCATGCGGCGCGCGACGCCGCCGTGGGTGAGAAAATTTCCGGCCAGGATGAAGAACGGGATCGCCATGATCTCGAAGCTCTCCAACCCGGTGAACAGCTTGAGGGCGACCGATTCCGTGCGCACGTCGGTCAGCGTGAACATGAAGGTGAGCACGGTGAGGCCGAGCGAGATCGATACCGGCATGCCGGTGAGCATCAAAGCGATCAGCAGAACAAACATAATGACCGCGCGCAGGCCCTGCGGCAGCACGATGAGACCGGTGCGCATGCGCGATGCAGATCGCCACGATCAGGAGCGGCGCCAGGATCATGATAATGCCGAGCGGGCTGACGCCGCTCTTTGGCGCGTCCGACGCAATGGCGTCGGCGGGGTGCAGCGGATCCTGCACGACCGCGATTTCGGTGCCCTCGACATGGGCGACGTCGTGATGCGGCAGCTTCCCGGTCCAGAAGAACCACCACGCGACTTGCAGGAAGCGGAAGCACATTAATCCGGAGCCGAGCGGCAGCGTCAGGTAGATAGCCCACATCGGCCATTCGAGGTCGTTCGATTGCTGCCCGGTTTGGTACATCTGCTGCACGAACGAGCCGCCGAACACCGCGACCACTCCGGTGAACAGCGCGCCGCACAGCAGGCTGAACACGATCACCTGTTTGCGGGATGCCGGCGGGAGTATGTTAACCAGCACGTCGACGCCGACATGAATGCCGGTGCGCACGCCGTAGGCGGCGCCGAACTTCGCCATCCAGATGAACATGTAGATGCACAACTCTTGCGCCCAGGAGACATCCTGGGCCGCGAGCCAAGAATAAATGCCCCTGAGCGCGACCGGCAGCAACGGCACGCCGTGCGCTTCGCCCCATTTGGCAAGGTCGATCGAGATGCCGGAGCCGTAACGATGCAACACCGCGACGAAGATGAGCGCGGTCGCAGCCGCGATCAGGGTGGCGATCAGCCACTCTTCGAGATGGTCGAGCGCGCGCAAGAACACGCGTATCCCCCCGGATCACGATGTCCGGCCGGGAATGTGCCCATTCCCGGCCGGATTATTATCGATTGCGAGCTTTTCCGCCGGTCAGTTCATCTTGATGTCGAGCTCTTTGGCAAGCAAGTCGAGCACCTCGGTGCCGATACGACCCTTGGCCCATTTATAGGTCGGCGCCATCGCCGTCTGCCAGGCCTTGCGCTGATCGTCGGTCAGGTAATGCAGCGTGGTCTTGCCGGACTTCTTGATGTCGGCAAGCGCGTCTTCGTTTTCCTTGACCGCGATCGAATTGGTGTAGTCGCTCGCTTCATCCATCGCCTTATCGAGTTGCGTGCGGATATCGGCCGGCAGCCCGTTCCAGAACTTGGAATTTACGATCACCGCATATTGCAGATGCCCGTGGTAGGAAACCGTGATGTGCTTCTGCACTTCGTGGAATTTCTGCGTCAGGTAGTTCGATGCGGTGTTTTCGCAGCCGTCAACCACGCCGGTTTGCAGCGCCTGGTAGACTTCCGAGAACGCCATGATCTGCGGGATCGCGCCAATATCGCGTAAATATCGGTCGGCAATCTTGGAGCCCGAGATACGCATCTTCAGGCCCTGGAAATCGGCCGGCATCAGCAGCGGGCGGTTGGACGAGACCATGTGGAAGCCGTTGTCCCAAAAAGCGAGACCGGAGATGCCTTTCGGCTCAAGCTTCGTAAACAGCCATTTGCCGAGCGGGCCCTTCATGGCCTTGAGGAAGGTCTCCGCATCCTTGAATAACCACGGCAGGTCGAGCGCTTCGAATTCCTTGGCGCCGAGCGGCGCGAACTTCGAGGTGGATGGCGCCAGCATCTGCACCGAGCCGAGTTGCAAGGCCTCGATCTCTTCCTTGTCTTTGAACAGTTGCGAGTTCGGGTAGACTTCGACGCGAACTTTGCCGTTGGTGTATTTTTCGGCGAGTTCCTTGAACTTGAGCGCGCCTTTGCCTTTCGGCGTATCGTTGGCCACGACGTGGCTGAATTTGATGACGATCGGCGACTGGGCCATGCCGGTTCCAGGCGCCATGAAAATGACGGCCGCTGCCGCCGCAAGAAGCCATTTACGCATCGACGTTTCCCTCCAATTTCGAGCCTAGATATCGGCTTTTTTGCTGGTTTTTCTGCCGGTTAGGGTGGCATTAAACCGGTTTCCCGGCAAGTGGACCTATTGCCAGTATTGGGCCAGCGTGGCCGCGGCGATCGTAGTGGAATTCCGCGTCGCCGATTAAATCTAAAGTCTGAACGGAAATAATTGGCGCAAAATCTTTATTTGTCTTTGTTCGCCGGCGCGTCGGTCTTCTACAACATCCCGAGCACGCGTGGGAGCCACAACGACAATCCCGGGATGTAGGTTACCATCGCCAGGAACACCAGCATGGTGAGCAGCCACGGCCATACCGCGATGGTGAGTTCGGTGATGCCCATCCTGGCGACGCCGGAAGCGACGTAAAGATTGAGTCCGACCGGCGGGTGGCACAGACCGATCTCCATGTTGACGGTCATCAGGATGCCGAGATGAACCGGGTGGATGCCGAGCCCTACGGCGACCGGAAACAGGATCGGCGCGGTGATCAGCACGATCGAGGTCGGCTCCATTACATTGCCGGCGACCAAGAGCAGGATGTTCACGAACAGCAGAAACTCAATCCAGCCGATGCCGGCTCCAGTGACCCAGCCGGTGATCGCCTGCGGAATTTGCTCGCTGGTCATCAGGAATGAGAACAGCACCGCGTTGGTGATGATGTAGAGGATCATCGCGCTCATGCTGGCGGAACCGAGCAGCACGCGCGGGACATCCGCAAGCTTCATGTCCTTGTAGACGAATACCGCGATGAAGAATGCATAGACCGCGCTCATCGCCGCCGCTTCCGTCGGCGTGAAGATACCGGCGTAGATACCGCCCATCACGATCATAACGAGCGCCAGTCCCCACACCAAATCGCGGAACGCCTGCAGGCTTTCGGTCCAGGTCGCCTTCTGCATGCGCGGGTAATTGTTCTTCCACGCGCGATAGAACGTGGTGCCGCCCAGCATGCTGGCCAGCAAAGCCCCGGGGACGAAGCCGGCCATGAAAAGCTGGCCGACCGAGGCGGACAGAACGCGCTGTCCGTCCGGACCAAACGCCACGCTGCCGCCGGTCGCGACCGCGAATATGACCATGACGATCGAGGGCGGGATCAGGATGCCGAGCGCGCCGGAAGTGGCGATAACGCCGGCGCCAAAACGCTTGGGAAAGCCCTGCTTTACCATCGCCGGCATGATGATCGAGCCGATTGCAACCACAGTCGCGGGTGAGGAGCCCGACACCGCGGCAAACAGCGCGCAGGCCATGACGCCGGCCAGCCCGAGACCGCCATACCAATGGCCGACCATCGAGGTAGCAAAATGGATCATGCGGCGGGCGACGCCGCCATGGGTGAGGAAATTGCCGGCCAGGATAAAGAACGGGATCGCCATGATCTCGAAACTGTCGATCCCGCTAAACAATTTTAGCGCGACCGCTTCGATCGGCACCTGCGTCATCGTGTACATGAAGGTGAGCACGGTGAGCCCGAGCGCGATCGAGACCGGCATGCCGGTCAGCATCAACGCGATCAACAGGCCGAAAATGAAGACCGTACTCATCAGGCCAGTTCCTTGGCGACTGCATCTTTATCGATGCCCTCGACCTGGCCGGGATCATGATGCGGCAACTCGCCGGTCCAGAAATACGCCCATGCAACCTGAAGGAAACGGAAACACATCAAATAGGAGCCGAACGGGATGCACAGGTAGACAATCCAACTCGGGATTTCCAAGTCGGGTGAAGTCTGGTCGGTCGGATAGAGCCCAATGACGAAGCTGGCGCCCATGGTGCCGACGACGGCGGTAAAGAACGCGCCGCAGAACAGGCTGAACAACACCACCGGCCTGCGGTAGATCGGCGTTAGCGCATTGACCAGCACATCGACGCCGACATGGATGCCGGTGCGCACGCCGTAAGCGGCGCCAAATTTCGCCACCCATATGATCATGTAGATGGACAGTTCCTGCGCCCAGGAAATATGGAATCCAATCAGGAAAGGATAAAATATAGGAATGCCGGTGCCGTAGCGGTGAACGACCGCCACGAAAACGAGAAGCGTCGATGCCGCCAGCAGCGTCCCGATCAAAATCTCCTCGAGACGGTCGAGGATACGTAGCAACATAGTCCCCCCTGATACTTCAGCCGGCGATCAGATCGTGCTTTGCCGGTTTCGCGCGATGCCCCCTTTCGCGGTCACTTGAAAGGTGGCCGCGAAGCCCCCAGGGCAGTTGCGAGCCCTTGCACTCAATCGTGCAAGAGCTCGCTTGTGTTTGTCTTAGTTAGTGACGCCTTGGGTTGTCTTAAGCACCTCGTCGATCAGCTTCTGTCCGACGCGCTTTGCAACGTCGGCGTAAACCGGCTGCATCGCCTTACGCATGGCCGCGTTTTGCGCCGGTGTCGGGACGATGATCTGCGTCTTTCCCGACTTTTTCATTTCCGCGAGCGCCTCGGCGTTTTCCGTCTCCGAGATGCCGTTGCCGTAGGCCGTGGCCTCTTTCATGGCTTTCGTGAGTTGGCCGCGGATATCGGCGGGCAGCCCGTCCCAGAACTTCTTGTTCGCCACCACGACGTAGCCGATATAACCGTGGTTGGTCAGAGTCGTGTACTTCTGCACCTGATCAAATTTCATGGTGTACATGTTGGACGGAGTATTTTCTTGACCGTCGACGACGCCGGTCTGCAGCGCCTGATAGACTTCCGAGAACGCCATCACCTGCGGGATTGCGCCCAACTCGCGGAACTGCGCCTCCAGGACTTTCGACGACTGGATGCGGAATTTCAGCCCCTTGTAGTCTTCCGGCATATTAAGCGGCTTGTTGGCACTCATTTCCTTGAAGCCGTTGTCCCAAAAGGCGAGCCCGACCATGCCCTTCAATTCCGGCAGCTTGAGCATCCGCTGGCCAATCGGGCCGTCGGTGACTTTGCGAAGCGCGGCCTTGTTGGGAAGGATGTAGGGCAGATCGAACACTTCGTAGTCTTTGATGCCGATCGGGCCGAACTTGGAGTTCGACGGCGCCAGCATCTGCACGGCGCCGAGCTGCAGCGCCTCAAGCTCTTCCTTGTCCTTGTAGAGCGAAGAGTTGTGATAGACTTCGATCTTCACCTTGCCGTTGGTGTATTTCTCGCCGAGTTCCTTGAACTTCTCGGCGGCCTTGCCCTTGGGCGTGCTGGGCGCCACCACGTGGCTGAATTTGAGGATGATCGGAGCCTGCGCCATGCCGGCGCTGGGGGCGGCAAAAATTGCGGCCGCAGCTATCGCAAGAAGCATTTTTCGCATAGGGGTTCCTCCACGGATTTGTTATTGTCCTCAACCATGTAGCGTTGAAGACGTTATTGATGCAGGTCAACCGCCGACTAAAGTCGCATTTATTCGATTTTCCGGCAAGCCAGCTCTGCCGCTGCCGACGCTGGTCTGCGGCCGGTAAAGGAATGCCGCGGCGTCATGACGCGGCGTATCAGCCCATGTCGGTCGAGTGAATGCGGTTCTCGACCCTCGGCGGCCGATTGCCCTTGTGGGTCAGCTTATAAAGCCAGCAACGACGATGCGGTGAGCGCGATAGGGCTTAATTCAGCGCCGCCATCACAATAGCGCCTAAGCCCATTTCCTGGGCCAGTTGGCCGGCCGCCTGCTTCTGCTGGTCATCAAGTTTGGCAACCAGTGGGCGCGCGGCAACCACCAGCCGCTCGACAGCCGCGCTGTTGAGCACGATCGAGACCACTCGCCGGCTTACCCGGCGCACGTAACCATCCGATTCCACCGGCTCCTGATGGCGCGCGAGGTCGCGCAAGGCGGCCTCCACCGGCCGCCAGTAGCGCTCCTGCTCTTGCGTCAGCCTGAGCACGTTTTTGATGCGCCCGACATCGATCGAGGCTGGCATCGACCCCTGCGCCGTGTAGCCGTTCCCGATTTCACCGGCGCTGGCGGCCGAGACATTCGACAACAAACCAATCGCCGCGAGCGCGAACAGGCCCGCGCAAAGTGTCTTCATCATTTGGTTATTATCCCCGACGTCTGGATGGGTTGTAGGCAGGCGATAGCCGCCAATTCCGCCCCAAAAGCGAACGAAATGCGGGCAAAATGTGGTTTCTGGGTTCCACGCGGAGCATTTACCAAGACCAAATTGTCGAAGGCGAAAATACCGCCCTTTCGGAGCGGTATTTTGCGTTAGACGTCGAATTTTCAGCCCACATCGGTCGAGTGGATACGGTTTTCAATCCCGGGCGTCCGATTGCGCTTGCTCGTCAGCTTGTTGAGCGCGCCAAGGTAGGCCTTGGCCGAGGCCACCAGAGTATCGGGGTCGGCGCCCTTGGCGGTGTAGGAGCGGCCGTCGGCTGATAGCCGAACCGAGACTTCCGCCTGCGCATCGGTGCCCTCGGTCACCGCATGCACCTGGTAGAGTTCGAGCTTGGCCTCGTGCGGGACCAGCGCATGAATCGCGTTAAAGATCGCGTCGACCGGACCGTTGCCGGTCGATTGCGTGGTGACGTGCTTGCCGTCGATATCGAGCGAGAGCGTCGCCGATTGCGGACCCATGGTACCGGCAATCACGGTCAAGGAGATGATCTTGATCCGGTCATGCGCGGTGGCGATCTCCTCGTCCACCAGCGCCTCGATATCCTCGTCGTAAACCTGCTTTTTCTTGTCGGCCAGCGCCTTGAAGCGCACGAAGGCGTCTTCCAGCTGATTGGCGGCCAACTGATAGCCGAGCTCTTCGAGTTTGTGCACGAAAGCGTGGCGGCCGGAATGCTTGCCCATCACCAACGAGGTCTGCTTCACGCCCACCGACTCCGGCGTCATGATCTCGTAGGTCTGCGCATTCTTGAGCATGCCGTCCTGATGGATGCCGCTCTCATGCGCGAAGGCATTCCGCCCGACGATCGCTTTGTTGTACTGCACCGGGAACGAGGTCACCGCCGACACTAGCTTGGAAGCGCGGGTAAGCATGGTGGCGTCGATATTGGTCCAGTACGGCAGCACGTCGCTGCGCGTTCGAATCGCCATCACGATCTCTTCCAGCGCGGCGTTGCCGGCGCGCTCACCGATGCCATTGATGGTGCATTCGATCTGGCGCGCGCCCGCCTTCACGCCGGCGAGCGAATTGGCCACCGCCATGCCGAGATCGTTGTGGCAATGGGTCGAGAAGCGCGCTTTATCGGAATTGGGAACGCGGTTGCGCACCATCTCGAACAGCGCGAAATATTCCTCCGGTACCGTGTAGCCGACGGTGTCGGGGATATTGATGGTGGTGGCGCCCGCATTGATGGCGGCTTCCACGCAGCGGCAGAGAAAATCGTGTTCGGTGCGGGTGCCGTCCTCCGACGACCATTCCACGTCGTCGGTGTGGCCGCGCGCGCGGGTGACCTGTTGGATCACCATCTCGTAGACTTCGTGCGGCTCCTTCTGCAGCTTGTATTTCATGTGCACCGGCGAAGTGGACAGGAAGGTGTGGATGCGTTTACGCCGGGCCGGCTTGATCGCTTCCGCGCAGCGGTCGATGTCCTTGATGCCGGCGCGCGAGAGGCCGCAGATCACGGAGTTCTTGGCGCGCTTGGCGATCTCGTGCACGGCGGCAAAGTCGCCGTCCGAGGCGATCGGGAAGCCGGCCTCAATGATGTCCACGCCCATGGCGTCGAGTAGCTCGGCGACTTCGAGCTTCTCTTCATGGGTCATGGTCGCGCCGGGACACTGCTCGCCGTCGCGCAATGTGGTGTCGAAGATGACGACACGGTCCTTTTCGGACTGGGTCGGGGTGGTCATGGCATTGATCCTTCTCGTCGAATGCGCCGCGCCGGGCGCTTTATGGGGTGCTCATTCCGTCGATCCCCCGAGTGCCCAGGCGCATAAGCCCAGCCGGCCCTCAGGGGCGGATAAGGAGAAGGAGCGTGCCCAGAATGAGGGTAGCCGCGGAGGCGGCGTGTCCCGCCGTCCGCTCGATCGCGCTAGATTTATGGCGCGCCGACATGCCTTAAGCACCCTCGAGTTCGGCCACAAGGTCGCGGAAAAGCGTTAAGTCCGCGTTAACCTTGGCTGATTGGGTCCTTTTTAGCGGATTGGCGCGCCGCGATGCAAGGGCTCAACGGCTGTCGCGTTCCTTGCGCAGCGCCCTTTCAGCCTTGCGCAGTTCCTTGAGCGCCTTGCCCTCGACCTTCGGAAAATCGAGATCGAGCGCCTGCATTTCCTGCACCATGGCCGCCGCCACCACGATACGAGTGAACCATTTATGGTCGGCCGGCACCACAAACCAGGGAGCTTCCGGCGTACTGGTCTGCCGGATCATGTCCTCATAGGCGGCCATGTATTGGTCCCAGAGCTTGCGCTCGGCGACGTCAGACATTGAGAACTTCCAGCGTTTGGCCGGCTCGTCGATGCGTGCGAGGAAACGCTTGCGTTGCTCGTCCTTCGACACGTTGAGAAAGAATTTCAGGATCAGCGTGCCGTTGCGCGCCAGATGCCGCTCGAAGGCGCGGATATCGTCGAAACGCTGTTGCCAGATATCCTTGCCGACGAGCTGTTTCGGCAGCTTTTGGCGATCCAGCAATTCCTTGTGCACGCGCACAGTCAGCACTTCCTCGTAATGCGAGCGGTTGAAGATGCCGATGCGTCCGTTGGTCGGCAGCCGTTGCGCGACGCGCCAGAGAAAATCGTGCTGCAATTCCTCCGCGCTTGGCTGCTTGAAGGAATGCACCTCGCAGCCTTGCGGGTTGATGCCGCTCAGCACGTGCTTGATGATGCTGTCCTTGCCGGCGGCGTCCATCGCCTGCAGCACGATCAGCACCGACCAGTGGTCGTCGGCGTATAGACGCTGCTGCAATTCGGAAAGCCGCTCAATACCGTCGACCAGCATCGCTTGGGCATCTTTCTTGTCGACCGTCAGCCCGCAGCATTCGGCGGAATCGTGCTTGGACAATCGGAATTTGTCCGGTCTGTCGATGCGAAAACGTTTGGCAATGTGGTAGAGCTGCATCCTCAAGACCTTATCGCACGGCGAACCGCTGCGCCAGGAACGCGGTGACAAAGTGCGGCATCGCGGGATCAAAATCGGCTGCGCCGCGCACAGTGCGGATGTCGGAAAGCTCCGGCTGCCGCTCGTGCGCCAGATGGGCGAGCACCCGCGACACGCAAAGCTTCGGCGCTTGCGTCGCTGCGCAATACCTTGATGTGCGCGATCAGTGACGTGTCGAACACCGTCGTCCAACCCGGCTCGGCGATGAACTCGCCTACGTCCAGCCCGGTTTCCTCCTTAAGCTCGCGCTGAACGCTCAAATCGAGATCGACCGCGCCGTCGACGATGTCGTCCGGATCGGGCGTACCGCAAGGAAAATAGATGCGGCCGGCATTGGCGGTATGCGGGCCCATGACCCCGAGCAGAAACGCACCGTCGGCGGCAACGACCGCCGCCGCGCCGAAACAGTCATACACGGCCGCCGCCGGCCGCCCCCACTGGCGCCATGCGGCGAAGCTCGCAAAGTCGGTTTCCAGATAGCGGCCGCGGAAAACACCATATGCCAAAGCATGTTCGTGCAGCAGCAGGACGCGGCCGTTCCACAAGGCCGGCTTCTCGCGTTGCTGCGCGGCGAACCAGGCATCGATCTCGGCGCGCCGCTCATCTGCAAAAGCCCAAACTCTCGGCGCGAAGGCAAGTTCCAGCCGGTCGGCGTGGACGACGGAAATCTTGGGCGACGGCGTCACAGCGCTTCCGCCCTGAACACTTTGCCCGGCTCCACGATCTCCTGCTGTGCCGCGACGAGCTGGATTTCAGGTGCGCCTAGCGCCGCGGTCTTGACCAGCACACCAAAGATGGCGGAACCAGCGCGCGACAGCGCTTCATCGATCTTGCCGCTGCGCAGATAGTGGGCGAAAAACAGCGCGGCAATGACGTCACCAGCCCCGTTTACCGCCAGAGGCAGCTTGGGCGTACGCAGGCGAAAGCGGCCGGACGCGTCAGAGGCGAGCAGGTCGATGGCATCCTCCGGCGTGTCTTCGGTATGCAGCGAAGTCACCAGGACGGCGCGTGGCCCGAGCGCATGTACGATCTTCGCCGCCGCCAGCACGTCCGCTAACGTTTTGCTCGCGCGGCCGCTGAGATAATCGAGCTCGAACTGGTTGGGCGTGACGATATCGGCGGCCGGCACCGCCTTCTCTTTCATGAATTCCGGTATGCCCTCGCGCACGTAGATGCCGCGGCCGACGTCGCCAATCACCGGATCGCAGCAATAGCGGGCTGAGGGGTTGGCACGCTTGACGGACGCCACCGCGTCGAGAATGGCGGCGCCGATATCGGCCCCGCCCATATAGCCGGACAGAACGCCGTCGCATTCTCCGAGCACGTTACGCTGCTCGATGCCGCCCACCAGCTCGCGGATCAACCCGGCCTCGAATACCTGCCCTTGCCAGTGGCCGTAGCCGGTATGGTTGGAAAATTGCACGGTGTGGAGGGGCCACACCTCCACGCCCGTGCGCTGCAGCGGAAACACCGCGGCCGAATTGCCCACGTGCCCATAGGCGACGTGGGACTGGATGGACAGGATATTCATGGCTTCGACAATAACAGACACGGCGGGGAAATCTCCCGCCGTGCTGGCGCTTTTAGATTTCCGCGTGCTTTGGGGAACTTACTTCATTCCCATTTTCTTGTTGGCCGCGTCGACATATTTGTTGGTGTAGGTCTTCGACAGATCGATATTGGCTTTGGCGACGTCGGGCGACGACTGGCTGAACACCGCCAGCACCGCCGCGGCACCCTTCGGGTCCATGCGGCCGGTCTGCGAGTACATCGCTAGCGTGTTCTTCAGCGCGGCGATGTAGCCGGGTTTGTCCTTGCCGACATATTCCGGAGGCATCTTGTCGGCGATCTCCTCTGGCGTATGCGAATGGATCCATTTCAGCGTGGCGACGATGGCGTTGGTCATCGCCTGCACTTCTTTCTCGTGCGAGGCGATCCAATCCGCCTTGGTGTAGAGCGCGCCGCCCGGATATTCGCCGCCGAATACAGCGAGCGTGTCCTTCTGCGAACGCGTGTCACTCAAGATGGTGAGGTCCTTGTTGCGGCCCTGCAGCACTGTGACCGCCGGATCGAGCATGATGGCGGCATCGATCTGGCCCTGCTCCATGGCGGCGACCGCGGTGGCGCCCAGGCCGACGCCGATCACGCCGACCGAGTTCGGATCGACGCCGTTCTTCTTCAGGATGAACTTGAGGAAGAAGTCGGTGGACGAGCCGGGCGCGCTGACGCCGACCTTCTTGTTGGCGAGGTCCTTAACCGACTTCACCTCGGCGGTGTGCTTGGGCGACACCACCAGCGCGAAGCCGGGGAAGCGGTCATAGACTACGAAGGCCTGCAAATGCTGGCCCTTGGCGGCGAGGTTGACGCAGTGGTCGAAATAACCGGACACCACGTCGGCGCTGCCGCCAATCACCGCCTTGAGCGACTCCGAGCCGCCCTTGAAATCGATCACCTCGACATTGACGCCGGCCTTTTCGTATTCGCCGAGCTGCTTGGCCAGCATGGTCGGCAGATAGCACAGGCATGAGCCGCCGCCGACCGCGAGGGTGACCTTGGATTGCGCGAGCGCGAGGCCCGACGACAGCGCGAGCGCGGTGAGCGCGAGGGCGAGCCGGCGAATGATTGCGGGCATGGATATCCTCCCTGTTCCACTGGCCTTTAAGCAGGCCATTTCGGCGCGAACGATAGGCCAGCGCGGCGGCGCTGCCTAGGGCCTCGCCTCGCTCACCTCTGGTCGCCATATTGGCGGGGAGCTGAACGGCTGTGGCGTCGCGGCGTTACTTCGGTGCGCCTTTCTGCGGCTGCACCGACGAGTGGTGGTGCGCAATCAGCCAGCGTCCCACGTCTTGCTTATAGGTGTAGACGTAGGTGTAGCGGGCCGGCTTGTCCACGCGCACCGTCCCCTCATTCACCGTGAAGGTGTAGAGCCCGGCGACAACTCCCTTATTGCAGCCGGCGGGAATAATGGCGCGGGTGTCGATGCGTCCGAACGGATGCTGCTCGAGGAAATGGACGAAGTAACCGCGGATCTGGGTGCTGCCGATCAGCGGCCCGTTCTCGACTGTCGGCAGCAGGACTGCGTCCGGCGTGTAAGTCCGCACAACCGCGTCGGGGTTCTGTTGCAGCGCTTTGTTCCATTCTTCGAACAGTGCCTTGGCCAGAGCTTCCGTCATTTGTTGGCATCTGACCGGCTTTGGCGTCCTCGACCACGCCTCGGACGCATAGGCCATGACGGCAAGAAGGGTCACGGCCGCAATTGCGTAGCCGTGCAATGATATGCGAGCGGAACGTCTCATGGCATCGATGCTCCCCAGCCGCACGGTGGAAATACCTGAAGGCCTGATGCTAATCGGCGGCGAGATTAAATAAAACTAGAAATCGTAAATTATTACAACTATTGCAGGCATAGCGGCCGATGCGGCTGCATTTCACGGCCTTGCGTCGCCCACCTCCGGCCGCCACACCAGCAAGCGTTTCTCGATTGCCGTGACGATGGTATCGATCACGATTACAAAGGCGGCCAGGACGAACATGCCGGCAAATACGCCGGCCGCGTCGAACACGCCGTCGGCCTGCTGGATCAGATAACCAAGGCCCGCCGCGGCGCCGAGATATTCGCCCACCACCGCGCCGACCACCGCAAAGCCGACCGAGGTGTGCAGCGAGGAGAACATCCAGGACAGCGCCGACGGCCAATAGACATGGCGCATCAATTGCCGCTCGTTCATTCCCAGCATGCGCGCGTTCGCCAGCACCGTCGGGCTCACTTCCTTGACGCCCTGATAGACGTTGAAGAACACGATGAAGAAAACGAGTGTAACGCCGAGCGCCACCTTCGACCAGATGCCCAAGCCCAGCCAAAGCGTGAAGATCGGCGCCAGCACCACGCGCGGCAGCGCATTGACCATCTTTACGTAAGGATCAAATACGGCAGCGACGCGCGGCTGGCGTGCGAACCAGAAACCGACCAGCACCCCGCCCACTGAGCCGAGAATGAAGGCCAGAACTGATTCTTTCAACGTGATCCAGAGATGCTTCCAGATCACGCCGGAGACAAACCAGTCGACGATCTGTTGCCCCACGTCGATGGGATTGGAAAAGAAGAACGGCGGCAACAGGACGATGCCGAACACCGCATAGGTCGTAAGCACGTGCCACAGCACGAGCGCGACGATGGCGACCAGGACTTGCAGAGCGACGAGCCGAGTGCGCGACATCACACCCCCTCTGTCTGCGCGTAACCCTTGAGCACCTCGGCCTTGAGCATGTGCCAGATGTCGCGGTGCAACTCGTGGAAAGCGGGATCGAGCTTGACCTCGGAGATGTCGCGCGGGCGCGCCAACGGCACGCGCCAGTCGCCGATCACGCGTGCCGCCGGACCGGCCGACATAATGACCACGCGGTCGCTGAGCGCGATCGCCTCTTCCAGATCGTGGGTGACGAACAGCACTGCCTTGCGGTCCGCACTCCATAGGTCGAGCAGCAGGTTGCCCATGATCTGTCGGGTCTGCGCATCGAGCGGCCCGAACGGCTCGTCCATCAGCAGGATTTTTGGGTCGCGGATCAGTACTTGCGCCAGCCCGACCCGCTTGCGCTGGCCGCCTGAGAGCATGTGCGGATAACGGTCGCTGAATGCGCTCAAGCCCACGCGCGTGAGCCAGCTTTGCGCCCGCGCACGCGCTTCATCCGACGGCATGCCCGCCGTTTCCAGCCCGATAGCGACGTTTTCCAGCGCGGTTTTCCAGGGAAACAGCGCATCGGCTTGAAACAAATAGCCGGCCTGGCGGTTGAGCGCGCCAAGCGGCGCGCCGAATACGTCGACGCGGCCGGCCGACGGCGGCATCAATCCGGCGGCGATGTTGAGCAGCGTGGATTTTCCGCAGCCGGTCGGTCCCACGATGGCGACGAATTCGCCGTCGGCGACGTTGAGAGTGGCGCGCTCGACCGCGGTATAGGTGCCGCCGCCGCCGAGCCGAAAGGCGATCGACACATCGCCCAGCGCGACGGCCGGTGCCTGCGTATTGCCTAGCGCAGTTGCTGTCGCGCCGCCCGCCATGTTTTTCCCTGAGCAATCAATCCCGATCAAGGCAAGCTATCCGGGACATGCCCGGCTTGCAAAGCCCGAAGCCTACAGGCCTTTGATCAGGCCGGCGTCTATCAGCAGCCGGTTGAAACGCCGCGCCTCGGCACCACCCGCACAGCGATAGAACTGGCCATGGCAGCGTTGCAGGATTTTCTTCTGTTCGGCGAATGATGGATCAAGCGGCATGCCGGCGGCCTCCTGGATTACCAGCGGCAGGTATGGCGCATCAAGCGTCTTGAGTGCCGACGAAAGATTGTCCGGCGTAAAGTTCACCGCATCAATCGCATAATAACTTGTGAAGTAGCGTGGATCGAATGCTAGCAAGTGGCGCGCGATCGCGGCTTCGTTGAGCGTCGGATCGATGATGCGATAGCCGAACTCGGGCTGGTGATCGCCATAGCGCACGATCAGGAACAACTCGGTCGGAAACTTCCGACTGAGCCGCTCCAGCAGCGCGGCATATTCGTTCGCGGTCATGCCTTGCCGCCGGATGTATTCATCGATGTTCGGCGCGTTGCCGAGATCGCGCCAATCCGGGGTCAGCTCGGGGCGCAGCCGCGAATCCCACGGAAAATGATTGGCGACCGTATAGACATACAGGAACAGCGGACCGTTGCGGCGCTCGCGCGCGATGATTTTTTCGGCTTGGTTGAAATAGAAGCTGTCCGCCTCGAAATCGCGCGTCCCCAGGTCCGTCATGTCCATATAGCGCTGGATGCCGGCCGTAGTCTGGAAGCTGCGCGAGCCGAGAAAAGCGCCGTAGAACGGATAAAGACTGAATGTCTTGTAGCCACAACGCGACAACGCATGCGGCAGTCCGCGCCCGACGCGGCCGGCGGCGATGCGCGTCACGGACGTAGCAAACCGCCCATAAGAGCGCGCCGACAGTCCGGTGAGCACATTATATTCGGTGAACCAGCTCGGGCCGCCTGCGCCTTCGACTACAAGTTTACGTGCCACGCCGTCGAACGACCGGAAATGTTTGTGATAACCCGGCGGCACCTTGATGCCGGGCGCGGCGGTGATGTCAAAGCTCGATTCATCGTGCAGCAGGATGATATGTGGAAGCTTTCGCACCGGATTGCAGGCGGCGGCGGGCGACGACTTCAGGTGCTCGGCGACGGCTCCGTCCGATTCCATGAGCCCGTGCGTCGCCAATTCGTAGATTGATTCCACGCCCGAGCGGGCGAATTTCGATACGTAGTTGTGGTTGAAGAACTCGTCAAAAAAATCGCTCGGAACCGACATCGAGAGCGCTGCAAGTCCCGCCAAGCAGAGCGGGCCGGTCGTCGCAGTGATACGCCGGCGAATGCGGAATGTATCGAAGTACCAAATCAGCGCCATCAGCGGCGCAGCGAGGAGCGCGCTCAGCGTAACCGTCCAGCGCAAATTCGGCATGACCGTGAACAGGAAAGCGGACGTGTCCTGATCGATAATCATCAGGTCGACGAAACTGACCGTCATCATCAGCTTGTCGTATTTGAATTGCGAAAACAGGATGAGCGCGATCAGCATCGACAGCGATATGAATGCCGCAATCGCTGGCCGCCGCAGTAAAGCGAGCCAAAGGCAATTCAGTGCCACCCAGGCCAGCAAGAAGGCGATCTTCGCGACCAAGTCGACTTCGGTCGCCGCCATGATGACGAGCGCGGCGAGGTGAAGGCTCGCGACAATGGCAAGCGTTGCAGCGTCGCGACGGGAAATCGTCTCGGAAGACGCGAAGCGATTGAGCAGAGCGGAGGCAGCAGACAACATGGCTTGCGGACGGCCATGCCCGGCAATGAGCACGCTGTTCCCCCCAGCGCACGGCCCAACTGTCATAACACTGTAATCGAACTGTCATTTCAAGCCGTTTCGGCAGGCTGCCGCTTTTTTATCCATCCGGCTCAAGGGGATGTGCCGGAATCCCGCCTGCGACGGCGGGTTTCTTAGCCTCCGGCCGCATGCCATCATCGCTGCGATGACCGCCGACTCCCGCCTCGCCGACGCGTTTGCGCGGCTACCCGATTACCTCGGCAGCCACGTGCTGGTGAGCATCACCGCGCTCGCCATCGGACTGGGTATCAGCCTGCCGCTGGCGATTGCCTCACAGCGACGGCCGGTGCTGCGTGGCATCATGCTGACATTCGCCAGCGTGGTGCAGACCATCCCCGGCCTGGCGCTACTGGCGCTGTTCTATCCGACGCTGCTGGCTCTCGCCGCCCTATGCGAGCGCCTGTTCGGCAAGGGCTTCTCGGCGCTCGGCTTCCTGCCGTCGGTCCTAGCGCTGGCGCTCTATTCGATGCTGCCGGTGCTGCGCAACACGGTGGCGGGCTTGGACGGCATCAGCGAAGGCCTGCACGATGCCGCGCGCGCACTGGCTCTGACGCCGCGGCAAACTTTGCGCCTGATCGACTTGCCGCTGGCCATGCCGGTGATCATGGCCGGCATCCGCACCGCCGCGGTGTGGGTGATCGGCACCGCCACGCTATCGACGCCGATCGGCCAGACCAGCCTCGGCAACTACATCTTCGCCGGTTTGCAGACGCAGAACTGGGTATTCGTGCTGTTCGGCTGCGTAGCTGCCGCAGCGCTGGCGCTCGTCGTCGATCAATTACTGGCGCTGATGGAGCGCGGTGTGGCCTCGCATAGCCGCCGGACTATCGCCGCCGGTGGCGCCGGACTGGTTTTGGTCGTGCTGGCGGCGCTGTTGCCGGGTCAAGGACGGGTCTGGGCCGCGCGTCGGCGACTTACGCGATCGGTGCCAAGCCGTTCACCGAGCAATACGTGCTGGCGGCGCTGATCGAGCAACGCCTGGCCGCGCACGGCCTCTCGGTGCAAGGCCGCGACGGGCTCGGTTCCGCCGTCATCTTCAATGCGCTCAGCAGCGGCGAGATCGACGCCTACGTGGACTATTCAGGCACGATCTGGGCGAACGAGATGCACCGCAGCGACGTCAAACCGCGCGCGGAAGTGCTGGCCGAGGTTTCGCGCTGGCTTAAGACCACGCATGGCATCCGCATGCTCGGCTCGCTCGGCTTCGAAAACGCCTATGCGCTGGCGATGCCGCGCGCACGCGCCGGGAAACTCGGTATCCACTCGATCGCCGATTTAGCCGCGCACGCGTCGCAACTCTCCATCGCCGGCGATTACGAATTCTTCGAGCGCCCGGAATGGAAGGCGATCCGCGCCGCCTATGGTTTGAACTTCGCCCGGCAGCGCACCATGCAATCGGATTTCATGTACCAGGCCGTGACGAGCGGCGACGTCGACGTGGTGTCGGCCTACACCAGTGACGGCCGCATCGCGCAATACGATCTAACGGTGCTGGACGATCCCAAGCACGCCATCCCGCCCTATGACGCCATCTTGCTGCTGTCTCCCAAGCGCGCCAACGACGAGGCGTTCGTGGCGGCGCTCAAGTCGCTGATCGACGCCATTCCTGTCGATCTGATGCGCGCGGCCAATTTGCGCGCGTCGAGCGGCACTTCGGCGGGCGATGCGGCCCGGCAGATGGCGGCTGAGATGGCGAAGAGCCGCTAAACGCTAGTTGCGGTCTTCTTTGCCTTCCAGCTCTTTTGCGCGGGATTCCGTCATCTTTCGCATGCATTCGCCCGCCTCGATGCGCGCGATGGTGCCCTCGCCCAGCCCGTAATAAAGACAGTTGGCATCGCGATATTGGATCTACAGCCGCTGCGCCACACGCAACTGCTCGCGCTGCTTTGGCTCAACATCCTTGAGCATTTGCTGATAAGCGACGGTCATGCGCTTGTCCCAATAGGCTGTCTTGGCCTTGAGACATTCCACCATTTCATAGGTGCCGCCGTCGCACTCCGCATCCGGATCGCCCTGCTCGCCGGCCCATGCAAAAGCGGCCGCCCCGATCAGGGCGGCCGCGGCGATGACGGCAATGCGCGCGCGCAAGGTCAGTTCTTCGACTTGTCCACCAGCGCACGCTGTTTGATCCACGGCATCATTTCGCGCAGCTTGGCGCCGATCTGCTCGGCCGGATGCTCGGCGAGCTTGGCGCGCGTCGCCTTGAACGAGGTCTGGTTGACCTTGTTCTCCAGCATCCAGTCGCGCGTGAAGCGGCCGGACTGGATGTCGGCCAGAATGCGCTTCATCTCGGCGCGCGTCTCCTGCGTGATCACGCGCGGGCCGGAGACGTATTCGCCGTATTCCGCAGTGTTCGACACCGAATAGTTCATGTTGGCGATGCCGCCTTCGTAGATCAGGTCAACGATCAGCTTCATCTCGTGGATGCATTCGAAATAGGCCATCTCGGGCGCGTAGCCGGCCTCGCACAGCGTGTCGAAGCCCGCCTTCATCAGCTCGACCACGCCGCCACACAGCACCGTCTGCTCGCCGAACAGGTCGGTCTCGCATTCCTCCTTGAAGGTGGTCTCGATGATGCCGGCGCGGCCGCCGCCGATCGCCGAGCCATAGGACAGGCCGAGGTCGTGGGCGTTACCGGAGACATCCTTGTGGATCGCCATCAGGCAGGGCACGCCGGCGCCGCGCTGATATTCCGAACGCACGGTGTGGCCGGGACCCTTCGGCGCGATCATCAGTACATCGAGGTCGGCGCGCGGCTCGATCAGATTGAAATGTACGTTGAGACCGTGCGCGAACATCAGCGCGGCACCCTGCTTCATGTTGGTGGCGAGATGGTCGCGGTAGATGTCGCCCTGCAATTCGTCGGGGGTCAGCATCATCATCACATCGGCCCATTTGGCGGCCTCGGCCACTTCCATGACCTTGAATTTCTCGCCCTCGGCCTTTTTCACGCCGCCCGAGGACTTGCGCAGGCCCACCGCGACCTCTTTCACGCCGCTGTCGCGGAGATTGAGCGCGTGGGCGTGGCCCTGGCTGCCGTAGCCGATGATGGCGACCTTCTTGCCCTTGATCAGGTTCAGGTCGGCGTCGCGATCGTAATAAACACGCATGGTACTTAACCCCTAATTGGGCCGCTCAGTCGGGCCGTTCGTTATTCGTAGCGCAGCTTCTAGATTTATTGGGCCGCCGGGACAAGCCCAGCTCAACGCGCCGACATCCCCTCCGGTCCGCGCGCGATGGCCGCGATACCGGTGCGCGCCACCTCGACCAGGCCGAGCGGCAGCATCAGCGCCACGAACTGCTCGATCTTGTCGCTTTTTCCGGTGATCTCGAAGATGAAGCTTTCGGTCGTGGCGTCGATCACCCGCGCTCGAAACGCATCGGCCAACCGCAGCGCCTCGACCCGGTGCTCGCCCTTGCCCTGCACCTTGACCATGGCGAGCTCGCGCTCGATCGAGCGGCCGGTGAGCGTCATGTCGACCACGCGATGCACCGGCACCAGGCGGTCGAGCTGGTTCTTGATCTGCTCGATCACCATCGGCGTTCCGGTGGTGACGATGGTGATGAGCGAGAGGTGCTTGGCGTGCTCGGTCTCCGACACGGTCAGCGACTCGATGTTGTAGCCGCGGCCCGAAAATAAACCGATGACCCGCGCGAGCACGCCCGGTTCGTTGTCGACCAGCACCGAGAGCGTGTGGGTTTCCGTCTTCTGCGCCGTCGGCGCCGCCGGATAATGACTTGTCGAGGGGGCGTTCATAGCATGCATCCTTAACGTCTAACGATGGCAAAGGCGAAGTCGCGGCCCTGGCCGCGGGCGAGCGCAAGATCGATCCACAGCATGGCGTGCGCCTCGAGCAGGCGGGCGTTGCGCAACGGCCCGGCGTCGATCACCTCGAAGCCAAGCTCACTGACCAGATTGATCACCTTCGGCTTGTTGGCGATGTCGTCGCCGGCAACGAACATCACCGATTTCACGCCGTTGTAGACCGGATTGGCCATATTGCCGAAGCCGGTGGTGTTGAGCGTCTTGAACACCGAGGCGCCCGCTGCCCAGCCTTGGACCTTTTCGCCGCCGGAGATGCTATGTCCGATCTCCAGGCTGATGCCGTCCGGTCCGCGCGTCAGCGGGTTGGTGCTGTCGAGAATGACCTTGCCCTTGATGTTTCCCATCGAACGGATGGCCGCCTCCGTTGCCGGCCACGGCGTCGACAATACGATAATGTTGGCGAAAGCCGCCGCCTCCGCCGCCGTACCGGCGCGCGCCTTGCCGCCGAGCGCGCGCA
Organism: uncultured Alphaproteobacteria bacterium; assembly: GCA_963770985.1. Classification (GTDB taxonomy): domain Bacteria; phylum Pseudomonadota; class Alphaproteobacteria; order Rhizobiales; family Xanthobacteraceae; genus Pseudolabrys. The sequence continues at coordinate 87,802 of CAVYRR010000012.1, read as the reverse complement.
GCAGGCTTTGCGTCTTGTCCGCCTTCGGGTCGCGCACGCCGAAGCAGATCTCGTGGCCGGCCTTCTGCGCCCAGGCGGTGCCGAGCGCGCCGCCGACATTGCCGGCGCCGATGATGGCGAGCTTCATGGTTACACCATCACTTTGCCTTCCTCGGTGATGGCGCTGTCGAGGCTTTCAGCCGCGTCGCCGAGGATCATTTCATTGTGCGCGCGTCCCGACGGGATCATCGGGAAGCAGTTTTCCTTCGGATCGACCACGCAGTCGAACAGCACCGGCCGGTCGACGTCGATCATCTGCTTGATCGCATGGTCGAGATCGCCCGGCTTTTCGCAGCGGATGCCAACCGCGTGATAGGCCTCGGCCAGCTTGACGAAATCCGGCAACGCCTCGGAATAGCTCTCCGAATAGCGGCCGCCGTGCAGCAATTCCTGCCACTGCCGCACCATGCCCATGTAGCGGTTGTTGAGAATGAAGATCTTGATCGGCAGCCGGTACTGCACCGCGGTCGACAGTTCCTGCATGGTCATCAGCACCGAGGCCTCGCCAGCGATGTCGATGACCAGCGATTTCGGGTGCGCGAGTTGAACGCCGACCGAGGACGGCAGGCCATAGCCCATGGTGCCCAGCCCGCCCGAGGTCATCCAACGGTTGGGCTCCTGGAAGCCGTAGAACTGCGCCGCCCACATCTGGTGCTGGCCGACTTCGGTGGTGATGTAGCAGTCGCGGTCCTTGGTCGCCTCGTACAACCGCTGAATGGCGTATTGCGGCTTGATCACCTCGTTTGACGGCCGGTAGGCGAGCGATTTGCGCGCGCGCCATTTATCGACCTGCTTCCACCAGGCATCGAGCGTCTTCTTATCGGGATGGATGGCGCTGGTGCGCCACAACCGCACCATGTCTTCCAGCACATGAGCGCAGTCGCCGACGATCGGCACGTCGACGTGGATGTTCTTGTTGATCGATGATGGATCGATATCGACGTGGATCTTCTTCGACCCCGGCGAGAAGGCGTCGATGCGCCCGGTGATGCGGTCGTCGAAGCGCGCGCCGATGCAGATCATCACGTCGCAATCGTGCATCGCCATGTTGGCTTCAAGCGTGCCGTGCATGCCGAGCATGCCCATCCATTGCGGATCGGCGGCAGGATATGCGCCGAGCCCCATCAGCGTCGAGGTGATCGGATAGCCGGTGAGCTTGACCAGCTCGCGCAATAGATCGCACGCCGCCTTGCCGGAATTGACCACGCCGCCACCTGTGTAGAACAGCGGCCGCTTGGCATGCGCCATCAGGTCGATTGCCTGCTTGATCTTGTTGATGTCGCCCTTGACCTTTGGTTTGTAGCCGGTGTGCGGGAAATCCTTCGGCTTGGAATAGACGCCCTTGGCGAACTGGATATCCTTCGGGATGTCGATGACCACCGGCCCCGGCCGCCCGCTGGCGGCGATGTGGAACGCCTCGTGCAGCACGCGCGGCAGATCCTCGATGCGCTTGACCAGGTAATTATGCTTGGTGCATGGCCGGGTGATGCCAACGGTATCGCATTCCTGGAACGCGTCGTTGCCGATCAAGTGAGTAGGAACCTGCCCGGTGATGCAGACGATCGGGATCGAGTTACACAATGCATCTGTCAGGCCGGTCACCGCATTGGTAGCGCCGGGGCCGGAAGTGACCAGCACGCAGCCGACCTTGCCGGTCGAGCGCGCATAGCCTTCCGCCGCGTGTACGGCGCCCTGCTCGTGCCGCACTAGGATGTGCTGCACTTTGTCCTGCGCGAACAAAGCGTCGTAGATCGGCAGCACCGCACCGCCCGGATAGCCGAACAGATGCTTCACGCCCTGGTCGGCGAGCGCCTGCATCACCATTTCGGCGCCGGTCATTTCGCGTGTCATCGTCATCATCCTTCTGGTCTTGCTCACTCACACCGCAATAAAAAAGGCCCGCAAAGGGCCATGTCCGGACGCTTCCCTGGGGCCCTTTGTCAGGGCTGGGCTTGCGTCCGAACCTTTACCAGTATGGTAATAATATTGCGCATTGCCTTGCCTGCCCGAACTTTCGTTGCGCGGTTTTATAGTGGGGCCCTAGTCCCCGGTCAAGCGCATTTATGCGCCAAAATTGCAGATCAGACCCCCGCAAGTTGGGTTTCGAGGGCCTTTTGCGCCTCCTCCGGCGCCGCCCACGGCCAATCCTTCATCTGGTTGCGGAACCAGGTAACCTGCCGCTTGGCGTAGCGGCGGGTGTCCATGATGCTGCCGGCCGCCACCTCATCGAGCGTGATCTCGCCGTTGAGATGGCGGATCAGCCAGGGCACGCCATGCGCCTTCATGGCCGGCAGCAAAGGATCGAGCTTGCGTGCGGCTAACGCCCTCACCTCGTCGAGCGCCCCGGCCGCTAACATGGCGGCGAAACGCGTTTCGATGCGCACCACCAGCTGCTTGCGCTCGCAGGTCAGAAAGATCTTCGCCGCCCGCGCGGAATCGACCAGCGCCGGCATGCCCACGCGATGCCAGTCCGACAATGAGCGCCCGGTCGTCAGCATCACTTCCAGCGCGCGGCAAATGCGCGAGCGGTCGTTCGGCATCAGGCGATGCGCGGTCGCGGCGTCGCGCTCGATCAGTTCGGCATAGAGCGCGCCAACGCCTTCGCTTTGCAAGCGCCCGCGCACTTGCGCCCGAATCTCGGGCGGGGTCGGCGGCACGGCGGCGAGCCCGCTCGTCAGCGCCTTGAAATAAAGCCCGGTGCCGCCGACCAAAATCGCAACGCGCCCCTGCGCCGCAATCTCGTCGAGCGCTTCCCCTACGTCGCGGCACCAGCGCCCGACCGAATAATTTTCGCCGGCGTCGACATGGCCATAAAGCCGGTGCGGCACGCGCGCTTCTTCCTCGGGCGACGGCCGCGCGGTGATCACGCGCAGATCGCGATAGACCTGCATGGAATCGGCATTGACAACGGTGCCGCCGATTTTCTCGGCCAGCGTCAGCGCGAGCGCCGACTTGCCGCTGGCGGTCGGACCGGCGATCAGGATGACGGCGGGTTTGCTCATGGGTTGAGCTAGACCACAGCATCCAATGAAATCAACCGGAGGAACGCACTATAGGGCTATAATGAGGCCCAGCGGCATTTCGATTTCATTGGGGGATACCCAATGCAGTGGGACGCCATCGCAGCAATCTCAAGTATTATGGCGTCAATTTCGGTGACGCTCACGGTCGTGTACCTCGCAATTCAAGTCAAACGCAGCACCCGCGCCACTTATTCCCAAACTTACCAATTTGCCACGCAGGCCCTCGGGGAGATGGCGGCCATCGTCGGAGACAGCAAGGAAAAGGCCAGAATATTCACAGTCGGAATGGCGACGCCGGAAAAACTCGACGAGAATGAGTTCAATCGATTCGCTTATCTCTGTATCAGCCTATTTCGCCGTTACGAGAATGTGTTCTTTCAGTATCAGTCGGGGATGATCGATGAGGATTTCTGGGTTGGTCATCGAGACAACTTGCTTTGGTTTTACCATCGGCCCGGAACACAGAAATAGTGGCAGGATAGACACCTCGCGTAGAGCAAGAGATTCCGGAAATTTTTGGAAGGCACATCGCCGAGCGACGTCCAATCTCCAAATTCCAGGAGAGTGTGAGCGCCGGCACCAACTCGCCGCTAGCGGTTGAGGCGCGGCTGGCTTGGTTGGGCGCCCGCTAGTTCAATCGCCGTGATGACGGCTGCGAAACGGCCTCCTCGACCAGCGCGGCGATCGGACTGGCCTGATGATGCGTCATCCGCCACGTGCCATCGACGCGCTTGAACAGATTGGTCGCGGCCAGCGCCGCTCCACCGACGAATTCCACGCAAATCACCCGGGCTTCGTCACCTGCGACCATCACGGTCTCGTTGCGCGGGTCGATCCGCTCCTGCTCTGGATTGCGCATGATTTCGCGGTAGGATTCCAGAATCGCCGGCCGGCCGATCAGCACCGGCCATCCCGGGTGAATGCAGGAGACGTTGTCCTCCGCCCAGATGCGGCTCATCGCCGCAAAATCGGAGGTCGTGAATGCGCGGTAATAGGCCGCATTGGCGTCCAGAATTGCTGCCTCGTCGCTCATGCCCTGTGAGGTGCAGGAATTGTCAGCAGAAATCAATCGGGAAAACGGTTCCGGCTTGCCGGTCGCGGGCGGGCCTGCAATAAGCACCGACATCACCCAGGGCACCGGATGAACATTAGCGTACCGGAGAAACGTTTTGCCGCTCATTAAGCCATTCCGCGCCCTGCGCCCGGCGCCCGGACGCGCCGCAGAGGTATTGGCGCCCCCTTACGACGTGCTCTCCAGCGCCGAAGCGCGCACGCGCGCCAAGGGCAAGCCGTGGAGTTTCTTGCATATCTCGAAGCCGGAAATCGACCTCGACCCGGCGACCGACCCTTACGACAAGACGGTCTACGCCAAGGCGGCGGAGAATCTTGCGAAGATGATCGCCGACGGTGTTCTGATACGCGACGACAAGCCTTGCTATTACGTCTACCGGCTCACTAGGCGCGGCCGCACGCAAACCGGCATCGCTTGCGTCGCCTCGCTCGCCGACTACGCGACCAACCGCATCCGCAGGCACGAACTGACGACACCGGTGAAGGAAGACGACCGCGTGCGCCAGATCGAAGCGATCAACGCACAGACCGGCCCGGTGATGATTGGCTACCCGAGCGCACCGGCGATCGACGCGCTGCTGGCGCAGGCGGCCGCCGGCGCGCCGCAAGTCGACGTCACCGCCGACGACGGCGTGCGCCATCAGCTCTGGGTGATCGCCGACGACATGACGATCGGCAGGCTCAGCCATGCCTTCGATGCCCTGCCGGCGATCTATATCGCCGACGGCCATCACCGCTCGGCGGCGGCCGCGCGCGTGGCGGCCGCGCGCAAGGGCGACGGCTCGCACAGCTATTTCCTATCGGTGATCTTCCCCGAACGCGAGATGACCATCCTCGACTACAATCGCGTGGTGAAGGATTTGAATGGGCGTAGCGCGGAGCAATTCCTCACGGCGCTGGCCAAAAGCTTCGCGGTGACCACATCGGAAAAGCCGGTGCGCCCGGCGTCCGCGCACGATTACGGCATGTATCTCGCCGGTCATTGGTACAAACTAAGCATTCGCCCCGATCTGGTCTCGGACGATCCGATCGGCCGGCTGCCGATCACGGTTCTCGCCCGCAACGTGATCGAGCCACTGCTCGGCATCAAGGATCCGCGCACCGACAAGCGCATCGATTTCGTCGGCGGCGCTCGCGGGCTTGAAGGGCTCGAGGCCCGTGTGAAATCCGGCGAGATGGCGGTCGCCTTCGCGCTCTATCCGACGCAGATGGCCGACTTGATGGCGGTGGCCGATGCCGGCCTCATCATGCCGCCGAAGTCGACCTGGTTCGAGCCCAAGCTCGCCGACGGCATGGTCAACCACGTGCTGGATTAGGGCGCGTCCGCAAGAACCGCAATCAGATCAGCTCGTCCGTGTTCAGCTCGACAAGCGACCGGCCGCCGGTCGTGGCCTGTAGGGCATAGGGTTCGGTCTGCGCATTCGCTTGTTCGGTCGGCGCCCCAGTTGCGGACGGGGTCGGACGCAACGCCAGACCCATCAGGAACAGTGCGAGCGTCGCGGCCGTCACGGCTATGACACGCATATTTGTCTCCCTGGCTTTCGGTTTATTTGCAGTCGAATGGGCGGCTATATATTTCGCGGCTTTGCCCTTGACGGCTGCGGCGTATCGATTGATCAGCGCAAAGTCCGGCCGCACCAAATGTCCAAGATTGGTCAGACGGACGGCCGAGTTGCTGCGCTCAAATAATGGGCCGCCGATTTCATCTTCCAACCGCCTGATTGCGACGGTGATCGACGGCTGTTTGACACCGCAGCGCTGCGCGGCCCGCGTAAAGCTTTTTTCGTCGCACACCGCAAGAAAGTAGCTGATCTGATGCATTTTCATGATGCATATCCGCCGTTATCGAGACGCGAAATGAATTGCGCGTGAGAAACCGGTGAGGCGACCTCAATCCAGATCGCCAGCAAATAGAACGCGCGCCAAACCGTAGCGACCGCGGTTTCCCCGCCATCATGATTTTGCTTGTCGTGCGGCCGCGGCGGCTTCCTAGCGGCTTTCGGCCGGCTGAGGCGGACTTTCAAATCGTCGGTGAATACACGCATGGCCGTCCTCCATTGAGGACACCGCTACCATGCGACCAAGTCGACGATAGTGAACTAGCTCACATTGCGATTGGCTAATGTCTATGGGCCCGCAGCTGGCAGCAAACGGCCGGCGCAAACCGGCGCCGGCCGCCGCAATAAAACCAATAGCTATTGCAGGCTGAGCGCCACGAAGCTCGGGTCGCCGTCCGGCGTCACCACCAGCAGCACCACGGCCTTCTTGCCGTCCTTCTTGAGCTTCTCGATGCGCTCCTGCAATTCGGCCGCGCTGCCGACCGGCTGCTGCTGCACCTCGGCGATCACCATGCCGGGCTGCAGGTGCTTATCCGCCGCCGCCGAATTGGTATCGACGCCGGTGATCAGCACGCCTTTCACCTTGTCCTTGATCTTGTGCTGTTTGCGCAGCGCGTCAGTGAGGTCGGCGAGGTCGAGGCCGAGCGCCTTCTTCACCACCGTCTTTTCTTCCACATTGTCCTTCTTAGGCGTCAGTGCGGCCTGCTTTTCGTCCGCGAGCCGGCCGAGCGTGACGATCTTCTTTTCTTCCTTGCCTTTGCGGATGATCGTGACCTCGACATCCTTGCCGACCGGCGTCTCGGCGACGATCTTCGGCAGGTCGCGCATCTCCTTAATGTCCTTGCCGTCGAACTTGACGATGACGTCGCCCGGCTCGATGCCGGCGGGCTTGGCCGGGCCCTTGTCGTCGATACCGGCGATCAGCGCGCCGCGCGTCGGTTTGACGTTGAGACTATCGGCGATTTCGTCGGTCACCTGCTGAATTCGCACGCCGAGCCAGCCGCGCCGCACTTCCTTGTACTCGCGCAACTGATCGATCACCCCCACCACGGTCTTCGACGGCACGGCGAAGCCGATACCGATCGAGCCGCCCGACGGCGAAATGATCGCGGTGTTGACGCCGATCACCTCGCCATTGAGGTTGAACAGCGGGCCGCCCGAATTGCCGCGATTGATGGCGGCATCGGTCTGAATGTAATTGTCGTACGGGCCGGAATTGATGTCGCGGTTGCGCGCCGACACGATGCCGGCAGTCACCGTGCCGCCCAGGCTGAACGGGTTGCCGATCGCGATCACCCATTCGCCCAGCCGCAATTTGTCCGAGTCGCCGAACTTCACCGCCTTGAGCGGCTTGTCCGGCTTGACCCGCAGAAGCGCGAGATCGGTCTTAGTATCGCGGCCGATGATTTCCGCTTTCAGCGTCGTGTGGTCGTTGAGGATGACGTTGATTTCGTCGGCCTCGGCGATCACGTGGTTGTTGGTTACCACAAGTCCGGACGCGTCGATGATGAAGCCGGAGCCGAGCGAATTGACCCGGCGCGGCGTCTGGCTGCCGCCATTGGGGCCGCCTTGGCCCCGGCGGTTCTTGAAGAACTCGTCGAAGAACTCCTCGAACGGCGAGCCGGGCGGCAGCTGCGGCATGGCATTGTTGCTCATGTCCACGGTCTGCTTGGTCGAAATATTGACCACCGCATCGATTACGGCTTCCGCCACGTCGGCGATGTTGTCCGGCCCACGTGCTACGGCGGGACCGCTCAGCGACAGCCAAGCGATTGCGGCGGCAAATAAAACCGCCACGGCCAAGCGGCCGACCGGTGCCGTCATGCGGGGAAAGAGTGCGCCCATGGGCGTCGATTCTCCTGGAAAAGTGTCTGCAGCAAGGTGGCCCTGTCTTCAAGGCGATTCAAGGGCCCCACCATCAACATCATGAGAGACCGATTCGCCGGCAAATACGACCGGTCAGTTGCGCACCAACCACACCAGAATGAGGCCGACGACCGCCGAGCCGATGCCGATCGCGCGTAACGATGCCTCCGGCGTTTCCATGACGCTTGCCATCGCCCGCTTGGCCGGGCCGGGAAAGGCGGCAAATACCAGGCCCTCGATTACGAAGACCAGCCCGAGCGCGGCCAAGAAATCCGACATGCCGGCCGCGCCCTACTTTTTTTCTTTGCGCATGATCTATTCCGAAAACCGGTGTCCACTTTTCGGGATCATGCACTATTTGGCCGGTGCGGCCGGCGGCGGCGCCACTGCGGGCAGCTTGCCGGACGGATTGTTGAAGAAGCGGAAGAAGCTCGTGTCCGGCTTGAGCAGGAAGCGCGTGTCGGAATGCCTGAGGCCGGAACTCGTAGGCCTGCATTGAGCGGTAGAACGAGAAGAAGTCCGGGTCCTTGTTGAACGCGTCGGCGAAGATCTGGTTGCGGGTGGCGTCGCCCTCGCCGCGAGTCTGCTCGGACTTGTTGGTGGCGTCCGCCACCAGGACGGTTACTTCGCGGTCGGCGCGCGAGCGGATTTCCTGCGCGCGCTGGGCGCCTTGCGCGCGGAATTCCGCCGCCTCGCGTTGGCGCTCGGTCTGCATGCGCTGATAGACCGCTTGGCTGTTCTGCTCCGGCAAGTCGGCGCGCCGAATTCGCACGTCGACCACCGAGATACCGTAGCCGGTCGCCTCGCGATCGACCAGTTCGCGGATGCGCGCCATTAGATCGGCGCGCTGGTCGCGCACGACGTGGCTGAAGGTCACCTCGCCGAGCACGCGGCGCAGCGCCGAATTGAGTAGAATGGCGAGCTGCGAATTGGCGCCCTGGATCGACCCTAGCGTCTGATAAAAACGCAGCGAATCCGTGATTTTGTAACGCGCGAAGGCATCAACCACCAACCGCTTCTGGTCGGAGGCGATCACTTCCTGCGCCGGCGCTTCCAGGTCGAGGATGCGCTTGTCGATATCGATCACACTGTCGATGAACGGCACCTTGACGTGCAGGCCCGGGTCGCCGACCACGTGCACCGGCTGGCCGAGACGAACCACCAGCGCCTGCTGCGTCTGATAGACGGTGAACAGCGCGCTATAGGCGACGACCAGCGCGGCGAAGGCGAGAACGGCGAGGACGCCGCCGAAGACGTTGAGTCTCATCGCTGGCCTCCCGCCGTGGACGGGCTGCGCGGCTGCGCCGGAAGGCCGAGCTCATTGAGCGGCAAATAGGGTACGACACCCTGCCCGCCCTGATTGGTATCCACGATGATCTTGCTGGAGCCGCCGAGCACGCGCTCCATGGTTTCCAGATACATGCGCTCGCGGGTGACGTCGGGCGCTTTCTTGTATTGCTCGTAGATCTTCAAGAAGCGCGAGGTCTGGCCGGTGGCTTCCGCCACGGTCTGCGACTTGTAGGCTTCCGCGGCCTGCGTGATCTTGGCCACATTGCCGCGTGCTTCCGGCACCACCCGGTTGGCGTAAGTTTGCGCCTCGTTCTGCGCGCGCTCGAGGTCGGCGCGCGCGGCCTGCACGTCGCGGAAGGCGTCGATCACCTGCGCCGGCGGATCGACCTTCTGCAATTGCACCTGCTGCACAAAGATGCCGGCGCCGTAGTGGTCGAGCGTCCTCTGCATCAGCTCCTGGACGGCATTCTCGACGGTCTGTCGCGCGCCGGTGAGGATCGGCTGGATCTCGGAGCGACCAACCACCTCGCGCATGGCGCTTTCGGCCACCGCCTTCACGGTGCCTTCGGGATTCTGGATGTTGAACAGGTAATCGCCGACCCCGGTCGGCTTCACCTTCCACAGCACCGAGAAATTGACATCGACGATGTTCTCGTCGCCGGTGAGCATCAGGCTTTCCTCCGGCACTTCGCGCGAAGCGGAACGCCGGCCGTCTTCGACCTGGCGCATGCCGATATCGATCTTGTTGACGCGCAGCGCCTTGGGCGTGAGCACGGTCTCGATCGGATAAGGCAGATGATAATTCAATCCAGGCTGCACCTCGCGCACGTCCTTGCCGAAGCGCAGCACGACGCCGAGTTCATCTGGTTCGACCCGGAAGAAGCCGGAGAAACCCCACAGCACGATGGCCGCGAGACCGAGCAGCGCGAACCCCTTGCCGCCGAGATTTCCGCCCGGCAGCACGCGCCGCAATTTGTCCTGGCCGCGGCGGAGGATTTCCTCCAGGTCCGGTGGCGTCGAGCCGCCTGGCGATTGCGGTCCAGAGCCCCACGGGCCCTTGCCGCCCGAGCCCCAAGGGCCGCCGCCCCCGCCGCCCTGATTACTCCATGGCATTGAAATCTCTCCCGGTGCCGGCGCTTGCCGGTTGGTCTTGTTGGGAGGGTTATAGGGGACCCGACGGGTGGTTACAACGCGCCGGAAAGCCGCCTTTTGCCGCGTTCGATTGCTCTTCAGCGCCTTAAATAAGTCACTACCGTGAAATTGGCGTCGTCTTCCGGGCCGGCCGCATAGTCCTTGCGTGTGACCTCGCGCCAGACCGTCGGATCGATCGGCGGAAACAGTGCATCCCCCTCTGGCGCGGCATGCACATGGGTGATCTCCAGCTGGCTGGCCATCGCCATGGTGGCCTCGAACACGTCGCTGCCGCCGATTACCATGATCTCGTCGACGCCGCGCTTGGCGGCATCCTGCCGCGCGATGGCGAGCGCGGCATCCAGACTGGTGGCGAGCACGCCGCCGGGCACTTTCAGGCTGAGATCGCGGGTGAGCACAATGTTGGTGCGGTCCTTGAGCGGCTTGCCGATCAATTCATAAGTCTTGCGCCCCATCACCACCGGCTTGCCGATGGTCACGCTACGGAAATGTTTGAGGTCGGATTTCAACTGCCACGGCAACTGGCCGGCGCGGCCGATGACATTGTTCTCGCCGATGGCGGCGACCAGCACGATCTTCATCGGTGCGCCCCCTGGTTGGCGAAGTCCTGCAAGGCCTGCCCGCTCAAGCGGCAGATTTTCCACTCATCCAACACCTGCGCGCCGATCGACTTGTAAAATGTGATCGAGGGCGCGTTCCAGTCCAGCACCGCCCACTCGAAGCGCGCGAGGCCGTCTTTAACGCAACGCCTTGCCAGCCGCGTCATCAGCGCCTTGCCGATGCCCTTGCCGCGGAATGCCGGCCGCACGAACAGATCTTCCACATAGATGCCGTGCCGGCCGCGAAAGGTCGAGAAGTTGAGAAACCAGACCGCGAAGCCCGCCGGCGCGCCGTTCCATTCCGCGAGATCGCAAAACAAACGCGGCTGCGCCGAGAACAATGCAGCGGCAATCGCCTCAGGCGTCGCATCCACCTCACCTGAGAGCTTCTCGTAGTCGGCGAGCTCCCGCACCAGAGCAAAGATCAGCGCCGCGTCCGCTGGCACCGCCGCGCGCAGGACGAGGCTCACACCGCCACCGCGGCTTTGATATGCGGATGCGCGTCGTAGCCTTCGACGGTGAAATCCTCGTAGCGGAAGCCGAAGATATCCTTGACCGCCGGATTGAGCCGCATGGTCGGCAGCGGCTTCGGGCTGCGCGACAATTGCAGCCGCGCCTGCTCCAGGTGATTCAAGTAAAGATGCGCGTCGCCGAAGGTATGAATGAATTCGCCCGGCTTGAAGCCCGTCACCTGCGCCACCATCAGCGTGAGCAGCGCGTAGGATGCGATATTGAACGGCACGCCGAGGAACACGTCGGCCGAGCGCTGGTAGAGCTGGCACGACAGCCGCCCGTTGGCGACGTAAAACTGGAACAGGCAGTGGCAGGGCGGCAGCGCCATCTTGTCGACGTCGGCCGGGTTCCAGGCGGTGACGATCAGCCGCCGCGAATCCGGATTGCGCTTGATCATGTCAATGACGTGGCTGATCTGGTCGATGGTCTTGCCGTCCTTGGCCGGCCATGAGCGCCACTGGTGACCGTAGACCGGCCCGAGGTCGCCGCGCTCGTCGGCCCATTCGTCCCAGATGCGTACGCCGTGCTCGTTGAGATATTTGATATTGGTGTCGCCGGCCAGGAACCAGAGCAGCTCGTGTACGATCGATTTCAGGTGCAGCTTCTTGGTGGTGAGCATCGGGAAGCCGTCGTCGAGCGCAAAGCGCATCTGATGGCCGAACACCGACAGCGTGCCGGTGCCGGTGCGGTCGTGCTTTTCCGCGCCGCGCTTGAGGATATGTTCCATCAGATCGAGATATTGGCGCATCGGGTTTCCGCTCGCTTCTGAGTCGGAAGATGGGCAACTTTACCCCGCCCGGCAACTGCGCGGGAGGCGATTATCAACGGCTGAAATGGCCGCCGACAAAGGCCATCTCGGCAGCCGTCGCGGATTTTGCTACCATGGGCGGACCGTAGAGAGGGGCCCGCCCATGACCTTCGACCGCATTCTCCTCGCCCGCATCCTGTTCACTTTGATGACCGCCGGCTGGGCCGTACTCACGGTGTTCGCCGACTTCAACAAGACCCACGCCACCAATCCGAAATGGACGCCGCATGCGCGCTTCCACGTGGTCTGGCAGATTTCGAGTTATGTCGGCTTCGGCCTGCTCGCCTGCGCGTTGATCTGGTGGCCCGGCCCGCTTGTCGTCGAGCGGCTCTATTTGGTCGCGCTCATGGGCGCGATCGTCTACGCCGCCTTCTTCACGGCCTTGATCGCCATGCCGATCTATGGCGGCGCGGCCTATGATGACAACGGCTATCAGCCGTTCAACGCGCCCATTCCGCTGATCGCGAAAAAATGGGACGCCAACATCACCGCTTTCTCGATTCAATTGGTGATACTGGCCGCCGGTATTCTGACTGTCACGGGCGCTTTCGCCGGGTGATGCTGTTTGATTGCGTCAAGCGCGCTTCGCTCTTCTTAATGCCTCTCCTTTAAGGCGGACGAGAAATCTATTCGACGAATACCTCGTCGCGCCGCTTGCGGATCATCGGTAACGCGGCGAGCGTCAGCAGGAACAACGCCACCAGCAGTAACCCGGCCGAGATCGGCCGGGTCATGAACACGCTGGCGTTGCCGCGCGCGATCAGCATGGCGCGTCGCAGGTTTTCCTCCATCAGCGGCCCGAGCACGAAGGCGAGCACCAGCGGCGCTGGCTCGAAGTCGTGCTTGACCAGCCAATAGCCGAAGATTCCGAAGATCGCGGCGACCACCACATCGGCCGACGAATTGTTGATCGAGTAGATGCCGATGCAGCAAAACACGATGATTGACGGATAAAGCAGCCGGTACGGCACTCGCAACAGGCTCACCCACAAGCCGACCAGCGGCAGGTTGATGATGACCAGCATCAGATTGCCGAGCCACATCGAGGCGATCATGCCCCAGAACAACTCCGGCTGTTTGGTCATCACCTGCGGACCCGGCACGATGCCGTGAATGGTCATGGCGCCGACCATCAACGCCATCACCGCATTGGGCGGAATGCCGAGCGTCAGCAGCGGAATGAACGAGGTCTGCGCCGCAGCATTATTGGCGCTTTCTGGCGCCGCCACGCCCCTGATTTCGCCGTGGCCGAAGCGTTCCGGATGCTTGGAGATGCGTTTCTCGAAGGTATAGGCCGCGAACGAGGCCACCACCGCGCCGCCGCCGGGCAGGATCCCCAAGATCGAACCGAGAATGGTGCCGCGCACGATAGCGCCGCTGGAATCCTTCAGATCCTGGCGTGTCGGCATCAGCCCGGAAATCTTACCTTTCACGATGTCGCGACTCTCCTGCGACATTTCCAGATTGCGGATGATTTCGGCGAAGCCGAACACACCCATCGCCACGTTGGCAAAACCGATGCCGTCGAAGAGCTCGGCGATGTTGAAGGTCATGCGGCCAGCGCCGGTTTCCAGGTCCGAGCCGATCATCGACAACAGCAGCCCGGTGAGGATCATGGCGATGGCCTTGATCACCGAGCCCTTCGCCAGCACCACCGCAAAGATGAGCCCAAGCACCATCAGCGAGAAATATTCTGCCGGCCCGAACATCAGCGCGAGACCGGTCAGCGGCGCGCCAAGGGCGGCCACCAGCACGGTGGAGACGCAGCCAGCGAAGAATGAGCCGATAGCGGCGATCGAGAGAGCAGCGCCAGCGCGGCCCTGCCGCGCCATCTGATGGCCATCGAGGCAGGTCACCACCGAGGTGGCTTCGCCCGGAATATTGACCAGGATCGACGTGGTTGAGCCGCCATATTGGGCGCCGTAGTAAATGCCAGCGAGCATGATCAGTGCACCGACCGGCGGCAGCCCGAACGTTATCGGCAGCAGCATGGCCACCGTCGCGACCGTGCCAATGCCGGGCAACACGCCCACGAGCGTGCCGACCAGCGTGCCGAGCAGGCAGAACCCCAAATTGTACGGGCTGGCGGCGACCGAAAAGCCGAGCGCGAGATTGCTGAAGAGTTCGGTCATTGCCCCACCCCGGCTCAGGACCAAGGCCACAGCTGGAACGGCAGCTGCAGCAGATAGACGAATAACACGACGCAGAACGCGGTCATCGCGACCGCGGCGAGCAGACTTTCCACCCAGCGCATCTCGCTCGAGCCCATGATCGATACCATGAAGACGACGAAGGTGGACGGCACCAGGCCGAATGACGGCAGGCGCAGAGGAATTCCGATAAATTCCAGACCGGCGCCGCGGATCATGAGCGCGAACAAGAGGATCGCCGCTACGACATAGGCGGGACCGCGTACTGCAAAATGCCCAATCGGCGGCCCGTCCGTGAACAGACCGGTCAGCGCCACCACCGCGCCGATGATGATGAGCAGGGTCGAGAACATGCGCGGCGCGGTGCCCGCCCCGAAGGAAGCGCCGGTCGACCCCTGGAGATCGGCGGTGGCCCATAGGGCGAAGAGCCCGATGGCGATCAACACCAAGCCGCCGTAGAAATCGCGTGGACCGCGAATCTTGAACCGAAAACCGCCGCGGTTCGGGGAAACCGGAGCCTCGGACATGGCGCCCCTCCACCTATACTTTAGTAGTGTCTTCCGTCGTAACTGATTGATCAAAGCATATTATTCGATTGAGCAGAAGGCGGCCTTATTGCCGCAGGCACCCGATCAGAGCCATCCGCTCAAGCCCAGCACGCCGGCCGCCACGAACATCCAAAGCGGATTGATGCGGGTGAAGAACGCCACCGCCGCGGTGATGGCGGTGATCAGGCCGGCATACACATTATGATCGGCGGTGCGCGCCAGCACGAAGGCGCTGGCCGCGATCAGCCCGAGCGAGAGCGGCACCAGGCCGGCCTGGATCGCGATCCGCCAATGCGCGTCCTTGAAGCGGTCCCAGTACGCGCCACGAAAAACGCCATCAGGCAGGTCGGCCCGCACATCGCCGTAGTGGCCACCGCAGCCCCGGCAAATCCAGCGACGTGGTAGCCGATCAAGGTGACTATAATAATGTTCGGCCCGGGCGACACCTGTGCAATGGCAAACATGTCGGCGAACTGGCGGTCGCTCATCCAATGCATCACCTCGACGGCGACGCGGTGCATTTCGGGGATCGCTGCATTGGCGCCGCCGACCGCGAACAGCGAGAGCAGTGCGAAATAGCCGGCGAGCGCGGTGAGCGGGGACGTATTCATCGCTTGAACCACGCGAAGGCAATACTGAGCGGCGCCAGCCCCAGGAATACCCAGGGCAGCGGCCAATGCATGAGGGCGACACCGGTGAAGGCCACGATCGCGAACACCGGCCCCGAATTCCACGGCTTGAGAAACAGCGGCGCCGCCATCTTGGCGACGACGGCGATCAACAGACCGACGGC
This sequence comes from uncultured Alphaproteobacteria bacterium, assembly GCA_963770985.1. GTDB lineage: Bacteria > Pseudomonadota > Alphaproteobacteria > Rhizobiales > Xanthobacteraceae > Pseudolabrys. The sequence continues at coordinate 72,112 of CAVYRR010000012.1, read as the reverse complement.
GGCGGCGGTGATGCCGGCGAGAATGCGGCTCAGCGCCTCAAGATCGCCGAAGCGCGCGTACAGGATCGCCAGCACGGTCACGATGACGAGGGGCGGCCCCATCAGTCCGGCGAGCGCGACCGCAGCGCCCGGCGCCCCGCCGAAGCGCGAGCCGAACACCACGGAGAAGTTCACCACATTCGGACCGGGCAGGAACTGCGAGAGCGCGAAGGTCTCGTTGAATTCCTCCGTGGTCATCCAGCGCTTCTGCTCGACGATGGTGCGCCGCGCCCACGGCAACGCGCCGCCGAATCCGGAGATCGAGACCAGCGCGAAGGCGCGGAACAGTTCGGCAAGCGAGGGGCGAAAGGCGGGCGGCGGCGCAGGAGATTCGGACATTTGTCAGAAAAGACTAGCGCGAGGCGGCAGGCGCGACCAGTCGCGTCGGCGCTCGGCACCAATGCGTTTTGATACCAATCTCGCACCGGGCATCGCGCGAGGCGGGTCGCATCCCAATCAGATTAAGCTCTTGATATATCTGGCGCCCCCTAGGGGACTCGAACCCCTGTTTTCGCCGTGAGAGGCGCGCCTGATCGTCCAAAACCACGGCTCGCCCTCGGGCGCCTGCGGGTGACGCATGATGCAGCCGACCGACTTTCGATCCGCGTTGAAAACCTCAAAGTCGTCTTTGACGTTGCCGCTGCCGAGGTCGGTCGGTCTGAGGGTGAGCGAGCCGGTCATGTTAGTTAGTGCCGCGTAATAACGTACCAGCCGAGCAGCAATGCGCCTACTCAGGCGTGCTACTTGCCACACCTCAGAGAGGAACCGGCGCGTTATGACCGAATTAGGTAGGTGGGGCTTCCATGGAGGCGAACCATGTTCGACAAGTTGATTACATCGTTAGCAGTGGTGCTTCTGAGCGGTGCTGTGCTCGTGAACCATGCTTCCGCCCAAATTGCTACATCACCCGGAGCAGCAAATGTCGGCGTAGGTGCTGGCGGTGGAGGCGGCACTGGAATGGACCCAGCCGGAGGTGGCCCCGGTGTCAGCGGCTGGCAAAGCCACCGCGATATGAGTGCCGGTCCGGCCGCAATGGCGTTCGAACCAATGCCCGCCATCCGGCATACGGCAAAACGCCCAAGGCGCGCGAGATAGCACTCAAACCGCCACTGTCTCTTTAGACCGCTCGCGCGTTACTGCAATACCCGCCCAACGTGCCGCTCGCCGTCGAACACATCGTAATCGTCATCCGACTACGGGCCGCCGGGGGCGGGATTTGGAGGCGCGCTTGAGGGTGAGCATGTCCGAATGAGCACCGATCAGCCAATGTCCGCTTTACCCCCGATAGCGGACATTTGGGCGTGCGTTCGCTCAGCGGCTCTCGCAGGCGATCAGTGCGAGTCCGAGGATGGCCTGCGGAGCGCATTGGGGAGTTGGGGCGGGCCGCGCGGCACGGCCAACCCACGGACTCCGCAGCCGTCGCCAGCGTGCGCTTATTAGCCCAAAATTAGTCCGGCCCCGTCGGTGCGGACGGCCTGCCGTCCTAAGTGACTACAATCACTGGCGCTCCCTAGGGGACTCGAACCCCTGTTTTCGCCGTGAGAGGGCGACGTCCTGGGCCGCTAGACGAAGGGAGCCTGGGCCAAGGCTTATCGAGATAGCCTCGATCCTCCAGGCACGCAAGCTTGCGGCCGGCAGCGTAGCATTCCACCCTATGTCGGCAACTTTCTTAGTAGCGCATGATCTTGTCCGAAAACCGGTCCCCACTTTTCGGGATCATGCGCCAGGAGCCCCTCGCATGCTCGACAACATCGCCAACCTCGTGAATGCCGACGCCAAGCTCATCCGGCGCGGCCGCTTCGTCGACACCACCTTCATGATCGCCATCGACGAGGCCTATACGCTGATCCGGGTGCAAGAAGGCCGCATCACCAAGGTGACGCCGGGGCCGTTCATCACGCCGGACTTTAGTTTCGCTTTGCGCGCCTCGCGCAACGTCTGGGAAAAATTCTGGCAGCCGCTGCCGCCGCTCGGCTTCACCGACGTGTTCGCGCTGGTCAAGCAGAAATTGATGCGGGTTGAAGGCGACATCCATCCCTTCATGGCCAACCTGCTCTATTTCAAGGATGTGATCGCCGCGCCGCGCAAAGAAACCGCAAACAAGCAGGCCGTCCGATGAGTCCGCGCTTCGAACCGATTACCGGCCGCTATCTACATCTCGACCTGCTCGGCAAGCCGCACCGGCTCTATGTCGAGGAAGCGGGCGCCGGCATTCCCCTGCTCTGCCTGCATACCGCAGGATCCGACGCGCGCCAGTTCCGCGGGCTGATGAACGATGCGCGCGTAACGGCGAATTTCCGCGTCATCGCTTTCGACATGCCCTGGCACGGCAAGTCGTCGCCGCCTGCCGGTTGGCAGGACGAGGAATATCAGCTCACCTCGCGCGATTACGTGCGCATGATCGTGGAAGTCGCCGATGCGCTCGGGCTCGACAGGCCGGTCGCCATGGGCTGCTCGATCGGTGGGCGCATCGTGCTGCATCTCGCGCATGAATGTCCGGAGCGGTTCCGCGCGCTGATCGGACTGGAATCGGCGGCGCATACCGATCCCTATTACGATCTCAGTTGGCTCAACCGGCCCGACGTGCACGGCGGCATGGTCTGCGCCGGCGTGATTTCCGGCCTGGTAGCGCCGACCGCGCCGGCCGCGGAGAAATGGGAAACGCTGTGGCACTACATGCAGAGCGGGCCTGGCGTGTTCAAGGGCGACCTACATTTCTACATGATCGACGGCGACATCCGCGGCAAAGTCGGCGAGATCGACATCGCACGCTGCCCGCTTTATCTGCTCACCGGCGAATACGACTATTCCTGCACGGCCGAGGGCACGCTGGCGATCGCCGAACGCACCGGCGCGCAAGCCACCATCATGAAGGGGCTCGGGCATTTCCCGATGAGCGAGGACCCGGAGAAGTTCGTGGGTTATCTGCTTCCGGTGCTGGAGAAGATCAAAGCGATGTAATTGTCCGCTCGTCCCCGCGAAAGCGGGGACCCAGGAGCCAAAAATCACTGGATTCCCGCTTGCGCGGGAATGAGCGGAAGATGCCTAGGGTTTTGTTTCGAGCCGCAGCCGCCCCAGCGGCTTCAGCGTGTCCGGATCGAACGTCCGCAGCTCGGTGACGCCGCCGACCTCGATGGTCACTACGATGTGGTCGGCGCCAACCGCGGTCGACAGCACCTTGGCGCCCGGCGGAAGCACCTCCGTGACATCCGCGAAGGACGGCGCGCTTTCCTTCACATGAAAAAGGCGGTAGCCGATGACGACGAGCACGAGTGCGAGGGCAATGAAGGTGGCCGCGGTGACGATCACCATCATCCGACGCACTTTCGCGATCGTCGCGGCAGCTTCGGGATCGAGGGGCTTTTGGTCGTCGGACATCGGTTGAGCCATGGCTGATGAGACAATGGAGACGGTCAAGATCGTCCCCGCGGAAGCAGGCCAGCGGCTCGACCGCGTGCTGGCAATGCGCATCCCGGCGCTGTCGCGTTCGCGCCTGAAGGCGCTGATCCTCGACGGGCGGGTAGCGATCGAGGTGCGCACGATCCGCGATCCGGCAACACACGTCAATTCCGGCGACACCGTCACCGTCACCCTGCCGGCGCCCGAGCAGGCCAAGCCCGCAGGCGAGCCGATCCCACTCGCTATCGTCTACGAGGACGCCGCGCTCATTGTCATTGATAAGCCGAAAGGCCTGGTGGTGCATCCGGCCGCCGGCCACGCCAAGGGCACGCTGGTCAATGCGCTGATCGCCCATTGCGGCGACAGTCTGTCCGGCATCGGCGGCGTCAAGCGACCCGGCATCGTGCACCGGCTCGACAAGGACACCACCGGCCTGATGGTGGTGGCCAAGACCGACGCCGCCCATCGCGCGCTCAGCGCCCAGTTCGCCAACAAGACCGATAGCGGGATTGAGCGTGGCTATCTCGCCTTGGTCTGGGGCGCGCCCAGCCGGGCGAAAGGCACCATCGACGCGCCACTCGACCGGCACCCCCGATCCAGAGACAAACGCGCGGTGCGCGAGGGCGGCCGGCAAGCCGTAACCCATTGGCAGGTGCTAGAGCGATTCGCCGGGACCGACGGCAAGTCGATCGCCAGCCTCTTGGCCTGCACGCTCGAGACCGGCCGCACCCATCAAATTAGGGTGCATTTGGCCCATATTGGCCACCCGATCCTGGGCGACGCCAGCTACGGCACCGGCTTCAAGACCAAGGCCAGCCTGCTTTCCCCCGAGGCCCGCGCCGCCTTGGAGGGTCTTGGAAGACAGGCCTTGCATGCTTATCTACTGGCCATCGAACATCCCCAATCAGGAAAAAGCCTGCGGTTCCAATCGGAACTGCCGGGCGATTTGCGGCGTTTACGTGATGCCTTGGCTGCGGGAAGCCGCAACCAGGGGCCGCAACGGTCGAAATAGACTAATCCTAACAATGGCTTGGTCAATGACACCGGGGTCACGGCGACGTGACGGGCGGATACTGGTTTTCGGTGTCCGGTTCCGCTATGCTGCACCTGCGATCAAGCTTTCGCGGTCGCAAAATTGGATGGGTGCCGTCGGCTCGGGGAGCGGCGGCTCAATCGCCCGCCGATTCACCGGGGGCAAATTAAGGAGGGCGCTAACATGGCCCGTACCGCCGCATTGCCGGCACTCAAGGCCGAATCCGGTCTTTCACACTATTTGGAAGAAATCCGCCGGTTCCCGATGTTGGAACCGCAGGAAGAATACATGCTGGCGCGCAGTTGGCGTGAGCACGGCGATCGTGAAGCCGCGCACAAGCTCGTCACCAGCCATCTCCGTCTGGTCGCCAAGATCGCCATGGGCTATCGCGGCTACGGCCTGCCGATCTCCGAGGTCGTCTCGGAAGGCAATGTCGGCCTGATGCAGGCGGTCAAGCGCTTCGAGCCCGAGAAGGGCTTCCGGCTCGCCACTTACGCCATGTGGTGGATCAAAGCCGCTATCCAGGAATACATCCTGCGCTCGTGGTCGCTGGTGAAGATGGGCACCACCGCCAACCAGAAGAAGCTGTTCTTCAACCTGCGCAAGGCCAAGAGCAAGATTTCGGCGCTCGACGAAGGCGACCTGCGGCCCGATCAGGTCAAGGTCATCGCCAAGCGGCTGGGCGTCAACGAGCAGGACGTGGTCGACATGAATCGGCGCCTGGGCGGCGACGCCTCGCTCAACGCGCCGATCCGCGACGACGGCGAGAGCGGCGAATGGCAGGATTGGCTGGTCAGCGACGCGCCCAGCCAGGAGCGCGTGCTGGCCGAGAGCGAGGAAAGCGATAACCGCCACCAGGCGCTGATCGGCGCGCTCGACGTGCTCAACGATCGCGAGCGGCGCATCTTCGAGGCAAGGCGCCTCGCCGACGATCCGATCACGCTCGAGGATCTGGCCGCCGAGTTCGGCGTCTCGCGCGAGCGCGTGCGCCAGATCGAGGTGCGCGCCTTCGAAAAGGTGCAGAAAGCGGTGAAAATCAGCGTCGCCGCCATGGAGCAGCCGAAGTCGACACCGGCGATTTCAACGACGGTACATTAAGTCGCTGCGACGTTAGAAGTTCAAATGGCCGGGAGAAATTCCGGCCATTTTGTTTTTCGCCAACGGTTAAGACCGCCGCGCTACTCACCCCAGGCCCGGAACGCTTCCTCGAAGGCGCGGATACCGGGCGTGCCCTTCTCAAGCGCGAGGATGGCACGCTTGCCGCTGGTATAGACGACCGGGATGTCGAACCAGTCGCGCTCTTTCAACAGCTGGATATTGCGCGTCACGTCGACATCGACGGCCGAGAGCCCGATCAGGAAATAGCCGTTGGTCACTTTCACCGCGAGACCCGCGAGCGGCACGCCGCGCGCCTGCTCGTCCTGTTTCATCAGCACGCCCGGCACGTTGCCGATACCGCCTTCGGCAAAATCCGCCGGCAGTGTGAACATGATCTCGATGGTATGGCTCGCCGGCAGCGCCTTGTCGGTATTGCGGCGGAGCGACCAGGTCATGCGCAGGTGCCGTTCGGGGATTTCCACGTCGGCGCGGATCGCCAGTTCCGGCGCGAGCCCCGGCCCCGGCGACACGGTCTCGGTGCGCCAGAGCGCCGAGCCGACATAGCGCTTGCCTTTCGGATCGTTCGGATCCTCGTCATACAACACGACCTTTTGCGCCACCGCGGCGGCCGGCGCGTTGGCGGGCGCCGACGTGCCGTCGGCGGCTCCGACGCGATCCGGAATCTTCGGCTTGGCGTCGGGCGCGGCCGCTTCGCGCGGCTTCGGCGCCGGAGCGCTGCGGAAGCTCGCCACCATCGACATGATCGCTTGGCGCTGCCAGTAGACGCCGCCGGCAAGGCCTCCCAGCACCAGCATCAGCAGGAGGAACCGGATGACGCGGCCAGAAGAGCGTCGCGGCCGCGCATAGGCCTCGTCTTGCTCATCGCGTAACGGCGGCGACGCCTGCTCGTCCGCCATCGGCGCGTCATGCGGATGTTGTGGCTCGGCGGCAGGCGGCTCGAAGTAATGCTCAGCCGGCGGCTGCCCGCTATCGGCAGTCTGCGGCGAGCGAGCGCCGGGCATCGCCTCGTAAACCTCGTGCGCCGACCGATTGGCGGCGGCGGCCGCGTCTCCCAGGCCCTCGGCTACGGCCGCCGTCTCTCGGAACCCGCGCAGACCATAGTCCGAAAGGGTCTTTTTCAACTCGGCCGCTTCGGCAGTCCCCGGGTGCGTGCGCTTGACCGCTTCCGATTCGACCTTGCGGATCGCCTCCTCCAGCGCCAGCCGCTCGCGCGTGATGTCGGATTCGTCGAGCGCCGGATCGACGCTGCGCAACTGGTTGACCAGCGCGTTGCGCGCGCGCTCGTACAGCGCACGGCGGTTTTCACCCGTGTTTTTCTCGAGGCCGTTAACGGCGCGCGCGATCAGGGGATGATAATCAGCCATCGGATCTTAGCGTAATCCCACTTCTTGTCGTATTTCCATAATCATAGCTCAAACGGGTTCTTCATCAGAATCGTGTCTTCGCGCTCCGGGCTGGTCGAAAGCAGGGTCACCGGGCAACCGATCAACTCCTCGATGCGGCGCACATATTTTACCGCCTGCGCCGGCAATTGCGCCCAGGAGCGCGCATGGGCGGTGCCCTCCTGCCAGCCTTCCGCGCTCTCGTAGATCGGCTCGACCCGGGTCTGCGCGTGTTCGCTGGCGGGCAGATAGTCGATTTCGCGACCGTCCAAACGGTAGCCCACGCAGACCTTGATCTCATCGAATCCGTCCAGGATATCGAGCTTGGTGAGCGCGATGCCATCGATGCCGCTGGTTCGCACCGTTTGGCGGACCAGTACGGCGTCGAACCAACCGCAGCGCCGTTTGCGGCCAGTCACGGTGCCGAATTCGCGGCCGCGCTCGCCGATCTGATCGCCGATGGCATTGTTCTGTTCGGTCGGGAACGGGCCGGCGCCGACGCGCGTGGTGTAGGCCTTGCAGATGCCGAGCACGTAGTCGATCGCGCTCGGCCCGAGGCCCGAACCGGTCGCCGCCTGCGAGGCAACGGTGTTGGATGAAGTGACGTAAGGGTAGGTGCCGTGGTCGATATCGAGCAACGCGCCTTGCGCGCCTTCGAACAAGATACGTTTGCCCTCGCGCCGTTTGGTGTCGAGCAGTTGCCACACCGAATCCATGTAAGGTAGAACCTTCGGCGCCACCGCCGCCAGTCCGTCGTAGATCGTGCGCGGCTCAAGCTCCGCCATGCCGAGGCCGCGGCGCAACGCATTGTGATGCGCCAGCAGACGCTCGATCTTGCCGTTGAGCATTTGCAAGTCGGCGAGGTCCATCAGACGGATCGCGCGACGGCCGACTTTGTCCTCATAGGCCGGGCCGATGCCGCGACCGGTGGTGCCGATGGCGCCCTTGCCTGACGCCGCCTCGCGGGCGACGTCGAGCTCCTGGTGCAGCGGAAGGATGAGCGTCGCATTTTCGGCGATGCGCAGATTGTCGCGGCTGACCGTCACGCCCAATTGCTTGAGCCGGCCGATCTCCTCGAGCAGCGCGTGCGGATCGAGCACGACGCCATTGCCGATGACCGACAGCTTGCCGCCGCGCACCACGCCGGACGGCAGCAGCGACAATTTGTAGGTGATGCCGTCGATTACCAGCGTGTGGCCGGCGTTATGACCGCCCTGGAAGCGGACGACGATATCGGCCTGTTCGGACAGCCAGTCGACGATCTTGCCCTTGCCCTCGTCGCCCCACTGCGAGCCGACTACCACCACGTTCGCCATTAGACCTGCATCCCCCGCGCCAGCAATTTGGACACTGGTGCCAGACGGTGCCGGCCAGGTCCACCTTCGGATAAAGGATCAATCTGGCCGAGGCAAGGCGGCAAGCGACACCCGCGAGACCTCGGCCTGGCAATGTAAGCGATTGATCCTACGCCGGTATTTTTAGAAATGCAGTGGCTTGGCCTGCTGCACCTGCGGCAGCGCGCGCACCTTAGCGAGCACGTCATCGGGCAGTTCGCCGTCGATCTCGATCAGCGCGATGGCATTGGCGCCGGGCGCCTCGCGTCCGACATGGAAGGTGGCGATGTTGATGCCGGCCTCGCCCAGCGTGGACGAGAAGCGGCCTATGAAGCCCGGTTTGTCGAGATTGGTGATGTAGATCATCGAGGGGCCGAACTCGGCGTCCATGCGGATGCCCTTGATGTTGACGATGCGCGGGCGGCCGTCGGCGAACACGGTGCCGGACACCCAGCGTTTCTGCTTGTCGGTCATTACCGTCACGGTGATCAGGCTATCATAGTCGCCGGCCGCATCGCGGGTGGTCTCTTCCACCGCCATGCCGCGCTCGCGCGCAACCACCGGCGCCGACACCACGTTGACGTCGTTGCCGAGCATCGGCCGCAACAGACCTGAGAGCACCGCCGAGGTCAGCGCCTTGATGTTCATCTGCGCCACCGCACCTTCGTAGGTGATATGGATTTCGTTGATCGGGTTTTCCGTCAATTGCCCGGCGAAGGAGCCGAGCTTGTCGGCGAGCGCGACGAACGGCTTGAGCTTGGGCGCCTCTTCGGCGCTGATCGAGGGGAAGTTGACCGCATTGGAGATCGCGCCGCGCAACAGATAGTCGGACATCTGCTCGGCAACTTGCAACGCGACGTTCTCCTGCGCCTCGGACGTGGCAGCGCCGAGATGCGGCGTGCACACCACGTTGGGCAGGCTGAACAGCGGGCTCTGCGTCGCCGGCTCCTCGACGAACACGTCGAACGCCGCGCCCGCCACCTGCCCGGCCTTGAGCGCCTCGGCCAGCGCCACTTCGTCCACCAGGCCGCCGCGCGCGCAATTGACGATGCGTACGCCCTTTTTCATTTTCTTGATCGCCGCGGCGTCGATGATGTTCCTGGTCTTGTCGGTGAGCGGGGTGTGCAGCGTGATGAAATCGGCGCGCTTGAACAGCTCGTCGAGCTCGACCTTCTCGACGCCGAGATCGCGCGCGCGCTCCTCCGACAAAAACGGATCGTAGGCAATCACCTTCATCTTCAGGCCGATGGCGCGGTCGGCGACGATCGAGCCGATGTTGCCGCAGCCGATCACGCCGAGCGTCTTGGAGAAAATTTCCACGCCCATGAACTTGTTCTTTTCCCATTTGCCGGCGCGCGTGGATACGTCGGCTTCCGGGATTTGCCGCGCCAGCGCCAGCATCAGCGAGATCGCGTGTTCGGCGGTGGTGATGGAATTGCCGAACGGCGTGTTCATCACGATGACGCCGCGCGCGGTCGCGGCCGGAATGTCGACATTGTCGACGCCGATGCCGGCGCGGCCGATCACCTTCAGGTTCTTGGCTTTTTCCAGGATCTTGGCCGATACTTTGGTGGCCGAGCGGATGGCGAGGCCATCGAAATTGCCGATCAGTTCGGACAGTTTGTCTTTATCCTTGCCGAGAGCGGGCTGGAAATCGACCTCGATGCCGCGATCCTTGAAGATCTGCACGGCGGCGGGCGACAGAGCATCGGAGATGAGGACTTTGGGCATGGCGAATACTGCTTTTTGAAAGGGTTTGTCGGTCGTCATCCCCCCGCGTGCGGGGGGAGGAAAATCTTAAGCGCTACGCCGCTTTCGGCAGCGCCGCTTTGGCTTCGGCGAAGGCCCAATCGAGCCAGGGTGTGAGCGCCTGCAGGTCGGCGGTCTCCGCCGTCGCCCCGCACCAGATGCGCAGGCCCGGCGGCGCGTCACGGTAATAGGCGATGTCGTAGGCGACGCCTTCCTTCTCCAGCAGGCCGGCGAGCGTCTTGGCGAACGCCGCCTGATCGTCGGCCGAAAGACGCGTCACCGCCGGATCGATTACCTTCAGGCACACCGAGGTGTTCGAGCTCTGGCCTTCATTGTTGGCAAGATTCGCAACCCACGGCGTGATCGCGACCCAGTCGGCAATCACCTTGGCGTTGGCGTCCGAGCGCGCGATGGTGGCGGAAAGCCCGCCGACCGATTTCGCCCAGGCCAGCGTGTCGAGATAATCCTCGACGCACAGCATCGACGGCGTGTTGATAGTCTCGCCGGCGAAAATGCCTTCGTTCAGCTTGCCGCCTTTGGTGAGGCGGAAAATCTTCGGCAGCGGCCAGGCCGGCTTGTGGCTCTCGAGCCGCTTAACCGCGCGCGGGGAGAGAATGAGCATGCCGTGCGCGCCCTCCCCGCCGAGCGCCTTCTGCCAGGAGAAGGTGACGACATCGAGCTTGGGCCAGTCGAGTCTCTGCGCAAAGGCCGCCGAGGTGGCGTCGCAAATGGTCAGGCCTGCGCGGTCGGCGGCGATCCAGTCGCCGTTCGGCACGCGCACGCCGGAGGTGGTGCCGTTCCAGGTGAACACCACGTCGGTCGAAAAATCGATCTTCGTCAGATCGGGCAAGTCGCCATAGGACGCCTTCAGGACGGTGACGTCCTTGAGCTTGAGCTCTTTGGTAACGTCGCTGACCCAGCCTTCGCCGAAGCTCTCCCAGGCCAGCATGGTGACCGGCCGCGCGCCGAGCAGCGACCACAGCGCCATCTCGACCGCGCCGGTATCGGAGGCCGGCACGATGCCAATGCGATAATCGGCCGGAACTTCCAGCACTTCGCGGGTGAGGTCGATGGCGCGTTTGAGCTTCGCCTTGCCGATCTTGGACCGGTGGGAGCGTCCTAATACCGCATCGGTGAGGGCTGTGAGACTCCAGCCGGGGCGCTTGGCGCAGGGGCCGGACGAGAAGTGCGGGATTACCGGCCGCACGCCGGGCTTGTTCGCTGTCATGACTCTATCCTTCCAGATAGGCGCCCCTCGTTGGGGAGGGGTGTCCCACTGGCGGACATAGTCGAGTTGCGGCGCCGGGTCAATCGCCCGTTATGCCGATTAAAGTCGTAGAGCGTTATTGGGAGCCGCAGCGACCAACGAAAAAGTCGCGTTACGGCGCAAGACCCGTCGCCGCCAGCGCGCTAGAACTTCAGCCCGACACCGACGCGCGCGGAGTTCGCCACGACACGGAAATCGGCGATATTGGGGAATTGGATGAATTCCCATTCGGCGCGAACAAACACATTTTGCAAAAGTGCCATTTCGACACCGAGCCCAGCGGTAAAGCCATAGGCGATCATGCCTTCTTGCTCTCGTATTTGGGGATCGCGCGGCAAAATCAATGGGCCCGTGACGGGGGCCGGGGGTGTCGCAGGCGGCGTCGTCGTTTTGGTACTGCCGGCCAGGGTTGCAAAGCGTGATGCGTCGGCGCGGCCGACCGCAAGGCCAACAAAGCCGTATGGCATGAAGCGGTCATAGGTCCAGCCGGCGCGCGCGCGCGCCGTCACGATGTCGTGGATCGCCACCGAAGCAGCCGATGTCACTATGACACTGTAAAGGACCGTCGAGCCGTCGGGGAGGTTGGCGCCCGGAACCAGGATCGGTCCGATCTGATCCTGCGCGCCAATTTTGATCGACATGTGGTTGTAGTTCAGTTCGGCGCCCAGAACGACGTCGCCCGTCTGGTAATTGTAGCCGAAAAAACCGCCATAGCTTTGGCTTCCGGTCGAACCTTTCGGCAATGTCGTAAAGTTAGCGACAATACTCTGCAACTCTGTGTTGCTGAGCATGTAGCTGACCAGGGAATTGTCGGCATTGCCGAAATCGGCCGAGCCGAGGGTCTTGCCGGCCTGCGCGCCGAAATAAAAGCCGTCCCAGCGGTTGTAGCTCGGCGAATATGAGCCGCGCAGGAACTCGGGCATGTCGGCGGCAATGGCGCCGGCCGGCGCCGTCAGGATCAGAACGAGCGTTGCAAGGGCGGCGCGCAGGCCCCGGCCGCGGCGGGATGAATCTCGGCGGCGGCCGCGCGGCGCGACTGAAATCGCCGAGGCCGCACTGGAATCACCTGACATCGTCGGCCAACCCATGACCACTATTCCTTCGCTACCACTCGACCGGCCCGCGGCACGTTAGGCGGGGCTTAACCAAGTTTTTTCACCCTGTTCAGCGCGCCGTTAACCGAAACGGCGCGCTGCATTCGATGTGACTAGCCCTTGCTGTGCAGCGGCGGCAGGGCGGCGCGTAGACCTGACGCGGCTGCTCCACGTCGCAGCAGGCCCAGCGCAGACCGAGCATGATGTCGTGCGAACTGAGATTGCCGAACTTATAGGAGTCCGGGATGCAACCGCCGATGCAATCGATGGTATCGGTGACCGAGCCGTAATTGAGATACCGATAGGCCAGATCGACCTTGAGGCTCTTGCTCAGGTCATAGGAGAGACCGGCGTACAACGCCCAGGCGAGACTCCAATTGGTGCTGTTTCGTCCGAACCCGGCGCTCGGTGGTGCCAATGCCCATATCGACGAAATCGGCCAACTGATTGTAAGCGCCGCCAACGCCGGCGCCGACATATGGCGTGAAGCAATACCAAGTGCCGATATCGACATAGGCGTTAGCCAAGAACACCCATGATTTTATGTATCCTTGATAGGCGTCTGCCGGTCGCGGGATCGAAAAGGCCGCGCGCGTTGACCTGGGTGCGACCGCGATATTCGGCGGTACCGTCGAAGCGCAACCAGCTATTGAAATTGTAGCCGATACCGCCGCCGACAAAGAATGTATCGGAGTTGGAATTTTGGTCGAAGACGAAATTGGTCGTATGTGCTGGGTTCTCAAGAAAATCGAGCTTGAACTTGTTGGTCAGGCCCTCGCCGACAAAGCCGCGCAGGTACCAGTTGCTGCAGCATGGCTCCGCCGCCGGCGGCGCCAGCGGCATATCGGCGGCGCGTGCCGTGGGTGACGCTGTGAGAGCGGCCAGTGCTGCCAGTACCGGAATTACAAAACGCCTTACCATGGTCGTCTCTCGTCGAATTTGCGCTCACCCCGAGCGCGTTGATGAGGGACCTTGCCAGCAAATCGTTAAGTGGGACTTAACCGTGTTTGTTAACGACGATTTTTAATCATTGCGGAGCGCGCACGCGGACGACGCGCGCGCTTAACAATGCGTTCAGGATTGAGGCGGGGTGGAACTCGGCTTTTCGCAGCGTGCTCAATTGTCGGCCGCGCTCGCAGCTCTCGCCGATGCGGCGCCGGCGCACAGCTCGTGGCCGAGCTTGGCCATGTCCGACATCAGATTCTGGAACGGGTCGCGGTGCCGCTCAGCGTTGCTGCACCCTGCGCACCCAGTCGTGGGTGACCAGACGCTCGGCCAGCGCGATCAGCGCGGTGCGCGCCGCCGCGTCCTCGATGGCCAGGAACGACTCGACCAGCCGCATGGCTTCCCGCATGCGCGGATCGCCCGGGCTGCCGGCATCGGCAAGCGCCGCAGGCGCCGCCGCATGGCTCGCGAAGTCGCGCGCCGGGTTGCGGGCCTCGAAAGCCTTGGTGGGCATATGCAGAACGTTGTGGCCGGGTTTGCGCGGGTGCTTGTTCATGGCTTTACGCTTCGTGGGAGCAAGTTTCGTCAGGGAAACAAATAGTTACGCGCCCAACGAAACGACCGGCGCGACAACCCTGCATTGAGAATCCTCCGGATGTCGCGGAATGTCATTAACGCCGTTATCGCATTTTATGAGCTTCTATCTCATAATACTCCCATGGAGTTGCGCCACCTCAGATACTTCGTCGCGGTCGCCGAGGAACTGCATTTCGGCCGCGCCGCCGCCCAGCTCAACATCGCGGCTCCGACGCTGAGCCATCAGATTCGCGCGCTTGAGACGCTGCTCGGCACCAAGCTGTTCAACCGCAGGACCAAGAGCGCGGTCGCCCTCACCCATTCTGGCCGTCGCTTTCTGGCCGAAGCGCAGGATACGCTCAAGCAGGCCGCTCATGCCGAGCGGGTCGGGCGCCAGGCCGGGCGCGGTGAGGCCGGTTCGATCTCCGCCGGTTACGTGCTCTCGGCTGCCAGTGGCGGTTTCGTTTCGTCGGCGTTGGCCCGCTTTCGAAAACAACATCCGGATGTTTCGTTCCAATTGACGCGGATGCAAACCGTTGCGCAGTTCAAGGCGCTCCTCGACGGCTCGCTCGACATCGGTTTCGCGCGCACGCCGCATCGATTTCCTACCGGGCTGGCCGGCTTCACCGTCGACCGCCAGCGCTTTTGTCTGGTCGTGCCGGAGGCGCACCCGTTCGCCACCCGCAAGCACATCACGCCGGCCATGCTGGTGAGCGAGCCATTCGTTGCGGCACCGCTCGAAATGGAACTGGGGTTCTGGAGCAACATTGCCTCGATCACTCCGCACGGCGTGTCGCTGCGCATCGTGGAGCGCTCGACTGATGTCATCTCGGCGCTGGCGCTAGTGGGTGCAGGCATCGGCATCAGCGTGCTGTCGGGTTCGGTTGACCGTATCGCCATGCCGGGCGTGGTGTATCGTGAGATTGCCGGCGTAACGAGAACCGCTGACCATTCGCTGGTCCACCGCAAGAACGAAAGCGCGCCGGTGGTGAAGGCCTTCATCAATTTTCTGCGCGCCGAGACCCGGTCGCGCTGAAGGCGCGAGCCCACGGCCGAACATCGCGGCCGCACATAGCCTGGATTGTTGGCGGTGCTATTTGCCCCCGCCGATTTTGGCCGCCTCGATGATTTTCGGCCACTTGGTGCGTTCCTGCGCCATTCTTTCGCTCAGCCGGGCGGGCGGGCCGCCCAGCACCCGGAAGCCAGCCTCGCTGTAGCGGCGCAATACGTCGGGTTGGTGCAGATAGGCGTCCATCACACGATTGATTTTAGCGACGATCGCGGCTGGCATGTGGGCGGGTCCGAAGATCGCGTTCCATGTGCCGCCGGATAAATCGTAACCGCTTTCCTTCATGGTCGGCACGCTGGGCAGGAAATCGACCCGTTCGTCGGTGGTCACCGCCAGGATCGTCGCCTGCTGCGTGGCGGGATTATAGGCTGGGAAACCGGCATCGATCTGACCGCCGAGCACATCGACCATCATCGGGGCAGTGCCGCGGTAGGAGACGGAGGTAATGTCGAGGCCGGCCTCGGAGGCAAACAGCACGGCGCTCAGATGTCCCATGGTGCCGGGACCGGAATGGCCGATGCTGATCTTGCCGCCTTTCGACTTGGCATAGGCGACCAGATCCTTGACCGATTTGACGCCGAGCTTGGGATTGGCCAGCAGCACATTGGGCGTTTCGCCGGTCAGAATGATCGGCGTGAAATCGGCAACCGGGTCGTAGCCGACCGATTTATCGATCAACGGGCGCAGGGCGGCGGGGCCGATCCCGGTCAGCAGCAAAGTGTAGCCATCCGGTGCCGCCTTGGCGACGTCGATGCTGGCAACCACGCCGCCACCGCCCGACTTGGTCTCCACCACAACCGGCTGGCCGATAGCTTCCGACAGATCGGCCGCAAGCCCGCGGCCGACGAAGTCGATTATCGAGCCGGGCGCGAATGCGATGACCAGCGTCACCGGTCGTTTCGGCCAGTCCTCGGCTGCCGCCGGACGCGGCGCGACCGCCAGCACCGCTGCAACGGCGAGCGGAACGAAGACCATGGTCAGCCAGCCCTTGAGCAGAAGGAACGGCACCCGCATCAATACATCTCCACCGGTTTAACGCTCCAGGGTGGTATCCTCGGGCAGGCAGCGTCCGCATGCAATGCCGGCCTGCCGGGTGCGACGTTTTTTCTGCTCAGAGCAATCGTGGCGCGGTCAGGCCGCGACCTCGGTCAGCGCCTCGACCACATCGTCGACCACCGCCTCGACCAGCACCTTGTCGTCGCCTTCGCCCATGACCCGGATCACCGGTTCGGTGCCGGACGGGCGCACGATCAGGCGGCCGCCGCGGCCGAGCTTCTTTTCGGCGCTGGCGATGGCGGAACGCACGGCAGCGTTCTCCAGCGGCTTGCCGTTCTTGTAGCGCACGTTCTTGAGCACCTGCGGCAGCGGCTCGAAGCGGTGGCAGACTTCCGACACCGGCTTGTTGCTGCGCTTGACCACGGCGAGCACCTGCAAGGCGGCGACGAAACCGTCGCCGGTGGTGGTGTAATCGGAAAGAATAATGTGGCCGGACGGCTCGCCGCCGACATTGTAGCCGTGCGCGCGCATGTGCTCGAGCACGTAGCGGTCGCCGACCGGCGTGCGCACCAGTTCGAGGCCGATGCCGGCGAGATGCCGCTCGAGCCCGAGATTGGACATCACGGTGGCGACCACGCCCGGGCGCTGCAGCCGGCCATCATCCTTCCAGCTCTCGGCGATGACCGCGAGCAACTGGTCGCCGTCCACCACATGACCGCGCTCATCCACAATCAGGACGCGGTCGGCATCGCCGTCGAGTGCGATGCCGATATCGGCGCGCATCTCGCGCACCTTGCGGGTGATGGCGCCGAGATCGGTGGAGCCGCAATCCTTATTGATATTCATGCCGTCGGGCTCGACGCCGATCGAGATCACGTCAGCGCCCAGTTCCCACAGCGCGCCCGGCGCCACCTTGTAGGCGGCGCCGTTGGCGCAATCGATCACCACGCGCAGGCCGGACAGGTCGATCGCGCGCGGTAAAGTGAGCTTGGCGAATTCGATATAGCGGTCCTGCACGCCGTCGATGCGCTTGGCGCGGCCGAGATCGTCACTCTTGGCCAGACGCTTGCTCAGATCGGAATCGAGCAGTTCTTCGATCTCGCTTTCGACCTGGTCGCTGAGCTTGTAGCCGTCGGGCCCGAACAGTTTGATGCCGTTGTCGGCATACGGGTTATGCGAGGCCGAGATCATCACGCCGAGATCGGCGCGCATCGAGCGCGCCAGCACGCCGACCGCCGGCGTTGGAATGGGACCCGTCAGCAGCACGTCCATGCCGACCGAGGTGAAGCCGGCGACCAGCGCGGTCTCGATCATGTAGCCGGAGAGGCGGGTGTCCTTGCCGATCAAGACGCGATGGCGGTGCTCGCCGTTCTTGAAGATCAGCCCGGCGGCCTGACCGACCTTGAGTGCCAGTTCCGGAGTAATGACCCGGTTGGCCCGGCCGCGAATGCCGTCGGTGCCGAAATAACGACGAACCATACAATGCCCCTTGACGCCTACTTTATACCGCCTTGCGCCCCGCAATGGCTGTTATTGGCGGGCGGCGACGCCGTCCCGCGAGGCCGCATAATAGAGCCAACGCCGTGAATTTGCTTCAATAATTATGAACAATCGTTACCGCCAGCCACTCGACATTCGTCCGCGCTGCCCACTTATCCAATGGAAATGCCGCCGGTACCGTCGGTTTCGCCGCCCGTGCCGCTGTGCTACCCGGTGGTTCCAGTGGCGAACGTTCCGGGCACCCCCAATGAAACACATCACCTGCATCGACGACCTGCGGCAGCTTGCCCGCCGCAAGGTTCCGCGCGCCTTTTTCGATTACGCCGACAGCGGCTCCTATAACGAGGAAACGCTGCGCGCCAACCGCGACGACCTCGAAGGCATCAAGCTGCGCCAGCGCGTGCTGGTGGACGTCTCCTCGCGCAGCCTCGCCACCACCATCGTCGGCCAGAAGGTGTCGGCGCCGTTCGCGCTGGCGCCGATCGGACTGTGCGGCATGCAGCACGGCAATGGCGAAATCCTGTCGGCGCAGGCCGCCAATGCGGCCGGCATTCCGTTCATACTCTCCACCATGTCGATCTGCTCGATCGAAGACGTGGCGGAGGCGACCGGCAAACCGTTCTGGTTCCAGCTCTACGTGATCAAGGACCGCGGATTCTCCAAGGACATCCTGGGGCGCGCGGTGGCGGCAAAGTGCAGCACGCTGGTGCTCACCGTGGATTTGCAGGTGCTCGGCCAGCGCCACCGCGACATCAAGAACGGCATGACCGTGCCGCCGGAAATCCGCCTCAAGAACATCATCGACGTGGCGACCAAGCCGGCCTGGGCCTGGAGTATTCTCAAGGGCAAGCGCAAGACCTTCGGCAATCTCGCCGGCCACGTGCAGGGCATGGACAATGTCAACGAGCTCGCCAAATGGGTCGGCGACCAGTTCGATCCGGCGCTCTCCTGGAAGGACGTCGAGTGGATCAAGAAGATCTGGCCGGGCAAACTGATCCTGAAGGGCATCCTCGACGCCGATGACGCCAAGACCGCGGTCAAGCTCGGCGCCGACGCCATCGTGGTGTCGAACCACGGCGGCCGCCAGCTCGACGGCGCGCCGTCGTCGATCTCGGCGCTGCCGAAAGTCGCCGACGCGGTCGGCTCCGACACCGAGGTGCTGTTCGACGGCGGCATCCGCACCGGCGCCGACATCATGCGTGCGCTGGCGCTGGGCGCGCGCGCCTGCCTGATCGGCCGCGCCTATATCTACGGCCTCGGCGCTGGCGGGCAGGCCGGCGTCGCCAAGGCGATCGACATCCTCGAAAAGGAACTCAGCGTCACCATGGCGCTGACCGGCACCAACACGATCGCGGACATCGGACGGCCACGTGCTGGTCGACGGCGCGGCGAAGAAGAAGGCGGCGGAGAAGAAAGAAAAGCTGAGCTGCGGTTTCTCTTTCACCCTCCCCTGGAGGGGGAGGGTCGATCGGCCGAAGGCCGATCGGGGTGGGGTGACTAGGAGAAAGTTCACCCCCTCCCGGCTCGCCATAGCGCGTCGAGACGCGCGTACGCGCTATGGCTCGCCGACCTCCCCCTCCAGGGGGAGGTAAAGAAAAAGGCGCGCCGACCCTCCCCACGAGGGGGAGTAAGAAGGTCCATCACCGCCAGCCCAGCCCGGGCGCGACGTGCTTGAGGATCGCCTCGATGACGTGGGCGTTGTAGTCGACGCCGAGCTGGTTGGGCACGGTCAAGAGCAGCGTGTCGGCCTCGGCGATGGCCTCGTCTTTCTTCAGCTCATCGATCAGCACGTCCGGCTCGGCGGCGTAGCTGCGGCCGAAGATGGCGCGCGAGTCGTCGCCGAGAAAGCCGATCTGGTCGCCCTCCTCGCGCCCGCCGCCGAAATACAGGCGGTCGCGCTCGTCCACGATGGCGAAGATGCTGCGGCTGACCGACACCCGCGGCGTGCGCGCGTGCCCGGCCGCTTTCCACGCCGCGCGGTAGAGCCTGATCTGCTCGGCCTGCTGCACATGGAACGGCTTGTCGCTCTCGTGGATCTTGAGCGTCGAGCTTTGCAGGTTCATGGCGAGCTTGGCCGCCCATTCCGCCGTGGCGTTGGTGCCGGCGCCCCACCAGATGCGCTCGCGCAGGCCCTCCGAGTAAGGCTCGAGGCGCAGCAGGCCGGACGGGTTCGGGAACATCGGCCGCGGGTTGGGCTTGGCGAAGCCCTCGCCGCGGATCACCTCGAGGAACACCTCGGCGTGGCGCCGCGCCATGTCGGCGTCGGTGAACCCATCGCCCGGCGCGTAGCCGAAGTGGCGCCAGCCGTCGATCACCTGCTCGGGCGACCCACGAGAGATGCCGAGCTGCAGGCGGCCGCCGGCGATGAGGTCGGCGGCGCCTGCGTCCTCCGCCATGTAGAGCGGGTTCTCGTAGCGCATGTCGATGACCGCGGTGCCGATCTCGATCCGCTTGGTGCGCGCGCCGCAGGCCGCGAGCAGCGGGAACGGCGAGCCGAGCTGGCGGGCGAAGTGATGCACCCGGAAATAGGCCCCGTCGGCGCCGAGCTCCTCGGCCGCGACGGCCAGCTCGATCGATTGCAGCAGCGCGTCGGAGGCCGTCCGCGTCTGCGACTGCGGCGACGGGGTCCAATGGCCGAAGGAGAGGAAGCCGATGTGTTTCATGGGGGGTGGGGCGATGCCGTACTTACAATCGTCGATCAGCGGGACAACGACAAGTGTCCACATTCAGGAGTAAAGCGGACGTCCCAATCCAAGAGCACCATGTCCGCTTTTGACCCAAAGCGGACATCCGGTCTGAGCTGCCCGTGAAGGTACCTGCCAAGGTCAGGAAACGTTCTAGATTTCTAATCTGTCACTATCGGCTGGTCGATACTGGCCGGTTGTGATCCTTAGTGGCCGAATTTGATTTGACTCAATGCGGGACCTTCTATTCTGTTTATATTGAATAACAATCATTGGCGAAACGACCCGAAGAGAGGCTGTTCCGACAGTGATGGGGAGCCCAGGCATTTAGAGGAGCTCGTCGGGGCTCTCTCATTTCAGCGTAGCCCCTAGAGTCCCGATCAGTGGCCCGTTTTGTAAATACATTCACTGGCAATCAAGGGCGGCTCAAGCCCCCGAGATATCAACTCCCGACCGGCACCCAGAAAGGCGACCGTTGCCCCTAGAGTTCCAGGGAGCCCATCATGCCTATATCAGACCTGTCCTCCAAAACCGTACCGCCCATTTCCTCAGAAACCTTGCCGCCCATTTCCCCTACTTGCCCGACCTGCGGTAAAAAAATGAGGCTAACAGGCATCAATCCAGCTTGCGACGGCACGACCTATGACTACCAGTGCAGCAACGATGGGGATCGCCTCACTTGGCGGCCACATCATTTGAAAAGTCCGCTCGCCGCTTGATGTGGGGATAGTCAATCCGAGGCCGCCTCAGTTGGCGGCGGCCTCCTTCATTTCTAACCAAGCGTGCGATGTCGCATATGGCACTTAGCGGACACGTGGCACTTAGCGGACACGCGCGCCATACCAATGAATGTCCGCAATTTGGATAATAGCGGACATTGAACGGACGTGCCGACGGCGTGTTTATGAGGACACGCCTTCGCTCACTCCTCCTTCAACCCATAGGCCAGCGCGTTCCCGGTCGCGCCGTAATATTTGAACGGCAGGAATTTGCCGGTCATGCCGATGGCGACGCGGTCGCCCTTGGGGTCGCTTTTACGCGTGATGTCCATGTCGAAGTCGATCGCCGACATGATGCCGTCGCCGAATTCCTCCTCGATCAGCGCCTTGAGCGCCGGGCCGTTGACCATGACCAGCTCGTAGAAGCGGTAGATCAGCGGGTCGGTCGGCGGCATCGGCGTCCCGGTGCCGCGGAACGGCACCTCGTTGAGCAGCGCCTGCTCGCTCTTGGTGAGCCCGAACAGCTTGGCGGCGGCGGCGGCCTGCGGCTTGGTCAGCTTCATCTGGCCGAGGATGGCGCCGGTGACCAGGATCGGCGAGGCGCCGCCGATCTCGCCGCAGATATATTTCCAGGTCCAGCCCTTCTCGCGCTTGATGTCGAGAAGTTTTTCGGTGAGGTCGTCGCGGGTCATGGCTAACTCCTTGTCGTTCGTCTGCAATTCTGGCGCTGCAAATCAAGCAAGTTTTACGCCAGTCCTTTGCCCGAGTTGCTAAGGTTCCCGGACAACACGCAAGGGGCGGCCATGAGCATCATGTATCACGATGGTAATCGTCAGCTGCAGGACCGCTTCGACAGCCGGCGCATGTCGGACCGGCTGGAAGAAAAGCTCACGCGCACGGCCTTCAGCGACGACGACAGGGCCTTCATCGAGAGCGCGGCCTATTTCTTTATCGCCACCGCCGACGCGCAAGGCCGGCCGGACTGCTCGTTCAAGGGCGGCCTGCCGGGCTTCGTGCGGGTGACGGGCTCATCCGAACTGGCGTTCCCCGACTATGACGGCAACGGCATGTTCAAGAGCCTCGGCAATTTGATCGTCAACCCGAATGTCGGCCTGCTTGTTCATCGCTCTGCACGACAAGCCGAAGCGCCTGCGCGTCAACGGCAGCGCGACGGTGAGCGACAACGATCCGCTGCTCGGCGAGACCGTCGGCGCGCAATTGATCGTACGGGTCGCAGCGCGCGCCATCTTCCCCAATTGCCCGCGCTACATCCCTGACATGCAGATGATCGGGCCATCGAAATATACCCCGCAGCCGCAATGCGAGCCGCCAGAACCGGCCTGGAAGACCTTCGACAGCTTCAAGGACGTGGTGCACCCGCGCGCGCCGACCTGGAAAGGCTAGTCATCGGCAACGGGCGTGACTTTTCTTTGCGGCCGAACGGGTGTAATGACCTCCCGCCATGCAAACCGCCGCGCACGCACTGACGCAGCAGTTCCTCGCCTGGGTGGAGGAAGCTCCGCGCAGCTATGCCGACGCGGAAGCCTGGCGCCGCAGTTGCCCACATCTGTCGATCTGGGAAGACGCGATTTCCGACGGCCTGGTCCGCTTCCAGAACGGCAGCAGCATGCAGGGCTCGCGACTCGTGCTGACGCCGCGCGGGCGGGCGCTGCTGAAGCAAGCATGATCTAGCCCGAAACCCGGTTCCCACCGGAATCAAGTCCGGGGCAGGTTTTTTCGAGATCATCCGCTATTGCGGCACCACGTCGCCGCGCCCGATATTGACGCGATCGGCCGCCAGCGAACCGTCCGGCTTCTTCAGCGCGCGCACGATCGCGATATGCGCACCCGGCTTGATTTCGTCCTTGCGGCCGACCGAATAAGCGCGAATGACAGCATCGGCCGGGATCACGATCTTCTGCTCGCCGCCCTTGTATTTGACGATCACCGTGCGCCCGTCGACGCTTTCTACCGTCTGATCGACCGAACCATTGGTCATGGTGCTGTTCGGCCGCGCATCCCACGGCCGATGACCCTCGCTCAGCCCGCGCTGCGATCCGGCCATCACCGTCACCTGAATGGCGCGCTGGCTGCCATCCGGCTGCGGCTTGGCGCCGACGCCGATATAGGCGCCGACCTTGACGTCGGCGATCGCCGCTTTGCTTACACCGAACACCACCACGTTATCGGGGAGGCTGATCTTCACCTCGCCGAGCTTCTCCGATTTCACCGCCAGCACGTGGCCGTCGAAACTCTCGACCGCGCCGGAAACACGCACGGTCGGCGGCTGCTGCGCCCAGGCACCGCCGGCAGCGAGGGTGAGAACGACGACAGTCAACGCAATGCGCGCAATCATGCGATTACATCGCCGGCGTAACGTTACGGCCGACATACATGGTCTTGATCAAAATCACACCGTCCGGCTGTTTTTCCTGACCGAAGATGATGATCTGCGTGCCCGGCTTGAGCTCGTCCTTGCTGCCCGGGGCGGCGGCCGCGATCACCGTCTGCGGTGTGACGACGATCTTCTTCTCGCCGTCCTTGTACTTCACCGTCAGCGTCTCGCCGTCCTTGGCTTGTACGATGTCCTCGACGTAGGCGTTGGTCATGGTGCTGCCCGGTTTGGCATCCCACGGTCCGTGCCGGTCGGGCACCACGCCGCGCTGCGCCGGCAGGAAGATGTGAATCGAGAATGCCTGGATGCTGTTGTCCGGCTGCGGCATGCCGGCAATGCCGATGAACGAATCCTTTTTGATGTCGGCGAGCGTGGCCTTGAGCAGCGCCGACACACGCGTCTTGTCGTCCACCTTCACGTTCAGCACGGCGCCCTCGCGGGTCTTGAGCACCATCATGTCGCCGTCGACTTTTTCGATCTGGCCGCGGATGCGCCCCGTCTGTTGCGCGAGCACGGCGGTCGCCGCCAGGCTCAATGCGACAACGGCGGCACCGAGCACGCGCCGCGTGATATTCATTTGATGCATTGCGTCCTCCCTGCGGGCGGCGTCGTTGCGCCGTGCCCTCAAGCGGATAACCCCTCGCCGCGCTTCTTATTCCGGCGGCCTTTTTTGGCCGGCGGTTTCACGTTTTCTTGCGGCGTTCCAGGCGGTTTTGCACCCAGATCGGCTTCCACCAGCGCGCGCAGCTCCGGCGTCACTGCGGGGCGAATGCCGAACCAGCGTTCGAAACCGCGCACCGCCTGATGCAGCAGCATGCCGAGCCCGTCGGCGGTGCGCAGGCCGCGTTCGCGCGCCAGCTTCAGCAGACCGGTTTCCAGCGGCGCATAGACCAGATCCGCCACCACCAACGAAGCCGGGCAACGCAGATTGATCTCCAGCGGCGGCTGCCCGACCATCCCTAAGGTCGTGGTGTTGACCAGCAGGCCGGCGCCGCCCAACAGCCCGGTGGTTTCGTCCCATCCGGCGGCGTGCACGCGCGCGCCGAATTTCTTTTTCAAGGCTTCCACTCGTTCGATGGTGCGGTTGATGACATAAATGCGCCCGACGTTGCGCTGGATCAGCGCGAACACCACCGCGCGCGCGCCGCCGCCGGCGCCTAGCACCGCGGCGGTTTCCAAGCCGCGATCCCAGCCCGGCGTGGTGACGTCAAGATTGGCGAGGAAGCCTTCGACGTCGGTATTGGTCGAGCGCAGTTTGCCGTCGGCGTACCACAGCGTATTGGCGGCGCCGACCGCTTTGGCGCGCTCGTCCGGCTCCGACAGCGCAAGAGCTGCCTGCTTGTGCGGTACCGTGACGTTGCCGCCGATATAGCCGTGCTCGCGCAGATGCGTGAGGAACTCGGTCAGATTTTCCGGCGGCACCGCCTCACGCTTGTATTCGGCGTTGAGGTTATGCTGCTTGATCCAGTAATTATGGATCAGCGGCGAGCGCGAATGCGCCGCCGGCCAGGCGATGATGCAGACGCTCTTACGTTCCTCACTCATGCTTCCGCCACCACCGTATTGCGCAGCACGCCGATCTGCGGCACTTCGATTTCCACCACGTCGCCCGGCTTGAGCCACACCGGTTGCTCCCGGCGCGGACCGAGCTTGACCGGCGTGCCGGTAACCATGATATCGCCGGGCTTGAGCGTCATGAAGGTGCTGACATAGCAAATTAGTTCGGCAAACGACTTCATCATATTGGCGGTGGTATCGTCCTGGGTGAGTTCGCCATTGACTTTCGTCGTGATGCGCAACGGCTTGGCGAGATCGATGTCGTCGGCGGTCACCAGCCAGGGGCCGATGCTGCCGCTGGCATCCCAATTCTTGCCCGGCGTTACGTTGAATTTGCCGTGGCGCATCCAGTCGCGGATGGTGCCCTCGTTGCACAGCGTGGCGCCCGCCACATGCGCGAGCGCGCGCTCGGGCGTGATACGCCGGCCGGCGCGGCCGATCACCAGCGCGATCTCGCCTTCGTAATCGAGTTGCTCGGATTCCTTCGGTCGCACGATTTTGCCTTGATGCCCGACCAGCGAGCCGGGCGCGCGGTAAAACAGGCTGGGATATTGCGGCGCCTCGGCATCGCCGTAGTCGGCATTGCGGTTGGCATAGTTGATGCCGACGCAAAGGATCTTTTCAGGCGCCAGCACCGGCGGCAGGAATTCAACCTCGCGTAGCGGGAAATCGGCGCGCACGCCGTGCACCACCTCGCGCGCGATGGCGAGCCCGCCCTCGCGCAGCAGATCGAGCACGCTCACGAATTGCGGGGCGAGCCGCGTCTTCAGATCGACCACGCCCTCGAGCGAACCTTCACCTATGACCGCGCCGAAGCTGTCCCGCCCGCGCACTTTATAGCTCGCAAGTTTCATCAAAAATTCCGGTGGGCGGCGCCCGTTTCGGGCGGCATGGAAGCGTCGGCGGTTCGGCGTTATGCTGCGGGATGGGCGGCGCGCGCTTGCATCTATTCTCTGTGCGCGGAGCCGTCAACGTCGGGGTCGCATGAAATCCATCTTTCTCGACTGCAACGACCAGCTGGCGCCGGTGTGGGCGCGCGTGATCCGCCCGGACGATCCGAAAATCGACGTCAACCGCGAGGCATTCGCGCGCGACGACCTGCCGCGCGTGATCCGTGGCTATGATATCGCCATCGACGACCATTCCTACATGCCGACGCCGCTGGTGGCGCAATGCCCGGAACTCAAGCACATCGTGTTCCTCGGCACCGGTCCGGCGAGCTACATGAATGTCGAAGAGCTCGCCAACCGTGGCGTCACCGTGCACATCATCAAAGGTTACGGCGATACCGCGGTGGCCGAGCATTCCATTGCGCTGATGGTGGCGGCCGCGCGCGACGTCGCGCGCATGGACCGCGAGATTCGCGCCGGCACCTGGACGCCGCACGAAGGCGTGCAGTTGCTGGGCAAGACTTTAGGCGTGATCGGGCTCGGCGGCATCGGCCGCGAAGTGGCTCGCATCGGCAAGGGTATGGGTATGGAAGTAATCGGCTGGAACCGTACGCGCCGCGCCGGCGTGCCACTCGCTGAACTCGACACGCTTCTGGCGCGGGCCGACGTGGTGTCGATGAACCTCACGCTCAACGACGAAACGCGCGGCTTTCTGTCGGCCGAACGCATCGCGCGCATGAAGCCGGGGGTGATCCTGGTCAATACCGCACGTGGCGCGCTGGTGGACGAAGCGGCGCTGATCGCCGCGCTCAACAGCGGCCATATCCGCCACGCCGGGCTCGACGTGTTCCATGCCGAGCCGCTGAAACCTGATCATCCTTTGGCGAAATTGCCGAACGTGACGCTGACATCGCATGCCGCTTTCCGCACGCTGGAAGCCTCAATGACCCTGCTGCGGCGGGCGATCGATATTGTGAAGAAGATTCGAGCGTAGCGGCCTCACACCGTTCGTTCCCGCGCAAGCGGGAACGAACGGATGGGGCCGACGAATTCTAATAATACCCCGGCGTGCCGCCGCCATCGATGGCGATCGCGGTGCCTTGGATATGGCGCGCCCGCGCGCTGCACAGGAATAGCGCGAGCTCCGCGACATCCCCGGGCTGGCCGAGGCGGCGCAGTCCGCTCTTCGCCAGTGCCTCGGCGCGCACCTGCTCGACCGTCTTGCCCTGCGCCTTGGCGAATTGCTGCGTGAGCTGCTCATTGCGCTCGGTCTGCGTTGGTCCGGGATTGATGGCATTGATGTTAATGTCGTCGCGGTTGCCGAGCGCCGTGAGGCCCTTGCTAAAATTCCCGAACGCCGCGTTCACCGACCCGCCGATCAAGAATTCCGGCCCCGGCGTGCGCGCGGCGCCGCCGACGATATTGATGATATGGCCATGCGCTTGCTTGAGCAGTGGCCAGAACAAGCGCGTCAGCCGCACCGCGGCGTGAAACTTGAGCGCAAAGCCGTCGATCCAGACTTCGTCCGGCTGTTCGAAGAATTTGCCGCCCTTGGTCGCGCCCGCGCTGTTGACCAGCACGTCGCAACGCTTGAACCGCTCGCTGACCTCAGCGAACAGCTGCTCGCAGCCGGCCAGCGTGCGCAGGTCGCCGGCCACCGTCATCGGCTCTGGCCCGCCCGCCGCGGCGACCAGCTTCGCGCTTTCGGCCAGATTGGCCGCGCTGGATGCCGCCAGCACGGTTTGCGCGCCCTCACGCGCAAAAACGGTAGCGATGGCCCGGCCGATGCCGCGGCTGCCCCCGCTGACGACCACCACCTTGCCTTCGAATTCTTTTGCCATTGTCGCCTCCCCCGTTTTGTGCAGGCTTTATACATTGACCTGTCGACGTTCCCAGTCACAATACGAAAAAACATTCGGGAGGACGTCAGTGAAGCCGGCGCCATTCGCCTACACGAAGGTCCGCACGCTCAAGGAAGCGGTTGCGCTGCTGTCTAAGCATAAGGACGATGCGCGGCTGCTCGCCGGCGGGCAGAGCCTGATCGCCACACTCAACATGCGGCTGTCGGCGCCGGAGCTGCTGATCGACATCAACGGCATTAAGGGCCTCGACAGTATCGCCAAAACGGGCAAATTCGTCGAGATCGGCGCCTTGGCGCGCCATGCCCAAGTCGAGCGCTCCGAGCTGATCGCCAGGCACGCGCCGCTGATCGCGCTCGCTATGCCCTATATCGGGCATCCGGCCATCCGCAACCGCGGCACTTTCGGCGGCTCCATCGCTTTCGCCGATCCGGCAGCGGAATTGCCTGCTTGCCTGCTCGCGCTCGGGGCTGACATCGAAATCACCGGACCCAAAGGCAAACGCAAGGTGAAGGCCGACGATTTCTTCAAGGGACTGTTCGAGACCGCGCTGCGTCCGCAGGAAGTGCTCACGGCGGTGCGCATTCCCGCCGCCGACAAAAACACACGCGCCGGCTTCGCCGAGCTGGCGCGCCGGCACGGCGACTACGCGATGGTGGGCTTGGCCGCCAGCGCGCGCGCCGATGGTAAAAGGCTGAGCGACGTGCGGCTGGCGTTTTTCGGCGTCGGCGCCACGGCAGTGCGGGCGAAAAAATCAGAAGCCGCGCTGGCCGCCGGCAATGTCGATGCCGCGGTCGCCGCACTCGATCTTAGACCGCAGGACGACGTGCAGGCCACCGCCGCCACCAAAAAGCATCTCGCCGGCGTCTTGCTCCGCCGCGTGGCCAAGCAATTGCTGGAGGCGCGGTGATGAGCGAGCACGTCCTCGATATTTCTTTCACCGTCAACGGCGAGCGCGTCCATGAACGCGTTGAGGCGCGCAAGACGCTGGTCGATTTCCTGCGCGAGGACCTGTCGCTCACCGGCAGTCATGTCGGCTGTGAGCACGGCGTCTGCGGCGCCTGCACCATGCGCGTCAACGGCGAGATCGTGCGCGGCTGCCTGATGCTGGCGGTGCAATGCGACGGCGCCACGGTGGAGACCATCGAGGGCATTTCGGATTCCGGCGAGGTCGCCGATTTGCAGGCGGCGTTCGAGCAGCGCAACGCCCTGCAGTGCGGCTATTGCACGCCCGGCATGATTGCGGCAGCGCAAGAACTCCTTAAACGCGGTGGCGTGCCCAGCCGTGGTGCGATCCGCGAGTATCTGTCCGGCAATTACTGCCGCTGCACCGGCTACCACGCCATCGTCGATGCGGTGGAGGCGGTGGCGCAGGCGCGCGCGGGGCAAAAATGAACACGCAGACGAGCACGACGCACACGTCTTCCTCGCAAACGAGCGACCCCAGGCTTGTCGGCGCCTGGAAGCTCAAATCTTGTTTCATGGAGGACGTCGAAACCGAGGAACGGAAGGCCGTTTGGGGCGAGCGGCCGAATGGCACTCTCGTCCTCACGGCCGCGGGCCAATGGATCGTGGTGCAGACGTCCGAAGGCCGCAAAGCGCCACGGAGCGACGACGATCGCTGTGCTGCCTTCCACTCGATGCTTGCTTACTCCGGCAAATATCGCGTCGAGGGACAGAAGATTCTGATCGATGTCGAGATCGCCTGGGACGAAAGCTGGGCCGGCACTGAGCAGGTGCGATTCTTCAGTATCGAAGGCGGCAGGCTGCACATTGAAGCAACGCCGCAGCGCTATGCCAATCTTGGCGACCGAGTCATGCGCGCGGTCTTGATCTGGGTACGAGCGGAGTAGACGACCTATGAAAATCACCGACGATTCCCCGCCCGTCCTCTCCGCGCTCGACCGGCCGAATTCCTATATCGGCCGCTCGGTGCCGCGGCCGAATTTGCAACGGCTCACGCAGGGGCGCGGACAATATGTCAGCGACGTCGCGCTGCCGCGCATGGCGCATGTCGCCTTCGTGCGCTCGCCGTACGCTCATGCCCGCATCAAGTCGATCAAAGCCGACGCAGCGAAAAAAACGCCCGGCGTGATTGCCGTGGTCACCGGCGCCGAGCTAGCGAAGGTTATGACGCCATGGATTGGCGTGCTCACGCATTTGAAAGGTCTGAAATCGGCGCCGCAGCACCCGATCGCAGTCGAGCGCGCCTGCTGGCAAGGCGAAGCCGTGTGTGCGGTGGTCGCGCGCACGCGCGCGCAAGCGGAGGATGCCTGCGAGTTGGTCGAGGTGAAATACGAGCCCCTGCCCGTCGTTACCGATCCGGAAGCCGCGCTCGACAAGAAAACGCCGGTGATCCACGCGAGCCTCGGCGACAATCTCTGCTTCGAACGCAAGCTGGAAGTCGGCACGCCCGACAAGGCCTTTTCCGAATCCGACGCGGTGGTGGAGACCACCTTCATGTTCGGTCGCCACACCGGCGTCACCACCGAGCCGCGCGCCGTGGTCGCCGACTGGAATTCGAGCGAGCAGCGCATGACGGTGTACCAGGGCACGCAGGCGCCGCACATGATGCAGAACCTGTTCGCCAAGCATCTCGGTCTCGCCGAGCACCAGGTGCGCGTACTTACTAAGGACGTCGGCGGCTCGTTCGGCATCAAGGTGCACACCTATGCCGACGAGATGGCGACGGTCGCGCTGTCGAAACTACTCAAGCGGCCGGTGAAGTTCGTCGCCGACCGCATCGAGAGTTTCGTCACCGACATCCACGCCCGCGATCACCGCATCAAGGCCAAGATCGGCGTCAAGAACGACGGTACCATCACCGCCTTCGAGATCGACGATCTCACCGGCATCGGCCCCTATTCGGTCTATCCGCGCACCAGCGGCATCGAGGCCAACCAAATCGTCAACCTCACCGGCGGCCCCTACACTTGCCCGAATTATCGCGCGCAGGCGCGCGTGGTGTTCCAGAACAAAAACGTGATGTGCCAATACCGCGCGGTCGGCCATCCGATCGCGGTGGCAGTAACGGAAGGGCTGGTCGAACTCGCCGCCGCCAAGATCGGCATGGACCCGCTCGAAATCCGCCGCCGTAACCTGATCGCCGACGACGCCTATCCGACACAATCGGCCGCCGGGCTGAAATTCGAGAAACTGTCGCATCACGAATCGCTCGCCCATCTCGATACGATGATGAATTACGCCGGCCTGCGCGCCGAACAGAAAAAGCTGCGTGCTCAGGGCATCTATCGCGGTATCGGCTTCGCCTCGTTCATCGAGGTGACCAATCCGTCGGCGGCCTTCTACGGCGTCGGCGGCGCGCGCATCACCTCGCAGGACGGCGCCACCGTGAAGCTCGACGCGCAAGGCAACATCAACGTGGCGACCGGCGTCACCGAACAGGGCCAGGGCGCCGAGGCCGTGGTAGCGCAATGCGTCGCCACTGCTTTCGGCGTGTCCATCGAAAAAGTGCGCGTGATCACCGGCGACACCGACAACACGCCCTATGGCGGCGGCACCTGGGCCTCGCGCGCCGCCGGCATCGGCGGCGAAGCGGCCTGGCAGGCCGGCAAGGCCTTGCGCGGCAATGTGCTGGCGGTCGCCGGCGCGATGCTGCAAGCCAAGCCGGAAGACCTCGACATCCGCAACGGCATCGTGGTCGACAAAGTCTCAGGCACTGAGCGCCTGCCGCTCGAAGAACTCTCGCGCGTCGCTTACTTCCGTCCCGACACATTGCCGCCCGGTTTCCAGGCCGAGTTGATGGCAACCCGTCATTACGTGCCGCGCGCCTGGCCCTTCGCCTTCACCAACGGTGTACAGGCGAGCTATCTCGAGGTCGATACCGACAGCGGCTTCGTCAAGCTGCTGAAACACTGGTGCGTGGAGGACTGCGGCACCATCATCAATCCACAGCTGGTGGACGAGCAGATCCGCGGCGGCGTGGTGCAGGGCATCGGTGCCGCGCTGTTCGAGCACTGCCTCTATGACGAGCGTGGGCAGATGCTCAATGGCAACATGGCCGATTACCTGGTGCCGATGGCGGCGGAAATGCCCGACATCGAATGCGGCCACGTGGTCTCGCCCACCGCCGACAGCGAGCTCGGCGCCAAGGGCGCCGGCGAAGCCGGCACCGCCGGCGCGCCGGCCTGCGTAATGAACGCCATCAACGACGCACTGCGCCCGCTGCACGCGCAGCCGCTCACCGACATGCCGTTCACGCCGGACAAGATCTTACGGGCGCTGGGGAAAGTCTGATCAGAAATTGATCATATCGCTCTTGGTCACTGTCACCTGTGCACCGAAACCGGGTCCATGGGCCAATTGCCACAAGGTGAGCTGCTCCGCGTAAGCGTCGTTAGCCGAGAGGCCATCAACCGGCACGATCACCTTAAGACCTCGCAACGCCGCGCCGCTGCCCGTGTAAAGTACGGCGCCGTTGGCCGCAGTGCCCGTTACGATGACCGTTTGAATACCTTTGTCTTTGAGAATCTTTTCCAGATCGGTGTTCAGGAATTTGTCCGCCTTGGACTTGACGGTCGGATCATTTGCGGCCGGCGCGACATCTTTGGCGATATCTGCCGCTTCATATTTGCCAGCGACGCTGTAGACGACAGTGGCTCCCTTGGCGCGCGCGTTGGCCAAGAGCTGCTTCATCGCCGGCAGCGTAGCGCCGCATCGTGGCTTTCCGGGGCCGCAGTAAGGGTCGTGTGGCACGAAGTCCAACAACAACAGCGCGGTGGTTTTCGGATCAACCGCCACCGGCTTGAGCTGGGGCACAGCCGGTGCCTTCACGCTCGCCCACTCATCGATAATGTTGGCCGCGTGTGCGGACGACGCAAGCGCGCTCATACTCAAGACCGCGATAACGGCCGCGATGTGACTTCGGTGCATAAATACCTCCCTGATGTTCGGCTCTGGTGGCCACCCCGCATGATTTTGATCATGAGAAATTTTCCCGTGGTGTGTCAAAGCCCCGCGCGATCTGCCGCTTGCTGAAACACCGCAGTCCGGCGCAATATTGCAATTCAGCGGCCGGCCTTCCATCACAGTTGCGGCCTGTAAAAAACGACAAAAAGGAATGAACGCCATGGACATCAAGGTTGGCAAACAGGCGATCGCCGAGGCCTCCAAGAAGCTCTCGAACTGGGGCCGCTGGGGCAAAGACGACCAGATCGGCACGCTCAACCACGTCACGCCGGAGGACATCACCAAGGCCGCCAGCCTGATCCGCACCGGCAAGGTGTTCGCGCTCGGCATCCCGCTCGACCGCACGGGACCGCAGACCGGCCTGTTCGGCGGTCGCTTCAACCCGATTTACCAGATGCTCGCCACCGGCACCGACGCCATCGCCGGCCAGCAGGACTGGAACAAGATCCGCTACGCCGACGACACGCTCATGCTGTGCGTGCAGGGCGCCACCCATTGGGATGCACTCGGCCACGTCTTCTACGAGGACAAAGCCTATAACGGCCACGACGCGAAACTGATCGACTCGCGCGGCCTTTCCGTACTCGGCATCGAGAATTCCAAGAGCAAGATGGTCGGGCGCGGCGTGCTGCTCGACATTGCGCGTTTCCGCGGCGTGCCCTGGATGAAGGACGGCGAAAGCATTTCCAACGACGAACTCGACAAGTGCGCCAAGGACCAAAACGTGTCGATCGGGCGCGGCGATTTCGTCATCGTGCGCACCGGGCAGATGGAGCGCTGCATGAAGGAAGGCGAATGGGGCGGCTATGCCGGCGGCGATGCGCCCGGCGTCAAGTTTGAGAACTGCTATTGGTGCCAGGAGAAGCAGGTGGCCGCGATCTGCTCAGACACCTGGGGCGTCGAAGTGCGGCCGAACGAGACCACCGAAGCCAACCAGCCCTGGCACTGGGTGGTGATCCCGGCCATGGGCCTGTGCATGGGCGAGATTTTCTATCTCAAGGAGCTGGCCGAGGACTGCGCCGAAGACGGTGTCTACGAATTCTTCTTCTGCGGCCCGCCACTGATCATCACCGGCGGCACCGGAAGCCCGATCAATCCGCAAGCGATAAAATAATTTATTGTTGTCGTCCCGGGCGACCGAGCAAAGCGAGGGAGACCCGGGACCCATACTCCGCAGCCTCTTGATAGGGCACGGCGTATGGGTCGCCGCCTTCGCGGGGACGACGGCTCTGGAATAGGAGGACACACCATGCCCCGTTGGCTCAAGCGCGGAATGGACGCGAGCGCGATCAAAGCCGCCGACGCCAAAGTGCGCGAGACGGTCGAAGGCATCCTGGCGCAGGTCGATGCGCGCAAGGATGCGGCGATCCGCGAATTGTCGGAGAAATTCGACAAGTGGTCGCCGAAGGATTTCAAACTCTCGTCCGCCGAGGTCGAGCGCGCCATAGCGCAGGTGCGCAAGCGCGACATCGAAGACATCAAATTCGCCCAAGCCCAAGTGCGCAACTTCGCGCAGAAGCAGCGCGACAGCATGAAAGATGTCGAGGTGGAGACGCTGCCCGGCGTCGTGCTTGGCCATCGCCATATCCCGGTGAACTCGATCGGCTGCTACGTCCCGGGCGGGCGCTATCCGATGGTCGCCAGCGCACACATGTCGATCGTTACGGCGAAAGTAGCGGGCGTGAAGCGCATCATCGCCTGCGCGCCGCCGTTCAAGGGCGGGCCGCATCCGGCCATTGTCGCCGCCATGCATTTCGGCGGCGCCGACGACATCTATGTGCTGGGCGGCGTGCAGGCGGTGGCGGCCATGGCGCTCGGCACCGAGTTCATCCAACCCGTGGACATGATCGTCGGCCCCGGCAACGCCTATGTGGCGGAGGCCAAGCGCCAATTGTTCGGCCGCGTCGGCATCGACCTGCTGGCCGGGCCAACCGAAACGCTGGTCATCGCCGACGACAGCGTGGACGGCGAAATCTGCGCCACCGACCTGCTCGGCCAGGCCGAGCATGGCCCGACCTCGCCGGCGGTGCTGATCACCAATTCCGAGAAGCTCGCGAAGGCGACGATGGCGGAAGTCGAGCGGCTGTTGAAAATCCTGCCAAGCGCCGATCTCGCCGGCCAAGCCTGGAAGGACTACGGCGAGGTAATCGTCTGCGACGACGTCGACGAGATGGTGCGCGAGGCAGACCGGGTGGCGTCGGAGCACGTGCAGGTGATGACGCGCGACCCGGACTACTTCCTCAACAACATGAAGAACTACGGCTCGCTGTTCCTCGGCGCGCGCACCAACGTCGCCTATGGCGACAAGGTGATCGGCACCAACCACACGCTGCCGACCAAGAAGAATGCGCGCTTCACCGGCGGGCTGTGGGTCGGCAAGTTCATCAAGACCTGCACCTATCAGAAAGTGCTGACCGACGAGGCCAGCGCCAAGATCGGCGAAGTCTGCTCGCGGCTGTGCATGCTGGAAGGCTTTGTCGCCCACGCCGAGCAGGCCAATATCCGCGTGCGCCGCTACGGCGGCCGCAACGTGCCCTACGGCCAGGCGGCGGAGTGACGGCCCGTCATTCCGGGACGCGGCCGCAGGCCGCGGGCCCGGAATCCATAACCCCAGCGCCGGGAATATGGATGCCGGGTTCCCTCGCTTCGCTCGGGCACCCGGAATGACAGAGAATAATCGAATGGTCGACCTCACCCCCACCCCCTCCTTCCGTCTCGACGGCCGGCGCGCGCTGGTGACCGGCGCCGGGCGCGGACTGGGCCTGGCCGCCGCCTCCGCGCTGGCCGATGCCGGCGCGCATGTGACGCTCGCCGCCCGCACGTCAAAAGAGATCGAGGAAGCCGCCGACGCCATTCGCGCGCGCGGGCAACAGGCCGACCCGCTCACGCTCGACGTGCGCGACGTGGATGCGGTGAAAGCTACCATCGCCGCGCAGCAGCCGTTCGACATTCTCGTGAACAATGCCGGCACCAACAAGCCGACGCTGTTCGTCGACGTGAAGGTCGAGGATTTCGATTTCGTGTTCTCGCTCAACGTGCGCGCCGCGTATTTCGTGGCACAGGCGGTGGCACGCAAACTCTTAGAAGCGAAGAAGCCCGGCTCCATCATCAATATATCGTCGCAGATGGGCCATGTCGGCGGGCCGACGCGCACAGTCTATTGCGCCACCAAGCACGCGATGGAAGGCTTCACCAAGGCGATGGCGATCGAGCTCGCGCCGCACAAGATCCGCGTCAACACGCTGGCCCCCACGTTCATCGAGACGCCGATGACGCGGCCGTTCTTCCAGAACGAGGCGTTCCGCAAGGACACACTTCAACGCATCAAGCTCGGCCGCCTCGGCCAGCTCGAGGACCTGACCGGCGCCATCGTGTTCCTGGCGAGCGACGCCTCGGCGCTGATGACCGGCACCTCGCTGGTGATCGACGGCGGCTGGACGGCGGAGTAGGCGCAGCGCTCGTGTCCCGGGCGCAGCGCAGCACGAAGTGGTGCGCTGCAGACCCGGGACCATTACGAATTCCGAGATTGGTAGGTCCCAGATCAGCAGTGCAGCACTTCGTGCCGCACTGCATCTGGGACACGTTGCGTCACTTCAGCTTCGGCAAATCCGCGAAATATTCCGGGTGCTCCTTCTCGACCTCGGCCATGAATTGCGGCCGGAACAGGCTGGGCACGTCGAGCCGCGGCGCGCCTTTCAGCGTGTTCATCAGCACCTCGTCCTCGGCGTTCTCGAAGGCGCGCAGCACATTCGGCGACAGCCGCGGATCGAAGCTGATGTGCTTGATCGCCTTCTTGCCGATCGCCACGTCGGTGCCCGGCACCCATTTGGCGAAAATCTCCACCGCCTCGTCGCGGTTGTTGCGGGTGAAGTGCGAGGACTGCGCCAGCCCGGCGGCGATCGCCTTCGCCAGTTCCGGCTTGCTCTCGATCGTCGGCCCGTGCGCGGTCGCCACCATCACGTAGGACATGTGCTGGCCGCCGCGGATCACCTCGTATGAATCAGGCACCTGCGTCAGCACCTGCGTGACGTACGGCTCCCACGACACGACCGCGTCGACCTTGCCCTCGGCCAGCGCCGGCGCCAGGCCGAACTGCGACCAGATGTTCTCGATGGTGAGTTCCTCGTATTTCATCTTGGCGCGGCGCAGCACCATCTTGAAATATTCGTCCGAGGTCTGCCCGTGCGCAAGCCCGATCTTCTTGCCCTTGAGGTCGCCGAGCTTGCCGGC
The DNA here is from genome assembly GCA_963770985.1 of uncultured Alphaproteobacteria bacterium. Lineage (GTDB taxonomy): Bacteria > Pseudomonadota > Alphaproteobacteria > Rhizobiales > Xanthobacteraceae > Pseudolabrys. The sequence goes on along the minus strand of CAVYRR010000012.1, from coordinate 35,347 downwards.
CTCGATACCGCGGCCCTTCTTGGTGACGATGGCGAGCGGCGTATCGCAATTGTCTTTGGTGGCGTCGTTCATGATGAGGCCGATCACCCGGAACGGCTCGCCGGCATGCACCGCCTTGAGATAAGTGGTGGTGCTCATGTCGCCGATCTGCGCGCGGCCGTCGTGCATGGCGTTGACCATGTCGGTGCCGGTGTCGACCACCAGCATCTTGGCGTCGACGCCGTGCTGCTTGAAGTAGCCCTTCTCCGCGCCGATGAACATCGGCAGATGACCGAAGTTATTCCCGATCACCACGTCGAGTTTGGGCAATTCAGCCATTGTCTTTACTCCCGGTTATGCAAAGTCCGCGCCGTCAGGACGGCTTCAGCACCTGCGGATTGACGCAATTCGGCGGCATGCGGCCGTCGATCAGCGCCTGAATATTGTCGACCACGATATTCGCCATCACGTCGCGCAGTTCCATCACGGCGCTGCCGAGATGCGGCGTGAGCACGACATTCTTCATCTTCAGCAGGGCCGGCGGAACCTTCGGCTCGTTCTCGAACACATCGAGCCCGGCGCCGGCTATAAGTTTCTTCTTCAGCGCACGGACCATGGCCGCCTCGTCGATGACGGCGCCGCGCGCGGTATTGATGATGAAGGCCGTCGGCTTCATCAATGCGAACTCGCGGTCCGAGATCATGTGCCGCGTTTCGGCAGTGAGCGGCGGATGCAGCGACACGAAATCGGCTTCCGCCAGCAATTGGTCGAGCGGCATGTACTTCATCTGCAATTCGCGCTCGAGGTCCGGCTTGCGGCGTGGACCCCAATAAATCAGCCGCATGCCGAAACCGAGGGCGCGCTTCGCCGTGGCCTGGCCGATGCGGCCGACCGCGATCAAGCCGATGGTCTTGCCGTGCACAAAGCTGCCGGCGAAATGGTTCGATTGCGAGCCGGGGAAGCGGCTGGCCCGCACCGAGCGGTCGCCCTCGACCATCCGCCGCGCCACCGCGAGCATCAGCCCCAAATGCAAATCCGCGACCGATTCCGCCACGATCGGCGGTATCACCGTCACCGGAATACCGCGCCGCGTCGCTTCGGCGACGTCGATGCGGTCCTGCGTGATGTTCATCGTGGCTAGCCCCTTGAGCTTGGGATTCGCCGCGAGCACGGCGCGGTCGACTGTGTCATGCAGCAGCGAAAACAGGATGTCGCATTTCTTCACCGCCGCAATCAGCTTCGACTTGGAGATGATCTTGCTCGAGTCGGTGTTGATCTTGACGTCGGCGATCGTGCGCAGCCGATCGAGCGCGCTGGGCGCGATCGGCTGGGTGACGAAGACGCGCGGTTTCGTTGTCATCGTTGCCACCGTACAATACCTGCGACACCGTCGACGGCGCACTGCGAGCCGTCGGGAATCTTGCGCGTGGCGTCGAGCACGCCGAGCACCATCGGAATGCCGCGCTCGCGCGCGAGCGAAGCCAGATGCGAGGTCGAGCCGCCGAGTTCGGCCACCACGCCGGCCACCCGCGGCAGGATGTGGCTGAGCGCCGGGCCCGCCACGCGCGTCACCAGGATGTCGCCCTGGCCGACGCGCGACAATTCGCATTCGCAGTTCACCACCACCGCGCGTCCGGAGCCCCAGCCGATGCCGGCGGGATGGCCGTTGAGGCCGGGATGATCGAGCCAGATGGCGTCCGGCACGGTCGCCGGCTCGACGTGCAACGGCCGCGACTGCAGCAGCTTGAAGCCACTCTCGTCCATCGCCCATTCGATCTCGACCGGCTGGCCGGCGAGCTGCTCGCACTTGCGCAACAGGCGGCCGAGCGTCACTGCCTCGCCGGCCGTCAGGCACGGCTCGCTGACCAGATCGTCCGGCACCAGTTGCGGCGCCGATACGCCGTGCTCGCAGGTATCGCGATGGCCCTTGCGGCCGGCCTCGATCGTGCGCAGGAAGCCGTTCTTTGCCAGCACGATGCGGTCCGGCACCACCTCGCCCTGCGCGATCGCCGAGCCCAACCCCCAGGTGGCCGAGATCAGCATCTGGCCTTCGGCGGTCTCGCTCAAGCCACCACCCGAGGCCTTGGCCGAGATCAGCGGCTGGATCAGCACGCCCATCGCGGTATCGGCCGGCGACAGTTCGTGATTTTCCATGTAGCGGCGCGCGTGCGAAGTCCACAGCGCCGCCCAGCAGGCGCGCACCGCGGTGAGGAATTCGGTTTCGTCGGTGAGGCCGAGGAAGCTTTCGAACTGGCCGGCGAAATTGGCGCCCTTGCGGTCTTCGATCAGCGCCGAGGAGCGTACCACGCCGAGCGAGCCGTCCGCCCGCTGCGCGCGCCAGGCCGCCAGCAGCGGCTCGAGGATTTCCGGCGCGATCGGCTTCTGTGGATCGCCAGGCGAATTTGCAATCGACAGCCTGCGCGAGGCCGAAATGTCGGCCGCGTTGTACTGCATGCACCAGCTCCGTCGATGCCGAGATGGCGCAGCTGATGACGATAGGCCTCAGCCGTGAGCGAGAAACCGCCCGGCGTCGGCAGGCCTGCTTGCGTCAGCGCCGCCAGATTGGCCGCCTTCGGCCCGACGTTTTCAGGGTCGATCGCGGCGGGGTCGGCTGAGCGGGAGGATGAAGGCGGTCATGCGATTTCATATTTCCCGGCATGAGCCGATTGTCACGGCCGGCTCCCTCTCCCGCTGCGAGCGGGCCGATGAGGGAATGAAATCCCCGGATCTCGACGCTACGCGCCGGCGCGGTGACCTCGCCCAAACGGCCGAGGTCACTTCACGTGATCGCCGTAACCCGGCAGCGGATCGACGACCGTGATCTGCTTGACCGGGAAGTTCGACACGATCTCGATCTCGTTCTTCTTCACGATCAGCATTTCCTCGATGCGCACGCCGTAGCGGAATTTCTTGCCATGCTGCGTTTCGAGCGCGAAGGTCATCCCTTCCAATATCTCGACCGGGTGATCGAGCGACCAGATGCGCGAGATCACCGGCGGATCGTATTGCGCGAGGCCGAGCCCGTGGCCCCACAGGTTGGCGGCGGCCTGGTCTTCATCCTCGTAACCCCAGGTCTCCATCGCTGACGGCCACTTCAACGCGATTTCGCGCGTGGTGGTGCCGACTTTCACCGCGCCGATCGAATCGTACAGCCAGCCGAGCGCGGTGGCATAAGTGTCCTTCTGCTCCTGCGTGGGCTCCTTGCCGACGCAATAGGTGCGGTAATAGCAGGACTTATAGCCGTTCCACGTCACCGCCGCGAGATCCATGAACACGATGTCGCCGGGCTGGATGATGCGATCGGAGAAATTGCGCCAGTTCGGCCAGGTGTTCGGACCGGACGAAACGATCACGTCCTCGACGTCCTCGATGCCCGGGAAGTTGTAGAGATATTCCATCAGATGCGCGGTGACCTGGTTCTCGGTAATGCCAGGGCGCAGGAACTTCATACACTCCCAATGCGTGGCGTCGCAGATGGCACCGACGATGCGGAAGGCCTCCTGCTCGTCGAGGCTCTTGACCGCGCGCGCTTCCATCATCGGGGTCATGCCGTCGGCCCAAGTGATCCCCTTGTCCTTGAACACCTGGATCATGTTGACGTCGATGAAGTCGCATCCGAGTTTCTGCCCAGCGACGCCATGACGCTTCATCTCTTCGAGGATGGCATTGGCGAACTTGGTGACCTGCATGATCGAGGCCGGGCCGGCGGCGCCCTTGATCCAGGCGAAGGAGTGGCGGACGTTTTCCTTCGGCAGCCACGGTGAATGGCGCTCGACCTGGGCGCCGATGTCGCCCTGCTCGAACAGGACTGGCCGCCCATCGCCGCACAGCAACGCAAAGCGCAGGCCGGGCTTGAGCTTGTTCCAGCCCGGCGTCAGCGTGCCGGTGATGTAGCGGCAATTCTCGTCGTACATGCAGAGCACGGCGCCGAGGTTGTGCTTCTTCATCATCGTACGCGCGCGCTCGATGCGGTATTCACGCAGCCGGTCCCAGTTGACCTTTTGCTGCCAATCCATTCCCGCAATGCCGAAATTCGCAGTACCCATGCTGTCCTCCCGACCGGCGCAGACCACGCCGTTACGTTGCTGACTTGCGAAATCCTAAGCCAGTTGGCAACTCAGGAAGAAATAATATCTTTTGCGTTCATTCATTAAATTTTCTAATAGAGATCGGTCATGCGTAATATTCCCCTGCGCCAGGTCCGGGCCGTCATTGCGGTATGTGAAGAAGGCTCCTTCACGCGCGCGGCCGAGCGGGAAAACGCAACACAATCAGGTATTTCGCAGCATGTGGCGGCGGTCGAGCGCAAGCTCGGCGTCAAGCTGTTCGAGCGCGCGGCCGGGCGCGTGACGCCGACGCCGGCCGGCATGCGCTACTACAAGAGCTGTGTGGAAGCGGTCGGTGCGCTGGAAAACGCCGCCGAGCAGGCGCGCGCGCTCGCCGGCCAGGTCACCGGCGACTTGCGCATCGGGCTGATGCCGACCTTCACCCGCGCGGTGCTGGCGCCGGTGCTGGAGGATTTCGTGCCGCGTTGCCCCGAGGTGCGCCTGCACATCGTCGAAGGCTACAGCGGCTCGCTCACCGACATGGTGCTCGACGAAGAGCTCGACTTCGCGGTGGTGCCGGCCTTCGAGGGCACCATCGGACTGAAATCGCGCCTGCTGGTGCGCGACCGCGAAATGCTGATCTCCGGCCCGCGCCGCGGGTTCGCGCCGCTCGCGCCGCTGCGGCTGTCGGAATGCACGCCGTTGAAATTCGTGGTGCCGGGGCCCGACAATATCCGCCGACGCAATCTGGAAACCTATTTCCACAGCCACGGCGTCGAAGTCGCGGCCATGCTGGAAATGGACGCCATGATCGCCACGCTCGAATTCGTCGCCCGCTCCGACTATGTGACGATCCTGCCGAGCGTGATCGCCATTAACGACGTCGGCCGCGGCGAGCTGATCGTCAATCCGATCGTTGCGCCCGAACTGCACGCCGAGTTCGTGGTGATCCAGCCGACAAGGCGCACGCTGTCGACCCAGGCGCGGCTGTTCCTCGAACGCTTCGAGCAGGAGGTCGCGCATATTCATGCGGCGTGGGACGATACAATCGCGGGAGCGAAACGGCGGAAGCTTTCTGCTTGATGCGCCGATGTGTCATTGTCACGCTTGAGTAAGGAATAACTTCGATGGCCTCCTCGCCGCTCGTCTCTACCGCCTGGCTCGAGGATCATCTCGCCGACCCCGACCTTCGCATCATCGAGGTCTGCAACATCCGCGACGACAAGGCCTATCGCGAGGGGCACATCCCGGGCGCGATGTGGGTCTACTGGAAATCGGCGTGCTGGCACGAAACGAACCGCGATTTCATCACGCCGGCGGCGATGGCGCGAGAGTTCGGACGCCTGGGCATCGGCCCGCAGTCGACCGTCGTGCTGTACGGCGATCCCGTTCAATTCGGCAGCTACGCGTTCTGGGCTTTCACCATGGCTGGGCACGCGAACCTGCGCCTGCTCGACGGCGGGCGGCGGAAATGGATCTTGGAGGGGCGACGGCTGTCGACCACCGTGCCGCACTTTCCTGCAATCGTCTATCCGACGCCGCCGGCGGGACCGTCGTCGATGCGGATCGGGCGCGACAATGTGCGCGAGCATCTGCAAGAGCCATGGCGGCTGTTGCTCGACTTCCGTTCGCCGGAGGAATACTCGGGCGAGCGCGTCTCCGATTATTCCTTCAAGACCGATCACGGCGCCGAGCGCACCGGGCGCATCCCGGGCGCCGTCCATCTCTATTTCAAGGAACTTCTGAACGAGGACGATTCGTTCAAGTCACCCGATGAGCTGCGTCGCACGCTTGCCGCCGCCAGCATCGCGCCGGAAAAATTCGACGAAGTTGTCTGCTATTGCCGACTAAGCCATCGCGCCACCATCGGCTGGCTCGCGCTCGGCCAGATCCTCGGCCTCAGCAACGTCAAAATCTACGACGGCTCGTGGACCGAATGGGGCAGCATCGTCGGCTTCCCGATCGAAAAGTAACAGGCCTTCTGCCTCAGGCTCCCGCCGTCTTGCGCTGATAGGCTTCGATCTTGTCGCGCAGCGCCGGCGGCAACGGCACCGGCTTGCGCGTCTCGAGCGACATCATGGCGGTGACCATGTGCGCGCGCAGCCGCTCGAGCCCGTCCAGATGGCAGACGATGCACATCGTCAGCGACGAGCGGCCGACCCTTTCGATCAACAAGGTCAGGTTGATCGCCTCGCCCATCCGGCTCGGGATCTTGAAGTCGCAGTCGAGGTGGACGAAGGGAAAGCCGTATTTGCTGCCCATCACCAGGTCGGCATAGTCGTAGCCGAGCTCCTCCCCGTACCAGTCCTCGATCAGCCCGTTGAAGATATCGAAGTAGTGCGGGAAATAGACGATGCCGGCGGGATCGCAATGCGAAAACCGCACGGTCACGCTGCGGGTGAAGGCGCCGCTCGGCGGCACGAAGCGATCCTGAAGCATAAGAGTCTGTCCTGATGCGGGGTCGTTGCGCGGATGGATGCTAGCGCATTCCGCGTGCTGGAATTAGCCCGCCAAGACTTTATTGCCGGTTTTTGCGACTTTACGGCCAATCAATTCGGCGTAAGCCTCGATCGGAAATGGCCTGCCGGCGAAAAATCCCTGCACCTCGTCACAGCCTTCCTGCGCCAGGAACGAAAGTTGAGTTTCCGTCTCGACGCCTTCGGCGAGAACGGGAATATTCAGGCTGTGACAGAGCGTGATGATGGCACGAACAATCGCCATTGAGTGATGATTGTGCTCCAGGTCGCCGATAAATGTTCGGTCGATCTTGATCTTTTCGAATGGAAATGCATGCAGATACGATAGTGACGAATATCCCGATCCGAAATCATCCAATGCGACGTGGATGCCGAGCGACTTCAGCTTGCGCAAGATCGACACCGCGCGCGAGAAGTCATCGATCAATACGCCTTCGGTGATTTCCAGTTCGAGTTGTTCCGGCTTCAAGCCGGTGTCGAGCAGGACCGAATGGACGAGATTCGGCAAGTCGCCGTGATGGAATTGAACCGGAGAAATATTCACGCCGACTTTAATCGGCTTCGCCCAGGAGGCCGCTTCTCTGCAGGCTTCGCGCAAGATCCATTCGCCCAGCGGAATGATGAGGCTGCTTTGCTCTGCGACCGGGATGAATGTGCCAGGCGGGACCATGCCGCGCTTCGGACATTGCCAGCGGACAAGCGCTTCAAAGCCGGTAACTTTGTCCAGCCCAATCGTGTTCTGCGGCTGATAATGCAAAAGCAGACCGCCGCGATCCAAAGCCGTCCGCAGGTCCATTTGCAATTCGCGCCGCTCGCGCAAGCGGGAGCCGAGCTTTGCCTCGAAAAACCGCACCGACCCGCGCACCTCGGATTTGGCCTGGTAAAGTGCGGCGTCCGCATTCGCGATCAAAGCTTTCGCGTCCTTGCCATCGGCAGGGAACGTCGCAACGCCGATACTCAAGCCGACCTGTATTCGGTGACCATCGACCACAAAGTCCGATTTAAAGGCCGCCAGGAAACGCTCGCCGAGCGTTTCGGCTGCCTCCGGCAGATCGTTGCTTTCCAAAATCAGGATGAATTCGTCACCGCCGATACGTGCGAGGTACGCGCCTTCGGCGGCCGTTTGCAGACGGCGGGCTGCTTCGCGGAGAAGCCCGTCGCCGACCAGATGGCCGTAAACGTCGTTGGCCTCCTTGAAACGGTCGAGGTCAAGACACATGACGGCGAATTGCGTGCCGCTTTTCGAGGCCTTTTCAAACGTCGCTTCGAGATGCTCCAGGAACGATGCCCGGTTGGGGAGACTGGTCAAAGAATCGTTGTGCGCCAGATACGAGATCCGTTGCTCCGCGCGCCGGCGTTCGGTGACGTCGTCAAGAACAGTCAGTAGATATTGCGGCAGGCCATTTTCGTCCCTGATAGCGGTCTTTTTGGCCGTCACCAGGCGAGTCCCGTTGTGCGCCGTCGGTATCTGGTGTTCGGGGGTGGAGACGATCCGGTCGGACTGCAACGTTTCATTGTCCGACCGCACGACGATATCGGCGCGCTCGGCCGAATATATTTCGTGCGCGGTCTTTCCAATCAATTCGCTGCGCGAATCGCCCGTAAGCTCCTCGTAAGCCCGATTGAATAGCGTAAACCGGTTCGCATGCGTGTCCGTCCCTGCGCCCCGTACGTCCCGCACCACGATAGGGACCGGGACATGTTCGATGACTGCATCGAGAAAAATCTTGGTTTGGCGAAGCTCGCGCTCGGTCTGTTTGGTCTTGCTGATATCGTGGATGGCGGCCAGCCGTGCGTTGTGGCCGTTATAAGTCAGCGCCTTCGAACAAACCGCGACGTCAATAACGGTCCCATCCGCCTTCGTGTGCTGCCCGATATTTTCCGAAAACTGCTCATCCGAAAGGCTATGCATAAATTCCACGAAGCGCGCGCGATTCTCGTTCGGCCGCAGGTCGGTGACCGTCATCGACTTGAATTGCTCGCGGCTGTAGCCGTAATGAGCGACGGCGGCTTCGTTGATCGCAAGGAACCGCAGGCTTTCCCGGTCGATAACCCACATCGGAACCGGGTTGCCTTCGAACAGCAGGCGGAACGATTCCTCACGGTTTCTTGCCTCGGTGATATCCTCGTGCGTGGCCACCCATCCGCCATTGCTCATCGGGCGGTGGACGACCGCGACGTAACGCCCGTCGCGCAGCCGATTGACGGTCTGGTACGGCTGGTTGACCGATACTTCGTTAAGCCGGTCCCGAATATAGGTCGCGTAGTCTTCCGGCGCATTTCCGCTGGCGATTCTGTGTTCCAGAATCGCATGAAGCGGCGTGCCTGGTTTTGTCTGCTCGTCGTTCAAGCCGTATATGTCGGCATATTGCTTGTTGCAGACGATCAAGCGCTGCGACGCATCGAACATGCAAACGCCCTGTGAAATATTTTCCAAGGCCGCATTCAGTTTCTCTTCCTGTTTCCTCAATTCATTTTCCGCCGCTACCTTCTCGGTAATATCCTCGTGGGTGGCGACCCAGCCGCCGTCCGGCATCGGCTGGTTCATGATTTTGATGATACGCCCGTCAGGGGTTTCCACGTTTTAAATCGTCAGCGTCCGCTTGGCGATCTGCTTCAGCAACTTGGCATGATATTCGGACGGATCGCCGCTGAATGACCCGGTTGCCTTGCGATGTCTGAGCAGGTCTAAGAGCGGCAATCCGGGTTTAACGACCTCCGGCGACACGCCATAAATTTCAATGAATCGCGAATTGCAAACGACGATCTTCGACGCTGCGTCGAACATCACCAAGCCCTGTGACATGTTGTTCAGGGCCACGTCGAAGCGCAGACTTTGTTCCCGCAACTGCTCGGCTCTATCCCGTTCGTTTCGCGCTTGCAGAAGAGCCTGGTAATTTCGAAACAACCGCGTGAACAGGATGGCGAACGCCATAATGGTGATGATGGTCAGAAGCGATGCGCAGACGATATAGACGGACGTTTTCCACCAATCGGCTAGAATTACTGCGGTCGTCCTGGTCGTGGCTATCACGATCGGGTAGCTGGTAACCCGGTGAGCGGCGACCATGCGGACGGACCCGTCGATCACGCCTGCGCTCACGCCGACGCCGTGATTGGAATTGGCTACCAATTTAAGCGCCACGGCCGTCGGGAACCGGCGGCCAATTTCCAAGGTGATATCCGGAAAGCGCACGAGCAAGACGCCGTCATTACGGAACAAGCTGACGCCGCTGTTGGGATCGGCGCTTATTTCGCCGAAATAATTCTGCAAATATTGAACGTTCAATCCGGCCGAAATTATTCCCAGGAATTCGCCATTCGGGCCGGAAATCCTACGCGCCAAATGGATGACCACGGCTCCGGTGGCGCGACTGCGCACGGGCCCGCCCAAGAACGATGTCAAGGTCGAATCAAGTTTGATTGTCTTGAAGTAGTCACGGTCGGCGATGGTGATGTCGGGCGCGGGCCATTGGCGGGAAGTATTGATCGCCCTGCCATCGGCGTTGAAGATCGTTAGCGAGGCGACGTAGGGCATGCCCGCGACTTGTTGCTTCAATTTGATATGCACGTCGTGGCGCGCGAGCTGGCCTTTAGTTGTTTCCGTGTCGATGAAGGGCGGATGAGAAAGCTCGTCGTTGAAGCCCCTTTGGACGGCTTCAACCGTTGCGAATGTTTGCTCGATCTGTTTGGCGAGGATCAGCGCCGAATTCGCCAAAGTCCGTTCGTTTTCGGAAAGAATTCGATCGCGAAGATTGAAAACGATGAGCGTGGCGCCGCCTACGACAACAATCGAAAGCACGACCGCGCAAGCAATAATCAGCCGTTCCGGGCCGATGAATTTAAACTTGGATCTCGCCGCCGCGTTTGCAGCATGCGCGAATATCAATTTGCGAAACCAAGCCCCCATGAGACCGCGTCCCAAAAAAAATATTCTTACCCGTCCAGTGCTCGGGGCAGGTACAAATAATGCAAATAATTTAATCATTCGCCTTTAGCTTGCGTGCGCGTCGACGGTCGGTTCGGTCAAATGGTACCGATGGTTAACGGACGCTTTCCGGATTTCTTCGAATTGAATTTGATGATTTCATTCAGCCCGTCGCCATTGGCGCCAATCAGCTTTTTTGAAAAGGTTGCCCGTTCGCTGCGCTATTGAATCGTTAGCTATGTTGAACGGCTTTCAATCTGAAACCGAATTCCGGCAGCGATCGTTTTGCGTTTTTTGAAATTGCGCCGATCACACCATCATCCACGCGCCGTTTGCATCCACCGATTTGAACACCGCTTCTAGCGCCGCCGCTGTTTGTAAAATGCCGGCCGGCGGAATCGGGAACACACCCTGCCCCATCGCCGCCTTGGCGAAATAATCCAAGTTGCGGCCGAGATGAAAGTCGGCTGGGCGATCGATCGTTTCCGGCTCCTTGCCAGCGTAATACACGATCGCGCGCGTCTCGCTGACGCTTTCCGCCCAGCAATTTTCGCCATAAAGCGCAATGCGCCAGACAAACGGCGTCTTCAGCGTGGTGGCGAGCGTGCCGGTTGCACCGTTCTCGAATTCGATCAAGGCGGACGTCGTATCGCCGGTCGGCAGCTTAAGCGCACGCGCCTTTGACAGCGCGCTGATGCGCTTCATCGGCCCGATCAGATCGCGGAAACAATCGAGCACATGGATGCCCATGCCGGTCATGGCGCCGGCGCGGCTTTCCTCCGCCGCCACCCGCCAACTATCGGCCGGCAAGTTCGCCAGCCAGTCGTGGCTGTAATTGCCCTCGGCATACATGATGGTGCCGAAGGCACCGGCCTGCATCAACTCGTCGAGCACGCGCATCGACGGCATCAGCCGGAAATGATGGCCGACGCCGATCACGATGCCGGCGCGCTGGCACGCCGCCAGCATGGCAGTCGCATCCGCTTTGCTGAGCGCAAACGGCTTTTCGCAATAGATGTGCTTTTTGGCCGCCGCCGCCACCTCGACTTGCGCGCGGTGCTTTGAGTGCGGCGTCGCCAGGATCACCGCCTGAATCTGCGGATCGGCGATGACGTCCTCGAACGACGTGCCGATGGCGATGTTATGCTCGGCAGCGAAGTCGCGCACAGTGTCGGGCTCGAGCGTGACGCCGCGCACGAAACGGATCGGCGCGCCGAAATCGCGCGCCGCCTTCACCAAAGTCTTGCCCCACCAGCCGAGGCCGACGATTGCGGTTTGAAGCATGCGTCAGGCCGCCGCCGGCGCGCCGGGCTGTTTCATCGGATGCGCGCGCGCGAAGGCGTCGATCGCCATGCAGGTGTCGACGATGCGCTTCACGGTCGGGAACGGCGCGATGTCGACCTTGAAATAGGTCGATCCGGCCGCTTGGCCGGCCAGGCAGATGTCGGCGATGGTGATCTGGTCGCCCTGGCAATAGCGCCCGGTCTGCTTGGAGCCGGCGAGATGGGCTTCCAGCGCCTTCAAGGCCTCCAGGTGCCAATGGTGGCCCCATTTCAGCACGCCCGGTTCGTCGATCTTGTATTCGTGCGCGAGATATTCGCGCACCCGCGGCACGATCAGCGGATGGGTATCGCAGGCGATGATCTGCGCCAGGCCGCGCACACGCGCGCGCGCCTTCGGTTCCTTCGGCAGCAGCGGCGGATTCGGATGCGTCTCGTCGAGATATTCCAAGATGGCGAGCGACTCGAACAGCACCGTGCCGTCATCCTCGATCAGCGCCGGCAGCGCCTTCATCGGATTGATCTTGGCGAAGGCCTCATCGCGCTGCTTGCCCTGCATCAGATTGATGTCGATCACCTCGTCGGGCGTGATGCCCTTGAGGTTGAGCGCGATGCGCACGCGGAACGTCGCCAGCGAGCGCCAGAACGAAAAAAGTTTCATGGATGGCCTCCCCGGGCCGTGCTTTGCCGTCGATTACTTTTTCCGCTGCGTCCAATAGACCGTCATGCGCGAGCCGTCGCCGCCGCCGTTGCCGTGTTTGGTGGCGTCCTCGAAGCCGGCGAGCGCGGCCTTCGTGGCGATCATGTCGGCGCCGAGCGACTCGCCGGTCGCGACCATGGTGCGCAGGTCCTTGACGCCGTTGGCGATCGAGAACGTGGTCGGCCCGGGATCCTTGCCCTCGAACATTTTGACGATCATGTCGGCGCGCATCTTGAGCGCGTTATTGGCGCCGTTGCTCTCAACAAACAGATCGAGCAGCCGTTTGGGCTCCCAGCCGACGCTGCGGGCGATCGCAAAAGCCTCGCCATAGGCCTGCCAGGCCACCATCAGCGGCAGATTGATCGCGAGCTTCATCGCCGCGCCGGTGCCGACCGGCCCGCAATGCTCCACCTTGCGGCAGAGCTGATCGAGGATCGGCTTGGCGCGCGCGGCATCGGACGGCTCGGCGCCCATCAGTCCAAGCAGTTGGCCCTTGCGGGCGGGCGCGGTCGAACCGCCGACCGGACACTCCACAAGTGCTGCGCCCTTGGAGCGTACCTTGGATGCGAGGTCGGTTTCGACCTTGGGCGCCACCGTGCTCATTTCGATGAACAGCTTGTCCTTGACGCCGCCGGACAGCAGCCCGTTTGGCCCGTTGTACACGGCGTCGATCGCCGCACCGTCGGTCAGCATGGTGATGACCACCTCGCTGGCGGCGGCGCAGGCGGCCGGCGTGGCTGCGACCTTGGCGCCGGCCTCGGCCAGCGGCTTGGTCTTTTCCGACGTGCGATTCCAGACGGTAACCTGGTGGCCGACTTCCATCAGCCGCGCGGCGATGTTGCCGCCCATGGCGCCGAGACCGGCTACTCCGATATGCATGGCTTCTCCCTCACTGCTTTTGGCCGCAACGATAGGCGATCACGGCGCGGCTTGAAAGCCGCATTGCGACAATTGCCCACTCGACAGCCCCGCCCCCGACCCCTAAGAGGATGCGCACAGGCCATCGGCGCATTGCATGGTTTCGTTTTCGAGCGCGGGAGAATTTTGAATGGTTGCGGCTAAGAGGAGCAAGGGTACCGTCGGCATCATCGGCCTCGGTATCATGGGCGGGGCTTTCGCGAAAAACCTCGCCCAAGCCGGCTGGCGGGTGATCGGCTACGACATCAGCGCGGCGCGCCGCCGCGAAGCCGCCCGCGCCGGCGTCGAGATCGCGCGCAACGCCGCCGCTTTGGCAGCCGAAGCGCCGACCATCCTCACCAGTCTGCCCAAGCCGCAAGCCTTGATGGACAGCGTGCGCAAAATCGCTGCGGCCAAGCTGCCGCGCAAGCTGCTGGTGGAAATGAGCACCTTCGCAATTTCAGATAAGGAAAATGCCGCGCGCGCGCTCGCCAAGGCCGGCCACATCATGCTCGACGCGCCGGTCAGCGGCACCGGCTCGCAGGCCGTAAACCGCGACCTGGTGTTCTACGCCAGCGGCGACTCCCGCCACATCAAGCGGCTGCGTCCGATGTTCCAGGCGTTCGGCCGTCAAGTCTACGACGTCGGCGCATTCGGCAACGGCAGCAAGATAAAATACGTGGCCAATCTGCTGGTCGCCATCAACAACGTCGCCAGCGCCGAGGCCATGGTGCTCGGCATGAAGGCCGGCCTGCCGCCGCGCCTCATTTACGAACTGGTGAAAGCCGGTGCCGGCAATTCGCGCGTATTTGAGCTGCGCGCGCCGATGATGGTGAAAGGCCGTTACAAGGACGTCACCATGAAGATCGGCGTCTGGGACAAGGATATGCGGGTAATCGGCGACTACGCCCGCAAGATCCGCGTGCCGACCCCGATGTTCGATGCCACCAAGCCGGTCTACATCAAGGCGATGAAGAGCGGCTTCGGCGCACAAGATACCGCCGCGGTCTGCGCCGTGCTGGAGAAAATGGCGAAGGTGAAGCGCAAGAAGCGCTAGTCATCTTCCGCTCATTCCCGCGTAAGCGGGAATCCAGGGCGACAATTTCAGCGTCTGAGAATTCGGCCCTGGGTCCCCGCTTACGCGGGGACGAGCGGGATATGGCGCGCGCTTTTTCAACTTGCCTCTCGCCGCTTCACCTCTGTAGCCTCCACCCAACAAAATAATGCCGCAGGAGGGCGTGATGGCGTCGTTGCAGCAGCTGTCAGAGCTTCGCGACGGCATGCGGATCGATTGGAACGTGCCAATCACCATGGACGACGGCCTGGTGCTGCGTGCCGACGTTTTTCGCCCCGCGAAAGACGGCCAGTATCCGGTCCTGCTGACCTACGGTCCCTACGCCAAGAACCTCGCCTTCCAGGACGGCTATCCGAGCGCTTGGCAGCGCATGGCCGAACAACACCCCGATGTCACCGCCGGCTCGAGCAACCTCTACCAGAGTTGGGAAGTGGTCGATCCGGAAAAATGGGTGCCGCACGACTATGTCTGCGTGCGCGTGGATTCGCGCGGCGCCGGCTGCTCGCCCGGTTTCATCGACCATTTCTCGCCGCGCGAGACCAAGGATTACTACGACTGCATCGAATGGGCCGCCGTGCAGCCTTGGTCGAGCGGCAAGGTCGGGCTCAACGGCATTTCCTATTACGGCATGAACCAGTGGCACGTGGCGTCGCTGCAGCCGCCGCATCTTGCCGCCATGTGCGTGTGGGAAGGCTCGGCCGACTGGTACCGCGACATGACGCATCACGGTGGTATCCTCTCGACGTTCTGGGAGAACTGGTACGACATGCAGGTCAAGGTCGTGCAATACGGCCTCGGCGAGAAGGGCGGGCGCAGCCGCGTGCACGGCGAACTGGTCTGTGGACCGGAGACGCTGAGCGAAGAAGCACTCGCCAAGAACCGCTCGGATTTCGGCGGCCAGATCCGCGCGCATCCGCTCGACGACAAATATCACCGCGCCCGCTCGCCGGTGTGGGAGAAAGTAACGGCACCGCTGTTTTCCGCCGCTAATTGGGGCGGCCAGGGCCTGCATCCGCGCGGCAATTTCGAAGGCTTCGTGCGCGCGGCCTCCAAGCAGAAGTGGCTGGAGGCGCACGGCATCGAGCACTGGACGCATTTCTACACTGACTACGGCCGCAAGCAGCAGCTGCGCTTCTTCGACTATTTCCTGCACGGCAAGAAGGACGGCTGGAGCAAGCAGCCGAAGGTCCTGCTGCAAATCCGCCACCCCGGCGAGAAATTCGTCGCGCGCGCCGAAAACGAATGGCCGATCGCGCGCACGCAATGGACCAAGTTCTATCTCGATCCCAAGAGCATGGCGCTCGCTACCAAAAAGCCGCCCGGCAGCGCCAAACTGGCGTTCGAAGCCATGGGCGAAGGCCTCACTTTCCTCACTCCGGTGCTCGAGCACGACACCGAAATCACCGGCCCCTCGGCGCTCAAGCTATTCGTCTCCTCCTCCACCAAGGATGCCGATTTCTTCATCGTGTTGCGCGTCTTCACCGGCGACCTCAAGGAAGTGGTGTTCCAGGGCGCCATCGATCCGCACACGCCGATCGCGCAAGGCTGGCTGCGCGCCTCGCATCGCAAGCTCGACAAGAAACTGTCGCTGCCCTACCGGCCCTATCACACCCACGACAAGAAACAGCCGCTAACCAAGGGCAAGCCGGTCGAGCTGGACATCGAGATCTGGCCGACTTCGATCGCGGTGCCGGCCGACTACCGCATCAGTCTCACGGTGCGCGGCAAGGACTACGAATACGGCGGCGCCAGCGGCGGCAAGTTGTCGAACTTCAAGAACGAACTCACCGGCTGCGGTCCGTTCCTGCACAACGATCCGCGCGACCGCCCGCCCGCTGTTTTCAGCGGCACTACAACACTGCATTTCAGCGGCGGCAAAGCGGCCTATCTGCTGCTGCCGATCATTCCGCCGAAAAAACAGACAGCCGGCAAGAAGCGCCGGCGACGTTAGAACCGCTCCTTTCCGCTCATCCCCGCGACCCGCCTACGCTCGCTTTGCGAGCTACGGCGGGTTTGAAGTCGCCGAAGCGCGGAGTGCGAAGGCGGAAAACGGAGACCCGGTGCTGACCCTGCGAACTTAAGGCTGGATTCCCGCTTGCGCGGGAATGAGCGGAGTGTGGGCACTAGCGCAATCTTACAAACGATGCCCTCGACCAAATAGGGTATTCATTTCCATCGAACCTAGGGTAAGGTTCGCGCAACCTTCGAACTAACAGAAGGGTCCAGAGGGGGAAATGAATACGCAGTTCTGGGTCGTCCAGGCTTTCAACGGCATATCCTATGGCGCGCTGCTGTTCCTCGTGGGCAGCGGCCTGTCGTTGATTTTCGGCGTCATGCGGATCGTCAATCTTTCCCATGGCGCCTATTTTCTATGGGGCGGCTACATCGCGCTGTCGGTGATCGCGGCCACCGGCTCCTGGGCGCTCTCGCTGCCGGCGGCGGCGCTCGCGGTCGCGCTGATCGGCATCGCGATGGAGCGCCTGTTCTTACGATCCGAAGGGTTCGCACATCTACGTAATGCCGTAATCGCATTGGGCGTCGGCGTTCTCATCGGCTTGGCGATTGCACGTTGGTCTCCAACTATCGGCGCGAGCCAGGGTCAGTTTCTCGCTGTGACCGTAATCGCCACAATCGCCTCGTTTTTCGTATGGAGCCGCGTTTCCATTGTCCCCATCGATACCGATGTGCTTCGTCAAGTGTTGCTCACGGTCGGCTTCGCCTTTCTGTTCCAGCAAGGCGCGCTCGATATCTGGGGCGGCAACAACATGGACATCAACCCGCCCGCCGTATTCACGCAGAGCATCGTGATCGGCGGCATCTACTTTCCGGCCTATCGGATGTTCATGATTGCGCTCGCCTTGGTGATCGGCGTGGTGATTTGGCTGGTGATGGAAAAGACCCGCATGGGCGCCGCCGTGCGCGCCACCGTCGATGACGCGCAGATGGCGCGCGGGGTCGGCATCGACACCAATCGAATCTCGATGTTCATTTTCGCGCTCGGCGCATTCCTGGCCGCGCTCGGCGGCGTGGCCGGCGGGGCATTTCTCGGCATCTATCCGGGCCTCGATTTCGAGATGCTGCCGCTCGCCTTCGCGGTGGTGATCATCGGCGGCATGGGCTCACTCGGCGGCGCCGCGATCGGCGCTCTGGCGGTCGGCCTCGCCGACAATTTCGGCAAGGCGCTGTTCCCGGAAGTTTCCTACTTCACGCTCTACGCGCCAATGGTGCTGATCCTCGCGATCAAGCCGACCGGCCTGTTCGGACGAGATTGAGCGGACACCGATGGCACGCCAGAAAGCAAAGATCCTGATGGTCGCCATAGCCCTGGTGGCGTTCGCCTATATCGTTCCGCACTCGGGCTCGTTCGTCGTCCTGCTGGCGACGCGCGCGATGGCTTTCGCCATCCTCGCCATGAGCGTCGATTTGCTGCTCGGCTACACCGGCATGTCGTCGATGGGACAAGCCGCCTATTTCGGCGTCGGCGCCTATCTGACCGCGGTGCTGGCGACCAAATTCCATTTCGGGATGGGCTGGGATTTCTGGCTGGTGGTCGTGCTCGGTATCCTGCTCGGCGCGGCATTGGCCGCAGTGTTCGGATTGTTCGCGATCCGGGCCGGCGGCGTCTATTTCCTGATGATCACGCTCGCGCTCGGCCAGTGCGTCTGGGGCCTGGCCTATCGCTGGAATTCGCTTACCGGCGGCGACAACGGCATCAATATGAGCGGCCGTCCGAGTTTCGGCCTCGACCTGGGTAACGAGGTGACGTTCTTCTATCTGGTGTTTGCGTTCTTCGCTGTGTCCATGGTGCTGATGTATGTGCTGGTGCGCTCGCCGTTCGGCCAGAGTCTCGCCGGCATCCGCGAGCGCGAACTGCGCATGCAGATTCTCGGCTACAACACCTGGCTGCACAAATACATCGCCTTCATCATCGCCGGCGGCTTCGGCGGCCTCGCCGGCGTGCTGTGGGCGCACACCAACGGCCACGTCAGCCCGGAAACCGTGGTTTTAACCACCTCGGTGGATTCCCTTTTGATGGTCGTGCTCGGCGGCGCCGGCACGCTGGTCGGCGCCACCATCGGCACGGCCATCGTGTTCGGCTTGCGCGAATATCTCTCAACGCTGGTGCCGTGGTGGCAGTACGTGCTGGGCGGCGTCTACGTGCTCACAATTCTCTATCTGCCGATGGGTCTGATGGGAATCCCGTCGCGCATCCGGCAGCGGCTCGCATCGCAAGGCAAAGGCGACGGTTCGAAGAAACTGGCATCGAAGCCTTCCTGACTTGCATCGGGAAGGTCACGGCAACAAGGGAGGACGACAATGAAAAATAAACTGCAGAAATTGCTGCTGGGAAGTTGTCTCGCGCTCGGCCTCGCCGCGGCCGCGCCTGCCAACGCGGAAGAACTGCGCATCGGCTTCATCGCTCCGACGACCGGCATCTTCGCTCAGATCGGCAAGGACATGGCCGACGGCTTCCATCTCTATCTCGACCAGCATGGCGGCAAGCTCGGCGGCGCCGACGTAAAGTTCATCGTCGAGGATGACCAAGGCAAACCGGACTCCGGCGTCACCAAGGCCAAGAAGCTGGTGCTGCAGGACAAGGTTCAAATGTTTATCGGCGGCTTGCTGGCCTCGTCCGGCTATGCGCTGGCGCCGGTAAGCACCGCTGAAAAGACGCTTTACATCTCCTCCGTCGCGGCAGCCGACGACCTGACGCAGCGGCAGCTCTCCAAGTATCCGTACTTCATCCGCACCAGCTGGTCGAGTTCGCAGCCGCACCATCCGCTCGGCCAATGGGCCTGCGAGCAGGGTTACAAGAAAGTCGTCGCCATCGCCGCCGACTATGCCTTCGGCTATGAGGTTCTCGGCGGCTTCCAGTCCGCGTTCGAAGCCTGCGGCGGTAAAATCATCCAGAAAATATGGCCGCCGCTCGGCACCAAGGATTTCGGCCCCTACATCCCGAATATGAAAGCCGACGCGGACGCGATCTTCACGCTCATGGTCGGCCCGATGGCGCTGCAATTCCCCAAGCAGTTGCGCGGCGCCGGCATCAAGAAGCCGATTATCGGCGGCGGCACCAGCTATGACGAGTTCGCGTTGCCGTTCATGGGCGACGAAGTGATCGGCGACGTGTCGGCGCTGCACTACAGCGCAGCGATCCAGACGCCGGCGAACGAAGCCTTCGTGAAGGCGTACCGCGCCAAGTACGGCAAGGTGCCGTCCTATTATTCGGAAAACAACTACACCACCGCGATGTGGATCGACGAGGCGATGAAGAAGGCTGGCGGCAAATATCCCGGGCCGGAGGCGTTCATCAAGCTGATGGCAAGCATCAAGCTCGACGCGCCGCGCGGGCCGGTCGAGCTCGACGACATGCGCAACCCGATCGAGAACGTCTACATCAAGAAGGTCGAGAAGAAGAAGATGTTCGGCTACGACAAACCCGAACTCTGGAACACCGTGATCAAGACCTACCCGAAGGTCTCTCAGTTCTGGACCGAGGGTAAGGCCAAGTTCCTGGCGCATCCGGTCTATGACCGCGACTACCCGCCCTGCAAGTTCTGCGAATAACGCCAACCACTGCCGGGGCTCGTTCGCCCGAGCTCCGGCAATTTCTTTCGATCGGACAGAGAGTTGCAAGCGTGAGCAGCGACCCACCCGTTCTCGAATTGAAAGGCTTGTGCAAGAGCTTCGGCGGCCTGCAAGCCGTGCGGGACGTCACGCTCAAAATCATGCCGGGCGACCGCAAGGCCATCATCGGCCCGAACGGCGCCGGAAAGACTACGCTGTTCAATGTGATAACCGGAATCTTCCCCGCGACTGCCGGCAATATCATTCTGTTCGGCCAGGACGTGACCGGCTGGCCGAGCCACCAGCGCACCGCTCTCGGCATGGCGCGCACGTTTCAAGTTACCAGTTTGTTTCCCGGACTAACGGTGCTCGACAATGTTCTGCTGGCGATCAAAGGCCTGCGGCGGTCGAAATTCGTGATGTGGCGCTTCTTGTCCTCGTACAAGGACGTCTACGACAAGGCTTATCATCTGCTTGAACAAGTTGGATTCCTCGACCGCAAGGATGTCGAAGTTCGCAATCTTTCGCACGGCGAACAGCGCCAGCTGGAGATTGTTCTGGGGCTGGCCAGCGATCCGAAAATCCTGCTGCTCGACGAGCCGGCCGCCGGCCTGTCCTCGGGTGAATCCGCCGACATGACCAAGTTCTTGATGAAGCTCGATCCAGGTCTCGCGATCCTCTTGATCGAACATGACATGGACGTGGTGTTCGACGTCGCTGCGCAAATCTCGGTTCTGCACTTCGGCGAAGTTCTGGAGACCGGCACGCCCGAGCAAATCCACGACAGCAAAAGAGTGCAGGAAATTTATCTGGGAAGCGATTGAATTATGGCCATCCTCGAAGTCCAGGACATTCATACCTATTACGGGGACGCCTACGTCCTCCAGGGCCTGTCTTTGCAGCTCGAGCAAGGGCAAATTCTGGGTCTGCTCGGGCGCAACGGCGTCGGCAAGACCACGCTGGTGAATTCCATCGTCGGCTTCAATCCGCCGCGCCGCGGCAGAATCGTGTTCAAGGGCGACGACATCACCGAGAAATCCTCGTTCGAGACCGTGCGCAGCGGCATGGGACTGGTGCCGCAGGGCCGCCGGGTGTTCCCGACGCTCGGCGTGGAGGAAAACCTGCTGGTGGCCGAGCGCAGCCCCGATCGGCACGGCTGGAACCTGGACCGCGTCTACAGACTGTTCCCGCGCCTGCACGAGCGGCGCCATCAGCGCGCCAAGACGCTATCGGGCGGCGAGCAGCAGATGCTGGCGATCGGCCGCGCGCTGATGACCAACCCGGACTGCCTGATCATGGACGAGCCGTCGGAAGGGCTGGCGCCGATCATCATCCAGGGGCTGTGGGAAGCGATCGGCAAGCTGAAGGAAGAAGGCCTGTCGATCCTGCTGGTCGAGCAGAGCGCGCATCTCGCCCTCAAGCTGGTCGACTACGTGCACGTCATGAGCAAGGGCCAGGTGGTCTATTCATCCAAACCGGATGAACTCAAGGCCAACGACGAAATCAAGTCGAGCTATCTCGGCATCTAGCGCAAACTTTACCGCGGCTTGTCGCCGGCGAGCGTCACCCGGTGCATGACGCGGCGATAGCCGTGGTAGTCGTTGATCGGATTGTGCAGCACGCAGCGATTATCCCAGAACGCCAGCGAGCCGACGCGCCAACTGAAGCGGCAGGTGAATTCGGGCCGGGTCTGGTGTTGGAACAGGAAGTTGAGGATCGGTGCGCTCTCCTCCTCGCTCATGTCCTTGAAACGCACCGTATGCCCGACATTGACGTAGAGCGCCTTGCGTCCGGTCTCCGGATGGGTGCGCACCACCGGGTGCTCGCTGATGAATTCCTTCTTGGCCTCGGGCTTGGCACCGTCGCGCAGGCGGTCCTCGCGCGTGCGCGTGACGTCGGCCTTGGCCGAGTGGTTGATCGCGATCATCCCCTCCAGCATGCGTTTCATGCCGGCAGAGAGCGTTTCATAGGCCAGATACGTATTGGCGAACAACGTGTCGCCGCCGTAGGGCGGCACCTCGCGCGCAATCAGCATGGTGGCCATGGGCGGCACGTCGAGATAGGCGGTGTCGGTGTGCCAGATGCCGCCGAAATTCTTGGTCTCGTGCTCGAGCTTGACGACCGGAATGATCTCGGGAAACCCCTCGATGCCCTTGATGAAGGGATATTCGACCACGTCGCCGAAGCGTTTCGCAAAGCCGAGAAATTTCGCCGGCGGCAGATCCTGGTCGCGGAAGAAGATCACGCCATGCTCGAGCCAGGTCTGGCGGATAGCGGCGATGACATTGTGACCCGGCTCCGCGGTAAGGTCGATGCCCAGTATTTCGGCACCGACCGAGCCGGATAATCGCTTGACCTCAAACCCGTTTATGGCCATCGCGGCCGCTCCCCGCCGATGATCGCCAGCACCGTTCTTGCGGATCGCAAATCTAGCACGGCCGGCCGCGCCATGCCCACTACCGCAATAGAGGCGATACTGTATGCCGCGGCGCAACGCCGCAACCGGGCTTTACAGACTGGAATACATTGGCCGATGATGGGTTTGCTTCGGTACGTCGCACTTGCAACGACGGCCCGAAATGACGGTTTTTGATATTCGAGTTGAATTCGGCTGTGCGGGCTGTTCAAAGATGCCCGCACGTCGCCGCTTAAGACGTACAGCCCCGCCCAGGGGCGACAGAGGGAGGATACAATGTCTCGTAAAGTTACCCGCCGTAAATTTATGGCCGCAACAGCTGCCGGCGCCGCGCTGGCGACCTTCAAATTCCCGACGCCGGCCATCGCGCAAGCCGCGCCCTTCAAGCTCGGCCTGCTCACCGTCAAGACCGGACCGCTGGCACAGGGCGGCATCCAGATGGAACAGGGCGTGCTGACCTGGCTGAAGCAGCACGACAACAAGATGGCCGGCCGCAAGGTCGATTTCATTTCCGCCGACACCGGCGGTAAGCCGGCCGGCACCAAGACCAAGGCGCAGGAGCTGATCGAACGCGACAAGGTCGACGTTATCCTCGGCCCGCTCGCCGCCTTCGAGCTGTTGGCCATCGCCGACTATATCCGCGAGCAAAAGACGCCGCTGCTCAGTCTCGCCGGCGCCGATGACCTCACCCAGCGCCGCCCCAATCCCTACTTCCTGCGGCCATCGGCCACGTCGTCGCAGGCGATGCATGTGATGGGTCACTACGCCGCCAAGGAGATGGGCAAGAAGAAAGCCATCACCATCGATTACGACTTCGCCTTCGGCTACGAGCAGGAAGCCGGCTTCCAGTCGGCGTTCGAGAAGGATGGCGGCTGCGTGGCTCAACAAGCTGTGGGTGCCGCTGGGAACGCCAGACTACACGCCCTATCTCGCCCAGATGACGGGGATCGACGTCCTCTGCCAGGGCTTTGCCGGTTCGGGCCCACTGGGCTTCATGAAGCAGTATGCCAATGTCGGCCTCAAGTTCCCGGTGGTGACCGGCGAAACCGGCGGCGACGATGCGCTGCTGCACGCGTTCGGCGACGAGGCGGTCGGCATGATGAGCGCCTGCCCCTACACGCTCGATCTCGCCACCGACTCCAACAAGAAGTTCGCTCAAGCGATGATGAAGGACTTCAACGTGGTCCCCGGCTTCTATGCCGCCGGCCTCTTCATCAACTGCGACGTGGTCAATGCCGCCCTGCAGGCGACCGGCGGCAAGACCGACGACAAGGAGAAGTTCATGGCCGCGCTCAAGGCCGTGAAACTCAAGGACACGCCGCGTGGGCCGATCAGCTTCGATCATCTCGGTAACGTCGTCGGCAATTTCTATGTCCGCCGCATTGAGAAAGCGTCAAACCCCTACGGCCTCAAGCTCTGGAACAAGACGGTCAAGACCTACGAAAACGTCAGCCAGTTCTGGCAATGGCCGGAGAAGGACTTCCTCGCGCACCCGGTCTATTCGCGCGACTATCCGCCGCTCAAGAAGTGCTGATCGACAGTACCGCGGGCGCCCTCTGTAGGCCGCCCGCATTACACTCCGCTCATTCTCGCGCAAGCGGGGATCCAGCAGCGTTATCGCAACATCGGCATTTTGCCCTGGGCCCCCGCATTCGCGGGGATGAGCGGTTCAATTCAAGAGCGGGAAGACATGACCTTCTGGTTGCTGCTGACGGCTAACAGCATCACCTTCGGTAGCCTGTTATTCCTGCTGGCGGCGGGCTTTTCACTTATTTTCGGATTGATGCGGATTCCGAACCTGACGCACGGTTCGCTATTCATGATTGGAGGCTATTTTGGCGCTACCTTCGTCGGCGGCATGCTCGGCATCATGTTCAATTTCTGGGTGGCGGCACTGCTATCCGCGGCGCTGGTTGCTTTGTTGGGCGCCTTCATGGAGCGCTGGCTGTTGCGTCAATTGCCCGGGCAGCAGATGGCGCAGGTGCTGGTGACCCTGGGCATTTCCTTTATCGTCGCCGATTTCTGCCTGATGGTGTGGGGCGGCGATCCGATCGCGGTCGAGACGCCGGACGCGCTCGCCGGTTTCGTGCGTTTAGGCGCGCTGATATTTCCAACCTATCGCCTGGCGATTATCGGCATCGCTGTCGTTGTCGCCATCGCGCTTTGGCTGTTGCTTGACCGCACGCGGCTCGGCGCCATGATCCGCGCCGGGGTCGACGATCCCGACATGGCCCGGGTGGTCGGCATCCGCGTGTCGCAGCTTTTCACCATTGTGTTTTCGCTCGGCGCCGGGATCGCCGCGTTCGCTGGCGTCATCGGCGGCCCGATCCTGACCGTCTATCCCGGCCTCGACCAATACATGCTGCCACTGGCGCTGGTGGTGGTCATTATCGGCGGCTCGGGCAGCCTGCTCGGTTCCATCGTCGGCAGCCTCGCCATCGGCTTCATCTATAATTTCGGTCAGGCGCTGCTACCCGAGCTCGCGTATTTCGTACTGTTCCTGCCCATGCTGCTGGTACTGCTGCTGCGGCCGCAGGGTCTGTTCGGCAGGTTCGTGCCATGAACGCACGCCCGGCCGCTCTTGCCATCAGCTTTATCGCGCTGGTCGCTCTGCCGCATTGGATGCCGGGCACCTACTATATCAATGTCGCCAGTCAGATTCTGTTCTACGCCATCTTCGCGCTCGGCCTGAACGTGCTGGCCGGTTATGGTGGGCTGGTGTCGCTCGGCCACGCCGGGCTGTTCGGCATCGCCGCCTACACCACCGGCTACATGCTGCAGGCCGGCTTCGGTCATCCGATGGCAATCCTCTCCGCGCTCACCATCGGCCTCGCCTCGATGGCGGTCTTTGCGGTGCTGTCGCTGCGCACGACTGGCATCGGCTTCATCATGATCACGCTCGCGCTGGGCGAAATCATCTGGGGCCTCGCCTACCGCTGGATCAGCATCACCAACGGCGACAACGGCATCACTCTGCACGGGCGGCCGGAGCCGTTCGGCTTTGCGATCAACACAGCCGAAGCCTTTTACTACACGACACTGGTGGTGTTCCTGGTGTCGTTCGCCGCTGTGATGGTGTTCGTGAATTCGCCGCTCGGCGCTGCGCTCATGGGCACGCGCGACCAGCCGCGCCGCATGACCGCGCTCGGCTATCACGTCTGGGCGATCCGGTTCTGGGCCTGCATGGTCTCCGGCCTGCTCACCTCCGTGTCCGGCGTTCTGTTCGTCTACTACACCCAGTTCATCAGCCCACAGGCGCTCGACCTGACCGCCTCCGCCGAGGTGCTGCTGATGGTGATTTCCGGTGGCGCCGGCACTCTGTTCGGCCCGATCGTCGGCGCTGCGATCGTGATAGTGGTCAAGAGCGTAGTCAGCGGCTTCCTCGAGCGCTGGAACATGCTGCTCGGCTTCATCTTTGTTGCCATCGTCATCCTGATGCCGGAGGGCCTGGTGCCGGGCAGCGCGCGGCTGTGGCGGCTGGCATGGCGCAAGCTGAGCGCGCCCGCGAAAGCCGCCGCGACGGAGGGCAAGCCATGAGCGCGCTCACCGTCAGCGGCCTGTGCAAAGCGTTCGGCGGCCTGCGCGTCACCAGCAACGTCAATCTCAATGTCGAGCCGGGCGAGCGCCGGCTGATCATCGGGCCCAACGGCGCCGGTAAGACCACGCTGTTCAACTTGATCACCGGCGAGATCAGCCCCGATAAAGGCTCGATCCATCTGTTCGGACAAGACATCACCAAGACGCCGAGCCGGCGTCGGCCACATCTCGGCATGGCGCGCACCTATCAGATCATCACCCTGTTCGCGCGCGACACCATCATCCACAACGTTTCGCTCGCGTTGCTCGGCCTGTCGCCGGCGCGCTGGAACCCGCTGATCGACATCAAGCATCAAGGCCATCTGATCGAGCACGGCCGCGCGGCGCTGGAACGCGTCGGCCTTGCGCATATCGCCGACCGACCGCTGGCGCAAACGTCCTATGGCGAGCGCCGCCGCGTCGAGATCGCCATGGCGCTAGCGCAGAATCCGAAAGTGCTGCTGCTCGACGAGCCGTTCGCCGGCCTGTCAATCGACGAGCGGAGCGACGTGAAGAAACTGCTGTTGGCCATTCCGCGCGACGTGACCATCGTGATGATCGAGCACAACATGGACGTGGCCCTGGAATTTGCCGAGCGCATCACGTTGCTGCATTTCGGCGAGGTGATCGTCGAAGGTACTCGCACAGAGGTGGTGGCCGACCCGCGCACCCGGGAGGTCTATCTTGGCCACTAGCGCGCTCAGCCTGAAAGCGATCAACGCCTACTACGGCGACAGCCACGTTTTGACCGACGTGTCGTTCGAACTCGGCGAGGCGCGCATGCTCGGCCTGCTCGGGCGCAACGGCGCCGGCAAATCGACCTGCATGAACGTCACCATGGGCCTGCTGCCGCCGCGGCGCGGCCAAGTCGAGGTGTTCGGCAAGCCGGTGACCGGCATGTCGCCCGAAATGGTCGCAGCACAAGGCGTGGCGCTGGTGCCGCAGGGCCGCCGCATCTTCAAGAGCCTGACCGTGCGCGAAAATCTCATGGTCGCAGCACGCAAGCCGGATGCCGGTAGCAAGCACGCACCGTGGACCGCCGATACCGTGTTCGCGATGTTTTCGCGCCTCGCCGAGCGCCACAAACAGATCGCCGCGCATCTATCGGGCGGTGAGCAGCAGATGCTGGCGATCGGCCGCGCGCTGATGGGCAATCCGCGCGTGCTGCTGATGGACGAGCCGTCGGAAGGGCTGGCGCCGCAGATCGTCGCCGAGGTGATGGCCACCATCCGCAAGCTGAAGGAAAGCGGGCTCTCGATCGTGCTGGTCGAGCAGAATCCGAAGCTCGTGTTCGACGTCGCCGACGACATCGTCATCCTCAACACCGGCCATGTCGCGGTGGTCTCCACGCCGGCGAAATTGAACAAAGATGGGATCGATCTGACCCAGCACCTCGGCGTATTCTGAATTCAATCGTCACAAGGACAATGGAAATGGTGGATATCTGGAACAAGTACGAGCCGACGGCCGCGCGCAAGCACGGCAAGCCCGGGCGCGAGATTCGACCGAAAAGCCTTACCGTCGACATGCATGCGCATGTGGCGGTGCCGCGCGTCGCCGAAATCGTCACGCCACATCTCAAGCAATCCACCGATCCGCTCGTTCAAGACTCGACGCCCGAAACGCAGGCGCTGATGGCCAAGCAGGCAGCCGACATCCGCGAGCGCATAGCGACGACCAATCAGCGCTTCCGCGTGATGGATGACATGGGCGTTGACATGCAGCTCGTCTGCCCGGCTCCGCCGCAGATCTATTACAACCTTCCGCTCGATGTCGGCGTGCAGGCGGCGCGCGTTCTCAATGACGGCATCGCGGAATATGTCGGTAAGCACAAGGATCGGCTGGTCGCGCTCGGCGGCGTGCCGATGCAGGACGGCAACGAGGCGGCAAAGGAACTTGAGCGGGGTATGAAACAGCTCGGCTTCAAGGGCACCGAGATCTTGACCAACGTCAACGGCAAGGAACTGTCCGACTCCGCCTTCGCACCGTTCTGGAAGAAGGCTGAAGAGCTCGACGCGCTAGTGCTGATCCATCCGACCGGTTTCACCCAGCCGCAGCGTTTCGCGCGTTTCTACTTCAACAACGTGATCGGCAATCCGCTCGACACCACGATGGCGCTCCATTATCTGATCTTCGACGGCGTGTTCGAACGTCACCCGAAGCTACGCGTCCTTGCGGTGCACGGTGGCGGTTTTCTTGGCGCCTATTCGGGCCGCATCGACCATGCGTGGGGCGCGCGATCGGACTCGCATGGTACGCTGCCAAAGCCGCCCACAACGTATCTCAAGCGCAACGTCTATTTCGACACCGTCGTGTTCACGCCGCATCAACTTGAAGCGCTGGTGAAGACTTATGGCGCCGACCGCATCGTCATGGGAACGGACTATCCGTTCGACATGGCCGATTTCGATCCGATCGAGCACGTCGTTTCGACCGGCTTCGACGCATCGGTCACCGCCGCGCTGTGCGGCGGCAACGCGAAGAAAATTCTCGGCCTGAAATAACGCCGTTCACGCCCGCAAGAAATCCAGCACCGCGGTCTCTGCGATCACCGCGGCGTCGGTGCTGTGGATTCCGGCGCGCGTTTGCTCTTCCTGCGTTTGCGTCGCCTGCAGATAGGCGCCGAGATGGCGCGCCCGCTCGATGATACGGTAGTTCTCGCGCAGGCGTGCCGCCTCATAGCGCTTGAGCGCCGCCGGCACGTCTGGCTCGGCCTGCAGCGCCTGCGCCAGCGCGGCGGCGTCGTCCGCCGCTTTGGAGACGCCGGCGGCCACGTGTGGCCGCGCCACGAAGGCCGCGTCGCCCAGGATCGCCACCCGGCCGAATGCCATATGCGGCGATTCGAGGTCGTAGATCGGCTGCAAGATCGGCTCCACCATCAGCCGCACGATCTGGCGAAACTGCGGCCCCGCCAACCGCTCGGCAGCGGCACGCATTTCCGCGATCGCCTCGCGGCGGATCAGCGGCGGCGGGATCGAGATCGCGTGGGTGGTGCCGCGCTCGTCGGTGAGCAGCCATTGCAATTTGGTCTTCTCATCGGCCGGTCGGTACCAGACCACGTTGTAGCGGCGATGGCCGGGGCGCAGATCGTTGTCCGGCCCCGCCACCGGATAGCCGAGCAACTGCTCGCCCGGCGGCAAAGTGAACGTCATGTATTCGAACAGCTCGCGATGGGTGTCGGGCGGAATGGCGTCTTCCGCGATCAGCGCGCGCCAGGCGCAATAGCCGGCATAGAGCGGCACGGCCTCGGGCAGCGCCTGCTGGCGCACGGTCGAGCGCGTGCCGTCGGCGCCCACCAGCAGATCGGCCTCGATCGTTTCGCCGTCGGAAAACCGCGCCAGCACCGAAGCGGCCGTGGGCTCGAAACCGGCGAGCCCACGTCCGCGGTGATAGCGCTCGGGCGGAAAGGCGTCGCGCAGCAGCCGGTAGACGCGCTCCCAGGCGGTGAGCACCTGCGGACAGTGAACCTCCTCGGTCAGCCGGCCTTTCGCGTCGAGGATCTTGCGGGTGGTGATGGCAACGCCGAGCGCATCGGTGGCAAGCCCGAGCCCACGCAAGCGCTCGATCAGCTCGGATTGCGCGACGATGCCGGCGCCGCGGCCGGACAGTTCGCTTTCCACGCGCTCGTAGATATCCACGGTCCAGCCGGCCCGGCGCAGCATCAACCCGCATAGCAAGCCGCTCATCGAGCCGCCGACAATAACCGCCTTGGACCCGGCCAATGGATCGTCCCCAATCTTTCCGTTCAGCGAAATATGCTATATATGAGCGCAAAGTGCATCGGAGGAATTCTCATGGCCCTGACCATGCTCGATAAAGCCGCCGAGAAAAAGGATAAATCGGCGTGGCCGGCTGAGCTCGTCGCCGAATTCAAGCGCGAGGCCAGCAATCCGAACCCGTGCGTCGGCTCCACGTTGCTGTCGGAGACCGAGCGCACGCGGGTCTGGATCATCCGCCTCGCCCCCGGCGAGCGCATCGGGTTTCACCGCCACGTGCTGGATTATTTCTGGACCGCGGTCTCCGGCGGGCGCGGCCGCCAGCACGTGCATGATGGCAGCACGGTCGAATACACATATGCGCCAGGTGAAACGCGGCACGAAACCTACGACAAGGGCGAGTTCAAGGTGCACGACCTGGAAAATCTCGGCGACCGCGAAATGGTGTTCATGACTGTCGAGTTCAAAGACAGCGCCAACAAGCCGATGCCGCTGCCCGAGGGCGTGCGGCCGCAAGCCGCAGCCTGAAATAGCGCTTTTTCGTTAGCGCCCGCCGTCCCGGCCTATGGCCCAGCGGCGGGCGTTGCATATTGTCGCGAGTGGGCAGGTTTAGTTGTTCGATCAATGGCTAGCCAAGTCCGCGGGCTTCCTGCAAACTGCCGCACAATGCCCGGACGCCAGTTCGGGCCAAGAAAAAATCGGGTCTGAAGGGGAAACAAGACCGGCCAGTTCGACACGCAGATCGCGACCATCACGCCGCACGACGCGGCATCGGTGGCCGTCCGCGCAGTGCGATCCGCTTGAACGAACGCGCCGGTTGGGAGCGGCATGGACATTTCCTGGGATCTTTTGATCAACGCGATCGTCGCGGGACTGCTGCTCGGCGCCTTCTACGCCGCCGTCACCGCCGGCGTTTCAATCTCGTTCGGTATGCTCGACATCGTCAACATCGCGCATCCGGCCTTCATCATCCTCGGCTCCTACATCGCCTATTTCATCAACATCAATTACGGCGTCGACCCCATCCTGGTGAGCATCCTCGCGCTGCCGGCGTTCTACGCGCTCGGCGCGGTGGTCTATCAGGTCTATTACCAGTCATTCGAAAAACGCGGCCAGGAATCGCTGCGCGGGCTCGCGTTCTTTTTCGGCCTGCTGTTCGTCACCGAAGTGTCGCTGATCCTAGTGTTCGGCGTCGACTACCGTTACGTCGAAGCCGCCTATATCGGCCCCAGCATCCATATCGGACTGATCGACCTGCCGCTGCGCATGCTGGTGCCCTGCCTGGTGGCGCTGACGCTGTTCGCCTCGCTGCAACTGTTCGTCACCCGCACTTTTCTCGGTCGCGCCATCATGGCGGTGTCGCAGGACCAGTTGGCCCTGCAGTTGATGGCGGCCGATCCGATCCGCATCAAGCGCGTCGCTTTCGCGATTTCGATCGCCGCCGCCTCGATCGCCGGCGCCCTGCTCATCGTCATCCAGCCGATCGAGCCCTCGGTCGGACGCGACTATATCGGCCGCATTTTTGCGATTTGCGTGCTGGGCGGGCTCGGCAGCATGCCGGGCACGCTGATCGCGGCCATGCTGCTCGGCGTGGTCGAGAGCCTCACCTCCACCTTCTACGGTCCGTCATGGGCGCCGGCGGTGGCCTTCGGTTTCCTGCTTTTGACGCTGGCCTTCAGGCCGGCGGGACTGTTGGGACGGTAGCCCGTGAACGCGCTGAAATTCTCAAGTATCTCGATCGGCGTCGGCCTGCTGGTGCTGGCCTTCGCCCATTGGCTGCACCTCGATTACTTCTATTTCGCCGGCTACACGATCCTGCAATTCATCGTGCTGGCGACCGCCTGGAACATCCTCGGCGGCTATTGCGGCTACGTGAATTTCGGCTCGGCCGCGTTTTTCGCGCTCGGCGCCTATTCGTCGGTGTTCATGCACAAAGTCTTTCCGCTGCCGGTGCCCGTCCTGATGCTGATCGGCGCGGTGGTGTCGGGCGTCGTCGGCTTCGGCATGGGCTACCTGACGCTGCGGCTGCGCGGTGCGTTCTTCGCCATCGCCACGCTCGCGCTGGCGGTGGTGCTGCAAACGCTGGTGGTGAACTGGGACTTCGTCGGCGGCTCGCGCGGCGCCTATATCATCCGGCCGGAGACGCTCGAATTCGCCGGCTTCGAGATCAACTACATCGAATATCTGTTCGTGCTGATGCTGGTGCTGGCGGTGGTCGCCTTGACCACCGCGCGTACGATCGAGCGCTCGCAGCTCGGCTTCGGCTTCGCCACCATCCGTGACGACGAAATGGCGGCGGAAGCCTCCGGCGTGCCGACGCTGCGCCTGAAGCTGATCGCCACCACGCTGTCGGGCGCCTTCATGGGCATGGCCGGCGCGCCGTTCCCCTATTACATCGGCTATTTGCAGCCGTCGTCCACGTTCGGCCTGGAATACGCGGTCAATTCGATCGCCATGCCGATGATCGGCGGCACCACCAGCTGGATCGGCCCGCTGGTGGGCACCATTTTGCTCGGCTCGCTGCAACAGATCGCCACCGTCACCATTTCCTCGGCGGTCAACCTGCTGATCGTCGGCCTGCTGCTGGTCGCCTTCGTCATCATCGCGCCCAACGGGCTGGTCGGGCTGGTGCAGGAACGTCTGCGCGCGCGGAGAAAGCCATGAGTGCGCTGCTGCACGTCGACAATATCAGCAAGCGCTTCGGCGGCTTCGTCGCGCTCGACGGCATCAACCTCGAGGTGCGGCCGGGCGAGCGGCTCGGACTGATCGGCCCGAACGGCTCGGGCAAGAGCACGCTGGTCAATTGCATCTGCGGCACCTTGCAGAACGAGACCGGCACCGTCAGTTTCGACGGTCATACGATCGATGGGCTCGCCGCCCACCAGCGCACCCATCGCGGGCTGGCGCGCAGCTTCCAACTGCCGCGGCCGTTCCACAGCATGACGCTCGCCGATAATTTACGTATCCCCCTGCTCTACACCGTACACGCGCGCTTGGGACCGTTGCGCTCGGCCGGCGATATCGACGCGCGTTGTCACGAGCTGCTCGACATGTTCGGGCTGGCGCAGAAGGGCAAACAGATGCCGCGCGACTTGACGCAAGTCGAGATGCGCAAGCTCGAGCTCGCGCGCGCTATGGCGGCGGAGCCGAAACTACTGATTGCCGACAAATCGATGGCCGGGCTGTCGCATTCCGAGATCGAGGACATCCTGGCGCTGCTGGTGCGGCTGAACGAACGCGGCATCACCATCATCCTGATCGAGCACATCATGAGCGCGGTGATGAGCTTCTCGCAGCGGCTGGCCGTGCTGGTGTCCGGTCGCAAGGTCGCCGACGGCAAGCCGGAAGACGTGGTGCGCGACCCCGAAGTGGTGAGGGCGTATCTTGGGCAGTAGTCTCACCATCGAAAACGTGCACGCCGCCTACGGCGCGGTGCGGGTGATCGAGGACGTCTCGCTGACAGTGAACGCCGGCGAGACGGTGGCGCTGCTCGGCACCAACGGCAACGGCAAGAGCACGCTGATGAAATGCGTAATGGGCATCGTTAAGCCCGTCGCCGGCCGCATCATTGCGGAAATCGACGGCGAGAGGCACGATCTGGTCGGAATGAAAACCGAGCAGATTGTCGATCTCGGCATCGCTCTGGTGCCGGAGGGACGCCGACTGTTCCCAAAATTGACGGTCGAAGAGAACCTGATGCTGGGCGCCTTCCGGCCGAAGGCGCGCGCGCAGATCAAGACCAATCTCGATTTCTGCTTCGAGGCGTTTCCGCGCCTGGCCGAGCGGCGCAGCCAGCTCGCCGGCTCCATGAGCGGCGGCGAGCAGCAGATGCTGGCGCTCGCCCGCGCGCTGATGCTGGCGCCGCGCATCCTGCTGGTGGACGAGCCTTCGGTCGGTCTGGCCCCGCTTTTGGTCGCGCGCACCATCGACGCCATCAAGGAGCTCAAGGAGCACTACCAGCTCACGGTGCTGATGGCCGAGCAGAATTTCACCCAAGCCATCCGCATCGCCGACCGCGGCTATGTCATCGTGCACGGCAAAATCGCCTTCGAGGGCCGCTCGGCCGCCGAACTCAACAATAACGACCTGATCCGCAAGTTCTATCTCGGCATGTAAAAAACAATTTAGTGCAAAATGAAAACGGCGCGGAATTTCTCCCGCGCCGTTTCGTTTCGCCGTGAAGGATAGCTTACTTCGCCTTCTCGTAAGGATAGATCACCTCGCCGGTCTTGTATTGCGGCGGATAGACGATCACCTCGGTCTTCAGATCGCGGAAATCGTCGATAGTGTTGCCCTTGATGTTCTGGAACTGGGCCGCCAGCGTGCGCTCTTCCGCCCATTCGCCCTGCGCGTTGAACTTCACGTTGCCGACCACGGTCTTGAAGGTGGTCTTGTGGAGGTATTCGGCCAGCACGTCGTCATTGAGACTCTTGGTGGCCGCGATGGTGTCGCCGAGCACCTGCAGATAAGCATAAGCCCACACCGGCATGTAATAGCCGAGCGGGTCGACGCCCTCGGCCTTGGCGCGATCCTGGTACTTCTTGAGCAAATCCAGCGCGCCGGGGAACTCCATCGACTTGACCGGCAGCCAAGTCTCAAAGTTGACGACGCCATTGAGCATCGGGCCAAGCTGGAGCTTGAACACCGTCGCCTGCAGGCCGACCATCGCGCCGCCCCACATCTTCGGCTTGAAGCCGACTTCGTGCATGGCCTTGACCATGCCAACGGTGTCGAGCGGATAGGAGCAGACCACCAGAAGGTCCGGATTCGTAGACTGGATCGCCCGCACGATCGACGTGAAGTCGACTGTCGTTGGCGGATAGCTCTTGTCGTAGACGACCTTGAATCCGGACGCTTTCGCGTTTTCACGTGCGCCTTCGCAAGCGTTGTGTCCGAACTCGGCATCGGCAGAGGCCAAGGCAATCGTTTGCGGCTTAGGTTTCTGCACTTCGGCTACCTTGAAAAAGCCGCGCGTGAAGGCTGGCTTCGGGGTTGGCCCGTTTGGGATCATCGAGAAATATCTTTGATACTTGAACGTCTCGTTGACGCCGGTCCCGAACAAGCTGACGAACAGCTTTTTTCTCCCGATGGCCGTCGGCATTGCGGCGGCGATCTGGGTCGAGGCATAGCCGCTTACGATCAGATCGACCTTGTCGATATCGAGCAGCTTCGCATAGATGCTGGGAACTTGGGCCGGGCTGCTTTGATCGTCGTAGTAGATAAGCTTGACCGGCCGGCCGAGCAGCCCGCCCTTGGCGTTGACGTCGTCTTCCCAAATCTTCATCGACAACAGCGACGACTTGCCGTTGGCGGCAAGCGGACCGGTCTGCGACATGGCAAATCCGATCTTGATCGGCTCCTTGGTCTGCGCGTGTCCGGGGACCGCAAACATCGCGCTGATCGCAAGAGCAACCGCCCCCGTAAGCCAGGCCCATGTCTGCGATTTGAAATAAGTCATCATGTGGCTCCTCCCGATTGATCTTGTTTTATTCGGTAACCAATCATGACAGCGCCGGGCGCAATGGTCTACTCATACCGGGTAGGCCCTATCCAATTGCGTGAGCCCAAAACGGACACGGCGCGGTCTTTCGACCGCGCCGCATCGAGTGCCCAATGGTGGGCAGGTTGGGACGGCCTATTGCTTGGCCTTTTCGTAGGGGTAGATGATGTTGCCCGACTTGTACTCGGC
>CAVYRR010000011.1:0-21927 GCA_963770985.1 uncultured Alphaproteobacteria bacterium | reverse complement strand
TGCTGGACTGCTCAGCTTTGCTGTTATCGCCAGCCTTGGTGGAATGCCGGTATTGGCGCCGGCCCTTATTGCGCTCGCGATCATCGCGTGCGGCCTGACGCTGCTGATGTTCAAGATCGGCCGGCCGTTGCGCTTCCTTCACGTGCTGCGGCAGCCGCAGCGCTCCTGGATGTCGCGCGAAGCCTGGGTTGCCGGCCTGCTGTTTCCGCTCGCGCTCTTTGCGCTGTGGTTCGGTTACCCGCTGGTCCTGGTGGCGGCGGCGCTGGTCGCCCTGCTGTTCCTGTTCTGCCAGGGCATGATCCTGGAGCAGTCCAAGGGCATACCGGCCTGGCGCAACCCGCGCGTGATCGCTTTCATCATGGCGACCGGACTGGCCGAGGGTTGCGGGCTGTTCCTGCTGCTGGCGGCAGTGCTGTCGGACTTGAGCGACATCGCCAGGCCGATGGCGTTGGCGCTGGTTGTCTTGGCCGCGACGCGGTCCTGGACCTGGCGACAATATTTCAACGCGCTTGTGAGCGACGGCGTGCCGACCCGCACGCTTGAAATCTTCACGGCCTGCCGCGGCTGGTTCTTTGCCGGAGGCCTGGTGCTGCCCGTGGTGCTGGTCGCGGTTGGCCTAGTCCTGCCGAGCGCCGGTGCGGCCCTGTTCGCGCTCGCCGGGCTGTCGGTTTTCGCCACCGGCTGGGCGATCAAATTCATTCTGATCACGCGCGCCGCCTTCAATCAGGGCTTCGCGCTGCCGCACACCCCGATCCGCGGTTCCGGGCTGCCAGGGCCTGCGGTCAAGCCGGGATGGACCTTGCCGTGAAGCCACATTAAAAATTTTCGACCGGGAGATTGGACGATGAGTGCGCAAACCGCGGGTGCCGATACGCTGCCCTATATGTTCGATCGCGCTGCCGAGTGCATGACGCGCAACGAACTCAAGGCACTGCAGCTTTCCCGGCTCAAGAGCACGCTCGAGCGCGCCTATAACAAGGTTCCGCATTACAAGAAGAAATTCGACGCGGCCGGCGTCAAGCCGGGCGATCTGAAGACGCTGGCCGATCTGGCGCGCTTCCCCTTCACCGTGAAGACCGATCTGCGCGACAATTATCCGTTCGGCCTGTTCGCCGTGCCGCGCGATCAGGTGCTGCGCCTGCATGCGTCCTCCGGCACCACCGGCAAACCGACCGTGGTCGGCTACACCAAGGCCGATCTCAATCTATGGGCCGATCTGATGGCGCGCTGTTTCGCCGCCATGGGCGCGCGGCCGGGCGATATCGTGCAGAACGCCTATGGCTACGGCCTGTTCACCGGCGGGCTGGGCGCGCATTACGGCGCCGAGCGGCTTGGCTGCACCGTGGTACCGATGTCGGGCGGCGGCACCGAGAGACAAGTGACGCTGATGCAGGACTTTGGCGCCACCGTGCTGTGCGCCACGCCGTCTTACGCGCTCAACATCGCCGAAGTCGCCGAGAACATGGGCGTCGACATCCGCAAGCTGCCGCTGCACACCGGCATTTTCGGCGCCGAGCCGTGGACCGACGCCATGCGCCGCGACATCGAGGCCAAGCTCGGCATCCAGGCGATCGACATCTACGGCCTGTCGGAGATCATCGGGCCGGGCGTGGCCTGCGAGTGCAGGGAAATGAAGAACGGATTGCACGGCTGGGAGGATCATTTCCTGTTCGAGATCGTCGATCCCGACACCATGCAGCCGAAGGCGATGGGCGAATCGGGCGAACTGGTGATCACCACGCTGACCAAGGAAGCGCTGCCGATGGTGCGCTACCGCACCCGCGACATCACGCGGCTGTCGGACGAGCCCTGCGCCTGCGGGCGCAGCCATGTGCGCATCCTGCGCGTCACCGGCCGCAACGACGACATGCTGATCATTCGCGGCGTCAACGTCTATCCCTCGCAGGTCGAGGCGGTGCTGGTCGGCTTCCCGGGGTTGGCGCCGCACTACCAGATTATCCTGACGCGCGAGCACGCGCTCGACGACATGCGGGTCGAGGTCGAGCAAGCGCCCGATTTCAAGGGCGACCGCGCGCACAAGGCCGCTGAAGTCACGCACCACATCAAGTCGATGATCGGCGTCACCTGCAAGGTCGTGATCAAGGCGCCGGGCGAAGTGCCGCGCTCGCAGGGCAAGGCGGTGCGGGTGGTCGACCAGCGCAAGAAGGCGAACTGACTCCGGCTATTCGATTGAATGCGCGCCCGGGGCAGTCTCCTAGGGGGCGTACTCATAAATCGACGCTTGGGAGCGACGATCGGCCGATGCCCGCTTTGTGCTAGACGCCGCCCTGAGCCGCATCAGGACAAGCGCACTATTCGTTCGTTCGTTACCTTAGAACCATGAGCTATCGAAAATATGAATAAAGGTCGGATAGCATGCGGATGACGCCGGCGAAGTATGCGCCATTGAAAAAAGCTGCATCCAATAAATATAGAATGACGATGCAAGTACATACGGTGACGGCGGTCTTATCCATTTGCGTGATCCGGAGACAAAATCCCGTCCAAGTGGATTACCGATTAATAGCCGCTGGCTTCTACGTCCGATAGGATCATGTTTCCGCCAGTTGCTGTAGCTTCTGCGGCCGCGAAATTCATCGCGAGTTGACCCGAAACAAAAACGGCGAAAGCAACATCAAGTAGAAAAATCAATCTTCGACTGCGTTCATGTATCGGGCCCTCGTGCATTTCGCGCCGCTCGACACCTGCCAGGACGAACGATCAAAAACCATAATTTCAGCCAATCACAAGAAAATACCGCATAAATTCGAGGCTATTCTCGATCAAAGAAGCCCGAGGTGTCGTGCGACCCAATGTCCGCATGATGCCAGCCAAAAGCTGCCATGGCCAACTGCCGCTCGTTCACTTCGGCGGCTAGCGCGAGCAGCGCTTGCATGGCTACGCCGAGAATATCGCTGAAAGCGCCGAAGAATTGCGTTAAAATAACATTGGATGGATTTTGTGACGAGGGCCACCTCGCAGACGCTTCCCGGGCCCTGAAGCGATAATGGAGCGTGAACCGTGAATTTCGTCGACATGCTCATGTATTTTGCGCGGTCAAACCCGGAAAAGCAGGCGATCATTCTGCCCGACAGGATCGTCAGTTTCGGGATGATCGGTGCCGGGATTCGGTCGGTGGAAGCGGCGATCGCCGAAGCGTCCCTCGATTCGCGCCATGTCGTTGCCGTGCGCATCGACAAACCGCACGCGGCATTTGATTGTCGTCAGCGCGCTCTACCGGCTGGGCATCGTGTCGATTTCCGTGGTTGGCAGATGAGGACTTGTCTAAGGCGGGGGTGAAGGTCGACGCGATCATCAGCGATCGGAGCCAAGCCCTTCCCGGTTTCGGCCGGCTGGTGGCGCTGCAGGAAAACTGGTTTGCAAGGCCGTTCTGACGCCGCGGCAGCCGCGGCCGGCGGGATTTCGCGACGAAAACACCTTGGCGCGCATCATCATGTCGTCGGGCACGACCGCTGCCCCGAAGGCCATCGGCATGAGCGCCCGCGTCGTCGAAGACCGCATCGTCACCGGTCGGCGCTCGCTCGCGCTTGCGCCATGGGATCGCATGATGTGTCTGCCGGTGCTGACCAGCAGCTACGGCTTTGGTTCCGCGCTGCAGGCGCTGGCCTATGGCCATTCGGTCGTTTTTGCCGAGACACGCGACCGATGCGTTGCAAATGATCGCGCTTTACGGCGTCGATCTTCTGGTGGCCAATCCGCAGCATCTCCAATTTATGGTGGCCGAACATCGCAAGACCCCGATCCCCACCCCTACGCTCAAGCTGATCAAAGTCGGCGGCAACGCCATGCCGCCGCAGCCTTGTGCCGGACGTCAGGGCAAGACTGTGCAAAGATATTCTGGTCGGCTACAGCTCCACAGAATCGGGGCCGGTCGCGTTCAGTCATGTTGATCGTATTCTTGACCAGCCCGGAGCGACAGGATTCCTCGCGCCCTGGGCCGAGGTGGAAATTATCGGGCCGGACGATCAAGCCGGTGCCGCGCGGCGTCGAAGGCCGGCTGCGCGTACGTACGCAATGGCAAGGCTATAACCTGGCTCGAGGGCGCCGACGCCGCCACACCGTTGGATGTATCCCGGCGATATCGGCAGCATATCCGCGGAACGGCATGCTGACGCTGATTGGGCGCGTCGGCCGACGCCATCAATATCGGGAGACACTGTTCGTTTCGCCGGAGCAGATGGAACGCGAGCTCAGCGGCTATCCCGGGCTTGTCGACGTGGCCGTCGTGGGCATGCCGCAGGCGAGCGGTCATCAGGAAATCTGGATCGGCGTCATGGCGCAAGGCCAGGTGAACGAGCAGGCCATCAAGGATTTTCTGCTGAGGAAAAACCCGCGCTGGAAGGTATCGCGCGTCAAAGTTCTGGATCGGATCAGGCGCAATGACATGGGCAAAATCGTGCGCGCCCGGATCAGAGAAAAGCTCCAGGCCCCGTGAGCAGACTTGAAACGCAACGAAGCCGGGCATAGGGCCCGGCTTCGCAATAAATCTTCGATCGAAAGTTTCGATTTGCTAGTCGGTCTAGAACTTGTAGTTCAGGCCAATGCGACCGAGGAGGTAGCGTGTTCTTGAAGCCAAAGCGGCAACCAGTACCACCAAAGTCGTAGCAGTACTTCCTGTCGTGCTGCCAAGGTCGACGTAGAGGACTTCAACCCGGGTGGTCCAGTTGTTAAGTGAAGGCATATTCGAAGCCGCCGCCAGCCGTCCAGCCGGTTTTCCAGTCCGACGTGGATGAGTTATAGGATGCGATCAGTCGACATCGAAAGCCGAGTTCTCGACGTGCCCATAGGCAAAGCCGCCAGTGGCATAAAGCAGCGCGCGGTCGAATGCGTAGCCGATGCGGCCGCGAACGGTGCCGAGGCTGCTCAGCTTGGATCTAAGGCCAAGAAAGTCGGCGCTGAGCAAATGAAGTGTCGTCAGCGCTCGAGCCCGAAAAGTCAGCCTCAAGGCCGATCACCCAGTTGCCCGCAAATTGGTAGTTGTAGCCGACGTTGCCACCGACAGATGCCAATCCGTAAGCCCGTGATGTCGATGTCGATCACCGGCATTGAAGCCACAAAACCCGTTTCGTCCGTACCCGTCGTGCCTTGAGCAATAGACGCCAGCCGACACGCCGACGTAAAAGCCAGTCCACGTAAACGGCACCGGTTGCACGACCCTCACATGGCGCCTTCACCGGCAGATCAGCCGCGCTCGCCGCGAACGGCAACACGCAGAGAGCGCTGGCAAGAAGATGCTGCTTTATTTTCATGTTCAGCCCCACTGTTAGAACTAACTGAGCAAGCAAAACCCACGTCAAATGGACGGTATGCCCCGAAATCTGTAAGAAATTTGTACAGACAAGGGCAGTGTGGCACAAGCCGCCGCCCGAACGCTTTCAACCATATCGACTGTGCAGTTTAGGGCGCCCGCCCCGTCCGGAACCGCGTGTCAATCTACATTCTACATTCTACATTCCGGTTGTATATCAATGAGCTATCCACCGCATTCGTGGGTGCGCCAGACCAACCGCGGAGGCAAACCTGCCGCTCTTGTGCATATTGCACCGACGATTTTTGGATAGTGTAGCCAAAAAAGCACAACGTTATTGGCCTCTTTTGCCGCGTCGGTCTTCGGGCTTTGGTCCTAGGGGGTTTAAACCGACATCAAAACCATTGCCGCAGTGCACAGCCAATGTCGCTAAGGCGGTGCGCGTCGTCGACCGGCGCAACAAGACGAACTAAAACAGGTCAGTCGGTTGAACGCGGGCGGGGGCGGTCTTCCAGGGCGCGTCTTCCTACATCGGCGCCTGTAAGCGGAACGATGTTCGGATGAGCCGGGTCAGTCGTCCTTGTCTTTCCTAAAACAACCGGATTGCCAGGCAAACCAGAGGGCCGCTATGAGCGACACAATCAATAAGACGGCGAGTCCATCCAAGAAAGCGTGCAACATTTGATCAATGCCTAAATCAAAAGCGATCTATCCGATTGCCGTTCTGACCGCATCATTCAGTATTTGTGCGGAAAATGGCTTGCGCAAAAATGCGACGCCGCCCGCAGCGGCGGCTTGGCTGCGGACGAGCTCATCGTCGAGGCCGGTCATGAAGATGACCGGGACTCTAATTCCGTCCGCCGCCAATTGATGCGCCAACTCAACACCGGAGATGTCACCAAGTTGGATGTCGACAACGAGGCAATTCGCATTGCTTGTAGACGCACACACAAGAAATGACTCGGCAGAATCGAAGGTCTTCGCGCTATAGCCGAGCGCCGACAGGATTCTCACCATCGCCGCGCGCATTTCAGGGTCGTCATCGACGACCGCTACAATCTTTTCCTCGTTCGACATCAAGGTCGTCCCAATCTGCTTGCAGTCACTCGGTCCTTCGCTCCGGCACGGAGATCGGAGCGGCTTACGGTCCGGCTGTGATGTTTTCTGCGAGCTGAATCGCCAGCAGCACCGGCTTGATATAGGCGACAATCCGTCGGCGTCTTGTTACTATCTGCCAAAGTTTTGTCCGCACATGCCAGCTTAAGCGGGGATCGTGGTTGGTTGACTTTGTTATGGCGGCAGGAGGGCAATTGCAATGGGCCGTTCCGGCGCCAACCGTCTCGGCGCGATTCCAAACGCCAGTGGGGCGTTGACGCGGCTCGCCTACGCACACCTGAAGTCGAGCGGAATTGAACCGCAAGCTCTATTAAAACAAGCGAATCTGACGCTTCAGCAAATCAAAAATGCGAGCATACGGCTTAGAGTTCGAGATCAAATCAGTTTTTTAAATTTTGCGGCCACCGCGCTTCGGGACGAACTGCTTGGATTTCATCTCGCTCTACCGTTCGATCTTCGCGAGTTCGGCTTTCTGTATTATATCTCGGCCTCCGCCGGGACATTGGGCGATGCATTGCAGCAGCTCGCGCGGTACGGATCGATTGCGAATGAAGGCGTATCGCTGGAATATCTAAGCGGCATGAATATCGGAGTAGCGTTCCATTATGTCGGTATTGGCCGGCACCGCGATCGGCATCAGATCGAATTTTTTATCGCGGGGCTGGTCAGATTGTGGCGGCATTTGACAGGAATGCGTCTGGCGCCATCTCGCGTCAGATTGGTCCATCGCTCCGACGGTGAGCGCTCGGAACTTACAAAATTCTTCGGCGGCAAGGTTGAATTTGGTGCAGCCGTTGATGAGGTTTCGTTCGCTTCCGCCAGCAGGGATATGCCGATCGTCAGCGCGGACCATCACCTCAATAAATTATTGGTCACGTATTGCGAGGAAGCGCTTCGTCGCAGGCCAACCCATCGCGGTACGTTCCGGTCCGATGTCGAGAACGCGATCGTGCCATTGCTGCCGCATGGCAAGGCCAAACTCGATGAAATCGCACGCAAGCTCGGCGTGAGCCAACGAACGCTCGCGCGGCGGCTTTCCGCCGAGCGGCTGACCTTTTCCGCCGTGTTGGAAAGTCTGAAAATGGATCTCGCCGAACGCTATTTGGCCGATGAAGGCCTGTCGATTTCCCAGGTCGCCTGGC
This sequence comes from uncultured Alphaproteobacteria bacterium, assembly GCA_963770985.1. Taxonomy (GTDB): domain Bacteria; phylum Pseudomonadota; class Alphaproteobacteria; order Rhizobiales; family Xanthobacteraceae; genus Pseudolabrys. Next base: position 14,400 of record CAVYRR010000011.1, on the reverse strand, counting down.
TGCTCGGCTATCGGGAAGTCAGCTCGTTTACCCACGCGTTCAAGCGGTGGACAGGCAAAACGCCGCGGAAGGTGCGCTCGCGAAGAGCGTGATTGAAGTCCAAATCCTCATTTGCCGGGCGGCTCGGCCCCTCTTGACTTTATTCCTAGTAGGAATTATTGTCGATCTATCCCGTCCGTCGTGACCGAGGGGTGTCTGATCAGCGTCTCTGGACGCGGGCCGGGGGCAGTCTCCTCGGGTTTTACTCGTCAATCGACGCTTGTGAGCAACGATGAGCCGATGTCCGCTTTAGCCCCAATAGCGGACATTAATCGGCACCGTTCGAATGGCCGCTAAGTGCCAATAGGCGACATTGCGGCGCTTCATTCGATCACCTCGTCGACGCTTTCTATGACTGGGCAGAAATCGTAGCATCTGGCTGCAAATGGTGAAGAAATCCCGCACCTCAGACCTTCTGGAATGGATTCAGCGTCACGCGTTCGTCGGGGAACATACCCGACAAATGCTTGCATTTCAGGTCAATCTTGAAGCCAGCCAATGGTGGCCAAGATCCAAGGTCGCGCAATTCCAAGATGCACAACTTGCAAAGTTATTGGACCATGCGCGCCGGCGCGTGCCGCATTACGAAAAGATTCTCGACAAACTCGGTATTTCTCCCGGATTGCCGATCGACTGGCACCGATGGCGCGAGCTGCCGGTGCTCACGCGCGATCACTTGCAGAACGAACAAACCATGCTGCGCGCACGCGAATTGCCGTCCGGACACGAGGAGTTCGACCGGCTCCGCTCTTCGGGCTCGACCGGGCGGGCGGTAGAGGTTGTGACCACGAACGTAAGCGATCTCTGGCAGAAGGTGCTGACGCTGCGAACGCAAATCTGGGCGGGCCGTGACTTCAGTCGCAAGATGGGTGTCATTCGCAAGCTGCCCCCAGGCGAGGCGCTTCCGCCCGATGGCGACGTGTTGGAGCAGTGGGGCGATGGCACGACGTTTCCATTTCTCACCGGTCCATGCGTCCGGCTCGCCGCAAGCACCGAGATTGGCGAGCAGAAGGCATGGCTCGCACGGCGCCAGCCGAATTACCTGACCACATATCCGTCAATCCTGCGGGAGCTAGCCGGGTCGCCGCATTCCAGCGAGCCCTTGTCCATGGAGGGCGTGAGTACGCTCGGCGAGAGTCTGGACCAAGAGCTACGTGACCTTGTCAATCAGCATTGGCATTGTCGTGTGTTCGACATCTACTCCGCCGAAGAAGTCGGCTGCATGGCGATCGAGTGCCCCGAGACGGGTGGCTATCATGTGCAAGCCGAGGCCGTATTGGTGGAAGTGCTCAATGCCGACGGCCAGCCCTGCGAACCCGGCGAGGTTGGCGAGGTCATCGTAACTCCCCTCTTCAATTATGCGATGCCGCTTCTTCGCTATGCGATCGGCGACTTTGCCGAGGTGGGCGGGCGCTGCCAGTGCGGGCGCGGTCTGCCGCTTCTCAAGCGTATCCTCGGCCGAAAGCGCAACATGCTGGTGCTTTCCGACGGGCGTACCTATTGGCCGTCTTTCGGCACGCGTCGCTTTGCGCAGATAGCGCCGATTCTTCAGCAGCAATTCCACCAATCGGCGCCCGATCGTCTGGACGTACGATTGGTCGTCGCTCAGCCGCTCGACGAATATCAGGAGGCGACGCTTAAGCAACAGATTCAAAAGGCTTTGCCAGCGCCGTTTCAGATTAGTCTCGAATATGTCGAGGAAATTTCGAAAAACGCTGGCGGCAAGTTTGAGCTGTTCACGAGCACTGTGGCTTCCGCGCGTCAGCAGCGCTCCGCGATCACTTCTGCATAAAGACCGCCGCGCGGCAGACCGGGACCCTCGATGCCGGTCACCCGCCCGGGCATTTGGCGCGTCGCAGCATGCAACATGCGAAAGCCGTTGCCTTCAAGCAAATCGACGATCTCGCCAAGATCGCGAACGGGGAACGACGGTGCGCGCTCCCTAGTATATCGTAACACGGCATCGACCAAGTCATCTGACGAAATCCCAATTTCTTCGGCACGCTCCGCGGCGCGCCGCCGCACCTCTGTAGCAAGACGCTCAGGTGCCTCGTTCGCGAAAGATCGTGCTTCGCCTGCGGGCCGCAGCCGCACGACTGTTATCATGCGACCGCCCAGACGCAGCAATTCAAACCACTTCGTCATCAATCGCAGACGGTCGGCTGGCGCGATGGAGCCGAAAAATGAGTGCGTTACAATGACGTCGAACGGATCTGACGCGCGGATTGTAAGAATATCGGACTGCACGGTCGTCAGTTCAGCACCAACCGATTGAGCGAAGGCCAAGTTGATAAGTAGTGGCGTCATGCAGCGATCAACCACAACTATCTCCGGCGGGCGGCCCGCGGCTGCGCAGGCTTCAACGACCATCGCCGCCATCGCTTCGTCGACGCTGCCGGAAATCAGGACTCGAGGACCAACATCGGTTAGCGCTGTCACCAATGCCGGGAACAAGAACGCACGCTGATCCTCCGGCTCCGCCGCAAGACCAAGCTGGCGCAGCAAAGGCCGGACCTTGTGATAGGCCTCGCAGTTAAGTCCGGCCTGTCGACATTGTCCGGGCGCCGCTTCCCATGCCAAGTGCGCAAAGCGAAAAGCGTCCCGATCTGAACGAGCCGCACTGTCAGAGGTGTGATCCGAACACAGCGGGATGAAGTCCCTATGGTCCGGCAAAAAACTTACGTAGCCCGACCATGACGCTGTGGCTCTGGTAATCGTGCCCGAAAGTAAATGATGTGACGTTGAATGAGTTTGAAGTTCCGTTGAATTTTGGGTCAACCGCTTGGAAATAGCGATAATCGACGGTAAACGCTAAGCTTGGCATGACGTGCCATGCTGCACCAGCGCCAAGCTGGAACGCGAAGACCGTATCGGACCCGTCCACCGCGAAAACCGAGCCGGAGCTGCAACCAGGCCCGCAGATATCCGTATTTAGGTTCAAATGCGCGGCACCGATTCCACCGCCCGCGTGGACGGTCACGTTAGAGGTGACCGGAAAATCTGCCCAGGCATTGGCCATCACTGCCAAGGCACTGATGTGGCCGCTTTTCGCAATGCTGCCTTCGCCGCCCACGGTCACGTTCTTCACGTTATTCCTACGGTACGAAAGCTCGCCTTCAATGCGAAGCCAATTCCAGCCAGGGACGCAAGTCCCGACCGCGCCACCCACCACATATCCGTTTTTGAATTGGATTTCGCGCGGGTCATCAGAGATTCCCAAGCTTTCGCTCATCGAGTTCACGGAATTCCAGCCGCCGAACGCGGCCAAGTATGGTCCGCAGGCCGGTGTTGGAGCCTTGGTGTGAGCGAGCGGTGGCGCCTTTACCGGCAGGTCAGCGGAAAGCGCCGGGCCGCCGATGGCGAATGCAGCCAGCACGATCGTGGATGCGCCCCAGAATGTCTTCACAATTACTGCCCCCCGAAACACGTAGGAAAATATAGCTTAAATTCCGTTTTGTTGCTGGTATCTGCACTATTTTTCTACATTTCATTTTGGATGTTGCGCGCGGGCAACACTATTCACTGCCTTTCGGGCCAAGGGCGTCAGTCGCGCGCTCGCCATGCCCGCTAATGGGTCAATTGCTGCCGAGCCATTCGGCCTCCGGGCGGCGCTTTGTCCGTTGTTAGCCCAATAGCGACCGGAAATGTTGCAGCACCGCGAGTGCAGCGATGTGCCAACACCTGACGTGCGAGACTATGGAGAGGTCCTATCCAAGCACAGCGCCCGCAGACATCAAACGCATCAATCAGGATGTCGGCTAAGGGTCATAAGCGGACAAACCATCGCAGGCCAAAACCCACCGTTGTCCGCTGTTGTCCGAAAGCGGACATTGAGCGGCACATCCAAGGCAGTATTTGGCTGGCCGTTTATGCGTCCACGCCCTCATCGGTCGAACGGCCGTAACCAGCCTCTTGACTTTATTCCTAATAGGATTATAGTCAGCCTATCCCGTCCCTCGTGACCGAGGGGTGTCTGATCAGCGTCTCCAGACGCGGGGCGGGGAGCGGTGGCCGGGGAATACGGAGGCATCGGAGATGCGGTGCCCCCGCCCGGCGGTCCAAGCCGCGAAGGCCCGGCTGCCCGGCAGGTGGTCACTTGGGCAATGCGGCGTCCGTAAGGGCGAACTCCACCCGAAAGGGGAGTTCAATCCTTCCGGCGCCGAGCAAGCCCTCTAGCGGTGGGTAACAATTGTCTGCCCACCGGGGACTGCGCGGAGCAAACCTATAAACACCGCGCGCGGGACGCCATCGGACTTGGCGGACTTGCGGCAAATTAGGACTTCGACAAGCCTCGATGTCGCGAGGCGTCGAGGTCTGCGGGTCCGTCAGGACCCTTGGCGTCCCGCGCGCCCTCGGTACTTTTCGAGAGCGGCGGTCTGGACTACGGCCTACCCGGGGCCGGCAAAGAATACGGGCGGCGGAGCGTTGGCTGTTTGACGATTGAATCGATGATAGACGCGAGCGCGCACTCACTCCGCTCGTCCCCGCGGAAGCGGGGACCCAGCGCTTAAGGCAGCAAAGTAAAATCTGGATGCCCGCTTGCGCGGGCATGAGCGGAGAAAATCTCCGGCGTTATTCCTGCGAGACCGGCGGATCGAGATCGTCGGCCCAATTCTCGCTCGGCTTCGGATAGCGTTGCAGCAGCCGATGCACGAGCTGGACGTGCTCGGCTTCCTCTTCGACCAGTTCGGCCGCCAGCGTCTTGACCTTTGCGTCCTTCGCCGTTTCCACGATGGATGTGAAATAGGCGAGCGCGCGTTCTTCGCCGGCGAGCGAAAGCTGCAAGGCATGCCACGGCGTCATCATGTAATGCGCGGCGCCGAGCTCGGCCTCTTCCGGGCTCTCGCCGTGCTCGAATTTCGCGATTTCGCGGGCGCGCGCGGCGACGTCGAAATCGCCGGCCATGCGGCGGATCTCTTCGCCGTGGATGCCTTCGGCGCGGGCCAGATCGCGGAAAATCTTGACCAGTTCCGGGTTGTTGTGGGTTTCCATCTGGTCGGCCAGCAGCTTGTAGCGGTCGACCGCGTCGATCTCGATCTGATAGGCGACCGCCAGCAGATCGTTGAGGTTGGCGACTTTCGGGGCGCCCGGGGTCTTGCTCATAGCGCGAAATCCTTCTCCAGCTCCGACAAGTCGATGTTGGTTGCGCCGGCGGCGGGCTGATAGGGCGTGCGAGTGCCGCGGTACAGAATGCCGATGTTAAAGCCGTCGTCGGTCATCAGACGGCGCGCCGCCTTGCCCTGGTCCGAGGTCTCGGTGACCGGGGCCGCGTGCACCTGGTCCTTCCAGGCCTTTTCGTCGGGGCGGAAGGTCACGCAGGGGCTGAGGATTTCGACGAAGGAAAATCCCGGATGCTTGATCGCTTCGGCCAAAACGTCGGCAGTTGCGTTCGGATCGCCGGAGAAGCAGCGGGCGATGAAGTTCGCGCCCGAGGCAAGCGCCACCACCAGCGGATGGAACGGCCGTACCCTTGTTCCGCCCGGCGACAGCGCGGTGTCGAACTCCGGTTCGGTCGTGGGCGACGGCTGGCCCTTGGTCATGCCGTAGATGTGGTTGTCCATGACGACGTAAGTCATGTCGATGTTGCGGCGGCAGGCGTGCAGGAAGTGGTTGCCGCCGATCGAGTAGCCGTCGCCGTCGCCGCTCGCCACCACGACGGTCAAGTCGGGCCGCGTCACTTTCAGCCCGGCGGCGAGCGCCAGCGAACGGCCGTGCACGCCGTGAAAGCCGTAGCAGTTGGTATAGGCCGGAATGCGCGATGAGCAGCCGATGCCGGAGATCACGGCGATCTGCTCGGGCGGCAGGCCCAATTGAGCGAAGGCGCGGCCGAACGACATCAGTACGTGATAGTCGCCGCAGCCGGGACACCAGATCGGCTTCACGTCGGATTTATAGTCGGCTTGTTTGTAAGCGACGCTCGACATGGGTTATCTCCAATCCGCGATCGCGCGATGGATTTCGCCGGCCGTAATCGGCAGCGGTCCGGGGCGGTTGAACACGCGCACCGGCGCCGGCAGGTCGTAGTGGGCGCGCAGGAATTTGTTGAACTGGCCGCCATGGGTCTGCTCGACAACCAGGATGCGTTTGACGCCTTTAAGGGCGGCCGCCATCTGTTCCGGCCGGATCGGCGCCAACAGACGCGGTGCGACCATGCGGGCGTCGATGCCATCGGCGGCTGCCCGTTCGACCGCTTCGCGCGCGGCGCCGGTGAGCGAACCCCAGGTGATGACGGCGAGATCGCCGCTGCCTTCGATGCTCGCCCAATGGTCGCCGTAGTTGAAACGGTCGAGCTTGTCACGCCGCTTGTCGAGCTGGGCCAGATGGTCGGCGGCGCCGCTGGTCGGGGTCGCGCGCTCGGAATGGGTGAGACCATCGGCGGTATATTGGCCGCCGCGCGTTCCCGGAATGGCCATCGGCGACACGCCATTGGCGGTCATGGCGTGGCGCATATAGGTGCCGGAGATTTCGCTGGCGACGCTGCGTGCGCCGATGAAGGCGACGTCGGCCGGCCGCTCGATGGCCGCGCGCGACTGTCCCATGAATTGATCGGATAGAACGATGGCCGGTGCTTGCAGCGCTTCCGCGAGATAGGTCGCCCATTGCGTCGTGAACACGCAATCGCCGACCGATTGCGGCGCCAGCACGAGATGAGGTGCGTCGCCGTGCATGCCGTAGATGGCGATATTCAGGTCGCCCTGCTCGGATTTGGTGGGAATGCCGGTCGATGGCCCGCCGCGCATCACGTCCACGACCACGATTGGGATCTCCGCTGAGGTAGCGAGGCCGAGCGCTTCGATCATCAGCGAAAGCCCGGGGCCGGAGGTCGCCGTCAATGCCGGCGTGCCGCCGTAGGAGGCACCGATGATCATGTTGATGGCGGCGAGTTCGTCTTCGGCTTGCAGCAGCGCCCCGCCGACTTTGGTGAGGTTCGGCGCGAGCCATTCGAGGATTTCCGTCGCCGGCGTGATCGGATAGGCGGCGGCAAAGCGAACGCCGCCGCGGATGGCGCCGAGCGCGGTCGCCTCGTTGCCCGACAGCAGCCACCGGCGGGCGGTGCTCGGCTTTGGCGCGGCGAGCTGCAGACCAAAATCGATGCTCGCGGCGGCGCCGAAGCCGACCTTGATGCCGGCCAGACTCGCCTCGATGGCGGCCGGGCCCTTGTCGGCCAGACGTTTCTCGATCGGCGCAAATGTCTGCTCGATGCTAAAGCCGAGCAGCCGTCCGGCAATGCCGAGCGCGATCATGTTGGGACGCCCGTCACGGATGGCCTTGGCCATCTCCTTCATCGGAACTTCGACGACGCGGGCGCCGGACTGCGTTACCATCGGCGGCAAGTCGCCGCCGCGTGGATCGCTGATCACTAAAGTTTGATTGCCGGCCTTGATCTCGGCGCCGAAACGGGCGGCGTTCAACCAGTCGATGCCGATCATGAGGTCGAACCGGTCGGGCAGACTTTCCACCGGGTCAACGGCCAAGCGCAGCAGCCCTGCCGCTTCACCGCCGCGGATCTGGGGCCCCATGGTGCGGGTAAACAGCCCTTGCCAGCCTGCGGCGGCGGCCGTTTCGAACAGGGAATCCACGGTGGTTAGCGCGCCGGCGCCGCCGCTGCCAATGATCGCAATCGAGATGCTCGGCGAGGCTGCCATGGCCGTTATCCCCTGATTAGAGCCCATTTTACGGGCATTCGGCTCCAATATGTATTTAAGTACTAGAATGCGTTTATTCGGCTTTCCTTGACCTTGATCAAGGAAGTCTTCCGGTCGCCGAACGAAGAATGAATGCAGAGGCCGCCTAGAGTTCCGGCGACGGGCTCGTCGGCCATTGTGGAGGGCAACCGGATGAGCGCCAAGCCAATTCGTTGGATGATGACCGGCGCCGGCAAGCCTTTCGTCCCGATGGAATTCGAGGTCGGTACGCTCGCCCCCGATGAAGTCCTGGTCGAGATTGCCGGCTGCGGGGTCTGCCACACGGACCTTGGCTACTATTACGACGGTGTACGCACCAAGCACGAACTACCGCTGGCGCTCGGCCATGAGATCAGTGGCCACGTCGTCGACACCGGCACGGATGCGCTCTGGTTTACCGACCGCGCGGTTATCATTCCGGCGGTGATCCCGTGCGGCCAATGCGACGCCTGCCAACGTGGTAAAGCGACGATCTGCCCAAACCAAAAGATGCCGGGTAACGATATTCAAGGCGGCTTTGCCACGCACATCGTTGTGCCATCGCGCGGGCTATGTGTCGTCGATGAGCATCGCCTGGCCGGCGTCGGCATAGACCTAGCCGATCTTTCGGTGATTGCCGACGCCGTGACCACGCCTTACCAGGCGGTCGTGCAGGCCGGCGTCACCAAAGGCGATCTGGTCATCGTCAACGGTGTCGGCGGCGTCGGCGGCTATGCCGCCCAAATCGCGGCCGCCATGGGCGGTGTCGTCGTCGCGATTGACGTGAACCCGGACAAACTCGCCGCCATTACCGGACAGGGCGCCGCCCTCACGCTGAATTCCAAACAGCTGTCGGCGCGCGACCTCAAAGCGGCCATCCAGGCCTTCGCCAAGGAACACGGTCTGCGCCAGACCGAGTGGATCATCTTCGAATGTTCCGGCAGCCGCGCCGGCCAGGAGACCGCCTTTAGCCTGATCAATCATGGCGCGACCCTCTGCGTTGTCGGGTTCACCATGGACAAGGTCGAGGTGCGGCTCTCCAACCTGATGGCCTATCACGCGCGCGCGCTTGGGAATTGGGGCTGTCCGCCCGAACTTTATCCGGCGGCCTTGGAGCTCGTGATGAACGGCCGCGTCAAGGTCACGCCGTTCGTCGAAAAGCATCCGCTCAGCGAGATCAATCAGGTGTTCGAGGCCGTCCATGCCGGCTCGATCAAACGCCGTGCCGTTCTTGTTCCCGCACCGTTAGGAGCAACACCATGACCGCCGAAGCCGCCCGCGTCATCGCCAAACAAGATTCCGAGCCCAAGGATCACAATCTCGTCGCCGAGCAGGCGCGCGAGGCGATCTCCAAGGGCGTGCACTACGAGAAACGTCCGGTGAAGGGAACCGACGGCAAGCCGGTGGCCGGGCTGTTCAACGCCTGGATTACGCTCGATAACCCCAGCCAATTCAATTCCTACACCACCGATATGGTCAAAGCGACCATTCTGGGCTTCCGCGCGGCCAGTGCCGCGCGCGACGTGGTCGCGGTGGTCTTCACTGGCGCCGGCGACAAGGCTTTCTGCACCGGCGGCAACACCAAGGAATACGCCGAATACTACGCCGGCAATCCGCAGGAATACCGCGGCTATATGCGGCTGTTCAACGATATGGTTTCGGCCATCCTCGGCTGCGACAAGCCGGTGATTTGCCGCGTCAACGGCATGCGCATCGGCGGCGGCCAGGAAATCGGCATGGCCTGCGACTTTTCGATTGCGCAGGATCTCGCGCGCTTCGGTCAAGCCGGTCCCAAGCACGGCTCGGCGCCGATCGGCGGGGCGACCGACTTTCTCCCCTACATGATCGGCTGCGAGCAGGCGATGGTTTCCGGCCTGCTGTGCGAGCCGTTCTCGGCGCACAAGGCCTATCGTCTCGGCATTATCAGCGAAATCGTGCCGGCGCTGAAGATCGACGGCAAGTTCGTCGCCAACCCGACAGTGACCACCGACCGTTACCTCGACGAATACGGCCGCATCGTGCACGGCGAGTTCAAGACCGGCGCGGCTGCCGCCGAAGGACAGGCGCTGCTCAAACGCGGCGTCGTCGACCTCAGCCTGCTCGACGAGAAGGTCGAGGCGCTGTGCACCAAGCTGCTCTACACCTTCCCGGAATGCACGACCAAGACGGTCGAGGAGCTGCGCAAGCCGAAGCTCGTTGCGTGGAACGCCAACAAGGAAAACTCGCGCGACTGGCTGGCCCTCAACATGATGACGGAAGCGCGCGCGGGTTTCCGCGCCTTCAACGAAGGCACGCGCGAGACCGGCCGCGAGGTTGATTTCTTGGCGCTGCGCCGGGCGCTCGCCGCCAACACGCCGTGGAGCGACGAGCTCACCGAGAGCATCATGCCGCGGGCGAGGTCATAGTTGTGAACCAGCCGCTCAAGATCTGGCACGAGGCGGACGGCCGCTTGCTGCGTCTGCGGCTGAATAGGCCGAAGGCCAACCTCGTCGATGCCGGCATGATCGCGGCGCTCGACCAAGCGCTGGCCGAGCATCTTGGCAATACCCAGCTCGGCGCCGTGCTGATCGATGCCGAAGGTCCGCATTTCAGTTTCGGCGCCAGCGTCGAGGAACATCTGCCGGATCAATGCGCCGCCATGTTGAGCGCGCTGCATCGTCTGATCCTGCGCATGGTCGAGTCGCCGGTGCCGCTGCTGGTGGCGGTGCGCGGCCAATGCCTCGGCGGCGGGCTGGAACTCGCGCTCGCCGGCCATCTCATCTTTGTCGCGCCCGACGCCACTCTCGGCCAGCCGGAAATGAAGCTCGGCGTGTTCGCGCCGGCCGCCTCCTGCCTGTTGCCGGAACTGATCGGCCCGGTGCGTTCGTTGGATCTCCTGCTGTCCGGACGCAGCATCACCGGCGCCGAAGCGGCGGCCATCGGCATCGCCCGTGAAGCGGCGGCCGATCCGGAGCGCGCCGCGCTGGCCTATTTCGAAGAACATCTGAAGCCGAAAAGCGCGAGTTCCCTGCGCCTCGCGGTCAAAGCGGCGCGGCTCGACTACGTCACGCGCGTCAAGAACAAGATCCGCGCCGTCGAGCGGCTCTATCTCGACGAACTCATGGCCACCCACGACGCGGTGGCAGGTCTCGAAGCCTTTATCGAGAAGAGGTCGCCACTATGGCAACATCGCTGAAAGCTCCGGCTACGGCCGACATCATCGCACGCGCGACCGCGCTATTCGAGGATCTGTCCTTCACGTCCGCGCGCAAATGGAAGGCCGCCAAGCCCGGCCGCAAGGTGATCGGCTACATGCCGATCTACGTGCCGCGCGAACTCATCCATGCGGCCGATATGTTGCCGCTCGGCATCGTGGGCGGCGGCGACCAGCTCGAAGTGATCCACGGCGACGCCTATTACCAGAGCTACATCTGCCGCATTCCGCGCTCGACCATCGAGCTCGGCGTATCCGGCCGCATCGATTTCGTCGACGGCATGCTGTTCCCGTCGATCTGCGACGTGATCCGCAATCTGTCCGGCATGTGGAAGATGATGTTCCCCCACGTCTATTCCCATTATTTCGACGTGCCGCAGAACTATCGGGACGACATCGGCGGGAATTTCTACGTCAACGAGATGGCGGAGCTCAGGCATGATCTCGGCGAGCTGCGCGGCAAGCCGATAACCGACGACGAGCTTCGGCACTCGATCGAGGTCTACAACGAGAACCGCCGTTTGGTGCGCGATCTCTACACCTTCCGGGCGGAGAAACCGTGGCAGGCGCCTGCGGCGGAAGTCTATCTGATGGTGCGCGCCGGCCTGGTGCTGCCGGTCGAAGAACACACCATCATGCTGCGTGATTACCTTGCTGCGGCGCGTGCCGAAGAGCGGCCGATGCGCGACAATTGTCGCATCGTGCTGACCGGCATGTTCTGCGAGCAGCCGCCGCTCAATTTGATCAAGTCGCTCGAGCTGTCCGGCTGCTACGTGGTCGACGACGATCTTTTGCTGGTCACTCGCTGGCTCACCGGCGACGTCGCGATCGAGGGCGATCCGCTGCGGAATCTTTCGGATGCATTTCTGCATCATTCCGAATCGACGGCGGCCAAGTACGAACCCAATCAGAAAGAAAAAGGCCAGCATCTGGTCCGCGCGGTCAAGCGCACGGGCGCCGAAGGCGTGATTTTTGCCGCGCCGAGTTTCTGCGATCCGGCGCTGCTTGAGCGGCCCATGCTGCAGCACGTGCTCAAGGACGCCGGCATCCCCTACATCGCGTTCAAATACGCCGAAAACTCCGGGCAGATGCAGCCGATCCGAGAACAGGCCGGCACCTTCGCCGATTCCATCAAATTGTGGAGCGCAGCATGACGACGCAGACAAAGATTGTCACCTCCCGCGCGCCGGCGAAGGAGGCCGTCAAAGATGCTTCCATGTTGAAGCAGAAGGAGATGATGGCCGCGCATTACGATCGGCTGACCAGCGCTCCCGAGACCGGCGACAAGGTGGCGGCCACCTTCGTGCCCGGCAATCTCAACGAGCTGCTGATGTGCTTCGACCTCCTGAACAATCTGCCAGAGGTCAACGCCATCCAGAATGGACTGCGCCGCACCAGTGGCGGTTTTGTGCTGGAAGCCGAAAAGATCGGCCATTCGGAGGACGTCTGCACCTACGTGAAGTCGGACATCGGCATGATGGCCAAGGGCAATCTCGCCCCCAACGGCAAGAAGTTTCCCAATCCCGACGTGCTGCTGCTGTCCTACACCGGCTGCTTCACCTTCATGAAGTGGTTCGAACTACTGCGCGAGCAGTACAAGTGCGAGACGATCATGTTGCACACGCCCTACATGGGCGACGGCAAGATCACCAAGAACATGACCGACTACATGGTGAAGCAGCTCAAGGAAGAGGTGATCCCCACGCTCGAGCGTGTCTCCGGGGTCAAATTCGACATCGACCGGCTGCGTGAATATCTGAAGAAATCGACCAAGGCCGAGGACGACCTCGTTCGCGTGCTGCAAAGCGCCAAGTCCAAGCCGTCGCCGATCGACGCCTATTTCGGCGGCATCTATTACATCGGGCCGATCTTCGGCGCCTTCCGCGGCACCGACGACGCCGTCGATTACTACAAGTTCCTACGCGAGGAGGTCGAAGCCCGCCAGGCCGCCGGCCTCGGCCCGGTCACCCCCGACGGCGACATGGGCAAGGAGAAATACCGCCTGGTCGTCGAGGGGCCGCCGAACTACACGAGCTTCCGCCAATTCTGGAAGATGTTCTACGACGAAGGCGCGGTGGTCGTCGCATCGAGCTACACCAAAGTCGGCGGCGTCTACGATTTCGGCTTCCGCCACGATCCCGACAAGCCATTGGAGACGCTCGCCGAATACTGCCTCGGCGTTTACACCAACCGCAGCCTGCCGATGCGCATCGACATGTTGTGCAACTACATCAACGAATACGAGGCGGACGGCCTACTGATCAACTCGATCAAGAGCTGCAACAGCTTCTCGGCCGGGCAATTGCTGATGATGCGCGAAGTCGAAAAGCGCACCGGCAAGCCGGCCGCGTTCGTCGAATCCGACCTGGTCGATCCGCGCTACTTCTCGGCGGCCAACATCAAGAACCGTCTGGAGAGCTATTTCCAGATGGTCGATCAAAAACGTGCCGGCGTGGACGCGGCGGCTTGAGGAGAGAAGCATGAAGACTTTCGTCGGCATCGATCTTGGTTCGACGACGACCAAGGCCGTCCTCCTCGACGAGGATCGCAAAGTGATCGGCCACGGCATCACCAATTCGCGCTCGAATTACGCGACGGCCGCGCGCGTGGCGAGCCAGGAGGCGCGCGTCGACGGGCAGTTCACGCTATTCCGGCGGGCGTTGACCGCTGCCCATGGGCTGATCGATCTCGACACATTCCTCGGCACGCTCGAGCGAGCTTTTCGTCTCGAGCAGTTTCTCGAGCAGCTCGACGATCTTGAGCTGACCTGCATTAGCCAAATCCAAGGCGAACGTTTCGCCAAAGTCGCGTCCGGCGTAAAGGATTCGCTCGGCGAGGTGTTCCAGCGGTTGCGCAAGGAAGCGCCCGAGCTTTATGCGCCCGGCGCCAAGCGCAAATCGGACTTCTTCCGCGACATAGCGGGGTCGCGCTACCACGCCCACGCCGAAGAGGTCGCGCGCGCTGCGAACCTTCCCTATGACCTGCTGCTCAACGTCTACGACAAGTCGATTATCGAGGTGGAGAACCGGCCGCCGGCGGGCGAGCTGAGCGACAAATTCCGCCGGGCGCTCGCGCGCGTGCTGAAAACGGACGATTCGGTTAAATCGGCGGCGGCCGACATCCAGAAGATGATCGAGGAAGCGCTCGCGGTCGATTTGGAGGAAACCTACCTGGTCGGCACCGGCTATGGCCGCGTGACGCTGCCGTTCTCCAAGGAGCATATCCGCTCGGAGATCCTGTGCCACGGCCTTGGCGCCCATTTGATGTATCCGCAGACGCGCACCGTGCTCGACATCGGCGGTCAGGACACCAAGGGCATCCAGATCGACGAGCACGGCATCGTCGCAAACTTTCAAATGAACGACCGCTGCGCGGCGGGCTGCGGGCGCTATCTCGGCTATATCGCCGACGAGATGAACATGGGCCTGCACGAATTGGGGCCCATGGCGATGAAGTCGGACAAGCCGGCACGCATCAACTCGACCTGCACCGTGTTCGCCGGCG